>CAWERH010000026.1:0-157560 GCA_963811315.1 uncultured delta proteobacterium
CTGTCAGGGGTTAACGGCAACATGATTATGTCAGGGTGGAAGGATGACAACCCTGACCATGCAAGACGAGAAACGATTGGACGTAATCCAACGAGTGTATCGAGGCGAGCTGACTGTGGTGCAAGCGGCACTGGTGATGGGAGTCAGGCGAACGGCAGTGTTACCGGATCAAAGCACGGGTCGATAAGGCCGGAGTGAAGGGAGTGGTTCATGGCAACCGTGGACGGCGGTGTAAACGCAAGACCAAGGAGAAGATGGTGCGGCGGGTGGTGGAATTAGCCCGAGGGAAATACCAAGGGTTCAACGATCACCATCTGACCGAGAAGCTCAAAGAACAAGAACAGATCGAGCTCAGCCGAGAGAAAGTCCGCCGTATCCTTCGAGCTGAAGGGATCGCCTCCCCTAGGAAGCGCCGCGGGATCAAACACCGAAGCCGCCGGGAAAGACGGGCCAGTGAAGGGATGATGCTTCAGGTCGATGGCTCCCCGCATGACTGGCTCCAAGGCCGGGGGCCGCGGCTTTGTCTGATCGGGGCCATCGACGATGCCACCAACAAAGTCATGGGAGCCTTCTTTACCCGGCTGAGAGTTCATGGGGCTACTTCACACTGTTCTCTGAGACCTTTCGGCAATACGGCTTACCCAAGTCGATCTATAGCGACTGTCACTCGGTATTCTGGACCGACCGAGAACCGACGATCGATGAGCAAATGATCAACAGAAAACCAACCACCGAGGTGGGTCGAGGCTTAGAAGAGCTCGGGTGACCTTGATCCGGCTCATTCCCCTCAGGCCAAGGGCAGAATCGAAAGACTGTGGAACACTTTCCAGGATCGGTTGGTCAGTGAACTGCGCCTGGCCAAGGCCAAGACTGCCGAACAAGCACAAGCCGTCTTGGAACGTTATCTCCCCGTGCACAACCGTAAGTTTTCCAAGCCGGCTACGGCCGAGCCTGCTTGGAGAAGAGTCAGCTCACTCGAGATCGAACGGGCGCTATGTTTCAAACAACAGCGTACCGTGGCTAAGGACAACGCGGTGACTTTCGAAGGGACGCTCTTCCAGATCCCCAAGACCTCCCCCTTTTCGCTCTCTCGCCACAAGAGAATCGATGTAAATGTGATGTTGGACGGTGCGGTGGAGATTTTCTACAAGACCGAGAAAATCGCGACCTTCGATTCAAAAACAATGCACACAATTGGCCTATATCAAACGAACGCCAAGAAGGAGGGGTTCCGCTATGGTCCCCTTTCTCGGCTCACGGCTCAACCCGATGTGTCACCCTGACATTTTTACGTTGCTGTTAACCTGACATATTGACGTTGCCACGACAGGACAATTTTCCAGTGGAACTCGCTCCCGGTAACCGCGGTCGGCCGCGGCTTTGGCTTGCGTCGCTTTCGATGTGAGAACTCGCAGGCGAAAACCCGCTTGTTGGTTGTGGTTCAGTTTGCGAAAGATCTCTCACGGAGTTTACCCTGAAGTCTGACCGAAGGGTTCGAGATGACAGTTGATTGTCAGTTGTCATTCCGAGCGGCAGACTGTGTGAAAACTCTCTCGGAGCCCTTCGACGCTGCTCAGGGCGAACGGACGAGTACTCAATTTTAATGAAACCACAGCGTTCGTGGTGAGACTTAGTCGAACCATGAACGCGGTTTTCACACAGTCTGGCGGAGCGAGGAATCTTTCTTTAGGTTGAGCCTACGGTGGATTGAAAATGAACCACACCCAGCATGTCCCGTTACTTGATTCCGGCCATGCGCAAGTACTGCAAGTCGGTGAAGCGTTCCGCCGTGGGCACCGGTTCGTTGAGTGTTCCCGCTTCACGCATAAACGCAATCACTTGCTCCATGCCCTTCAGGTTGATCTCGCCCTGTTTCGGCATTACGCCGCGCTCGGGCTCGAAAAACAAAACCAATGTCTGCTCGGCGATGTCGGCCGGTGCTTCGATGCTCTCGACGATGGTTTTGACCACGGTCTTTCGATTGGCCGGATCGCGAATGAATTTGAACGAAGCGGCCAGACCGCGGAGATAGCGAACGATTGCGTCTTTGTGTTTCTCCGCCCAAGAGCGGCGGACCGCGGTGACGGTGTATAAGAAATCGGGAACGGCGTCATTGGAGACTCCGAGGGAGTGGAAGCCTTCCTTAACCGCCAATAAATCTTGCGGTTGGCCGAGCGGCACGGCGTCGCACTCGCCGCGCTTGAGACAGCTCCACCGTGCCGGCGTCCCCTCGATGATCTTGACGCGGAAGTCGTTGGGATCGAGACCACGCAGCGCGAGCAGTTTGCGTATGGAGAGCGTGATCGTGCCCGCTTCGTCGGCGAGGCCGATCAGTTTTCCCGCAGAGCCGCGAAGTCTCTTATTTCCGGCTTGGCTATCAAACTGTAAATCGGATTGGTGAATTCGGCTGCGATGGCGACCGCGTCCGAGCCGTTGAGGGCGGCGCGGATCAGAAACGGCGTGGCCACGTGGGTGAGGTCGGCGCTGCCGTCGTGGAGAGCGTCGATCATTTTGTCCGAGCCACCGGGAATCGGCACGACGATTTTAAAGTCCAGTCCTTCGCGGCGAAAAAAGCCTTGCCGATCGGCAATCGTAACCGGCAGAGAAAATATGCTGCGCATCGCCGAATAGGCCTGGGCGTAGCGCAACGGTACCGGCTTCGCCGCGGCGGCGTGCGATTGCGTGGTCAAGAGAAGTTGCAGCAGCAGAAAAACGATCGAGGCGAGAGCCGGATGACGCCGATTGTTAGCGGAGTCCATCGCCTCTACTTGGCACCTAAGCGCTGCATCGTGCACTCGATTTCGATCGCCGTCAGGGGTTTTTTGTTGAGTGCAGTCCGGGTAAACGTGCGGGTCTGCTTGTAGCCGTCCTTGGCGCAGCTGATCGCAACCTGGTTCGGCGAAAGCGTAGCGCCAAAGCCGGGAAGCTTATACGCACCCGTCTTGTCGGTGCGCGTGATGACCGAGCCTTTGCCTTTGATCTCCGCGGTGACTTTGGCATCGGCAACGACCTTGCCCGAAGTGTCTTTGACGAAACCAAAATAAGACGGTCCGGCATCGACATGAGCGTCCGGCCCTTCGTCATCGTTACCGCCTGCCAAGGGCGAGGGAAAACATTCCTAATGCGCAAGCAAAAGTCGTCGCGACCGTATAACTGATCCATCTTCGTGCCAGCTTCATGGCGTTCCTTTCTTCGTCTGCGCGCTTCGCTTTAGCGTATGAAGTAGCGCCGGAGGATATACACAAAAACAACCATGACGGCCAACGGCACGCTCCATGAACAGTTGGACCATAGGCGATTTGTCGGACCTTTGGGTAACCATGAGACCAAAGTCGCGATCGCAAAAGCGCTAAGTCCGGAGGTTGCCAGCCAGCCGTACCAGTACATCGCCGGTCCGTCGCTCGCCGGCTTGACGAGAAAGTGAAACTCCGCGGTCGCGGGGTGGTAAGTAAATAACGCGAGGTTATATTCCACCGAAACAACATATAGAACTGCAAACGCAACCGCGAAAGTGATCACAAACATAGGCACTGAGCGGCCGGTCATAAATCGAATCCTCTGATATTGTTGAGAATATGGCCGACGAGAAATCCCCACCAGACGATGAAGGCGAGGAGCGCGGTCAATAGCGCTCGTGTGCGCGCATACGTCAGCGGCGTGAGCAGCGCGCCAGAAATACCAGTAAGCCGGGAGCATGCCCAAGCCGAGCGCGACAAAATGCTCCTTTAGCTCGAAAGCGCCATTGGGTACATGAAGTTGCATTTGCTCAAGCACGATTCGAACGTTGAGCCGATACGTGGGATAGATGATCGCGCCCAAGAGCGCGGTCAGCGCGTAAAGGACAATAACGGCATTGACGTAGGACGTCGCCGGGACGGCGCGCATGCGGCCGATAAATGTGCCGGCGCTAGCACGGCTCGCCGGCGCCCAAGCGCTTATGGCCTGATGGGTAATCGCGCCGAGCAGAGCGACCGCCAGCAGACTGTGCAAGATTAGCAAGAAAACAATCATGGCGACCTGTTTTGCGACTGGTTTACTCCAGATATGGATGACTTGTCTAGTCTGAATTTCGATCGAGCTGACGGCTTTTCACTTTGCTTTGCGACGCCACCGGGTAATAATCGTTGCCGACCAACGTCTAATTGACAGCGGCGTAAACGCCGATCTTCTTGGGAGGTAGGATCATGCGATTTTGGCGCGGATTTTCGGTTCTTTGGTTGAGCTGTCTGTTGGCCGCCTGCGCCGCTACGGACGGTCGACGCGGTGGCCGTGGCTGGGAGCTTTTAGGCCAACGGGAAGCCGACCTCAGAATGGACCGCGATCGAATCGAAGTCGGCCGCCGCGAGGGAACTTTCAGGGAAATTCGCGTCGCCGTGCGCGGCGCCCCAGTGGAAATATACAACGTGGTCGTCACCTTCAGCCGACGGCAACACCTTTTCGCCGAACCTGAGACAGCGCTTTGACGAGAATGCATCAAGCCGCGAAATCGACCTGCCCGGCGATCGCCGGGTGATCCGGTCCGTCGACTTTGCCTATCGCAGCCTCAATCGCCGCGAAGGCCGTGCGACGGTTATGCTTTACGGTCGCTGAGTCGGCGACCGCAAAGAAAATTCCTTGAGCGGAGGGGCAGCTTACTTTTTGACATATTTTTTTAGCGCTTTTGGACCGACTTCAGCGCCATAAATATTGCCCAGCGAATCCGCCGCGACGCCTTCGGCTGCGCTCGTACCTTTCACGTTCTCTACCGGATCCGGAATAAACGCCGTGACGTACCCGTCTTTCACGATGCCGATTCTAATGCCGCGCTTCCAGCCCGGATGCGCGCGCACCGAGTTGGACTCGGAGTCGGCAACGTAAATATTGTCCTTGGCGTCGATAAAAATGCCGCTTGGCCGGCTGAATTGGGTCCACTGCTCGATAAAGTTCCCTTCCTGATCGAAAATCTGGATACGATTATTATTGCGGTCGGCGACGAACAATCGTCCCTTGGAGTCGAATGCCAAGCCGTGCGGTGTGTCGAATTCGCCGGGAGCGATGCCCTTTTTGCCCCAGGCTTTGATGAATTTTCCATCCCGCGAGAACTTGACGATGCGCGCATTGGAATTGCCGCCGTGCCCGTCGGCGACAAAGATATCGCCGTTGGCGGCGACGATGACATCGGACGGCTGATTGAACTCATCGGGCCCGTCGCCTGCGACTCCGGCCTTGCCAAGCGTCATGAGAATTTGTCCGTCTCGGCTAAACTTAAAGATTTGGTGACCTTTGCTATTTTTCCCTTGGCCGTCGGTCACCCAGACGTTGCCTTCTTTGTCCACCGCGATGCCGTGTGGAAACACGAATAGTCCGGTACCGAAACTTCTAAGCAGTTTTCCGGACGGGTCGAATTCCAAAATCGGCGCGAGAGTCGAATCGACGCAGCTGTTGGCGCCGCAACGCTCGGCAACCCAGATGTGATCATCGGTACCTACGTCGACAGCGGCGGTCGAGCCCCACGGTCTTCCTTCGGTGAGCTTTGCCCAATCTTCGACGGCGCGATAGGGATTGTCCTGGGCGCGACCCAGGCCTGCGCAGGCGATAACGACTGCGATGACCGCTATCACACGCGGGAAGTCGGTACGTCTATGCGCGCGCATTGGGCGGGTTCGACGAAGCAAGCTTCGGTCGCGCCAGGCGCGCTTTTGAGCCATTCACTTCAGCAGCTCGACATAGCCCATACGGCCCGAAAGATTTCCCGACCACCAGATGCGATTGGGATTGGTCGGATCGATTTCAATTCGACGCGGATCCGATTCGGCGTTGGCCAGGGCAAACTCGGTAAACTTTTCGGTCTTGGGATCGAAGCGAGCCATCTTGTCGACGTGCTGCTCACTGAACCAAACCAGCGGACTCTTGGGATCGCCCTGCACGGAATAGGGGCCGGCATCTTCGGTCGGCGGATCGTAGACGGTCATTTTCACGGTCTTGTAATCGATTTTCATCAGCTTGCCGGCGCCGTGCAAGCCGACCCAGACGTTGCCTTGGGAATCCATGCCGCCTTTGCGCGCCACTGGATTTTGCACGAAGATCGGGAACTCGTCGATTTTGCCGGTCGCCGGATCGAGCCGTCCCATTTGATTGACCGCGTTCTCGATGAACCACACCTTGTTGTCACCGGAGATCGCCATGCCGTAAGGACTGGCGGTGCGACCGCGTTTTACGCCGGCGGGAACGTCATAGACCGTGAACTCCTTGGTTGGCGGGTCCAGGCGAATGACCTGATTGGCGGCGATGGAATTCAGCCAGCACCGTGCCGTTTGGATGCACGCGCATCGTATTGCCGCTGGCGGAGCCGCTCTTGAGCTTCGGCAGATCGTACACTTCGAATTGGTTATTTTTCGGATCAATACTTAACCAGCGGCGATTCGGACCACCGTCGATAAACCAGAGCTTGCCGTCAGGGGCGCGCGTGATCGCGTTCAAACGATTGGTCGGAGATTGGCCGGCGGGCGGAGCGATGTCCGTATAGGTAAGATTCTTGCCGTCAAGACGGCCGAGTTTCCCGCCGACGCGCTGGGTCACCCAGGCGTTGCCACGGAGATCTACCGCAACTTCGTGCGGCTCGGCTTTGTTGTTCGGCAACTCAAACTCCACGGCGATATAATTCCTCGCCTCGCCCTGCACCAATGTACGGGGCAAACGACTGTTAGGGTCCGGCGCCGGCCGGCCGCTGCCGCCGCTGCCGGAAAAATTAGCCATGACATAATCCAAGACGATTTTTGTTTCCTCGTCGGTCAACGGCTTTGCAAGGGTTGAACCTTGCGCATACGCACGCATGTTTTGGACGATCGTTTGCCAGCGATCTAGATTGGCCTGAACCCGCGTGATTCGTTGGGCATCATGGCAGGAGACGCATTTGGCTTCGAGGATCGGTTTACCTTCTCCTTCAGGCAGTGCCGCAGGTATTGCTCCACCCTCGCCGCCTTCGCCGACTCGCTCGCCGGGGAGCCTGCCCGGCCAAGCACCGGGCAACTGCGCTGCGCGCGCACTTGTCAGCGCCAAGTCAGCGGTTGCGGATTTGCCGTCTGCGACGTCAACCGGCGCCGATAGTTCGCTTTGAAAATCGCCGCCAATCGCTTGCGCAACGTAGGATCCGGATGGCAGGTTGCTGACGGAATAACGGCCTTGAGCCTGGCTGACGATCATGAATGTCAGTCGCCGCTCACCATTTTTTAGTTTTACAAAGGCACCTGCGACTGGTGCGCCTTTGGCGTCTTTCACGACGCCTCGCAATGTGCCGGCGCGATCTTGGGCATGAGTAGCTGGAGAGAAAAAAACCGCGAAAAGCGTGACGATGGCCAGTGAAACGATGGGCTTATTCATTTCGACCCTCCCACGACAGCGGGCGCCGTCTCTATTCCTTGCTGTGGCAAACCTAACCCCCCGCTCTTTATGGCGTCAAGTGAAAAATTCCAATTTTGCTGGTATAGCTGGCGAGCAACTGACGTAGAAGGGGCAGGGAATTCCGATCACCATGGAAACAAAATTAAAAAGTGAAAGCACGAGCCCGCCGGTGGGGAGAGACACGATACGATCACGGTTGGTTCTCGAAGTCGCGGCGGAACTCGTCGATCAAGCGGGCTGGGCGGAGCGTCAGGCCCGCGTTAGCCTGCGTCCGCAGGGCGCGGATCATTGGCCGGTAAACCTGATTGCCAGCGACGGTCCCGCGGCGATCGAGCTCGTTGCTAAGGGCGAGATGCAGTTGGCGATCAGCAATCCGGCGATGTACTTGGCGCTCGCCGTGCGCGGCACCGGGCCTTTTAACGCGCCGATTCCGCTGCGGGCGATTACGGTGATCCCATCGCCGGATCAGTTGGCGTTCGCGGTGACCGAGAAGACCGGCTTAAGGTCTTTGCGCGACATCCGCGGGCGCCGGTATCCGCTGCGTGTGTCCATGCGAGGCCAGAAAGATCATGCCCTTCACCCAATCGTCAACGAAGTCTTTGCGGCGGCGGGTTTTTCGCTGGACGACATTGTCTCCTGGGGCGGTCAGGTGCGCTACGACGACGGGTTGCCGATGAAGAGCAACCGCTTCGGTGCCATGCAGCGCGGCGAAGTCGACATGATTGTAGACGAAGCGGTGCGCGGCTGGATCAATGCGGCGGCAGAGGCGGGAATGCGCGCGTTATCCCTGGATGAATCGACGCTCAGCAAATTGGAAAGCATCGGACTGCGCCGCGCGGTGATTCCCAAAGCGCGTTATCCGAACATGGCGGCCGATGTGCAGACGCTCGATTTCAGCGGCTTTGCGGTTTACACCCACGCGGAAGTGGACGACAGCGTCATTACATCGGTTTGCGCTGCGCTGGAAGCGCGCAAGGACCGGATCGGCTGGCAGGAACCGGGACCGCTGCCGCTCGATCGCATGTGCCGCGATACGGCCGACGGCCCACTAATGATTCCGCTGCATCCCGCCGCGGAAAGATTTTGGCGGGAACAGGGATACCTTCCGTGAACGAAACGGAGGGCGAAAAATTTTTCGCCCCTACAAAAGAATGAACGCAAATCGACATACAGACTATCGGCGCAGCATCCGATTACAAGATTTCGATTATGCGCAGAGCCGGCGCGTACTTTGTCACCATCTGTACGCACGAGCGTGTATGCCTATTCGGCGAGGTGGTGGACGACGACATGCGATTGAACGACGCTGGAAAGATTGTCGAAGCATGTTGGCTCGCGATTCCGACGCATTTTCCGGATGTAGATTTGGACGCGTTTGTAGTCATGCCAAACCACGTGCATGGCATTGTCGTCATTGCCGATAGGGTTGTAGGGGCGAAAAATTTTTCGCCCCTACGGGATAACGTCGAGCACGACACACAATCCCATGCGGTCGCCATCGAAAACAATCGGTTCTATCATTCGCGGTTTCAAAATCGGTGTGACCAAATGGTTTCGCGAAAACGAGATGCAGGCAAAGTTTGGCAGCGCAATTACTACGAACACGTAATCCGCAACGAAGAGTCTCTAAGCCGTATTCGGCAATACATTCACGAGAACCCGACGCGTTGGGCCTTCGACCGCGAGAACCCAGCCGCAGTTATCTCGGAATCGGATGAGGAACGGTTCCTGTGACCTGGCGAAATTCCCTCTGCCTCAGCTCATCAACCGCCCGCCGGAAACATTCAGCGATTCTCCCGTCGTGTGTGACGAATCGCTCGAAGCGAGAAAGAGGGCGGCTTTGGCGACTTCGTCGTGCTTGGCGTATTTGCGCAGCGGCGTAAGCGCGAGGATTTGCGCTTCATGGGCCTCGACCGTCATGCCTAGATTCTTCGCGCGCTCGGCGTACATCTCGCGCAGGTCCGGCTCATCCATGCCGCCCGGGCAGATGAGATTGGCCCGGATCCCATGAGGGCCATACTCTTTGGCGATAGTCTGCGTTAGCCCCGTGACTCCCCATTTGGCGGCGCACAGCGAGCCGCGCATCGCCATGCCTTCACGGCCGGCGGTGCCTGAAATACTGACGATACTACCGCTCTTCTGTTTAGCCATCTGTTTCAAGACAGCGCGGCAGCACAAAAAGACCAGTTTGAGATTGTACAAAACAACGTCGTCGAATTCTCTTTCGCTGATCTCGGTTACGGGAACCAGCGGACCCCGGTAGCCGGCGCTATTGACGAGAATATCGATCTTGCCGAAACGCCGCACGGTTTCGTCGACGAGAGTGTTCACTTGACGATCGTCGCTGCAGTCGGCGGTGATGGTGACCGCTTTGCCGCCTTGCTGATGGATCGCTTGCGCCACGCTGTCGAGCTGCGGCTTCATTCTTTCCAGGTCGACCAAGACTAGGCTTGCGCCTTCTTTAGAAAAGGTATGCGCGATGGCTTCGCCGATGCCGCGCGCGCCACCGACGATAAGTGCTACTTGACCCTCGAGTTTCATTTTTTCTTTGCTCCCGTGAATCGAATTCGGTCGTTTAGTCCGGCCAGCCGTCACCATACTGAATTGTCTTGACGACGACAACGCACATCGACTAGCTTCCCTCTAAACTGTTACTCGAAGATTCATGATTGAGGACGAAGAGGTGAGCATGAGCAAATGGATTTTGCAGCGAATTCTTATCTTGGCGTTTGTCTTATTCGCCGCATCCGCATCAGCCCAGGATGCCAAGCTCATCGATGCGGGGAAAAAGGAGGGCGGCAAAGTCATCATTTATAGTTCCATGGAATCGAGTATTTCAGACGGCATTGCCGCGGGTTTCAAGAAGAAAACCGGACTGGAAATGGAGTACTGGCGCGGCTCGTCGACCAAAGTGCTCGACCGCGCGCTCAACGAACATCGCGCCGGCAAGCCGCTCTTCGACGTCGCAATTACCATTGCCGATCCGATGTTTTTGATGCAGAGGGAAGGCGTATTCGCGAAGTACGAGTCGCCATCCGCCGCCGGCTACCCGAAATCGCTGATCGATCCGAATCTCGGGCCGAATTACCGTACGCTGCTGATCGGTATCGTTTACAACAAGGATGTTATCAAGCCCGCCGACGCGCCAAAGTCTTTCGAAGATCTGGTCAAGCCGCAATTCAAGGGCAAGTTGATTATGCCGGATCCGACGCAGCACACGACGACGACGCAGTGGGTCGCGAGTCTGCCGAAACTTCTAGGTAAGGAGAAAGGCGAGAAATTTGTCCGCGATCTGGCCGCTTCCAAACCGGTCCTTGCGGAGTCTTTGCTGCCGCCGGTGGAGCGCGCGGTCACCGGCGAGGTGCCGATCGCCATCACGCTATTGCACTACACGTACGTGTTCAGTCAGAAAGGCGCGCCGTTGGATTACGTGAGGGTGCCGCGACTGCTCGGCGACGGCAACTACGTGGCGCTCGCCGGCAAGGCGCCGCATCCCAACGCAGGCAAGGCATTCATCGACTACTTTCTCGACGACGAATGCATGAACATCATGTCCAAGCTAGGCGAATTCGTGAACCGCAAAGGCATCACGCCGCCGCTCGAAGGCGTGGACAAAATCGAATATCGTGCCGATGGATCGGCTCGACGCCAAAACTTACGCGGAGAAAAAGAAACAGTACCAGAAGTTGTTTTTGCAGTGATGGATGGCGAAATCAGTGAGTTCGCCGATCATTTCGCCGGATAATATTTTTCCATCTGGTTTTTCACGCCCGCTTTGGTGCAAGCTTCGTCAAACATTTGCCGGACGATCGGATCTTCATCTTCGTATTCGATCTGATTGCCGCCGAGCTTGACATCGACGTCGGCTTTACCTCGACCCTCGCCCCACATTTCGTGAAATTTCTGACTGCCCCAACGCAAGGCCAAATAGCGCACGGGCTCCGCTCCGGAATTGAAGTGCTGGTGAAACCATTTCCCCGGTGGAACGACGAGGCTACCCGGTCGCCAATCGAAACGTTTGATCTCTCGCCCCTGGGGCCACAGAAGAGAGTAGCCGTGACCGCTCAAGATGATGACGTGCGCGCCCGGCCCGTGAAAGTGAGCTTTCTTGTACGAGCCGACAGAAAATTGGGAAATATGGCCGCACAGCGTGTTCTCGGATACCTCTAAGCGCACCTGTGATCCACCGCCGCCGCGCTCTTTCCATTCGAGCAGCTTGAGATTCTTCACGTCGGCGACAAAATTCGTTTGCCAAGTCCTGCCGGAATACCAAGTGCCGGGATTGTTGAAATACTCTTCCTGTGAGTTGAAGCGGTCGCGGAAGACGTAGGGACAATTGAAAATAAAATCCGTGTTGTGAATCAAATTGATCATGCAAGGAGCGCTGGTCACGGCGAGAAATCGAGCGGGCTCGTCGCCGTTGCCGTTGAAAAGCTGGTGCCAGGAGTTTAGCGGCGGCGAGAAAAGCGAACCCTCTTGCCATTCAAACGTCCGTTTTGGCTCGCCCTCGTTCCAGATCGTAGTCGCGCCGCGCCCGCTGACAACGTAGATCAGTTCCTCGTACATGTGCTTTTCCGGCTCTAAGGCTTTGCCCGGGGGAATCTCACAGACGTAGGCGTCGTTGGTTTCTCCCGTGCCTTCCAGGCATAGACGCACGCCGAGGCCTCCCGTGCGCTTCCAGGGCTCCAGCGGAACCGTGGCGATGTCTTCAACGAAGAAGCTTTGGATCAGGGGAATACCTTCACTTTCGATCCACGCTTTGTATGAGCTTTTTTTGGGTGAGATCGACTCTGTGGAGATTTTCGGTTCTTCCATTAACTTTTTCTCTCGATACGGCTCTGCGGATGTTCTGCAGCGCGCGCTGACTTTTGCCGGCATGGACCGCCGGCGATTCAGGCGCGTTGCATGCTAGCCAAGCATCTTGGAGTACTTCTCGCGCAGCTTGGCGTAGCGCTGACCGCCTTCCGTCGCCGCCTTGCGGAAATCGTCCGGCATGACGTTGTAGGGCGGGCGGATCGGGCCGGTTTTGCAGTAACCGGAAGCCGCCATCAAGACTTTTTCCAGCTGAATGTTGTAGGAAGCGAAAATCTCTTGCGAGCCGGTGATCGCGTGATGGGGTTCGTTGGCCCAGGCGATGTCGTCGGCGACGGCTTTGGCTTGTTGCGCGTCCCGCGCCGCGAGCGCTTTCATGAGCGCGAGCGCTACTTGCGGTCCGACCGGAGGGTATCCAGCAGGTGGTTTGAGACTCGGGTGAGATTTGCGCGAACTCGTAGGCTAGACCGATCGGCGGCACGAAGTTGACCCGTCCCTTGGTAACGTCCACGACTTGTTTCAATATCGCTTTACTGGAGAACTTAGCCGACATGACCGTCGGCGCCTTGGCGACGACCGGTCCCCAGAAGTCGGCGTCGAAGGCGAAGCGAAACGCGCGCGGGTTGGCGTAAACCATGATCGGAAAGTCCGGAAAAGTTTGCGCCACGTCGGCATAGAACTTCACCGCCATATCCACCGTCGCCGGCTGCCACATGGGAATGCCGAGCAGCGTGCCCGTGGCGCCGAGTCCCTTGACGAATTTGATCCGCCGCGCGATCTCGTGGCCGCCGAGCGCGGTAGTGCCGACAAAGGTCGGAATGCGGCCGCGCACGGTTTTTAGCAAACAGTCGACATAGGCTTCATAGTCGCTTTGCGAGGTCGTGGCGCACTCGCCCATGGTGCCAAGCGCCATGATCCCGGTCGCGCCGTCGCGCACGAGACTTTCGGCAAGGCGCGCGGTCTCGTCGAGATCCACCGTGTTCGTTGCATCTAAACGATCCGCGCCTTCTTTGGCCGGCGTTGGCATGATCGCTAACGCGCCTTTGAGATCTTGAGCGGTCATCATAAATAATACCTCCGTTGGGCTACTGAGTTGGAAAAAACGGTTAGTCATGAATGATGCCTGTCTAACATGTCCGATTGGCGCGTGGCAATGACGGACTATCAAAGTCTGACGTCAATTTTCTTGGTGATGACAATTCCCTTGGGCGTCACTTGCGCGACATAAGGCAGCGCTTCGACGCCGGCTTTCACCGCCCGGCGCAGCCAACGGCCGTATTCCGGATCGACTTCATCGGCCGGACGAAAATAATTGCAATCGCCGCGTTGCACGACAAAAAACACCACGGCGCGATGACCTTGGCGCTTGAGGCGGATCAATTCTTTCAGATGCTTGGTGGCGCGCTCGCTGACGGCGTCGGGAAACGCCGCGGCGCCGTCGAAGGAGACCGTGACGTTCTTGATCTCGACATAACAAAAGCCGCTGGCGCCTTCCAGGCAAAGATCCAGCCGGCTGTGGGCACTGACTTTGACTTCGCGGCGGATGACGTCATAGCCGCGCAGTTCCGCAATCGCGCCGGCCTCGATCGCTTCGGCAACGAGCCGGTTCGGATGCATGGTGTTGATGCCGACCCACATGCGATCGATGCGAATCATCTCCCAGGTGTAGGCGAGCTTGCGATTCAAATTAGGACTGCGCGAGATCAATACGGCGCTGCCGGGAGTCTTGCAGCCGAGCATGCTGCCGGTGTTGGTGCAGTGGACGGTGATGATTTCGCCGTCGGCGAGGCGAACGTCGGCGAGAAAACGTTTGTAGCGTTGAATGAGCGTGCCGGGAATGAGCCGTGATGAAAAAAGCATCTGCAAAGTTATAGCGAACGCGGCGCGCGATTCCCAACGATACGAAAGAAAGATTTCTCGCTTCGCTCGAAATGACTCGACGAAAGGAAGCGACTTTGTTGAAGTCTCCGGAGTGCTTTGTTAGGAGTCGTAGTGCGAATTCAAAATCGGAGAGTGCATGGCAAAACAGCAACTAAAATATGTCGGCCACAGCGTCGCTCGAGTGGACGGCTTCGACAAAGTCACGGGCACCGCAAAATTCGTCGGCGACATTACCGTGCCCGGCATGCTTTATGGGAAGATTCTACGCAGCACCTATCCGCACGCGCGTATCCGTTCGATTGATGCGACACAAGCCGAAGCGCTGACCGGCGTGGTCGCGGTGCTGACCGCGGCGGATCTTGGCGACCTCAACTTGATCTACAACGGGCGGCCGGTGATCGCCACGGACAAAGTGCGCTATGTCGGCGAGCCGGTGGCGGCGGTAGCGGCAGTCGATTTGGAGACGGCCGAGGAAGCGCTCGAGTTGATTCAAGGTCGACTACGAAGAGTTGCCGGCGGTGACCGGTATCGACGCGGCGATCGCCAACGACGCGCCGTTGGTCCATGACGACAAGCGAGGCAACATCGGGACTCATGAAAAGGTTTTGCGCGGCGACGTCGAACAAGGCTTTGCCGACTCCGACGAGATCGTCGAGGACACGTTTACTTTTCCCATGGTCTATCACTATGCGATGGAGCCTCATTCGGTGATCGCGCACTATGATGCGAGCGATGAGATCACCGTCTGGTCGTCGGCGCAGCATCCGTTCCAAGTGCGCGGCGATATCGCCAAGATCTTCAAAGTACCGCAGGCCAAAGTGCGATTGATCATCAACTATCTGGGCGGCGGCTACGGCAGCAAGTCCTACACCAAGTTCGAGCCGCTCGTGGTGGCGTTGGCGCGCAAGGCGAAGCAGCCGGTGCGGATCTGCAATTCCGTCGGCGAGTCGATGGTGACGGTGCGGCGCCATGGCGCGCGCGTGCGGATCAAAACCGGCGTCAAACGCGACGGCACGATCATGGCGCGTGAAGCGGAGATTTATCTCGATACCGGCGGGTATGACGACAACGGCCCGCAGGTGACGGCGCGCTCGGCGACACGCATCCTCGGCCCTTATTGGATTCCTAATATTCGCACCGACGCCTATCAAGTTTATACCAACACCGGTTCGGCCGGTTCCTATCGCGCCATCGGCGCGCCGCAAGTGATTTACGCCGGCGAATCGCAGATCGAAATCGTCGCCGCGAAGCTCGGCATGGACCCCGCGGAACTGCGCATGAAAAACCTGCTCAAAAAGGGCCAGGAGTTGCGCCCCGGCCTGAAGGGCATCGACGCGAATTTGGTGTCGAGTCTTAAAAGCCTCGTGCGCGCGAGCCATTGGAAAAACGCGATTGGGAAAAAAGACGCGGCGATCGGGATGGGTTGCGCGATCACCAACGCGGGCGCGACGCCGGTCTCGGTGGCGCTGATCCGCATGCAGTCGGACGGCGTCGCCAATATCGCCGCCGGCAGCACCGAGATGGGGCAGGGCGTGCGCACGACGCTCACCCAGATCGCGGCGGAGGAGCTCACGCTGCCGATGGAGCAATTTCGCATGCTCGGAGCGGACACTAAAGTAACGCCCTACGACAGTTCGACGGGATCGAGCCGGTCGACGACTTTGATGGGCACGGCGGTGCAAAAGGCGGCGCGTGACTTGAGACAGCAGTTCATCAAAATCGCGGCAAGCGCGATGGGAGCGAAGCCGAACCTGGTACAGGCCGTCGATGGCGCGCTGATCTGCGGCGAGTCGCGCATGACCTTCAAAGAAGCGTTCGAATGGCGCTTCGGTAAGGGTTCCGGCGGTGAGATGATCGGTCGCGGCGAAGCCGGGCCGGAGATCACAGATCACAAGCTGCCGGTGTTTTGGGAAGTCGGGATGGGAACCTCGGAGGTCGAGATCGACCACGAGACCGGCACAGTGACGCTCAAGAAATTTATTTCCGTCGCGGATGTCGGCAAGGCGATTCATCCCGAGCACTGCGTCGCCCAGGAAGAAGGCGCCGCGATGCAGGGCATCGGCCATACTTTTTTCGAACAACTGATTTATGACAATGGCCAGCTGATCAATCCAAACTTGGTCGACTATAAGATTCCGACTTTCGACGACGTGCCGGAAGAGTTTCACACCGTGCTCGTCGAGAACGGCGACGGTCCGGGCCCTTTCGGAGTACGCGGCATGGCCGAGGGCGGGATTCTCTCCGTCGCGCCGTCGGTGTGCAACGCCATCGACCGCGCTACCGGCGTGCGTATTAAAGACTTGCCGTTGACGCCCGAACGTGTCTGGCGCGCCCTGCGCGACGGCGCAAAAAAATGACGCGCCTGGCGCGCTTATAAATCTTTAACGGAACCCCTCATGACTTCTGTCCCGCATTTTGACATTCGCGCCGCGACCAAAGCGGACGTGTCGATCATTCTATCTTTTATTAAAAAACTCGCCGACTATGAGCGTCTCTCGCATGAGGTCGTCGCCAGCGAGGAAACTCTGCGTGAAACGCTCTTCGGTCGGCGCCGCACAGCCGAAGTCGCCATCGGCTATTTTAAAGGCGAACCGGTCGGCTTCGTGCTTTACTTTCACAACTATTCAACCTTTCTCGGCCGTCCCGGTATCTATATCGAGGATCTGTTTGTCGATGAAGCGTTTCGCCGCCGCGGTTTCGGCAGGCGCCTTGTTGCGCTACGTTGCCGGCTTGGCGAACGAACGGCGCTGCGGTCGGCTCGAATGGTCGGTGTTGGATTGGAACGAGCCGGCGATCAACTTTTATAAGAAACTCGGCGCCGTGCCGATGAGCGAGTGGACGGTGTTTCGCGTGACCGGAAAAGAATTAGAAAAGCTAGCCGAAGATTAGATCGTGAGTGAGTTCTAAGACCGCCGCTCGGGCCTTGCTTATTTGAAAGGTATGAGGATTTCGATTTGCGTGCCCTTGCCCGGTGCGGAATTGAGCGTAAATTCGCCGCCCAGCTTATGGATTCGTTCTCTCATGCCTTTGAGGCCGTAGTGGCTGGTTCCCTCGATTGCCGAAACGTCGAAGCCGATGCCGTTATCGTTCAAGTGCGCTTCGTAGCCTCTACTACTCTGGGCAAGCCCCAGGTGAAGCTCCGAGGCGCGTGAATAGCGCACGGCATTAAGCACGCCTTCGCGCAACGTAAAATAGAGCTCTCGTTCGACCGCGGGCGGCAGATTGTTGGCGCCGATCGTGCAGCGAAAATCGAGTTTGAAACCGGTGCGGGCGCGAAAGATGTTCAGTTCTTCCTTTAACCGGCGTTCCAGCGATCCTGCGACGAGCACCTCTCCGGCCTGGTTCTCGGCGAGCAAGTTGCGAATCTCGGTGATGGCCTTGTCTATCGATTCTTCAATATGTTGCAGTTCGATCTCGAGTTTTGGAGCGATTATTGAGCAGCTGGCGTCGGCAGGTTTCCGCTCTTAGTCTCACGCCGGAGAGCAATTGCAGGGCGCGATCGTGCAATTCGCGCGAGATGCGCTGGCGTTCTTCCGCAACTGCGTTTTCGCTAGGGTCGCTCGGTTTGACGGTTCTGGGTTCCACTTTTTTTCCAAATCAGCTGCGCTGTGAGTATCTTCAATCGCGGTCCAAATTCTACCAACCAGTTTTTTTGCTGCAAGTCTCGGAACTATCGTCGCACATCTAAGTGCTGGCGAAAAAAATCCAGCGTGCGCGGCCAGGATGCCGCGTCAGCGGGGCCGCGATAACTTTCTTTCGTACTGTCCATAAAACCATGTCCAGCGTTGGGATACGAGAAAAACTCATGGGGTTTACTAAATTTATTGAGTTCAGCGTCCAGCCTGGCCATGTCGTCCGGCGATGGATTTTTATCCTCCGCGCCGAAATGACCTTGCAATGGGCAGTGAATCTCCGCGGTGCGCTCAAAGGGAGAAGGCAGGTCGCGGCCCCAGGCGCGAAAAATATTGCCGCCGTAATAGGCCACCGCCGCCGTAAATACCGGATTGGCGGCAGCCATGAGATAGACGACACGGCCACCCATGCAAAACCCGACGATGCCGATTCTTTCGCGATCGACGCCTTCGTGCCGCTGCAGGAAACCGACGCAAGCATTGACGTCGTTGATGATCCTGCGGTCGCCGAGGCGAGAGCGGCGCGCAACAAAATCATCTCTGCAGTCGGGACCATCGCGATGATAGAGGTCCGGTGCCGCCGCGACGTAACCGGCGTCGGCGAGCCGATGCGTCATGTTTTGAACAAACTCGTCGACGCCGCCTTGATGTTGAATTACCACGACCGCCTGGCACAGGCGTCGAGAGCGCTGGAACGCTGACGTGCATGCGCATGATGCTGTTGTCGGAATCCGTTTGTTGCCACGTCGATAAACTCACTGATCCTCCGTAAATCTAGCTGCGTCTAGCGCAACTCTGCATAGCTGTCAAGTTAGCAACCGCGCCGTCAATCATCGAGCAAGGCGATTAGACCGCTCAAACTCGCTATTCGTAAACGGGTCGCGGCAAAGGGTTGATCGCCGCGATCGACGAGGACGCCGCGTAGGCCGGCATTGAGCGCGCCTTGCAGATCGTTGATTTCGCTATCGCCGACGTGCAGGGCACTTTCCGCATGCAAACCGTGCTGCTTTAAAGCCGCGTCGAAGATCTCGCGATCCGGCTTGGCGTGACCAACCTGGCTCGAGATGAAAATATGTTCGAATGAAGTGGCGACGCTCAGGCCGTCAAGGATGCGCACGAGCCGCGAGTCGAAATTTGAAATCACATCTAGAATCATACCGCGTTTTTTAAGCGTCGCTAGAGTTTCAAGAACTTCGGGGTATAGGCTCCAGGCGCCCGGCGTCGCGAAGTACGCGAAAAGCTCGTCGAAATAAGCGTCGAAATTTTCGAACCGGCCCCAGGGTTTGAAAATCGCTGTTACCAGTTGCTTCCACCAGTCGCGCTCGAGTCCGACAAGTTGCTCGCCGACTGCGCCGGGAAAGGCGAGCCTGGGCGAGGCATCGAAACAGATTCGAAAGCGTTCGGCGATTTTCGCTGCGGAAGCTTCGACACCATGTTTGGCGGCGATGACGCTGTAAGTTTCGCCAACCCGGCGCGCGGGTTTGATGAGCGTGCCGGCGGCATCGAAAAAAACGGCTTTGATGGTCATGTTCGGAAGAGTCCCGGTGCCCGTTGTGAATTGCAACCACCGTAACATTCTTTATAATTGAAATCGATGAACAGAAAAGACGCGCTGGTGATCGTCGATGCGCAGAATGATTTCTGTCCGGGCGGCGCGTTGGCGGTTGCCGACGGGGATCAAATCATACAGGCGCTCAATCGTTACATAGACATTTTCAGCAAAGCACATTGCCCGATCTTTGCTACGCGCGACTGGCATCCCGCAAAGACGAGTCATTTTAAGGACTATGGCGGACCGTGGCCGGTGCACTGTGTTCAGGAAAGTTATGGGGCTGAGTTCCATCCGGCCCTGCGCCTTGGCAGCGCCGCTGTGCTTTCGAAGGGCATGGCAGCTGATCAAGACAGCTATTCGGGATTCCAGGCGGCGAATTCATCCGGAACGCTGCTCGCCGACTTGCTGCGCCGCGACGGCATCGAGCGGATTTTCGTCGGTGGACTGGCTACGGACTATTGCGTCAAACACACCGTCCTTGACGGTTTGACGCAAGGCTTCAAAGTCGTGCTCCTCGCCGACGCGGTTCGGGCGGTGAATCTGGGTCCGAACGACGGCGCGGTCGCTATCGATGAAATGATTCGAGCGGGCGCCGTCCGGCTCGACGATATCACTGGCCTGCCTGACTGAGCCTAAGCCTGAACATTCTCAAGCACCGGCCAAAGTTGCCGTCCTGTCTGATCTGGTGTTTAATAGAATGCATATGTGTGAATTTAACCTATGAGTCCGATCGCTGAGTTTTCTTACAAGGACGAGATGGTTGCCGCTGAGTTGGCTGCTCGGCAGGCCGGCACCGCGATCATGGCTATGTTTCGAGGAAAGTATGAGGTCCGCGAAAAAAGTAAGAACAATCCCGTGACGGCAGCCGATCTTGAAGCCAACCGCATTATTCGCGAACGGATTCAAGCGATCTTTCCGCAGGATGGTTGGCTTTCCGAGGAAGATAACGACACTGCGCACCGTCTTGGTGTAAAGCGGGTGTGGATCGTCGATCCGATCGACGGCACTAAAGAGTTTATCGAAGGTGTCCCGCAGTTCGCCATTTCCATCGGGTTTGTCGTCGACGGCAGGCCGAAGGTGGCGGTGGTATTCAATCCGGCGAAAGAGGAATTTTATAAAGCCGTGGCGGGCCAGGGTGCTTTCTTGAACGACCAGGCGATCCGGGTGAATCCGCGGAGCGAAATCAACGGCGCGGTGCTATTGGTGAGCCGTTCCGAGCCGCAGAGGAAATTTCAGATGTTCGTCGACCGCTGCGAGATAAAACAGGTGGGCAGCATTGCTTACCGGCTGGCCAAAGTCGCCGGCGGCGATGGCGACGGAACGCTGACTTTTCGCTCGATCCACGAATGGGATATTTGCGCCGGTGTGCTCATGGTCGAAGCGGCCGGCGGGACTGTGCTCGACGGCGACGGCAAGCCAATGACGTTCAACCAGGGGCACCCGAAACATCACGGCATGGTGGCAGCGAGCGCAGTTCTTGCTGCCGGTTTACAAGGGTTGTGGGCCGAGGCCATGCGTGGGAAGAAATAGTCCGATGAGGGCGGTAAGGCGGTTTTTTTATGAGTCGTGAATGTCTCTACTGCCGGGAGCGGATCGGATTTTTTGCCAAGGTTTGCGCCGACTGCAAGAAGCTTTTGGCGTGTGTCGACGAGCTGCGCGGCAAAGTAAGCTACGGTCAGTTTCTCGACGGCTTGGAGCGGACCGGAGTGGCCAAGGAAAAGATTCTGGTGTTTTTGCAAGCCGATCCTGAGGGCAAGGGTAGTGTGCAGGATCAAGTCACCGCCGAGATGGCCACCGAGTTGATGAAAGTCATGGGCATCTCGGGCCGTCAAACGGCTCGAGAAGTAAAACGCATTCGCGACAGCGTCGACAAAGAATCCGACTAAATTATTTATGCGTCATGGCCATTACGCTTTACCTCTCGTTGATTTTTCTGGCGCTTTATCTCGTCGCGCTGGCGGTTCATCGATGGTATTTTTTGCGCGATCGACGGCGGATGGCGGATGAAAGCCGGGACGGCGCCCGGGTCATCGCCAGGGTGAGTGAGCTTGCTCCCGGTTCGGTAAAAAAATTCTGGCTTATTTGTCAGAAGTATCGGCTGGATGGATTTCTGATCAACGACCGCGGCAGTTTTCACGCCTATGTGAACCGCTGCCGCCATATGCCGACGCCGCTCGATTTTGTCCGCGACGAATTCCTCAGCGATGATGGGCGGTTCTTGAGATGTTACACGCATGGAGCGCTTTATGAGTTTGCCAGCGGTCGGTGCATCGAAGGCCCCTGTAAAGGCGAGTCGCTTTATCGCTTGCCGGTTCGAGTTGATAATGATGAAGTGCTGGTCGGGTGTCCGGCCGGCGATTTACGCGAGCTTGCAGACTAAGGAGTAGCGCGATGGCCAAGGCGCAGTCGAAAGCAAATCGGAAGTTGGTCGCCTCGGTGGGCGAGATCGAGCACGGACAGAGCAAAAAATTTACTCTGCGCCGGGGTCAGCGCGATCTCGAAGCGCTGATCGTCAACTATGAGGGTGCCCATTTCGCCTATATCAATCGCTGCCCGCATACCGGCATCACCCTCGACTGGGTCAATAATCAATTCTTCAGCTCGGATAATCGCTACCTGATGTGCGCCACCCACGGCGCCGTATTCGAGCCGCCGAGCGGTGAGTGTGTCTGGGGTCCCTGCTTCGGCTTGTCGCTGCAAAACGTCCCGTTGGAAATCGAAGCCGACCAAATTTTTGCCCGCCTGCCTGGCGCCAACGACGAGTCCTAAACTAGGGCCGGTGAAAGAACTCTCAGCTTGTCCGACGAGCTGACACCGCCCATCTTGAGATTGTATCGAGCGTTTTGCTTGTTAAAATTCACAACAACGTATGGCCCAACACCTCTCGGCGATGGGCTCACGAGTCATCCGAAGGAGTAGACGATGAGTGATTGCCTCTTTTGCGGCATTGTCGAGGGTACAATCAAAGCGAACATCGTTTATCAAAATGATCTTGTCGTTGCCTTTAACGATATCGGTCCGAAAGCGCCGGTGCATGTTCTGATCATTCCGCGTAAACATATCGTCGGGGTTCTCGATGTCACGGCCGAAGACGGCGCGGTGATCGCCGAGATTTTTCAGGTTGCCGCGCGCTTGGCGCGGGAGTTGGGAATTGCCGACAGTGGCTTCCGCGTGGTCGTCAACTCAGGGCCTGACTCCGGGCAAAGCGTTTTTCATCTGCACTACCATCTTCTTGGCGGCCGTCAGATGAGCTGGCCACCAGGATAGACTAGCGCAATCCAATTCGATCAATGGAGGAAACATGGCAGCCGATGAATGGCACAGCGCTACCAGCGACATGGCGATCCAGCAATTCGATATCGCCGCCAACAAACTTGGTGTCGATCCTAATCTGGCGGCGCGCTTGCGCCGGCCGGATCGGGCGCTGATCGTCAGCGTGCCGACGCGCATGGACGACGGCCATGTGCAGGTTTTTACCGGCTATCGCGTTCAGCACAATGATGTTCTCGGGCCGTTTAAGGGAGGGATTCGCTACCATCCAGCGGTTAATTTGGGAGAAGTTTCGGCGCTAGCGATGTGGATGACTTGGAAGTGCTCGTTGGTCGGCTTGCCGTTGGGGGGCGCCAAAGGTGGTATTTCGTGCGACCCCGCGGAGCTATCGCGTCACGAGCTCCAATCGATGACCCGGCGTTTTACCGCCGAGATTATCAATTTCATCGGACCGGAAGTCGATGTGCCGGCACCCGATATGGGCACCAACGAACAGGTGATGGCGTGGATCATGGATACCTATTCTCAACACAAGGGCCACGCGGTGCCGGAGGTCGTTACCGGCAAGCCGGTGGCGATCGGTGGCACTCTCGGGCGGCGCGAAGCGACCGGCCGCGGTGTGGTTTACACGATTATTGAAGCGGCGAAGCACTTGGGGATCGACCTGTCAAAGTGCACGGCCGTGGTCCAAGGCTTCGGCAATGTGGGATCGGTGACGGTCAAGGAACTCGCCAATATCGGCGTAAAGATCGTCGGCGTCTCTGATCGCACCGGTGGTTTCGCGGATCCGAACGGGCTACCCGTGGACAAGCTTTTGGAAGTCGCTGACAAGAATCACAGCCTCGAGGGCTGTCCCTATGGCGTGCCGATTAGCAACAAGGATCTCTTGGAGCTTAAGTGCGACGTGCTCGTGCCGGCCGCATTGGAGATGCAAATCACCAAAGACAACGCGGCGCTCTTGCAATGCCGGATCCTCGCCGAGGGCGCCAACGGTCCGACGACGCCGGAGGCTGACGTGATCCTGCGCCAGAAAGACGTGTTTGTGATTCCTGATATTTTGGCGAATGCGGGCGGAGTGGTCGTGTCCTACTTCGAGTGGGTGCAGGATCTGCAGAATTTTTTCTGGACCGAAGACGAAGTGCGCAACAAATTGCGCGATATTCTGGTCAAAGCTTTCCACGAGGTGCTCGACATGAGCCGCAAGCACAACGTCGATATGCGCTTGGCCGCGCTCATGATCGGTATCGATCGGGTCACCAAAGCCATGCTGTGGCGTGGCTTGTACGCCTGAGCGAAAACTATCCCTAGCCAGTCGCGTTGAAGCCGCGACGATAACCTGGTAACCAGAAGACCGGAGAAATTCAGGAAGGATATTCGTTAATGGTTCAAGCGACTCAACTCAGACCGGGGATGATCATTATTCACGAAGGTGATTTATTCCGGGTGACCGCGGTGCATCATTTGACCCCCGGGAACAAACGCGGGTTCATGCAAACCAAAATGAAAAACTTGCGCACCGGCATCGGCACTGAATATAAATTTCGTTCGGAAGACCGTGTCGACCAGGCGATCTTGGAAGGTCGCAAAATGCAGTACCTTTACGCGGAAGGGGACATGCATACGTTTATGGATACCGAAAATTATGAGCAGATTGCTTTGACCGCGCAAGATATCGGTGATCTGCTGTCCTATCTCCTGCCGAACTCCATCGTCGGCATTGAGTTTCATGACGGGAAACCGGTGGGCATCAATCCGCCATCCACGGTAGACTTGGAAGTTGTCGATACCGAGCCGTCGATGAAAGGCGCGACAGCGAGCGCTTCTTATAAGCCGGCGAAATTGGAAACCGGCGTGACGGTGCAAGTCCCGCCGTTCATCCAAGTGGGTGACAAAGTGCGCATTGATCCCACCGACGGCTCTTATCAAGAGCGCGTTAAGTAGCTTTAATTTTTTCGAGCACCGCTTTGGTTTGTCGTTGAAGGTCTTCCAGGCTGCCGTTGTTTTCGATCACATAGTCGGCGAGTCGTCGTTTTTCCTCCAAGCTCATTTGCGCGTCGATGTGCTTCTGTGCCGCGGTCTGATCCAAGCCATCGCGTTGCTCTAACCGGCCGCGCTGCGTCTCCATGTCGCACGCGACGAGAATGACCGGGCGCAAGGATTCTTGTAAATTGCCTTCGAACAGTAGCGGCACCTCGTACACGATGACTTCGTAGCCGGCGGTTGTGTGCTCACGAATGCGCTGTTCGGCGAGGGCCCGGACGCGTGGATGGATGATGGACTCAAGCTTTTTGCGGGCGTCGACGTTGTTGAAGATCATCGCGCGCAGTTTTTGACGGTCGAGGGTGCGGTTCGCGAGTAATATGTCGGTTCCAAACGCGGCGACAATTTCGCGCCAAGCCTCGTGCTCGGGCTGCACTACCTCTCGAGCCAAACTGTCGGCGTTGATGATGGCAGCGCCGAGCTCCGCGAGGATTTTCGTGACCGTACTTTTTCCTGAGGCTATTCCGCCAGTTAAGCCAATTAATTTCACCCAATACTTATCGCAAAATCAGCGCCCGCTTACAACCCCGAGTCGGGAATGTAACAATACGTTTGAGGAGACTAATCGGAGGTCACAGGTTCATGGCCCAGGTCATTATTTACACGACGAGTTATTGCCCATACTGCACCGGCGCCAAGGCTTTGCTGCGATCTAAGAAAATCAAGTTCGAGGAGATCGACGTGACCCGCGATCCGGAACGCCGTGAAGAGATGGAGAGATTGTCCCAGCAACGTACCGTGCCGCAAATTTTCATCGATGGCAGGCCGATCGGTGGCTACGACGATGCGCGTCGGCTCGATGCCAAAGGCGAATTGGACGTGCTTCTCGGGGTTTCCGAAAATAGCGCTGGATAAATGCGATGTTTTCCGCGAAGAAGTCTTGAGAGAATTGCGCGGCCGAGTGCTGAAAAAATTATTGGAGGCGGCGAGCGGATTCGAACCGCTGCGTCGAGGTTTTGCAGACCTCTCCCTTAACCACTTGGGTACGCCGCCTTCGAGAGCATAGGTACCATGAACTTTCCGCGACTTTCAAGAACAGGGTAAATTATTGACAACTTAGAGCGAAACACGTAATTAAAAAAAGGATTTCTCTAGGAGTTTTTCTCATGGCAACGATGATTACCGGCGATTGTATTAACTGCGGGGCATGTGAACCGGAATGCCCGAATAACGCAATTAGCCAGGGTGATCCTGTTTTTGTTATCGATCCAATTCTGTGTACGGAGTGCGTCGGCTTCCACGATTACGAGGCGTGCGCAGCGGTTTGCCCGGTCGATGTTTGCGTAACCGATCCGAACAACATCGAGGCTGAGAGCGTTCTGATCGCGCGGGCGCGCGCGCTTCATCCCGAGACTGACTTCGGCGAAAATTTCCAATCACGTTTTCATAAGGCACCGACTGATGGTGCTACCGTAACTCCACCGGCTGCAGCCAGTGGCGGCGCCGGCTGCGCCAGTTGTGGCCGCGCCTGTACCGAAGCCGGCACCCGTCCCAACTGCCGCGACTAAACCGGTACCTCAACCCGCTTTAGCGAAACCAGTGGCACCGAAGCAAGAACCGAGACCGAAGAAAACCTTTCCCAATGAATTGACGGTTACCTTTCAGGAGGCGAGCAGCCAGTACGGTGGCGGCGGAGCGATTCAGAGTCGTGTGGTTCGGTTGGCGGTGATTCTGTTGCAACCGATCGTTGGCGCTTTGCCGCATGGGTTGAAGAAGCGGCTGGAAGCGGCGATTCAAAGCCCACTGTTTACAGCCGCCGGCAGCACCGCGGTGAATATTCTGCTTAACGCGTTGCTTTATCCGATCATCTGCGTCGTCATTGCCGTGATGGGTCATGGTCTGTCGGTGCTATTCACTAAAGATATCAATAACTACGTGTTGGTTGGGCTTCTTCTCGCGGTAATCGAGGGGATTATTCGGCTTCGCGACGGCATCTTCCATGCCAAACCGGCAGACGAAATGCATTTCCCGGCGGCGATCTATGGAGTGCCGTTGGCGTTGATTGCCGAGCCTTTACTCGCAAAATACACTGGGCTCGTGCGAGAGGTCCCGATTCCCGTCGATGGATTTTATTCGAAGGGATTCATCGATAAACTGGAGCGCGAACGACGCTACGGCAACGTTTATACGGTGGAGGATCGCGGCGGAGCGTTTCTAGCTGAAAATGGAATTTCCGCGCTGCATGCCCGACATCGGCGTGGCCGATCGTACCGGCATTCCTGATGAAATGCCCGATTACGACTACGATCTAGCGCTGCGAGACAGCCAGTTGATCGTAAAGGGAAAATGCATCGACGAAAAGATTCGAAAAATTTCTTCTAGCTTTGGCGCGTTTCCGCCGGAATTCACAACTGTAATTCCATTTCGTCAGAGACTCGCGGGATTTACGCACCACTTCGAAAACAAATTGCTCGAAGTCCTGTTGGTCAAGGCCAAGCCTTGATTTTTGGGAGAACCGCAATCAATAGCGATGTGAAATCAAGAGCTGAGACTATCAAAACGCCACAGGATACCGTGATTGCTTGTGGCTTTTTTGCGTCCGAAAATGACCTACGATTTCGGCCCATGACGACTGCGGATATGGATGAAATCATGGTCATCGAGCGGACATCTTATCGTTTCCCTTGGAGCATGGGATTTTTTCTTCAAGAACTGCAAGTCGCATGTGCTCGTTCGATCCTAGCCGAGGCAGACGGCAGGATTATTGGTTATGTCCTTTATTGGCTTCTCCCCGGTGTCGTTGATATTCACAATATTGCTGTTCACGTGGACTTTCGTGGTCGCGGTGTCGGCCGTGTGCTCCTGAGGAAGGTCATAGCCGAAGCTAGGCGCCAGTCAACTGTTCGCGTGACACTTGAAGTTAGGAAGTCTAATCTGCCTGCACAAAAGCTCTATGAATCGATCGGTTTTCGATCTACAGGGATACGAAAGGGTTACTATTCCGACGATGGTGAGGATGCCGTCGCGATGACCCTCGACCTCTGCTCTCACAAGTAATACATCATCTCGGTTTTGCTCCCGACGCAATCCTTATCACACCTCGATATTTCACACCTAAATAGTTGATCCTCTTGTTTGTTTGCGGCGCATGCGGTCCGCTTGACGGCGTCTCAGTGTCTATTGTATAAGGTAGAAGGTAACGGGTAAGTTAAATAGCGGTCAGTAGGTCACGGCCGCTAATTTTTTGATAGTGGTTTGGTCGGGGCTTATGAGAGCGGCATGCTAAAAACGTCTCACGCGAAATCGCAAGTCTGCTGTCAGACGTTTTGCCGCACAAGTCCTTATCAACCCCTCCCCTACAGCAGTTGTCCTTACATTCCCGTCACTCAAATCCAACTTGAATTCGGTAATAGATTCGATTCACGAGGAGGTCAGAATGTTTAAGGTAGGTGAGAAAGTCGTTTATCCTGCCCATGGGGTAGGGGAGATTGAGGCGATTCGCACACATGTCATATCGGGTACCGAGAGAAAGTTTTATATGTTGCGGATCCTTGAAACTGATATGAAAATCATGATTCCGATCGATAACGTCGACTCCGTGGGTCTGCGCAAAATTATCGATCGCGCCATGGTCAACAAAGTGTATAAAGTGCTCAAGCAGAAAAAGGTCGAATCCGACCAACAAACCTGGAACCGGCGTTACCGCGAATACACTGAAAAAATCAAAACTGGTTCAATCCTTGAAATCGCCAAAGTGCTGCGTGATCTCTTCGTGCTGAAAGGCGACAAGGAGTTATCTTTCGGCGAGCGAAAGATGCTGGACACCGCGCGTAACCTCTTGGTGAAGGAACTTTCCATCGCGCGCTCCCATTCCGAAGAAAAGATAATGGAAGAGTTGCGGCATATTTTTACTCACTGACCTCTAGCATTTGCGATTCATCGAATGAGAGCCGAGAGTCTTCTCTCGGCTCTTTTTTTTGAGTAGACGATGCGTACAACGGCTATTGTGGTTGCCGCGGGTGAAGGACGTAGAATCGGCGGCGACGTATCGAAAACTTATGTGCCGATTGCCGGCCGATCTTTGGTTCTGCGGACCTTGGACCGTATCTTTTCGACTCCGGCGATAAACGACGTCGTTCTGGTCATCGCGCCGGACGATTTCGAGCGTTGCGAGAAGTTGTTACGCGGTGATCTCGACATCTCCAATCGTGCCTGGTCTCTGCAAAGCGGCGGTGCAACACGGCAACAGTCCGTGCAGCGAGGCTTGACACGGCTTCATGCGGCTACGGAAATCGTCGTGATCCACGACGGCGCGCGGCCTTTCGCTTCAGCTGGGTTGTTTGACCGGTGTATCGCTGCGGCGGCCGATAAAGGTGCAGCGGTTGTGGGATTGCCGGCACGGGATACGATAAAATTCGTGACCGCGGATGGCTGGATACAAAGCACACCGGAGAGAAAGTCTTTATGGGAGATTCAAACGCCGCAGGCGTTTCGCAAGGATATTATCGTAGCGGCGCATGAAATAGCGGCTTGTGAAGGTTTTGAAGCAACCGATGATGCGATGCTCGTCGAGCGATGCGGACAACCCGTGTTTGTCCTTGAAGGGGAGCGCTTAAATTTTAAAATTACGGTACCCGAGGATGTTTGGCTCGCCGAGCTGCTCATTCGCGCCGGACGGGTGTCTTAGGCAATCTTTCGTTGGATGGTTTCGTTGAGACTGCCGCTGCGAAAACCCTGCAGATCCAAACTCACGTAAGTAAAACCAATTTCTTTAAATTTTTTGACGATGGGCTCTCGGATCGGTTTTTCCAAGAGCCGGTCGATTTCGTTTTGAGCAACTTCAATGCGAGCCAAATCGCCGTGATAGCGCACGCGAAACTCGCGGAAGCCCAACTCTCTCAAAAAAACTTCGCAGTCGCCGACTTTTTTCAGCCGCTCCAGGTTGATTTCCGTTCCGTAAGGAAAGCGTGAAGACAAGCATGGACTCGACGGCTTGTCCCAGGTCGGTAAATCGAGCTCGCGGCTGTAGCGGCGAATATCGTCCTTGGTCATCTCGGCATCGACTAAAGGATGACGCACGCCCAAAGCTTCTGCGGCTTTCAACCCCGGACGATGATCCTTAAGGTCATCGAGATTGGTGCCATCAACAATCCAAGTTATCCCCAATTTCTCGGCTTCCACGCGACAGATGTGATACAACTCATCCTTGCAAAAAAAACAACGGTTAACCGGATTTTGCGCGAATGCGGGGTTGGTCAATTCGTGCGAATCGACAACGACGTGGCGGCATCCCAGGCTCGCGGTAAATGCTTTCGCGGCATCAAGGTCTCCGGGAGGAGCTGTCGGTGAAGCAGCGGTGAGCGCGATGACGCGGTCGCCGAGAACCCTATGCGCCGCTTTCAGCAAAAACGTCGAATCTACGCCGGCGGAGAAAGCCACCAACAGCCCATCCATCTCGCTCAGTAGGCTGGTCAGTTTTTCGAATTTCGCGTCCATCGATTATCACTGAACAGATCGGTGCTTAGGTAATGTTCGCCTTTGTCGGCAAAAATCGCTACCACGACATGCCCCTCGCCGAGCGACTTTGCTACTTTCAGCGCGGCGCAACATGCGGCTCCAGAGGAGATTCCCACAAGCACTCCTTCTTCGGCCGCGAGCCGCCGCGCATAAGTCGTTGCTTCTTCATCGGAGACGGCAATGATTTCGTCGATGATCTGGCGATTGAGCACGGCCGGAATAAAACCGGCGCCGATTCCCTGAATTTTATGAAAGCCCGGCTCCCCGCCGGAGATTACCGGTGAGGCCGCGGGTTCGACGGCGCATATCTTCACGGCTTTCATCTTTTCTTTTAAAACTTCACCGACTCCGGTAATCGTGCCGCCGGTGCCGACGCCGCTGACAAACGCGTCGATCCGTTTGAACTGCTTGAGCAGCTCGACGGCGGTAGTTTTGCGGTGTATGTCAGGGTTGGCCGGATTGTTGAACTGTTGCGGCATGAAGTAGTCGGCGTGCTCTTGCAAAAGTTCCTCGGCACGATGAATCGCACCGCCCATCCCTTTGGTATCCGGCGTGAGAATCAGTTGCGCGCCGTAAGCCGCGAGCAAGCTACGCCTTTCCTCGCTCATCGTGTCAGGCATCGTGAGGATTAGCCGATAGCCTTTGACTGCCGCGACGAGCGCGAGACCGATTCCGGTGTTACCGCTCGTAGGTTCGACGATAGTTGCGCCCGGCTTTAGCTTTCCTTCGCGTTCGGCGGTTTCGATCATATTCAGACAGATGCGGTCTTTGACCGATCCGCCCGGATTGAAAGATTCCATTTTGGCCCACACTTCCGCGTCGTGCTTGCCGGGGAGGGATTTGAGTTTCACTACGGGAGTGGAGCCGATCAGATCCAATATGGATCGGGCACCATTCAAACTTGCCACTGGAGTTCTCGTCTTTCTTGTGGGGACGTGTAATTCGAATTGATTTTGACTGAATGCTATAGTCTCGGCCTACCAATGTCAACGCAATATTCAGCCGAGGTAAGCCCGATCGTCGAGAGTTCGCGGCTCGGTGTTTTATTTCCTGGCGCTCTTGGTGATTTCATCTGCTGTTTGCCGGCATTACAGGTGCTCGCACGCAGCGGCAGAGTCGAGGTTTTTGCGCGCAGCGAATTCGCAGCGATTGCTCCCGACGGCATTGTCGTCCGTTCGCTGGAGCGCGCGGAGATCAGCAGGCTGTTCACGGCAACCGCTGCTGCGGATGAGGCCGTGTATCATTTCTTTGCTGAATACTCAGCGGTGTATTCATGGATGGGAATCAGCCAAGCGGTTTTCGTGGCGTCGCTGCAGGCAGTAACCCAAGGGCGTGCTCGGATTTTCCCCTTCCGTTCGGCCGACGGCTCGTGCCACCAGGCGGAATATTATTTTGGTTGTCTTCATGGCTCAGGATCCGAAATCCCATTGCCGTCAATTTCAATTTGTCCCGAAGCGATCGCGTGGCGCGAAGCGTTCTGGCAAAGACACTCGCTGACTCATGGGCGGGTGTTGGTGATCGCCCCGGGCAGCGGCGCCGTCGCGAAAAATTGGCCCGAGAATCATTTTTCCGCGGTAGCCGAGTGGTGGCGTGATCGCATGAACGGCAGCGTTGTCGTGCTGGTTGGTCCGGTCGAAGAAGAGCGCGGCGGCTTCACAGCGCTAAGCTCTCACGGTCTTACGTTGCACAACTTGGATTTGGCAAAAGCGGCGGCGTTGCTCGAGGGCAGTTCTCTATACGTTGGCAACGACAGTGGCATCACGCATCTCGCGGCGGCCACCGGTACACAGACAGTTGCGCTGTTCGGTCCTTCCGATCCGCGCCAGTGGGCGCCGCGCGGTCGCAAGGTATCCATCTTGAGCCGGCATGAAGAGTGTTTAACTCGTGACCGCACCGTAGCGAATAGCCTGACGCCGCATCAATGCTTATCCGGACTTGAGTCCGCTGCGGTCATTAGAACCTTGGCACAGGTTATGGGTGCACTACCTTGACAAGGTAAGGGGTAGGGATTAGAGTTTAATTCATGATTATTCTCAGGACCTTACGATAGTGGCCTCGGGAATTCAGCGCATGCGCAAATGATCGCTGCGTACAGCTTAGAGAATTGAAATAAACCGCGGTTGAGAAGGAAGCCTGGAGGTCGGGCCGAGAATACTTTCGGTGTGATTTCCAGGTTTTTTTTGACATCGTTCAGGAGTCCGCTCATGTCTAGCGAAGACGAAAAACAAGAAGGAAAAGGCTTTACAGTTCAGGACCGGCGCCGCTTTTCGCCGGAAACCGGCGAGGCCCGTGAAGAAGCATCGTCGCAAGCTACGGCCAGCGCTCACCCCAGCGAACCCGTGCAGGAAGCGAGTGGCTCACAGGCGAGCCAGCCTTCACATGAGGCGTTGCCCGAGATCAATTTTTCGACTTTTGTAATCGGTCTTAGCACTCAAGCGCTGATGCACTTGGGCGAAATGGCCAGTCCCATGAGCGGCAAAGTCGAGCCTGATGTGCCGGGGGCGAAGCATATGATCGATATTCTCGGAATGTTAAGAGAAAAGACCCACGGCAACCTCAACGCCAGCGAAGATCGGTTGATGGAAGACGTGCTGTTCGATCTTCGGATGAAGTATGTCGAGGCGGTGAAGAAGCAATAGGAGCCATTGATGAACCTGAAAAACATGTGGGCCGGTAATGTGGGCTTCAAGGGCGTGGTGCTGGTTGCTTTAGTTTCCTTGGTCGTAGGACTCGGGATTAGCGGCAGCCTGGACTGGCTCGCGCCCAGCCGCGCCGTTAATTTCATGGGCGATGCGGGCAATTCTGAGAGCCGTTTGCCGAGCGGGCTCCCTGATTTTGTCTCTCTGGCTAAGAAGATGAAACCAATCGTCGTCAATATTTCCACTGTGACGGTCAGCGAAGGACGCGGCAACCAGGAATTTTCCAGTCCCTTCGGCGAAGAGGATCCGTTCAATGATTTCTGGAAGCGCTTTTTCGGTGGTCCAGCGCCGCGCGGGCCGCAGCGTCAGCGCAGTCTCGGTTCGGGCTTCATCATCGATAGCGATGGCTCTATTGTCACCAATAATCACGTGGTCGAAAATGCCTCCAAAATCGTCGTCAAGTTGTCGAATGACGATCAGGAGTATGACGCCAAAGTCATCGGCCGCGATACCAAGACGGATATCGCGATTATCAAAATCAATGCGAAAACCAGTCTGTCAGCGGGAACGCTGGGCGATTCAGATCGGCTCGACGTGGGCGAGTGGGTGGTGGCCATCGGCAATCCGTTCGGTCTCGATAGCACCGTGACTTCCGGGATTGTCAGCGCCAAAGGCCGTCATATCGGTCAAGGACCCTACGATAATTTCATTCAAACCGACGCCTCGATCAACCCTGGTAACTCGGGCGGGCCCTTGATCAATTTGCGCGGCGAAGTCGTCGGCATCAATACCGCGATCTTCAGCCGCACCGGCGGCAACATCGGCATCGGCTTCGCGATTCCGATCAATCTCGTTAAAGAATTGTTGCCGCAATTGCGCGGCAAGGGGAAAGTCACGCGCGGTTACCTCGGCGTATTAATTCAAAAGGTGACGCCGGAAATCGCCGAAAGCCTCGGCATGGAAAAAGGCTACGGGGCGTTGGTCGCGAACGTATCCAAGGAGGGGCCGGCGGAGAAAGCCGGCATAAAAGTCGGCGATGTCATTACCGAGTTCGACGGCAAAGAAGTTAAAGACTCGGGGGATCTGCCAATCATCGTTGCGCGGACGCAAGTCGACAAAAAAGTAAGAATGAAGGTTTTGCGCGACAAGAAAGAGTTGGTCTTGAGTGTCGCGGTGGGTGAACTCAAAGACGAGGAGATCGTCGCCGCGGTTCCCGAGAAAGGCGAACTTGGACTCACGGTGCAGCGGCTGACGCCTCAGATGGCCGAAGGTTTGGGTCTCGAGAAAGCCGAAGGTGTAGTCGTGACGGCGGTGGAAGCCGGCAGCGTTGGCGACGAGGCGGGGATTCGTCGCGGTGACGTGGTGATGGAAGTGGATCGCAAGGCAATTCGCAATGTCGACGATTATAAGAAAGCCGTCGCCGGCGCCCGTAAAGGTAGAGGGGTCCTGTTTCTGGTGCGGCGTGGCGACAGCACGCTTTTTCTCGCGCTTAAACCGCAACGCTAAAACTTCTCTAAGGTTCGCTGCGCTTAATAATACAAAACGAGGTAGGGGCGGGTAACACCGCGCCTACCTCGTTTTGTTGCTTTTGACCAGGAACTGCGCAAAGATAAACCAAGTTTTGGAGTGTCACGCTTGAAGAGCGTTAAACTTAGAATCTTCAGTATCAGCCTCATCGTTTTGCTCGCGGTCACGACCAGTGGCTTGGTTTTCGGCGCCTGGTTTTTGAAAAAATGGGAACAGCAGGTCACTGAGAAGTTCGAAGGGCAAAAGTGGCGTTTCCCTTCGAAAGTTTATTCCGACAGCTATTTGCTCTATGTCGGCATCAATCTGCGCCTCGACGACCTGGCCGAAAAGCTGCGCCGGCTTGGCTATTACGAAACTCAGTCGGCGCCAAAATCCAAAGGCGAATACCGCGTTGCCAAGGCCGACGGCGCGGTCGACATATTCCTGCACGATTTCAGTTATCCCACCGAGCAGGTCAAAGGTTTCCCGGTGCGAATTGTGCTTCAAGGCAACTTCGTTTCGCGCATCGAGAATCCGACCAACGGCAAAGAAATGTTTTCGTTGGAGCTCGAACCGGAGCTCGTCACGGGGCTGTACAAGCTCATTTGGCAGGAGCGCCGGGTGGTCAAACTTTCCGAAGTTCCGCCCTTGCTGATCAAATCGATTTTAGCGATCGAAGACGAAAGATTTTACAGCCATCATGGAGTCGACCCGATCGGTGTTCTCCGCGCCATGTGGGTCAACCTGCGCAGTTTCAGTTTTCAGCAAGGCGGCAGCACGTTGACGCAGCAGCTGATGAAGAATTTTTTGCTCACTGACGAACGCACGCTGACCCGCAAGATTCCCGAAGCCGTCATGGCGCTGATCGCCGAGCGCAAGTATTCGAAAGATGTGATTCTGGAAAATTACCTCAATGAAATTTATCTCGGTCAACGAGGGTCGCAGGGAATTTTCGGCGTGTGGGAAGCCGCGCAGTTTTATTTTTCCAAACCGCTATCCGACTTGACGGTCGGCGAATCGGCGCTGCTCGCCGGCCTGATACGAGCGCCCAATCGGCTATCGCCATACAAAAGTGCCGAGGCCGCGACGAAACGAAGAAACGTCGTACTGGGCAAGTTGCTCGACGATCAGATCATCAACCGCAAGCAATACGATACCGCCCTGCGCGAAAAACTGCCCCAGCGCGCCTTGGCAAAAGTCACCAACGATGCGCCGTTTTACGTCGATTATCTGCGCCGTGAGCTCGAGCAGAACTATTCCAATGACGTACTGACTCAGGAGGGTTTGCGCATCTTTACCAGCCTCGATCTGCAGCTGCAGCGCATCGCCGATCGCGCGCTTACCGAGGGATTGAAAAAGCTCGAAGCGAGCCACCCTGCCCTCAAGAAAAAAGGCGCCGACGATAGTCTTGAAGGCGCGATCATCGTGCTGCGACCGCAAACCGGCGAGATCAAGGCGATGATCGGCGGCAGAAATTATCAGAAGTCGCAGTTCAACAGGGTATTTCAGGCGCGCCGCCAGCCGGGTTCGATTTTTAAGCCGTTCGTTTATCTCGCTGCGCTCATGTATGGCGGACAGAGCGGCGTTCGCTACACGCCCGACACGGTGCTCAACGATAGTCAGTTCACCTGGAGCTATGACGGCCAGGAATGGCAGCCGAACAATTACAATAATGAGTATTTCGGCGCCGTCACTTTTCGGCGCGCCTTGGAGAGTTCGCTCAACTCCGCCACGGGACGAGTGGCCCAGGACGTCGGCATTCGGCGCGTGCGCGATCTGGCGCATCGCTTGGGCATTCAAAGTCCGTTGCCGACGGTCCCTTCGCTGGCGCTCGGCTCCGCCGAGGTGACGCCGCTCGAAGTGGCGGTAGCTTTCTCGACCCTGGCGAACAACGGCGTGCGCACGCGTCCCTTGGCGGTCAAACAGGTGATTGACCAAAACACCAAGGTTCTGGAAAAGCGCGATGTGCGCGTCGAGCAGGTGGTGTCGCCGCAATTGGCCAACGCGATGAACCAATTGCTCAAAGGCGTACTGGATCGGGGCACTGCCACCGGCGCGCGCCGCTTGGGATTTACCCGCCCGGCGGCCGGCAAAACCGGAACAACCAACGATTACAAAGATGCCTGGTTTGTCGGTTACACTCCGGATTTGCTCGCCGTCGTCTGGGTTGGTTTCGATGGCCAAAGCAAGCTCAATCTATCCGGCGCGGACGCCGCGCTGCCGATCTGGACAGAGTTCATGAAAGCCGCTACCGCAAGCATGCCGGTGACCGATTTCGTTGGACCGCCGATGCCGAGCGTCGAGGGTGAGGAAACGCCTGCGGCGGCGAAATGCGTACCGGCAGGCAAAGAGGGTGAATCTGCCAGCGAGCGTTGCCCGCCAGGCACCGTTCCCGCGCGCACGCCGTCGGAAGTTCTCTAGTTTTCGGCGCCACTTTCATGACCGCCGCGAGAAAGATGTTCTCATTGGGTAGCCATCCGATAACGCGCGGGCTTTTCCTGCTCGTCATTTTGGCAGGCTGTGAGCCGCCGCGCTATCACCGTGTCCCGGTTTCATCGAGCAACACGGCTCCTCTGCCGCGGGCGCCGCAGACTTCGGCGCCGCTGCCACCACCACCGCCGCCCGCGTCGGACGCCAGCCGGCCGCCGTTTCCGCAGGATCCGAGAATTCGCGAACAAGATATCCGAAGCAAGACGGCACCGGCGGCGCCGAGCTCTAAAGACAACAGCCAGGATCCGAGTAAGCAGGCAAGCATCGAAAGCCGGACACCGATCGAACCTACGCTGCCCCCGGCACTACCGCCGCCATTGCCTGACGACAGTTCCTTGCTCGCCAAGATCGCTCCCGGTATACCACCGCAACGCGCCGCTTCTTTGCGGCTCGCCGATGAGGGCAGAAAGCTAATCGACGGCGGCGAGCCGTCCAAGGCGTTGACTCCGTTGGAAAGATCCATGTCGATCGACTCGACCAATCCCTACGGTTATTTTTATTTGGCCAAAGCTCAATACCGTCTTGGACGTTTCAAAGAGTCGCTAAATTTTCTCGACGTCGCGGAGTCGCGTCTGAGTGGCGAGCCGTTCTGGGTAGCTGAAGTTCACGCCTTGCGCGGCGATAATTTTCGCGCTCAGGGGCAGCTCCAACGGGCCGAAGTCAGTTACAACTACGCACTAAAATTGAACTCCGGCAATCGCACCGCCACAGAAGGGTTGGCTCGCCTCCAGGGCGACACTCAGCCCGCTTCCAGATAAGACATTGGGTATGATTGTTCTCGGGGTTGAAACTTCATGCGATGATACCGCCGCTGCGGTTCTGCAAGACGGCCGGACGATCTTGGCGAACGTCGTGTCATCGCAAGATCAGGTGCATGGGCCTTACGGCGGCGTCGTGCCCGAGCTGGCTTCGCGCCAGCACATCAAGTCGGTGCTGCCGATCGTCGACGCCGCGCTGAAAAATGCCGGAACGACGCTCGACGATGTCGACGGCATCGCGGTGACCTACGGCCCGGGTCTTGTTGGCTCCTTGCTGGTGGGGCTATCGATGGCCAAAGCGTTGGCCTTTCGCACTGGCATTCCCTACGTTGGCGTCAATCACCTGGAGGCGCATCTCCTGGCAATTCACCTCGAGCACGAAGTGGCTTATCCGTATATTGCGCTGCTCGCTTCCGGCGGACACACCTTGCTCTACTCGTGTGCACGACGTCGGCGACTATCAATTTCTCGGCGGTACTCGCGACGACGCTGCCGGCGAGGCGTACGATAAGGTCGCCAAAATGTTAGGGCTCGGCTATCCGGGCGGGCGCGCCATCGATAATCTCGCCAAGAGCGGCGATCCGAAAGCGATTCGATTTCCGCGCGCGCGCTTGAAAAAAAGCCCTTGCGAGTTCAGTTTTAGCGGCATCAAGACGGCGGTATGGCATTTTCTAAAAACTGAAGGCGCCGAACCATCGCCAGCGCGCCAGGCCGATATCACGGCAAGTTTCCAGGAAGCAGTCGTCGATATGCTGATCATGCCGACGATCCACGCGGCAAAGGCCCATCAGGTCGGCCGCATCGTGCTCGCCGGCGGCGTGGCGGCGAATAGCCGTTTGCGCGAAAAGATGAAAGAGAAGGCGGACGCGGAAGGGTTGCGGCTATTTTACCCGGCGCCGAAGTTCTGCACGGACAACGCCGCGATGATCGCTCTCACCGGCTATCATTGGCTCCGCCGCGGGCGGCGCGACGATTTTCGCCTGAATGCGGATGCCGATCTGACGCTCTAGAAACAGTTCAAATGTTCAAGGTTCAAAAGTTCAAGGGATCGTTGTGACCCTTTACGAAGAAGTTCGTGCGGCGCTGCGCGAGTCGGAGTTTCGGCCAAGAAAGAGTCTGGGGCAAAATTTTTTAATTCACGAGCGCGTGATCGAGTCGATCCTACGGCTGCTGGATCTCGAGGCCGACGACCGAGTACTTGAGATCGGCCCGGGTCTGGGTTTTTTGACGCGGCGTTTGCTCGAGCGTGCGGCGACTGTTTGGGCCGTCGAGGTCGATGCCGCGCTGATCGAGCGCTTGCGCGCGAGCGATTTCGCGGACAATTCTAAATTGACCTTAATTGCCGGGGACATTTTGGAAATTTCCCCGGAGCTATTGCCCAATGGCAAGGTCAAGCTGGTTGGCAATCTGCCGTATAGCATTGCGACGCCGGTGTTGTTTCGCATTTTCGAATGGCGCGCGCATTTTTCCGGGTTGGTGTTGATGGTCCAAAAAGAAGTCGCGGACCGCATCGCCGGCGCGCCGGGCACCAAAGATTACGGCACGCTGTCGATCTGGTCTCAGGTTCACGGGCGAATCGCCGAAAAGGTGCCGGTGTCGCCGGAGGCGTTTTTCCCGCGCCCCAAGGTGCGTTCGACCGTGTTGAAGATCGAGCTCTTTAGCGAGCCGCTGATCGCCGCGAACGAGATGCCGGCGCTGAGCGGTTTGGTCCGCGCTGCTTTTGGCCAGCGGCGTAAAACCTTGAGCAATGCTTTGAGCATCGGCGGCGCGACGTCCGCGCGCCGAGATCGAAAAGTTTCTCGAAAGTCAAAATATCGATCCGCAGCGACGCGGCGAGACGCTTGAGCGTTGAGGAATACGTCATGCTCGCCCGCGCCGGGCGAAACCAACCGCTCCTATCAACCGGTAGCTGACAACCAGACAACTGAGTAATATGCCGGAACTTCCCGAAGTCGAGACTGTTTGTCGCAGCCTGAGGCCGCATTTGGTGGGGCGGACTATCGCCCGGATCGAAGTGATCGAGCCGCGTCTACGCGTGCTCGTCGACGTGGTCGCGCTGGCTTCTCTGGCCGGCAAACGAGTCGAGCAGATCAGCCGCATTGCCAAATATATTGTTTTGCAACTTTCCGGTGACGCCGTCTGGCTCTTTCATCTCGGCATGTCGGGCAAGCTGATCTGCGCCGCGCCCGATACGGCGCGGCGCAAGCACGATCATATCGTGGTAGATCTCGACGACGGCGTTGAGCTGCGCTATCACGACCCGCGCCGCTTCGGCTTGTCGATCGCCTCGAATCATTCGGTGTTGAACGACTTGCCGCAATTGCGCCATCTCGGCATCGATCCTTTCGATGCGGCGCTCACGGGGGAATATTTATTCAAGTATACTCGCTCTTCGGAGCGGCGCATCCGCGATCTATTGCTCGACCAACAGATCATCGCCGGTCTCGGCAACATTTACGCTAACGAAATTTTGGCGCTGACCGGAATCAAGCCGACGACGCGAGCGCATCGCCTGACGCGCCGCCAAGTGAGCGCCATCGCCGCGGTGATCCCGCAACTGCTGAGCGATGCGATTCGTTGGTGCGGCACGTCGTTCTCGGATTATCGCGACGCCGACGACAAGTCGGGCGAGTTTCAAAATCATCTGCGGGTATACGACCGTGCCGGCGAGCGTTGCCGGGTTTGCGCGCGCGTCGTCAAGCGCGTCGCCATCGGCAATCGCAGCGCGTTTTACTGTCCGGGGTGTCAGAAATAAATAGCCTGAAGAGTTCAAGTCGTTCAAAACGTTCAAGTCGTTCAAATCGTCTCGGACGCACGCCGACCAACGTTGTCATCATGAAGTCATCGTCACCAAGTAACGCATCGACTGCTTTCGCCGCTGCGTCATCGGGATTTTCGGTTGTTCTGGACGGGCTTGTTGCTGTCCAGCGTCGGCAGTCAATTTACTCAAGTCGCCATGGCGTGGCAGATTTATGAGTTAACCAACTCGCCGCTGCAAATCGGTATGATCGGGCTGGTGCGGGCCGTGCCGCAGATGTTTATTCTGCTATTCGGCGGGTTGTTGGCCGACGCGATGAACCGGCGCAAGCTGATGATGGTGACACAAGGCAGCCTTTTTGTGGTCTCGGGATCCTTGGCGTTGCTGACTTTCGCAGGAGATGTCACGGCGCTGAAACTCTACGGCGTGACGGTTTTCCTGGCGCTGTTCAGCTCGCTCGAGGTGCCGTCGCGCCAGGCCATCGTCACCAACCTCGTTCCGGCCGAAGACCTATCGCGCGCGTTGGCGATCTTCAGCACCCAACGGCAGATCGCCACGATTGCCGGACCGTCGATTGCCGGAGTCGTCTTGGCGTTCGCCGGCCCGGCGGTCTGCTATGCCGTCGACGCATTGTCCTGGCTGATCATGCTCGCCTCGCTCGCCCTGATTCGCACGCGGTTGCCGGAGCGCGGCGGCTGGCGCACGATCACGTTGGATTCATTGCGCGCTGGTTTTCGTTTCGTCTGGGGCCACTCGGTGATCTTTCCATTTCTGATGATGGACTTCGGCGCCAACATTTTCGGCACCGTGCGGTCGCTGTTTCCGATCTACGCCCGCGATATTCTCGCCGTCGGGCCGAAGGGCTTGGGATTGCTTTATGCCGCTAGCGCAGCTGGCGCTCTACTGGGCGCCATCGGCTTCAGTCTGTGGGGGCCGGTCCGGCGCGCCGGCTATTGGATTCTTCTTGGCGTAACGATCTACGGAGTTTCTCTGCTGTTTTTCGCCAAGTCCCATATTTTTTGGATATCGATCGTTCTTCTCGTCGGATCGGGTATCGGCGATACGATCAGCGCGATCCTGCGCTCGACGATCAATCAACTCGCCACCCCCGACGATTTGCGCGGTCGCATGGCCTCCATCAACAGCATCTTCACCAACAGCGGGCCGCAACTCGGCCAGTTCCAAATCGGCGCTCTCGCGGCGCTCATCGGCGCGGAATTCGCCGTGATGACCGGCGGCATCATTATTCTGCTGATCGTCGGTTTCCTGATGGCGGGATTTCCCTACGTAAGGGACTACCGGATCGGCGGCTCGAGTCCATAAATTGCCGACCGCGTTTGCCGTTCGGAACGATCTTTTGCGTTGCTTCAAGTCGCCGGCAAGTTAAGGCAGTGAATTTAGCCGGAGTGTTTTTCGCGGTGCTGGCGGCGTCTTGGCGCTTAATCACGTTCATCGCTAGGGAGATCATCGAGCCGACATCGCTGAGCGTCGCGGGCAAGATCAGCGTGTTGCCTTCCTGGGCAAGTTTGCCGAACTGGGTGAGATAGTTATCGGCGACCCGGAGCTGGACAGCTTCGAATCCGCCGGGCTGCTGGATGGCCTCGGCGACTTTTCGGATGCCATTGGCGGTAGCGTCGGCGATGGCTAGAATCGCCGATGCTTCGCCTTCGGCCTCATTAATTTGCTGCTGTTTCTTACCCTCCGAGGCTTTGATGGCTTGCTGCTTCTCACCTTCGGCGCTGTTGATCGCGGCGTCCCTTTGACCCTCGGACGTCAAGATCAGCGCGCGCTTTTCCCGCTCCGCGCGCATCTGCTTTTCCATGGCGGCGAGAATGTCCAGTGGCGGCGTGATGTTCTTGATCTCGTAGCGCATGACTTTGATACCCCACGGCTCCGAAGCCTTGTCCAGTTCACTGACCACCTGGGTGTTGATATTGGTGCGCTCCTCGAAGGTCCGATCAAGCTCGATCTTGCCGAGCTCGCTGCGCAGGTTGGTCTGCGCCAGCTGAGTGATGCCAAAACCATAATCAGCGATGCCGTAAGACGCGCGCTCGGGGTTCAAGAGCTTCATATAGAGCACGCCGTCGACGGATACCTGGACATTGTCCCGCGTAATGCAGATCTGCGGCGGGATATCGATCGCCTGTTCTTTGAGTGAGTGACGGTAACGCACTACGTCGAGAAACGGCACGAGGATATGAAAACCGGCGCTCAGAGTGCCGCTATATTTTCCCAGGCGCTCGACGACGTACGCGCTCTGCTGCGGCACCACGACGGCGGTCTTGGCGATGACGACGATGATCAGCAAGGCCAGCGCGATGACGACGATGAATCCACCCATGGTTTTCTCCGTTCAGTTTTGCTCGGCGCGAATGAAGATCGTAAGCCCTTCGATCCGCTCGACGGTGCAGCGTTCGCCGCGAGCCAGTGGTTTTTCGCCAACGTTGCGCGCCGTCCAAGACGTGCCGCGCAATTCCGCCTTGCCGATAGCATTGGCGGCGATGTCCTCCGCCGCCACGGCAGTTTCACCGACGAGACTATCGACACTGTGTCGCGGCCCGCCCTGGGTGAGTCGCAAGACCTTTTCACGAAACAGCCAGAGGGCAAGAACCGAGATCAGCGAGAACAGAACGAACTGAAACCATAACGGTCCTCCCAGGTCGAAACCAGCGAGCACGCCGACCGCCACGGCACCGACACCGAAGAAAATAATGTAAAACCCGCCGGGCGTGACGATTTCCGCCAAAAACAGCACGATCCCCAGAAGAATCCAAGCCCACCATTCCATAAAAAACTAGTTGTCTCTCAGCGTCGGCAGAGGGTAGCCGAGGGAGGGTGATTTTTCAACCTGGATTCCGCGGCGGACTGGGCTGAATCGGTCTTTTGCTCAGCGCGAAGGGAGCGTCAGGAACATCTTTCTGACGCCGAACAAATTGATGAACTCACCGAACACGCGTTCGCTCAGCTGGTGCAGCCGGGCGATATGCTCCGGTGTTTCCTTGTGAATGCCCTCGGGAGAAATGGCTCCGCCTAGAGCGGTTATTTCCTGTCTGTTCTCCGCGACGCGGAGCCAGCGATGGATCATCGGTTCGTCGACTTCCAGATGAAACTGAAAGCCGTAGACATTAGCGCCGTAACGAAAAGCTTGATTGGCGCACAGGGAAGAGAAAGCGAGATGGCTGGTGCTTTTCGGAATGTCGAAAGTCTCGCCGTGCCACTGAAAAATTTTCTCGGTTGCTGAGAACGCGCCCAACAGCGGATCGCTTTGCGCATGGTCCGTCGGCGAAACATCGTACCAGCCGATTTCCTTTTCCTGGTTCGGGTAGACTGCGGCACCGAGTGTCTTGGCGATCAATTGCGCGCCAAGGCAGATGCCCATCACCGGCAAATTCCTGCTCAAGGCCGCTTCAATCAACTTCATCTCGGTGACCAGGTGCGGCAGCCGGTCCTCATCGTTGACGCTCATCGGCCCGCCCAACACGACTAACCCGTCGTAACCGTCCAGACGTGGTTGCGCGTCCGGGTGGCGCCCGAAGTTGACATAACGGATGCGGAACCCCGCCTTCTTCAGCATGGGATTCAAAGTACCGAGCAGTTCGTGCGGAACGTGTTGGAAAACCAGAAGCTTCTTCATCTGAGTGCCGGAGAGTTCATGATTTTGGCGGTGACTCAATTATAGCTTGGCGCAAGGAAGATTTGAAACGACGGGCGCTTGATCAGCGGATCATAACGAAAGACAGTCGCCGGCATAGAAATGAGAACGGTCCCTAGCGGCGGGCAGTGTCAATTGATAGGAATATAACACTATGAAAAACCACGAGACCGATGCCACGTGGGCTTATCATAACGGCACGAAACATTCCTATGAGAGCATCCGCAGAAATCCGCACTATCTCGATTGGGAAAACCAGCCGCTGGCGTTCAAAATCTATCCCCAGCTGGCGCCCATCTCATTACATGAGCATCTATCCTCTTCTGGAATGCCGGCGCTCGCGGCGATTTCGGCGCTTGGCGCCGAGCCGGATCAACAGAGTGTGCCCACAAGTCAGACGCTGGCGGAGATTCTTTTTCTCTCCGCCGGCATTACCAGGCGTCGCAGTTATCCGGGCGGAGAGATGTTTTTCCGCGCCGCGGCTTGCACCGGCGCGCTCTTTCACATCGATCTGTATATTGTCTGCGGCGATCTCGAGGGCCTTGATGCGGGAGTTTATCAATTCAGCCCGCAGGATTTCTCGCTGCGGAGGTTGCGCGCGGGCGATTATCGTTCAGTCCTCGTGGCTGCCAGCGGCGCAGAGGCCGCGATCGCGAATGCGCCGTGCGTGATTGTCAGCGCGTCGACGTTTTGGCGCAACGCGTGGAAATATCAAGCGCGCGCTTACCGGCACTGTTACTGGGACAACGGCACCATTCTGGCCAATCTTTTGGCCGCTGCGGCTGCTCGCAAGATTCCGGCAAAAGTAGTCCTTGGCTTCGTCGATGCCAGCGTGAACCAACTTTTGGGATTGGATGACCGGCGCGAGGCGCCGCTTTCCTTGATGGCGCTGGGCCATTCATCGGCCGGGCAGGATCAGTCTTTCTCCGCCGCTCGCGCCGCTGGTGTTGGAAACTGCGCCTTTGTCGAAGACCGAAGTCGATTACCCGGAGATGCGCGAGATGCACGAGGCGTCATCTTTGGAGAGCGAAGAGGAAGTTAAGGCATGGCGAGAGGGAAAGGCGCAAGGTGAAATAAAGGCAGAAGGCGGAAGGATAAAGGATGAAGGCAAGCCGCAGAATCGGTTGTTTCCACTCCAATCACTCAGTGATGACGAATTACCGCGAGACACGATCGAGGAAGTGATAACCCGGCGCGGATCGACGCGCCAGTTTTCCCGCGAATCGATTACCTTCGTCGAGCTTTCGATCATGATCGATCGCGCGACTCGCGGCATCGACAGCGATTTTCTCGGTCCGGAAGAGCCGCCGTTGAACGAACTTTATCTGATCGTCCATGCGGTGGAAGGTCTGCCGCTCCGGCGCTTATGTGTTTCGCCGCCAGCAACGCGCACTCGAGTTATTAAAGGCAGGGCGACTTTCGCCGTGACGCCGGCTATCTCGGTTTGGGCCAGGAGATCCCGGCCGATTGCAGCGTCAATATTTATTTCTTAGCGGATTTGACATCGAGCGCTCGAGCGCTTCGGCAATCGCGGCTACCGCGCCGCGCAGCTCGAGGCCGCGATCATGGGCGGAAAAATTTATCTCGCGCTTATGCCCAACGCCTCGGCGCGTCCGGGCTGACGTTCTTCGACGACGATGTTACTGAATTTTTCTCGCCCGACGCGGCCGGCAAGAGCGTGATGTTCTTGATCGCGGTGGGAAAGTCGGTGAAGCGGAAGAAGCCGAACGCTGACTTGACCGCCGTGAACTGATTTAGAATCGTCGAATTCCTCGGCTCTCTCACGAACACGAACACGATACGTCTTCACACGAGCCTGATTACCGATAGTTCATCATGCCGCGCGGTTGCAGCACTTTGATTTCAGTCGGCTGGGCAGAGCGCTTTTGCTGAGGGTCAGCGTGTCGCTTTGGACGATCTGGGTTTTCATGCCGGCGCTGAACTGCTTGTACCAGATAGGGACTATCGCGATGATGCATCGGAATCGCGATCTTCGGTTTGAGCTGGGCCAGGACTTCTCTGGCAAGATCCGGATCCATGGTGCGCCTGCCGCCGATGGGCGTGAGCGCGACATCCACCTTGCCGAAGGACTTTAATCTGTTGCTCGTTCAGTTTTTGGCTCAAGTCGCCGAGATGGGCGATGCACAAAGTTCCCAAGTCGAAGACGAAGGCCGAGCCCTGAATGCCCTGGATAAATTCCGCGTTCTGATGAATCGGCACATTATAGATGAACGTGTCTTTAAAGCTCATGCTGATGGTGTTCCAACCCGCGCCGTAGTTCTTGAGCCCGCGCAGGATCACCGGCTTGCCCAGAACGATGTTGAACGGCATTGTGGTTGTACATCTCTTTGCCGACGGTGACGACATCGCCGGTAACGTTTGGATTTGGATACCAACCCGGTCCCAAAGGGTCGGTGACGATGCGCGTGCCCTTGCTCGTCGTGATCAGAAAAAAATTGTGACCAAAGTATTGAATCGTCGCATCGACATTCGCCGCGTAGGCGGCGACGTGAAACCGCGCGCGCCACGTCGGGATCGCGGCAAGAGGAATAGGCGGAATAGCTAAGGATGAACAGTACGCTGATGAAAGCTGCCGAACTAAGCATCAGGCGTGGAGTTTTACTTTGACCAAAGCGCTTCGTGAGGCCCACAAACGACCACGTTTCTTTCCCAACGTCCCGCATCTATGTTGCGTCAGGCTATTGGATTGATATAGAAAAAACAATCGCGAGCCGCTTACCGGCGATATTACTCAAACGTTTGAAATCAGAGACTATGGGTTATGTTCAGATGTACCGTAAAATGGTTTGGATATTCGAATAATGCGCCGATCGAACTGGGGCAGCGCGACCGGCCTGAGGTCAAGCCATCACCTTACATTATGGCATTAAGTCTCTAGCTGTTCGCTTCTAGCGGAATTCCTTACCGAATAATTTTTCGATAAATTTCTCTTCGACGAGCTGATCGACAATGCTGTTGTCGATGACTTTGGCTGCCAAAGCATCGGCAGTGACATCCTTTCATTTGATCGAATTCCAACAAGATTGGAATCGCCCGCGAATCGAAGCGCGGAACACGCTCGGTATAGGTTCTTTACCAGGGAGTAGGTTTCATCGAGAAAAGACAGGATCCGATCGACGCAAGTACTTGGCGAGAATGTTCACCGCTCGTTCCTTGTCGTGAACCATCATAGCTACGCCTTCGACGTAGGCGCGCAGAAGCCGTTCAAGGGTTTCTCGATTGCTTTGAAGAAAAGCTTTGGGTCACACCGATGATACTCATCGGATATGGGATGTCCAAATCAGCGGCATTAACGAGCGGCCGGGCGGCTATTCGCGGTTTAACGGTAGTAAGCATGCCGGCGATCATCTTCTGCTCAAAGGCCGCTTGAACCGCGGGCGTTTCGCCAGGGGTCTCAACGTAACCGTTTTTTCCAATCCGAATTTCCGGAGCACCAATGTGGATAGAACGTGGGTAGAAGAACCGAAGCGCGTGATGCCTAAAACCGAATTCTCAATTGATCAGGCTTGGTGATTTCGGGCTGAACATAAAGCGTCACCGGCGGACGGTTCATTTGCGATCCGATCGCGACAAGCGGCGCCCCGCGCGCAGCGGCACTCACGATTCCGCTGCTGCCCGCAACCATCACGTCGATACTGCCTCCAAGCAGAGCCTGAACATTGGTACCGCTCGAAGGGATATAAGACAAACTGAACGTCCAGACCGTATTTTTTAAACGCGCCGCTTCCTTCCGCCATCCAGATGCCGGCGATATTCGCGGCGATCGCGGCATAAGAGATCCGTAGCGGCGCTGAGTTGGCATGGGCAACCCATGTTAGAAAAAATACGAATACCGATGAGACCGCTGCCTTTTCTCATGATGTTCGCTTTCGATGTTCGGTTCCGAATGGACTATAACTCCCAACCTTCTTCTGATCGAGATCATTCTCGTTTCCATCCGGGGCGCCGAGGATAAACGGTTTTGAAAGGGCTGTCTGCCGGTCGGTCCGGAGTCCCAAAGGGACTCGCCCGGGATAAAGAAACTCGCTCGATCCTGTAAGCGCTCGCCGATTTCTTTGATGTTTCCACTTTGATACCTAGAAACTGCACGCTCGTTTTGCGATGGGCGAGTTCTTCACAAGCAGCCAGATTCATCGCGCCATCCGATAGATATACGGCAGTTATCTCGTGGCTTTCGTTCTTAGCGTCCGACAGGTTTCATGGCGACGACAAACTTAAAGAACTCGGCTAAACGATCCGGTTCCCAGGGTTGTAAGCGACTTGCCGGTGGCAGCGCAGACGTCTTTTCGGGTCCGGGATCCCATACGCTCTGGCTGGCGTTCCAACTCGTCGACCGCCGAATGGAGGACCGATGATCTCATGACGCCCGTCGGCGGACTCGCGACCGGTGTGATGTGCGGATTGAAACTGGCGAGCTTGCGATTCGTTTCGGCGAGATCATCGACCTGAAAACCGATATGATTGATGCCGACTTCGGGAAGAATGACTCTACCTTGGACGACGACGCCGGCGCCTCGACTATTGCCGACGCAAGCCTCTAGCTTCTTGGCCGCGCCCGGGCGTATCTGCAGGCAATTGAAATTGAAATAGCCATCGCCGATGTAAAATGCGTAAGGACTATTTTGAAAAGGGATCCAAACTTCGTCCCAAGCAAAAACGATTTTATTAGAACCGCGCGAAACGGCGGTTATTCTTTGTGCACATAGCCATGTGTGTGATTCGACCCATAAAAATCCTCCGGAATAACTTTTGCTCCAAATGCCAGCGCAGATATTACGCTGACTTATAGCTTTATTTTGAAGCAAATACACCTTTCTGTTCCATTCTCTTCACCGTGCGTTCGTCGACGATGTCTTCTACCTGGAGGCCGCGGATTTTCTCGTTGCTGGAGCCAGGAGCCGGATGATGTTGCGAATCCCTTCCGCGGTCGGAAAGATTCTCCGCTCGTAGACGGTGCGCACGATGTCGTAACCCTCGGCGGCTTCCTCGACCTTGGCAAGGCGAAGGGCTTTGGCCAGGCTTTTCAGGACCGCCGGTTTGTTGGCCGGATCTTGGATGAACGCGATGGATTCGACGAGCGCGGTCAAAACCTTTTCAACGACGTCGGGAGACTGATTGATGAAGCTGCGCCGCGCGAAAACCGTCGTTCCTTGATAAGGCACACCCCAATCGCGCATGTCCGCCAGGATATTTCCTCCTTGCCGCTTGAGCGCTGACGGCGTACGAATAGGCGGAAAGTTGCGTTGCATCGATGATGCCGGTGGTGATCGCTTGCGCCCGCACGGCATCGTTGCCGAGGACCCGGATGGTAATCTTGTCGCGCTTCACATCGAGTCCCCAATATTCGAGAGCCAGCATCGTGAAGGCCCAATTGCCGCCGCCGATGCTGGTGACGCCGATCGTTTTGCCTTTGAGATCGGCGGGAGTTTTGATTTCCGGGGTGCTGACGATCGTGCCGGTGAACTTGTTGACCAGTCCGGCGATGAAAACCACGTCCAGACCGCCGGCCATGGCGCCGAGGATCGGGCCCGACGGAGAACCGGTATTCATTTGCGAATCGCCGTGAGCCAGCGACGCCAACGCCACCGGCGCGCTGCACACGTAGACCAGCTCGACGTCGAGACCATGCTTGCGGAAAAAACCCTGATCGCGCGCGACGAACAGTGCCGCCTCGCGCTCGCTGAGAATCGCGAAGCTGATGACGATTTTGGTCGGCGCGGCGGCGTTTATGCGCGCCGGAAAACACCGAGAAGCGCGAATGCTAAGGGGGATGAATATCGCAAGGAAAAATTTGTTTCGCGGTCGACGAATCGATGGCAAAAATAAGTTATCCCGATTTGAGTACATTTTTACGGAACCTTTCGTTTGTTTGGATGCATATCGAGCAAGGTTATGCCATTGCTGGTTGCTGTTTAATCGACGCTTTTCTGTATGAGTTGTTGGCGGCGAGCCTACGCACTAATCACTGATCGTTTAAAATTTGAGCACGATTTCCTTGAGAGGAGAGTTCAGCAGTTACGAAGCGCCTGGAGACGAGGATGAGGCTTTTGTGACAAGGCTCTTTTCAAGGCCAGTACGTCATCGCGCCACTCTTGGCGAGTTTGTACAATCATTGGAATGATCCGAGTAAAGAAGCGGGTCACGTAGAAAAGATAACCGAAGGTTGCCGCAAGCTGCACCATACTGACAAGGACATGGCCGCCTTGTGCGACAAAGGGTACCGGCCAATAACGCGCTGCCATCATCGCAAGAAGGTTGAAAACCACGGTTGCCGGGATAACCACCCGAATGTTTAGCAGCTGTTCCCGCTCGACCATCGAGTAAAGTCTGCTGCCGATCTGCCCTGCGCTATCAGCGATGCGATCTCTGATCATGCGCAAATCTAATGCAAACAGTATCTCGGCCATGAGCGCGAATACGGTTTTCAACGCGTACCAGTTCAACGGATTAGTCAACTGGGTGAACGCAAGGGGTCTCAACCAGAGTGCAAGCGATGTACATGAAATTGTGACCGAACCTGAGCGGCCGCGGATCGTCAGAGTGTGGATCAGCGAGCGGGACCAAAAAAGCAAAATGATAAGCAGTCCGGTGACGGCATAGGGCAGAATGCGAGTTGCAATTGACCAGCACGGCGCGTGAATTCTCGGCCAGAAAAGAAAAAGCAACGCCCTGGATAATGCTGATCAGCGTCAGCTCAATATTAACGACTAACCGGTCTAGCTGAGTTTGAGTGGCGGAAGTTTGTTGTTTATTAGGGGAAATTGGATCGGCCATGTTTGTCAAGGTTGCTGATTAATAAATCAGCCGGGTTATGCTTGTACTCGTCGCAGTTTACGCTAAACTTGAAAAGGCGCGAATCCGCGTTTTTTCTAGCTCGACTGCCAATAGCCTCACCAACGGAATCTCTCGATGCGTTCGTTGTCGATAGGTTTCGAACTGTGGATATAACTGCACCAGCCGAGGCCAAATCACGTTTTTCTCCTCCGGCGAGAGCTTGCGCGCCAAAACGCTGCGCTGCTCGCCTTTGATGATGATTTCGGCTTCGGGGCATTGCTCAAGATTGAGATACCATGCCGGATGCATGTCGTGTCCCCCGAAAGAGGCAACAACGATGAAGTCAGTTCCATCTTGAAGGTAGAGAACCGGTGTTGTTCTGATGCTGCCCTGTCTTTCGACCGGTTGTCGTAAGCATCATGAACGGCAATTTTCCGAACGCATGGTCTAGCTTTTTACCAGCGAGCTTCCACAATCCTATGTGGAGTCGGCCCAATAAGCGAATCGTGTTCGGCTTCAAGGCGCACCAGCTCTCTCATTGTCGAGCCTGACGGCGGTATGCCGCCGGAGGACCTGAAGACCGGAGTTGAATTCTGTTGCTTCATCACGTTGTCATGGCTCTCCGGGCAGCGGGCCGAACGCTGCCGGCGGGCGGCGGTGTTTGGTCGCCGCTTCGTACGCCGCCGCCGCTTTTAAAATCGTCGATTCCTCTCCCGGCCCGGCCCAGAACGACAAGCTGATCGGCAAGCCCGGCGCATCGAGCAACGTCCGTTCGGTGCCGGAAACATTTCGATAGCTCCTGGTGTCGGAGCTGAGCGCGAACTTGGGCTCGTAGACGACGCGATTGAAACCGGCCGGCACGACGATTTCCGGGATACCCGCGTCGGCGGTGAACGCGTAACGGTTACTCGGCCGGCTGTTGATCTCGGGTTCTACCGGCCCGCCGATTTTCGGGATCGGAATGGTGGTCAGCGGATTCACCAGGACATCGAGATTATTTTCCCGCATCACTTTGAGCACCACCCGTTGCATCACTTCGCGCATCTTGATGCGTTCGGTGAGTCCGTCGGAGCGAATGTCGTTAAGATTTTGCCAATTGATGAACGCCGCCAGCTTATCGCCGGAATAGTAAGTCGCATTGGCATTGAGCGAGGGCCAGTCTTTGACCTTGGCGTCGCCGCGGCGCAGTAAATATTGGCTGAGATGAAACCTGAAGCTCGACGTGCGCGGAAAAAGAGTAATGCGGCGGAGATTTAGATTGGGAGGGAAGGGCTCCAACCCCTCGGCGGCGCGGGCCATATACTCCGCCGGTGAAAGCACGCCGCCGCCGGGCGTCTTGCCGACGTTGACGTTGATCTTGCTCGCGAAGACGGGAAACTCCGCCTCGCCGGCGCTGTTCGTCTTGAACAGATATTCGGGCATGTGGAACGGCAAGATTTCCGCGAGCGCTTCCTGGAAGGTCGGTTTCAGATTGGGAATCGTCGGATCGTCCGGGATAGAGCGGATCGACGGACTCGAACAATTGGGCGCCCAACTTGTCGCGCAGGATGCTCTTGATCTCTTTGTCGATCTGATCGCTGATCGCCGCGTCGTTGGGCGTATGCTTGACCATGAATTCGCGCACGATGCCGATGCGCATGCCGGCCAGGCTCTTTTGCTGGGCAAAACTAGCGTAGGGTTTTTGCGCGATCAACGCCTTGGGCAGCGCGGTATAAATATCGCGCGGGTCGTAGTAGCCGCGCTTCGGGTCTTTCAAGGCGTCGAGGACAATCGCGGTGTCTTTGACCGTGCGGCACTGAATCCCGGCTCGATCGATAAAGGGGTCGGCGCCGATACCGCCGCCGAACGGAATGATCGCTTTACCGGTATTCAAGTTGGCGAGCCCGTTATACGCCGCGGGAACGCGGCAGGAGCCGCCGGTCTCTTCGCAAATCGAGCAGGTGACCAGATTGGCCGCCACCGACACACCCGAACCGGAGCTCGACGCCGCTTGCGCGGCAGCGCGCTCAGTATCGTACGGGTTGCAGGGATTGCCCGCCCAGGTGCTGCGCGAATTGCCCGCGCCGAGCACGACGGCATCGGCCTTGGCCGCGCCGCCGGGATCGCCGCTGGCGCCGTTGTATTCGCTCAAGTTGGCCTTGGCGAGAATGATCGCGCCCTTGGCGCGGAGCTGCGCCACAATCGTTGAATCCGCCGGCGCCGCGTCCATGCCATAGGCAACGTCCGCACCGCCCGTCGAGCGCATATCCTTGGCGTCGAAGATGTCTTTGATCGAAAACGGCGTGCAGTAAAGCGGCAACGCGGCGAGATTCGGATTGGCGCCGAACTGGCGGTCCAGCTCCCGCGCCCGTTCAAGCCCATCGGGCTGTGCGCGGAACGCCTCGCAGCTCTGACTACAACTGCCCGGCAACGCGCCTTTCGACGGATGAAGATCGCACGTGGCTTTACAAGTTGCGGAGCGTTCGCCGCGGATGTTGACCGTGCTCAGCGAGCGCAACTGGCCCGCATTTTTCACGCCGCGAATATAACCGTAGGTTTGGAGCTTTGCCGGATCGGAAATCGTCGCTCGCATCTCGCCCGGTTGCAGCGGCGTTCCCGTATACTTGGCGACGTCGGGAAAAAATTCTTCGGATCGCTGGCGTCATTGGGGTTCACGGGCGCGACGCACATGCCGTCGTAGGAGCGGATTCGGTTGAGGTAGGCTTGCACCACTTTCTCGCAGGTGATCTGCCGCGATTTGATCGCGCGGTGGATATCTTCGATCCTGGCTTCCTCGAGGTGAAACTTCCATGGCGCCGGCGCCTTGCCGGCCGCCGGCGGCTTGGCGCCTTGCGCGTAGATCACCGCGCGGCGCAAAACCCAACAGACTGATTGCCGCGACCCAGATCGTTAAACAGCGCTTCAAAGCGCTCCCGACTTTCTCAATGTTCCCCATCATGGCTGCCTCCTGGAAGATGAAGTCGCGTCCGTTCTAACATATTTTGTCTTTTATCGGGGAGGAATTTTGCAGCAACACCCGAGCCAGGTCACCCAGTTGGAGAGGGAACTAAAATAGGTTTGACTCTGAATTTTCCATCCGCCCTGGGCCCACTGCGCATTTCCGCTGATCTCGATATCGCTTCTTGACACGATAGCGCGGCCTTCAATATGTTCTTCGAACGATGAAGACATCGATCGTAACCGCCGCACTGATGCTCTGCCTGACGGCCGCTTCGGCGTGGTCGCAGACTCGAACGAAACTGAACGTCATCTATCCGGCCATCAGCGGTATCAACGCGCCGCTTTGGTATACCACCGAGCAGAAACTGTTTCCCAAGTACGGGTTGGACGTAGAATTGATCTACATTCCCACCGCGCTTCAGGTTACCAGAGTCGTTTTAACCGGCGACTCGCAGATAGCTTTTTCCGGGGGAGCGCCAGTCGTGAACGCCGTTCTTAGCGCCGCCGATCTCGTCTTCATCGGCGGAGTCGCCAACGTGCCGGCGTTTTACATGATGGCTCTGCCTGAAATCAAAAGCGTGGCGGACTTGAAGGGGAAAACAGTCGGCGTCACTCGCTTCGGCTCGTCGACGGATTTTGCCCTGCGTTATCTCGTGCAGAAAAACGGCTTCAATCCCGACAAGGATCTCAACATACTTCAGCTCGGCGGTATGCCCGAGCTCGCCGCGGCGCTGTCCAAACGGCTGATCGTCGCCGCGCCGTTGTCGGCGCCGACCCACATCCGGGCGCGCGCTGCCGGCGCCCAGCCATTGCTCGATATGGCCAAAGCCGGCGTCTATTTTCCCCACACGGCCGTCATCACCAGTCGGGCTTATTTGAAAACTAACCGCGAAACGACGTTGAATTTTTTCCGGGCTTATTGCGAAGGTTTGCAACGATTCGTTCAGGACAAGACCGCGGCGAAGAAGATCATCCAGAAATACACTCGCGACAATGCCGAAGATATTCTCGAAGCCACTTATCAATACGCCGTCGATTACGTGGTCCGCCCGCCTTATCCGAATCGCGAGGGGATCGTGGAGACTCTCAAGCTAAGCCAAAACCCGGAAGCGAAAAAAGCCAACCCGGATCATTTCCTCGACAGCAGCATCGTGAAGACACTCGAAGATCAAGGATTCCTGCGGCAGATCGGTATGCAAAAGTAAGCGACAAGGAGTCTCGGCTCTGACCTACTGACTCGACACGCCGATCGTGAGACCGACGACTGCCGAGTACTCGGTCGATCCGTCTATCGATCCGAGACTTTTCGTCACGGATGAACCGACTCCAAAAACCAATCGGTGGGAATCTCTCTGCCTAGTCCCTTGGCTTTGGCGTCATCGAAAATCGCTTTGCCGAGCGCCGCAAACTGAATCCCCAGTCCGATATTGTTATTGAAGCAGGTGATTTCTTCCGCGGACTGCCGGCCGGGAACCTTGCCCGCGACCACGTCTTTTAATTCCGGGGCGCCGAGCCAAAAGGGCTGCTTCGCCGTGATGCTCGAACCCTTCGCGCCTTCGGTCAAGAGATCGATCGGATCATGCGCTTCAACTTTCTCATCGTCAAATCCAGCGATGTAGTTCTCAGGCGCCCATTTCCGCGTATGGATGACAAGACGATCGGCTTTACCGAGCGTCTCTTCGCCGAGCTCGGTAATTTTCACACAGGTGACATGCATGCCCGGTTTTAGCCACTCCGGCGGAATCGACTCTCGATACCGAATTGGTCGCGGCAACCAGAATATCCGCGCGTTCGGCAACCGATTCCCCCGATACCATGGCGTCCACCGGGACGCCGAGTTCTTTTTCCACTTCGGCGGCGAAGTTATCGCGGTTCGCTTTCGTCGGGCTGTGCACCAGTATTTTCTTGATAGCGCGGACAGCAGCACATCGCCTTCGCATGAGCGCGTGCCTGCCAACCGGAGCCGAGGATCCCGACAATTGCAGAGTCTTCGCGGGCGAGGAATCGCGCCGCGAGCGCGCTGCTGGCCGCGACGCGAATTCCTTGAATGATGCCGTCCGGGAAAATCGCCAGAGGTTCGCCGGTCTCGGCGGAAAATAACAGAACCAGCCCGACCCATTTGTTGCCCGGCGCCGCCGGTACTTTGTCTTTTATGATGCGCCCGGCCTTCTCTTCCCACTTGATGACGTCCGAGTTTAAGCGCAAAGCCACCACCTTCTCCCGAGTAAGTCCGCCCTCCATGGTTTTGAAACAATAGACCCCGCCGCTGCGTAGTCGCCGGGAGATAGAGATCGCTGCGAGGACGATTGACCGCGGTGCCGTCGGACAGCTCTTTGTAAGCTGCTTCCAGGTGCCGCAGGCAATTGTCCATCGACAGCAACGTGCTAACTTCTTCATTATTCAAGATCATCATCGGTTGTAATCTCCTTCGACTTTCAATTCTTATCGCGGAGATTCGTCTTGCAGTCAAGCGGATTGCGCTAAATCGCGAAGCGGCGTAGCTCATAAAAATTGGGAGGAGGTTGAGGTGAAGTCAGCACAGCTTGGACGTCCGTTCGAGCGGGGCCGTTTGTTCGCAGCCGATGATGACGCTCGATTCATATTTATGCTTGACGCTGCTCGGTGATTTTCCTATCGTCCGCCTAGCCACGGCTATGGAAGCTTTTTAGAAACTTACGACGGACGCATAAAATCTACGGGGGCCATGATGTACTTTCATCGATCCCTGTGCTGCATTAAAAACTTGCTGGTTCTTGGAAGCAGCGCTCTTCTAGTGATGGTCTTACACACGCCGAGCGCGGGCGCGGATAAGGTGAGGGTGGCATTCTCCGCGGTGGCGCCGACTCAAGGGGTGTTGTGGGTCGCCGACGTAGGCGGGCTTCTAAACAAGAACGGGATCAGCGCGGAAATTATTTATACCCGCGCGGCGATTGAAACATTGGTGGCGGGCGAGGTCGACTTCGCGCAGATGACGGGGTCACTGATGTCCTCTGCCAGGCTACAAGGCGCCGATCCGGTGATGATTGCCGGGGTGCAAGACATGCTCGACGATCGGCTGGTTGCCCGCCCCAACGTCAAATCCATGGAAGATCTCAAGGGAAGACGGATCGGCGTCTTCCGCTTTGGATCGGCATCGCATCTGCGGTTGGTCTATGTGCTGCCGCGATACGGCTTGAACGAGCGGGATGTCACGTTGCTGCAGATCGGCGATAGTCCCGAACGCCTGATCGCGTTGTCCGGCGGTTCGATTGACGCCACTCTGTTCTCGCCTCCGGACCATTTCGAAGCGCTGCGCGCGGGTATGAAGATCTTGCTCAATCTGCGTGACTTGAATGTGCCGTATCAAGGGAGTGGACTGGTTACCACGCAGAGGGTGCTGGCGAGAAAGCGCGATATCGCGAGACGCTTTCTCAAGGCTTACGTGGAGGCGGTCCACATGGTGAAGACCAACCCCGAAGTATCCAAGAAGGCCTTTGCCAAGTACCGACAAACCAAAGACGAGAAGCGGATAGAGGACGCGTACCAAGCGCTCCGCGATATCATCAAACCCAAGCCGTACCCGTCGATCGAAGGGTTCAAGACGATCATCAAAGACGCCAGCGATCGGATTCCCGCGGCCAAGACGGCGAACCCGAAGGATTTTATTGATGTCAGCCTGCTCGAAGAGTTGGACAAGTCCGGATTTATCGATGCACTCTATCGCTGATTTAAAGGCGGAAGGATGAAGGATAAAGGATGAAACAAGAAACGGTAAGGTTTTTGTTGTCCATCGTTCTAAGTAAACAGAGGCTGAATGAAGAAGACGGAACGGATTTTGACACACATGTAGGCAGCTTGGCGCGGTAGAAGGATCTGCTCGAAATAATGGACGCGAAGTTGAAGGGCGAGTTGTAAGATAACGACGTCTACAATAAGCGCGTTCGGAGCGCGTTAGCAGAGGTGTTTAGAAAGTAAGTAGAGTGTGTTGTCGATATCGTTATTGATGTGGAATATTGTAAGGTTATCTTTAACGTATAAGTGGTGGAGTGTTTGAAAGTTTTAGAATAGTTTGTTAATGTGGAGGAGCGTATCGTGTCGCGTATGAATTTCAATGAGGCGCGTGTGTGTTTTTGTAATATTATGAGAAATATTTCGTGTAACATATGTGTGGATTAGTTTAATTTTTATTTGATATGTATTGTTTTGATTATTTACAAGTGATATTTATTGTTTTATTTATATATCGAGAATTTTAAGGTAGCGCTTAAGGGATTGACTTTTGAAGAAGTATTTATGTTATTTATAGTTAGTGATTTTGGAGTAATAAATACTATCGCAAGGAAGAGAAGTTTATTTTGTGTTTTTAGAAGTAATGAGTGTGGAATATCTCGTTATTATTGACGTGTTTTTTATTATTTATATAGATGATTAGTCGCTTATTAGTTTTTATTGTAATTATTAGTTACTTATTGTCGTGTAGTGGTTGAAGGACGTGTATATTTATATCGAAGTAATTAATCACGTTTTTAGAGGTATTATAGTGAGAAAATTCGCTATCACAATTTTTAAGGTATTAATGAAGTGTAGCGTATTTTAGATATCGTTTTGAAGTATATAGTAGTTTTTATGTTGAAATTGAAAGTGGAGTTGATTTAGTTTGAAGTGTTTAAAGTGAGATAAGAGTAAGATTGGCAATTGTGGTAATAACTCAAGTTGTAAGTAGTTAAGATTCTTACTAAGTTATTGATCACGTATTATAATAATATTATCAGGAGAACAAACCGAACTCATCGCCGAGCGCATCGTGAACTATGCAAAGCTGGTCGGACGCGAAAATGTCATCGGCGGCGGCGACTGTGGATTTTCGTCGCAAGCGACTTTCACGCCGGAAGTTCATCCGACCATCGTATGGGCAAAATTCCAGGCGATGGCGGAAGGCGCGCAAATCGCGAGCCGGCGCCTCTGGCGGCGCAGCTAAATCTCACTTATCGAAACGGGGACAAGCCGATTGATTACTCGACCTTCATCGACACGCGGCCATCCTTCACGATCGTCCAAAAGGGATTGAAAGCAATCTCCCAGGTATGGCCGTCGGGGTCGGAGAAATAGCCGGAGTAGCCGCCCCAGAAAGTTTTTTGCGGTTCCTTGACGATGGTTGCGCTGCTGGATTTCAGTCGGGCGAAGATGGCATCGACTTCCGCCTCGCTGCGGACGTTGTGAGCGAGCGCGTAGCCTCGGTAGGCGGGGACAGCTCGCGGCCGGTCAAGCCCAGGTCTTTCGCCAGCTCCGCGTGCGGCCACAGGGCGAATACCACGCCATTCAAATCAAAAAAGACAACCCCGGGCGGGCTTGCCGCAGGCTTTCCATCCGATGACGTTTTCGTAGAAAGTCACGGCGCGTTGCAGATCGACGACGCCGAGCGTGATCAGACTCATCCGTTGCTCCATAAATCCTCCTCGATCCGCCGATCTTAGCCGCTGTCACGGTCATCGGTATTGAACAAATCGGACATCGCCAGGGTGCTGCCGACGCGGGTCAACAATGCCTGCGGTGTTGTGTCGGCGAGCTCACGAAAGTCGCGGCACATATGGGCCTGGTCGGCGTAGCCCGCGGCGCAAGCTAAGTCCGCCAAGTCTGGTTGCGCGGAGGCCATGCCCGAACATTCTTTCAACAATCGTTGAAAGCGCAGGATGCGTTGAAAAGTCTTGGGGCCATAACCGACCGCTGCGACAAAACGCCGCTGCAACTGTCGGTCGCTGACACCGATCAAACGCGCGAGATCGCGCACTCGTCCGCTTGGGTGCCGTACGAGCCAAGCTACGGCAAATCGAATCGAGGGATCGGGATCGGGCGTGGAGCGCCAACCGAGTCGCCAATGCGGCAGTGATGGCTTCCAACTTGGAAGATTCTGCCTCGTGGCGGAATCCTCTCTCGGATTAAGCTATCCGCGGCGTCGCGCCAAATATCGGCCAAGAGCACATCTTGATTCAACATCTCATTGACTGGCACACCGAGCGAAGTCGCGGCGTGACCGGGCCGAAATCGGATGCCGATAATCTTGCACGCCGTTGGCAAGGTGACGACGATGCGCTGCGTCGCCGGCCCGGCCACAACCGGTGCGCGATTGCCGATGCAAACGATATCCACGCAGCCGTCGGGTAGAACGCCGTGCTCGTAATGATCATCTTCAGGCCCATCGATGTGTTGGGTCCAAACACAGACGAGGCGGTGGGCGAGCGAAGGCGGCGGCACAAACTCTTGATACCGCGAGCTAGTGCGGCTGGTCGCCTTCGAGGTCTTGCTACTCATGCAGTTTCCGGTTCGATATCCTGTTGGGCTATTCTGCAATAGAACAATTTAATCAAACAGCGCGTGAAAATCATCAGATATGAGCGCATTCGTGAAATGAAGGTGGTCCGCTTGCGATCTCCGGTTTGGCGGTAACCAGGGGCAGAGGCTGCCGATCAATCTCGTCTTGACGCTTCGCTTCGCACTCAGTAATCTCAACGCAGATTTATGATTACTCCTTCATTACACTCTGATCTTGCGCCGACAGGCAAACTGCGGGTTGGCATTAACTATGGCAACGCGATTTTAGCGACCAAAGACCCGGTCACTGGAGAACCCAGAGGCGTAGCGCCGGATCTGGCGCGCGAGTTGGGTAAGCGGACCGGCTTGCCCATCGAATTTGTCACTTTCGAAGCAGCGGGCAAAATGTTCGAGGCGGTAAAATCCGGCGCCTGGGATGTTGCGTTTCTTGCCATCGATCCGGTGCGTGCCGGAGAAATCGATTACACCGCACCCTACATCGAAATCGAAGGGACCTACCTCGTGCCTTCAGGCGCGCCGTATGCGTCTCCCGGCGAAGTCGATCGCGCCGGCGTGCGCATCGGTGTGTCGTCGAATAGCGCTTACGATTTGTTTCTGCGCCGCGCATTGAAGCATGCCGAGCTGGTGCATGCCGGCAGTCCTGCCGAGGCGTTCGAATTGCTCGCTAGCGGTGCGACGGATGTCCTTGCGGGAGTGAGACAGCACCTCGCCGCCAATAGCAAAAGGTTGCCGGGATCGCGCGTGCTCGACGAGTCATTCATGACGATAGGCCAAGCGATGGGTATCGTTAAAGGACGCGGTGATAGCGTGACGTATCTGCGCGAATTTATCGAGGACGCGAAAGCCTCAGGGTTGGTCGCCAGCTCGCTGGAGAAATCCGGGGTCACAGGAGTATCGATCGCGCCAAAGGCATGACCGCTGTAATTTCGCCGCTGATACCGCCAGGGTAGCTTAAAGATTAATGTCGGTAATCTCAGCGGGAGTCGGCGTCTGTCCGCTCGAAGTCGCGAGCAGGCCAAGGGCCGCGATCATGCAAATGCCGGCGGACACGGCCAGGGTATGGTCGATGCCGATAATCGCCGCGGCGCTGCCGATCGCTAAGCCCCCGAGCGACCATAAACCGATATCCATGAAAAACAGACTGAGCACACGTCCCAGCAAGTGCGGCGGAGTTTCCACTTGAATCGCCGTATTGGACGCGGCACGGCCGGCGACTTGGCAGGCGCCGACCAATGCTAAAAACACGAAAGAAAAAATAAACGAGTGAGAAAAAGTAAATAGGCCGAGAAAGAGTCCGAACCCGGTAACACACGAGCAGATCCAAAGAATTCCCGGGCGGAAACTTTTTGTCGAGGCGAGGGACAAGGCTGAAACGATGGCGCCGACACCCGGCGCGGACATCAAGAGTCCGAACCCCGTCGGCCCGACGCGCAATATATTGGTGGCGAACATGGGAAGAAATCGCGAGTACGGCGCGCCGACCAACGCGACGATGTAGGAAAGAGACACGATTGAAAAGATCCGCCGATTGCCGCGCAAATAGCGGTAGCCTTCTTTGATCTCTTTCCATACTCCTTGTTTGTGGGTTGGGGCTTCCCAAGTCGGTAGTTTCATCAGATAGAGATTCCAAATCAGCGCCATGAAACTCAACGCGTTGAGAAAAAAACAGCCCGAGATGCCGACCAGCGCGATGATCGCGCCGCCGGCCGAAGGTCCCAAGAATTTTCGAGAGGTTGAAAAACGAAGATTGCAGCCCGATGGCATTGAGCAACTCCTCTTTGGGCACCATGCCGTTGACCAGGGATTGCCGCACGGTCTGATTCAGCGTGTCGATGCAGCCCAACATAAAGGCGAGCACGGCGATATGCCAAAAAACAATGACTTTGAAATAGACGGCGAGACAGTAAACGATCGCTTGAATCATCGCGAGCGTTTGCGTGATCATCAAGATGCGCCGGCGATCGAAACGGTCGGCGACTGCGCCGCTGATCGCGCCGAAGAAAAGCCGCGGCACGGTGTCGAAAAAACTCACCAAGCCGAGTAAAAACGGCGAGCGGGTGAGCTGCCAGACGAGCCAACTTTGGGCGATGCTTTGCATGAAATCGCCCGAGGTCGAAATTACATTACCTTCCACAAGTAGGCGAAAATTACGGTGTCTGAGAGAACGAAAGGTCGACAAGTCGTAAAAGCGGTGCATTGCAACGGTGTCCTGACTCAAAATTTCTTAATTCAAGTGTTACGGTAAAATTATCGTAAAGCAAAGAACGGGCAATGCTAGGAAACTCGTCGAACGAAAAAGTTTAGACGGTGCGGTAAATTCCACCGCAAGCAAACACGGATCGGCGGCGGCCTCGGATGTCAGGCCGCAAGCTACCGACTGGAGGCGATCGACATGTATTTGCGAACATTATTAATCGTAATTGTCCTCGGCGTGATAGCGGTCTTTGCGTACCTCAACTGGCACGTTGTCGTATTGCCCGCGTCATTGTCCCTTGGCTTCGCGACTGTGGAGGCGCCGCTCGGGCTGATTTTGCTTGCGGTCACCGCGGTGCTGACCTTGTTATTTCTGATCTATCTAGTTTACCTGCAATCGGCCGCGCTGATCGAATCCCGCCGTTATGCGCGCGAATTGCAATCTCAGCGCGAGATTGCCGACAACGCCGAAGCCTCGCGGTTGAAGGAGTTGCGCGGGTTTTTAGAGCTGGAGTTGCAGCAACGGGATAACCTCGCTGCTGAAACCAAGGTCTTGATCCTCGCGCGTTTGAATGAAATCGAGCGCGATCTGCGCGCCACGATCGAGCAGGCGGCGAACAGCCTGGCGGCGTCTATCGGCGAGTTCGAAGATCGCTTCGAGCGCTCCAGCAGCGGCAAGAATTAATGCGAAGTTTTCCGAAAACTTTGAATTCTAGCGTCTGGAGTTCTTCGTAGCTTGGCGATAATGTTAACGCGCCGCCATTCTTACTAGGGATCATCGCCCGCGGATGGTTCCCTCGCTTGACCCTCGGGGGACTCTACTCTAAGATCAAAAGCCATCGTTGACGCTGTCCGATCATGTCGATCCACGTTGCCCTGCACCATCTCACGCACTACCGTTACGACCGCGAAATTTGCCTTGGACCGCAGAATGTCCGGCTCCGTCCGGCGCCGCACTGCCGCACGCGGATTTTGAGCTATGCGCTAAAGGTGCTGCCGGCGAAACATTTCATCAATTGGCAGCAGGATCCCCAGTCCAATTATCTCGCCCGTCTGGTTTTTCCTGAACGAACACGGGAGATGCGCATCGAAGTGGAAGTGATTGCCGAGATGTCGGTGATCAATCCCTTCGATTTCTTTCTCGAACCGTATGCGGAAGAGTATCCGTTCGAATACGAGGCTTCGGCAGCGAGATGAGCTGGCGCCCTATTTCAAGAAGCAGCCGTTGACGCCGTTGTTTGAGCGTTATCTAGACGGCATTCCCCGTGCGAAAAAGCGCAGCGTTTCGTTTCTGGTCGAGGTCAATCAAAAGCTTGCGAGCGAAATCAAATACCTGATTCGCCTCGAGCCCGGCGTGCAGACGCCGGAAGAAACCCTGCAAAAGGGCTCCGGCTCGTGCCGCGATTCGGGCTGGCTGCTGGTCCAAATGCTCCGGCATCTCGGACTGGCGGCGCGCTTTGTTTCCGGTTACTTGATTCAGCTCACCGCCGATGTGAAGTCGCTCGATGGCCCGTCCGGTCCGGCCAAAGACTTTACCGATCTGCACGCTTGGGCCGAGGTTTATTTGCCCGGCGCGGGTTGGGTCGGTCTGGATCCGACGTCCGGATTGTTCGCCGGCGAGGGACACTTGCCGCTTTCATGCACGCCCGAGCCGGCGTCTGCGGCGCCGGTGACCGGGACGTTGGATCCGTGCGAAGTCGAGTTCACCCATGAGATGTCGGTCAGCCGAATCTGGGAAGCGCCGCGCGTCACCAAGCCTTACAGCGAAGACGAATGGTGCGCCATCGAGCGCCTCGGGTCACGCGGTGGACGCGGATTTGCAGAGTCCACGACGTGCGCTTGACCATGGGCGGCGAGCCGACCTTCGTCGTCGATCGACGATCCGGACGGCGACGAATGGAATACCGCGGCGCTCGGGCCAAATAAGAAAGGCTGGCGGCCGATCTCTATCACCGGCTGCGGCAGCGCTACGGCGCCCGCGGCCTGGTGCATTTCGGGCAGGGGAAATGGTATCCGGGCGAACAACTGCCGCGCTGGTCGCTGAATTGTTATTGGCGCAAGGATGGAGAACCGATCTGGCGCGACGACTCGCTGATCGCCGACGAATCGAAGCCGGGCGAGGCGAATGAGCAAGTGGCAGCGAGACTTTCTGCGTGGCGTCGCCGAACGCCTGGGACTGGAGCGGGCTTCGTTTTTCCGGCCTACGAAGACGTGTTTTACTATCTCTGGCGTGAGCGCGCCTTGCCGGCGAACGTCGATCCGTTCGACGCGCGTCTTGAAGACGAGCTCGAACGAAAAAGGCTGGCGCGGTGTTTTCGCAGGGGCTCAAAGAAGTCGGTGGGCAACGTTTTGCCGGTGGCGCGCGATGACGAGACCGGCGCATGGCGCACCAGCTCGTGGTTTCTCCGCGACGAACGCTGCTATTTGATTCCGGGCGATTCGCCGATGGGCTATCGCCTGCCGCTCGACTCGCTGCCGTGGGTCGAGCGAGACGGATTATCCGTATATTTTTCCGCCGGATCCGTCGGTGACCTCGGCCGCCGTTGCCGAGTCGTGCGCAGATCCGCTGCAGTTCGAGCGCGGAAGGCCGGCGAAGACGCGGCTGAAGCAAGGGCACGTTCCAAGCGCCGCTGCATCAGAAGCAGTGGGCGTGGACGCGCGCCAGGAAAACATGAAAGTGCTGCCTGGCTCGCGCGTACTGCGCTGTGCGCGGAGCCGAGAAACGGCGTGTTGTATATTTTCATGCCGCCGTGGCGAGCGCTCGAAGATTATCTTGAACTGGTTGCGGCGGTGGAAGCCACTGCTGAGTCGTTGCGTCAGCCGGTGCTACTGGAAGGTTATGAACCGCCGAGCTGATGCGCGCCTGGCAAGCTTTCGCATCACGCCGGATCCCGGCGTGATCGAAGTGAACATTCATCCTTCGGCGCGCTGGGATGAACTCAGCGAGCGCACCGACTTTTTTGTACGACGCGGCGCGAGAGTCGCGACTTAAGTACGGAAAAATTCATGGTCGACGGACGTCACACGGGCACCGGAGGCGGAAATCATTTCGCTCTGGGCGGCGCAACATCGGAGGATTCGCCTTGGCTGCGCCGGCCGGATCTGCTGCGCAGCTTGCTTGACCTATTGGCACCATCATCCGTCTTTGTCTTATCTGTTTTCAGGGCTTGTTCATCGGCCCGACGTCGCAGGCGCCGCGCATCGATGAGGCGCGCAACGATTCGGTTTGCGAGATCGAAATCGCCTTTCCGCGAGATGGAACGGCGCAAGAAGGCCGAAGCGGGCGCATGCCCGCCCTGGCTGGTGGACCGGCTGCTGCGCAATCTGCTTGATGGATGTGACCGGGAACACCCACCGCGCGGAGTTTTGCATCGACAAGCTTTACTCGCCCGACAGCGCCACCGGCAGACTCGGGACTGCTCGAAATGCGTGCCTTCGAAATGCCGCCGCACGCGCGCATGAGCTTGACCCAGCAGTTGCTGCTGCGCGCGTTGGTCGCGCGCTTTTGGCAGAAGCCTTATGTGCCGGCGAAACTGGTTCGCTGGGGTACCGAATTGCACGACCGTTTTCTGTCTGCCGCACTTCGTCTGGCTCGATTTCGAGGATGTGATAACCGAGATTGGCACGAAGCGGGTTATCCGTTCAGGCGCGCTGGTTTGCGCCGCACTTTGAATTTCGATTTCCGAAATATGGCGATTTTGTCAGTCGGGGCATCGACATCGAATTGCGCGGCGCTCTCGAACCCTGGCATGTGATGGGGGAGGAAGGCGCCACCGGCGGCACGGCTCGCTACGTCGATTCCTCGCTGGAACGTCTGCAGGTAAAGTCGACAGGCTTGGCGCCGGATCGCTACACGCTGACCTGCAACGGCGATGCCGTGCCGCTCCATCCGACCGGCACGGTCGGCGAATACGTCGCCGGCGTGCGCTATCGCGCTTGGCAACCGCCGACTCGCGCTGCACCCGACGATCGGTGTGCACACGCCGTTGATTTTCGATCTTGTCGACCGCTGGATGGAGCGCAGTCTCGGCGGCTGCCAGTATCACGTGATGCATCCGGGCGGGCGCAGCTACTCGGCGTTGCCGGTCAATGCCTTCGAGGCGGAAAGCCGACGGCTCGCGCGTTTCTTCCGCATGGGCCACACGACGGGGCATATCGCCGCCGGCGCTGCGCAGGTCGATCCGGAATTTCCCTTCACTCTCGATCTGCGCAAGAGCTAAAAATAAGGATTCTTCATGGCGCCGTTTTCATCCTTTGCAAACTACACTCCCAAGCCCGGCCATTACGACGAAGTTTTCGATGCCGATGGGACGCCGCGCCGGGACTGGCAGCGGCTTGCCAGGGCGACTCGGCGGATTGGGCGCGCTGAGCTGTCGCGTCGCGCGGCGACGATTCAGCACGCCGTCGAGCAAGACGGCGTCACGTATAATATCTATGCGGACGCCAAAGGCACCGATCGGCCGTGGGAAGTCGACTTGCTGCCGTTAGTGATCGGACCCGACGAGTGGCGGTTCTTGGCGCACGCGGTGAAACAGCGCGCGCGCTTGCTCAATGCGATCTTGGCGGATCTCTACGGGCCGGGACGCTTGCTCGCCGAAGGTCTGTTGCCGCCGGCGGTGATTCACGGTCATCATAGTTATCTTTGGCCATGCCGCGGTCTGGAGCCGCTCGGCGGTACATTTCTCCATGTCTTCGGCTGCGACCTGGCGCGCTCGCCGGATGGGCGCTGGTGGGTCGTGGCCGATCGCACGCAAGGAGCGTCCGGCGCGGGCTACGCGCTGCAAAACCGGCTGATTGTCGGTCCGCTTTATGGCGGCCTGTTTCGTACCCTCGGCGTGCAAAGGTTGGCGGCGTTTTTTCGCACACTGCAGCAGCAACTCGCCAGTCAGGCGCCCACCGACGGCGAAAAACCCCTGATCGCGCTGCTAACGCCCGGACCCTACAACGAAACTTATTTCGAGCATGTTTTTCTCGCGCGCTATCTGGGCTTCGCGTTGGTCGAAGGCACCGATTTGACGGTGCGCGATCAGCGACTCTATTTGAAAACTCTCGAAGGTTTGAAGCGCGTGCATGTGCTGTTGCGTCGCCTTGATGACGAATACTGTGATCCGGCGGTGCTGCGCACCGATTCCACGCTGGGTGTGCCGGGTTTGCTTGGCGCCGCGCGCGCGGGCAATCGTGCTGATCGCCAATGCGCTCGGCTCCGGCGTGCTCGAGATCGCCGGCGATCTTGGGTTTCCTACCGGCGGTTTGTGAAGCCTTACTGGGGGAGTCCCTCGAGTTGCCATCCGTAGCGACGTGGTGGTGCGGCGAAGCGCCCGCGTTGGAGCACGCCATTGAACATCTCCCCGAACTCGTGATCAAACCGGCTTTCCCATCGATGAAGCTCGAACCGACTTTTGGTTACACTCTCGACGCCGCCGGACGCGCTACGATGGCCGAGCGCATGCGCGCAATGCCCCATGCTTTCGTCGCGCAAGAATGGGTGCGTCTCTCGCAGGCGCCCACCTGGTCGAGAGAGCGCCAGCGCTTCGAACCGCGCAACGTCGGCATGCGTCTTTACGCGGTCGCCAGCCCGGCGGGTTACGAAGTCATGCCCGGCGGCCTCGCTCGGGTCGCGCCCTCCGCCGGCGCGGACGTGATCAGCATGCAAAGCGGCGGCTCGAGCAAAGATATCTGGATGCTTGACGGCTCGGCGGCGGTTTGGGAGTCGCTGGTGCAACCGCGCATCACCGCCCGCGACATCGTGCGCGGCGGTCCGTATTCACCGTCGCGCGCGGTAGAAAATTCCTTCTGGATGGGCCGCTACGCCGAGCGCGTCGAAGTGGTTGGCCGATTGCTGCGCGCCATCGCCAATCGTCTGATCGAGAGTGATCCGGCGCACGCGGCGGCGATCGAAGTGCTGGCCGCGCTGTGCGAGAAAATGAACCTGCGCGAGGTTGCGGAACCGCTTGCGCCAGGTTTAACGAAGCCGGCGCGCCGCGTTGGCGCGAGCGATGAATGGTTGATCGCCGCACTGGGCGATCCGCGCGTGGTCAACGGACTGCCGGCGAATACAGCTCGCCTGCTGTACTGTGCGGCGCAACTGCGCGAGCGCATCTCCCTCGACAATTGGCATACCGTGCAGCGACTGGCGCGCGCTCATGAGCCGGCGCCCCATGATCTGGAGACGGCGCTGGCGGTGCTCGACCGGGTCTTGCCGGCTTGCACGGCCCTGGCGGGTTACGCGCTCGACGATATGACGCGCGATGACGCGTGGCGGTTTCTCGTCACCGGCCGCCAAATCGAGCGCGCCGCGCTGATCGCTGCCATCGTCGGTCACGCGCTGTCGCAGCCGGACACGGAGCGCGACGCGGCGCTCGGCAGCCTGCTCGAAATCGGCAACAGTATCATCACCTACCGGGCGCGCTATCAGCGCCAGCCCGAGTTGCTGCCGGTGCTCGATCTGCTGGTGCTCGATGGCTCGAACCCTCATTCCGTCGGTTTTCAGATCGGCGCGCTGGGGCGCCATATCGAACAGTTTCAGAAGCGCTTGGGCTTTCAGCCGGTCAACGATCCGTGGCCCCTCGTTCAAGCGCTGCAAAATTTTGACCTCGGTCGCTTCGAAGATCTGCGCTTGCCGTTACCCAACGAGCCGGAAAGTTTCGGTGCCGGTCTAAAGTCGTTGCTCGTCAGCTGCGAAACCTTCGTCCATGCGCTCTCCGACGAGTTGTCGCAGCGCTATTTCGTGCACGCCGGCGAGCACACGCAAGCGAGCCTGGCGGCATGAGCGAGAGTTTAGGCGCGCCGCGCCGCTACCGGGTCACGCATCAGTCTGTCTACCGCTATTCCGAGCCGGTGACGCTGTCGCATCAGCAGCTTCATCTGGCGCCGCGCCCCCTCGATTATCAACGCAGCCGCAGTTATCAAATCACCATCTCGCCGGCGCCAACCCGGCGCTACGACGGCATCGACCCCTTCGGCAATCCCGTTACCGAGATCGCCATCGAAACCGCGCACAGCGAGCTCGACATCGTCGCCGAGGGCGTCGTCGAAATCGCGGATTGTAAACCGCCGGACATTAAATCCGGTCCGGCGTGGAACGCAGTGAGAGAACAGTTCGCCTATCGCGCCGGTTGGAAACCCAGCGCCGGCGTATTGGAAGCCACACAGTTTCTTTTCGAATCGCCGCATGCCCGAATCATGCGCGATTTACGCGCCTATGCGAGCGATTGCTTCGAAGCCGGCCGGCCGCTGCTGGACGCCAGCTCGAGTCGCTCATGGAGAAAAATCCACCGGGATTTCAAATACGATCCCGGGGCCACGACGGTGACTACTTCGGTGATGAAGTTCCTCGAGCAAAAACGCGGCGTATGCCAGGACTACGCGCACCTGATGATCTCATGTCTGCGCTCGACCGGTTTAGCGGCGCGCTACGTGAGCGGGTACGTGTTGACCGCGGCCAACGTCCGGCGGAGCGCGGCCCGTCGGCGCCGATGCGTCCCATGCCTGGGTTTCGGTTTTTGTTCCGGACAGCGGCTGGGTCGATTTCGATCCGACCAACAACGTCTTGCCTTCCGGTGAACATATCACTTTGGGCTGGGGCCGAGACTTTTCCGATGTGACGCCGCTGCGCGGCGTTATCAACGGCGGCGGCAAGCAAACTTTGGAAATCAAAGTCACCGTCGAGCCGGACGACTCTACGACGGCGCTTTAAGGCTTGATTTGCCGGAGGCCGAATGCACCGCCGGCGAAGGCCGATCCGATGCTTTTGCTGCGGCGGATCTTCGGTCAGCGTCAGAATAATATCCGCGTACCAGGCGCAGTTGAGATCGAGCCGCTCATCCTGCTGCTCATCGCGATTGTCGACATCCATGCGCGCCGCGTGCACGCCGAGCAGGCTCCAGGCGAGCGCACTGCGGCCCGAATGCGCCGCGGTCATGCGCGCCACTACGGGTCCGCCACTGGTGCCGCGGTGCATACGCGCGTCGGTCAGGAAATAGCCGTTGCCTTGAAAGCGCATGCCGAAGGACGATGCGATAACCGCCTGACGCGCCACCGCCAGGTGATGCAAAGTATCGTGAAAACCAAGCGGGAAGCCGGCGATCAACACTGGCGTGCCGATCTCGATATCGTCGAGCCGGGCGACTAAATGCGCCGGCGTGAACGGATGAAAAAGTAGAGGCTCGGGAAGCGCCGCGCGCTCCAGCTCGATGGCCGCCACATCGATCATGCCGGCGGAATCGACACCCTGGCGCCAAAGCGGTTTTTGGTCACGATAGAGCGGGACGCTAAACTGGGTCGTAACGGCGACGTTCTCGGGATCGACGTGCAGTTCAATTTCCAGACGCTCGGGACGATGCTGATTGGCCTCATCGAGCACCACGTGGCGGCATGTCACCAGAAATAATTTTTCGTCGCGTTGGAAAAAAAAGCCGGTGGCGTTGGTCAAAGGTTTGTATTGCGACATCGTCGAGACGCGGGTAACGGCTAACAAAAGCGATTCAACCACAGAAATCTCCAAGCAAGCTCTGCCAATTCAACGCCAGAGCGGACATTTTCAAATCAGGCTAACTTACTGAGCTTTGACTCACCGATTTATCTCAACATTTTTTCGCCGATGCCGCTACGCATGATGGAATTTTTTCAGTCACGCCGTGGCGGCGCCGATCAGGCATCCCGGGTAGTGGTTCAGTTAGAGAAAGATCTCTCACGGAGTTTACCCTGAACGAAGTCGAAGGGGTCGAGATGACAGATCCGTTCTTTTGTTGTCATTCCGAGTCCTTCGGCGATACTCAGGATAAACTCCGCGAGGAATCTTTCCCCTCGATCCGATTGCTAGCGAATTCTACCTGAACCACTACCGCATCCCGCGATGTGTTGGCATGAATCCGAAAAAACTATACAATCAAAAACTTTTTCGCTCAGGAAACAAACTGTTATGCCTTTCACCTTCGCTCATCCCGCCGCGGCAGTGCCGCTGCGCCGCTTGCTCGGCCGCGCCGGCGTACTGTCGGCGCTGGTTATCGGCAGCATGGCTCCGGATCTCACTTATTTTGTTCCTTTCGGCGTCGATCGGGCGATCACTCATAGTCTTGCCGGAGTGTTGTGGTTTTGTCTCCCGCTTGGCGTCGTGACTTATCATATCTTCAATTTCCTAGTGCGTCCGGTGATTTATGTGCTTCTGCCGCCGACCTGGCGTGATCGGTTGACGCCGCTGCTCGATCACGCGTCTCAATCCCGTCCACCGACTTGGACAGTGCTGGTTTCTATTGTCGTGGGCGCGCTCACCCATTTGATTTGGGATGCTTGGACCCATGGCGATGGATTTTTTGTGGTCAATTTGCCGATTTTGCAAACTCACCTCGGCCAATTCTATGGCTATCAAGTTTACCTCTATAAGGTCTTGCAGCACGGCAGTACGTTACTTGGGTTCGTTTGCCTGGGACTGTGGGTCAAAAAATACTGGGACTCGGTGGCCGTCCGAAGCGCAACGAGATTTCTCCCAGCGGTGGAACGTTTACGTGTGCCGGTTTTGCTCGCGCTAGTGACGGTGAGCGCCATTCTCGGCATGACTTCCGGTTTGGCCCACGGTGAGCGCGCCAACGGCATCCATGCATTCCAACTCTTCCTCGGTTATGGCGTGATTCGGGCGAGCAGCGTGTGCGGCGCTTTGCTCATCGCTCTGGGTGCATTGCTGCGCTTCCACACACCCCAATGGCCGGTTGCCTCGCCGGAACCGCAGAAAAGACCATCAAGAATTCCCTGACGACTGCCTTTGAAAAAATGCGGTTGAAGCGGTTACCATAAGGACTTGCTTCGCGGTTAGTGGCTGGCAATGATCAAGGTGCAGATCACGACGACAACGATTTGAAACGGCGCAGCGATTTATAGATTCCCCGGAGGCGGGAATGGTCCATGCAATAGCCACTCGAAAAGATTGACTCACAACGTTTCAATAATGCAGCCGAAGACGCCGAGCACGACGATACCGCCCAGCGCCCAGGCGATTCTCAGGGTGAGCGCCCGGTCCTGACCAAGGCGGGCGACGAGCGGAAGGTTAATGATTGCGCTCATGGCCGAAGCGATGATGGCGCCGATACCGGCAACATGGGGCGGCAAGGTTCCGGCGGCAGCGAGGTTGGCTGCAGAGGCGACCGCGCTGGCGCTGGAGACGACGCCGCCGACTACGCTCACGGCGTAGAATCCGGCTTCGCCAAGGCGCACGCTGCGCCAGCGTGCCGGCGATGCGCAGAGCAAGAAAAATAAAGCCAAATTTAAACGCCGCAGTGAGCGAAAAAGGCGACTCGAGTGTTGGCAGGGTCGGCGCCGGTTGGTTCGCCGTCGGTGTTGCTATCTGGCCCGGCATTACTGAAAACGTTTTGTAAGTGCCGGCGGTGCCACAGTACGACGATGGCGGCGCCCGCGATCATCAGGGCCAAAGGCACAGCGGAGTCTGAGCAAGACGAGCGGCGCGAGCAGATCCGAGAATAATCGCGTTGCGAACGAGCATGGCAGCGGTAGCGAGAATGACGCCGCGGAACGTGACATCGGTGAGCATGGCCGGCGGCGGCGCCGCGCTCTTTGGGTGAGTTCGGTGACGGTCACGGTGCTATTGACGAGTCCGCCGAGAAATCCTGTGAACTCTATGCCGCGCTCGCCGTAAAGCTTGAGCAGTATGTAGTTTGTGAAGCCGAGAGCGGCAATCAGCAACACCGTTATCCAAGCGGCCCGTGGTTCCACCAACCCCCATGGATCGATGCTTCCCGGCGGCAAAACCGGATAAGCGACAAAAGCCAGCATCGCGAGCAGGATCGCCGAACGCAACTCCGACTCGGTCAACGCGTGACTGAATCCGGCGAGCGGTTCTTTCCAGGCGAGCAGCGCGGCCGTCGCGATGCCGAGCGCGGACGGCGTGAAGGTGTGCCCTTGACCGGCAAGCAAGCCAGCGAAAGCGGTAATAAAGAGAGCTGCAGACGTGGTGATCTCCGCGCCTTCTTTGGTACGAATGGTTTCGAGGTTAAGAAAAACGACTAAGAGCCCGACCAGTCCGAGCGCCAAGAGCGAATAGGACTCGCCGAGCAGGCCGCCGACAGCGCCCAGCACTGCGGCAAAGGCGAACGTTCGTAGCCCGGCCTCTTTGTGCCGCCGCTCACGTTCGATACCGACGAAGAGGCCGATGGCTAGAGCCAAGCCGAGACGAGCGAGAGTCGGAAGATAGGGCCAGGAGGGGATTTGGTCGAGCACGCAATGATTATAACGGACTCATAGGACCGATGGGAGAGGCGCCGGCCTTTGGACAAACTAAAGTGGTTCCTGCTAAATGAAATTTCACGACCTGTCAGGCAAGCTCATTCGGGTAGCACGCTAAGACCGACCGATGGAGTGATCGATGCAAGGGAAAACATCTTTGCCTCTCTGTTTACTCGTGTTAACCGTTTGGTTTCTGGTCGCACCGCCGGCATATTCGCAGTCAGCGCCGGAACGCATCAACGCGGTCTATGCGTCGATCGCCGGCGACCACGCCGCGCTGTATGTAGCGCAAGACATGGGACTCTTCCGCAAGCACGGTCTCGAAGTCAATCTCAGTTACATCGCCGGCGCGGCACAGGTGATTCAAACCATGATGGCAGGAGAGAATCAGATCGCCACCGCCGGCGGGAGCGGCGTGGTCGACGCCGACTTCGGCGGCGCGGATCTGGTCGCAGTGGCGGGCATGGTCAACATGCCGGCGTTCTACATTGTCGTGCAGCCTGAGATCAAATCGATCCAAGATTTGCGCGGCAAGCCGGTGGGCATCACACGCTTTGGCTCGTCGACGGATTTCACCATGCGTTACATCTTGCGCAAGGCCGGGCTCGAACCCGACAAGGACGTGCCGTTGTTACAAATGGGCGGCCAGCCGGAATTGGCGGCGGGAATTGAAGCGCGGCGAATTTTTGCCGCGCCCATGACTCCGCCAGCATTGCAACGGACGTTGAAAGCCGGGGCGAGAGTGCAAATACCGCCGAAGACCATCGGTTTGAGTTTTCCCCACGTCGGTATCGTGGTGCGCAGAACTTTTCTCGCCGCGCGGCGCCAGACGGTGAAAAATTTCATTGCCGGTTATTCGGAAGGCGTCGCCATGCTGCAAAAAGACAAGGAGGGCAGTAAGAAAGCGATCGCCAAGTTTCTTCATACCGACGATCCTGAAATGCTCGAAGCGAGTTGGCAGTTCGGTGTCGACGTCATCGAACGCATCCCCAATCTCGACTTGGAAATGTTCAAGCTCGTTCTCGAAGATCGTGCCCAAACCCGCCCCGAAGCGAAGAAATATAAACCCGAGCAGTTTTTTGACGACAGCCTGGTGAAGGAACTGGACAAGGAAGGCTTTTTCAAAAAGCTGTTTGCGCGCTGACTCGGATTTTCACGGATACTCAATGCCATCGCTGGCAGGAGGGATATCTCGGTAGATTCAGTCGAACATGAGCCGGCGCGGACGCCACTGGCCGGCGCGGTGGGCCGAGAGATAATCGTCGCGGACAAAGAATTTTATCAACACGATGCCGGCAACGAAACCGCCGACATGGGCCCAAAAGGCGACCCCGCCCATATCGTCTCCCGAGGCCACCAGACCGCTGACAAACTGGATGAGAAACCAATAGCCGAGCATCACCCAAGCCGGCAAAGCGATCGAGGTGATAAAAACCACAATGGGAACGAGCGCGTAGACGCGCACATTGGGAAACAGGATGAGATACGCGCCCATGACGCCGCTGATCGCACCGGAGGCGCCGACCATCGGAATAACCGAGCCGGGACTCGCCCACACCTGGCCGACTGCCGCGGCCAATCCACAAATCAGATAGAACACCAGGAAGCGCGGGCGTCCCATGGAGTCTTCGATGTTGTTGCCGAAAATCCAGAGAAACCACATGTTGCCCAACAGATGCATCCACGAACCATGCAGGAACATGGACGTTAAGAGATGCGAAACCTGGCGGCCCGGATCGGTCAGGCAGACGAGTTTATCGCCCATCGGAAAACGCGCGCCGGGCGGTACCGAGAGCGTCAACTCTCCGGGGATGAGACCGAGCTCGCATACGGAGCGCGCAAGCGGAATCGTCGAACCGGCGCCCTGGATGAACAACCAGACCAGAACATTAACGGCAATGATCGCGCCGGTGACGATGGCGACGCGCTGAGTTTCATTCTCATCACGATAGGGAAACATGAAATATTTCGGTCTCCGCTGGTTTGGTTGATAAATTCAGTCGGCGATTTTGTCGATGGCCGGACAGTATTCGTCGAATGGAAAACGGGCGAGCCGCAAAGCGCGTCATTTCGATCAAAGCAGCGACGGCTGCGGCTCGCCCAGTAACTAACAGGTTCAGTGGTCTTTATCGGACTTAATCGGTATCTGGTGCATTTCCCGCTTGAGCTCATTACGCACGTGATCGAGCCGCTTTTGAAACCATGAATCGGTGACCGGACGAAAAACCCTTGGGACCAGGCCCCGCTCATCATAAACACCGCCGTTGACCGCACTCTGTTCAAAAATAAGACGCCAGTCCATCGCGAATCCTCCTTGTCGGTTTAACGTTAACTATCTCGTTGCAACTCATTGAAGTGAATTCATTTTGATAAGTTCGCGACTGCAAGCGTCGCCGGAACACAGTAGGAAGGTGGATTCAGGAAGCACGCCAAGTTGGCTTCTATCACAGTCGAGGCCATGCTTGTCAAGCCGGGTGGCCGCGCGAAAAAATCGCCATCGCGTCCCTTGAATCGAAGCAGTGCCTCGGTTAGAGGATCATGGCGACATTGATGAAGCGATGAAACGGCGAGGAGTATTTATGAGGGTTCCCCGATGGTTAATTTACTGCGCTATTTTAGTTTTGTGGCTTTGCGCTCCCGTAAACGCTCAGGAAAAGAAGCTTGAAAAGCTTCGCACCGGCGGCGGCTCGGCTTCCGGGGCGCAGATGTCGGTCTGGTTTGCCAAGGAAGGCAACTACTACGAGAAAAACGGCCTCAACGTCGAGGTGATCAGCATTCCGGGTAGCTCGTTGGCGATTCAGGCGATGTTGTCGGGCGAGCTGCCGATCATTCAGGCCGGCGGCGCGGGTCCGATACAAGCAGCGCTGTCGGGCACGGACACCGTGATCATCGCCACCATCGCCAAGAAATTTAACTGGTGGATCTACGCTCAGCCCAACATCAACCGCATCGAAGATCTACGCGGCAAAATATTCGGCACGACGCGCTTCGGCACCCAATCCGATCTCGCTTCGCGCATCGCGCTGCGCCGCGCCGGCATCGATCCCGAGCGCGACGTTACGATGGTTCAAACGGGCGGGCCGGCGGAGACGATCGCCGCGATGGTTGCCGGCAAAGTGCAGGCTGCTGCGGTGACGCCGCCGGCGACGCTGCAGGCGCGCAAAGCGAAATTGAAGGACCTGGTCGATCTTTCAAAACTCGACATCGAGTATCACGTTAACGGTGTGGTAACGACGCGCAAGTTTTTAAAGTCGAACGAAGATACCGTCCGGCGTTTTCTCAGAGCCTACATCGAGGGGGCGGTGCGCGGCATGAAAGACAAGGCGTTTGCCATGAAGACCATGGGAAAATATTTCCGCACCGACGACCGCGAAGTGCTCGAAGAAACTTACGAGATGGTGATCAAGACAGGCTTTAATGTTCCGCCCTATCCAGCCGGTATTGCAAGTCTTTTGCTCGAGTTGGAGAAGACGGTTCCGAAAGGCGAAGACGGCCAAGCCCGAAGAATTCGCCGATAGCCGGCTGGTGAAGGAACTGGAGCAGAGCGGTTTCATCAAGTCGGTGTTGGCGGAGCGATGAGTGTGTGGATTGAGTCAGTCTCGGCGGCAGGGAAGGATACGGCAATGACGGAACCGGCTGATCAACTTTTCCGCGTGACTCTGCTCGGTACCGGCGCGCCGCCGCCGCGCTGGGACCGCTGCGGACCGAGCACTCTGGTCGAAGTCGGCGCCGAGAAATTTATTTTCGATGCCGGCCGCGGCGCCATGCAACGGCTGCATCAGCTCGGGATTCCGTTCAGCGCGATCACCGGTATGTTCCTTACCCATCATCATTCGGATCACGTTGTCGGTTTTCCCGACCTTTGGCTGACGGGTTGGATCGGGCGGCCGTGGGGGCAACGAAAAATTCCGCTGCGAGTTTGGGGGCCGCAAGGCACGACGGCAGATGATGGAGCATCTGCCCCAGGCGTTTGCGGTCGATATTCGGGTGCGCAGCAGAAACTATCCGCCCGACGGCGTGAAGTTGCAGGCGGAAGAAATCAAAGAAGGAATTGTTTACAGCGAATAACGGGGTTACCGTCAGCGCGTTCGAGGTCGACCACGGCGGCGAGGAACTTGCCGGCCTTCGGCTACCGTATCGATTTTGATGGCCACTCGGCTGTGTTGTCCGGCGATACGACGTTCAATCGAAACCTGATCGAACATTCCCGCGGCGCTGATCTCCTGGTCCATGAGGTGACCGCGGCGGCCGGCAGTGCGGCCGAAAGTCTGCAGCAACTCAAACGCATCGGCGCCAATCACACGACTCCCGATCAGGCAGGTCAAATATTCGCCGAGGTTAAACCAAAACTGGCCGTCTACAATCATCTTTTGCTTTTCGGCGGCGCCAAAGCCGAAGATTTGATTCCGATGACGCGGGGAAATTATTCCGGTCCGTTGATCGTCGGAGAAGATTTACTGCAACTCGACCTACGGCGAGACTGTCGAAGCCCTACCCTTCCGCGTTGAGACGGCTACTTAGGTCAACTTCTGCTGGTCAGATCACCGGAATGTTGCTTTAGCTCTTTCATTTCACACCTGTCTTGGCAGCCCGCAAGAATATCTGCAATATAGAAGACCTTGACTCAAAGCGAGTCCTCGGGATAAGCGCGTTCAAGGAAAGAGGTCTATCTGATGAAATTCATATCCTCGGTTATTTTTGTTTTGCTCTCGGTGATATTTACGCCGGCCGGTTTTGCCGGCGCCAAGCTGGATACCGTCACGATCGGTTACTCCACATTCTCCGGCGCCTATCTTCCGCTCTGGCTCGCCGTCGAAGAACGATTGGGCGGCAAATACGGTCTCGATCTGAAGGCGATCTATGCGGGCCGAATCCGGCCGCAACAGCTCCTTGCCAGCAACGAAGTGCCGTTCGTCATGGCCACCGGCACGGGCGCGATCACTTCGCATATTCTCGGCGTCAAGGACCAAGCGATCATTTTCGTCACGATCAACAAGGTCAATTCAGCAATCTTCAGCCGTCCCGAGATCAAAACCGCTGAAGACCTGCGCGGCAAGGTCGTCGCAACGGGGCGCCCCGGCGCATTCGGCGATACCATGGTTCGATACGTTTTGCGGGCAAAGCTCGGGCTCGTGCCGGACCGCGACGTAAAGATGCTGCCCATCGGCGAAGCTCAGTTGACATTTCCGGCATTGGAGCGCGGCATCGTGCAGGCGGCTTCGCTGACGATCCCTTTCACCTTGATCGCCAAGAAAATGGGCTATCGGGAACTGATCGATTACGACAAGGCCGGAGTCGTCTATCCGTACAATACCATCACGACGCTGCGCCAAACTGTGATTAAGCAGCCTGATTTAACCGAGCGGTTCTTAAAGACCATGATCGAAGGAACTTATATCGCCAAGACCGACCATGAGAAAAGTCTGGCGGTCATGAAAAAATACATGAGAGGAGCCAGCGACGAGATCCTGGAAGAGACTTATCAATACGCCAAGAGCGTGACGGAAGAGAACCCCACGCCGTCGTTGGAAATCACCAAGGCCGCTCTGGAAATTCTGTCCTACGAATATCCGAAAGCGAAAGAGACCGATCCGAACTTGATCATCGACACGACGATCATGAAGCGGATCGAACAGAGCGGGTTTATCAAGGCGCTGTATAAGAAATAACATTAGAGCTAGAATTTTGTCCGGAGTAATCACTATTGTTTCGCAACGGTTAATCGGATCAAAGGAGGGATTATGTCGATAAAGCTGAATCACACGATTGTACCAGCGAAGGATAAAGAGGCGGCGGCGAAATTCTTTGCGAAGATTTTCGGCCTCCATTATGAGGGGCCGATGGGGCACTTCGCGCCGGTGCGGATCAACGAAGAGCTGACGCTGGACTTTGACAACGCCGAATCTTTCGAGCCGCACCACTATGCGTTTCACGTCAGTGATGACGAATTCGACGCGATCTTCCGACGCATAGAAGAGGCCGATATCACCTGGGGGAGCGATCCTAGGAATACGGCCAACCGTCAATTGAATTCCCGAAAGGGCGGCCGAGGCGTTTACTTTCACGGCCCGGACGGTCACTTGCTGGAATTGATGACACGCACATAACCGACAAGATGCGCCGAATCCGCTCGCTCGCAATCCCGCTCGTTTCAGCGCTCGCTGTTTTTCTCCTTCTTTGTACGCCCGCTCATGCGGCGTCCGCGCCGGCGAAGATTTTCTTTGCCTACGGGACGCTGAGCGCCCGGCTCGTGCCGCTCTGGATCGCGGAGGAACAGGGGTTTTTCAAAAAATACGGCGCTCCCGCCGAGCTCGTGTTCGTGCGCGGCGCTTCCACTCTTATGGCGGCGCTGGCATCGGGGGATGTGCCGATCGGAGTGACCGGTGTTCGTTCGCAGACTCGACGAAAGCGGCTTCATCGACAAACTCTACGCTTCGTATGGGGTGAAATAGCGTGCTGCAATATAAGAAGTCGCGCGCGTCGTGATCCACGTTGCTTCCCCGCGACACTCGCTGATATGGGCGACATCGCTTACGGCTGAATATGGATTAGTCTCCGGATATCTGAAATAGTGACGTTATGAGCAACAAAATCACCGATATCGGGAAGATGAGAAACAAGGTGGATGCTGAAATTCGCCCCGGAGTTTTCGACGGCAGGAAGATCGGGAAATTGGGTACGGAAATGAATCCGGCAGTCGTCACGGTGCAAACAGAAAAGCGGCTCAAAGAAGTAACCGCTACTTTTCAAGAGAAGGGCTGGAGCTACAAAGTCGAATTAGCGCCGGACAAACCGGAGAATATCGACGACCTGAACGCGACTACTGAATCCAGCCAAACCGATGATCGCCGAGAAAAAAGTTGGCCGCAACGAACCCTGCTCGTGCGGCAGCGGGAAGAAATACAAGAACTGCTGTGGTCGAAAAAATTCGCCCGCTAGCACCATAGGCTCCTAAGCGCAGATTCCAAGAAGATAGACAGCGGCTTCGCGCAACCTTCGCCGTTAACATTTCGGATTCAGTTTTCTTTGCGCGGAAGGCGCCATGCGCGTAGATCTTCCAAGCGATTCGATTGGGGTCCCATTCGGCTGCTCATTTCAGCTCCGTCCGCTCGCATCGATCACTTTTCATTGACATGAAACCAGCAGAGTGATAACCGGCAAGTCAATCCTTGATCGACGGGAATCACACAATGTTTCAACTTCTGCGTTTCCTCGCTAAGTCTCTTGTAGCCGTTTGGTTATTTTCTCCCCTTGATGTTTTCGCAGCCGCGCGCCTGGAGCCATTGACTGTCGGTTATTCCAACATCACCGCGACCTACGCGCCGCTGTGGATTGCGGTCGAAGAGCACGTTGGCGTAAAGTACGGGTTGGATTTGAAGGCGATCTATGCCGGCCGGGTGCGCCCGCAGCAACTGCTCGCCACCGGCGAGGTGCCGATTGTCGTTGCCTCGGGAACCGGCACGATGACGTCGCACATTCTCGGAGTAAAAGACCAGGTGCTGGTGGCGACCATCACGAGCAAAATCGGCACCTCGCTCTTCGCCAAGCCGGACGTCAAAACTGTCGAAGACTTGAAGGGCAAGACCATCGCGACCGGCCGGCCGGCGGCGTTCTTGGATGCCACGGTGCGCTACGTCCTGCGCGCCAAATTCGGACTCATTCCGGATCGTGACGTAAAGTTGTTACCAACTGGCGAGCCGTACCTTGGCCTGCAGGCGTTGGAGCGGGGCGTCGTCGATGCGGCGGCGATGTCGATACCGCATCTATTTGTGGCGCGCAAAGCCGGCTTTAGGGAATTGGTGAGTTTCGATAAGCTCGGCATCGAATACCCATACACGAGCGTGGTGACGCTGCGCCAAACCGCGGTGAAGAATCCGGAGCTGGTGGAAAAATTCGTCAAATGCATCGTCGAGGGAATAGCGATATTCAAGACGGACAAAGCGAAGTCGTTGGCGGCCTTGCGCAAATATATGAAAGGCGCCGATGAAGATATTCTCGAAGAGTCCTATCAATATACCCGTGGCACGATCGACGATGCGCCGTACCCGTCGCTGCCAGTGGTCAAGGGAGGATTGGAAATGCTGTCACTGCAGTACCCCCAGGCCAAGCAAACCGATGCGAGTTTGATCATTGAGCCACAGTTCATGAAAAAAATCGAAGACGGCGGTCTGATCCGCTCGCTCACCAAGAAATGACGCCGATGCCGCAATCGACGGACAAGCCAAAAGCCGAGAACGTCACGATTTCCACCGTGCGTACTCCCGAAGAGGCGCTGCGCATAACGAACAAGCTCAAGGCGGCGAACATCGAGAGCTGTCTTGCCGACGAACGAACCGTCGTGGGTCGCGGTAAGAGGAAAGCGTCCCTCGGCGGCGTCAAGATTCAGGTGTCACGTTCGGAAGCCAAGCGCGCGATTCAAATCCTGCAAGATTTGCAGGAGAAAAGCGTGGGGGAGATTTCGCCGGATGGGAATTGCGCCGCTCCAGAGAACCGGGTTCGCGCGTGGTTTCGCGCCGATAGTTGGATCCCGCGCCGGAATGGGAGTTGTCGCCATCCTGTCGCTGGCCGGAGCGTTACTCGCGCTTTATTTCTGACGAGTCGCGCGACAATTATCAAAACGGCCGAAGTCGTGATAGGGGTCAATACATTTCTAAAAACGAGGTGATTCATGCTTGACGGGAAACTAAGAATCGCGCCGACTTGTTATCATATGCTGCACCAGGTGCCGGTGATGACGGCGCACGAAATGAATTTCTTCTACGACGAAGGCTTGGTGACGCCGCACGGAACCCTGGGCTATGAGATGTTGACCGATTCGATGGTGCCTTTTGGTCTCGAGAAGCTCGGCATCTCTCAGGCGATGAAAGAAAAGTCGATCGACATCGCGCTGGACGTGCAATCGCGCACGGTTTTCTACCAGCGCGCGCGGGGCGCCGATCTGTACATCCTCTGCGGTTGGCGCAATCAGCACACCAACGTGTGGATGGCGCCGCCGCATATCAAGTCGCTGCAAGAGTTGAAAGGGAAGCGCGTCGGCATCAGCGACTTCAACAGCATTCGCCATTGGGCGATTCAGATTCAATTGAAAAAAGCCGGTTTGGATTTGGACCGCGACATCGAGTGGGTGCGGCTCGGCGTAAATGGGCGGTTTCATGTGGACGCGATCCGCAACGGCAAGGTCGAATGCGCTCCGGTGTCGCCTTGGCACGCCGAAGATCTCAAAAAGGAAGGTTGCAATGCGCTGGTTTCTCCCGCCGATCAGTATCCGGACGGGCGGCCCGAGCGCATCATCGCCGCCACCGGCCGAATCCTCGAAGAGCGGCCAGACCTGGTCAAGAGTTTTCTCCGGGGAATGATCCGGAGCTACTGGTTTATTCGCGACATGCCGAAGAATTTCGAATACGTGAACAATCTGGAAAAACGCCTGCGGCTCAAGAGTCCGGATCCGGAAGAGCGCGTGGTCACGCATCTGAGAAGCCCGCGCGATCTGGAAGCGATGCCGTTTCCGCTTAACGGCAGGGCGACCGGTTTCGAAGACATGCTCAAGGAAGAAGAGCGGCTCGGCGAGCTCAATTACGAAGTGCCGCCGATCAAAGAAGTGGCCGCGCAGGATTTGGTCGACGAGGCTTTCAAAGAATTGCGCGGGCGAAAAGAGCTGGCGGAAGAGTACGAGCGGGTAAGAGTCGTCGAGCAGCGCTGGGGGTACTAGCGCTTCGCGCGGTTCCAATCGTTCCAAACGTTTCAATCGTTCCAATCGTGTAGAGAGACGCACGACGGTGCGGGATCGTCTGCGGCGTCTTGGGTTTGTTAGTGAATTATAGTTTAGGGAGGAGTTTGATTTAGTGAAATCAAGTAACATTCGCTTACTCGGGTTATCGCCCTTTCATTTATCTCGGCTTTGCCCTACGGCAGCGCAACCGCTGCACGCGCAGAGCGACGCTAATTTTTATGCCGGCAAAACTATCACTTTTCTAGTTGGCTCGTCCGCCGGCGGCGGCACGGACGTTACCGCGCGAGTGCTCGCGCGGCATCTGGAGCGTTATATTCCCGGTAAACCGCGCATACGATGTTATTAACAAACCCGGAGCGGGCGGCATGATCGCCGCCAATGAACTCTATAATCTAAAAAAACCGGATGGCCTCAGCGTCAGCACAATGAATACGGGTGCCCTGTTCGCAACGGCGACGGGAAACGAGGCGATCCGATTCGATTTGAAAAAGTTTATTTGGGTGGGTCAAGCTTTCGATGACGCGCAAGTCGTTTATCTCAAGACGTCGACGCCGTACACGAGTTTTGACGCGATTCGCAAGGCTAACAAAGAAGGAAAGCAGCCGAAAATGGGCGCTCAAGCGCTCGATCACACCAGCAACGTGGTGGTGAAAATCGTCGAGCAGATTTTCGGCCTCGATTTTACGGTGATTCCGGGTTATCCGGGTACGCCGCAGATTCTGCTGGATATCGAGCGCGGTGCTCTCGATGGCCGCGCGCAGGGAATCGGTTCGTTGATGTCGACCCGGCGGGAGTGGATTAAAAACGGTTACATCAAGCTTTTTGCAACGTCGAAGAAGCGGCGGGACCCGCGCATCCCCGATGTGGCGCCGATGGAGGAGATCGCGCCGGCCGGCAGCAAAGGTTTGCTGAACGCATTATACGCCGGGCAAAATCTCGCGCGTTCCGTTGGTGTTACCGCCCAACGTGCCGGCGGACCGTGTGAAAATGTTGCGCGACGCTTTTGCGGCGATGACGAAAGACGAACAGTTTCTCAAGGAATCCGAAAAGATTGGCCTGGAGGTAGAATTGATTCGCGGCGAGGAATTGAACCGCGATATCGAGTCGACGCTGAGCGACAAGCGGCTGATGGACTTGTATCGCATGATCGCGTCGGCGAAATGAGCCTGCTCAGGGCAAAATTAAAAATGAAAAATGTAAAAGTTCAGACCGGAGAAACCGGACAGCGCGGGACGGCCGCGGAGCGCGTCCACTCGACCCCGGGAAACAAATGATGATCTCGCGTTCTCATCATTTCTGGTTCGTCAATGTTTGCCTTTTTAATTTGGCATTTTGAATTATCGTGTCCTCCCTCGCTATCCTCATTGATTTCGGCAGCACCTTTACGAAAGTGACCGCCGTCGATCTTGCCCAGGCTACGGTGCTTGGCCGGAGCCAGGCGCCGTCGACGGTATTAACCGACGTGCGCGAGGGATTATTACTCGCGCTCGGACAACTGCACGAGCGCTACGCGCTTTTCGATCGCCCGCCCCAGGATCTTTCTGTGCTAGAAGGCAAATTGGTCTTGGCATCGAGCAGCGCTGCCGGCGGATTGCGCATCGCGGTGGTCGGCAACGTTCCGGGATTGACCGTCCAGGCCGCCAACCAGGCGGCGCTCGGCGCGGGCGCTAAGATCGTCGGCTCCACCGCGTTTAAGCTAGCCGCGGATCGAATCCAAGAAATCGAAAGACTTCGTCCCGACATGATTCTGCTCACGGGCGGCGTCGATGGCGGCGACGCCGATACGATATCGCACAATGCGGGAGTCCTCGCGTCAGCCGAGCTGTCGATGCCTATCGTTGTCGCGGGCAATCAGGCGGTTGGCGAGGAAATCGCGCAGTTGCTGCGACAGCGAGGCAAAGAGGTTAGGCTCGTCGACAATGTAATGCCGCGTTCGGGAACGCTGGCGGTAGAATCGGCGCGCGAAGAGATCCGCAAGCTTTTTATGGAGCGCATCACGCACGCCAAAGGGCTCGATCAAGTAAAGGCGTTTGTCGACGTGGTGTTGCCGACGCCGATGGCCGTGCTCGAAGGACTTCAACTCGGCGCCGACGGCACGGCGGAGGAAAAAGGCTGGGGCGATATGCTCGTGGTCGACGTCGGCGGCGCGACCACGGACGTGCATTCGATCGGTTACGGCTATGCGACAGGCGAGAATGTTATCGCCCAAGGCATGGCCGAGCCCTACGCCAAACGAACCGTCGAAGGCGATCTCGGCATTCGCTTCAATGCGATGACCATTCTCAATCGGGTTGGATTGGAAAAACTCACAGAAGATTTGAATCGCGATTTTTCCGAATATTCGGTGTCCGGCGAAGCGATGCAAGACTACATCGAACAGATCAGCCGGGAGACCGGCACGGTGCCGCAAGAGCCGTGGCATTTTGCCGCCGACGCGGTGTTGGCGCGGTCCGCGGTGGATCTCGCCGTGGCGCGCCATGTCGGCCGGCGCGAGCGGATTATCGCGCGCGAAGGCGAGGCCTGGGCGCATTACGGCAAGGATCTGCGTGACACGCACACGTTGATCGGCACCGGCGGCGTGTTCATTCATAATTCCCATGGCGCGTATATATTGACGCCCGGCGCGACAACCGACGATCGAGTCGAGACCTTGCGGCCGCGCCAGCCGAATATCTTTCTCGATTCTTCGTATCTGCTCTATGCCGTTGGGTTGTTGTCGCAGCACCATCCCGACGTGGCTCTGCGTATATTCACACGCTACGTGACGCCGGTGGCGTAGTCCAAACTTTCTACCGCGCGGGAGAACGAATGACGCGCAAAAATTTTTTCATCGTTCCTTGCTTGCTCTCCTTATGGGCCGCAGCGGGAACTTGGGCCGGCGCCGCGACTGCGCTGGATAGCGTCACCATCGGCTACGCATCCTTCTCTGGTCACTACACGCCCATGTGGATTGCGGCTGAAGACGGCCTCGGCCGCAAATACGGCATCGATCTCAAAATCGTTTACGCCGGCAGGATGCGGCCGCAGCAACTGTTGGTCAGCGGCGACGTCGCCGCGGTCATCGCCACCGGCAGCGGCGCGCTCACTTCGCATATTCTCGGCGTCAAGGATCAGGTGATCGTCGCCAACTTCATCAACAAAGTCGGCGGCGCGATCTATGCCAAGAGCGAGATCAAGAGCCCGGAAGACTTGCGCGGCAAAACCGTCGGCGTCGGACGCGCCGGCTCGATCTCCGATTCCATCGCAAGATATGTTTTGCGCGCGAAGTTGGGTTTGGTGCCCGATCGCGACGTAAAGCTTTTGGTCGTCGGCGAGCCCGCCCTCGGCCTGCAAGCCTTGGAGCGCGGCATCGTCGACGCCGCGCCGCTCAATATGCCGCTCAATTTCGGCGCGAAGAAATTAGGTTTTCGCGAACTGGTCAATTACGAAAAGCTTGGCATCACTTATCCCTCGAACACTGTGACCACGCTCAAACAGACGGCGGCGAAGAATCCTGAGTTGATCGAGAAACTGCTCAAAACCTTGATCGAAGGGCTGGCTATTTTTAAGACGCAAAAGGACAAAAGCATCGCCGTAATGCGAAAAAATCTGCGCGGTGTCAACGATGAAATTCTCGAAGAAACCTACCAATCGAGCGTGGGCGAGATGGAGCAGCTGCCACTTCCCACTCTCGCAGTGATCAAAAGCGGCCTGGATATCCTGGCATTGCAGTATCCGCAGGCCAAACAAACCGATCCGGCGGCGATCTTCGAGCCGTCGTTCGTGCGGCGCATCGAGCAAAGCGGCTTTATCGCCGCGTTGCAGAAAAAATAAAAATCATTTCACCACAGAGGCGTTGTCCGCAGAGTTTGGGAGGAGGTAATGAACTACTGCGGAGCAACCGGCAGAGTATCGAAGGACCGGTATGCGCACAATCCCGACTCCGTCACCCCCGAATGTTTGTATCGGGGGTCCAGAGCCGGATTCGCCTGGATTCCCGCTAAAAGCATGCGGGAATGACGAACTCGTGATCCATTTGACGCAGCAAGCTGCGGGGAATTGGAGGCGGTTCGAATATAGCGGTTTACGTTAGCCGCGCCGCCACTTCCGCCAGCAAATCCATTTGATCGAGATTTTCCGCGCACGGTCGCATGATGAATTCGTCCACGCCCATGTCGGCTTGGCGCTTAATCGCGGTTTCCACGGCATCTTTGGAAGACGGCAGGGTGCGCAAGCGGCGCGCCGCAAGATCGGGATTGTAACCATAGTTGGCGTTGATATACGCCGTGGCGTGATCGACGGCCTTCGGCCCGAGCGCGAAGTAAGTCGCGCCGACCCAGCGCGGCTGGCCGCTGCGCCCGTTGTCTTTCCACGCCTGCAGAATTTGCTGCCACATCTTGACCATCGCTTCCGGCTCGCCGCCGCCCGGCGCCATGTAGCCGTCGCCCCATTTGGCGATGCGCTCGACGATGGCGGGCACATAGCCGCCGATGAGCATTTCCGGGCCGCTCGCGCGCGGCGACGTCGGACCGATCGCGCCGACTTTGTCGGACAGCGATTCGCCGGCCCACAGCCGGCGCAGGGTCGGCAACTGTTCCTCCGCGCGTCGGCCGCGGCGGTGAAAATCAAAGCCGGTGGCGATGTAATCGTTGTCGCGCACGCCAATACCCAGTCCTAGAGTCAGTCGTCCGCCGGAGAGCACATCGATCGTTGCGGCTTGGCGCGCCAGTAACGTCGTTTCTCGGGTCGGGCCGATGACGACGCTGGTCATCAGGCGAATGCGTTTGGTCGCGCCGGCGGCCATCGCGAGGACGGAAAACGGCTCGAGCGCTTGAGAAACCACGCGGTCGGTAACGACCAGGCTGGAAAACGGTCCCTGTTCCGCGCGCGTAGCCCATTCGAGCATCATTTCGCCGGACGCTGCGGCAACTCGGCTAGGTAGACCCAGTGCGATACGCATACCACCTCCAAGATACTTTAAGTCTCGGGCGCCTGCGGAAACCCATGTACGATGATTGCGCCTGAGTGATGCAAAATATCCAGCGACGGTGGCTTAAGTCAAACCGCGGCGGGATGAATTCACGTTATCGGCCGTTAACCGTCCAGACGGGCGGCTTTAAATCATGGCATGGCTGTGGCACCCTCATGGAGCCGACGCGAACACTTCGGCAAGGATGATCCAGCGGCCAAAATACTTCTTTGTGTGTCTATCTTTCCGTCGCGGTTTTTGCGATGGGTTTAAGCCTTGGCTCAGAGGTGCGCGGGCAGATTCAGAACAAAGCTGACCCCAAGACCCTTTCATTGGGCATGATCTCTGAAATCAATCGGTCTCGGGTCGAAGACCATTTTCATGACTTCGTCACCTATGTCGCGCGCCGGTTAACTCCCGGTACGAACGTCAGAGGGCAAGGTCGTTCTTGCGGCGACGCCGTTTCAGCTCGTCAAGCTGCTGGAACAGAGACGAGTCGATTTTTTTCTCGATAGTCCTTATCCGACTTACATCATCGATTACGTTCACGGCGCCGGCAAACCGATTCTCAGACGCTGGAAGAGCGGCATGGCCGAATATCAAAGCGTGATTGTTACCAGAGCTGGCGGTATCAAGCGGCTCGAAGATCTGCGCGGCAACACGATCGCTTTCGAGGACCCCGGCTCGACTTCAGGGTATCTGCTGCCGAAATCCTTTCTCTTGCGCAGCGGCTTCAAGCTCTTGGAAAAGCCGCGTTTCGAGCCGGACCCGTCGCCGACGGAGGTGCGCTACGTGTTCGCTTATTCGCAAGAGAAGCTGCTCGATTTAGTGCTCACCAAGCAAGTCGCGGCAGGGGCGATCAGTAACGACGACCTGGCTACCCTGGATGCCAAAACAACGAAAGAGCTGGTCGTTCTGGCGCGCACCGAGAAGCTGCCGCGCCATCTGGTTTCGGTGCGCGTCGACCTGGCGCCGACGCTCGCGGGGCGCATCGAAAGAATTCTGCTCGCCATGCACGAAGACAACGAAGGCCGGCGGATCTTGAAGCAAATCGACGGTACCACCAAATTCGATGCCCTGCCGGATGGAGAGCCGGCGCTGCGCCGTATGCTGTCTCAAGCCTTCTCCACGCCCGGAAAAAAATAGCGCGCGCAAAAAATTGCGTCGGAAGGCGCGTTGGTAAACCTGCGCCGCCGATATCCGAGGCTGCCGGTTTAGGAGACTGTGATTGATCGCTCGATTCTTGCGTAAATGGCAGGAAGTCCGCCACTCTTTTAGCCACACCCCGACGGCCATCCGCTTGGTCTGGCAGGCCAACCGCTCGGCCACGATTGGCCTGGCCTTCATGACCCTCGCTGGCGCGCTTCTGCCCGCGACCCAAGCTTGGGTCGGTAAATTGATCGTCGATGGAGTCGTGGCGTCGATCCGCGGCGGACACGATCCGGAGCAGGTCAAGACGATCTTCATCTATCTGATTCTCGAACTCGGGCTCTTTCTATTCGGCACGGCGCTCAATCATGCGCGCCGATTGATCCAACAGTTGATCCAGCTCCAGCTCGCCAACCGGATTCGCGGTCAGATCATCGATAAGGCTTTGACCCTGGATCTGGCTTTCTTCGAGCATCCCGACTATTACGACCGCTTGCAAAACGCCCGGCGCGAGGGCGCCTACAAGCCGGTCGAACTGATCAACGACACCTTCCAGATTATTCAGAACTCTGATCACGTTGGTTTCGTTCGCGGCTTTATTGCTGCGCTTTAGCCCGTGGCTGGTGTTGATTCTGCTCGCGACGAGCATTCCTTCGTTCATCGCCGAGACGCGTTTTTCCGAGCAAGGCTTTCGCCTGCTGACTTATCGCGCACCGGAGACCCGCCAGATCAATTATCTTTCACGTTTGTTGACGGAAGATTCGGCCGCCAAAGAAATCAAGCTGTTCAATCTGGGCAAGACGTTGCTCGGGCGCTACATGACGCTGTTCGACAAATTCTTCCAAGAAGATAAATCCCTGGCGGTCAAACGCGCGGTCGTCGGTTTCAGTTTGGGCATCGTCGCGACCCTGGGATTTTACGGTTCCTACGCCTGGATCGTTTGGCACACCGTGCTCGGGCAGAATTTCCCTCGGCGACATGACGCTTTATTTGAGTATTTTCCGTCAGGGGCAATCGACGTTCCAGTCCATCTTGGCCGCAGTCGGCAACATCTACGAGAATAATCTGTTCATGGCCAACCTGTTCGAGTTTTTCGAATTGAAACCGCAGATGAGCATCGTGGCCCAGCCGCGCAAGCTGCCTAGCCCATTGCTCGACGGCGTCGAATTTCGCGGCGTGGGCTTTCGCTACCCCGACAACGAAGAATGGGTTTTGCGCGGCATCGATCTGCGCATCCGTGCCGGGCGAAAAAATCGCTCTGGTGGGGCACAACGGCGCCGGAAAAACCACGCTGATCAAGCTGTTGAGCCGGCTTTACGATCCCACCGAAGGTACGATTTTTATCGACGGCATCGATATTCGCGAGGTGGAGCCGAACGACCTGCGGCAACGGATCGGCGTGATCTTTCAAGATTTCGTGCGCTATCATTTGCCGGCGAGCGAAAATATCGGCTTCGGTCAGATCGAAGCGGCGCATCAGAAGGAAAAAATAGTCGAAGCGGCGCGCAAAAGCGGCGCCCATGAAATCATCGAGAACCTGCCGGAGGGATACGAAACCATGCTCGGTCGCTGGTTTCATGGCGGCCAAGAGCTATCGCTCGGCCAGTGGCAAAAGATCGCCCTGGCGCGAGCGTTTATGCGCGACGCGGAAATTTTAGTGTTGGATGAGCCGACCGCATCGCTGGATGCGCAGACCGAATACGAAATCTTTCAGCACTTTCAGGAGCTCACCGAGGGGAAAATGGCAATTTTGATCTCCCATCGTTTTTCCACCGTGCGCATGGCCGACCGGATCATCGTCATCGACGGCGGCCGGATCGCCGAGGTGGGCAGCCATCAAGAACTGCTGCACGCCGAGGGCATTTACGCGGAGCTTTTCGCCATGCAGGCGGAAGGGTATCGTTGAGGGTTGAAGTGTTCCTGCTGGATGACTGCTTGTGTGAGAAAGGGAAAAAGCGAAAGAAGATTATTTTAACAGAAAAGGTTTTTGCCTCTTGACCTGCCGCCAATGGGGACCCGTTTGGTTGGTCCCGCGCCTGCAATGCGATTCCCTGCGCTTTGTAAAATCGGCTGGCGGTGTAATTAAAGCTAGTTTGAGATAAGCAGATGGCAATCGCGCGGCAGTTTCTTCATCAGCCCCTTTACCACATGACCCCGGAGCATGTGATAAAAAGCCGAACGTCGTGAGGCGCCGATGATCACCGTATCGACTTCGAGGACTTTCGCCGCCTTGACAATGGCCTCGGCGGCGTTGTGCGATACTGTCCAGATCGGAATGATTTCCATATGTTTCTCGCGAACCGCTTGCAGCGCGAATCGCAACGTATTTACTCCCTGCTCGTTAGGGCTGTGCGGTGTCTTAGCGCCAAAAAGTCCCGGCCACTCCTCGACATAGATACAATAAACCGCCGATTCGCGGTTGCCTTTTGCGCGGATGATGCCTTCCTGAATCAGCCTCGGGCTTTCGTCCCGAAGCGCTATCAACGTCGACGAAGAATATAGCGGCTTCACTTCGACGGCTTCCGTGAGTGTCATCAAGCCTTTGAGTTCGTCCTCGACAAGCTCTTCCGAGGCCCGATAGGCTCTGGCTTGCAGACGCTGAACCGAGGGAAGTTGCACCAGCATATTCATGAACCACCCTCGCCGCACTCCCACAGCCATCAGCATGCCCACCGCTGTGACGGCCCCTCCAAAATACGTTGCTAACTCTTTTTCAACCAGGTTAACGCCCCACGCCAGCATGAGCATTCCGGTGGTGAGCACTCCGATCCAAAACGCAGGATCCCGCCGTCCGAGTTTCCATCGGATCACGTCGAGACTCATTGACGAAAATACAAATGCACCGAGCAGGCCGAAAGCGTACATTTCTCCGAGCAGCGCGAGATGTCCACGAGTTGCGAAGATGACTGCCATGGGGACTACGGTGGCGATCGAAATCGCGACATGCGGGCTATGGAATTTTGCGCTGCGGAGGGAAATCACTCGCGGCATGAAACCCGTATTCGATAAGGCAAGAAATATATGGTAGTTGCCGATGATCGCGGTGTTGGCCGCGAACAGAAGCAGCGACGAGGCGCTTAGCACCACAGCTACCTTCAGGGCGAATCCGCCGGAGATCATACCAAGCTCCGATATGAATTGCTCGCTCTCCGTTGCCTTGAGATGCGCCGGAAGAAGGTTGATCGATAACACCGAAAGCAGCGGTGATGTAATGATCACAGTTACAATGACGGCCAGCATCGCCCGTCTCGCAGTTCGCCGCACGGGAAAGCGTATAGTCGGGCTCAGCTGACTGATGCTTTCCAATCCCGAGAAGGCGAGCCAGGCAGAACCAAACCCAATCAATACACCGTGAATCGACATCTCCCGATTCGGCGTCAAGCTTTCCCATGCTTGGGCCCATTGATGGATTGATAGTTCTTTAACCGACAATCCGATCACAAAGATATCGACGATGAGTGCCGTGCTTGCCATAGCCAAAGCAACGGCAGCGCTTTCTCTGATTCCGATAATATTGAGAATGGCCAAGGCCAGCAGTCCACAGCAGGCAGAGAGCACAATATGGTCATCGAAGAACGGCAAAACACTACTGACGTAGTGAAATGCAGAAACCGATGAAATAGCCGCAGTAAGAAAGTAACTGGTAGTAATCAACATCCCGCCTAGGCAACCCCACATGGGCCCGAATGCTTTGGTCGTGATGGTGACGACGCCACCGCCTTCCGGATTGCGCCAGGTGATTTCAATGTACTTGAGGGCGAGCGGAATAAATCCCAGAGTCGTCAGCAAAATGAAAAACGGAGTGCTGTCACCGACATTGCCGTAAAGAATCCCAGGAACATAGTAGACGGACGTGCCGATGTCGCAAAAAACGACGGCCCAGGCCAATAACCAGGTAAGTTGCCGGATATCGTTCGCGCGTGCCATAATCCAGCGACATTAAAATGCTGGAGTGTATTTGACAACAGCAAACAGGAAGAATCCCATGTGATTGCCCATAGCAATGACGGGCAGAAGAACTTTCGGAGGCAAAGGGGAACGGCAGGACAAATTTATTTCCGCAGACTATGCCGTTGGATTGGAAAAAGATTTGTTTGAGCCGCGGTGGTGGCATCCTTCGGCGACGGAGTTTCGAGCGGGAAATGTCTTCGAGCGCGTGATTCTGGTTTTGTTCATAGAGCCATGGGGTCGGACACGCCAGCATAACAATACTCGCCGCGGCGTTTTTATTTGCAACGGAAAGGTTCTATTACCAGCGCAGCAGGTTTAGCCCGCTAATCTTTGGGAAGCTCCGTTCATCACGAGTGGCGAGGGCGTACCCTTTGGCGATAGCCGTGGCGGCGATGATCAGATCGTGTGGACCGACGGCGGTGCCTTGAGCCGCGAGCTCGCGGAAATGCGCGCATGGATGCGCGCGGTGACGGCGTCGAAGGCGACGATGGGAATGCGCGATAACAGGCCTTCAACAAATGCCTCGCGACGTCTGCGTTGGGCTGGCGTCGAAGCGCGATGGACGCCGTGGAGAAGTTCAGAAGCGGTGATGGCGGAAACTCCAAAGTCTTCGTCGGCGGAATCGGCGAACTGATCCTCAAGATTGAGCTGGTTGCGTTCCCAGGCAATCAGTACGCTCGAATCGATCAGCGTTCCCATGGCGAGTCCGGCACGACAGGCTTCTGCTTCGTGGCCTTATCTACCGCCTGCCAATAACCTGAGTCGGGCTTCGGCAAGGAGTGGAGTAAAGTCAGGAAGCGGCTCCTGGAAAAGCGCAACGGCTTGACGTGAGAGATTTCACAAACCGGCTCACCGCCACGTTCAACGATGAAGGTCTCTCCACGGTAGCAAACCCGGTCCAGCAGTTCGGAAAAGGAACGAGCCGCTTCGGTTGCTGAAATGATGCGGCTTCCCTTTCCCGTCGAACGAACGCGCCGCGGGTCTTTGGGCGGTCGATTGTGGACGGTAACAGGCGTAATTTTTCGCTTTTTCACAGAATCTGATTATCTGATTTTAGACGGAATAGTCAAGATAGATCTACATGGCAGAAGCGCGCGGGGAATTTTCCTCGAGTTAAAATTCAACGATGGGGTCAACGGCTTCGTGGGTAGCCGGACATCTTACTTACAACGAGCATCCTGCGGAGTATGTGGTTTTAATTGTTCTATCGGAGGACTTGACAAATTCAATTCATTGTCGATGCTAGCTAGGATAGATCGATACACAATACCACGGCGGCGACAACCAAATTGCCCGCGACATATTTGTCGATTTCTTGATCATTGTAACAGTTGGAGTGACCATGAAGAATGCCACAAATTCGGGTTGGTATTTTTATCTGCTGTTTGGCTAAGCTCTGCGGCGATGGTTTCGGGCGCGGAAACTTTCGCGTCGGCTTTCCCTCGCTCGCCACCGGATTCGCGCCGTCATGGGTTGCAGCGGACAAAGGCATCTGGAAGAAGCACGGCCTCGACGTCGAATTGATTTTTCTGCGCGGCGGTTCGCGTACGGTTTCAGCATTGATCGGCGGTAGCGTCGATTTTATCATCGGCTCGGATCTCGGTATTACGACGGCGATTCTTCAGGGCGCGACGCTTAGCCGGGTCGGCGTGACCACCAATACCTTGGGTTATTCCATGGTCAGCCAGCCGGCGATCAAGAGCGTGCGCGATCTCAAAGGCAAAGTCATCGGCATCACGCCGGGCCGCGACGCCGCCTACGCGCGGGTCGTCAAGCTGCTGCGCGACAACGGCATGGATTCGAGCAAAGACGTTTCGTATCTATCCGTCGGCGACGGCGGCCCGGCGGCCCGAGTTGCGGCCTTATCGAGTGGAGTGATTCACGCGACCATGTTTACGCCCCCGTCGGACATGATCTCAGAGAAAGCGGGGATGCGCATCCTGACCAAGATCGATGTGGCCAACATCGGCGGCGGTTTGAATACCTCCAACGCGGTGTTGCAAAAGAGCCGGCCCCAGCTTTTACGGTTTTTGCGCGGCTACATGGAAGCGATTCAGTACATGAAGTCGCACAAGGACGAGAGCCTGAAAATTTTTTCCAAATACGTGCGCAATCCGGATCTGAGTATTATGGCCTACCTTTACGAGGAGATCGCCAGCCGCGTCGAACCGGGACTCAGGCCGCAATCGGACGCGGTGCGGGCGATGCTCGACTTGGCGGCGCAAGACTTTCCGCAGGCCAAGCGCTTAACCGAGAAGGACAATTGGGACTTGAGCTTGATCGACGAGATTCAGAAATCGGGATTTATAGATCAGGTTTATCGGTAGGGTTGCAGAGCCAGATATGTCGAAATGCGAAAGGCCAAGTCGAATAACTGCTACTCTGAAGTCCGTCATTCCCGCGTGCATTAAGCAGGGAATCCAGGTTGATCCGGACTGGACCCCCGATAAAGGCATTCGGGGGTGACGGAATCTATTCGTAGGGGCGTATGATTAACACCCCTACATTTCGCGCAATGCAGGTCGCTTACACTCTGATCCATCATCCTACGATTTCTTTTCGTACAGACTCGCGCTCATGCGCGAGGTCACGCCTTCTTTCTTGAGAATGGCTTCGTACTCGTCCCGGATAAATGGATCCTCCTCGTCGTAAGGGATCGCCGTGCCGCCGTCGCGCACGTCGATGGCGCCTTCGTCGATGGCCTTTTCTCCCGGTCTTCCCGGTTGCTGGGCGCGATGGTTGTTCTGGACCATACCAGCCCAATAGGCGCATGGGCTCTTTGCTGACGCCGAAGTGCGTGTGAAACCAGTCGCCGCTCATCGGCGCGGCGCTCACCATGCCGACGTGCTCGTAGTCTTGGCGGATGATTTGATCGGCGTGGCCGTCTTTCCAGGGCGTCAGGCCGTATTTCGTCGGCCAAGTATAGGTGTAGCCTTTGCCTGTGATGCAAACCAGTACTGCCGCGGAAGCGTGGGCGTGGGCTTTCGAATAGCGCCCGTTCTCGTGCTGGCCGATAAATTGATAGAAAACGTTTTCGGTCATGCGCGGCTCCATGCGCCGGTAGCCGGGCGAGCGCCGATTGTCCATCGGCAGTTCGCTGTTGAATACGTCGGGAATAATATTGGTCCGGCTCATCGCCAGGCCGCGCAGCGGATCGGGCTCGATATCCATATTCGGTTTAAAAAAATCCTCGGCGTCGCTGTAGCGGTCTTTGAACACGTACGGACAATTGAAAATAAAATCGAGATTGCGCACCAGGTTGATCATGTTAGGCGCGGTCGTCGCCGCCAAAAGGCGAGCCGGGGTCGAGCGCGCGTTAATCACCCGGTGCCAGGCATTCATGGGAATCGAAAAAAGCGAACCGGTCTGCCATTCGAATTGGTGTTTCTTCGCCGCGCCATCGACCCAAACTTCGTGGTGCCGCGGCCCTCGATGACCAGGTAAATCTCCTCGTACATGTGACGTTCCGGATTGAAGCGCGCCGGCGCCCGGCACTTCGACCACGTAGCAGCCCCAAAGTCCTTCCGTGCCGTAGAGCTGGATAAACGTGCCTTGACCGCCGAGCCGCTTCCACGGTTTCAGCGGCAAGATCTTGCACGCGATGCACGCCGATGCCGCGATGGATCGGAATGCCCTGGCTCTCCATGAAATTATCGTAGGGAGAATTCGGCCGGTTCCAACTGCCGATGCCGGCGTTTTCGCCTTTTTCCGGTTCGCGCCATGGCGCTGGATTCGAGATCGCTTCACTGGTTGCTCCTGATACTATTTCCGGTAACTCGCTGATGGATGTTGCTCCGTTGATGATGGAGCGCGCAGGCAGCCAGCGATTCGTCACCTGATACGCCGTAAAACATCATGGAATTTTTATCACTGCCTGTCGCTGTGAAGGCGATTTTTTTGAGGTAAATGAATTCGTGTGTTGCGATGCGCGCCAGCGCTGCATCTCGACCACGAAAGCCCCAAGTCCTGCGTGCCGTAAGTCTCTCGCTTGGCATATCCAGCGCAACGGCATACCGCTCATTTGGTAGTCGGCCGTTAGCAAATGAAATAGGAGTACTCCAATGGGGAAAACCACTGCAAACCTGTACAAGCTGAGCGATCGTGCTTTCGCTATTGTCGGCGACGACGGTCTACGAACTTCGGCATCGTGAAAGGCGACGACGGCTCGGCGTTACTGATCGACGGCGACATCCGCAGGATGGACGAAATCGACGATGCTTTACAAAGAACCGGCTGCCGCGCCGTGCGTTATCACCTCAACACCCACGAAAACTTCGATCACAGCTCGGCCAATCAGTATTTCGAAAAGAACGGCGCCGTGGTGATTGGCAGCGACGGCTGCTGGGAAGCGTTGAAAGAGGACGGCGAGGTCAAGTTCGCGGAGATGGCGGGGCGCTCGCCCGAGCTCTGGACCCGCTATCCCGATCTGAAAATGGGCCAGGTGCAAGTCACTTTTGCGCAATCGTTGACGCTGCATTTGCCCGGCATCGAGGTGCGGGTGCTGTTCGCGGCGCACCACGGCATGAGCCACAGCCGTGGCGATGCGATCGCGATGCTCGACAAAGAGCGCATACTTTTCGCGGGCGATTTGCTCTACACGGATTTTCATCCGGTAACGGTTTATGGCGACATCCCCAATTGGATCCGGAGCATCGATCATCTACTCGGCCAGCGCTTCGATTACGTCGTGCCGGGCCATGGTCCGGTTTCGCAGGGAGAAGATGGATACAAGCGGGCGTTTGAAAAGTTTCGCGACTATTTAGCGGACTTTCACGGCCATCTATTGGAAGCAAAAGCCGGCAAGAAGAGCGCCGAAGAAATCGCCTCGTATATGACAAGCGGCGCTTACGCGAAGATGGGTAAGACCTGGATGGTGAAACGCAATATCGAATATTTTCTTAAAGACGGAAAGTAACGTGAAATATATTTTGATTAACTGCTATTGCTTACTTTGCTCTGCATTCCGGTTTCGCTGCCGGTGCGGGAAGCTGCGCGTCGGATTTCCTTGTTGGCCACCGCTTTGAGTCCATCGTGGGTCGCCATTAAAAGGGTCTTTGGAGAAAGCAAGAACTCGACGTGGAGCTGATTCATCTCTCCGGCGTGATCACCATTCCGTCGCTGATATCGAACAGCGTTCAAGTTGTGCTGGGATCGTATTCCAGCTGGTCATCTGGACGATGAAGAGTACGGATATCGTCCGCTTGGGTGTGACGACTAACTCCCTCGGCTCTTCGCTGGTCACGCGCACAACAGTTTGCTCGCCCAACTGGAAGGCTCGCGCCATCGGCATTGGCAGCCGGGGATTAGTTCGCGGGAAGACGCTGTCACCGTCAACAGGAGAATGGCATCAATCCCGACACTGACGTGAAGTTTCTGCCGATCGGGGGCGGTCCGCCAGCGCGGGTGGCGGCCCTGGAAAAGGCGGTGATCGCGCGGCGATGATCACGCCGCCCTACGATTTTGTCGCCGTCCGTTCCGGCATGAAAATATTTTCCAGAGTGACGTGCCGATTATTGCCGGCGGAATCAACGTCATGCGGCCGTACGTCGGAAAGAACCGCGACACGCTGATGCGTTTTCTCAAAGGCTATATGGACGCGATTCACTTCGTCGTCACGCAAAAAGAAGAAACCATGCGCATCTTCGGTGACTATCTCAATACCCGCGACAAGGACGTCCTCGGCCGCTTCTACGAAGAAATCTCGGGCCGGGCCGAGAAGGAGTTGCGCCCCGATCCGAGATCCGTGCGCTTTCTGTTGGATTTTATCGGGCGGCGCTATCCCGAAGCGAAGAGCCTCGGTGAAAACAAGTTTACCGACCTAAGTTTGATCGAAGAGATTCGCCACTCCGGTTTTTTGCAGCACCTTGGCAAGTAGTGCACCAGCGGCGTTGGGTGCGAAACCAACCGGTGGCGCGCTTTCGGCCTCAACCCAACGCGCCAATCTCGGCCATACTGGCGTCGAAGATAATTTTTTCGTTGTCTCCGGGTTGGCGCAGGATCCAGAAGGGATCTTGGCCTTTGCTCACTGCGTCGATCGATTCCATGATCGTATTGCGCAAAAGGATCACTCCCTGGTCCGAAGTACCGAGGTGCTCTCTGCTGCGGTCGTAGATCGGCCCTTGGCTTTCCTGCGCGACACGGTCTTGATCGTGCGAGGCGATGCCCCACCAGCCGTCGTTGACTCGCGTATAAACTCCCGGCTTGTCGTCTTCGAAGCCGACGGTTTTTAAAACCAACGGCTTACCGCGGTCGGCTTCGTCATTGGGCGTGAAGCGCAGCCAAAACGTCGTCGTCTTGGTGTCATCGGTGGGCACGCGAAAACGGATGGCGTGATCGGGAATGCGTCCCTTGCGCGCGGTGGTATGACGCGTGTGCGAGGGAAAAACCCAGTGCGAATGTTTGGGCTTGGACACTCCCGGCACGTGCATGGTGATCTTGGCGCCGTAGGCGGTTTTTTCCCAGCCGATCTCGGGGCGCTTCAAAGCCATCTCCGGATACTCGGGCGCATGGAGTGCGACCAGATGGGTTTGATCCACGGAATTCTCCGCGCGCTGCAGCCAATTGCAATATTCCGTGCCGGCGCCGATCACGCGCATGCCGTTTTCTTCGAGCAAGAGATCGTAGCGCGGCAGGAGCGGCGCGGGAGCGGGGCCGATGTAGGCGAAGATAAAGCCGCCGAGTTCCTGCGCGGTGAAAGCCGGATGGCGGATGCGGTCTTTGAAGGTGCTGTCGGCAGGCTCGGCGGGCTGTTCCAGACAGCGGCCGCTCACGTCGTAAAGCCAGCCGTGGTAACAGCAGCGGATGCCGCGCTCTTCGACGCGGCCATATTCCAGCGACGTGCCGCGGTGCGAGCAGTGCAGCTCGACCATGCCGAGGCGGCCGGCGCCGTCGCGGAAGAGCACGAACTCCTCGCCGAGCAATGTCGCTTTGATCGGACTGCCTTTTTCTTTGACGTGCTCGCTGAAGCCCACCGGCCACCAGTAACGGCGGAGCATCTCGCCCGCCGGCGTGCCCGGGCCGACGCGGGTGATCATCTCGTTTTCTACTTTCGAGAGCATGACGGACTCCTTAGTTCAAACTTAACGATTGGTTCAAAGGTTCAAGGTTCAAAAGTTCAAACGTTTTCGGATGACTGAGAGGAATCAGGACCCTTTTAGAATTTTCGCCAGTTCTTCTTTGAATTGCAGACCTTCGGCATCGTCGGTCTTGAGATAATAGCCGATGGACAGTTTGGGCTCTTGGACGGCGATTTTGTTTTCCTTGAGATATTTTTGCATCAAGGTTCCTTCGATGAGATGGGAGCTGCGCGATTCATGTTTCTGAAGAACTGCTTGAGCTTCTCTCGTTGTCATGAAGGCGACGAAAAGCTTGGCCAAATTAGGATGGACGGCGTTCTTCGGCGCGCTCAATTGGAAGTAATCCGTATTGACCGGTGTGACACCGGGGACGGCGATTAACGGCGCGCCTTTGGTCTGCCAGGTCCACATGGCGCTCAACGCATCGCCGAAGTTTGCCATGATTGGAAATTCGCCGCTGACCACGCGTTCCTCTTCGCTGTAGCGCAAGCGCCCGCCGCTGATCGCGACCAGCTTACGCGCGTAATCTTTCACTTTATCCTGGCCCCACACGAGCGAAAGCTCGGCGAGCCAAGCAACGTAAGGCGGGATCGCGATCTTGCCGGCCCAGGTCGGACTCAGCTTCGGATCGATCAAGTCGGCGTAATTCTTCGGCGCCTTGTCCTTGGGAATCAGCTCTTTATTGTAAACGATGCCGTTGGGCGAGGTGTAAGTTAGCACCGTTTCATTGGGGAAAATTTCCATTTCTTTGGTCACCCACGGAAATATTCCCGCGTAGTTGAATTTCTCCAGGGCGTTTTCTTTGTGCAACAGCGCTTGATGGGACTGAGAGCCGAGAAAAATATCGGAAGATACGTTACGTCCTGATTTAATCTCCGTGATATGGCGCGCCGCGCGCGCGTTCATATCCGGACCGGCGGCGAAATTGATCCTGGTCTTGAGGCCGAACCGTTTGTTGAACGCTGCTTCGATCTCGCTGAGGCCCTTGCGGCCGCCGAAGGTCTGCGCGCCGGCGATAAAAACCAGCTCGTCTTCCTTTTTTGCGCCGGCAACCAGCGATTCCAGAGTATCTGCCGCGCAGCAGATGCGAAGCCGTAAAAATCATTGACGCGAGCACAAGCAGGCTGAGTCGAGTTGCTCTCTGCGCGAAGCGTACCATCGCCACCTCCGATCAGCTTACCTGAAATTCGCCGGGCGTGGGGCTGAGAATTTTATTTTTCACCGGATCGCGGATAATTCCCACGGGATCTTGACCCTGCTGCACCGCGTCGATGCGATTGCTTGAACATGCGCCGCAACAGGATCACGCCTTCATCCGACACGCCGAGGTGCTCGCCGCTGCGGTCAAAAACCGATCCCTGACTTTCCTGGGCGCAGCGGTCCTGATCGCCGCGCGCAATCCAGCCGGTTTCTTCGTCCCAGCGATATTGACCCGGTGTGCTGTCTCCCAGTCCTTGCGCCGATTGATCCTTGGGAACTTTCGCCGACACTTTACCGTCGACCATAGGTGCGAAATAGAGCGTGAAGTGCATGGTATTGGTATCGTCGACGGGGACGCGCCAGCGCAAAGCTTCGTAGCCTTCGTGGGTCGCGGCGAACGCCGCGGGATGATCTTCATTCAAATGGTAGCCGACTTTGTTCATATTCGGCATCAGAAAATGGCTCACGGTCATGAACGAGCCGTCAGGCACCGTGCGGGTGAAAGTATCGCGAATGCCGAACTCGGTGGCTTCGGAGGTCAACTTCTCGTCGGTCCAGAGACTCGTCTTTGGCGTCCGATGGAGCCATTTGAAATGGTGCTGATCGACGCTGTTTTCCACCGTTTGTAGAAAATTGCAGTGAATCAACCGCCCGGCCAAGGAGCGTACGCCGTCTTCGCGTACGAGGACATCCCAGCGCGGCAGCAGCGGCGCGGGTTCAGGGCCGATATAAGCGAAAATAATTCCGGCCAATTCCTCTGCCTTGAAAGCCCGATGGCGAATGCGGTCTTTGAACGTGCTGTCCTCCGGCTCGCCCGGCATCTGCAAGATTTTCCCTTCGATGTCGTAGAGCCAGCCGTGATAGCAGCAACGCAAACCACCGTCTTCGATGTGGCCAAACTCCAGTGATGTGCCACGATGCATGCAACGCAGCGCGAGCAAGCCGACTCTGCCTTGATCATCGCGGAAGACCACCAGATCTTCGCCCAGCAGGCGGCGGCGAATCGGCCGGCCTTTGAGCTCGCTGCTGAAGCCGATCGGGTGCCAGTAGCGCCGCATCATCTCGCCGCACGGCGTGCCCGGCCCGACGCGGGTCAATTGCTCGTTTTCTTCAACGCTCAGCGACATAGGTTGTTCTCCTGAATGAAATTGTCTTGCGCGAGCCTCTACCAACTATGCTTGTGAAAAGCGAAGCTCAAACGCGATCTTTCGGCTGTAATAATGTGCCAGTCCATCGGCAGATATATTCAAGAAGCCGGCGGGGTGTCAAATAGACTTGCGGCGCTTTTGGACGGCCAGCATTGGAGCCGGGTCGGAGACGCTCAGCGAATGCCTTTGCGCTCGAGAAATGCTTTGAAACCCTCACGCGGCGAGTTGGCTTTCAATTTGCCTTTGCGCGCGTTGTGTTCAGCGTCGAAACGATCGCGCCAGCCCATGCCGACACCTTCGTCAAGCAAGCGTTTAATGCCTTGAACCATGCGCGGATCATTGGCGCCGATCTGTTTTGCCATCTCGATGGCAGCGTCGCGCAGTTGCGCGCACGGCACAATTTGGTTTAACAGCCCGATGCGTTCCGCCTCCTCGGCTTTAATCGGCCGGCCCGTATAGAGCAATTCTTTGGCTTTCGGCATGCCGACGATCAAGGGCAGCGACCAGGTAGAATTGGCGCGGCCATATTTCGCCGCGAGGAATTGAATCTCTGCGTGTTCGCAGCCGATGCGAATGTCCAGCATTGTCGTCAGTTGCGCGCCGGCGCCGTAGGCGAGGCCGTTGATGGCGCCGATGATTGGCTTGGTGAAAGTCGCCAGGTGCCAGTTGGCTTCGCGGCGAGCGTCTGTGCGCGCGGCCATTTCCTCGGGCGTGGATTTGACCATCTGATGAATATCGCCACCGGAAGAAAACGCGCGTGGACCGGCGCCGGTCAGGATCACGACTCGGGCGTCGTCGTCCGATTCGATCTTGGTCAGCTCCTCATCCAGCTCCATCGCCAGCTCATAGCTCAGCGCGTTGAGTTTTTCCGGACGGTTCAATGTGATGATCGCGACACTTTCGACGCGTTCGGCGAGAATATTTTGATAGCTCATGGACGACTCCTTGAAGTTCACCGCGCATTACAACAGAAACGTGGAAGGGGAGCAAATGAAAGGAAAGGATAAAGGATAAAGGCGGAAGGATAAAGTAGGGGCACGGCCTGGCGCGCCCCTAGCTTCTCGATCGAAACAGCGAACTCACATTCGTTCCGGCTCGTAAACCAGTGCTTGTTTGATCACGGCGTCGATCTTTGTCGCCATCGGATTGCGGATTTCTTCGGCGATGTGGCCGATGGCGCCGAGGGTTCTGCCGATCAACGCGAACGCTTTGGTGATCTGCCACGGGTAGCCCATGTCCAACGCAATGGCGCCGATGATGCCGGTGACATTGACCGGAATCAAGCGTTTGCGCCGCTCGCTCGTGAGGGCAGAGAGTTTTTCGATCAGCTCGCAGTACTTGCCGTAGACTCCGGTTTCTTTGGCGACACCGACGAGGGTTTCGACGCGCGGGTCGCCTTCGGCATGGGTGCGATGGCCGATGCCGGGCATGCGCTGCTTCCGTTTATCATAATCGTCGATGATCGATGCCGCGATGGCATCGAAATCGGGCTTCTCTGCGTCCGCCGGGAGCGCGTCGACGAGCATTTTTGCCGACCATTCGGAAGATCCGAGATGCACGCTGCCGGCGCCGCAGAGCGCCGCCGCCACAGCGCCCTGCATCGCTTCGGGCGCGCAATGATAGATCAGCCGCGCCGCGACTACGTGAGAGATCATCCCATGTTCCACGAGAATGATCAGCAGCGCGTCGATCATCTTGGCTTCGCTGGCCGTTGGTAACCGTCCGCGCAAGATGAGCGAAGTCATATCCGTGAACGTGATTTTGCCGACCAGCTCTTTGTTCAAGTCATAGCCGCGCACGAGGATGCGATGCAGCTCCGCATTGCCGATGCCCGTGACGATCTTTACTGGTTCCGCCATTTTTTTACTCCTCCAGAAAAATTGTTGTGCGATGCGATAGTAAGCTACACTACTGCGGATCGTCAAACGATCCGCAGGTTCAAAGTTCAAAGCCGGAGCCCAGGCGGTGACGTTGAACGTGGAACCTTGAACGGGAGAGTGGCCGGTTTATTTCCGCGGCTAATTGTGAATAAAATGTTGGAACCGAACGGTGAGAGGTACGCTTCGATAATGGCTGACTACATAAAAGAGCATTACGATTTTCCGTTGACAAAAAAGAGCGAAAACAAACCGCTCAAGGGCGTGCGCGTCATCGACGCCGGTAATATGGTGGCGGCGCCGTTCGCGACGGTGCTGCTCGCCGACTTCGGCGCCGACGTGATCAAGATCGAGCATCCCAAGTACGGTGACGGTCAGCGCAAGCTCGAACCGATCATGAACGGCATTCCGCTCTGGTGGAAATCGGTGGCGCGCAACAAACGTTGCATCACGCTCGATCTGGGCAAACCGGAAGGCGCGGAGATTTTTAAGCAACTGATTAAAGGCCAGGACGTGATCGTGGAAAACTACCGTCCCGGCACGTTCGAAAAATGGGGTATCGGCCCGGACGTGATTCGCGGCATCGATCCGCGCATCATTCTTTTGCGCATTTCCGGATTCGGCCAAACCGGGCCGTATAAAAACCGCGCCGGCTTCGGCCGCGTCGCCGAGGCGATGAGCGGGTTGACCAATTTGATCGGCGAAGCGGACGGACCGCCGATGTCGCCGGGCTACCCGCTCGGCGATCTGATCGCGGGCAGTTTCGGCTCGCTCTCGATCATGATGGCGCTGTATCACCGCGACGCGCGCGGCGGCGAGGGGCAGGTGATCGATCTCGGCTTGTTCGAAGCGGTGTTTCGATTTCTCGACTTCGATCCGATTCAGTACGATCAGATGAAGATCGTGCACAAGCGCAGCGGCAATCGCGCGGCCTACGTGGCGCCGAGCTCAATGTTCAAAACCAAGGACGGCAAATATCTGACGTTGGCAGCGAGCACGCAAAGCGTTTGGCTGCGCTTGGCCGAAGCGATTGGGCGCAAAGATATGACGACGGATCCGAAGTTCATCGATAATCCCGCCCGCGTAGAGAACTCCGTCGAATGCAATGGCGTCGTCGGTGCGTGGATTGAAAAACATACCCGCGACGAGGTGATCGAGCACTTCGACAAACACGGAGTCGCCTACTCAGCAGTGTTCGATATGGAAGACGCCTTTCGTGATATCCAGTATCGGGCGCGCGAAGCGATGGTACGCGTGCCCGATGCCGATCTCGGCGAGGCGATCGTCCAAAACGTCGTGCCGAAATTCTCCGCGACGCCTGGCTCGGTGGACTTCCTCGGCCGCAAGCTGGGCGAGGACAACGAGGCGATCTACTGCGGCGAACTGGGCTTGTCCAAAGAACGGCTCAAGGAATTGAAAGACGCGGGCGTAATTTAATCCGGCAGGGCAGACACATAGGTCTGCCCTACAAAAATCGCAACCTACGATAAAATCTTTTTGGCGAACTCCTGGCCGGGCGCCGGACGGCTTTCAATTTGCTTTCAGTTTGATTTTCGCGCTTATTGAATTCCTCTACCGCAATATAATCTTTGGCGGCTCGGATGCCGAACTCTTCCATCGATTTGGTGTCGACGTCTAATCGGCGGGTGGCCTGACCCTGCGCGAGCGAATAGATTTCCTGGCCTTCCTTGCTGAGCAGCCAGTTGACGAAAATCTTAGTTGCATTCGGGTGCGGCGAGTTCTTGATCACGACCGGTCCGCCGTTGCCCATCGACACGTAGGTCCCTTCCTTGATCGGCGGTAGCGGCTTCACCGGTAGACCGGATTTAACATAGGAAACAAAGCTGTAATAAGTGGGACCGATGCTGATCGCGATAGTGCCTTTGGCCAACGAGTCCGCGACTTGCCGTCGGTCGGCGGCGATCAGTGAGACTTGTTCGATCAATTTTTTTAGATAGGCTTCACCCTTCGTGGCCCAGAGAAAGGCCCATTTGCCGGCCGAAGCGCCGCCCTGGCGCGGGTCCCACAGGCCGATTTTGCCCTTCCATTTCGGTTTCAACAGGTCGTCATAAACGCGGATCTCGTCGGGCTTGATTTGCTCGGTGTTGTACCAGATATTGTCCTGCATGAACGCGAAAGGCGAGTAGGCGAACCGTTTGGTGTTATCGGTCCAGACATGGCCGCCCCACCAATGCTTCGGGTCTTTGACTTCGGGCAGGATCCAGTGGGACTCCAGCGGATCCACCGCGCCCATCGGGTATCAGACTGTGCTCCAAATTATCGAAGGTGCTGATGATGACGTCGAAATAGCGTACGCCGGCTTGGTACTCGTCGGAGATCTTTCGAACGATTTTTCCCGCCGCGCCCGGTACGATTTCAATCGCGAAGCCGAATTTTTTCTTGCACCGAAGCTTCCAATGCTTTGCGCAACTCCGCGCTGGGCGGAATGCTGAAAACCACTTTGCCTTCCTTTCTTGGCGGCTTCGAGGCGCTGGGTCCATTCGCTCTGCCAAGCAGTTTGGCCGAAAGCGGCGGGCGAGCTGCAAAGTGATGCAAGCAATGATCGAGAGCCAACGCACGGCGATAAGTTATGCATCGCAATCGGCACGATTTGACAACGGCTGTCATGAGCTTTCGCACGCTCACGTTATTTGGCCGCGGGCACGGTCATCGCATCCATGACCCCGTCGACCCAATGGATCCCTTCGGGAACGACAGTGGAAGTTCCGCGGACTCGGTAAACGCTTGGATCGCGGGCGCCCGGCGGAACGGTGCCATTTTCGCGCAACGCTTTTGCGGCATCGAGCAATTTCAGCCGCGCCTTTATGGTGCTGATATCGCCGGCGCAGAGATGTTCTTTGGTGCGATCCATGATCGGACCCGGCCCTTCGTTCTCGGTGACGCACACGTCTTGCAGATTGACTCCGGCGATGCCCATGCGCCGCGACTGATGAATTTTCCAGTCGATCAGATAGTCGTTCGATCGTCTCGCTTTCATGCGAATATGGCCGAAAGGAACCGAATTCGTCGGCGGATCGTAGGCTTCTTCGGCAAAGGATTCCCGGACTGTTTCTTGGGTTTTCTTGGCGATCTCTTCGTTAGGGTACCAGCGCACCTGCCACTTGATACAATTCTCATCGTCGACGGGAACGAAGGCGCGCGCGGCTTTTTGATCGGCGCCCGGCGGCATGGTGTAGAACGGCAAGATAAATTGGTTGACCCGCCACAGGTTTTTGCCGCCGCCCAGCGCCCGCTTTGCGCCGTAGGTGAAACCGGCCTCGCGGTCGAAAATTTCCACATCCTCCGGCGTTTTTTTTACGCCCAATTTGTTCGCGGCTCTTTGCTGCGCCGGCTGTTGCGCGTTCATTTCCTCGTCGGATAAATCGTAGGGCGAGTGCAGCCACATCACGTGCGTCGGGTCGATGCCGCCTTCGAGCACCTGCAAATAATTCGCTTCCTGAAAAAACAGCCGATAAATCCGGTGCTCGTCCGGCACGCGGAGAAATTCAAATCGGGAAGCTCGGGCAGGTCCTTCGGCAAGACCCATGTAAGTCCAGATGATGCCGCCGCGCTCGACGCAGGGATAGCCGGGATGTTGCACTTCGTCTTTGAATTGCTGGTCCTCGGGAATGTTGGGCATCTCGATGCACTTGCCGTTCGTTGCGTATTTCCAGGCATGATAGGCGCAGCGCAGGCCGTCGGCTTCGACGCGGCCGAAGTAGAGCGGCGCGAGGCGATGGGGACAAAAGGCGCCGATCAAACCGACGGCGCCGGCGGTGGTGCGAAAAAGCACCAAGTCCTCGCCGAGGAGCCGCACGCGTAGCGGTCTGCCGCCGGCCTCCTTGAGTTGCGCGGTTGGCACTACCGGAATCCAATACTGGCGCATGAGATTTCCCATCAACGTCGCCGGCCCGACGCGCGTCAGTCCTTCGTTTTCTTCGCGGGTAAAATTGTGCAGATCTTCCCGGCGAACTTTGAACATGCTTTCGGTTTTCACGGGTTTTATCCTTTTGAGTAGTTTGATTCGGCTTGTATCACAGGCGATTTTGCATTCAAAGATCGGACGCAGCCGGCCTCACGGCGTTGGACCAAGCACGGCAGACAATTTGCAGCGCGAAGTTTTCACGAACTTTTGACAACCATCCGAGGTAAAGGTATTTGAGATGAGACATTTCGACCCATCTGCGGAGCCACTGCATGCGAACCGTTGGATTGATCACGACGCTTCTTTCTCTGATGCTGTGTCTGGAGCCTGTCAGCAGCCAGGACAGAAGGCTGGAGAAGTTTTTCTTATCGAACTCGACGCTCTCGGAAAGCCGCGCGCCGTTGTACATCGCGCAGGATTTAAAACTTTTTGAAAAGTACGGCCTCGACGCGCAGATCGTCAATATTCGCGGCTCGGCGATCAACAACGCTGCGCTTATGGCGGGGGAAATTCAGATGGCGGTGGCCAACGGCACGATTGCGATTACGGCGGCGGCGCGCGGCGCGCCGGTGGTCATCGTGGCAACCATCGGTCCGACACGCTACAGCCTGGTGTCGCGCTCGCTCAGTTCGGCCTCGCAGCTCAAGGGTAAAATCATCGGTATCGGCGGCTTCGGCATCGGCGACTACAACGTCCTGCGCCGGTTGCTGCCGAAGCTCGGCCTGTCGGAGAAGGACGTGACCTTGTTGCCCACCGGCACCACGTCGTCGTTCGAGCGGCTTAACATGATGCTTTCCGGTAAAGCCGACGCGGTGCTGGCGACCAAAAGCAACATCGATCGGGTTGAGTTGCGCGGCGTGAAACTCAGCGTATTGGCGGGCACTGAAGAGCAGAACGTGGACGTTTCCGGCGGCGATTTCTTTACGACTCGGGAGTTTCTACGCACCAAACTGAATCAAGTGAAAGCGGTCTTTCGCGCCTTCGGCGAGGCGGTGCGGATCGGCCGGGAGAACCGCGAAGTCTTTCATCGCGCCATCCGCCGTTACATGAGAGAGGACAATCCAAAGCTGATCGACAAATTTTACGACGCCCATTACTACTTCGCGCCCAAGCCGCGCAATATGCATCCGCTGGAAAGCGCGCTCGATCTGGACATGAAAGATATGCAGGCGACGGTTGCGGAACTGCGCGGCCGGCGGGCCGCCGACTTTATCGACGCCACGGCGCTGAAAGAAGTGGAGAAAGAAGGATTTCTTCGCGTGGGCGAAATAGGGACAGGGCCAGTTTACAGCAACAATTCTAAACCGCGTTTTTGCAGCGCGAAAGCTTGCAGCGAATAAGGAGTTAAAGAGCAGATGAAACTTACGAGTGGGCAACGGCTGCTGGCATGCCGGCCATGTGCAAGCGGCGATGAATGCATTGGAGGCGGGATTTTTTGCGCAGGAAGGTCTGGACGTCGAAGTCGTTCACGCCAAGATCAACCCGAAGGGCATCGAATCGAGCCGCCCGGACGGCGAGCGTTACGATGAAGTCGGCACCGTGGTGCGCGACATGATCGCCTTCAATATCGACATCATTCCCGACGTGCACGTGCGCACGCCCTTCGCCGAGCGCGCGTTGGGCAACGACGAGGTGCGCATCATCGGCGGCTGGCGCAACTGGTTTCCGGCGACGCTGGTCACCGCGCCGGGAATCAAAACGATTCGCGACTTGAAAGGCAAGCGCATCGGCGACTGGTACAAGGGCGGCATCGCCACCATGTGGATCGAGCACCAGCTGCGTCAAGCCGGCCTCGATCCCGAAAAAGAAGTTGAATGGAAAGTCGGCTACCGGTACGGCTCCATGCGCGAGGCGTGGAAGCCGCTTCACGCCGGCGAAACCGACGCGGCGATGGTGCGCAATCAATTCGTTCCCGAGCTTTTGGAAAAAGGCTTCAACAAGCTCTATGACTTCGTCGAAGACAGCAAACCGCACGGCCGGCCCGATCGCGTGACGGTGGCGCGCAAAGTCTTTTATCGAGCGCAATCCCGAATTGATCAAGCGCTACTGGAAAGCGGCGATTCGCGGCTATCATTTCATGCGCATCGTGCCGGAAAATTTTCCTTTCCAGCGCATGGTCGAAGCCAAGATTCGCGTCGACAATCCGGATCCATCGGAACACATGCGCGATCTGCGGCCGATGCGGATCATGGAAAGCGCCTTTTTCCCGCTCGACGGCCAGCTGACCGTCGAAGGCGTGTGGCGCATTTTGCAAGAGCATCAGGACGCCGGCGTGTTGTCGAAATCGATCACTGCGGAAGGATGTCGAAGACGTCGTGCGCCAGGAATTGGTCAAGGAAGCCTGGGAGGAAATTTCTCAGACCGACGAAGTGAAACGAAACCTCGAACGGTTGCAACCGGTGGTGGAGAAATACGGGTACTAGCACCCGCACTATTTCGCGCGGAAATCACTGCGGCAATTCAGCTGCCGCTGGTTCATCCGCGCCGCAAGATTGCTGATGTCTACCGAGCATATTCCCGCTGAACTCGACAAAGCCGGCGAAATCCTGCGGCTCTACGCCAAGGCGTTGAGCGGGCGTGAAGTCCATTTAGTTCCGCGCGGCGCATCCAGCCCGCGCGGTGCCGGCTGGATGACGCCAGTAAACGACGGCAAGGCGCTGATTGATCAAGCTGCCGGCGAAGATCGATCGCTTTCCGACGGAAAGAGAAAACTTCGATTGGTACAAAGTTGTTCTCACCCATCAGGCGGGTCATTTTGAGTTCGGCACGTTCGATTTCCGATTTCGACCGGCCATCGAGATGTTTCGCCGACTGGCGCCCGCGGCTCGGACAAAATCGCGCGGTTGAAGAGCTTGAGCGAGCGACTGGCAGCGGTTCCTTCAGTTGTTTCCCGACCAGCAGCTCGGCGGCTTGATATTCGATCTGGTCGAGGACGCGCGCGTCGACGCGCGAATGCTTGCGGCTTATCCAGGAATTCGGCCGCTTTATCGGCGCGTAGCGCAGGTCGTTCTCGCGTCGCGGCCGCGGCTTAAGTATGTTGCCGCTCCGGGAAGCGTTCTTGGAGGCGCTCGTGCAGGCGAGCTTGGGCGCCGATCCGACCGCAAGACGTGCCTGCAGCGCTCAAGTCGGATGTCGATTCGGCATGGCCGTTTTGGCAAAAGTGAAACAGCGCGGCGCCGCCGTGGAAGATTCCGCGGAAGCGGCGCTGCGCCTCTATGAGATTGCTGCTCGACTGCCGAATAGTCCGATGGACGATTGCGATCCCGATCATGGCGAAGCTCGCGCGCCGCAAAGAAGCGATGACCGCTCCCAAAGAGTTGGCGGAACCGTATGCCGATGCGGACGATTTACCTTTCACGCCTCCCCAAGAAGTCGAGTTTCGTCTTGGACAACGATCATGAAAAGCTGCGCGACTCGAGACTGACCATCCGCTCAAAGCGAAGCCGATGAAAGTTTTCGACTTGCCAGGCGCGAATCGGATGGTCCGCTCATGCGCGACGAGCCGTTTAGCTATCTGTATTCGGAATGGGATTTTCGCACCGGCAGTTATCGCAGCCGGTGGTGCCGGGTGCGCGAACGCGTGATGGATCGAAGGCACGTCGGATTTCTACACAGAGACGCTCGCCGAGCATCGGCCGTTGGTCGCCCAGGTTACCGGCCGATTCGAACATTTTTTGCCGGAGCTATTCCGCAAGGTGACGCGGCGTCTATGACGGCGAGGATCTGCACTTGGACGGCGTGATCGAGCGGGTCATCGATCGGCGCGCCGGCGGCGCGCCGGCGGAGAAAATCTACTGGCGGCGCGAGCGCACCCAACGCGATGTCGCGGTGGCGCTGCTGCTCGACATGAGCGCGACGACCAATGAATACGTCCAGCTCGACGCAGCGAAAGCGCATCGCCCGACGGGTTCGAGCGCGCAAGCTTACAGCGAGTACTTAAAAATCATTGCCGCAGGCATCGACCCGCGCGGCAAACCGCTGCGCCGGCGTACGATCGAGGTGGAAAAGCAGGCGGCAATTATTCTTTGCCAGGCTTTGGAAAAAATCGGCGATAGTTATGCACTCTACGGCATTTTCCGGCAGTGGACGGGCTAACGTCGAATTCTCCGTCGTGAAAGATTTTCAGGAACGGTTGGGCCAACGGATCGCGCGCCGCATCGACCGCATCGAACCCGCTCACGCCACGCGCATGGGCGCGGCGATTCGCCACGCAATCCGGAAGTTGGAAAAGGTCGAAGCCGGCAGCCGCATTGCTGTTTTTGATCAGCGACGGGCGGCCCTACGATCGCGACTATGGGCGCGACGCCGAGGATCAAGAGTACGCCGTGCAGGACACGCGCCAGGCGCTGCTCGAAGCGAAACGGCGCGGGATTCGGCCATTTTGCCTGACCATCGATCGCGACGGCGAGGATTACTTGAGAAAAATGTGCGACGAGATTCCCTACGAAGTTGTGACGCAGGGTTGAAGATCTGCCGATTCGTTTGATTGCCGCATATCCAAAGCTGACCGCCAGACGGGTCTTAGCGAGGAAGCTTCTCTATTCCGCAAAAATCGCTTCGACCACTTCTTGAAGACTTTTTTTGACTTCTTGATCGTCGGTGAGAGCCGCGACAAAGCCCGACTGGCAAGCGACGCGCGGCGCGAGATCCGACGCGATGAGCTGGCCGGTGTAAACCAGCAGCCGCGTGCTGACGCCTTCCTGCAGGCCGTGCTCGCGCAGGTTGCGCACTTTGCCGGCAAGCCGCACCAGTTGCCCGGCAACGTCTTCGGACACGCCGCTCTCGCGTTGAACGATGTTTCTTTCGATCTCGTCGGACGGATAGTCGAACTCGATCGCGACGAAGCGCTGCCGCGTGCTGGGCTTTAAGTCTTTGAGCACGGTTTGATAGCCGGGATTGTAAGAGATCACCAGCTGAAAATTCTCGTGCGCTTCGATCACTTGGCCGCGCCGTTCCACGGGCAAAATACGGCGGTGATCCGACAGCGGATGGATCAGCACGGTGGTGTCCTTGCGCGCTTCGACGATTTCATCCAGGTAGCAGATCGCTCCCGCTTTGACGGCGCGGGTCAGCGGCCCGTCGAGCCAGCGAGTTTCGTCGCCTTCGAGAAGATAGCGCCCGACCAAGTCTGTCGCCGTAAGATCTTCATGGCAAGCGACGGTAATCAGCGGCAATGGTCCCAATCGATGAGACATGTATTCCAGAAAGCGGGTCTTGCCGCACCCGGTCGGGCCTTTGAGCAGGATCGGCAGGTGCTTCGAATGCGCCGCTTCAAAAATTTCGACTTCATTCGCCACCGGAAGATAGAACGGTTCGTCGCGCAGCACGTATTCTTCGAAGGCGAAGTCGCGGCGTTGTGCCGTGACCGAGTCAGACGCATCCTTTTCCGCGGATTTTTTCATGCCGTTTTTAGTACTACTCTCGATGGCAGGGATGCAAATGACGCTGTATTGATTGACACGCGGCGCGGAGTGAAGATAGTCTCGGTTTCGTTTCACGGCTATAACGGGGTCCAGGATTGCAGGAGCGGCAAGTAGCGATGGGCGACCGAAAGCAATTATACATTGGCACTGATCCGGGTGTGGCGATCATGAATGAGGCCGCGAACGGCTGGCTGCCTAATGGCGATGTTTTAGTCGGGAAAATTCGTCAGGGCGATGGCGACCGTCGGCGCCAGCAATACGGTGTACGCCTGCGTGACGAAAGATGGACTCTATGCATCGAGAGACGGCGGCAAATCTTGGGAGCTGGCTTTTGCCGGCAACGTTCACTCGGTCGCCGTGGACCCGAACAATTCCCAAGTCGTGTACGCGGGAACGGAGCCAGTGGGTCTTTTCCGCTCGTCGGATTGCGGGCGAAGCTGGACTGAATTGAGCGCGCTCAAGAATCAACCGGAAAGCGTGACGGAAAAGTGGTGGTTTCCGCAGTATCCCCATGAAAGCCACGTGCTCTCGGTATTCGTCGACTGGCATGACCCGGGCGTGCTTTGCGTCGGCCTTGAACATGGCGGCATCTTGCGCTCAGCCGACGGCGGCGAGCACTGGGAAGATATCTCCTGCCGGCATCGAGTATGTCGACATCCACACGGTTAAAGGCGATCCCGATCATGCCAACCTATACTACGCCGCGACGGCGCGCGGCTTCTATCGCAGCGATCAATATGGCCGCAACTGGTTGTTTTCAGAGAAGGGAATCAATCGCAGCTATTTTCACGATCTCGTCGTGATTCCCGGACAAGCCGCCGACGCTGCTGCTGACAACGGCCAACGGCACGCCGCCGGCTTGGATGCGCAAAGAAAAAGCGCAATCGGCGATTTTTCGCAGTATCGACCACGGCCAGAGCTGGCATCAGCTTACCGGCGGGCTGCCTGAGAGCATGGAAAAAATGATTTGGAATCTGTCTGTCGATCCGAATCAGCCGGAGCATCTTTATGCCGGCACCGGGGAGGCGCAAGGGCAACGTTCAGAGGAACGTCGAGACGCGCGGCGGTGTTTTGCTAAGCAGAGATCGAGGCGGGCGCTGGGAACAAATCTACGAGGGTCCGAACACCGTCCGTTCCGTCTGCGTCGGGCTTCAGTGAGTCCGTCGTCGGCGTTACCATCGAAGCCACCGGCGAGAACGTCCGCGTTGACTCAGCTAGAACCGAATTCCAGGAGCTTTTTCAGTGAGTCTTGGGGCCATTTCGCACAAACCTTGGACACCGCCAAGCGATGATGATCTCAGTTGGTTTCGCGCCGATCAGAAAATGTTCGCGCCGCCGCGGCCGCTGGACTATACCCTGGAAATCCACGCACTGGTTTTCGGCATGACCTACGCTTTGGAAAGTCTCGAATTTCCCCTCTATGCTTTGCGCTCTCGTTTGCTCAACGGACGGGTTTATCTGGCTGCGGTGCCCTCGGCGGTGGCCGAACTCAATCTGGCGCAACGTTTGAAAAATATTCACGCCCAGAGCGTCCGTTTTACACGCAATATTCAGCGCGCCTGGGAGCGCCAGCTCAAGCCCGAAGTCGAGCTTTACAATAGTCGATTCGAGGAGCTGGCGAATTTCACCGGTTCATCGAGAGAGCTTGCGCAAAGATTACGGTCAAACTCAAACGCGAACGCGGCAACCAGTGGTTTACGGCGATCCGAGGCGTGATCGCGCCGACGGTGCTTTTGCAGCGTGACGTCGATGAGTTCGGCAGGAGATGGGCGCTCTGGCCGCGGAGTCTGTCGCGCCAAGACGCTCGAATTGGTCGCCGACCGCGGCAGAGCGTCGATTGATTTGGCCATGACGCGAATCGGCGAGCGACTCGTCGAAGCTAACGTCATCGACAAAGTCGAAGAAGTGTTTTGGCTGGAATGGGCGGAAGTTATTGCAATCGTTGGAGTCATCCAGCGACCGGCGTGCGCTGGTTGCGGAAAGAGCGCTGCAAGCAGCGCGCGACGTTAATTTGCCGGCGCCGGAGAAGATCGGGCCGCCTTTGCCGCAAGACGCGCCCAGGATGTATCTCCTCAGCGAAATTTTGCAGCTGCTGGATCGTTGAAAATGGCGGCGCCATCGCAAAATATTTTTCTTCGTGGGCCATGGCGTCCCGTCGCCTATTCACGAGCGGCGCAGCCCATTTGCCTTCTTCGGCGCTGGTGTGCCAGCCGTTTGATTGCGCGCGCAGAAAAAATTCGCACCGTCGTGCCGCAGTCCAGTCTCAATTATCTTTCCGTCTATGTCGCCGAGAGCAAGGGTTTCTTCAACCAAGAGGGACTGGAAAACGAAACGCTGGTCCTCGCCGGGCCCGTGGCCGCCGCCGCGCTGCTTGGCGGCAGCGTCGATTTCGGCGGCGGCGGCGGTAGCTCCATGCGTGGCGCGGCGAACGGCGCGCCGGTCAAAGCGATTTTTTTTCAAACCGAAAAGGTGACATTTTACCTCGTCACAGACCCGCTTATCGTCAAACCCGCGGATCTGCGGGGTAAGAAAATCGCCGTCGGCGGTATCGGTTCGAGCCAAGATCGAATCATTCTCAAGTATGTCGAACAAGCCGGTCTTTCCGCTAGCGACATTACCCGCATTGCCATGGGCGCCGACGCCGGCCGGCGTATCCAGGCGATCAAGAGTGGCTCGATCCACGCCACGCTGCTCGATCCGGGAACGCTGAGTTACGCGGAAAAAGAAGGGCTCAATGTTTTGGCTTTTATGGGCGATTTGTTTCCGTATCCCTTTCAAGCTTTTGCGGTTACCGATAAGAAACTGAAGGAGAATCCGGAGCAGGTAAAACGCTGGCTGCGGGCGATGGTCAATGCGTTGATGTTTGTCCGGGATCGGCCCGAGGAAGCCGCAGAAGTTGGCATCAAGAGACTGCGCGTCGGTAATATCACCAAGGCAGCGATGGTGAAGAGCATCAAACGATACAATCGGGCGGTGAGCGCCGGCGTGCCCGGTATGCCGTCCAGCGAAGGCATCAGGAACGTGATCGAATACGAGGTGAAATTGCCGTTGAAAATTGAGCGGGAAGTTTCGCAGGAGAGCCTGATGAACCTGAAACTCATCGAGCAGGTAAAAACCGAGTTAGAATCCAAGAAAACATCACGATGATAGGTGAGGCTAGAACTTATGATGACCAATCTTGCGCCGCCGCAAATCCGCGCGATCACGGGGCTGGAACTCGCGGCCGGCGTGTTCACTAAGTGTTCGGACGGCTTGGCGAGCCAGTTGAATATTTCACTCACCGCCGGCCGGCGCGAACCCGGGCCGACGGAATTTCGCATCGGCATCAACGGCGACATTTACGGCGGCATGCTCGCGCCCCTCGAAGTCGGCACGCGGCGCGTCGATATCGCTTACGTCAATCCCGCGGCGATGGTGGCGATCGCTTATCGCGGCAAAGGTTATTACAAACAGAAAATGCCGCTGCGGGTGCTCGGCTGCTTTCCGTCCTGGGACCGCATCGCGCTGGTCGTCTACAAAGATCTCGGCGTGAAATCGTTGCACGATATCGCCCGGCGAAAGATTCCGCTCCATGTATCGACGCGTTTTTCCGGCGTCAACAACGGACCTATTACACGATCTCGACGATTCTTTCTTTCTACGGCCTATCGTTCGACAAAATCAAAAGTTGGGGCGGCAAGGTCCAGGAGTGCGGCCGGCCATTTTCGCCGGAGCGGCTGAAGGCGATCGCCAAGCGTTCGATCAATGCGGTTTTCGACGAAGGCGTCAGCACGTCGGCGGTTGGTTGGACCAGGCGCTGGACAACGGCTATGAAATCATTCCGATCGAACCGGCGATCGTGAAAAAGCTCGAGCAGATGGGTTACTACCCGAACGGTGCTGCCGAAAAAGCCGCTATCGGCAGCTCAAAGAAGACGCGCTGACCATCGACTACAGCGGCTGGGCACTGGTGACGCACAGCTGGCTGCCGAACAAGGTCGCCTATGCAGCGATCGAAACCATCGACGAAAAGACAGAAAGTGATTCCGGTCGACGACGATCGGCCGTTCGACATGAGAGATCTGTGCCGCGGCACGGAAAAATGCCCGCTCCAAGTGCCGCTCCATCCGGGCGCGGCGAAGTATTATAAAGAGAAAGGATATCTGTAATCGGAGATTGGAGTGATGGAGTACTGGAGTGATGGGTTCCGGAATAAACCAATACTCCAGTACTCCAACACTCCATCACTCCAAGGGAGGTTATCATGAGCTACAAAATTATTGGCCACTCGACGCCGCGCACCGATAACACCGGAAAAGTTACCGGCGAAGCGCGCTACACTTCGGACGTGTTTTTGCCCGGCACGCTTTGGGCGAAGACGCTTGCGCAGTCCGTATTCGCACGCGCGCATCAAGCGCATAGACATCTCGCGCGCGGAAAAAGCGCCGGGCGTGCGCGCGGTGCTCACCGGAAACGACGTGCGCGGGATTCTTTACGGGCGGCGTTACCGCGATATTTCCGTTCTCGCCCAAGATCGCGTTCGTTTCATGGGTGAGCGCGTCGCGGCGGTGGCGGCGGAGACGCTCGAGCAAGCCGAAAATGCCTTGGACCTCATTGAAGTCGATTACGAAGAACTGCCTGCGGTCTTCGATCCGGAGTCGGCGCTGCAGGAAGGCGCGCCGCTCGATTCATCCCGACGTGGCCAGTTATAAAGGACTTGCCGAAGCCGCTGGATCATCCGACCAATCGTTTCGTTCACGACGTGTTCACGCGCGGCGACGTGCGAAGCCGGATTCGCGCAAGCCGATTTGGTCGTCGAAAATACTTTTACCGTTCCCCGCGTGCATCAGTCTTTTCTCGAACCGCACTGTTGTCTGGTGTGGATCGACGATCAGGATCGGGTGCAGATGTGGTCGCCCAACAAAGTGCCGCACGGCTTGAAAGAAAGCATGTCGCAGGCCTTCGGCATTCCCAAGGAAAAAATCCGCGTCAATCCGGTGGCCATCGGCGGCGACTTCGGCGGCAAAGGCGCGCCCATCGACGAGCCGATCTGTTATTTGCTCGCGCGTGCGCAGCGGGCGGCCGGTCAAGATGGTCATGGAATACCGCGAAGAATTTTTTGCCGGCGCGCCGAGGCATGCGGCGATCATGAAATTGAAGACCGGCGTCAAGCGCGACGGCACGATCGTCGCTCATCAAATGGATGCCTATCTCGACGCCGGCGCCTACGGCGGATTCAGACCGGGCGCCGTCGTCGGCGGTATCGCTCATGCGGGCGGCTGCTACCGCGCCGAGCACGCGCGCATCGCGGTCTCACGCGTCTACACGAACAATCTTCCCGGCGGGCAGATGCGCGCGCCCGGCGAGCCGCAAGGGTTCTTCGCCGCGGAATCGCACATGGACTGCGTCGCGCGCAAAGTCGGCATGGACCCCTACGAGTTCCGCATGAAGAATCTCATGGAAGAGGGCGACATCACGCTTGACCGGCGGTCACTATCAAGCGATCAAAGCCAAGGAGACGCTTAAGGCCGCGGCGAAAGCGGCGGGGTATTCGACAGCGAAAGGAAAATACATCGGCCGCGGCGTCGCGATGGGTTATCGCGGGCCCGGCGGCGGTACTACTTCACTGAAGGTCGAGCTCAGGCCCGACGGCGCGATCGTGATTCATACGTCTTTTTTCGAACAAGGCACCGGCACTTACACGACGCTCAGGCAGACTGTTGCCGAAGAGCTTGGCTGCGATCCCGACGAGATTGAAATTAGAACTCTCGACACCGACTGCCGGCGTTTCTTCCGATACCGGGCTCGGCGGCAGCCGCGGCACCCGCGTCGCCAGCGGCGCGGCGTTCCAAGCCGCGCGCGCGGCCAAAGAAGAATTGCTAGGGCTTGCGGAGACGATGCTCGGTTGGCCGAAGAGCGACACCATGCTCAGCCGGCAAAAAAATCGTCAACAAGAAGACCAAGAAGCAGCAACCTTGGGGCGAGCTGCTGGCGCGAGCCGGCCGCTCGATCACGGGAGAGTCGGTCAATAAGGACGACGATCATTCTCCGGTGACCGCGTTTGCCGCTCAGGTCGCGGAAGTCGCGGTTGATCCGGAAACCGGCGAAGTCACCTTGCGTCGAGCTCACGACGGCGCACGACACCGGCGTGATCATGAATCCCGTGGGTCATCAAGGACAGATCGACGGCGGCGTCGTTCAGGGGATCGGTTACGGGTTGATCGAATATCTTCCGGTGCAGGACGGGCGCGTCGAGGTGGCCAACTTCGGCGAGTATAAAATTCCCACCGTCAAAGATATCCCGGCGCTCAAGACCGTAATCGTTGCCAGCGGCGAAGGCGTCGGTCCGTACAAAGTCAAAGGCATCGGCGAAAACCCGATCAGCCCGGCGGCGCCGGCGATCGCCAATGCGATCGAAGACGCGGTGGGTGTGAGGATCAAAGATCTGCCGATCACGGCGGAGAAAGTTTACGGGCGCTGCACGGTCGGTAGCAAATTTTGGTCGAGATGTTCACTTCGTTCAGCATGACAGACTCTGGTTGTAGCAGCCACTATGCCGAAACGGATGTCATTCTGAGCGGGGGGTGATGGTGGGGCCGACAGTTGTGTAGTGTGAACCGTGTGCGGGCTGAGTGAGAGACGTGTGGGGGCGAAGCGGGCCGTGGACGGGGCGAGGCGGGTGGGCGCGTGGGGGAGGGGGCGGGAGGCGCGAGTGGAACGGCCGTAGCGAGGGCTGTAGAGTGGTGGGGACGAAGAGCGCGAGTCACGTGAGCTCGACCCTCACCTTGCGAGACCCTTGTGAGCGAAGGCGAGCCGCCCGCTGGCCGAGGGAGCTCGGCCGGCGGCTGAGGATGGCTTTGGCTGTAAGGGCTAAGTTAGACGCTTCTGTGTTCGAGGAGGCAGCCGACGCCGGAGACGGGAGCTGGAAAAGCAGCCAAACACCGAGAGACGCGGCGAGGGAAGACCGACGCCGGAGGGCGAGCGACGGGGGCGGGGGCAGCACCGGCCGGACGGCACGGAGAGAGCAAACTGGCCGGCAGGGCTGGGATTGCCACGAGACACGGAGAGAGACGACGGCACCCCAGCGGGTAGGACGCCGAGAAGCGCGCCGGCGCGACCGACGCGCTGAGCCCGAGAGCGCCGGGCGGCACGCCAGAGCCCAGAGCGCCGGCGGGCGCGAAACCGGTGGCGGCCGGTGGCGAGGAACAACGACGTAAGTAGTCAGAGAAAGTTAGAGGCTCCTCACCCTAGAGGAGACTCGCCTCAGGGAACGCTCGACGACTGGGAGAACAGGAGTAAAAGGTAAGGACTCCTGACGGGCTAAAGAGAGGGCGAGAGAGGGCGCCGAAGGGAGCGGCATGCACGTTAGCGCAGTCTCTCTTGGTCAGGGTTTAGAGATCAGAGGTCGGTGTCTCCTGACTTGACATCCACATAGCAGTTTAGTCGAAAAATAAGAATTGAATGTTGCGCAGCGACTGATTCTTGGCAGCTTCTGTTGGAAGGTTTAATTCATGCCATTCGAATCATTAGGCGATTTTATCAAAGCCGCGGAAGCCGTCGGCGAAGTGCAGTACGTCGAAGGCGCCGATTTGGAGCTCGACGTCGGCGGCCTCACTGAGCTGACGGCGGAACGCGGCGGGCCGATGCTGGTGTTCGATAAATTCGCCGGTTATCCGGCGGGATACCGCGTCTGCGCGAATGCGAACCGCACCCTCCGCCGTTTCGCGCTGGCGATGGATTTGCCCATCGACATTCATCCACTGGAGTTGCTGCGCCGGTGGCGCGACAAGCGCGCCGGCTCCGTGCCGATTTCGGCCAAAGTTGTGAAAGACGGACCGGTGCTGGCGAACATGCAGCAAGGCGACGACGTCAACATCGAAAGTTTTCCCGCGCCGCGCTGGCATCCCGGCGACGGCGGGCGCTACATCGGCACGCAGGACATGGTTATCGTGCGCGACCCCGAGCAGGGTTGGGTCAACATGGGTTGTTACCGCGCGATGATCCAGCGCCGCGATCGCATCAGTCTTTGGATCAATCCGCAGAAGCATGGGCGCATTCTCGCGCAAAAATATTGGCAGCAAGGAAAAGCGGCGCCGGTGGCGGTCGTGTTCGGCTGCGAGCCGGTGACCTGGATGACGGCGTCCATGTCGCCGCCGTTCGGGACTTCGGAATACGAATTGGCGGGCGCCTATCGCGGCAGTCCGGTGGATGTCGTCGAGTTGCCGCTGACGAAATTGCCGGTGCCTGCGCAGGCGGAGATCGTCGTCGAAGGCGTGATTCCGCCGGAGAGCGAAGAGACGGCGATCGAAGGACCGTTCGGCGAATGGCCCGGCTATTACACGCACCAAGGGCCGGAAGCGGTGGTGCGCATTCAGCGCATCTACTATCGCGACAATCCGATCATCGCCGGCGCGCCGCCGCTTCGTCCGATCAACTGGAGCAACTTCACCAACTACGTGCATCTGTGGGAGCATCTCGAGCGCTCCGGCATCACCGATGTCGCGGGCGTGTGGGGCTTTTACAATGGTTTGCTGACCGTGGTGTCGCTCAAGCCAGCGCTATGCCGGCCACGCCAAGCAGGCGTTGATCACGGCCGCGGGTTTTCGCCACGGCGATATGAAGACTTATTACGTCACCGTCGACGAGGATATCGATCCGACCAATCAAGAAGAAGTCCTGTGGGCCATGTGCACGCGGGTCGATCCGACGACGGCCGTCGATGTGGTGCGCGATGCTTGGACCGCGGATCTCGATCCGCGCGTTTCGCCGGCGCGCCGCGCGGCGGGCGACTTGACCGTCGGGCGCATGCTGATCAACGCGTGCAAGCCCTTCGCCTGGCGCGATCAATTTGCCAAGACCAACGTGTTCAACGCCGAAGATCGCAAGAAACTTCAGGCCAAATGGGGCGAGTTGCTGGGGAAGATGGGAACTAAGAAGGGATGAAGGTATAAGGACGGAAGGCGCACGGTCGATCTGTCAAAGAGGAGGGCGGACATTCCTGTCCGCCTCATCGCGGGCTAGAAAGCCTGCGCTCCGGAGTAAGCAAGGCTCTCATCGGGCACTGCCAGAGTATTGCACCATTCGCAACACTCCATTCGCTCTACGCGGCTTCTTCCCGAAACAAGCTCAGGCTTTCCAGCACCGGCCGGTCGGTCACGGAAAATATGATCGCCGGATCTTTCTTCGACTTGTTCTCAAAGTGATGCCAGTTCCACGACGGCACGAAGAAACAATCGTGCGCGTTCCATGCGAGTTCTTTTCCCGCGCCTTTTTTCGGTCCGACCGACCGCCGAGCCCTCGCCTTGGACGACGTGATAAATAGTGCTGCTGGTGTGGCGGTGCGGCTTTGGTGCTTTCGCCCGGAGGGATCATTTGCACCCAGCAGCCGATGGTCGGCATGGTCGGTCCGCCGGTGATCGGGTGAGCGTATTCCAGCAACACGCCGTCATGGGGATCGCGCTCGCCCGCGGCGGCGACGTCGTTTAACGCCTGCAAGGTGTCGCGCCATTTGTAGTTATAGGGTAGCGCGGCGTTGCTCACGTGTGGTCATGCGCGGGCGGATCGCGCCGTATTGCTGCTTGCAGTAGCCGTCGCGCTTGATGATCGGTTGCGCCGGACCTTCGGCGTAATTTTCATGAAAGCCGGCGTCGAGATGGCGTGGTGAGATGGGCGTCGAGGACGTCGAGCCAGACCAAGTTATTTTTCCCGGCATTGAAATGATCGTGCCAAGTCCAGTTCGGCGTCAGCACGAGATCGCCGGGCTCCATCAACATCTGCTTCGCCTTCGACGTTGGTGTAGCCGGTGCCGTCGCCTTCGACGATAAAGCGCAGCGCCGCCGCCGTATGGCGGTGGCACTCGGCGCGTTCGCCGGGTTTGACCAATTGAATCGACATCTGCAGCGTGCGCGATGTGGCCTTCTTATTGGTCAGTGAGGGATTGACGAGCTGCACGGTGCGCCGTTTGGCCGCGTCGTCGATGCCGCCCAGCTTGATGACCTCGCCGGATTCCATCAGGCAGGAATAGATCACCGACCACGGCCAGAGATGCGGGACCAGTTCGGGATTTTTCTCGCGCGGTTGCCAATGTCCGCCAAGAGAGTATTCGGCAAGACGCGCGATGTAAGGCTTGCACCTCGGGCGTTTCAGGTACGGCGTGTAAGTCGCTCATTAAGGATCTCCTGTGCTGCTCGTATGATTTGTAAATGCCTATCAATCGCCACTTTATCGCCACTCAGAAGAACCTGTCAATATTGGCTCGCTGCCTACACTCCAGGGCGCTGGTTGAAACTTGGGCAAGAATTCAGCATGCTTTGCACTTCGACGGCTTAATTTTTAGCGAGCATCAAGGTTACCTATGTCCAACTCGAGCAGCGAACAGTATCGAATTGAAGAATTCGTCATCGAAGAAGAGCCGTTTTATGTACCGGCCTCCGACGAAGTTGAGATCTTCGAAGCGGCATACCGCCAGCATGTGCCGGTTTTATTAAAGGGCCCGACGGGACCGGCAAGACCCGCTTCGTCGAATACATGGCCTGGCGTCTCGGTCAGCCGCTTACGGTGGTCAAGGACGGCGTCAATGGCGGTGCGAATGGAACCAACGGCCGTGCTGTGCCGCTGGTCACCGTCGCTTGCCACGAGGATCTCACGGCCAGCGATTTGGTCGGGCGTTATCTGCTTGACGCCGCCGGCACGCGCTGGATCGACGGGCCGCTCACCCGCGCGGTGAAAGTCGGCGGTATTTGCTATCTCGACGAGATCGTCGAAGCGCGCAAAGACACGACGGTAATCATCCATCCCCTGACCGATCACCGCCGGCTGTTGACGATCGACAAGCTCGGCGAAGTCGTCGAAGCGGCCGATAGTTTTTTGCTCGTGGTGTCTTACAATCCCGGCTACCAAAACGTTTTGAAAGATCTCAAGCACAGCACGCGCCAGCGATTTGTCGCGCTGGAATTCCAATTCCCCGAGCCGCAGCGAGAAGCGAGAATCATCGCCCACGAATCCGGCATCGATGACGAAACGGCCCTGCAACTCGCCAAGCTCGGCCACAAGGTGCGCAATCTGCGCGAACACGGGCTTAAAGAGGGGGCCAGCACGCGCGTGCTGATTTACGCGGGACGGTTGATCAAGGAAGGCATCGCGCCGCGGCGCGCCTGTCACGTTGCGGTCACCTGGGGCATCACCGACGACGCGCAGGTGCAGCGCAGCCTGGAAGAAGTCGTCGCGGCAATCTTTCCGTGAGAGTTTTTAACCACAAAGGGCGCATCACCATCATGCAGGTTCAAAAAGTTCAAACCGTTCAACCGCTGCGCTCCGTTCAAGCCCCCACCTCTTTCCTCCCCCGCGTGTGCGGGGGAGGATGAAAGAGGGGAAGGTTAAAAGCGTCCCACTCCCAGTCATCCCATGTCTTCACCCGATTCGCCCGCCGTTGAGCTTGCACCGATCCGTGAGATGTTGCGGCTTTATTGCCATGCGCTGACCGAGCGGAACGTGGATCTGCAGGATCTCAAACAGTTGGTCGAGAAAAACATCGGCTGGTCGAAGAGCGACGTGGCGACCAGCGATGGCGCGGCGATCTTTATTCCCGCCAGCATTGAGCGGTTCGAGCGGCAAGCCGAGAACTTCGATTTTCTGAAAGTCATGCTCACCCAGCAAGCGGGCCATATTGAGTTCGGCAGTTTCGAGTTTGCGTTCGACCGCCCGGCGACGTGCTTCACCGACCTGCGCCTCAAGCTGTCGACGGCGCCGGAGTATCACGACCACGATCATGGCCATGAAGGCCACCATGAAGATCCGGCCGTGACCGAGCTGACGCGGTTTTTTAAACTATTTCCGAATAAGCGTCTGGCGTTTGGACGTGTTTGGGATTCTTGAAAGCGCGCGCGTGGAAGCGCGCGTCATGCAGGAGTACCGCGGCATGGTGCCGGCCTACCGGCAAATGCGCCGGCGGACTTTAAAGCTACGTCCGGAAATAACTTTACTGCCGGCACGGGAAGCGCTGCTCGAGTTTGTCGTTCGCCTCAGCTTGGGGCAGAGAAAGATTCCGCTGCCAAAAAAGCACTCGGGACTTGGCGAAGACCTTCGCGCGATGGTGCAGTTGCTCGGCGAGCGTGGCGCGACGGTGGAAGATAGCGCGGAAGCGGCGCTGCGGATTTACGCGCGTTTGGCGAAGCTGAAGAACGACTATCTCGATGAAAATGAGTTTGTCATTCTAAAAACAGACGGGAGAAGTTCAAATCGTTCAAAGGGTCGCGGCAGTTCCAACCGTTTCAATAGTTCCAGTCGTTCCAATCGTTGGGTTGACGACGACGGGTTAGCCCACAACAGAACTCTTCCGTCGCTCGTGGGCAGAGAGCGGGAGTATCTGTCGCCGCCGGGCGTCGACTATCGCGGTGAGTTTCGGCCGGAGTTGGCTCAACTGTTGACCGAAACACGCGCTAACTCGCGCGAGCAGCGCAAGTCTTTGACGGCCGAGGAGCTGGCTGATCTATTGCGCAGCCAGCGCACGCCCAAGCCGCGGGACTCGGACGAGGAAGGGGACGCGCAAGATCCGCAGACCGCACAGATGGTGCAGAATTTGATGCGTGAATTGGAGCGCCGCGACCCGCGCATGCAGAGTGTCCAGCGCCGGCCGTCGCAACAAGCAGACGACGACACGGGACCGCTCACGGCCACCCAGCCGAATAGTTTCATTTACGACGAGTGGGATGCGTTCGCGAACCGTTACCGCAGCCGCTGGTGCAAGGTTTACGAGAAAGTCATGCCGATCGGCGACTTGAATTTCTACCGCCGGACTTTGCTGAATCATGCCGGATTATTGGAACGGATTCGCCGTGAGTTCGAGCAGGTGGTCCCAGAGCTCTATCACAAAGAAAAACGCTTGCCCGACGGCGCCGATCACGACCTCGACGCGGCCATCGAAGCGATGACCGATCTGCGCATCGGCATCAGTCCTTCGGAAAAGATCTTCTGGCGCCAGCATAAAATCGACCGCGATGTGGCCGTGGCGTTTTTACTCGACATGAGCGGCTCGACGGGGGAAGCGATCAAAACCGTGATGTCGTCGGTTCCCGCAGCATTGGATTCCGGCGCGTCAGCGGTCGAGCGCGCGCAACGGCGCATTATCGACGTCGAAAAAGAAGCGATCGTGCTGATGATGGACGCCTTGGAGTCCATCGGCGACCGCTACGGCGTCTATGGCTTTTCCGGCCATGGCCGGGACAATGTGGAGTTTTACGTAATCAAGGATATCGAAGAGGATTTCAGTCTCGATATCGCCAAACGCTTCGGGCGGGTCGGGCCGCTGCACGCGACGCGCATGGGCCCGGCGATTCGCCATACTGCGTCAAAACTTCGCGGCGAGCAGACGCGGTCAAAATTTCTTTTCTTGATCAGCGATGGACGGCCGCAAGACCGCGGCTATTCCCAAGACGGCACGGAAAAAGCCTATGCCGTGCAAGATACGCGCATGGCGCTCCTCGAAGCGCGGCGCGAAGGGATTCAACCCTTTTGCCTGACGGTCGATAAGGAAGGCAACGATTACCTGAGAACCATGATGGACGATTTCAGTTACGAAGTGCTGGCGGACGTGAGCTTGCTGCCGCAACGGCTGCCGCAGTTGTACCGAAAATTGACGATGTGAAATCATCAAGGCAATAGGTCCGTCTCGCCCCGATTGGTGCTGAAAACGTACTGGCCGACCAAGATGAGTTGCAGTCCATCGGTTTGCTTGCTTTCAAATAGCGCGCGATATTATCGTTAGTCCAGTCTGTGATGTCCGTGACGGGACGTGATGAGACGACAGAAATTCTCACGTGGGTTCTATGATTTGCTCCCATTGCCACGTTGAAAACAGCAATGACGCGGCTTTTTGCGACGAGTGCGGCGCTGCGTTGAATTCGGTTTGCGGTCAGTGCCGCGAGCCAAACCGCGCCAGCGCAAAATTTTGCAAAAAATGCGGCCATCGCTTAGGCGCGCCGGTGAGCGCGCCGCCCGCCAAAACCGATCCGCCGCCAACCGCTAGCGCGCATGTGCCCAAGCACCTTGCGGAAAAAATTCTCGCTTCACGGCGCTTTATCGAAGGCGAGCGTAAGCAAGTCACGGTGTTGTTCGCGGATATCCGCGGTTCGACCAGCGTGATCGAGAAGCTCGATCCGGAAGAAGTGCGGCGCCGTTTCGATCCAATTTTACACATCATGATGGATGCCGTGCACCGTTATGAGGGCACGGTGAATCAAGTGCTGGGCGATGGAATCATGGCGCTGTTCGGCGCGCCGCTTGCCCATGAGGATCACGCCGTGCGCGCCTGTTACGCCGCATTGGCGATGCAAGACGAGATGCGCCGTTATGCCGAAAGGCTCGGTGGCGGCGATCCGGGCGCTCTCGAAATCGGTGTCGGTATCAATTCCGGCGAAGTGGTCGTGCGTTCGATCACCAACGACCTTAATATCGACTACGCCGCTCTCGGCCATACGACGCACTTGGCCGCGCGCATGGAGGAACTGGCTCCCGCGGGCACCATTCGGATGACTGCGCATACGTTGCGCGAGGTCGAAGGATTCGTCGAGGTCAATCCGCTCGGTCCGCTTCCGATCAAAGGCTTTTCCGATGCGATCGAAGTTTTCGAGCTGGTCGGGATTACGTCGGCGAAGAACCGCTTGCAGGCCGCGGCCAGCCGCGGCCTTTCCCCCTTTGTCGGCCGCCAGGCCGAGCTCGAAGCATTTCATCAATTCACCGAATCGGCCAATGGCGGCGGGCGTGTGTTTGCGATGGTCGGCGAAGCGGGGATGGGCAAGTCGCGGCTCGTGCGTGAATTCATTCAGCACCATTTGCCGTCTCACTGGCGTGTGCTCGAAGCCTTCTCCGCGTCGTACGGTAAAGCGACGCCGTTTTTCCCGATCATTGAACTCTTGCGCAATTATTTTTCCATCGTCAAAGGCGACGAAATAGAAGCGATCCAGACCAAAGTCCTGAACGGCATTCTCCGATTAGATGAATCGCTCTGTGACACGGTGCCGCCGATATTGACCCTCCTGAACGCCATGCCGCAACTGGAAAGAGACGGCGCCGCCGACCAGCGCATCGACCAGCGCGCCGACGTCGGCGCAGCCCTGGCGAAATTCAAAAACGTGGACCCGCAAGAAAGACGAGCCGAGACGTTTCATGCCCTCGATCGCCTGTTTAAGCGCGAGAGTCGCGAGCATCCGCTGTTGGTCGTCTTCGAAGACTTACATTGGATCGACAGCGAGACCCAGGCATTTCTCGATATTCTCGTGGAGAGTCTGCCGCAGGCGCCGATTTTTCTACTGGTCAGCTACCGGCCCGGATATACCCACACGTGGGGCACCAAGAATTATTACACCAGGCTGCGCATCGACCCGTTGCCGGCGGCGGGAGCGACGGAATTGCTGGAGTCGCTGTTGGGCAACCATGAGGAAATGGCGCCGCTCAAAGACCTGCTGATCAAACGCACCGAGGGTAATCCCTTCTTCGTCGAGGAGATCGTCCGCTCGCTGGCCGAAGCGAAGGTCGTCGTCGGCGCCAAGGGAGCCTATCGGCCGGGACTTAGAATCGACGGACTTCGTTTGCCCAGCACGGTTCGGACGGTGCTGGCGGACCGCGTCGATCGGTTGCCCCAAGTGGAAAAACAGTTGTTGCAGACTGCCTCCGTCATCGGCGTGGTCGTGGCCATGCGTTTGTTGCGATCGGTCACCGGATTGCCGGAGAGCGAACTGCACCAATATTTGGATGATCTCCAGGCGTCGGAGTTTCTCTATGAAAGCAATTGGTATCCCGATCTGGAATATAGCTTTAAGCATGCGCTGACCAACGAGGTGATCTACGGCGCGCTCTTGCGCGAGCGCAAAAGCGCACTGCACGGGAGCGTGGTGACGGCGCTCGAGGACCTGGCGGGTGATGATCTTACGGAACACATCGAAGCGCTTGCCCATCATGCCTTTCACGCCGAGTTGTGGCAAAAGGCCGCGCGCTACTTGCAAGATGCCGGGACCAAGGCGATGTCGCGCTCGGCATTCCTGGAAGCCGTGGCGGATTACGAACGGGCGCTGGTCGCCCTTGACCATTTGCCGGATGCGCGCGCCAAACTTGCGGGGCAAATCGATCTTCATCTCGAAGCGCGCAATGCGCTGTTCCTGCTCGGCGATTTGACGCGGGTGGGCGAACACTTACAGATCGCCGAAAAATTGGCAGAACAGCTCGGCGATGAGCAACGCACCGCCCGAGTGTTGAACTTTCTCAACAGCTATTACGGACTGGCCGGCGATCCCGAGCGCGCCATTCAAATTGGCCAGCGCGCCCTCGGCTTGACCGCGGTGCAATCGGACCGGGCGTCGAGCACCGTGGCTTATTATTATCTGGGCGCCGCCTACAATAAGACCGGCCAGTATGCTCAAGCCATTGAAGCCTTGCAGCGCGGCATCAAAAATGTCGATGGCGATCTCCGCTTCGAACGCTTCGGCACGGCAGCGGTGCTTTCGGTCATATGCCGCAGTCATCTGGTGCAGTGTCTGGCGGCGACGGGCCGCTTCAGCGAAGGCGCGGAATTCGGTGAAGCAGGCCTTCATTTGGGAGAAGAGGCCAATCACGCCACCAGCCTCATTCACATGGTTTGCAGCCTCGGGGTGCTGTATTTGCTCAAAGGCGAATTCGAGCGAGCGATTCAGATTCTTGAACGAAGCCTGGGCATCTGTCACTCGGCGAATATTCCGGTCTACGCGCCGTTCGTCGCTTCGCGCCTGGGTTGCGCCTATGCCCACGCCGGTCGCATCGAAGAGGCGCTGCCGTATTTGGAACAAGGCGTTGACGAATCGGCGTCCGCCGGACGGGTGGCTTTCCTCGCTTTGAGCACAACCTGGCTGGCGGAAGGCTACTTGTTTTCCGGCCGCAGCGAAGACGCCCTCAGGCTTGCCGACCGCGCGGTCGCGCTGTCGCGCCAACATAAGGAGCGGGGCCACGAAGCCTGGGCGCGCAAGCTGCTCGGCGATATCGCCATGCAGGAAGACCGGCGCGATCCGGCGCGCGCGGAAGAGCACTATCGGGCGGCGTCCGCGCTGTGCGGCGAGTTGGGCATGAAGCCGTTGGGCGCGCACTGCCAGCTGGGTCTCGGTTCGCTCTACGGCGCGCTTGGCTCCAAGGAGCGCGCGCAAGCGGAGCTAACCGCGGCAGCCGAACAATTTCGCGCCATGGACATGACCCTATGGCAAAGCCGGGCCGCGAGCGCGTTAAAAAGCTTTCCGTCGTGATCGGTCAATTCGACCGTGAAATCGGCGGCCGGCGCGTGCGTTGCCGGTGGTAACGCGTCGACAAGGCGTGTGAGTCATGCACCCCAATTGCCCATTCGTAGAGTTTCAGGCGCAGGACGTTGAGCAGACCATCGCCGCGCGCTTCGAACAACAAGCCCGTCGATATCCCAATCGTCTCGCCCTCAAGAGTGCGGATCGAACGCTGACCTACGACGCGCTCAATCGCGCGGCTAACCGCATCGCCCGCGCGGTGATTGCGCGCGCGGGCGCGCAAACCGCGCCGGTGGCGTTGCTGTTTCGCAGCGGTGCGCCGACCGTCGTCGCCGGGCTCGCCGTGCTGAAAACCGGTCGAGCGTATGCGCCCGTGGACGCACAGCTGCCGGAACTGAAAGCGCGGCAAATTTGGGCGAGCCTGGATAGCCCGCTGATGCTCACCGACGAGAGAAGTTTCCCGGTAGCGTTAAAGATCGCCGGAGATCCAAAGAAGATTCTGAACATCGACACCATTGATCGGAACTTTTCATCGGATGATCTCAATATGCCCGGATCGCCGGATTCGATCGCCTATATCAATTTCACTTCGGGCTCGACCGGCGAACCGAAAGGCGTCGTTTGGAATCACCGCAGCGAGCTGTTCGGCATTCGGACCAAGACCAACGTGCTGCAGATCGCCGCCGATGACCGGGTCAGTCTGTTGCGCTCGAACAACGTCGGCGCGGCGCGGGACATGTATTTGGCGCTGCTCAACGGCGCGACCCTGGTCACGCTCGATATTCATGAAAGCGGGCTGGCTTCGCTCGCCAGTTGGCTCAGTGCTGAGGAGATCACGGTTTTTAGCTGCGTGGCGACAATTTTTCGCCAGGCCGTCCAGGGCGCGGCGGGCGCCCAGGATTTTTCCAAAATCCGCCTGGTTCACATCGGCGGCGAACCGATCTTCAAGGCCGACGTCGATTTATACAAGGAATATTTTTCCGACCACTGTTTATTCGTCAGCCGCTATAGCATCAGCGAGACGCAAGCGGTCTCCTATTTCTTTATCGGCAAGCAAACCGAAATAGCCGGGGAGCGGGTGCCCGTGGGATACCCGCTCGCCGGCAGCGAGATTCTCATCTTGGACGATGACGGCAATGAGCTGATCTCGGGCGAGAGCGGCGAAATCGCAATTCGCAGCCCCTATCTCGCGTTGGGATACTGGCGCCAGCCCGAGCTGACGCGCGCGAAGTTTCTTGCCGATCCTAGAGACCCGAGCGTTCGAACCTATCTTACCGGTGATCTCGGCTACCGATTGCCCGACGGCTGTCTCGTCCATGTCGGCCGCAAAGATTTTCAAGCAAAGATCCGGGGCCATCGCATCGAGCTTACGGCGGTGGAGACGGCCTTGCATGAAATTGCCGCGGTGAAGCAAGCGGCTGTTGTCCAACGGCGGGATGAAGCTAACCGCACTCGTTTGATCGCCTATGTGGTTCCTAAAGAAACGGTTGCGCTGACCGTCAAGCAACTACGCGCCGAACTTAGCCTTCGATTGCCTTCTTATATGATCCCCGGGGCATTCGTTTTGCTCCAAAGTTTGCCGGTGAATTCCGCCGGGAAAATCGATCGACGGGCGCTGCCTGCGCCGCAAATCGTTGGTCGTAGCATCGGACGAGCCGTTGGTGGCAGTCGCGCAACGCGGTTGAAGAAGTCTTGCTGAGTTTTTGGCGCGAGGCGTTGAAGATCGACAGCGTCGGCATTCACGACGATTTCACCGAGCTCGGCGGCGATTCTTTGCTCGGCGCTCAGATTGCCGCGCGGGTCAATGATGTTTTTCCGCTTGCAACGCCACTCGCCGGACTGTTTCAAACCTCCGACCGTCGCGCGCTTGGCGGAATGGCTGACCGAGCACGAGGCCGAGCCGGGACAGGCGGAAAAGATCGCGACGATCCTATTGCGTATCGACGCCATGTCCGACGCGGAAATTCTCGATGCGGTCAAGGATTGCAAAGATGGATGAAGGACCGCATGGCCACGAGTCGTGAGGTCAAGTCCGAGTCGGGCGTCGATGCGGCAAAGCGCGCCTTGCTGGCAAAATTATTGCGGCGCGAAGGAATCGAATTGCCGGCGCGCGAAGATCTGGCGCTGCGCGCGCCGTTAGCAACCGCGCCGCTCTCGTTCGCGCAAGAACGGTTGTGGTTTCTCGATCAACTCGATCCCGGCGCTTCCGTCTATAATATTTCCCGCGCCATGCGGCTGCGCGGCCGCCTGGACGCCGGCGCGCTTGTCAAAAGCCTCGACGCCATCGTTCAACGCCATGAAATTTTGCGCTCGAGCTTTCGCAGCGGCGAAGACGGGCCGGTCCAAGAGGCGCTACGCAAGAATATCGCTCGACCGTCCCCGTAATCGATCTTTGCAAGCTATCGGGACCGGCGCGGCGAACGCAGCTGGAACGGACTCTAGCCGAGGAAGCCAACACTGCCTTTGACTTGTCCGCGGCGCCGCTGTTGCGTGCGCGCTTGTTCAAGCTCGGCCATAACGACCACGTGCTGCTTTTGGTTCTGCACCAGCTGGTCTGCGACGGTTGGTCCATGCGGCTTTTCTGTCGCGAGCTGGGAATTTTTTATCGGTCCTATGTCGGCCGCCGAACCGCGGCGCTTGGCGAGCTGCCGATCCAATATCGAGACTATGCGCTTCGGCAAAGAGAGCTATTTCAGAGCAAGTTGCTGGAGCAGCAGCTCGCCTACTGGCGCGAGCGGCTGCGCGATAGCCTGCCGGGCATCGCTCTGCCGACCGATCGGCCGCGTCCGGCGCGGCAAACTTTTCACGGCGCACGGCTTCCGTTGAGGCTGCCCACGACGCGCGTTCGCGCTCTCAGAACGCTCGGCGCTCAGGAAGGCGCAACGCTTTTCATGACCCTGATGGCGGCCTTCAACGTCTTGTTATGGCGTTACTCGGATCAGGAGGATATCTCCGTCGGTTTTCCGGTCGCCCGCCGTGCCTCGGCCGAGAGCCAAAACCTGATCGGTTTCTTCGTCAATACTCTGGTACTGCGCACGGAACTCTCGGGCGAGCTGACATTTCGCGACCTGCTTCGCCGCACCCGCGAGAACTGTCGCGGCGCCTTGGCGCATCAAGATTTGCCCTTCGACAAGCTGGTGGAAGAATTGGCGCGGGAGCGCGATTTGAGCCGCAACCCATTGTTTCAGGTGATGTTCGCGTACCAGGGAGATTTAGCGGCCGATCTCGATCTGCCGGGGATTAAGAGCGCGCCGGTGGAAATCGAAGCGGCAACTGCGAAATTCGATCTGACGCTCACGCTGACCGAGCGCAATCGAGGTCTTAGCGGTTTTATGGAATACAGCAGCGATCTTTTCGATCGCTCGACGATAATGCGCATGGCGGGCCATTTTCTAACTTTGCTTGGCGGCATCACCAGCGATCCGGACCGTCCGATTGGCGCATTGCCGTTGCTCGCCAAGGCCGAGCGCAAACAAATACTCGTCGACTGGAATGACGGCGCGGCGGATTATCCGAAGCACCGTTGTATGCACGAATTGTTCGAAGCGCAGGCCAGGAAAACTCCCAACGCCGTAGCCGTGGAATTTGCCGGCGAGCATTGGACGTACCGGAGAATTGAACGGCCGGGCCGATCGATTGGCGCGTCATTTACAAAGTCTCGGTGTCGGCGCGGAATCATTGGTCGGCGTCTGTGTCGAGCGCTCGCTGGAGATGATCGTCGGCCTGCTAGGCATCTTGAAGGCCGGCGGCGCGTACGTGCCGCTGGATCCCAAGTACCCGCGCGAGCGCATCGCCTTCATGCTCGCTGACGCGGAGATCGAAGTTTTGCTGGTTCGAGATCGAGCGTCGGCCAATCGTTATCAGTTTTCCGATCGGCGCATGCGAATCGTTTGCTTGGATGACGATTGGCAAACGATGAGTATTCGGAGACCCCGAAAGCGCCCACGCGCGGCGCGTTCGGACAACCTAGCCTATGTGATCTACACTTCCGGATCGACCGGCGCGCCGAAGGGCGTCGCCATCGAGCATCGCAACGCGGTCGCGTTGCTCTGCTGGGCCGGAAGCGTGTTTTCGCATCGGGAACTCGCCGGTGTGTTGGCCTCGACGTCGATTTGTTTCGATCTGTCGGTCTTCGAAATCTTTGTGCCATTGAGTTGGGGCGGAAAAATCATTCTTGTCGAAGATGCGTTGGCGCTGCGCGATGTGCGCGCCGGTGGGCGAGATTACATTGATCAATACCGTGCCGTCGGCGATGAGCGAGTTGCTCGCCACGGGCGGCTTGCCCGAGTCGGTGCGCACGGTCAATCTCGCCGGCGAGCCATTGCCGACCGAGCTGGTGCGCCGGATTTATCAATGCGGTGTCGACCAAGTCTACGATCTCTACGGTCCGTCCGAGACGACGACCTACTCGACGTTCACCCGGCGCGCGGAGCACGGCAGGGCGACGATCGGCCGGCCGATCGCCAATACGAAAATTTACCTGCTCGACGCCGCTCTTGAACCAGTGCCGATCGGCGTGCCCGGCGAGCTTTACATCGGCGGCGCCGGCGTGGCGCGCGGTTACTGGCGCCGACCGGAATTGACCGCGGAAAAATTTCTCCGCGACCCGTTCTCTCGCACGCCCGGCGGGCGCATGTACCGCACCGGCGACCTGGCCCGTTATTCTGCTGACGGGAATATCGAATATCTCGGCCGTGTCGATAACCAGATGAAAGTGCGCGGCTATCGGATCGAGCCCGGCGAGATCGAAGCCGCGCTCATGCGTCATCCGGCGATTCGCGAGTGCGTGGTGATCGCGCGCGAGGAGCAGGACGGCGCTTCTGTTTCATCCAGCGATCGGCAACCCATCAAGCAACTCATCGCCTATGTGGTTTGCGCTGATGGAATCCCGCCGGCCGTCGACGAGCTGCGCAGTCTGTCTGCGCCGAACTTTGCCTGAATACATGGTGCCGGCGGCGTTCATAGCTCTCGATGGGCTGCCGCGGACGCCCAATGGCAAAGTCGACCGCGGCGCTCTGCCTGCTGCCGCGACTAAGCGGCCCCCGTTGAGCGCCGCTTTCACGGCACCGCGCACGGAAGTGGAAGAGCTGATCGCGCAAGAGTGGCGCGCCGCGCTCAAGATCGACCGCGTTGGGGCGCACGACAACTTCTTCGATCTCGGCGGCCATTCGCTGCTCGTGATGCGCGTCGCCGGACGCTTGCGCGCACACTTCAAGATCGATCTAGCCGCTGCGAAAATTATTTGAACTGCCGACCGTCGCTGGTCTGGCTGAGTTTATCGAGCAGTTGCGGCAAAACCCAAGTGGCAGCGTGATCGCGCCGGTCGCGCCGGCCCCACGGAAGCGGCAAATTCCGCTGTCGTTCGCCCAGCGGCGGCTCTGGTTTCTCGACAAGATCGAGCCGGGTCTCACGGCCTACAACATGCCCGAAGTTTACCGGATCCATGGCGCGTTGAATGTCGTTGCGCTCGAAGCTGCGCTCGGCGCGATGATCGAGCGCCATGAGAGTCTGCGCACCATCTTCATCGAGATCGACGGCGCACCGGTCCAGCAAATCGTGCCCGCCGCGCCGTTCCGTTTGACTGTCATCGACTGGCGCGGACGACCGCAGCGGGAAGCCCGGGCAGAAACCGAACAGTTGATCGCGCAGGATGCGCGGCAGCCTCATGCGCTCGGAGACGCGCCGCTGATGCGCGCCAGCCTGCTCCAACTGGAAGAGCAGGAGTTTGTTCTTTTGCTGAATTTTCATCACATCGTTTGCGATGCGGCGTCGCTGGTGATTTTTTACCGCGAGCTCGGCCAACTGTACGATGGCTTGGTGACCAGGACCGCCGCGAATTTGCCAACGCTGCGGGTGCGCTACGCCGACTTTGCCGCGTGGCAGGAGAGTCAACTGAGCGGTCCGGCGCTGGCGGCGCAACTGGACTATTGGAAGGCGCGATTGGACGCGCGGCTGCGCCTCGGCGGATTTGCCGACGGACTTTGCCCGGCCGCCCGTGCAAACCTATCGTGGCGCCGAAACGCGCGCGGCGTTTGTCGAGAGCGCTCAGCGCGGCGCTCAAGGCGTTCAGGCGCAAAGAGGGAGCGACGCTTTTCATGGTGTTGCTCGCGGCGCTGAACATTTTGCTGGCGCGCTGGAGCGGACAACAAGACATCGTCATCGGCTCGACGATCGCAGGCCGGACGCGACCGGAATGGGATGGAATCATCGGATTTTTCATCAATGCGCTGGCGCTGCGCAGTGATCTCTCCGGCGCTCCCACCTTTAATGAACTGCTCGGTCGTGTCCGCGAAGTGTGCCTGGGCGCCTACACCCATCAGGATTTGCCCTTCGAACGCGTCGTCGAAGCGCTCAACCCGGCGCGAGATCCCGGGCGAAACCCGATCTTTCAAGTATTGTTCAACCTGGCGGAGCGCGGCGAGCGCGAGCTCAAGCTCAAGCGGTTGTCAGGCGGTGAAGCTCGATGCGGCCATGCCCGGAGCGAAATTCGATCTCGTCGTTCAAGCTCCGCAGGTCGACGGCGGCATCGAGCTGGGTTTTATCTATAACTCCGATCTTTTCACCGAAGCGCGGATCGTGTCCATGCTCGATCAGTTCGAATTATTACTGACACAGATCGTCGCTGAATCCGGCGAAACCCATCGACCGGCTATTCGCTGTTGACGCCGTCCCAGCAGGTGGTGTTGCCGGATCCGCGCGTCAAACTTAGCGACGCATGGTTCGGGCCGGGCCATAGGATCATTTCGCGCCGGGCGGAAGAGCGGCCGCAAGCGCCGGCGATTGTCGATGACGGTGGAACTTGGACCTACCGGGAATTGGACCTGGAGAGCAATCGGCTGGCAAATTGTTTGATCGCGGGCGGCATCGAGCCCGGAGACGTCGTGGCGATCTACGCGCACCGAAGCGCGGCGCTGGCACTGGCGATACTGGGTGTGCTCAAGGCCGGCGGCGTGTTTGTCATTCTCGACCCGGCCTATCCGCCGGCGCGATTGATCGACTACCTTGGCATCGCACGGCCGAAAGGCTGGCTGCAGATGGCCGCGGCTGGCGAGTTGCCCGAGGAAGTTGCGCGTTGGCTCGACGCCGCAGCCCCGCAGCGCCTGAGTTTGCCTGACAAGCAAAAAGAAATTTCGGCCGGCTTGCGCAACTTTTCCGCTCGCGCGCCGGTCGTGACGGTCGACGCCGACAGCCCGGCTTATCTCGCGTTCACGTCGGGGTCGACGGGACAGCCGAAGGGCGTGCTTTGCCGCCATGGACCGATGACGCATTTTCTGCCGTGGCAGGAAGAGGCTTTCGCTTTGGACAGCTCGGACCGCTACGCCCTGTTGTCCGGACTCGCCTACAATCATCTTCATCGCGACTTGTTTACCGCGTTGGCGTCGGGGGCGACGTTGTTCGTTCCCGGTCCGGACTGCCTGAAGGATCCGAACCGGCTCGCCGATTGGTTGCGCGAGCATGCGATCACCATTCTCCATCTCACGCCCGCGCTCGGCCGAATGCTCGAAACCGCCAAAGGCAAAAGCCTGCCGTCCGTGCGCCGGATTTTTTTCGGCGGCGATCTGCTGTCGCGCCAGGATGTCCGGTCGATGCGCGAGCTTGCGCCGAACGCCGAGATCGTGAGTTTCTACGGCGCTACGGAAACCCAGCGCGCGGTGGGCTATTTCGCTGTGTCGGAGGATCAGCTACGGGACGATGTTCGCGCGAAGTCGTCGATGCCGACGGGGCGGGGTGCACCGGACGTGCAATTGCTGTTGCTCACGCCGAGTGGCCAATTAGCGGGTGTCGGTGAAGTCGGCGAGCTTTATGTGCGGAGCCCGCACTTGGCTGCCGGCTACGTCGACGATGACGCACTCACGGCGGCGAATTTTCCCGTCAACCCTTTCACGAGAGAGAAATCCGACCGGCTGTTTCGTACCGGCGATCTCGGTCGGTATTTGCCCGATGGCAACGTCGAGTGGGTCGGCCGGATCGACCGGCGCGTGAGCATCCGCGGTTTCCGGATCGAACTCGCCGAAGTGGAAGCGGCGCTGAGCCAATGCGCCGGCGTGCGCGCCGCCGCCGTGGTCGCCGATGAATTTTTCTCTGGCTCGGAGGCCGAGTGCATGGATACGCGGCTGATCGCATATTTAGAAATTGACACCCCTTCGGCGGTAAGTATTGACGAGGTGCGCCGATTGTTGAGCGCCAAGTTGCCGCACTACATGGTGCCCGCGTACTTTCGCAAATTGGCGCGGTTGCCGTTAAATCCCAATGGCAAGATCGATTACTTCAGTTTGTCGGCGCAGGAGCCATTCATCGACGACCGCGAAGCCGCCTTCGAGGCGCCGTTCGGTGAAATGGAGCAAAGACTTCAGGTGATCTTTGCCCAACTCCTCGGCGTCGAGAGCATCGGCAGGCGGGATAATTTTTTCGCTCTCGGCGGCCATTCGTTGCTGGCGGCGCAAGCCGCGGCGCGCATTCGCGAATCGTTCGGGATCGATCTGGAGCTCCGTTCATTCATGGAAGCGCCGACAATCGAAGCGCTGGGCCGGCGCATCGAAGCGCTGCGCAGCTCTGCCGATGCGGCGCAAAGCGCCGATCGAGAGGAGATCGAACTATAGACGCCGGCGAGCTTCTTAGCCAACTCAGAGCTCGCGATATTCGGCTCTTGGCCGATGGTGCGCGCTTGCGCGTCAATGCGCCCAGGGGCGCACTCACGGCCGCCATGCGCGGGCAAATCGCGGCGAATAAGCAAGATCTTCTCGCGCTTTTACGCGGTGGCGGCGCGATGCCGGCAAATACTCTCGCGCCAATCCGGTCGGTTCGCGGCGACCAAACTGCACCCTTGTCGTTCGCTCAGGAGCGGCTTTGGTTCCTGGAGCAATTGGAGCCGGGCCGCTCGATTTATAACTTGTGCCGGGCGGTTCGGATCACGGGCGCTCTGAATCTCCAGGCCCTGGCAAAAAGCTTCGATGAAATTTTAAAGCGCCATGAAGCGCTGCGGACCCAATTCATCGTCGTTGAAGGGCGTCCGGCTCAGCTCGTCGCTCCCGCCCAAAAGATCCCGATCTCTTCCAGCGATCTCAGGCCGCTCGATCCGCAAGCGCGCGAGTGCGAGACCGCGCGCCTGATTCTTGCGCAAGCGGCGCAGCCGTTCGATCTGGCTCAAGGCCGACTGCTACGAGTCAGCCTCCTGCGGCAACGCGATGAAGAACATGTGCTGGTGGTGACGACGCATCACCTGGTGGCCGATGCGTGGTCGCTGGGTATTCTGGCGCGGGAGCTTTGGACTTTTTATCAAGCCGTCGTCGCGGGTCAAAAGGCGCGGCTAGCCGGCGCTTCCTCTTCAGTACCGCGACTACGCGGTGTGGCAGCGGGAATCTCTCACCGGCCGTTTGCTCGACTCCCACCTCGCTTACTGGAAAAAACAGCTCGCCGATCCGCCGGTGCTCGATTTGCCGGCTGATCATCGAAGGCCGGCGCGCCAGAGTTTTCGCGGCGGCCGGCAGGCGATTGCTTTGTCGACGTCGTTGACCGCGGCGCTGAACGAACTGAGCCGGCGCGAAGGCGTGACCCCGTTCATGACACTGTTGGCGGCGTTTCAAGTTTTGCTGAGCCGATATTCCGGCCAGGAAGACATCGTCGTCGGTGCGCCCGCGGCCAACCGTCCGCGCACTGAATTCGAAGGGTTGATCGGGTTTTTCGTCAATACTCTCGTCCTACGCACCGATCTGAGCGGGCGACCGACCTTTAGCGAATTGCTGCGGCGCGTGAGGGAGGTCTGCCTCGATGGCGATGCCCATCAGGAAATTCCCTTTGAAAAACTCGTGGCGGAGCTGAATATTCGGCGCGAGCTCAGCCGCAATCCGCTGTTTCAGGCGATGCTGGTGTTGCAAAACACGCCGGTTGCTGCGCCGCAGCCGGCCGATCTTAGTTTGACGCCGATGGAAATCGAAAAGCCAACGGCACAGGTCGATTTGTCGCTCTACCTGCGCGAGCGCGCCGGGCGTCTCATCGGTTACTTCGAATACGCCGCCGACCTGTTCGAGCGCGCAACCATCGAGCGCATGGCGGGGCATTTTCAAATTCTGTTGGCGAATATCGTCGAGCAGCCGGAAAGTTCGATTGCGACATTGCCGATGATAACCGACGCGGAGCGGCACCAATTGCTGATCGCGTGGAACGACACGGCTGCGGGCTATCCGCGTGAAGCCTGTATTCACGAGCTGTTTGAGGCGCAAGTCGAACGCACGCCGGATGCGCTGGCGCTGGAATATGAAGATGTTCGCATAACCTACCGCGAGTTAAACCGCCGGGCGAACCGGCTCGCGCGCTATTTGCGCCAACTTGGTGTCGGCCCGGAAAAACTAGTCGGCGTCATGCTGGATCGCTCGGTCGATATGGTCGCGAGCGTCTTGGCGGTCCTCAAGGCCGGCGGCGCGTATCTGCCATTGGATCCGGCCTATCCGAAAGCGCGCCTGGAATTCGTGTTAGCGGATGCCAACGCGGCTATCTTGCTGACCCAGAAGAAATACCAGGGTTTGATGGTGAACTATGGCGGCAATATTGTTTACGTCGACCGCTTGCGGCTTCGGCACGGCGAGGGCGATAGTGATCTTAAAATCGAAGTCAGCGCCGAAAATGCCGCTTACGTGATTTACACTTCGGGCTCGACGGGAACGCCCAAGGGTGTCATCGGTTTGCATCGCGGCGCGATCAACCGTTTCTCCTGGATGTGGAAAGCCTACCCGTTTGACGCCGCCGAGAAAAATTGCCAGAAAACTTCGCTCAGTTTTGTCGACTCGATCTGGGAAATTTTCGGCGCGCTACTGCAGGGAGTTCCCACGGTGATCGTTCCCGATGCCGTCGCCAAGGAGCCTCAACTGCTGGTTCGATATCTCTTCGAGCGCAAGGTGACGCGATTGGTTGCGGTGCCGTCGTTGTTGAAGGGCATTCTCGATCAGTGCCCGGATGTAAAGGCGCAATTGCCGCAGCTGCGATACTGCTTCAGCAGCGGCGAGGCGCTGTCGACGTCATTGGCCGCGCGCTTTCGCGAGCAATTGCCGAAATGCCGGCTGATCAATCTGTACGGCTCTTCGGAAGTATCCGCCGATGTGACTTGCTATGAGCTCGAAGCCGTCTCGGATGACGCTGCGATTCCCATCGGCCGGCCGATTCAGAACACCCAGCTCTATTTGCTTGATCGCGATCTTCAACCGGTTCCCGTCGGGGTGCGCGGCGAGATCTACATCGGCGGCGACAATCTCGCGCGTGGCTATCTCCATCGCCGCGAGCTGACCGCGGAAAGATTTGTCGCAAACCCATTCGACAAGAATGCGAGTCCCTATCTGTTCCGCAGCGGAGACCTGGCGCGCTATCGCGCCGATGGCAACCTCGAGTTCTTGGGCCGGGCCGACAACCAGGTAAAAATTCGCGGCTGCCGGATCGAGTTGAGCGAAGTGGAAGCGGCGCTGGCGCGCCATCCGGGTGTTCGCGAATGTTTGGTTGCTGTGAGCGAGCGGACGGCCGGCGATGAACCATGCAAAATTCAAGATGCAAATTTTGCGGGCTCTTTGACGGCCTACGTCGTTGCGGTGAAACGAGCAGCATCGCTCGGCGACCTGCGATCCTTCTTAAAGCGCCAGCTCCCGGAATTTATGATTCCCGCAAATTTTGTGCGGCTTGACGCGCTGCCGCTGACGCCGAACGGTAAGCTCGATCGGCGCGCCTTGCCCCTGCCACGGCAGGCCGGATTCGGCGCCGATCATGGGGCCATCGAGCCGCGTACGGAAATTGAATCGTTGGTAGCGCAAATCTGGAGCGAGGCTTTGAATTTGCCGAAGATCGGCGTCGACGATAATTTTTTCGAGCTCGGCGGCCACTCGCTTCTGGCGGCGCAAATTGTCGCGCAGCTGCGCGCGGCTTTGGATCGCCCGGTGTCGCTGCACCATCTTTTCGAGGCGCCCACCGTCGCTGGTATGGCGGAAAACATCGAAAGATCCATCCGCGCCGAAGCGGCTGCGGAGTTGCCGGCCATCAAGTCCTTTACCGCGCAAACGCTTCCTGCCGGTGTCGTTGAGTCAGGAGCGGTTATTTTTGTTCGCTCAGTTATTCGGCGGCGGCGATTTTCTCAACATGCCCTACGCGTACCGGCTCACGGGACCGCTCGATGTCGCCGCACTGCACCGGGCGGTCCGAGCCATCGTTGGGCGCCATGCGACTCTGCGGAGCGGATTTGTCGAAGCGAACGGCGAGCCCCGACAGTTCGTTCGGCGCAAGGTGAACCTTCGCATACCGCTCGTCGACCTGTCGCGGCTGCCGCAAGAAGCCTTGGAAAGCGAGTTGGATCGACGGTCGAAAGCGGACGCGCGCCGGACTTTCGATCTAGAAGAGCCGCCGCTCCTAAGAGTCAAGCTGCTGCGTCTAGCGGAAGACCGCCACATTCTTCTGGTGACGATGCACCACATCATCACGGATCAGTGGTCGATGGGTTTGTTCCGTAAAGAATTGGCGATAATCTATGACGCGATCTCTCGTGGATCGCCGGTTCCTTTAGCGGATTTGCCGATCCAGTTCACCGACTTCACGACGTGGCAGCGGGAAATTCTCTCTGCCGGGTGGCTGGACAGCCAAATTTCCTATTGGCGGGGACAGTTGGGCGAGCCTTCACCGCGGCTGGAATTTCCCCGCGCGGTTCACCAAGCGAAGGCAGCGCGGTTTCATAGCACACGAAAGCCGATCGAGATTGGCGCGGCGCTTTTCGCCCGAATCAAGGATTTCGCCAACGCCCAACGCTGCACGCCGTTCATGGTGTTCGTCACAGCTCTGAATGTTTTGCTTTACCGCTATGCCGGAGCGACCGATATCCGTGTCGGCACCCTCACGGCCAACCGCGGCCAACCTGGGACCGAGGGGCTCATCGGCTATTTTGTCAACGCTCTGATCTTGCGGACTAAGATTTCACCCATGATGAAATGCCATGAGCTGCTGGATGAAGTGCGCCAGGTGTGTTTGTCGGCCTATGCGCACCAGGATGTGCCGTTCGAGCACTTGGAATCTTTGCTCGCCCAAGAGCATAAACGCAGCAGTGCGCCTTTGTATCAAGTGATGCTCAACTATCGCGGCTTATCGATGGCGGCGCGGAACTCGAACGGTCTCACAATTGCTCCTTGGGATGGAGATAATCGCGCGGCGGATCCCGGCATCGCGATTTCGCGGCTCGATTTGAACTTGCATTTGCGCGAGCTGCCAACCAGGTTGACAGGCGCTGTAAACTACAAGACCGATTTGTTTGACGACGCCGAGATCACGAAATTTCTCGGCGGCTTCTCGGCAATCCTCGATCAGATGGTTGCCGATGCCAATTGTCGAATAAGCAAAATTGAATTGCTCTAGAACGCCGGTGGCGGAGCGGGACGATGGTTAACAAGGGGATAATTTTGGGGTTGTTGCTGATTCTGATCAGCGCGGGTTTGGGTTTTTCGGCTCAGGACGCCGGCGAACGATGGACCGCGAAAGAAATGGGTGAACCGGGCGACGCCGCCGGGACAACACTCAAATTGCGTTTGCTGCCGGACGGTCAACCCTTTCCGGCGCAGTTTAACTGCGATGACCGCCCCGACTTCATGCGAGTTCCAGCTGACTTATTTTCTCAGCGAAGGCTTCGACCTGGCGAAAAAGCAGCGCTTGAATATTCTTTACATTCCCGGCGGACCGGGCGCGATCGTCGATACGACCAACCGTTCCGCGGCGCTGCGCGTGCTCGAGCGCAAGCACAACCTGGTCTACTTTCACCCGCGCGGCGCGGCGCAAAGCGCGATCGACGGCGATAAGGAATATGACCGCTTTTTGCGCGCCGATTACGTTGTCGATGACATCGAGCACCTGCGCCGGCAAGTTCTCAAGGAGCGTCCGTGGGATGCCATCTACGCGCACAGTTGGGGAACGGTCATCGCGCAGCGCTACGCGGCCAAATACGGCAGCCCGAAGGATCCGGAACCGAAGGTGAAGAGCTTGATTCTATCCGGTCCGGTGGACCGGCATCGAGCCGGCACTCACGCCGCGCGCAGCCAAATGACCGTCGATAATCTGCGCAAAATATTTACTTATTATCGCTCGCAAGGAGCGGCCAACTGCCGTTGCGAGTCTACTTCGTATCTGCGGCCACTGGTGACCGATTTCTCCCTCCGCAAATTTCAATGGGCGGTGGTGGCCCGCTTGGTCGGAGCGATAATTTTTGTTTCTTGACGGTGAGCTCTTAGAAAAAATCATCAAACAAATCGAGAAGATAGTCCCGGAAATCGAGGAAAACTACGGCTCCGCTGATTTCATCGTGGATAATTTTGAAACCCTGAAAAAGGACGCGATCTTTCAAAGTCGCTTCGATAAATTTCCCATCGAGTTCTTCGCCGCTTTGCGCTACCTGCAAATGTCCGGCGCTCCCGAGAAAGGCGGGCTGGTGTTCGTCGCCGATAGCCGCAACCGGATGAATGCGGCATTGCTTATCGCCCACACGCTGACGGCGAAGAATCCCGCCCGTTGCGAGCCGAAGGGCCGACTCTTTGGTGCCGCCGCGGCGGATTGTGAATACTGTGAAAGATTCAACAGCCGCAAAAGAGGAACTGCGCGCGCAGATGGGCGGCCGCGAGTCGCTCCGGGCCAACTATGTGTACGGCGTCTATGACGGCGTGGCGCGCTGGATTGCCGTGATGATGGGAGAGCAAGGTTGTTTCACGGGAAAGGATCTCGAAGCATTCGCGAACCATGGCGACGACGGCAAGAAATTCGGTCGAGATCAGGCTAAACGGATCGGCGCCGTCGCCGAGTGAAAAAATTTGTCCATGGAATCCGGCCGATTATCCGCCACGAGGTGGCGACACTTTTGATGAAGGGAAGCCGCGATACCGTGGTGGCCGGGTGTCAGGCTGAAGACTTCCTTATCAATGGACTGAAGGATGGCCGGCGCGTCTTACTGGAGTTCAAAGGCTTGGGACACGACATGAGCGTCGGCAATCTTTATGAATGGATCCGATCCGTCGAACTGGAGCAAGCGGTTTGCGGGGCTGTTGGAAGATTTCATCAAGAGGTCGTCAAACGTTTCGCGTTTTCGCGGCGACGCGCAGATTAAGGCTAAGATGCAAAAACTCCAGGCAACCGATCGGACGCGCGATGCCAATAGCAGCGTTAATTGTGGCAAAGTTTCTTGACAACAAAATGTACCGACGCTAGCTTAACAAAAATTTCTCAATTTTTAGGAGGTGCGTGATGGGAAAGAGCGGCCCTAAACTATCCGAGGCGAAAGCGGAGAAAATCAGAAAAGCACTTCGCGCCGTGATCAAGGAAAACAAAGATCTTCAAGCGGCGGTCAACGCGCAAAAGAAGGCGTCGAAATCCAAAGACAACAAAGCGAAGGTTCGCAGCGCGATCTCGAAGGTGGTGGTGCGCAATCCGCTACTGCAGCAAGCGGCCAAAGATATTTTCAACAAGATGAAATAGACGGTCCAGCCTCGCCGATAACGCCGAGCGGAGCCGCTCGTTGGACATTAAATCTAAAGCCGCGCCGCTATTCCACCCAGTACGGCTTGTCAGACGCACGGCTAACTGCTTGGCAGCCCCAAGCGTTTCAATTTTTTTAGCAATCCCTGCCGGCTCAAGCCCAAATTTTGCGCCGCCCGTTGCTTGTTACCGCCGGTTTCCTTCAAGGCGTCGGCGATCATGCGCCGTTCGAGGGCTTCTACGGCAGTGAAAAGCGATTTCACCGGTTCCGCTTTGTTCTCCTCTTTGTTCTCCGCCTTGGTTGGCTCGCGCGCCGGCTCCGACGGAATAACGACGTGCTCGTCGGTGATCATTCTACCGCGCACGGAGGCAAGCAAGCGTTTGACCTCGTTTTCCAGTTGCCGGGCATTACCGGGCCACGAGTAGCGCTGTAATCGTTCGACGGCAGCCTGGGTGAACTGCTTTGGCTCCATGCTCATCGCGGCGCAGTGTTTCTGTAAAAAGTGATTGGCCAGGACCAGGATATCCTCTGGGGCTTCGCGCAGCGGCGCGGTTTGGATATGGACCACGCTCAGCCTGTAGTAGAGGTCCTCACGAAAGTCTTTCTCGCGCATACACGCTTCTAGGTTGCGGTTGGTCGCGGCAATGACCCGCACGTCGACCGGCACGGGCGCACGGGCGCCGATGCGGTCCACCGAGCGCTCTTGCAGCACGCGGAGGATTTTGGCCTGGGCGGTGAGGCTCAGATCGCCGATCTCGTCCAAAAAAAGCGTACCGCCGTGGGCCGATTCGAATTTGCCGATGCGCTTGTCGACCCCGGTCGCGACGCCTTTCTCAATGCCGAACAATTCGGTTTCGAGCAGGTTTTCCGGCAGCGCCGCACAGTTGATCGCGACGAACGGATGACGCGCCCGCGGGCTGTTGAAGTGCAGAGCCTTGGCAATCAGCTCTTTCCCGGTGCCGCTTTCCCCTTGGATAAGCACATCCACGGAGCTCGACCGGATCTGGTCGATGAGCCGGATGATCGAGCTGATGCGGTGGCTCATGCCAACGATATTCTGCGTCGAAAAACCGTTGATGATTTGGCTCGCGGGCGCCAAATTCTGGGCGCTGAGTTGAGCGGCGATCGGTGAAGTCTCGATGACGTCAGCGACGCGCGCGGCCAGCGTGCCGAGGATTTCCGCGTCGTCGTCGGTGAAAACCCCGCCGCGTTTGTTGGTCGCTTCGCCGACGCCGATGATCGCGCCATCGAGGCTGTGGAGCGGCACGGCGAGCAAATTTTGCGTGCGGTAGCCGGTCTCTAAATCGACTTCCTTATAAAACAGCGGGTGTTCGTAGGCGTCCGCGACGTTGATCGCTTGGCCGCTCATCGCCACCGCCCCGGCGATTCCTAGCCGGGCGTCGAAGCGCATGATCTTGCCTTCCTGCGAGATCGCCGACCACAGTTCGCAATTGTCCCGGTCGAAGAGAAAAATACTCACCCGGTCCGCTTGCAGCAATTCTTTGGCTTCTTGCGTGATCAAACTTTGCAGCGAAGCCAGGTCCGTCATCGCGCTCATGCGCCGGCAAATGTTGAGAACCGCGCGAAGCCTTTCTACCTGGTGCTGGTCGCCGCCAACGGCTTGTTGGTTGGCAAGATCCGAATCATTTGGCTTCATCATTTTTCCCTGACTAACATAACCCATAGCCGGTGTAAACGAAATTGACGTCGCGGCAACTTACACGAACGAAAAAAGTTTACTTGAGCGGGATTTTGCGGTAAATCCATCGGCGAAATGGACAGGTATGATTTAATTTGCTCAGATTGTGCAAAATAAGCTCGGTGGCATATCCGTTGCTTCCCAAAGACAGTTGAAACCCCGCGAGTTCTCCTCGCGGGATTCTCCGGTCGGAAAAAAGAAGCACGGACATCGTTGCGATCACCGCGGATGGCGATTTGGCGCGGCAAACGCTTGTTTAGGATGACAAACGTGGCCGAAAATTGCATCGCGCATCAATCAACGAAAGCCCAGAGGACCGAGATCATGAACACAGCTCTCATAATTCAGCGGCAAACCGGAGTCGCTCACTGCGCGGGGTGTGACGGCTTGGTAACGCGACTGCGGCGGACGCGATCGTTTGAAGAAATTATCCCATCCGATCCCAATAGGGCGTTGTCATCTTTGCCGTTGTGCCGGACGTCATTCTTGTTGTCACGGCCAGTCCGGCGGACGATGCGCGGGTTTTCCAATGCTGCAAATCCGCATGGCCGAAGACGCGTGTCGTTCTGATTCTGTGCCAGGACAAGGTGCTCAGCTCATGACGCCGTGCTGGCGCCGAGCTGCTTCGACGAGGTTATTTTTTGTTGCGCCAGTGAGCTCGAGTGGAAACTGCGTGTCCAGCGAATCCTTCAGGCGCAGGCGGCGAACGACTGCTGCAACATTCAAAAAAAACCGCGGCACTTACCTGGGCTACCGTTAATTGGAGAAAGCAGGGTTTTTTTGACGGCCATCGACAAAAGCGCGAGCCTGGCGCGCGCCGGGGCCGCGGTGCTGATCACCGGTGAAACCGGCAGCGGCAAAGAAGTATTTGCGCGGGCGATCCATTATCAAGGCGAACGCCAGGCAAAACCTTTTATTCCGGTCAATTGCGGCGCCCTGCCCGATCATCTTTTCGAAAACGAACTGTTCGGCCACGCCAAGGGCGCCTTCACCGATGCGTCGTCGGCGGAAAATGGTTTGGTCGCCGAGGCGGAGGGCGGCAGTTTGTTCCTTGACGAGATCGATGCCCTGAGTGGGGCGGCGCAGGTGAAGTTACTGCGCTTCTTGCAGAACGGCGAGTATCGGCCACTGGGCTCTGCGCGCTCGCGGTTTGCCGATGTCCGGGTGCTCGCTGCCACCAATGCGGATCTCAAAGAGCGGGTACGGCTAAAACAATTTCGCGAAGACCTGTTTTACCGGCTAAACGTTTTAACCGTCGCGGTGCCGCCGCTGCGCGAGCGCGATGATGACGTACTGCGTCTGGCGGAACATTTTATCGATCTTTATGCCGCTCGGGCCGGGGTGGGTGCTCCTCGTCTTTCGGCAGTCGCGCGGCAGAAATTGCTGGATTATTCCTGGCCTGGCAACGTGCGCGAGCTCGATGGAGTGATTCAAAGAGCGGTGCTGTTGAACACCTCCGGTACTTTGCACGCCGTCGATATCGATCTCGCCGATGGCGAACCGCGTCAGATGCTCGCGCGCCAATCGTTGCGCTGGGCAAAGTCGTTGGTGATCGGTGAATTCGAACGCGGTTACGTGAGCAATTTGCTCGCTGCCCATAAAGGAAACATTTCCCAGGCGGCCAAGGCCGCCGGTAAGGATCGCCGCACGCTGCAAAGGTTGGTCCGAAAATATTCCTTGAACCGCGAATCCTACAAAATCTAAGTCGTCCGATCTAGGTGCGGTCAATGTGTCGCAGTCTGCGGCTAAAAATAGCGCACCGCTATTTTAGCGCGCCCACCCCGAATTTAGCTTGAGATTGAAACTCTGCACTGCGGTCAGATTGCCGCAAGATTTTTTTCTTCGCGGGAAAACTTCTCCGCAAAATCAATAGGCGGCTGTGCTGGCGTTTACTTTGCTTAACAGGGTGTCCGTGAGTAATGCCTTGGCACAAGTCACGCTTCCACAAGCGGAATTCCCCAGGCAAGAACAATTGCGACGCGCCATCTTATCCTATTGCTTGGAGCACCCCGATGCCAAAGATACCGTCGCAGGAATTCTCAACTGGTGGTTTCCTGCTGTGTCGCCGCCTTGGCGCAGCGCCGAAGTAAAGCAGGCTCTTGATTCCTTGATCGCGGCAGGATGGCTCAACAGCCGCAAGCTTAGCCAGTCCGATGAAATCTACAGCGTAAAAAAAGAAAAATTGGCGGAAATTGAAATTTATTTGCGTCGCACCATCGGCGGCGTGAAACCGGGTGACGGTCAGTAACCGTTCTCGCAGGATTGCAAAAGGAGGCCTAAATGCCGGCGGCAATTAGTTACCCAGGGGTTTACATCGAGGAAATTCCCAGCGGCGTGCGCACCATCACCGGAGTGCCGACATCGATCACGGCTTTCGTCGGGCGGGCGTGGAAGGGGCCGATGGATGAGCCGGTCAAGGTCAATAGCGCGGCCGATTACGAGCGCAGCTTCGGCGGTCTGTGGCGCGCCAGCATGATGAGCTACGCGGTGCGGCAATTTTTCAGCAACGGCGGCAGCCAGGCGTTGATCGTGCGCGTGGCCGACCGGTCGGGCGGCGACGCCGCCGTAGCGGCTGAGATCGATCTCGGCGGTGGCACGGTTCTTCAACGCCGCAAGCTTCGGAACCTGGGGGCGCAATCTGGTTGTCACCGTCGATCACCACACCAAAGACGAGAACAGCGTGACCCCGCCGCCGGACACGAATCTATTCAATCTGACGATTTTCGACGATCCGGCAAAGTTTCTCGACAGTACTAAACAGGGTGGCAGCGGCGCACGCGAAACGTTTCTCAACGTCTCGCGGGATGCCAACAGCGCGCGCTTTGTCGGCAAGATTCTCGCCGAACAATCGAGCCTGGTTCGCGTGGCAACCGTCGGCAGCGCACGACCGGCCGCGGCGGCGGTCCCCGCGACGGCGACAAGCGGCCACGACGGAGTCAGCGCCACGGCGCAAAACGCGGCGGCTGCCGAAGTCGAAGGCTCGGAGACCGACAAGACCGGTATCTATGCATTGCTAAAGGCGGATATCTTCAATCTCTTGTGCATTCCGCCGCTGACCATTGTCACCGCGCCGAGCACGGTGCCCAATACGGTGGTCGACGTGCCGATTGCATCGACCTGGGAAAAAGCCTCCAAGCTTTGCGAAGACCGGCGCGCCCTGTTGATCGTCGATGCGCCGCGCAGCTGGACCCTCAATTCCGCCAGCGCGGATTATCCGGCAAAAAAGGTCGGCGACTTCAGCGCCATCGTGCGCAAGAACGCCGCGCTCTATTTTCCCACGGTGCGTATTCCCGACCCGCTGCAGGAAGGCGGTCTCGACGACTTCGCGCCCTGCGGCATCGTCGCCGGCGTCATGAGCCGCACCGATGCCGAACGAGGGATATGGAAGGCGCCCGCCGGCATCGACGCATCCATGCGCGGCGTGGTCGGGACTTCCGTCCTCGGTGTGCCGGTGGCGATGAACGACAAGGAGAACGGCGACTTCAATCCGCTCGGTATCAATTGCCTGCGCAGTTTTCCCAACGTCGGCCACGTCGTCTGGGGCGCGCGCACGCTGCGAAGGCGCCGATGTGCTGGCGTCCGAATGGAAGTACGTGCCGGTGCGCCGGTTCGCGCTTTTTATCGAAGAGAGTCTTTACCGTGGCACGCAGTGGGTCGTGTTCGAGCCGAACGACGAACCCTTGTGGGCGCAGATTCGGCTGAATCTTGGCGCCTTCATGCACAACCTATTTCGGCAGGGCGCGTTTCAGGGCAAGACGCCGCAGGAAGCCTATTTCGTGAAATGCGACAAAGAGACGACGACCCAGAACGACATCAATCTGCGGCATCGTCAATATCGTCGTCGGTTTTGCGCCGCTCAAACCAGCCGAGTTCGTGATCATCAAGATCCAGCAGATGGCCGGGCAGATCGAAGCTTAACGGAGAGAATCCATGGCACAATTCAGCGTCAACCCACAGCGCTTTGATCCTTACAAGAACTTCAAATTTCGCGTCAAGTGGGACGGCAGCTACGTGGCAGGCGTTAGCAAGGTCGGCGCGCTCAAGCGCACAACTGAAGTCGTCAAGCACCGCGAAGGCGGCGATCCCAGCAGCGAGCCGCAAATCGCCGGGTCGCACCGAGTACGAGGCGATCACGCTTGGAGCGGGGCGTGACCCACGACAAGGAGTTCGAGAAATGGGCGAACAAGGTCTGGAATTTTGGCACCGGCTTGGGCGCGGAAGTATCACTCAAGGATTTTCGCAAAGACATCATCATCGAGGTGTACAACGAAGCCGGCCAAATGGCCATGGCTTACAAAGTCTATCGCTGCTGGGTCTCCGAATTCCAGGCTCTGCCGGATCTGGATGCCAATGCCAACGCCGTTGCGATCCAGACACATCAAGCTGGAGAACGAAGGCTGGGAGCGCGACATCGAGGTGCCGGAACCGACCGAACCCAGCTTCAACGCAGCCGGATAAACGCCCATGCAATCGCTTTCCGCCGCGCAGTTGGTCGGCGTGTGGGAGCGCGGCTTCGGTCAATCTTCGGTCGAGCCGCGCTCTGACTATGCTTGCGGACGCGTATCCGGAAATGACCCGTGCGGAGTTGGCGGCATTGTCGGTAGGGGAGCGCGATGCGCGTTTGCTCGCGTTGCGCGAACGACTCTTCGGCGACGCTCTCAAGAGTTTCGCCGAGTGCCCGCGTTGCTCCAGCGGATTGGAATTTTCCCTCGACGTGAACGAACTCAGAAATCGCCATTTAATCGCTACAGACGATTTGTCCGCCGAGTTGATTGCCGGTGATATTCGCTTGCGTTTGCGCCCGCTCGATAGCGCGGACCTTCAGGCCGCCGCCGATTGTCGGGATGTCGAGCGCGCGCGCCAATACTGTTGGAACGCTGTGTTGTCGAGGCGAAACAAAACGGTGAAAGTATCGCTGTGGGCGACTTGCCCGCCGATGCGTCGAGCGACTCAGCGCTCGCCTTGCCGTCAGCGAAGGCCAGCCGACACGATGCTCGATCTGCAATGCGTCGGCTGCGGCCACGTCTGGCGATGGCGCTCGATATCGCGGCGTTTCTGTGGACCGAAATCGCCGCTGCGGCGAGACATTGTCTCAACGAAGTGCACACGCTCGCATGGGCCTATGGATGGGGCGAGGCGGATATCTTGGCGATGAGCCCGGCGCGCCGGCAGTTTTATCTCGAACAGGTAAGCTGATGGGCGATTTTTTTTCCGGCTGGCAGAAAAAACCCTCGGTGTCGCGCCGCTGGTGAAGCCGGATTTGGCGCCGGTGTTCGCTGTCTCGCACAGCGCAGCGATTTCCGAAGCCGTCTCTCCACAAGAAGAAGGCACGACGACAATCAGTCGGCCACTACGAAGCGGTGCAACCAGGCCGAATTCGAACTTCGGGCAACCGCTGGTCAAGGACAGTTCTCCGCCGGTCCAAACACGAGTTCTCGGGAGCCGCCCACTTCGAGCCATGATGGCGCGGTTTCGCCGGATCGCAGCGCCGTTGAAATCGCCGATGAATTTACCGTCCCGGCCGTTGCTCCGGCGCATCGCGGCTACCGTGCGAGAGCCAGAGCCGGTCATCGATCGATCGTCGCCGGGAGGACGTTGGAGTCGAAAGCGGCCGAACTCCCACGCTTAAAAAAATCAGCCGAACGGATTTTTGCCGAACCGGCAGTTGAGTTCAAGCCAGCGCTGCAAGTCTCCAAGACGGCAGCGCCAGCGGTGCAGGTGACCATTGGCAGGGTGGAAGTGCATGCGGTATTGCCGTCCGCGCCGGCGCCACGAATCGTCGAGCGCAAGGCACCGGCACGGCTCACCCTCGAAGAATATTTGCGGGCACGCAATGAAGGGCGGCGATGAGCAACCACTTGGCCATCGCGAGCGTGACCGCGACGCTGCACAATCTTCTCCTGCCGGCGACGTCCGTCGTGCCCGGCGCCAACGTGACCACCACCGCCCGGATGGTGCCAGTGCCCCGGGCCGCGGACCGGGAATCAACGTTTCTTGTATCAGGTATCGGCCAACCAGGCTTACCGAAACGCCGACTTGCCGACTCGCCGCAGCGATGGACAGCTCGTGCAAAAGCCGCAGGCGGCGCTGACGCTCAATTACCTTTTTAGTTTCTTCGGCGACGAAGCCAACCTGGAGCCGCAACGTCTGCTCGGGCGCGGCGGTGCGGCAGATGCACGCGCATCCTCTCTGGTCAAACACGACATTATTCAAACCATCGCCAATCCGCCCTACGACACGATTCTGTCGGCGGCCGATCTTGCCGACCAACTCGATCTCGTGCGCTTTACGCCGCTGAATTTTTCCTTGGAGGAATTGTCCAAAGCCTGGTCGATCTTTTACCAGTCGCCCTATGTGCTGTCAGTCGCCTATCAGGCCGGCGCTTGCTGATCAAGACCAACAACGCGCCGCAGAGCGCGCTGCCGGTGCGCACGCGCAATCTTTACGTGCTGCCGTTTCGCCAGCCGTCGATCGAGCGAGTGATCGCGAGCGCAGGAGCGCAAGAGCCCATTTTTACCAGCAGCACGTTGCAAATCGACGGCAAGCAACTCGAGGCCGACGTCACGTCGGTTTTGTTCGGCGGCGCCGAGCGAACGCCATAGGCGATCAGCGATCGGCAGATTTCCCTGCCTGTGCCGGCCGACTTGCGCAGCGGCGCGCACGGCTTGCAGGTCGTGCACAAACTCTTGCTCAGCTCGCCGCAACCGGGCACGCCGCGCCGCGCTTTCGAGTCCAATGTCGCGACCTTCGTGCTCCGGCCGCAGATTACATTGCCGATCGGCAAAAACCATGCCCGACCCGCAGGCGGCGCGCCGTTACCGGCGCTCCAGGTCGACATAGATTTGCCGGTGGGCAAGGACCAGAGGTCACATTGTTGTTGAACAGTGTGCCGGGCGGGACTTCCGCCGCGTACAGTTTCGTCGCGCCGCCGCGCCCGGCCAATGCGAATGCCGTAACAGTCGCGAGGCCCGGAGTCGCGGCCGGTGAATATTTTATTCGCGTGCAAAGCGATGGCGCGGAGAGTCCGCTGGATCTCGATCCGGCCAGCAGCAATTTGGACCGAAGTGACTTTGCCATGAACCGTCCACCGCGATGTCCTGGCACGAAGAGAATCAAGCCTATTTAGTCCGGCACTAAGAAGTCTTAGCGACGCATTGGCGCCGCTTAGCGATGGCGGGCGTGAGGACGATAGCGATCGCGCTGTTGAAAACAGTTCCCTCGCCGGCGATCCACCGCCGGCTCTCGAACGATTGTGCGCGGCTTTCGGTTTATCGCGTTTCGAGCGCGACATCTTACCTACTTTTGTGCGCCGGTGTCGAGCTCGATGCTCAATTCGCTCAAACCGTAGCGCGAACCCAGCGCGATTCGCACCTGGCTTTTCCCAGCTTCTGTCTCGGCGCTGGCGGCGTGGCCGGAGGCCCATTGGAGCGCGCTCACGCCGGTGGCGCCGCTCCGGCGCTGGCGTTTGATCGAAGTGACCGCCGGCGAGACGCTCGGCCGCCAGCCGTATTCGGATCGACGAACGGGTGCTGCACTATCTCGCCGGCGTGTCCTACCTGGATGATCGCCTGGCTGGGCTGGTGCACGCGATCGCGGCGGCGGAGGATCTGCCCGACTCGCAAGCGGCGCAGAGCCGAGATGATCGTCAGCGCGTTATCCGTCGCGGCCGGACCGCCGTTGCCGGTGATACAAATCTGCGGCGACGATAGCCAAAGCCAACGCGCGGTGGCGGCGCTGGCCTGCGCCAAATTGGGCTTGGGGGTTATACGGCATCCGCGCCGACGCGGTGCCGCGCCATCCGGCCGAGCTTGATGCCTTCGTGCGGCTGTGGCAGCGCGAGGCCGTGCTCGGCAACGCCGGCCTGTTGATCGAAACCGATGACGCGGAAGGCAATGATCCGGCCGTCATCACAAGTGTCTGAAGAACTGCGCGGGCGCGCTGGTTACGTTAGCAGCCGCGGGGGCGGCGCCGCGCTCAGTCGCGCAACCGTGACGCTCGATATCGCCAAGCCGACCGGCGCGGAACAGGCGCGCGCTGTGGAAAACCGTGTTGGGCGGAACCGGCAGCCATCTAAACGGCAGTGTGGATCGGATCGCTGCGCAGTTTAATTTCAACACCGCGTCGATTCGGCGGGAACCGCCGGCGCGACTCTGCTGCAATTGGAGGAACGGGGATCACGATTTAAGCGCGGGCGCTCTGGGAAAGCTGCCGCGCGCGCAGGGCGCGCGCGCGCCTCGATGATCTGGCTGAGCGCATCGTGCCGGCCGCGGGCTTGGGACGATCTCGTGCTGCCTGCAGCACGGAAAAACAGGTACTGCGGGAAGAGATTGCCGTTCACGTCCGTCAGCAGCGGCAAGGGTTTACGAAAGCTGGGGATTCGCGCCGTCAAGGCACGCGCGGCCTCGGCATGCAGCGCGCTCTTCTGCGGGCGAGAGCGGCACGGGCAAGACGATGGCCGCCGAAGTGCTCGCGAACGAGCTCGCTCGATCTCTATCGCATCGATCTTTCGCGTAGTCAGCAAGTACATCGGGGAGACGGAAAAGAATCTGCGCCGTGTGTTCGATACGGCCGAGGCCGGCGGCGTGATCCTGTTTTTCGACGAGGCTGACGCGCTTTTCGGCAAGCGCAGCGAAGTCAAGGACAGCCACGATCGTTACGCCAACATCGAGATCAGTTACCTTTGCAACGCATGGAAGCCTTCGCGGCCTGGCGATTCTAACCACCAACATGAAAAGCGCCCTCGATACGGCCTTTCTCCGGCGCATTCGCTTCACCGTCAATTTCCGTTTCCCGACGGCACTCGGCGCGACAATCTGGCGCCGCGTCTTTCCCGCGGCGACGCCGACCGAAGCGTTGGACTTCGCGCGCCTGGCGCGGTTGCAAATCGCCGGCGGCAATATTCGCAACGTGGCCATGAACGCGGCGTTTCTCGCCGCCGAAGCGGACCAGCCGGTGCGCATGGTTCACCTGCTCCAAGCGGCCAAGAGCGAGTACGGCAAACTCGAACGGCCGCTGACGGAAACGGAGATCGGAGACTGGCGATGAATCACCGGGAAATGATCAGGCGGCGCGGTGCCATCGACGGGCGATCGTCTGGCGCATCGCTGCAGCCGGCGGGCGACCAAGCTCCGGCGGTCGACCTGCGCATCGAACATTTGGTGTTGAACGGATTCTCTCCCGGCGATCGCCATTCAATTGCCGATGCCGTGCAGAATGAATTGGCACGCCTGTTAGGTGAACAAGGACTGCCGTCGGGGATAAAAAAAATTTCGGAGCTTGAGCATTTGAACGGCGGGACCATCCGATTAACTCGCGGTGCACGAGCTGTCGGGAATCGGCAACCAAATTGCTCATGCCGTGCACCGCGCATTCGGTAATGGCGAATCGGAGAATTTGCGACGTGGCTCGGCGGCGCCGACCCATGGCGGAACCC
>CAWERH010000027.1:0-103951 GCA_963811315.1 uncultured delta proteobacterium
AAGTCGTCCAAAACGTTCACGCCGTTCAAATCGTTCGAAAACGTTTCGGATCTCTGAGGCGAACTTGCTCAGGTTCCGTTGGGCGCGTTGCGTCCCCGGCGGCCTTGGGCGATTTCCACCGTGTAACCATCGGGGTCGAGTACGTCCATGCAGCGTTCCCAGGGTTCATCATGGGGTGGCGTGTGAAAGCGAACATCGCGGGCGGTGAGCTCGCGAAGAGCGCGTCTAGATCGTCCGTGCTCAACTCCACGTGAATGGCGGCTCGCTGTTCCGGCGTCCAGTTCTTCGCCGCGGCGCCGCCGGCAAGCTCCATCGACAGCAGACCGATGGTGCCGCCGTTTTCACCGCCGACTCGTATCATGCCGAATTCTGGCGCTTTGTCCACTTCGACCTGCAAGCCGAGCTTGTCCCCGGTAGAAAGCAATCGAGCGTTCGACACTGGCGACGCTGAGCGTGATTCCTTCAAGGCGGATTTTGTTGACCATGGGCGTTTTCTTTCTCGCGTGTGATTGCGCGCAGGTTAGGGCGAGCTGGCGCCTAAGTCAATCTGTGGGTGCATCAAGAAGATGCCGTGATCATGACTGCAAGATGATTTATCCGTTACGCCCGCGACGATGGTTGGGGTTGGACCGGCGCCACCAAGTACGGCACGGGACAATCGTCTAGAACCGGGATCAGCAGATCGCATTTCAATTTGGTGCGCTTGGTTTCGATGCAGAACACCATCTTGAGCCGGGGCGCGTCGATGCTGCCGAAAATTCCTAACCGCGCCTCGGAGCCGTCGATGCCGACCCATTCTTCGCAGCGGTATCCCACTTCGGTAAAAAGATCTTCAACCAGATTTTCCGCGATGCGGAGACCCCGGCCTGATATTCTAACTTGAATCCAATAGGACGGTTCGACGCCGACAAAGGCCTTGAGATCGGCGAGCAGGAAGCGCCGGCGTAACGTGATCTCCACCGGCGCGTCCGGGTCGCTGGTGAGCAATGCTTCATAGAGAAAAAAGCGCAGAAACTCCTTGAGCGTCCGATCCTTCCAAGGAACCTGCGTCAGGGCGGGCGACAACGTGACAAACACCGACGGTTTAGCGCCAATGCGGTTTTGACTGAATTTCGATATCGAGTCCTGGATGATAGTTCCTAAATCGATTCGTTCCATGAATACCTCCCTTAAGAGTTTTCTTACATAGTTTGACATGAGTCGTGTTAGGAGAGCGTTAGAGGCTTGTAAAACTCGGATGAATTCAGCGAGGAAAACCCCCGCGGGCGGCTCCGAATGCATCGGCGCCGCCCGCGGGGAGCAAGGAATGCCGCGTAGATCGTTGCTATTCGTCGTCGTCGACGTAATCACGACCGTGCTCTCGTTGTCCGCCGATCCTGGGGTCGACGTACATGGCCAAAAGCTGACCCCCTTCGACGAGTTCCGGATCCGTACTTACTTTGTGAACCTGAACGTCGAGGAAAAACCAACCTTTACCGAGGATCTGCTCCGCATCAATAATGCCCGAGGACTCCTCGTCGTTGGTTAGAAAAGCTGAGTTGTTGGGGACGGCGGGATCGAAAAACTTCGGATTATGTTCCGCTACTTGGATGAACTCCTCGCTGTCGATGTCATAGAGCCAGATTTTGGCGACACGGTTGTCCCCTCCGGGATCTTCATCCATCAAGATCCGGCCGCGCCGATCAATGGTCACGTTATCGAGCATGCCGTGTCCTTCGTCGCCGCGCAGCAGGATTTCGATCTTGCCGCCTTTTTCAGGGCGTTCGATGTCGTCGAAGCGCAGGTGCCAGAGACGGCAATTGGCGGTTAGACTGGCGGTGGTAACGAAATAGAAATTATTTTTGCTGCTGGGGTCCCAAGCGCCATCTTCGACCCGTTGCAGGCGCGCAACTCCACCACTGATGGCCAGGGCCTCGATTTCCACGGCAGTGAGCCCGGTAACGTCGCCCAATTCCTGGAGATCGAATCGACCTTCATCGACGTAACCGCTGGCAGCCGTACCCAGCCCGAAGTCATTGCTCTCTTCGGTGACCGGCTGTCCCTTGACCGAGATTGTCAATCCATAAAATTTGCCATTGGTCAGTCCGGCTTCCTCGATCGGGTGGCCATTGCGTTGTTTTCTGCCGATATAGAAAAATACTTCGCTCGGCGCGCTGTTGGTGACGGTCGGCGCCGTACTGATGGAACTATCGTCCAGAAGCGCGACGATGGTTTTTTCCTGAGGGAAGGGGCTCGCCACGGCATTTTCAAAACCCATCCGTCCCAAACGCGGCAACTCGATCGCTTCACCGCTGTGTTTGCCGGTGGCGACCCGCGCCCAAGCGCGGCCCTGATCTATTAAAAGACCGTTTTGCAAAATACTAATTTCTTCGCCATTGAGGTAAATGCGCTCTCGTGTCCCTAACCCCCTGTAGTAATAGGCCCCTGTTTTAGCCAGGTCGCCGGAACATAAGCGTTGCCACACGGTCGTGCCGTTGACGTATTGTTTGGTTGCGGCGTCCCAAGTCAGCACGTCGTCGGGCGATTGAGTAAAATCTTGTCCCTTGTGCACCTTAAGCGACGAGCGATCGATCACCCAGCGCGAAACGAAAGCGCCTTGCGACCCGTGTTTCCGCACGGTTCCCGACGTGCCGCCAAGCTCGTGGTTCATGATGACGGTAAATCTACCGAATTCGCTGTTGAACAAGCCCAAGCCGTCGGGGATACCAACCATCCGGTAGCCATCGATCACGTCTCCGGCAGTCAAAACCGACACGAACTTAACTCCAGGTTGGCTAGGTACAAGATAGGGCTCGGTCGTTGTGCTGGGCCCCATGCCGTTGCCAAAGAGGCCCGTCGCAGAAGACTTCCGCGGGGTCAAAATGGTCGGACCCGCGATCAAAAGCGGCGCCGCGGCTAGAGCACCCTTTAGAAACGCGCGTCGGCCCATTTTGCCCCGCGTGATTTGGTTCGGCGGATCGCTCTCGTCGCCGGACGCTGGCTCGTTTGTCACTTTCTTGTTCATAGAATTCCTCCTCGTGATTATTTTATCTTTCGACGGCCACTTAATAGCCGCCTTTTATTGCTGGATTGTGACGAGCAAGCGAAAATTGGGTTAAGCAGGATGCCAAAACGACAAATAGGTTCTCTTTCCTGCCGGTCCGATCATGCACTGCTCAGTTGGCTGGGTGCTCGGCTTCGAAGTTGGCACCGGTAAGAATTACCGGGAGCGACGGAGCGTGTTGACGCCGAGATTATTTCGATGATACTAGAAATATGGAAATAAAGACGGCGGTAACGGCTCTCGGCGCGCTGGCGCAGGAAACGCGGCTAGCGATCTTTCGTTTACTGATAGAGGCAGGACCTGACGGGGTGGCGGCCGGCAGCATTGGTGAGACGCTGGAAGTGCCTGGAGCAACGCTATCGTTTCACTTGAAGGAACTCGCTCGCGCCGGTTTGGTGTCCTCGAGACAAGAGAGGCAGTTTATCTACTACGCCGTCGACTTCGGACGCATGGCGGAGCTCATGACCTATCTCACGCAAAACTGTTGCAAGGGAATGCCCCAGGCATGCCTCACCGTCGTCGAGACGGCGCTTGGGCGCTGCTGTCCACCGTCTAAATCGAAATCTACGAAATCCAAACAAAAAAGGAGTTACTCGTGAAACGATTTCACGTGCACGTGTCAGTGGACGATTTGCTGCGCGTAGGGAGGTTTTCATGAGTCCGGAATCTTTCAATGTTTTGTTCTTATGCACTGGGAATTCGGCGCGGAGCATTATGGCGGAAGTTATCCTGAACACTCTCGGGAGGGGCAAGTTCAAAGCCTACAGTGCGGGAAGCCATCCAACGGGGAAGGTGAATCCTCTCGCGCTTAGAGCTTCTTCGGAACAATCGTCTTCCGGTCGAAGACTTCGCAGCAAAGACTGGAGCGAGTTTTCGCGGCCGGACGCGCCGTTCTTGCATTTCATGATCACGGTATGCGATCAGGCTGCGGCGGAACCTTGCCCGATCTGGCCCGGCCAACCGATGACGGCGCATTGGGGCATTGAAGATCCGGCGGCCGTCCAAGGTAGCGATGAAGATAAGCGGAAAGCATTTCTGAAGGCGTATACGGAATTGCACCGCCGCATAGCTCTCTTCATCAATCTCCCGCTCGATAAACTCAGCGATCTCGCGCGCAAGGAGAAACTTGACGAGAGCGGGCGCACGCAATGACGTTGAGTCGGGCCGCGGCCGCGGAGGCGATCGGAACGGCGTTACTGCTCGCGATCGTCGTTGGATCGGGAATCATGGGCGAGCGACTCGCACAAGGGAACGCGGCCATTGCGTTGTTAGCCAATTCTTTAGCCACGGGCGCAGGTCTCTATACGTTGATTATTATCCTCGGGCCTGTTTCAGGCGCGCACTTCAATCCGATTGTCTCGGGCGTAAGCATGTGGAATGGGCATCTGTCGCGACGCAACGGCGTCGTTTACGTCCTGGCGCAGATCGGTGGCGCATTTGTCGGCGTCGCGGCGGCGCACGCGATGTTCGGGTTGCCGCTCTCACAGATCTCAACGCATGTCCGAACAAGTATGGGCGAAGGCTTGGGCGAAGTCGTCGCAACATTCGGTCTTGTCCTGGTGATCTCGCTGGCGTCGAGATTTCACGTCGAGGCGATTCCGATGGCAGTTGCCGCTTTTATTACGAGCGCTTACTGGTTCACGTCCTCGACGTCCTTCGCCAATCCCGCTGTAACATTTGCACGGGCCATGACCGATACATTTGCCGGTATCGCGCCGCGCAGCGTACCGCTTTTTGTCAGCGGTCAGATATTGGGCGGCGCATTAGCCGTCTGGATTTCGCACTGGCTCGTGGCTGGGAGTGCTACTGGCCGCGAGCGAAACGCGCGGATCTCGGAAAGATCTGTCATGTTATTAGAACCCGTCTTTGAATAATTCCTCGGCCGGAAAAGCTGGTAACCGCAGAGATTTGTCTTTAATGTAGACCGCATTATGCGCGGCTTACTTTGGCGAATACTCGGCGTCGATAAGCTTCCCGATCAATCGAAAAAGAAACTCGGCACTGTGGCGCTGCTCTATTTTATTCAGGGCGCGCCGGCGGCGATCTTGTGGGAGGTCTTGCCGGTTTATTTTCGCATTCATGGCGTGTCGCTGCGCGCCATCGGCGGTCTCCGGCTGCTTGAGCTTCCCTATTCGCTAAAAGTTTTTTGGTCGCCGCTCGTGCACCGATACGGCGATCGGCGTGTTTGGATCTTTGCGTGCATGATCGGCATTGCCGGGGTGCTTTTCGCGCTGCCATTCGTGAACCTTGCCAGCGTGGGCGTGCTCGTGCTCGTGTTGATGCTGCTACTCACGACACTCTCGGCGACTCAGGACGTTGCCATCGATTCGTATTCCGTGGGCCTGGTCAATCGCGAAGAGGAGGGCGCTGCCAACGGCGTGCGGGCATCCGCTTATCGCGTCGCGCTGGTCTGCGTCGGCGGGGGATTGGTTTTTCTCGCCGCCGTCATTGAGTGGAATTCCTTGTTCGCGCTCGCGGGCATCATTTTCGTCATCCTCGGATTTGCGGCACTCAGAATTCCCAAGCTCAGCCTGCCGGAAGAGGCGCGCGAACATTGGCTGCAGGGCTTTGTCGGCTGGGCCGGCACTTGGCAAGTGATTCCGTTGATCCTGTTCGTGCTGACGTACAAGCTCGGTGAATTTGCCATCGGCCCGATGGTCAAACCGTTCTGGGTCGATTACGGAAAGACGATCTGGCCGGCGCAAGACGATCTGATGTTCCAAATCGGGCTCTTTCCCACGACCTTCGGGATTGTTCTCAGCGTCGTCGGCGCCTTGCTGGGTGGATCATTTATTTCCCGCTACGGGATTTTTCGCGGCGTGTGGTTTCTCGGCTTGCTCCAGGCCGTCTCTAACCTCGGATACTCCTTCGTTCAGTGGTTCGATCTCGGCCGCTTTGGTTTGTATGGCGCATCGATGTTCGAATCGTTCAGCGGTGGTTTGGGCACCGCGGCGTTCCTCGCGTTCCTAATGAACGTTTGTCAGAAGGAGCATGCCACGGTGCAATATGCTTTTTTGTCATCGGTATTTTCACTGACAGGACGTCTGATCGGCGGCATCAGCGGTCTGGGAGCAGAGCGCTACGGCTATGGCAATTACTTCGCGATTACGTTTTTGCTATCAATGCCGGCTTATTTGCTGCTGCCTTGGGTCAAACAGTGGATTCAGGAAGACGATGGCAAGCAAGCCGATCGGATATGATTGCGGCAATTAAATCGGTTCAATTTCCGAGTTCCTTGAGCAGGCGCCGCCAGGCATCGATCTCGCGTTTGGGTTGGATCAGTTTCGCGGCACGGGCGCAATGTTGTTTCAGTGACCGGTAGAACTTTACGTCGCCTTCGGCTCGGAGCAACAAGCCGCGAAGTTTTTCGCCGTCGCCCACCGGGAAATAGCCGGGAAACTCCTCGCCCAAGGTGCCGATCAGGCCGGGAATTCTAGTGGCGACTACCGGCACACCGCACGCCAACGCCTCGGACAAAACGTTGGAGCTTCCTTCCATCTTCGAGGTGATGCACACTAATTTGCTCTCGGCCAGCAGCTGACGGGTTCTGCTATGGGAAAGGGGACCGAGCCAGCGATAACGCGGGTTACGCGCGGCTTCGGCCTGGGCTTTCTCTGCCAGCCGGTCATCCAGAGCGAGTCCAATGTGAATGATTTCGATGCGTGAGTCCGTGGGTAAACGGCGCACGGCAATCGGTGCGCGCAGCGGGTCTTTTTCAGCGCGCAAATGGGCGATGAGGCACACTTGAAAGCTGCGCCGATTCGGCGCAGGAGCTCGTTGCGTTGGCCGCTCTGCAGATTGATAAATAACGCGAGTTTTATGATGTAAACTCTTCGGTAATTCTTGGAAAGCCTTCTTCTGCAAAACTATCAGGCGATCCGCAACTTCAAGCGATCGTTGAGCTTTACGATGGACTTGAATATCTCGATAGAGGTCGGTGCCGGTGAGCACGACGATCAAGGGCAAATCCGGGTGAATGTCACGGAAGCGTTGAATCGAGTCTGCGCTGCGGCGGGCGTGGAGCGCAATCAACAGATCGCAAGCTTTGCCGTCGTAGCGTTGGGTAATGCGCACGCGCTGGCCGAGCCGCTTTAAAATCGTTGCCCAGCGCAGTGCGGTAATCTTGTTGCCGTTGTTGAGGCGCAACGGCGCTGGGGTCACCAGTTGGATGTTCATGTCCCCGAGCTATTCGGCGCAGGTACGAAAGCCCGCCCAAACGTCGCGCCGGTCCGGCGTATAAAAGTTGCGCCAGGTATTGCGGATCAAGAGCGGCGAAGTCGCCCAGCAGCCGCCGCGCAGCACTTTGTGGCTGCCGAACCAGGGCTCGGAATATTCTTTATAGGGATCGACGCTAAAGCCGGGATAGGGCTCGAAGTTGGATGCAGTCCATTCCCAGACGTTACCAAGCATTTGGCGGCAGCCAAACGCGCTATCGCCGCGGCCGTGAGCGCCAACTTCGACCACGCCGCCGGCGCGCCAATCAAGATTGGCGGTTTCGGCGCTCGGGGACTCCGTCGCCCCACGGGTACTGGCGCCGCCGACTGCTGAGCGCGATTCCGTTGGCGGCAAATTCTCCCGACGCGGCGACTTCCCATTCTAGTTCCGTAGGCAGCCGCCTTCCGGCCCACCGGCAAAATGCTTCGGCTTCGTACCAACTCACGTGCACTACCGGCAAGTCTTCGTTCAACAAAACGCAACGATCGTAAATCCGTTGTTGCCAGCGGCCATTGTCGAGCGGCTGCCAGTATACCGGATGATCGAGCCGTTCTTTGAAAACGGCAACTTCGAATGGTTCGTCGAGCTTCTTATTGAAAAATCCCGCAAAGGATTTTTCCAGCTGCGGCGCGCCGCCGGATTCGAGCCAGCGCCAGCCTTCTTCGCTCCAGTGTCGTCGCACGCGGTAGCCGCCTGCCTCGACGAATTCAAGAAACTCGCCGTTAGTCACCGGCGCGCGAGCAATACGAAAGGGTTTGATGTCGACCTCGTGCGCCCACTTCTCATTGTCGAAGACGAACGGTGTCTCTTTGGTTGCGCCGAGCAAGAATTTGCCGCCGGGAACTTCGACGTCGCCGGGGTGAGCGCCGCCGCCGAAGGTGGCGGGAATTGCGTCGGTGACGTTTGCCGGCGCGCTGTAACCGAGAGTTTGGCGCGTGTAAGCGAGCGCTTCGGCGTGCATGCCTTCATGGAAAGTCGTCAGCCAATAGAAATAAAATTCATCGGCGGAAAGCTCGGCAGAGTTCTCGATGCGCGCGATGCAACGCTCAAGCACTTCATTCATATAGCCGAGCGTGCTCGCTCGCGTCGGCAGCAAAAGTTCCCATCGAGTGTCGTGGGCGACATCGGTGGAGTTGTAAAGCCGGTCGCCGTTTTCGAGGAGCGGTTTTTCGTCGCGCAGATGGCGCAGCGCCCAGAACTCTTGTGTCCAGGCGACGTGGCCGATTTCCCAGAGCGGTGGATTGACGATCGCCAGGCGCGGTCCGATCATCTGCCGGTCGTCGAGATCGGCGACCAGGGCGAGCGTGCGCGCGCGAAACTCGCGCATGGTTGCGATCAATTGGCGCACGCCCATGGTGGAGAGGGGACCGGCGGTTGCGCTGGAGATCATCGTCGGCATTTGGGCATTTGTCGCGAAAAATGTTGACCGGGTAGTGGTGCAGTTTGAGCTTTCTTGAATCGCACCGTGGAGAAAGATTCCTCGCATCCACTCGGAATGACAACAAAGTAATTGCTCTGTCATCTCGAACGAAGTGAGAGATCTTTCCCTAATTGAACCACTAGCTTTGACCGATTCAATTCATCAAGAATTTATCCTACTGATCTAACTCATATCTTCCGCCCATCACAAACCTGAAATTAGTTTCAAGATGGCCACGCGCTAGGACCGCTTCCGCATCAAACGGCTTCCCCTTTCTGTCGACAACCTGGCCGGCTTGATCTAGGCCTTCGGTTAAAGTTTTTAATGAGTGAGTGCCGATTTGATCCGCCATCTCATCAGCAACTTTGTACGTAGATTTGGATATCCAACAATCAATCAAAGCCCTGGACTGCGCCCTTGCGACGCGCTAGCTAGCTCCCCCAAAACGGCACGCCCAGGCGCGTCAGGTTGTCTTCGCGGCCAAAGATCAGCAATAGCGGAAAGCTGATGGGGGTCTGCATTCTGGAAGTTATCCCGGTTAGCAGAAGCCAGGGGAGCTTGAGATTACGCAACACGTTTTCGTTCCAGCGGGCGAACCGTCAACTGCATTCCCATGGCATTTAATAAAGCTTTGAGGCTCTTGAGTTCTGGGTTACCTCGTGGAGAAAGCGTTCGATAGAGTGTATTGGGGTTCAGCTTGGATTTGCTCGCTAGCTTGGTGACGCCGCCAAAGGCCTTGGACATCCGGCGCAGTGCGAGCATCAACTCCTCTTGGTCTCCATCTTCGAGCACGGCGTTCAAAAATTCAGCCGCAAAGAAGGGGTCCTTGCGAAAACTTTCAATGGTTGCCTCTTCATGGCTGCGTGAAGGCTTTATTTTCGATCTACGAGTCATGGTTTTCTCCGTTGATAATCTTTCCAGTATCGAACCGCCGTAGTGATATCCGTGGTTTGGGTTCGTTTCGAACCCCCACAGAGCAATAACACCACCGCTTTTTCCTCTTGAGCGTAGTAAATCCTGTATCCCGGTCCGAGATCGATCCGTAGCTCCCAAACACCATCCTGGCAAAATTTGTGATCGCCAAAGTTGTCTCTCAGAACGCGATCGATTCGCCGCTGAATCGCAATCCTACCCTGCATATCCTTGAGCCCGTCCAGCCATTTCTGAAAAGGGTCGACGCCGGTTGCCGTAACGTAGTGCCGGATTTCCACCGAGTTCTATTTTAGCTTATAAGCTAAAAATCGGCAATGACAGCGATCGATTGCAAGGCAGGATTGGTCTTGCAGACGACTCCACATTCTGGGTCTGCTTTAAAGGATCTTTTAAGCCTCGAGAGCGTTAGCCTGAGCGTAACGGGGAAGGCGTTCTATAGAGTGTAGCGGGAAATAAAGCCGCAGCAATTGCCAGCGCGGCTCGCTAGCTCTTCAAAAACGGCACGCCCAGGCGCATCAGGTCGTCGAAGGCATCCCAATGCACCATGTGTTTGCAGCCATTCACGATGTGGAGGTTGATCTGCGGTTGCTGTTGTTTCAGCAATTCGGCGCGTTCACCGGCGTGGGCGCGGTCTTCGCGGCCAAAGATCATCAATAGCGGCATCTTCAGCTCGGCTGAGCCTCTCCCATAACGGTTTGGCCGGCTTGGCTGGCGCAGCGGAGCCCGCAGGGGCGTCGTGATTCTGGCGTTCCTGGTGTGCTTTGAAATTGCGGCCGATCATGCGGCTGTGGCGTATGGCCACGTCTTCGTCCGAGATCAAGGCATGGTTGAAGGTGTCCGCCTGCAGGAGTTTGCGGGCATCCTCCAGCGTCGGTTCCGTTTGCGCCATCTCCTTGTCGACGCGCGCCTGTACCGCTTCGTACCTGCCGACCTGCGCTTCGGTCTGCAGCGGCAGCAGCGAGCCGGTGCCGAGAATGATCAAGTGCGAATACCGGCTGGGATCTTCCAATGCGAGCTGCATCGCGAAACCGCCCGAGCGTGAATGCGCGATCAGCGCGGTCTTGCCCAGGCCCGCGGCATCGATGAATTTCGGGATGGAATTGCGTTGCTGTCCGACGCTTTGCTTGGCGGGTATGTCGGAGAGGCCAAAACCGGGAAGGTCAAAGGCAACCGCGCGAAATCCGGCCTTGGCAAAAGGGCCGAGGTTGCGCAGAAACACGTCCGCCGAGCTCCCGAGCGATGCACCGTGCAGAAACAGCAGCGATGGCCCTGAACCTTCTTCGATATAACGAAGCTTCAGTCCATCGACTTCGACGAATTTATCTTGATAAGCCATGGCAATATTCCTCCTGTGATTTGTGTTTGTATCTAGCTCAAAAGTTCGACCATGACAATCAATCACCGCACGCCACGTGAGGCAAAGTCCGTCGGATTGCCGTACTCCATGGCGTGAGCTCCTTGGCCCACTTCTCTCTGCGATGGGTGTCGATGTAGCCAAGCGCGGCGGCGAGACCACGACTCTCGCGCCGGTTCAATTGTAATCCTCTTATCGAACCTTTGGCCGGTCGGCTGGCTTCAGCGAAGCGCCGAATGGCGCGCCAATACGGCAATGCATTGGCGCCGAATCGCTCTCTCACCGCGCGAGTCCAGCTGCGTTCCGATGCGTACGCTCGCGGCGCGGCGGCGTAGTCGAAACAAGTGGCCAGCGGCAAGAAGCTCAGCTCCTCTTGCAGCAGCGGATTGTTGAGATAGCCGTAAACGATCTCCGGTAGCCTTGGATCACGCCCTTGCAGCGGACCGATGTGCAGCTCATGGGCCATGGAAAGATCGTTCACCGGATAGTTGTCCCAAAGGATCAGCGGGTGCTTCACTCGCTTGGCGATGCGGCGCAGGTGTGTGACGGTGATTTCTTTTGGAACCACCCGCGCCCCAGTCCAAAAACAAGCAACCCGAGCCGGCAGATATTCCGCCAAGATCTCCAAAAAATCGGGCTCGAACTTGCCGAAGACGCGCTCCAGTAGGTTATCCTCGCTATAGTAGGACGGGCAGATCCACCACTCGACATCGGACCAGCTCGTCGGCTGCGCGGCGATGCTCTTCGCCAACCAAGTGCCCTCTGCGCGAGCCAGACTATCGGCGAAGCTGCGACGATCGCGTGCCTGGGATAGGCGCGATGGAATATCGTCGAACAGTACCGCGAAACTCCGCACGCCCGCGTCATAAAATCGCCGGGCTTTTTTCATCAGGATGCGACAATCGGTTCATCGTCCGAAAAGCACAGGCCCTCGCCCGGATGAAAGCCGTAGACGAAGTCGATATGATGTTTTTGCGCTTGTCCGATCAGCGACAAAAGTTTCTCCCAAAGGACGCGCGGATAAGGTTGGCGCCAACGTTGGCGATGATAGGGATCGTTTTTCGGAGCGTAGAGATAAGTGTTCATACCGCGCGCGGCGCCGAACGCAAACAGCCGCGCTCGCTGCGCCATACTCCAGGGTGGGCCGAAGAATCCTTCGACAATGCCGCGGCGCTGAAAGGCTCGGTTTTCTGAAATCATCAAGATGCCAATTTCGCATGGTGCTGAAACGGCCACAAGCGTGCCGAACGTCCAATCAGTCAGCTTGCAAAGGACTCGTTATGTCGTCGATTATAAGAACCATACCGCAGCCTCGTGCCGCGAGTCGGACAGGCGATGAGTCATCACACTGATATGACGCGCCGGAATCGGAGCACTTGACCGCGGTATGACGCTTGCAGTAAGTTTTCAATTGGTTTTTTGCTACGCTTGAATGACTACATGAAGATCGCTCTCGCACATAAGCGATTAGATTTTCGCGGGCGGTACCGAAAGCGCTCCCGACATTTTCCAATCCCCGTCGGACTTGATAGAAGGTTATGGCGATGCAGTCCTCAATCAGCATTCTAATCCCAACTCAAGGGCGTTTGGTGCAACTGCAGCGCCTTTTGGATAGCTTGGCGGGCGTAGACGATCGCGAGCGCATTCCACACGAGATCATCATCGTTAATAACGCACGCGACCAGAGTTCGGTAACGGCGGTGGAAGCGATGGTGCAGAAGCATAGCGTGCGGGAACCCGGTCGTTGGCTGTACCTGCGCGAGTTGGAGCCGGGAAAATCGCGCGCATTAAATTCCGCCATTCCTCGAGCATCAGGGAGCATCCTGGCTTTTCTCGACGATGATGTCGAAGTCGCGCCCTCATGGCTCCGAGTGACTTGGGATTTTTTTGAGAAATATCCCTACGACGTGAAGCAAGGATCGATTCGCATTCCGCCGGCCATGCAGGACGATCAACGGTTTCTCCAACTACTGCAGCGTTTTCGGACGATTTGTTATTATCAGCTGCCCGGACTTGAAGTGCGCCAAATCGGCAGTCTCAACGCCGCCAACATCGCTCTCAAGCGCGAGCTCTTGGACCGAACCGGTTTGTTCGATGTACGAATCGGGCCCGGTACCTCAGGAACATCCATGGATGTCGAGTTCGGCGAGAGAGTGCTGCGCTTCGGCGGGCGCATCGGCTATGAACCGCGATCGGTCGTCTATCATGATATTGACTGGAGCCGTCTGACCGAAGAGTATTTTCGAAAGCGTCACGAAATGCAGGGACGCAGCCGCCTCATCTATAAAGACTGCTCGGTCGTCTCAGTCTTGGCGAACCTGTTACGGGCGAGGCTGGCACTCGGTTTTTATTCCATGGTTGGCAACGAGCGAAAAAAATACCGCGCCAAGGGACGCGTGTTTCATTATGGCGCAATGCTTGATTCCAGGGCACGATCCGCTATCGAAAAACCAAATGCGCTCTCCGCCGATTCATCCGCCGCCGTTTCCTTGGATAAGGGAGATCTCTTATGAATCGGAACATTATCTCAAAGCTCGCGGGCGAAAAATTCAACGAAACAAAAGATCGTAGCCAGGCGGGTCCCGCGAGACCGTTTCGCGTGATGTATATTTTGAAGAATTATCCCCAGATGTCGGAGACCTACATCAAAACCGAGATCGAGGCGGTTCGTCCGTATTGCGAGATCAGCATTGTCTCGACTAGGCCGGCGAATTTGCCGGCTCGAGAATATGAGCCCTATCGCTACATTGAAGATCTATCGAGGATTCGCGAGGCCATCGAGGAATTTCGTCCGGACGTGTTGCACAGCCATTGGCTCCATTCAGTAAAGATGCTCGGCACTATTGGCGCGCCAAACCGGCGTGCCTTTTACGGTGCGCGCCCATTCTTTCGATTCGATTTGGCCCGAAGATTATTCGGTTTTCGGTCATGTGCCGCTGCTTTCGATGTTTTCTCGTCCGTCGCATATTCGCCGGGCCGTGCGCTTTATCGAGGACGATCTCTGTCTCGGCGTATTAACGTTTCCGTTCGCACGCGCCCGCTTAGAACAGGCCGGCTTTCCCAAGAGCAAGTTAGTCGACTGTTTTCCGGTGGTGAACTATCAGCGCTTTTATGACGCGAGCCCGAATGGCGACGCGATCATGAACGTGGGCGCGTGTATCCGCAAGAAAAAAATGGAAGATTTTGTCGAGCTTGCGATCCGTGCGCCGACCCAGGAATTTAATTTGTACGCGCTTGGATACAACACGGCTCAACTGCAAGAATTCGCCCGCGCGCGTCAAAGCCCGGTGCACTTCATGCCATTCCTGGAGTTGGAAGATATGGCCGCGGAATATAAAAAGCATCGATGGCTGGTTTACACCGCCGCGCCGGGGGGCAGAGTCGGCTGGCCCATGGCAATCGCCGAAGCACAGGCTTCGGGGGTGGGTGTGTGCATGGCGAATATTCGTCCCGATCTGCGAGAATACGGCGGACCGTCCGCCTTTTTTTATGACTCTCTGGATCAAGCGTTGAAAATCATTCAGCAGCCGTATCCGGAGGAATTGCGTCAACTGGGCTTTTCCCACGCGCTGAAGTCCGATATCGCGCAACATCGATCCTTGTTGTTTCGGTTATGGCGCATGCCCCAGTATGCGGCACAAGGCGGCAACGCGGCGCGCAATGAAGCTGTGGCAGCTCTCGGGGGATCGAGTTAACGGCTATTGTTCGAGCCCTCCTGTCGGGAATAAGATATTCGCAATCCGGTTCAATAAGTAAGTGGCAAGATCGCTCTGCGGTTCTTCACAACTACCTCGCAGTCGGTTTTTTTGATTCATCCCGGCCCTGCGATTGCGCAACAGAATTGCTTTCCGTAGGATGCTGGCTTCAAAGTCGGTATGGCTACTTTTCCTCTTTGGCAGACGGCTGCAATACTGTCTCTGTTTTTTCTTCAGCGCGTAGATTTCGTCCGCTCCGCTGAGGTCATCGCCAGCGCGATGGTTCGTATTCCTGCCGGACCGTTTTTGATGGGTTCGAGTTCCGGCCCCGAAGATGAGCAGCCGCAGCATCGCGTCCAGGTCGCGCGAATTCTCCATCGATCGAACCAAAGTCACCCACGCGCAGTTTGCTCAATTTCTTAACAGCGCAGGCCTGCAAGGAGCGCGTGGGGAAAAATATTTCGATAGCGACGACAATGATGCGCGGGTTCATCGGCGCGGCGAAAGATGGCTTGCCGATCCCGGATATGAAAATCGGCCGGTAGTAGAAGTCTCATGGATTGGCGCAATCGCCTACTGTGCCGCGATCAAGAAGCGGTTACCCACGGAAGCCGAGTGGGAAAAGGCCGCGCGCGGGACCGATGGTCGTAAATATCCATGGGGGAATGATACTCCGGATCCAACTCGAGCGCATTTCAACGCCGGATGGAATGATTTCCGCGATGTCGGTAATTTCCCCAAAGGTCGAAGCCCCTACGGATTGTTCGATATGGCAGGCAACGGTTGGGAATGGGTAAGCAGCGCCTACTTGCCATATCCTTATGATGCGACCGATGGCCGTGAAGACTTGACACGGGAGCAAGTGCGGAGCACAAGAGGAGGCGGTCAGGATTCACGCGCTGAAGAGTTGACGACCACCCATCGAGGACGCCACGTTTCACGCAACTTTCGCTCCGGGCATCACAACATCGGATTTCGTTGCGCCCGCTAACTTTTCTAACTCTCCATTTACGCATGGCGATCTATCTCGTGCTACAAGGTATACTCATGGGACTCGTGATCGCGGTGCCCGTGGGGCCGCTCGGTCTGCTATGCGTCAACCGCGCGTTGATGTTGGGGGCGGTGTATGGATTGTTTTCCGGTCTGGGGGTCGCCACCGCGGACGCCTTCGCCGCCGGTATCGCAGCCCTAGGAATTTCGCTGGTATCCGGCTTTCTTATCGATTATCAAGTTGCTCTGCGTTTCGTCGGCGGAATATTTCTTTGCTATCTCGGCTATAAGATTTACCAGACCGAACCCGTGAACCAATCGTCGCCGTCGGGAAATATCAATAGCCTCTTAGGCGCCTACGCGACGACCTTTTTTCTTACCTTCTCGAATCCGGTGACGATCCTTTCTTTTGTGGCAATATACGCCGGCTGGCACGTACCGACGTTGCAGGGCCATTATATTGCGGCGGCCCAATTGACCCTCGGCGTATTTATCGGTTCCGCGCTCTGGTGGGTCGCGTTGTTTATTGGGTTAACGACGTTTCGTAATAAATTTAATCTGCGTTTTCTGGGTTGGGTTCATTGTGTTTCCGGACTCTTGATTGCCGGTTTTGGCGTGATTGTATTACTGAGCTTGTCGCCACTGGCGCAAGTTCTGGGATGGCGATTTTAAGAGTTTCTTGCCGAGCGCTTCATGATGCGTAGCCGGGGAATACCCACAGTGATTAATGCGACTCTGGCAATCATCTATGCCGGGGCGAATGTCTTTCAGTTTTTTGTCCTACCGCTGTGGCTCCTGCCGAAAAATATCCACTGGGCGTGGACCGTGGTACCGCTGGCGCTCTTGACCAATCCATTTTGGAGCCTGATTCACGAGTCGATTCATGACTTGTTTCATCCCAACCGCGCCGTCAACGCTTTCGCCGGCCGCGCTTTGGCAATATTCTTCGGCTCGCCGTTCCGGATTCTTCGAATGAGCCATCTCGTGCATCACAAACTGAACCGCCTGCCGGTGGAAGGCACCGAATACTTCGACCGGCAAAAAACCTCCAAAGCGGCAGCCGCGCCGGGCTATTTTTTCCAGATCTTGTTGGGGCTTTATCTTGTCGAGCTGATCAGCCCGCTGTTTTTTTTCTTGCCGCGCGGTGTTCTCAAACGATTCAAAGAGCGCTGTTTGCGCCCGGAGAGTGTGAGCGCGCTCTTGATGCAAAATTGGCTGGGCGACGACGCGCTACGGGATATTCGCCGGGATGGTTTGCTGACGATCGGCGGATTGGGACTGTCATTCTACGCCTACGGCGCGAATTGGCCGGTGCTCTTGGCGATACTCGTCGTTCGCGGCTTTTTGATTTCGTTTTTGGATAATGTCTACCATTATGAAACCCCAGTCGGTGATATCTTCTACGCCAAAAATCTTCGCCTGGCGGCGCCTTGGTCCAAACTATTGCTGAATTTCAACCTGCACGGGATTCATCACATCAATCCCGCGATCTCTTGGATCAATCTGCCGCAGGCGTTCCAAGTGCAAAACGGCGAGTTTCAAGGCGGCTACTTCGCAGCCGCTTGGCGCCAACTGCATGGGCCGATCGCGTTGCAAGATTTGCCGCCGCGGGAGGAGTTGAGATAGGCCAACTCGACTTGAACCGGCGCGGCCGCTGGCGTTGGTGAGAACAGACATACAACAGCAGCATTCAATCATTTCTATCTGCCATGCCCAAGAATTTACGAACCTTCTTAGAGGACATGCATCGGGCCTATCCGAGCGAAGTGGTCTCCATCGGTAAGAGTGTCAACCCAATGACGCATGACGTCACCGCGATCATCAAGCAACTGGGAGCGCGGAAGAATTTTCCAATCCTGATTTTCGATCGACCGCTCAACGGGCACGGCCGAGCGAACGATATTAAACTGGTTATGAGCGCGGAGAATACTCAAAAAAAGGTTCAGGTCGCGCTCGGTATACCGCCTGACATGGTTCGGGCCGAGATGGCGCGCGAGTGTTTGCGGCGGGAATCGAACAAGATTGGACCGGTGATCGTCAACAGCAACGCGGCGCCGGTTAAAGAGATGATTCAAACCGGCGATCAGGTCGACCTCTACGAACTGCCGCTGTTGCGCCACCACGAAATGGACGGCGGACCGTACATCGATATGTCGAGCGTTGCGAAAGACCGTAGCAGCGGGACATACAACTGCTCGTATCATCGGATGGAGGTCAAGGATCGCAACCACACCGGGTTTTTGATGACGCTGCAACACATGTGGCGGATTTTTCGCGGCTTTGAAGAAGCCGGGGAAGAATGTCCGGTGGCCACGGTGATCGGCCATCATCCGGCCTACCAGATGGGCGCCTGCTACGGCGGACCGTTCGAAATCAGCGAGTACGAAATTATCGGCGGCTATCTGCAGGAGCCGTTGAGACTGGTTCCTTCGGAAACCTGGGGGACGCGCCTGCTTGTGCCCGCCGACGCGGAGATTGTTATCGAAGGCGCGCTGTTACCCGGCAAGCGCATGGTCGAAGGACCCTTCGGGGAAGTCAACGGTTACCTGGGCCTCCAAGGTTTTCAGCAATCCGCATGCTACGAGGTTCGCGCCATCACGCGGCGCCGCGGCGCGCTGCACACGTCGATTCTCACACCAGAAGGCGACAAGCCTTGGATGGATCTAGCTCGCGAAGGCGCGTATCTGCGCCGTTGCCGAGAGGCGGTGCCCGGCGTCCAGACCGTTTGTGCCAGCGGCCGGCACGCCTTGCTCAATGTTTTCATCGCGATGAAAAAAATGTCGGAAGGCGATCCCGGCCGTGCCGCGGCGGCGGCGCTGACTTGGGACTGGGCAAAAAACGTTTTTGTCTTCGACGACGACATCGACGTCTACAACCCCACGGAAATTTTGTGGGCGCTCGCCACACGGGTTCAACCCTATTGGCAGATTTCAATCATTCAAGACATCATGCGGGGCAGCCTCATCGATCCGTCCATGACGGATCCACGCAAGACTTCCGCTATGATCATCGACGCTACCAAGCCGCTGGATCGGCCGTTCTCGCCGGTGTCCAAATGCCCCGACGAAGCGCTCGCGCGAATCAAGCTCGAAGATTTCGTACCGGGAGAAATTTTGCAGCACATCCCGACGGACCGCACGACCTATTGGGCCTGAGTCGGACGCGGCAACATTGGCCAACCGATCCTCTCGCACACTTCATTTTCTCTGTTCCTATGCTATTAACGACCAGATAGGATTTCCCGTAGTGTTTCAGGCTGGAAATTTATAATTTGTTTAAACTGAGGAGGCGCAAGCGGATGCAATATTGGCTGTGGCGATTTCTGATCATGGTTTTGACCGTCATTGCGCTCGAGCCGGGAGCGCAATGCGGCTGAAACGATTAAGTTCGCGTTGCCGGGAAATTCCATGGGCTATTTGCCGCTGTTTGTTGCGGTTCATCGGGGATTTTTTAAGGACGAAGGGCTCGATATCGAACTGCCGAGATTAGTGCCGGCCATGGCCCAGAACGCGTTGCTTGCAGGCGAAGTGCATTATCACGGTCTGGCCGACTCCGGGTTGCGCCTCGCCGCGCGCGGGCTGCCGTTGAAAGCGATTTTTTACGGCGCCGACAAGCCGATGTATTACCTCGTGGCGCAAAAAGATATTCGATCGGTGGCCGAGCTAAGAGGTAAAAAGATCGGCGTCAGCCAATTCGGCGGCACTTCTGATTTGTCTGCCCGGCTGGCGCTCAAGCACTTCGGCGTCGAGCCGGATAAAGATGCGCTATTGATTCAAATCGGCGCCGAAGGCACGCGCATGGCCGCGCTCAGAGCCGGTTCCGTGAGCGCGATTATCGTTCCGGTGCCGGCCGTCGCGGTGCTCAAGCGCGACGGTTTCAACGAGGTTTCGTTTGTCGGCGACGCGGTTGAGTTTGCCAGCAACGGCTACACGACCACCGAGCAGCGCATCAAAGAGAAACCCCAGGAAGTCAAGAAAGTTGTACGTGCGTTGTACCGCGGTCTGCGCTATGCAAAAGAAAATCCCGAAGGAACGATCGCAGTGATTCAATCCGAATGGAAGGTCGACAAGGAAATCGCGACGGAATCCTATCGGGCGATCGTCAAAGCGCTCAACGAAGACGGCATCATCGGCGAAAAGCAGCTCAAAATCCATTTCGATTTGATCCGCCGGGTGGAGAAAAATATCGGCGAGATTCCCGTCGAGAAGGTCGTCGATTTTCGCTTGCTGCGCGAAGTGCGCCGCGAGATCAGTGGCAAGTAACGGGACGGCTCCGTTGCAGAACGATTCGCGCCGCTGAATCAGCCAGTCAAGCTTCATGTCTGGAATTTTCATCAGCTACCGCCGGGAAGACAGCGCGCCCTATGCCGGACGCCTGTATGACCGCTTGGGGGCGCAGTTCGGCGCCGATCAAGTGTTCATGGACGTCGACGACATTCCGCCCGGCGCTGACTTCAGCGCGCACATCGGCGCCAAAGTGGGCTCCTGCGATGCGCTAATTGCCGTGATCGGGAAAAATTGGTTGACCGCGCGCAACGACAACGGACAGCTGCGTTTGAGCGATCCCAATGACTACGTCGGTTTGGAGATCGCGCTCGCCTTGCAGCGCGGTGTGCTGGTGATCCCCGTCCTTGTCGGCGGCGCCACCATGCCGAAGCCTCAAGAGTTGCGCGGCGACTTGAGAGCGTTGGCTAAGCGCAATGCCTTGACCCTGAACGACCCGGAATTTCAACGTGACGCCGATGCATTGGTGAAAGCACTGGAGAAGTTTCCGAGTTTGCGCAAACAAGCGGCAGAGTGACGATCCCAGAGCCGCCTTGCGCAAACGTCTGCTAAGACGGCTGATCTGGAAGGTGCCACTGATTTTGGCTCTGGTTTCGTTCGCGATCTGGTGGCAATGGAGATCGAATCAAGAACAGCAGATCGGCGCCGGTGCCACAGGCGTCACGGTGAAGACGGCGGCCGCGATCACCGGCCCGTGGTCAGGCGAAGTCAGGTACGATTGGGGCGACAAATACACGGAAGCGTTTTTCTTTCAGCCGGAAGGCAGCAAACTGTTCGGTACTGCGAGCTTTCTAGGAGCGAAACGCGGTATCGAAGAGGGCAAGATCGAAGGTGAAACCATTTCGTTCTTCGTTCGTTTCCAGGAAGTTCCGGCGATGTGACCCGCGAACACAAAAACTATTATTGGGGAAAGCTTTCCGCCAGACGACGATGGTGATGCGTCATCCAGAGACGATCGCGGCAGTCCGCACGGTTGGACTTTTCCATTCGGCTAAGAAAGATCGCTCGGTCGAAATTGACAATTCACTGGCATAGTGTATTGCGGAATTCGCCGTCGCCAGTCCCAAACTGCACGGTTCGCTTAGTGACCCTCCTGCCGTTCAGTCGATATCCTCGCCAGGAAACGAGTAAGGCATCGTGGACCAAGAAATTATCTCTCGACTTAGAAAGCGCATCGTCGCCGAGGGGCTCGATGCGATCGTCGCCAGCTCTCCCGAGAATGTCACCTATGTGTCCGGCTTCGTCGTGCCGTCGCAGTCGTTGATGCGCTGGCGCCATGCAGCGGTGATCGTCACCGCCGACGGGCGGATTGCGATGGTCGCCATCGACATGGAAGCGACCACCGTCAAGGCCCATGCCGGCATCGACGATCTGAGGATCTATCGGGAGTTCACCGACGACCCGATGGACAAGCTTGCCGAGGCTTTGAAAGACCTGAAATTGGACCAGGGCAAAGTCGGCATCGAGCTGGAGTTTTTACCGGCCAAGGATTTTCAGACGCTGCAGAAAAAACTTCCCGGCGTTCATTGGGCCGGCGCGGATGCGATTTTCAACAAAGCGCGGCAGATCAAGACGCCCAGCGAATTGGCGTTGCTTCGTTCCTTGAGCAAGCTCACGGATAAAGCGCTCGGCGATGCGCTCAGATCGGCGAGAGTCGGGATGAGCGAGATGGAGTTGGCCGGGACTTTGCTGACTTCGCTCTTTGGCGGCGGCGCCGAGAGCTACAAGTTGATGATCATCGCCTCCGGCGAGCGCAGCCAGTTTCCCAACGTCGGTCCCACCGATCGAAAATTGCAGCACGGCGACATCATTCGCATGGAGATCTTCGGCCAGAAGAACGGTTACCTTACCGGCGTTTGCCGCACGGCGGTGGTCGGCGACGCGACACCCGAGCAATATAAAATCTGGTCCAATCTGATCGAGTGCAAATATCTCGTCATGGACTTGATCAAGCCCGGCGCGAGCTGTCCCGAGGTCTATCGAAAGTTTTTGCAAAAGTTCAGCGCGCTCGGCTTCGAGCCGATCAGTTTTGTCGCCCACGGCATTGGGCTCCATCTGCACGAAGAACCTTACATGGGGCGCTATGGCAACGAAGTGGTCGAAGCCGGCATGGTCGGCGCCTTCGAGCCGCTGGTTTATATTCCCGGCCGCTTCGGCATGCAGAACAAAGACATGTTCTGCGTGACTGACAAAGGCTGCGAGCTGCTGTCGGATGTGACCCCGACGGATACGCTTCTGAGAGTGGGTTAAATGAAAATCACCAAGATCGAAACGATTCCGATTCGGCTGCCGACGCGCCGCGTGCACCAATGGGCGAGCTTGACCACGCCGATCGGCGTTTACGTTATTCTCAAGCTCTACACCGACGAGGGCTTGATCGGCCTCGGCGAAGCGCCGGTGTTAAAAGATTGGGGCGGCGATCACGGCAAATATTTCGGCGAGACGCCGCAAACGACGATGCATATCGTCAACGATATTCTCGCGCCGGCGCTCAGCGGGCAGGACCCGAGCCGCTTCGAGTCGATTCATGCGCTGATGGACAAAGCGGTGAAAGGTTATCCCTACTGCAAGGCGGCCATTGATGCCGCGCTCTACGATGTCGTCGGCAAGGCGCTCAAGGTGCCTGCCTATCAATTGCTCGGCGGGCTGTTTCGCGAGCGCGTGCCGATCGCGCACAGCTTGGGTCTGATGGAGATCGAGAAAGCCGTCGAAGAAGCCCTGCAAGCGAAGGCGGAAGGGGTCAAGACCATCAAGCTCAAAGGCGGTGTCGATCAGAAGCGCGACGTCGAATTGGTCAAGCAGATCCGCCAAGCGATCGGCCCGGACCTCAATATCTGCGTCGATGCCAATCAAGGCTATCCGAGCGCCAAGATTGCGGTGAAGATCACCAAGGCGATGGAAGAATTCAATTTGCTCTACATGGAGCAGCCGGTGGAAGGCATCGATCAAATGGCGGAAGTGACGCGGCGGGTCGACACGCCGATCATGGCGGATGAAACGGCCTGGACGCCGCAGGACGTGATCGAAATTATTCAAAAGAAAGCGGCGGACGTCATCTCGATTTACACGACCAAACCCGGCGGCATGTTCAAAGCCAAAAAAGTTGCCGCAATCGCGGAGGCGGCCGGGCTCAAGTGCAACGTCAACGGTTCGGTTGAAACCGGCGTCGGCAACGCCGCAAATATTCATCTTGCCGCGTCGACGGGTGTCGTCACTTATGGTTGCGTGGTGCCGGTATCGACGCCGAAAGGAAAGGGCAAGGGCGGCATCGCGGGCATTTATTATCAAGACGACATTATCCAAGAACCTTTCGAGTATGCCGACGGCGATGTGATCGTCTCGTCGAAGCCGGGACTCGGCATCGAGCTCGACGAAGAAAAGTTGAAGCAATACCGGGTTTCGTAAATTCGCAGGGCGCAATGAATTGCGCCCCTACAAATTCTATTCCAATGGACATAAAAAAAATCGCCGTACTGGGCGCGGGCAACGGCGGTTGCGCGGCGGCTGCCGATCTCACGCTGCGCGGTTTCCAAGTGCGACTGTTCGCGCGTTCGGAAAGCACGATTGCCAAATTGGCCAAGCTGGGCGAGATCGAGCTGATCGAAGGCGGCGTTAGCAAAAAGGCCGCGCCGTATTTCATGAGCCCGCATTTGCCGCCGGTGGTGCAAGACGTCGACTTGATCGTCATCGCCACGCCGGCGGTCGGCCATGAATATTTGGCGAAGGGATTGGCCAAATATCTCGTTGACGGTCAGCGTATTCTGCTCAACCCCGGCCACACCGGCGGGTCTCTCCATTTTGCTCACTTGTTGCGCCAACTCGGTTGCAAAGCGCAGATTCAGCTCTGCGAGACGGTGACGCTGACTTATATCTGCCGCATGCCGCAGCCCGGCCAGGTGGAAATATACCGGCGCACCACCAATCTGCGCTGCGCCGCGCTTGCCGGGAAAGCACACGGCGGAACTGGTGGGAGAGATTCAAAGCGTGTTTTCCAACGTTGTCGCCGCGGCCAACGTTTTGGAAACCGGGTTCTCAAATATCAATGCGATCATGCATCCGGCGGGGATGTTGGGCAACGCCGGCTGGATCGAGAAGACCGGCGGCGATTTTCTCTACTATCGCGAAGGCATCACGCCGGCGATCGGCGCCTGGATCGACGCGCTGGATCAAGAACGCCTGGCAATCGTCCGCGCGCTCGGCATATCGCCGCTTCGCTTCGTCGATATTTTTCATCGGCGCGGGGCTGACGACAACTGAGGCGCGCGACAGGGGCTCGGCGTATCAAGCGATCCACGAGAGCCGGCCCAATTTCACGATCAAGTCGCCGCCGTCGCTGGATCACCGTTACATCAAGGAAGATGTCGGTTACGGTTTGGTCCCTATGGCGGAGATCGGCAAATTGCTCGGCCTCAAGACGCCGGTGATGGACGCGTTAATCACCCTGGCATCGGTCGCGTTGGGCATTGATTTTAGAGTCGAAGGATTGACGCTGGATAAAATGGGCTTGGCGGGCGTCGTGCCGGATGGTTTGCAGAAGATTCTCATCGACGGTTTCTAATGCATCTCAAAGTTTAGTTTTGACAAGGGCATGTCATTCTGAGGAGCGTGGCGACGAAGAATCTGCTTTGGTCTGCCGAATGCGAGTCTTGAGTAAAGGCAGATCCTTCGCCTTTGGCTCAGGATGACACGATAAACCAATAGATCGCGGCGGTTCTTATCACCGTGATTCGGTAATAGGAGATGATTTATGCGTGTCGGTTTATGTTTTGACGGCTTCTATTCGATCCAGGAAATGATCGAGCTTTCGCGGCTCGCCGACGAGATCGGCATGGAATCGATCTGGATGTCCGATCATCTCTGTTTTCGCGATTCGCTGACCACCTGCATGGCTTTGCTGGCGTCGACAAAGACGATCAAAGTTGCGCCGGCGCCGATGAGCCCGTATTCGCGCACTCCGATTATTTCGGCGATGTCGGTGGCCACGATGGACGAATTCGCCCCCGGGCGGGTGATCGCGAGTCCCGGCACCGGCAATGCCGCGGCTTTGAAAGAAGCCGGTATCGAATCGCCGCATCCGCTACAAACCATGCGCGAGTACGTCGAGATTCTCCGCCGGTTGCTCAAAGGTGACACCGTGAACTACCACGGCAAGATGTTTCAAATGAACGGCGCCAAGATGGGCTTCGTGCCGGCGGCGACGATCCCGATGTATATCACCGCAGTGCGTTCGCGCATGCTCCAGCTCGGTGGCGAGATCGGCGAAGGCGTGTTGCTGTCCGCGGGCTGTGCTCCAGGGTATATAAAAAAATGCACCGCCGACATTGCGACTGGGGCGGCAAAGGCCAATAAGGCGGCGGGCGCGGTGGACGTTGCCGGTTTCGTTTCGGCGTCAGTCTCCGACGATCGGCGCGAAGCGATCGAAGCCAACAAAATGTTTCTCGCGTACATTTTTCGCAACGTGCACCATGCTGAAAATATTCGCTTGGGCGGTGGCACGGTCGACCAGGAAGGGCTCGCGGCTGCGGTGGTCAAGCGCGACTGGGAGGCGGCAAAGAAGTTTATCAGCGACGAAGTCGTATTTGCCCATTCCGTCGCCGGCACGCCGGCCGAGTGCCAGAAGCAACTCGAAGCGTTCACCCGGGGCGGGTTGAATTTGCCGATTGTTTTGCCCATGGGAACCCAGGAAGCGCGCAAGCGCGTCGTGCGCATGGTCCGCGAAGTGGTCGCGTAATTTTATGATTGGAAAGGGCGGACACGCAGGTCCGCCCCTACCAGGAGGTTGGCTTATGTCATCAGCATTCGTGTTGCGTGTGTTATTGTCGACGGTGTTGTGATCATCGCGGCATGGGATTTTTCCCACGCTGCTGCATGCTCAGGGCGTTAATGTTGAAGCCGCTAAGAAGGAAGGCAAGGCGGTGATCTACGGCACGGTCGTGCCCCAGGTGATGAGTCAGATCGAAAAGGGCTTCGAAGCGAAATACGGCATCAAAACCGAATACTGGCGCGCCGACGCGACCAAAGTGATCGACCGAGTGTTGACCGAATGGCGTTCGGGTAAGCCCGGATTCGATCTCGTGATCGGCGCCCGCGGGCCGCTGAATTTGGCCAAGGCGGATAACGTTTACGCCAAGTTTGCGCCGCCGAGCGCGGCGAATTTTCCGGCGAAGTTCAAAGACAAAGACGGTCAATTGGTGGCTTGGCGCGTCACCCCCGTGGGAATTCTTTACAACACCGAGTTGGTTAAACCGAACGACATACCGAAGTCTCTCGACGATCTCCTCGATGCCAAATGGCAAGGCAAGATCAGCATGCCGGATCCTTCACGCCATGCCAGCACGGCGCAGTATTTGTGGAACCTGCAGCAGATCAAAGGCGAAAAGTGGCTCGACTTCGCCAAAGGTCTGGCGCAGCAGAAGCCGTTACTGGTGGAATCTTATTCAACCGTGCCCAACGCGATTGTGCGCGGCGAGGCGCTCGCTTGGCATCACCTATATTCAATACGCCGGCCAGACCAAAGGGCCGATCAGTTTTGCCCCGATCAATCAGGTGTTCGCCGACCCGAGTGACGCGGCGCTGAGCGCCAAGGCGGCGAACAGCAATGCAGCCAAATTGTTCGTCGAATATCTTTGCTCTCCCGAGGGCCAAAAAAAAGTCGCCGAAACCGGCGAGTTCGTGCTATCGCCCGGAATCTTTCCGGCGATCAAAGGCGCCGATAAGATCGTCGCCGGTTTGTATATGCTCGACGATCCGAGCGCCGATATGCTGGCCAAGTTACAAAGCAACTTTAGACAACTTTTTCTAGCAAAATGATAAAGATAGGTCGGCAAACGCAATGCTTGACTTAAGACCAGTGGCTGGATACTTTCGGGTCGACCGATAACCCAAAGGAGAGACACGTGAAGCAGAGATTCAATCGTTGGTCGCTGTTGTTGGCCGTCATCGCGCTGACAATTTTTGCCCATGCCAGTGGCGTGTTGGCGCAGGCCGTCAACGTCGACGCCGCCAAGAAAGAGGGCAAGATCGTCGTTTACGGTTCCGTGGTGCCCCAGGCAATGGAAGGGTTGCACCAGGCGTTCAAGAAGAAGTACGGCATCGAAGTCGATTATTGGCGCGGTTCTTCGACCCAGGTGTCGGAGCGGGCGTTGACGGAGTGGCGCGCCGGCAAGCCGGGCTTCGATATCGCGGAAGGCAATCGCGGCGTGCAGTTGATCATGAAAAGCGAAGGCTTGTTCCAAAAGTTCATCCCGCCGGCGTCGGAGAAGTTTCCGGCGCAGTACAAGGAAAAGGACGGCCTCATTACTCCTTGGCGCGTGTTGCCGATCAGCATTCTCTACAACACCGAGCTCGTGAAAGCCGCAGATTTGCCCAAGACCTTCGACGATCTGTTGAATCCGAAATGGAGCGGGAAAATATCTATTCCCGATCCGACGCGTCACACGACCACCGCTCAATTTCTGTGGAATCTGGAAAAATTCAAAGGCGACAAGTGGCTGGATTATGTAAAAGCTCTGGCTAAGCAGAAACCGATTCTGGTGGAGTCTTTGGCGCCGGTCACGACGACCGTCATCAAAGGCGAGGCGCCGCTCGGCATTACCTACATCAAGTACATCAAGCAATACAAAGGGCCGGTCGATTATATTCCGATGGACAAATACCTGACCGATCCGAACTATCTCAGCCTCAGCGCCAAATCGACCCGGCCGAACGCGGCGAAACTTTATATCGATTTCGCGTGTTCTCCCGAGGGACAGAAAGAGATCGCCGAAGACGGCGAGTTTGTTTTGGCGCCGGGGATCTATCCGCCGATCAAAGACGCCGAGAAGGTCGCTCCGCGGATGGTTTTCATGGATAACCCGTCGGAGGAGGAGTTCAAAAAACTCATGAGCGGCACCTTTCGCGAGATCTTTTTCGCCAAATAAATTTGCCAATTTAGCCGTGTTGTTGACACCCTAAGAGGGCTCGCCTATAAGTGGCCGGCCCTCTTTTTTATTGCCGGCTAGACAAATTTAAAAAAGCAGAAAGGATCGTCGCAGCGTTGTTCACTCGTTTCTTGAATTCCTTTCGGCGCGAGCCGCAGCTGGCCGTGGTTGTCTGCATCGGCGTCATTATCGCCTATCTGAGCTTGTCTCCGACGGTCATGCTTTTCTACGGCAGCTTTCGCAGTAAGCCGCTGGGCGTGCCGAGCGCCGAATTTACTTTGGCGCATTACCTCCACGCTTATACGGATCCATCGACCTATCAGCTGTTGTTCAATTCGTTTGTGTTCGCCTTGGGCTCGTCCGTCTTGGCCACGGCGTTGGCCGCGACTCTGGCCTGGATCTCGATTCGCACCAACGCCCCGTTTAGAAAGGTCTTCGAACTGACCGCGATTGTTCCCAACATTGTCCCGCCGGTGATGCTTGCCGTTGCCTGGACCGTGCTGTTGAGCCCGCGCACCGGATTGATCAACCGGCTATTGATGGAAGTGCTGAGCTTGGATGAGGCGCCGCTCAATCTCTATTCCTTGTCGGGGATGATCTTCGTCGAAGCGCTGATCACGGCGCCGCTGGCGTTTTTATTGATTTCCGCATCGCTCTACTCCATGGATCCTTCCCTCGAGGAATCGGCGCGAGTCGCCGGCTCAAATAATTTTCAGATTGTCCGGCGAATCACGTTTCCGATCATCCGTCCGGCGCTGCTGGCCGCCGTCATGCTGAATTTTGTCCGCGCGATCGAGAGCTTCGATACCCCGGCGATTATTGCCCTGCCGGCCCGCATCGAGGTATTTACCACCAAAATTTATCGAGAAGCCGGTGGGCGCCTTTCCGCCGAATCAAAATCTCGCGGCGACCTACGGTGTGTCGCTGTTGTTGATCACCATGGTATTCGTTTATTTTTATCGTGCATTGACCAAACGCAGCGAACGCTACGTGACCGTCACCGGCCGCGGTTACCGGCCGACGATCATCGACCTCGGCAAGTGGCGTTATCCCGCGGCGGGCCTTGCCATCCTGATTCTTTCGCTGATTGTCGTTCTGCCGTTTTTAGTGCTGATCTATGTCTCTTTTATTTCCTATATTCACGTTCCCGGTGCCAAGACCTGGGAATTGCTGACGCTCGACAATTACCGCGGCAATCTGACCGATGCGCGCACCTACCGAGCACTAAAGAACAGTCTGTTTCTGGCTACGGCCGGGGCTACGTTGTGCATGCTCCTTGCCGCGCTCACGGCGTGGGTGACGACCAAGACGAAAGTTGCCGGCCGCGGCGTTATCGAAGCCTTGACCTTCATTCCCTGGGCCTTTCCCGGAACCGCGCTGGCCATCGGACTTCTGTGGACTTACGTTTATATTCCTCTGCCGATTTACGGCACGCTGTGGATCCTGTTGATCGGCTACATCACCCGGTTCCTGCCCTATGGCTTGAGGTCCATGACGAGCACGATCGTGCAGTTGCATGACGATTTGCCGCAGGCGTCGACGGTTTGTGGCGCCGGTTTTATGACGACCTTCCGGCGCATTCTATTGCCCCTACTGCGGCCCGGCTTCATTGCCGGCTGGATTATACTGGCGACGATCTTTTTGCGCGAGTTCAGCACGTCCATCTTTCTCTATTCTCCCGGCGCGGAGCCGCTTGGACCATTGCTCTATCATTTTTACGTCGACGGCAATCTCGGTCCCATGTGCGCGCTCGCGTTGATCGTGAGTGTCATTTGTGTTGTCCTCATAGCGATCGCTCGGAGGATCGGCAAGGTCGGCGCCGCAGTCGAAGGAATCTTAGATTGCTTTCGGGGCGAATCGAGAAGCAAGAGGCAAGCAACCATGGATGCTGGAACGGCCAAAAAATTAATTGAGAAGAACTTGTCTTATGACGAGGTCAGACGGCTGACGGTTAAATTGGTGCAGCACGCCAGCCCGCAAACGCCGATGCTCGAAGCGGAACCGCAGGTTCTGGCCTTGATCAAGGATGTCGTGCAACCGGAATTGGAAGCTTCGGGATTGAAACCAGTGATCGATCGCATGGGCAATCTGATTTTGCACATCAAAGGCCGCGAGCGCACCGATCGGCTGATGCTCGTCGGTTACGCCATGTGCGCGGCGCCGAGCACGATGCCGGATCCCTATTCCGGCGCCATTGTCAGCGGCGCACCCTATAAGCTGGATGGGGAGTGCGTCTGGGGGCGCGGCGCGTGCGAGCAGAAGGGTAGTCTGGCGGCGATGATGACGGCAATGAAATTCATCGGCGCCGGCAAACTCGCGCTACCGACCGATCTTTATTTCGTCGTCAGCACTGCCGGTGAAACCGGCAGACACGATTCGTTGGCCTATGTGCTCGACCACGGCGGCGTTGAAGCCGATTGGTGCGTCATCGACGGACCGCCGGAGATCCAATTGGGCAACAAGGGGCGGGTCGATGTTCTCGTTACGGTCAAGGGTAAGCAGGCGCACAGCAGCCGACCGTGGGAGGGAGTCGACGCTATCAACGGCGCGATGAGGGTCCTGGAAAAACTCAAACCCCTGATGCCATACCCGGAGACCAAGTCTCATCCGGAACTCGGGAAGGTCAGTCTGACGCCCAACGCAATCGAGAGTTTTCCCAAGGCGACGCATACGATTCAAAGCGAATGCCGTATCATGTTCGATCGGCGGTTGTTGCCGGGCGATGATCCGGACAAAGCGATTCAACAAATCAAGGACGAGATCGGTGCGATCGAGCCGTTTGAGATCGTCATCGAGCCGCGCGATTTCATGTACCCCAGCGAAGTAGCCAAGGACGCCGATGTTGTCGGCGCGCTCGAAAATGGCATTCGTACCATGCTCGGCTATGAACCGAAGTTTTGTTTTTCAACCGCGGCGAACGACACCGGACTGTTCAATTTTCGCGGTATTCAGGCGATCAACTACGGCTCGCGCGACATTCGCTTCCAACACACCGACCACGACCTCGTCGCACTCAATAACGTTTTCAATGCGGCGAAGGTTTTTGCGTTCTTGGCGATCCACCGCTAACGAAGCCGGTGTCCAAGACGTTCCAATAGTTCCAAGTTCATCGTTCAACCGCCCGAAACACATTCAGAACTATTGGAACGACTGGAACATGAAGGCTGTCTGCAGCCGCTGGAACGATCACTTCGCTTCCGTGCTTCTTCAGCATGCGAATGTAGTATTCCCAAAGATTGATCATCGCATCCGGCCGGTAAATCCGTTTTCGTTTGAGCAGGGCGTCGGCGTCGGTGGCCCACGAGAAGGCGCCCATGGACGCGGCGGCGACTTGGGTCTTGGCGCTGTGTTCGAGCAGCACGCCGCGAATACAGGTTTCCTCGATCGAAGTGCCGGCCACGACGATGCCGTGATTGCGCAGCAGGACGATCTTGTGCTCGCCCAAGAGTTTCGCGACCGCGCTGCCTTGTTCGGCGGTGACGATCAGGTCCGAGGATTCCTCGAACTTGTTCAACGCGGGCGGATAAAAGGCGCAGCTGAGATTGGTGATCGGCAAGAGGCGATGCTCCGACGAGGCGATGATCGTCGAGTAGGTCGGATGCGTGTGAATGACGCAGCGGATCTCGGGGTTGGTTCGATACACTTCGCTGTGGATCGGAAACTCATTGTGGCGTTTGCGCTTGCCGGCAAGGGTATTGCCGTCGAAGTCGATCAATACCAGGTCGTCTTCGGTTACTTCTTCCAGGCCGATGCCCGAGCCTTTGATCCAATATTGCCCGGGTGTCTCCGTCAGAGCAGAGACATGGCCGTAGATCATATCGTTGTGGCCTTGCATCGCCAAAATACGGCACGCTGTCGCGAGAGTTTCCTTTACGGTCATTCACACCTCCTGAGTCGTCGCGCTTGATTATAAAATCGCAGGACAGAAAGACAGTAAGGGAATTGTTGTCGGACTGTCAAATCGGCCGATGCTAAAAAAGCAGCGGCGGTTCGGAAGACTCCGAACCGCCGCTGAGTGGAGGTTAAATAGTGCGGAAGAACTTAGCGGTGCGGCCAGCCCCAGGGGCGATCGCGGTGATCGAAGCGGTCGTAATCACGCCGGTCGAAGCGATCGTAAGAACCGAAGACTCGTCCCGGTCGACGGGCAATGGTCTCTCGCAGCTCCGGCCGTCTCTTCAGAAAGTGGTCCACGTCAGGGTGTTTGTCGAGCCATTTTCGATTGTAAACCAGGTCCGGGTTATTTCGTAATTCCGTAGATGCTTTTGGATGCTCTCTCATGAAGGACTCGAACTCGGAGACCCGGCTCCGCGAGTTGTAAAATTGACTCCACGCTCGGTCCGGCATGGCTAAAGTCATGGCCGCTCCGGCAGCCAGGAGTAATACGCCGTAGAGAAGGCCGTTGATTTTTGTTCGATGTCTCATTTTCGTTCCTCCTGCCGAGTTAGACGTGGGCGTCTTGAATTTGTTTATTCGTGGGTCGGCGGGAGGAATGACGGCCATGAATTCAACTCGGGACTTCGATGATTTTGCGCGCAACGAGCAAACGGTGACGGCACGGCGGCAAAGGCGCGGCGAGTCCGGACTGGAGATTCGCTAAGAAACTCAACGATGATTGCGTTGGTCGCGGTAAGAACGGCCAAAAACTCGGCTGGGATGATGCACGATTTCGCTCTTTACAGAGGGGTGGCGTTTGAGGAACTTTTCCAGATCGTCATGTTTGTCCAAGTATTTCTTGTTGTTGACCAGATTTGGATTGTTGCGCAGTTCAGTTGAGACCTTGGGATGGTCCTGCAAGAAAAGCTGAAATTGACGAACTTCGTCCCTGAGATTGCTCCAGGCGGGACTCGGCACACTGAGGGCTAGGCATGTCAGAAGCACTCCAGCGAATAGAGTGCGTTAAGAGTCTGCGCATTCCTTGGTCTCCTCCGTAGTTGTGATGTTGAGCGCGCCTGTCGGAGACCAGAGACTAAACCTAAGTCTCCGCGCGGGATTTCTCCTAACGATACTTTATTAGCTATTTGACGACTAAGCGGGCGCCATGAGTAAGCGCGATGTCGAGAGGCTTACTTTCGGCGCTATCGGTCTTGAGCACAGCGGAAAACGGCGATGGGCCGAATTGCCGCAGCCAATTGACTAATGGACTGGCGGCGTCGCGCGGCGCGAGAAATTCGAAAATATGCGGGCCGGCATGAAAGGCTAAACCCTCGGCGCCAAGATCAGCGGCAATGATTTTTTGCCCGCTGGACCCCAGCAGAGCGCCATACCATTTTTCGACAGTCGCCAATTCGCCCACGGCGACGGTGACTTTTTCGATCCCGGAGATGCCGTTTTTATGATTGAACTCTTGCGGAATGCGTTCCGTGCGCGGGGTAATGTCCTCGATCAGAAACGGCGCCACGCCGCGATGGCTGCCGGTCGCCAGCGAAAGCAGCCATTTGAGCTCATAGCCGTCCGGTCTCTTGCGTGACCACGGTACCGGGTCGTTGATGGCGACGCCGGCGTCGCGCAGCTTAGCCGTATCGCCTCGCAGATCGTCGGTCTGCAAGCAAAAGTCGACGAAGCGCTCGCCTTTGGCGAGCGGCTCCCACCAACGATGATCGACAGCCTCACGATAGAAGGCGATGATCTCGATATAGGACCCGTCACGAAATGGGATCAGGGCGTTGTGGCTGCCCACGGGATGCTGTCCACCAGGGACAACGGTGAAGCCCAGTTGTTCGTAGTCCTTGGCGGCTTGGGCAAGATCTTTGACCACGATAATGAGATGATCGATTCCTTGAATCATATTGCATTAGATTGCCTAATCTTCCAAGTAATTTATTGGTCATGTTTAGCGAAGCTTGAGTTCTGCTTGAACTTCCCGAAGAAAGCTCAAATCCACCAGTTGCGCTACCGGAATGTCTTTTTGGACCTTGCTGGTGGTCTTGGCTTGGTAAAGCGCCGCCTGCATGGCGGCATCCGTGGCACTGCCATCACGGCTCATGGTCTTCACGATCAACTCGTAGCTTTTGTCGGCCTGTTTGCGGTCCAATTTCCAGAAGCGCTGTGCGAAAGTCGTCACTTGCTCGGGCTGCTGCCGAATGAACAACAAAGATTTTACGATAGCCCGGACCATTTTCTTGACTTGGTCCGGACGTTCTTTGATGCGGCGCTCGCTCGTACCAAGGACACCCAAAAGGCTGTCCTCCATGAAGTCGCCGCTAAAAACCAGTAGTCGGAAGCCCTGAGCCTCGGCTTTGAGGTCGTTCGGCGGTGTCACAATAGCGCCTGCGACGGCGTTGGTTTGCATGGCAGCCATACGCTGGGGTTGGTCGCCCAATCCGACGGTGGTGATGTCACGATCGGGATTGAGTCCGTAGTGCTTGACGATCTCTCTCGCCGTGAAGTCTGTCGTCGTGCCCGGGGTTGATATGGCGATGGCTTTGCCTTTGAGATCCGCGACGGTTTTTATTTCCGGTCGCACGATCAATGACAGCGAAGGTTTCACGCCGATGGCGGCAAGCATTTTGATCGGCAAGCCCAGAACGGGAGAGCGTACCGTGGCGTCCGCGGAAGTCGTATAGCCGAGCTCGCCGGCGAGCAACGCGGCGACGACAACGTTACCGGTGACGCGTACCAGTTGCACGTCCAAGCCTTCGTCACGAAACTGGCCGAACTCGCGGCCGACAAACACCGGAAAATGACTCATCGCCGTGGCGGGATAACCGAGGGTGACGCGCTCCAATTGGCCGTAGCCCAGTTTCGGCGAGCATAGAGCGACCAAGAGAACTATGACCGCAACGCCGCGACGATGATTCTGTCGGATCATAATGAATGCCTTCCGCATGGACTCGCGCCTTACAGCAGCGCCGGGGCAACTTCTTCAAGGAATCGTTTAAGATGTTTGTTTTGCTCCCACGAGGTCATGCGCAGCGTGACGTGCTCGATGCCGGCGGCGAAATAGGCTTTCAGTTCGTCGATGCATTGCTGTGGACTGCCGGCCGTGGTGAAACCTTCGACGAATTTCATGCTGAAATTGGAGGTGTAATACTTATCCAAAAACGCCTTGCTTTCATCCAGTGCAGCCTGGCGATTCTCGTTGATATTGATGTTGTGGTAGAGCGAGCTGCCGATCTTTGCCGGATCGCGGCCTTCCTCTTTTGCCATCGCCAAAATGCGCGTCCATTGGGTTTTGAATTCCTCCGGCGTCACTTTGTTGGTCATCCAGCCGTCGGCATATTTGGCGACGCGGCGCAGTCCTCTTTCGACGGCGGGCGAGGGCGCGCTGGCGCCGTCCTTCCAGGTGAGCCCGGTCGGATTGCTGGCGATCCAGATCGGCAGAGGATTTTGCACCGGACGCGGCTGGATGGTTACACCCTCGAATTCGTAGAAGCGTCCTTTGTGCGACGCTTTTTCTTCATGAAAAAGTTTTTTCAAAATGACGATGCCTTCTTCGAGCCGGCCGACGCGTTCGGTGTCTTTGATGCCCATGACTTTGTGTTCGAGGGCTTGCGCCGGGCTCTGTTCGTTCGGTCCGCCGAGACAGACGGCAAGCCACGAGCGGCCGCCGGAAATCACGTCCAAGCTCGCCCATTGTTGCGCCAACAGCGCGGGGTGGCGCTGCGGGAAGGTCGCCATACATCCCACCGCGAGCTTAACTTTCTTGGTGATTGCCGCGAGCGCCGAAAGCAAAGTGATGGATTCCAAGCGCGGCTTGGCGAGCAAACTGTCACCGACCCACACCGCGCTAAACGCGCCGGAGTCCTCGCCGCGTTTGGCCATATCGTAAAGTTCCGGCACGGTCACGGCGCCGATGATCACTCCTCGATTTGCCAGGGTGAGTCCGAAGGAAGCCATAAAATTTACCTTTCCAATCGTCGCGCGAATTAGGCGCTATATAACATAGCGACCCAGCCAATGCGAAAGCGTTATAGGTTGAAGAATGGGCAACTCCCATGTCATGCTCGGCAAAAATTTTCCATCAGAACTGCGCCACCCACGAGGAGCATAGATGAAAGCGAGCTTCAGAGATTACGTCAACACACTCCGCAAGAACGACGAGTTGCTGGAGATCGCCAAGCCCGTCGATCTGCGTAACGTGGCGGCGCTGGTAGCGCAGTCGGAAAAGGCGCTGCTGTTTAAAAACGTCACGGGATATTCGATGCCGGTGGTCTCCGGGCTTTTGCAATCGCGCAACCGCATCGCGCTCGGCATGGACGTCGCCTACGAGAACATCGCCGACAAGTTGGGCAAGGCGATGGACAAACCGATCGCGCCCAAGCGCGTCACGAATGCGCCGGTGAAGGAAGTTATCCATACGGCCAAGAAGGTCAATCTCTACGATTTGCCGGTGCCGGTGTTTTCGATCATGGACGGCGGGCCGATGATCACCGGCGGCGTAGTCATCGCCGAAGATCCCGAGTTCGGTATCAATGCCGGTATTTATCGGCTGATGCTCAAGGAACGAAACACGACTGGGATCGACATCGTGACGCCCAACAATATGCGCCGCTTCGCGGAGCGCGCCCTCGCGAAGAAAAAACCACTGCCAATTTCCATCTCGATCGGCACGCACCCTTACGAGCTGGTCGCCTCGACCTTCAAAGCCAACCTCGGCGTCAATGAGCTGACTTTCGCCGGCGGTCTGCGCAATGAACCGCTGCGCTTGGCGGATGGCGAGACCGTGCCGGTGCCATGCATCGCCGATGCTGAGATTGTTTTGGAAGGAGAGATTCTTCCCGAAGGCTGGGTCCATCCCGAAGGCCCTTTCTGCGAGTTCAATCGGCTGATGGGCGGCATGCACATGAATCCGCGCGTGCGTATCAAGTCGGTCATGCACCGCAAAGATGCCATGTATTACGCGCTGCAGATGCCCTGGGAAAATATCTGGATGAGCGCGCCGATTTACGAAGCCGCGGCGCGCCGCGTGCTCTTCGAAGCCGGGGTGCAGACGACGGCGATCAACGTCACGCCCGGCGGCTGCTGCCATTGGCATATCGTCGCGTCGATCAAGAAAGTTCCCGGCGACGGCAAGAATGCGATCATGGCGCTCTTATCGATCGCCGACATCAAGCACGTCACCATCGTCGATGACGACATCGACGTCTTCGATCCCGTCGATGTCGAATGGGCGGTCGCCACCCGCGTGCAAGCCGACCGCGATGTGGTGATCGTATCCAACGCGCGCTCCAAGCCGCTCGATCCGTCGCTGCCGCTGCCGATCCACGGCAAAGTCCCAACCACAGCCAAGATGGGCATCGATGCGACGATCCCCGAAAATATTCCGGCGGAACGGTACAAGCGCATTGTCTACTTCAATCAAGGCAAGGTGGATTTGAAGAACTATCTCGGCGCGGCGGACGAGGGGAAGAAACCGCGCTGCCACAAAGCCGGCCGAAAGCATCGATGAAGTAGCCGAGAACATCGTCACGGTGCTTGAAAAGTCCCACTGCTTTTTCGCCGATCTCTTGGAGGAGTTTCCCAGGGCGGATTACAAGACCGTTGCGAGTGCGGTGGCGCGGTTATATGAGGACGGCAAGATCAGCCAGGACAAGGATGGGAAGTTCGAGTTGAAAATCAATGCAAGCCATCCGTAAATTGAGAGGTGCTGCGGTGCATTGTCGGCTTGGATGAGGTGCGAGCTTACGCGCGCTTGGTAATGTCCAAACCCCAAATCAATACGGCGACGATGGCAATGTGGTAAGCAACGTCGGGTGCTGTGCGTGGACCAACGCCGACCGCAATCGTGAATACACCGATCATTGTGCCCAGAAGCGCGAATCCTTGGCCGATCATTCCTGCCTTACGTGTCCAAGCCGGCCAGATCCAAGTCGATGCTGCGGCGGAGAAGAGCACGAGTGCGATCACGCTTTCGGCAATGCGGGCCTTTTGATGCTCGTATCCGGCGATCAAAACTCCGGAGTGGATGAGGGCAGCAACGACAAATGTCGCAGCCTCGAAGAGCAGAAAGAATCGAATTGTCTGTGACCGCATAATCCTAATGTAGTGTTCCCGTTTTTGACGGTAATCCTGCAACTCTCCAAATAAGTCTAGCAAGCCCGCGCGTTTAATCAATTTATTCTCGTTAGACTTAGCTAAAGTTGTCTTGCCCGATGCGAGCTTGCCGGAAACGAAAGGCAGAGTCGCTTTGGCTTCCAAGGCTAGTTAAGGCGCGCGAACCTGTAAATTAACGTTTCTAAATATTTAACGCCCACGCTGTGCTGCCGCCGAGCAGCGCGAGGGAACCCAAGCGCGCAGGGATTGGGCGGTAAGAACCAGCGTGTTGCTAGGCGCGCTCGTGGCGGATGACATTAAAGCCTTCATCGTTTGACGGTGCCTGAAAATACGCCGTGATTGCTTCGAACTCCGCATCGGTTGTCCATGAAGTGCCTGGAGGTAGATCCTTACTTCGATTCTTCAACTGGCGTTTGCACAGATCATCGGGCGCATCTATGAAGTGCAGTTCATGAGGGACTTCCGCTCGTTCGAACAAATTTCGAAACCAGGTGCGCTGCGCTTTTGTGTTACCCGGAAAGTCGAGGACGACAGAGACACCTCTGGAGAGTACAAAGTAAATGTGTGGCGACAGCGCGTCTCTGACTCGGGATGAATATTTGACGAATGCAGGTATATCGGTGATCTCGCCAGGAAATAGGGTATCCAAAAACTCATCCTGCACAAGGAGAAGCGCATTCTCTTGCCGAGCCAGATTTCTTGCCAGCGTAGATTTTCCCGCTGCCATTTTGCCGCAAAAGAAAATCAGTTTCGCTGGATTACGCATGTTGGATTTTCCGTACGCCTAACACGGTGGCTTTGAGCGGCGCGCCTGGTCGACGTCGCGGTTCAGCATCCAGCGACGCACTTCCCTTTGCCGTCGAACTCCATCGTGCGTCCGCTGATGGCGAGGTGAGCGGCCGGCTTGAGCTGCTTCATGAGCGCTGCCGTGCGCGAAGCCGGCCGGAGCTTCCCGCCTTCCGTAACGGGCTCGTTCGGATGCGTGAGGATCACCGATGCGGGCCGCACCAGCTCATTCATCGCATGCGCGCCGGAAAAGAAGATTCCCGGGTTCGGCCCGAGATTCAGCACGGCGAGGTTTGCCTTGTGATACTCGTTCACGACCGTCTTCATCTCGGAATGAATACCGGTGTCGCCCGAGAGGTAGGCGGTCAGTCCATTGGTGAACTTGACGACGAAGCCCGTGGCGGGGCCGTATTCGAGGACGGCGCCGTCCGCCTTCGCGGCTGCGCGTTGCGCCTCCGAGAGCAGGGCAGGCGGGGCGTTGTTCACGTGCGAGGCGTACACGATGGCAATTTCCACGCCCCGCGATGCATTGGCCGCCTTCGCGACGAAAACACCGCCGAGGTCCGTTTGCGAGCTGCACACCGTCTCGACCGGCACGGTGGTGGCGCCATCGGTTTGCGGGCAGAAGCCTATCGGCTTGCCCCCGCGCATGCCCTGAACCTTGTTGCCCACGAATCCGCTCATGGCGCGTGTCATCACGAGCGCCGCGTTCTTCGCCGCGACGACCTCGGCGGTCGTGGAATTCGGCGCAGCCACCCGTTCCGAGTTCGCGCACGTCCCGGCACCCGGCGCCTTGAGCTTCTGGTCGCCGACGTGATCGCCGTGCATGTGGGTGAGCAGGACGAGATGGATCGTGCCCAGCCGCGGATCGTCGCCACCGGTCACGTTGTGCGCCGAGTCGTACAGGAAGCGCACGCCCGTCGGATCCTCAAAAACAATCGCGCGATCGTTCGCGCACAGCTCGCCCGGGTGCGAGCCGACCGGAGTGATTTTCACGTTCTGAGCGCTGGCCGGAGCTACGGCCAAAAGGAATGCGAGGGTTGCGCCTGCGTGTGCAGCATTCATGTTTTGCTCCTCTGGTCTGGTGATTCGGACGAGATCATTCTATAGACGTACACTCCAACGCAGAGCTAGATTGCAATCTACCGCTCCACGAAGAAAAGAACGAGAGCCCGCGGCGTGTTACAAGACTCAGTCCTCAGCACTCTTAACTCAGCACTATTGAGCGGGCGGCCGCGGATAGGTTCTCGTACTGTGAGTGAGCCCCATGCGCACCAGCATCTCGGCGGTTTGAATGCTGGTTTTGAGCGCATCCATGACCGGCACGCCTAATTCTTTTTCAAATTCTTGCGGGGCGTACTGCACCGGTACCATCGTCACGCCCATGGGCACGAGGATCTCGGCATCGTAATTTATCGATTAGCTCGCGGCCCACGTCGATAAATTTGCGGCGCATGGCGTCGCGGTTCTTGGTGCTTTCGGGCAGCGGAATCTGCACGCTGCGGATTCCGACGACCGAGTCGGCGACTCGCCAGGCGTGCATCTGCTTGCGCATGAACGGAATGCTTTTTTCCTCGTAGGCGATGACACCCAAGCGGTTGCTCAGTTGCGCGCCCAGGTGCAGAACTGATTGTCCCGCGCCGACAATGGGTATGCGCACGAGATTGCGCGACAGCTCGATGCCGGCATCGAGGGTGCCAAAGGGAACAACGGCGTCGTAGCCGTCGGCTTCCGCTTTGAGCGCAACTTCAGCAACCAGCGGGCCGGCAGAAAGCGAATTAACTTGCGAATTCGAGCGGCGAAAGAAAGTTGCTTTGATCACGGCAAAGCCGATCTCTGTCCCCGGCGACGCGCATTTCAGAACGGCTTGACGGCGCCGTTCGCCTTCTTCGGCCGGGTATTCGCCCATGACCACCATGATCTTCATCGCTTTCTCCTTCCATGCTCGTGTCAGCGCGCAATATCTCGTATTCACAATTCCGTTGTCAACGTCGACCATTACATCCACGGTTCTTTGCCTTGACACAAGCGCAGCAGCGTTATTTATTAAGGCCGCTTATGAAAATTCAAAACGGCGCTCTCGGCCATATCGTGCTCAATGTGGCCGATCTCAAGAAGTCGGAGCGGTTTTACACCTCGGTCCTCGGTTTAAAAGTGTCTGCGCGGAACCAGCAGACCAAAATGACGTTTTTGAGTTACGGCAAAGAACATCACGATATTGCCCTGCAGGCGCTGCCCAATGGCGTGAAGCATGTCAGCGGGAACGGGGCGTCTAAGGTGCATCATTTTTGTGTGTACGTCGATTCCGACGACGTCATCGAAAAGATCTATCCGGTCTTGAAGCGCCGGAAGATACCGATCGTCAGCGGACCGGAAACCCTGGTGGTGGCGGGCAATCGCTGGATCAGCTTTCTCGACCCCGACGGCAACCGCGTCGAAATCGCTTGCAACGCGAACAAGTTCAAGTTCGATGACCGCCAAAAGCGCAGCCGCAAATGAAGGGGATTCATTCCCACAACGCGCGAAATAACAAATGCAGATCCTTCGCCAATGGCTCAGGATGACACGCAGCCTGAATGTCATTCTGAGCGCCAGCGAAGAATCTGCCTTTGTTGTCGCGCAAATATTTATCGATACGTGAGGTGATGCATGTCAGCTGAAGCAGTCTTGCGCGGCAAACATTATCGACTGAAGAGTTTTGCGATGTACTGGTCAATGAGGTCAAGAATCGCCACGCGCGCTTACACCATCCGTTCTATCTTGACCTTTACGATGGCAAGTTGCCGTTGACGGCGGTCAGGATCTGGGCGAAAGAGGCCTGGGGAATTTTTGCTTACAACGTGGCGATCAATACGGCCAAACTAGTGCGTTGCCAGTTATCGGGGATTCATGATCCCGAGATTCACAAAAAATTCGTCGACATCATTCATTCCGAAGTCGGATATAAGTACTTCGAAGGCTCGCCGCGCGCGGTGTTCGGCCATCGAGCGTTGTTTCTCCGCTTCGGCGAGAGCATCGGGATTCCCGGCCAAGGAATTGGAACGCTGCGAGATCGAGGAAGACTTTCTGCCGACCACGGTTTTCGCGCGGGTCGGCTGGCTCGATATCGCGCTGCGCAGCAATCATATTCTCGAGCAAGTGGCGTCGACCAATTGCTGCAACGAGTTTTCGAATCAACTGACCGGCGGCAAGTTCTTTCGATGCCTTCAGGACCACTACGGATTGAATCCGAACAACATCGAATTTTTTGCCGAACATGGCGAGGCGGACACCGAGCACAGCAATATCGGCTATGAGCTGGTCGAACAGTTCGCGACCACGAATGAGATTCCAGGTCCGAGTGCTCAAGGCGCTGCGCAAAGGTCTTGGCATCTGGTGGGCATAACCGACGGTGTCGCGCGGGAAGCGCGAGAAGCTGAAGAAGTAAAATGTTAACCACAAAGAATGCATTGTTGGGCGTTATTTATCTGCCCTAGGTCGTTTTGAGTCTGGTGATGGAATCGCTTTCGACATTCAATTTAAAGCACTGGGTGAAGGAGAACAGCACTTTTCAACCCTCCATTCAGAACCAATCAACTCATCGTCCATCACAAAGATTTCTTGGTGATGATTCTGCGCGGGCCCAATACTCGGCTCGATTTTCACATCGAGCCCGGCGACGAGTTTTTTTACCAAGTCGAAGGCGAGATGGAGCTGCACTTCAAGCCGCCGGGCGAAAGGCGAGAGGTCGTAACGATCAAACAAGGGGAGATTTTTGTTTGTCCCGGCGGATTGCCACATTCGCCGCGCCGCTATGAAAACACCTGGGGCCTGGTTATCGAACGCAAGCGACGTGATGAAGAAAAGGAAGAGTTTGCCTGGTTTTGCGAAAAATGCGACGAACTGGTCTTGTCCGAGTCGTGAATCAGGGAAATATTCCAACTCAGGTTTCGGCCGTCTATGTGAGTTCAACGACGACGAGAAGATCCGAACCTGCCAGGCGTGCGGATACGTTTTCCCGGAGACACCGATGGCGGAACGGCTGAGTTTCCTGGAGAAGAAGTAACACAGCTCCAGGATTGCCCTATGGCAAACGGCAAAAGTAATCCAAGATCTGTTCTGTCTCTGATGACAAGTATCGTCGGTCGCTATCGCGACGATTTCGGCGTCCTGCAAATCGCGCACGCGTTCGAACAAGTTACCGCCTTCGGTAGCACAAGACCGGCCGTCGACCTCACTTAATAGCTATACTGAATTTGCTCCCAATGGCGGTACAACCGTCGACTCGGATACAGCACGGGTAACAATACATCTGTTCGCGCATGCGCTTTCACCTGCATCTAAGCTCGTCGGCAGATGATCGAGTTGGTAATCCAAATAATTTTGTCATCCGCCTAATTTATTCATTGACGCTCAGGCTCGGCGATTGCTATTGTGCCGACTATTTTAATAAACGTCGAGGCAAAAATAGAATGACGGGTCAGTTTAGTCAGCACGACCTCTGCTCTTTTGAGATGGTTCGTACTCCAGCGGGCGTGGAGAACCGATGAAGCGAGTGCGCATCTCTGTAATTTTCGCAGCTGTCATCGGGGTCGCGGTTCAAATTATCGGCGGTGCTGTTGTTATCGGCGCGGATGATGCTCTCCAGCCGCTGATTACCACCTCTGAATTAATCGTCGGGCAAAATCGCTTCGCCTTTGGGCTTGCAAAACAGGGCAAACTTATCGAACACGCCGACGTACTTGTTCGGTTGTTTGAGCTGGAAGGAACAGAAGCGCATCTCACAGCCGAAACCAATGCGCCATTTCGGCCGGTGGCAAACCCGGTTCCGGGAAAAAAAGTTCATCGTCACGCCGATGGTAGCCGCCATGTTCACGACGGCGCTACGGAGGTGCGGGGCGTTTACGTGGCCCAGCTCGCTTTTACCCGGCCTGGTAATTGGGGCGTTGAGCTCGTGGCACGGCAACCGGACGGATTATCCGAGACGGCGCGACTCACGATCATAGTTCGTGAAACAGCAACTACGCCGGCTGTAGGCAGTCCCGCGCCGAGAAGCCGCAATCTCATCGTCAGCGACGTCAAAGACCTGCGCCAGATCGACACGAGCGAACGTCCCGACTCTCGGCTGCATCAAACTCGAATCGCCGACGCCATTGCGATGGGAAAGCCGCAGCTCATCGTGTTCGCCACCCCGCAGTTTTGCACCAGCCGCATGTGCGGGCCGGTAGTGGATATCGTCCGAACCTTACTGCCGACGTACGGCAAACGGGTCGTCTTCACACATCAAGAGATTTGGCAGGATTTCGCCACAAAAAAAGTTTTTTCGACGATTGAAGAGTGGCGCCTTCAATCTGAGCCTTGGATTTTTATCGTCGATGGCCAAGGACTTATTCGAGCGAGGTTCGAAGGGCTCGTTACCGCGCGAGAACTCGAAACAGCGTTGCAAAATGTATTGCTGCCGGCGACGGCACAGCGCTGATAAGGATCTGGATGGTGCCTGTGTCGCTCATTTATTCTGCAAGCGTAGCACCGAGAGGGCCGCCCTAGGGCGAAGCATAAACTCTGCGGTTTGTGGTCCTGCCGACCACAGGAAGGGTACCTAATTCTGCGGAATTTCAGAGTAGGAGGACAGACAAATGAAACGTTGGGTAATAACATCGATGATCGGGGCAGTGTGCACTTTTAGTTTAGCCGTCGCGACGTCCCCAGTGAATGCGGCAGACGATAATAAGCTAAGCGTCTCAGTCGCTTTTGGGCGAGGATTAAATACACGCGCCGCCGGGCAACGCAGTGAATAACATAGTCATTCCAGACCAAATCAAATTGAAACAAGATGGTGTCGTGCATTTTCTAGTGGCGGGGTTTCACCAAATCGTTGTCTATAATCCTGGTAAAACAGATGATGAGGTCGTAGTCCCCGGAACCGGTACGTTTATCAACGACACGAACGAGCAATTCTATTCAGGAATCGTTCCGGCCGGAGGACCTCCGGCGGTTTGCCAGTTACGACCGACCCTTCGAACGCACGAAATCGCGTGGAATCGGTATCGTTCCCAGCGCCTGGTAAGTACCTGGTGATTTGCAACGTGCGCGGTCATTTTAATGACGGCATGTTCGCTTACGTTAAAGTAGATTAACGCATAACCTCCGAAATCAGCCGATTCTCGATCGCAGCCGATGCCGGGGCGCCCCTTCGTCAGGCTATCCGGCACGGCTGCGATTTAGGCTCATGGGCTTGACCTATCGGAAATGCCAAACGGGAAGTTTTAGGCATTGAAAATGTAGCCAGCTATCTTTGGTAAAGCCGGGAAACGAATCCGCTCTTCTCGATTTCTCTTGTGAAAGAACCGTCGATAAACTGATCCGGCTTGGCGGCTTTCGCGCGCGGATCTTTTTCCGCCATCCAGGTGAGCTGAGTCTGGATGGCGGCGGTGGAAGGGTGAGGGACTTGAGGGTATAGGTCACGATAGAGCCGATAGACTTCTTCCAACGCTTCTCGGTCGTCGATTTTTAGATATTTACTCATCGCGCGGATGCTCGGCTCCGGGTTGTTCTTGACCATGTGGATGCCTTCGACGATTGCCCGCATATATCGCATGGCGACGTCCGGTTGTGCTTTGAGGAACGCGCGAGTGGTAATGACCTCGAGCTGGGGAAACGGGATATCATATTGGGTTGGGTCGGCGAGAATACTGAATCCCATCTTCTTGGCGACATTGAAAAACTCCGGCGTCAGGATGGTCGCGTCAACGCTGCGCTTGCTCAAAGCCGAAAGGCGGGTACTGGTGCCGCCGGTTTGCAGGATAATGACATCCTTGTCGGGAGCTAGGCCGAATCTTTGCAGAATCAACCGTGCGGCTAAATCCGAAGCACTTCCAAAACGAGATATGGCGAGCTTCTTTCCTTTCAATTGATCAAATGTCTTGATTTCCATTTGAGCGAGGAGCGCGTAGGGCAAGCGCGGTTCAATGCTGGCGATGGTTATGATATCGCTGCCGGCGAGATTACTGGTTACCGCCACCGTGCCGCCGCCCATGGCGATCTGGGTTTCGCCGGCGGTCAGCGCCTGGACCGTGGTGACGCCGCTTTCGATCAGGACCACGTCGACGCTCAAGCCGTGCTTTTCGAAAATTTTAGCGTCCTTCGCCAGCCAATAGGCAGCCATATTTGCGGTCAAGGCGCTGTAAGAAGTCTTGAGACGGGTGAGCTGGGCCGAAGCTCTGCCGGACGATGGTGACGCTTGCGAGAAAAAACAAGGTCAGGGCGATGGGTCGTCCTATGTTCATGAATGGTTATCGTGGCTGGGTTTTAGCTTTGCAGGAACTCCGTCAAAACCCTGTTGAACTCCTCGGTCTCTTCAATCTGCGGCTCGTGGGCCGAATGCCTGAAGCGATGAACTTTGGAGCCGGGCACGATCTTTTGAAAATTTACGTCCCAGTCACTCTGATTGAGCGGATCATGCGCGCACGACATGAGCAAAAGCGGCATCGTGAGCCGGGACAACTGTTGAACGAATTCTTCGGCAGTTGCGCGAACCTGATGCACCGGACTGCGCAAGCGCGCGGCGGACAAAGTCTCCCACGCACCTGGGATGATCGAGCTCTCGTAACGCTCGCGGATGTTCTCATCCGTGTGCCACTTGGGGTCGTGGTATAGCAGTTGGACGATTTTTTTCATGTTGTCCATCGACGGCGTGTAGTTTTCCAAATCGGCCTGCGAGTTGGTCTTGAACACGCTGGCGTTGCCGCAGATGGTGACCATTTTGTGAATCTGCAACGGCGCCGGATGGCGCACCGAGGCGCGCAGAATCAAGCCGCCGCCGGCGGAGTTGCCGACGAAATAAGCCTTGCCGATGCCCAGAGCTTCGAGAAAGCGCTGGGTGTGTTTGATGCGCAGGCCGGCCGGATCGGAGAAGCTGTAGACCTTATCCGTCTGGCCCCAGCCGAGAATATCGGGAGCGACGACGTGAAAATCACGCGCCAGCGCTTCGATATTGTGGCGCCAGGTAATTTCCGCGGACGCGCCGTACTCGCCGCCGTGGAGCAGCACGAGATCGGGGCCGCTGCCGGCTTCGAGGAAATGGGTCTTGATGTCGCCGACCCGCAGAGTTCGATGATGATACGCGGCCATGAAAAACCGTTCCTTTACAAAAAGGCCACTCCGCCGTCGACGGCCACGGTTTGGCCGGTCATAAAGTCGCTCAATGGCGAGGCGAGAAAAAGCATCGTGCCGACCAGGTCTTTGGGCAGTTGGACGCGCTTCAAGCAGCGGTCGCCGACGCGCGCGCCGCGCAGTTTGATAATTTCCTCGGTTGGGTTGTCCTCGGAAAGCGTCGAGCCCGGCGCGATCGCGTTGACGTTGATGTTGTCGTCGCCCACTTCGCGCGCCAGAGTGCGGGTAAAGCCGATGACGCCGGCCTTGGACGTGACGTAGTGGATGCGCCCGGCGCTGCCGTTCAACGCCGTGCCGGAAGAAATATTGACGATCTTGCCGGCCTTCTGTTGGCGCATCGTCGGCAGGACGGCGCGGCAACAGAAGAACAACCCCTTGAGATTGACCGACATCATCCGGTCCCACTCGGCCGGATCGATGGTGTCGATCCCGCCGCGGTTCATCGGAATGGTCGCGAAGATGGCCGCGTTGTTGATCAAAACGTCGATGCGGCTGAATTTATCGAGGGTGAGCTTGGCCATATCTTTGGTCGACTGCTCGTTGGCGACGTCGACTTTAGCGGCCAAGGCTTTGCCGTCGAACTGCTGGATGACTTCACCGGCGACTTTTTCGGCGGCCGGCGCATCGATGTCAGCCACCACGACGCGGGCTCCCGCTTCGGCGAAGCCGTGGCAATAGGCTCGGCCGATGCCGTGGCCGCCGCCGGTAACGATAACGACTTTGTCTTTCAATCCATCGATCATAATCACTCTCCCGGTTTGATTTGCCGTCAAAATAGCCCTAGATGTTTTAGAGTGTCAAGGTAACGGACAGTGCATAAGAAGATTCATTTTGTCTATGCGCCGAAGGTGAAATTTTTAATGAAGATTCAATCTCGATCAAAATATCAATGGAGGGCAATAACGCATGCCTGCATGCTGTTGCTGTGCGGCGGGATATTTTTTTTCGCAGCGCCGATAGCCGACCGTTGCCGGAAGCAGTTCGTCCGATGCGCTGCCGATGTTTGGCCAACCGAAGACTCCTCGCCCCGACGATCTTAAACAAGCCGATGAAGCGTTTGTTCGCGATGCCACGTTTCGCTACAAAACCCGCCAGGCGGCCAGCGCCGCATTTGTCACTCAAGGCTGGAACGCATTACGCTCCGGCCAACTCGACGGCGCCATGTTGCGCTTCAATCAGGCTTGGTTGATGAACCCGAAAAATTACGGCGTGTTTTGGGGCTTTGGTGCGGTGCAGAGTCAGCGCGGCAAGTTGGGCGAGGCGATCGAGCACTTGGAGAGCGCGCGCGAATTGATCGATGACCCAGCCCAGAGGCCGGCGCTACTATGCGATCTCGGCACCGTGTATTCGGAATATGCGACGCGCCTCCCGGCGGACCGCCAATTGGAAAAGGCGCAGCAGTTTGTTCTTGCGAACAGCCGCTTTACCGAGAGCTTGGACAACGATCCGCGCTATGCGCCGAGCTGGCGCGAATGGGCCATATCTCTGTACGACCAGGAGCGCTACTCGGAAGCCTGGGTGAAAGTTAAACAAGCCAGAGCAAACCGCGCCGAACCGTTTCCGCCGAATTTTCTCAAAAAACTTTCGGAAAAAATGCCGGAACCCCAGTGAGCCACGATCGCAGATCGGACGGACGGTTGCATCAGGATTCATGATTGTCCTATTGCTGATGCTGCTGATGTTTGATTTTGCTTACGCCGACGCCGCGACGCCGAATGCATTGCCCATAACCGACAGCCTGGTCGCAGTGCAATACGGTAATCTGCCGATTATTCTCAGTGCGCCTCACGGCGGTCATCGGACGGTTCCCGACGTGCCGGTCCGGCGCGGTATCGGCGTGCGCCAATTCGTCACCCAACGCGATAATAACACCGCCGAGTTGACTCGGCTGCTCGGGTCAAAACTCGCTGAGCGCTTGGGCGCGCCACCGTTTACGATCGTCGCTGAGTTTGAGCGAAAATATGTCGACGCTAATCGCGCGCCGGAAAGCGCCTACGAGTCCGCCACCGCCAAATATTATTACGACGCTTACCATCGGGCGTTGGCCGACGCCGCGGCGCGGCTCAGGCGGCAGTGGGGCTTTGGCATGTGGTTCGACATTCATGGTCAAACTGCGGAGAGCGAAGGAATTTATCGCGGCACGGATAATCGCAAGAGCATCATCGCTTTGGAACAACGCTACGGTAGCCAGGCGCTGATCGGTCCCAAGAGCGTGCTCGGACAGTTGCAGGCCAAGGGATATAAAGTCTTTCCCCATCTGGACGAACAGAGCCGCGAGAAGCACTATACGGGCGGCTTCACGACGCAGACTTACGGTAGCCACCGCGGCACCAAGATCGATGTGATGCAGCTGGAGTTTGGCGGCAACTTACGAAAGAAGGCTGCCCTCGATCGTACCGCGGCAGATCTGGCGCAGGCCATCGAAATGTTCGCGAGAGAATATTTGCCGCTGGCACCCGTTCAAGTCTGTGATGGCGTTGGTAGAGATCAACAGTCAGATTGTCGGTGAAGCGATTGAGAAGCAGTCCTTGGCACGTCTGACCTTTGATATTGATGGCAGTGTGATTACGACCGGAGCCACTGTGGCGTGGGCCTATCGAGGATTTAATCCGCATCATCGCAAGGATCCCTCGTATTATCCGATCCTGGCGCATGTGGCCCAGACGGGCCATATCCTGCGAGTGAAGAATCGGCCGGGCAACGTCCATGACTCCAAGGGAGCGCTGGCCTTTATCCGTGAGCTGATCGACGATGTCAGAGTACGATTGGGAAAGTCCCTGCCGTTAGAGTTCCGTATGGACGGAGCTTTTTTTCAGAGAGAGATTATCGCGCTATTGGAGAGAACAAAGAGTCGCTACGCGATCAAGGTGCCGTTTGTAAAGTGGTTGGGACTGGTGCCGATCATCCGAGAGCGTCAACGCTGGCATCGCCTGGGAGACGCCATGGGATACTTTGAAGTCTCGCTGTACGTTGCGGCTTGGGACAAAACCCTGCGCGTGGTGGTTTACCGAAAACAGGTTCACCATGAGACCCAGAAAAACTACCAGCTCGATCTGTTTGACCCTGACGACGGGTACTTCGAGTACTCGGCGATATGCACTAATCTCGATCTAGAGGCGCCGGCATTGTGGGCTTTCATGGCAGGTCGAGGAGCTCAGGAGAAAACCTTCGCCGAACTCAAAGGGCAATGGGCCCTCGATGCGGTGCCCACGCGTCATTATGCGGCTAACTCCGCCTGGCAGCAAATCGCGATCTTAGGACACAATCTGCTAAGAAACTTTCAGCTCCAGACCCTGGCCACCGAAAAACCGAGATCGCGTAAACGGACCTGCTGTTATTTAATGCAAAGCTTGAAAACGATTCGGTTCAAACTTATTCATCAGCCAGCTCGCCTGGTCAAACCTCAAGGATACTCGGTCTTACGCTTCTCGGTGGCTCAACCGGTTCAGAAATTGATCGAATCTATCGTTAATCGTGAATCCGCAGGGCGATAAGTTTTGCTTCAAGCCTTCCGTCTATTAGCTCAAACCAGGGTTTCAGGCTCTGCTGCGACCTTTGGTTCAAACCCTCGGCGGTTCTCCAGTTAGCGCCTGTCCCCGATAAAATTGCTGAGCCAATTGCATCCGGTAGCGTCGATGGATATTTTTTAGCTGCGCGTTGCTTGACGTGGTTTATGATCAACGTCGTCGGCATTTCTGCCGATTGCCGAGGTGGGAGTGGTGAGAAGGGAACTGGAGTGATGAGTAATGGATAACCCTGCATTCGATCCAACCCGGTACCCGCCGGCCTTGCCGCAAGAGCCGATTCTGGAAATCTTTCCCGACGTTTATCTCGTTCATGGCAGCGCCAAGATCGGACCGGGAATGAGAATGAATCGCAATATGATCGTCGCGCGCCAAGACAGCGATCTGACGGTGATCGGTCCGGTCCGGTTGAGTTCTGCAGACGAGAGCCAACTCGACAGCTTGGGCACGGTCAAACACGTGATCCGTCTCGGTTACTATCATGGCGTCGATGACCGTTATTACGTCGAACGCTACGGCGCGGAATTCTGGTGCCAGCGTGGTTCGTATCGCTACGCTATGCCCGAGCCGTCGCGTTTGATCGAAGCTGGCGGCAGGCCGCCTATTGCAGATGCAGAGTTTTTTTTGTTCAAAGAAAGTAAGTTTCCCGAAGCCGCCGTGCTGCTCAAGCGCCACGGCGGGATATTGATGACCTGTGACAGCTTGCAGCATTGGACCGATTGGAGTTTCTGCACTCTGCCGGCCAGGTTGACGATGCAGTTGTTCGGATTTTCACTGCGCACTTTGATCGGGACGTTTTGGCTTAAGGCGATGACGCCGAAAGGTGTTTCCCTGAAGCCGGATTTTCAACGCCTGCTGCGGCTGGACTTCAAACATTTGATCGGCGCGCATGGCCGGCTCTGCCGCGAGCGCGCCCACGAGCAGGTCGAAGCGGAAGTACGACGTGTCTTCGGCTCGACAGGAGTGTGAACTGATGGCGCAAAATCCATCCTTTGACACGGTAAAGTCTGCGGCTTTTGCAGAAGGGTTATTGGATACGCTCAATCGTGGAGCGTTGTGTTTGATGATCTCCGTCGGCCACCGCACCGGCCTGTTCGACACAATGCATGATCTGGCGCCGTCAACGCCGGCGGAGATCGCCGCCCGCGCCGGCTTGAACGAGCGCTACGTGCGCGAGTGGCTTGGCGCCATGTTCACCGGACGGGTGATCGACGTCGATCCCAGCGGCGAGCGATTTTCCTTGCCCGCCGGAACATGCGGCTTATCTGACTCGCGCGGCGGGCGCCGACAACATCGGCGTTTTTGGCCAGTACATCGCGATGCTGGGCGGGGTCGAGGACGACATCGTCGAGTGTTTCAAGAAAGGCGGCGGCGTGCCCTATGCCAGGTTCCCGCGCTTTCACGAAGTGATGGCCGAGGACAGCGGCCAGTCGGTGTTGTCGTCCCTCGAAAGCCATATCGTGCCGCTTGTTCCCGGTCTGGCTGAGCAGCTTAAAAGTGGAATCCAGATGCTCGACGCCGGTTGCGGCCGCGGCCGGATTATCAACCGCCTCGCCGAGCTGTATCCGAAGAGCCGTTTCACCGGCATAGATCTGTCCAGTGAGGCGACCTTGTCGGCGTGGTCGGAAGCTGCGGACAAGAAACTGCGCAATGTGGAGTTTATCGTTGCCGACTTAAGTCGTTTCGACGAAACCGCCGAGATCGAGGCGTTCGATTTCATTACGACCTTCGACGCGGTGCACGACCAAGCTAAACCGCTCAACGTGCTGCGCGGCATTCATCGAGCGCTCAAGCCCGGTGGCGTCTACTTGATGCAGGACATCAAGGGGTCGAGTCAGATTCGCAACAATCTCGATCACCCGCTCGGAACCCTGCTCTATACAATCTCGTGCATGCACTGCATGACGGTTTCCCTGGCGCAAAACGGCGAAGGCCTCGGCGCCATGTGGGGCGAAGAGAAAACTCGCGAATATCTCGAGAAGGCGGGGTTCAGGTCAGTTGAAAAACGCGAGTTGACTCACGACATCCAGAACAATTGGTACGTGGTGCAGAAAATGAGGCCTCGGGGTGCTGGAGTAATGGAGTGATGGAGTATTGGGATGGGGATCGGACAGATACTCCAGTACTCCAACACTCCATTACTCGCAATTTGCTTTTCTCAGGCGTCAATCGTTTGACCGCCGTCGACGACCAGCGCGTGTCCGGTGACAAACGACGCTTCTTCAGAGACTAGGAACAATACTCCATAGGCGATTTCTTCGGGCCGTCCCATGCGCAAGAGAGCTTTGTTGCTTGCGCCCATGGTTTTGCGTTGTTCTTCGGTCATTCCTTCACCAAGCGTCGGCCTGGGTGGAAAGCCGCGGAAGCGCGGCGTCTCGATGGCGCCGGGGCAGACGCAGTTGATCCTGATTCCGAGCGGACCGTAGTCGAGCGCCATCTCGCGCGTGAGATTGATAATCGCGGCTTTGGTCGCGCAATAGCCGGGATATTCCGGCGACGCGAGCAGCCCGAAGGTTGAGGCGGTGGTGACGATATTGCCGCTTTTCTTTTTGATGAAATGCGGCAGGACAGCGCGCGCGCCGCGAAACATCGCGTTGAGATTGGTATCGAGCACGAAGTTCCATTCCTCATCGGTATGCTCGTGCAACTTCTTGCGAATCCCCGCGCCGGCGTTGTTATAGAGAATATCGACATCACCGAAGCTATCCAGCGCGGTCTGGACCATGCGGTCGAGATCTTCCTGCTTGGTGACGTCGACTTTGGCGAAAACCGCGGCGCCGCCTTCCTTGTCTTTGATCAGCTGGTCGATGCGCGGCGCGATCGTTTCCTGAATATCGCAGCAGACGACCTTCGCGCCTTCGCGGCCAAACAGCCGCGCCGTGGCGCGGCCGATGCCGCTGTTGGCGCCGGTAATGATCGCCACTTTGCCTTTGAGCCGCGCAAGGCCCGGCCGTAACATCGCGTGTTCGTCGGAGAGAATTTCTGCCATGGTGAATGCCTCCTGAAAGCTTTTTCGCGTCGCAGCGTATTTGCGATGCGAAGACTTGTCTTATCGTGGACGATCAGGAAATTTCAACCGATGGAAGATGTTTGGAGTACTGGAGTGCTGGAGTAATGATCTGAAACCCAATACTCCATTACTCCAACACTCCGTTGGTCCCGTGCTCCGGTCGCTTACTTCTTGTACAGCTGCTTGATGAATCCTGATTTTTCCAGCTCGGCGACTAGGCTCATATCGACGTAGGTTTTTGGGTCGGCGGCGGCTGCCTTGGGGTTTTTAGGGGCCAAGTCATCGAGCATGGTTTTGACGCCTTCCGGATGCGGATACGGGACTTCGGGAAATGCGTTGTTATAGTCTTTGTAGGCTCTTTCGAGTCCTTCCGGATCGTTGACGCCGAGATTCTTTTTAAAAAGTCCTTTGGCGTATTCTTTCTCGGTCTTGATGATATGGATCGCTTCGACCATGGCGCGGACGAGTTTCATCATTAACGGACGCTTTGCCTTGACGATGCTTTCGCGCGAAAGAATGCCGTTCCACCAAAACGGGATTTTCAAATCGCTGATGTTGTAAAGATTGCGGAAGCCGAGCTTTTCGGCCTGAGTCAAGAACGGTTCGGGGATAATGGTAAATTGGGTGATGCCTTTCGACAACGCCGCGAATCGCTCAGCTGTGCCGCCCGTGGGAAGGATTTTTACGTCCCTGTCCGGGTCGATTCCAAGTTTTTTCAATGCGAGCCGCAAACCGAGGTCCGAGGTACTCCCCAATCGATTGACGCCAGCACTTTTTCCCCTGAGCTGCTCTACAGCCGTGATATTCGACAACGATACGATATGATCGACGAAGGTTGGCACCACGCCGAAGATCATTACGGTGTCAGCGCCAGCGAGACGGGAGCTCGTCAGGGTTGTCACGGAAATACTGGCGGCTTCGATTTCGTTGGCCAGCAAAGCCTGAAGCACCGTCGGGCTGGCGTTGATCGCGATAATCTCCGGGTCGACTCCTTGTCTCTGCAGAAGCTTGCGATCTTCCATCACCCAGATCGGACTGTTGGTCGGGCTGAAGCCGGCCCAGGCAAGTCTAAGTTTTTCTTGCGCCTGGGCGGACGATGCCGCTCCCGTCACGGCGATCCATCCGATGATCGATAATGCCAGTTTATTGAACATATTCGCTTCCTCCTACGCGGAAGTTAGACGTGCCGGGTGACATATTGCTCTAAAAAAGTGTCCGGTCAAGTGAAGACGAAGCCGTTTGACCCAAAATTCTCGCCATGATGTCCAATACTTTTGAAGTAGGTCATTGCATGCAGCCACGGTGCGATTCATTCACACATTCTAGATACCGGGATTTGCTCTATCGAGCTACGTTGACTCAATATATCGTTTAGTGTACTGAAGGCGGGTCTCGTAAGAGGGCGCGAATATGGCGAAAAAAGGCATTCTGATAACTGGTGGTTCAGGTTTGGTGGGGGCCTATTCGGTCGGCATGTTGCTCGATCGTGGCGAGCGGCCGGTCGTCTTCGACGTGGCGCTGAACGAGCGCTTGTTGAGCGCGGTGGGCGTCGATACTTCGAAGGTCACACTCATTCGCGGCGATATGGCGGATCTCCCAGCGCTCATTTCGGCCATCCGCGATCATGACTGCGATCGTATCATTCACCTGGCGGCGTTTCTCGGCGAAGAAGTTCAGCGCCGTCCCTATAGCGGCGTGCGCTTGAACTTCATGGGCACCATCAATGTTTTCGAAGCGGCGCGGCTGGAGCACGTCTCGCGGGTCATTTTCCCCAGCTCGGGCACGGTATATCTGGGCTCGATCGGCGAGGGCATAAAGAAAATCGACGAGAGCATTCCGGTCAATCCGCCTTCGGTCTACGCCGCCACCAAAGCGAGTTGCGAGTTCATGGGTCAGGCCTACGCCAAACGCTATGGTTTCGAATTCATCTGCCTGCGCTACGTCGGCGGCCTCTACGGACCGTCGCCGGCGGGGCTGAAAGCGACGCGCGAGATCGCGATTCAAGAAATGATTCGCGCCGCGGTCAAAGGCCAAGCTGCCAAGATCAAGTGGCCCTACGGTCCGGCCGAAATCCTCTACGGCAAGGATGCCGCTAAAGCGACCGTGCTGGCCGCGCTGAAAGATCAATTCAAAGATAAACTCTTTCATATCGGCAACGGCGATATGGTGAGCGGCGATGATATTATCTCGGCCATTCAAAAGCGGTTTCCAGGGTCGGCTATTGAAATCATCAAGGCCAGCAATCCGATGCCGTATCCCGAAACGCGGCTTGCCAGCGATTTTTCCCGAGCCAAAGAACAACTCGGTTATGAACCCGACTATCCGATCGATCTCGCGGTGGCCGATTACGGCGCAACTTTGAAGCAGCTCGAGAATCTCTAGCACACCAGTTGGAAACTGAAGTTTGCCATTGGCCGGTGCGTCTAATCAAAGTCAACGAGCGCAAGGCATAGCGCATCTGACAAAGGCGGAGGTGAAATTGAAGCAGCTGCGGATACTCATTTTTCTAGTTTTATCGCTGGCTCCCGGATTCGGCGCTTGCGGCCCAGGCGAGCAAACCCGCCTTCGACGAAAAGGCGGTGGCGAGCTTCTACCACGGCAAAACCGTCCGCATCGTCGTCGGCTTCTCAGCGGGCGGCGGCTATGACCAGTATTCACGGGTCATCGCGCGCCATCTCTCCAAGTATATTCCCGGCAACCCGGCCGTGATCGTCGATAATATGCCGGGGGTCGGCAGCATCATCGCCGCCAATCATGTTTACAACGCCGCGCCGAAGGACGGCACGGTGATCGGCAATATTTCCGGGCCGATCGTTCTCGAACAGCTGTTCGGCGCGCCATCGGTTCAGTTCGACATGGCGAAGTTCCGCTACTTGGCTGTGCCGGTGAGCGAGAGCTATATGATGATCGTTACAAAACGGACCGGGATCAAAAAATTCGATGACCTGAGAGGCGAAACAGGGCAAGCAAGTCAGCTTCGGTGGGATTCCGGGTTCGACGGTGGAGCATGCGCCGGTCCTGGTCAAGGAAGCGCTAAATACCAATTTCAAAATAGTCTCCGGCTACAAAGGTACCGCCGATGTGCGCTTGGCGCATGGACAGCGGCGAAGTGGACGGGTTCTTCAACACCTGGACTTCGTCCAAAGTGACGTCGATGGACAAAGTGAAGAGCGGCGAGTGGGTCATTCTCGCGCAGATGTGCGAAAAGCCGATGAAGGATTTGATCGTGCCGAACGTGCCGACCATTCCGATGATCGCCCGGTCCGACGAGCAGCGTTGTTGCTCAAGTATGGCACCAGCACGCCCAATGATTTCGGCAAGGTCTACGTGCTGCCGCCAGCCACGCCGGCGGATCGCGCCCAGGCGTCGGAAGTGGCCTTCGACCGCGCCATGAAAGACAAGGAGCTTTTGGCCGAAGCGGACAAAGGCCGGTTGGAATTCGACCCGCTGATTGGCAGCACGGTGCAAAAGCTCGTCGTCGAGTTTCTCGGCATGCCCGCGGACATAAAAAATAAGCTGCAAACGGTGCTCAAAAATCCCGCGAAGCGATGAGGACAAAGAAGTCATAATCGAGTTCCAAGGAGGATCCCATGGTGAGAAAAGTTGTCTGGCTATTCGCAATGTTCGTCGTTCTCCTAAAGGTGGGGGCGGCGCCGGTAGCGGCCCAAAGCGAAACCATCGAAGAGCTTTACAAGAAGGCGCTCAAAGAAGAGGGCGTATTGAATTGTTATTGCTCACTGGCGCAGATCAATGCGGAAAAGATCTACCCGGTTTTTGAAAAGCGCTTCCCAGGCATCAAAATCAATCATGTCGACGCTACTTCCGACAAGCTATCGGCCCGCGCGATCACCGAAGCGCGCGGCGGTAAGACGTTCGCGGATGTCGTCGAATTCGGGTTGGAAGACATCAACAAGATTTATGAGCAAGGCTTGATATTGGAAAGGGTTCCGCCGGAGGCTGCCGCCTATCCAGCTACCTTGAGAGGTCCTTACTGGACAGCCAACAATCTGATTTTCTTTGTCGGCGCGTGGAACACGGCACAGGTGAAGAAAGAGGAGGAGCCGAAATTCTTGGACGATTTCGGCGATCCCCGTTGGAAAGGCCGCTTGATCGCCGAACCGCGAGATTACGAGATCCTGGTTGCACTGAACCACAAGCACAAGAGCCTAGAAAAAGCGCGCGCCGTGCTCGCCCGGATCGCGGCCAACAATGTCGAATTTCACAAAGGCCATTCGCAGCTGGCCGAATTATTGGTGGCGGGCCAGGCGGCGGCCTGTTTCACCTGTTATTCGCACCACTACCCCGAGCGCAAGCGTAAGGGCGCGCCGGTCGATTACATGCTCAGCGAAGGCGCCGCCGGCATCATCGCCGTGGCGGTCATGAAAAACGCGCCTCATCCGAATACCGCATGGCTGTTTAATCGTTGGGCGGCCTCGGAAGAAGGTCAAGCCGTTTACTCCAAAGGCGGACGAACCCCGGCGCATCCGAAAGTCGAGCCAACCGAAAAGATTCGACCGGCGGTGATTTATCCCGTCGGCGTCGAAGACCTGAAACAATATTCGAAATACGAAAAGGTTTGGAAAGAAGTATTCAAATTGAGATGAGCCGCATGGTGGCGCGATAACAGATGGGACGTTAACCAAGGAGGAATGATGTCAATGAAGACTCGCAACGCTTCCTTAAACATCTTCAACGGTATTCTTATTTATGTTTTCTGTGTGATGACATCGCCGGCGGGTGCGCAGTCGATGGACGAGCTGCACAAGGCGGCGATTAAGGAGGGTGGCGTGGTTAATTTCTACGGCACCCTCGCGCAAATCAATGCGGAGAGAATTCTGCCGGTCTTTGAGAAGCGATTTCCCGGAGTCAAGGTCAATCACGTCGATGCCACGGCGGATAAGCTGGCCGCCAGGGCGATCACTGAGGCGCGCGGCGGCCGGGTATTTTCCGATGTCTTTCAGATGGCTCTGGAAAATGTTCTGCAGGTGATCGATCAGAAGCTGACGCTTGACTGGCTCCCGCCGGAAGCGGCGGATTATCCGGCCAATCTCAAGGGAGCCAATTGGTTGGCGGCAGATATGGTCATCATTACCTCGGCGTGGAACACCAATCTGGTGAAAAAAGAGGACGAACCGAAACAGTTCGATGACTTTGCCGATCCCAAGTGGAAAGGGAAATTGATCGCCGAAGCACGAGACGTCGAATTGTTGATCGGTCTGGCTACGCACAAATTCAAAAATGATGAGAAGGGTTTCGATTTTATTCGCAAGGTGGCCGCCAACAATGTCGAATTTCACAAGGGCCATTCCGAGCTCGCCGAATTCCTGGTCGCCGGCCAAGCGGCCGCCTGCCTGACCTGTTACGCGCACCATTATCCGTCGCGAATTAAAAAAGGCGCGCCGCTCGGATACATGCTCACCGAAGGCATCGCCACGATCACCGCTGATGCCTTGGCCAAGGACGCTCCCCATCCCAACGCGGCCCGGCTGTTTTACCGCTGGTCCGCCAGCGAGGAAGGGCAGAAAGCCTATGCTGCGGGCGGGCGCTTGCCGCCGCATCCCAAGGTCGAGCCGGTCGACAAGATCCGACCTGCCAAGCTCTATCCGATCGGCACTACGGAGATTAAACAGTGGCCGAAATACGAGAAGGTTTGGAAGGAAATTTTCAAACTTCGCTGAGCCAGCGCGTCCGAGCAATGTTGACTCGCAGCAAAATTATAGTATTAGGTAAGCCGACTTCAGCAATTTATTTATTTTCGGAGGTTTCTGAATGAGGGTGCTTTGTGCGCTTTATAAAAGCTTCGCTATCCTATCGATTGTCCTTGCGGCAAATCTGTATTTGCCTGCGTCCAGCGCTCAGCCAAAGCCTTGACGAGCTTCATAAATTAGCGGTGAAAGAGGGCGGGACGCTCAATTTCTACGCGACCTTGGCCCAGATCAATGCCGAAAAAATTATTCCGGTGTTCGAAAAACGATTTCCGGGAATCAAGATCAATCACGTCGATGCGACCTCGGATAAGCTGGTGGCTCGCGCGGTAACCGAGGCGCGCGGCGGCAAGACGCTGGGCGATGTCTTGCAGGTGCCGCTGGAGAATGTCAGCCAGGCGCACGATCAAAAGCTCTTGCTCGAAGTGACCCTTCCGGAATCCGCGGAATATCCGCAGGGAATGAAGGGAAGTTTCTGGGTGGCCTCGGATCTTCAGTTTATCATCGCGGCTTGGAACACCGGCCTGGTGAAGAAGGAAGAAGAGCCCAAGCAATATGAGGACTTTGCCGATCCGCGCTGGAAAGGCCGCTTGATCGCCGAGCCGCGCGATCTCGAAATGCTGATGGGCTTCGCAAAATATAAATATAAGAACGACGAGAAGGCGATTGATTTATGGCGCAAGATCGCCGCCAACAACGTCGAGTTTCATTCCGGTCATTCGCAGCTGGCGGAGTTGCTGGTCGCCGGTCAGGCGGCGGTTTGTTTGACCTGCTACTCCCATCACTATCCGAGCCGGATCAAGAAGGGCGCGCCGGTCAACTACATGCTGAGCGAAGGCGTCGCTTCGATCAACGGGACCGCTGATTTTCAAGAACGCGCCGCATCCGAATACGGCGCTTTTGTATGCGCGCTGGGTAGCCAGCCAGGAGGGGCAAAAAGCGATGGCGCAAGGCGGGCGCACGCCAGCTCACCCTAAAGTTGAGCCGGTAGATAAGACTCGAACGGAAAAGATCTATCCCATCAGTGTCGCCGATATCAAAGAATATCCCAGATACGAAAAGATCTGGAAGGAGATTTTCAAACTGAGATAGCGCAGCGATACCTCGCTGCGCTGATCTTTCGAGGCTCATTTATGGCGACTGCAGCAATTCCCCGTACCGGGAAAATGACCATGAGCTTGGATCCGGCGCTGCTGGTCCCCGTGGTCGGCGCCGGCGTCCTGGTGTATCTAGCAGTTCTGCCGCTGCTGATGCTGTTGGTCGGCAGCTTTCAGGCGGAGGTGGCGCCACGGGAGTTTGTTTACACGCTCAAGAACTACCATGCCGCCTACGCCAGCGAATACACCTACTCGACTTTTCTCAACTCATTGATCTTTGCCTCGGGTTCCGCCGGGCTCAGTTTCATTCTCGGTACCATGCTCGCCTGGCTCACCGAGCGGACCAATACGCCGTTGCGCGCGATCTTCGTGCCCCTCGCCGTGGTGCCGTTGATTCTTCCCGGTGTGTTGGAATCGATCGCGTGGATATTTTTGTTAAGTCCGAAGTTCGGTTATCTCAACGTCTGGTTGAAGAGTTTGTTCGGTCTCCAGTCGCCGCCGTTCAACGTGTTTTCCTTGCCGGGGATGATCTGGGTCCATTCCGTGGGCCAGGTGCCTCTGGCGTTTCTGCTGATGGTCGCGGCGTTCAAATCCATGGACCCGTCGTTGGAAGAGTCGGCGATGATGTCCGGCGCGAATACCTGGCAGACCTTCAAGCGTGTGACCTTACGCTTGCTGATGCCGACGGCAGGCTCGGTGATGCTCATTCTGTTCGTCCGCACTTTGGAATCTTTCGAGACCCCGGCGCTGATCGGCATCCCGGCGCGCATTTATGTTTATACCAGCGAGATTTATCTGGCGTTCAACGAGTATCCGCCGGATTACGGGCGCGGCGGCGCGTTGGCGGTGGGCTTGCTGCTGTTGAGCGCCGTGGGCGTGTGGTTGTACACGCGCGCGACCAAAGAAGGAAAGAAGTTTCAAACCGTGACCGGCAAGGCGTTTCGGCCTCGGCAGTTCGATCTCGGCGCCTGGCGTTGGGCCGGTTTCGGATTCTTGTCCGGTTACTTCTTATTCGTCGTGCTGCTGCCGTTTTTGGTGTTGTTTTGGGCGTCATTTCTGCCGTTCTTCGCGGCGCCGAGTTGGGATGCGGTGAGCAAGCTCAGTCTCGACAACTATCGTTATCTCGGCGGTTTTCGCCCCTTTTGGGATGCGATGCAGAACAGCATCATCCTCTCGACGTTGACGGCGACGGTGGCGATGGTGCTGACTTCGCTGGTCGCGTGGATCGTTTACAAAAGCCGGTTGCCGGGTTCGTGGATCCTGGATTTTCTCGCCTTCGTGCCGATTACGATCCCCGGCATCGTCATGGGCATGGCGTTGATCCTGCTCTATGTCGCCTTTCCGATTCCGATCTACGGCACGATCTGGGTCTTGCTGATCGCCTATGTCACCCGCTTTATTCCGTACGGCATGCGCGCGGCGTCGGGGTCGATTTTACAAATTCACAGCGAATTGGAGGAGGCCGCAGCGGCTTCCGGCGCTTCCTGGTGGGAGTCGTTCAAACGGGTTACGTTGCCGCTCTTGCGGCCCGGCTTGGCGGCGGGGTGGATTTACATCTGCATCGTGTCGTTTCGGGAATTTTCCACTTCGGTCTTGCTGGCCACAGGCGAAAGCCGTGTGCTCTCGATTCTGCTCTTCACCATGTTCGAGCAGGGGCAGGTGACTGTGGTCGCGGCCATCGGCGTGTTGATGATTGTTACCTTGCTGTCGATCGTGGCGGTATTCTATAAGCTTACCGGCAAGATCGGCCTTCAAACTTGATGGATTGGTAAGGCAAACCTTGTGATTGAAATTAAGTCGCTGGTAAAAATTTACGAAGACGGTGATAACGCCGGCGTCAAAGCCGTCAACGATATTTCTTTTAACGTTGAAGAAGGTCGTTTTTACACTCTGTTGGGCCCATCGGGTTGCGGCAAGACGACCACCTTGCGCTGCATCGCCGGATTGGAAAAGGCCAACGGCGGTGAGATCCTCGTCGCCGGCAAGAAAGTCTTTTCGGCGCTGGATGGCACCTTCGTGCCCGCCTACCGCCGTCCCATCGGGATGGTTTTTCAAAGCTACGCGATCTGGCCGCACATGACGGTGTTCGAAAACGTCGCGTTTCCCCTGCGTGTCGGCAAGGAACGCTTCAGCAACGCCGACGTAAAAAAGAAAGTCAATGGGGCGTTGGCCCAGGTGGAATTGAACGGCTACGAAGACCGCATGGCCACGCAGCTATCCGGCGGGCAGCAGCAACGCCTCGCACTGGCGCGCGCGCTGGTGCGCGAGCCGCAGGTGCTGCTGCTTGGACGAGCCGCTCAGTAATCTCGACGCCAAACTGCGCGAGCGCATGCGCTTCGAGCTGCGCGAGCTACAGCGCCGCCTGCGCATCACGACGCTCTACGTGACCCACGATCAGATCGAAGCGTTGTCGATGTCCAACGTCATTGCGGTGATGAACGCCGGCGTGATCGTTCAGGAGGGCGCCCCGCGGGAAATTTATCTGCAACCGAAGACGAAATTTGTTGCCAACTTTATCGGTTCGACCAATCAGATGACCGGCCAGGTGACTAAGCTGGAAGGAAACGGCACGGCGACGGTTCGCACCGACGACGGCGAGATCTCCTGCAGCATCCTCGATGGCTTGACTGCCGGCAGCAAGGTGGTTGTCGTGGTGCGACCTGAGAGCATTAACCTGCACCGCAGCGGCCGCCCGAGGGTTTGAACGTTATCGAAGGTAAAATCGGCGCCGCCATGTTTTTGGGTGAATACGTCGACTGCACCGTCGAGCTCGGCAACAATGTTTTGCAGACTCATCAGCGTTATACGTTGCAAGTCCGCCGCGGCGATCCCGTCTGGGTCGAGTTGCCGGCGGGCGAATGTATGGCTCTCCCGCTCGAAGTAACCTCAAATCTGCGATCAGTTTTTCCGTCAGAGAGAACCCGTCGTTTGCTTCCGAATCGAGGTTGGAGTTTAATCGCCGGTGATTCGACAACCGCGGCGCGGAGCGCGCTATCTAGGAGGTGGAATCGGATGTTGCGCCACGTTTTCAGAATGCTTTTGCTAGTGATCTTCTTGATAGCTTTGCACACTTCCAGCGCGGCTCAGGAGCGCGTCAAGATCGCCTACAGCTCGGCCGACGCGTCCAACGTCGTCTGGTTCACCGCCTTGGACGCGGGCATATATCGCAAGCACGGTTTGGATGTCGAGTTGATCTTCATCCAAAGCTCGACCATGAGCGTCTCCACGTTGGTCTCGGGCGATATTCAGATTGCGAACAGCTCCGGCGGCGCGGTGGCGAGTGCAGTCGTGGCTGGGGCCAATTTGGTGATGACCGCCTGCTACATCAATACGTTGCCCTACGAACTGGTGGTTCAGGAGTCGGTCAAATCGGTGGAAGACTTGAGGGGTAAAAGCGTCGGCATCAGCCGTGTGGGGAGTGCTTCGGATGTGGCGGCAAGGGTATTGATCAAAGGGTTGGGTTTGGAGCCGGTGAAGGACGTGCCGATCATGCAGGTGGGTGGCCCTTCGGAGCGAGCGGCGGCGTTCAGGACCGGCAAAATCGTCGGCTTTCCATCACCGCCCGGAACGATTCACCTTGCCAAAGGCATGCCCCATCGGATCATGATCAGCACGGCGGATTTTCAAAAGCGCTTCGATTTTCCGTATATTTGCTCTACCACCACAAAAAGTTATTTGGCGAGCAACCGGGAAACCATGAGAAAGCTCACGATGGCGCTGATTGAAGCGACCCATTTCCTTAAGACCCGCAAGCAAGAGACCATGAAATTCATCGCCAAGTACACGCGTCAGAATAATCCGCAGTTTTTAGAGTCATCCTGGGCCGCCAACGTAAAGTTGCATGATCGCGTTCCCTTGGTGACCCGGGAAGGAACCGAGGTCCAGATCAAAGAGGCGCTGGCTCGAAAGCCCGGCGCTACTTTGCGCGTCGAGGATATCGTCGACGACAGTATCGTCAGAGAACTGGAAAAGAGCGGCTTCATCGATAAAGTCTACAAGTGAGCCAACGCTTTCGACCCGGGAATAATGATCGTCGCAGTTGTTCTATCCGCCGGCGAATCGAGCCGCATGGGACAGCCCGAAGGCGCTTGTTGCCGATCGAAGGGCAAACTTTCATCGAAAGAATTGTCGCCGCGCTCAAGCAGACGCAGGTCGGCAGAGTGATCGTTATTCTCGGTCATCAACGCCGAGGAGATGCGGCGGCAGATCGAGCATCTGCCGGTCGAAATCCTGGTCAACCCGGATTACAAGCTTGGCCAGCTGTCGTCGCTGCAAGTCGCCATCCGGCATTTGCAGACGGATGACGGACTGCGACGGCATGCTGGTTCATCTGGTCGATCATCCGTACATCGATGCCAAACTGGTGGACAACATGATCGAGCGTTTTTACGCTACCGGCAAGCTCATCGTCGTGCCGCGCTATGGCGCCAAGCGCGGCCATCCGGTGATTTTCTCGCGCCAGCTCTTCGATGAACTGCTCGCGGCGCCGATGGATCAAGGCGCTAAAGCGGTGGTCAACGCGCACCGCGACGATACTTTGGAAATCGACACCGCAAGACTCCGGTGTCACAGTCGATATCGATACGCCGGAACTTTACCGGCAGCATGTCAAAGGAGAATAGATGTCCAAGCTGAAACTCACTCTGGCCTGCGGCGATTACGATTTTCTGCGGCCGTTGATCAACGGCGAGATTCAGCCCCAGGGAATCGAACTCAATGTCCTGACGATGCCGTCGCCCGAGCGCCACGGCCGCATGTTGCGCCACGAGGAGTTCGATGTCTGCGAGCTGTCATTGATCGGTTACCTGGTAGCGCGCGACAAGGGCTGCAACTACAACGCCATTCCGGTGTTTCCGCACCGCCGTTTCCGCCATCAATATATGGTCAAGCGAAACGGCTGCGGCATCGAAAAGCCGTCCGATCTCAACGGCAAGCGAGTCGCGCTGGACACCTTGCAAAACTCCGCCGGACTGTGGATGCGCGGCATCTTGCAAGATCACTACGGCGTCGATCTCAAAACCATCGAATGGTGGTGTCAGGAGGAAGAGGATATCGTCTTCGAGCCGGCCAAGTGGATGAACGTGAAGCGCGTGCCGCAGGGCAAGAACGTCGATCAGATGCTGTTGGACGGCGAGCTTGAAGCGGCGCTGTATCCGGAGACGCTGCCGTCGATCCGCAACGGCAACCCGAAAGTCGCCCTGCTTTTTCCCGAGCCGAAGAAAGCCGAGATCGAGTACTACAAAAACGGCGGCTTCTTCCCGATCATGCATACCGTGGTGATCAAGAATCCGATTTTAGCCGAGCATCCCTGGGTGGGTATCAGCTTGGTGCGGGCGTTTCAGCAGGCGAAAGAAATCTGCTACGCGCGCAATAGCGACCCGCGCAGTTTCGCTCTGGTCTGGGTGCAGGACCTGATGCGCGAGCAAAAAGAAATCTTCGGTCCCGATCCCTGGCCCTACAATCTCGAAGACAACCGCAAGGCGCTAGAAGCCGTGATCCGTTACGAATTCGAGCAGGGGATGATCAAGAAAAAGCCCGCGGTCGAAGATCTATTCTTTGCGCCGAGCTTGCAGAGAATTCAGCACTACGTGTAGTCGCGAGACCTCTATCCCAGCCACTATTCACGCAGGGTCGCAGTACCGTGAAGCCAGCCGCGAAAGTCACCCTGATCCTTGTCGGATATGTCCTTGCCATTCTGGTGGCTTTCGCAGTCGTTTCAATCTATGTCTCGGCGACAAGCGGTCCCGAAAGGCAGGCATCGAGCGGAATGTATGCCTTTGGAGACAGCCTGCTCTTTCTTGCGGTGTTCGGGTTCGCGGCCATCCCGGCCACCAGCGTGACGCTCTTCTTCCTGCGCGGAGTTCGACGTTTCTGGCCCGCGCTTTCCGTGACTGCGCTTTTAATCGCCGCTAGCGGTGTTGCCGCGCTTTTCATCTACTTCGCACAGACCGCGATTACCGCCCATTCGACGTTCCAGGCGTGGGCGACCTTCTCGCCGGTCCGAATCCTTATGGCTCCCTTGTTCGCACTGGCGTTTCTACTCTCTGGTGTGTTTGCCCCTACGCGCTCATCACGCATTGCGCTTCTGCTCGCCACGACGGTAGAGATCGCAGTCTTCGTTTCTGTAGCGTCTCAATGGTTTGATGTATTTGGTGCGCATTGACCTTGCTCCCTAAATTCGATCGCCCGATGTCCAACCCTTCGCAGATCCGCACCAAAATGTTTGCTATGCTGACGCCGCATGCGCCCAGGGAGTAGGATCATCGCTGCCGGGTTCTTTATTCTGAGCCTGCTATTATTCGAGGGTTGTGACGTGGAAGAAAAGTTTATTTTTTTCCCGGTTGCCGAGATTTCGAAAACCCCGCGCAATTATGGTCTTTCGTTCGAAGACGTCTACTTCAAGACCGAAGACGGCGTGACCCTCAACGGCTGGTTTGTCGCTTATCCCGGCGCATCCACGACGCTTCTCTGGTTTCATGGCAATGGGGGAAACATCGGCCATCGCTCGGAACACCTCAAGCTCCTTCACGACAAACTTAAAGTCCACATCTTCATTTTCGATTATCGAGGTTACGGAAAAAGCGCGGGTAAACCTTCTGAACAAGGCACCTACAAAGACGGGATGGCGGCCTTGGAGCATCTTCGTTCAAGGCAGGACGTCAAATCCCAAAGAATCGTCTTGTTTGGGCAATCCCTCGGCGCCGCGGTGGCGACGGAAATCGCTGTGAGGCAGTCCGGCCTGGCGCTGATTCTCGAAGCGCCCTTTACCTCCATCCGCGACATGGCGCGAATCGCGGCTCCATGGCTTCCGATCGGCGCCTTGCTGCGAACCAAGTACGATAACCTGGAGAAAATCAAAAAGGTCCAAGCGCCGATCCTGGTTCTTCATGGCGACTTTGACGATATCGTTCCCTTTGATCAAGGAAAAAGACTCTTTGCCGCCGCTCCCGAACCGAAAGAGTTCTATACGATTCAGGGCGCACACCACAACGATACCTATATCGTCGGCGGCGAAGGCTATTTCAAAGCGCTGAAAGATTTTATCGAAAAGGCCGAGCCGCGGCGTTGAAATCTCGCCTTAGGCTTGTGAGTCGTCGTCTTTGTCTTAAACGCTACGGATTAATTCCCGCAGCTTGCTACGCAATGGTGAATTCTTATCGTCATTCCCGCATGCTTTTAGCGGGAATCCAGGCGAACTCTGACTGGACCCCCGATAAAAACATTCGGGGGTGACAGCTTTGAAACAGGTCCCGTTGGCGAGTTTTGATACCCGCAGCTTGCAGCGGGGTAGTTCATGCGGGCGCGTGGAATGGTGTCAGTCTTGACGAGCAGGAGGTTATTCGTACGCATCGTTCAATCGGTGGGAGCGACTTGAACGGCTCAAGCGCTTGGGCGGAGGCCCGCTCAGAGTGGAAAACGGAAATCTTCCTCGCTCGCGTTGTCGAGACCGTAGCGTAGCAGTTCTTTCACGTCCAATTTCGTTTCATCCTCTTCGACATCCATGAAGCGCGCCTTGGTCGCCGGGTGTTTTGGCACGAAGAGCTGGCAGCAGTCTTGATCCGGGATCGAAGAGGTTTCGAAGGTGCCGATGCGGCGCGCTTGATCGATAATTTCCTGTTTATCCATTCCCACCAGCGGCCGCAGGATCGGCAAGCGCGCCGCTTGTTGGATGATCGACATATTGTCGAGGGTCTGCGAGGCGACTTGTCCGAGGCTTTCGCCGGTAATGAGCGCCTTGGCTTTTTCTTGCCGCGCGATCGCTTCGGCGATGCGCAGCATCATGCGCCGGTAAAGCACCACGCGCAGGGGCCGGGCGACCGCGGCGACGATTTGGCGCTGAATCTCGCCAAAGGGCACCATGTAAAGGCGCGAAGTGAATTGATGACGCGTCAGTAATTGAATGAGCTGACGCACTTTTTCCTGCGAGGTTTTGTCCTGATACGGCGCACTGTGAAAATGCACGAAAATCAGCCGGCAACCGCGCTGCATCATGCGATAGGCGGCCACGGGGGAATCGATGCCGCCGGAAATCAAAGCGACCACCCGTCCGCTGGCGCCTACCGGTAGTCCGCCGGGGCCGGCGATTTTGTTGAAACCGAAGAACGCGTCGTGAGGCAAAATTTCTACGGTCACGGTGAATTCGGCGTTTTTGAGATCCACCCGCGCCCCGGATATTTCTTTGACGGCGGCGCCGAGCTGCCGATCGATCTCCGGCGAAGTGAGTGGAAAGGTTTTGTCGCTGCGTTGAGTTTCGATGCGAAAGGATTCGAAATGGGCGCCATTCATGGACTCGATAATGCGCCGGCTCAACACTTCGACGTCGCGCGCGGTGCGCTCGACCAGAGAAAAGTTGGCGACGCCGAAGACGGTGGTCATGCGCGCGATGAGTTCAGCGCGCGGCACGGCGTTTTTAAACGTGAGCAGCAGACGCGCCGGCAAGCTGCGAATTTCTTTCGTGCCGAGGTCTTTGACCGCGGCCAGCACGTTGTGCTTCAACATCTCTGTGAAGTAGACGCGGTTTCCTTTCTTTAAGGCGATTTCGTGATAGCGAATCAGTACCGAATCCATGGGCCATGGATAACAGATTCCCTCTGGTTTTGCATGTAACTACCCCTATGGTAGTATTTGCTACGATCGTCAAACAGGAGCGGCGGCTATGAGCAATTTTAAAAAACTTTCCGAGGCGAGGCAGTTCTCGTCCGAGAAAATGAAAAAGAACGGTATCTTTGAAACCGATCGTTTCTTTTGCGACACCTATTGCTTCGAGCCGGGCCAGGAGCAAAGCCTGCACACTCATGGCGACCAAGATAAAGTCTACTATGTGCTCGAAGGCAAAGGCGTGTTTACCGTCGGCGATGAACAGCGGGAGCTTGGCGCCGGCGAAATCGCGCTCGCGCCGGCGGGACAAAATCACGGCGTGGCCAATCGCAGCCAGGCAAAGCTGGTGACTCTGGTGTTTGTTACGCCGAAACCGCATCATTAGATCTTTATGACCGCCGAAGAAGCAGCAGTCGCTCAGGCCAACGAAAGCTTCTACCGGGCTTTCGAAAGTCTCGACATCAAGCGGATGGAAGCGGTCTGGACCAAGGACGCGGAAATCCAGTGCGGTCATCCTGGCTGGCACCTCTTGCGCGGTTGGGACGCGGTCATGGAAAGCTGGCGGCGTATTTTCGAAAACACTCCGGCGATCCAATTCATGCTCACCGATGTTTCCGTGCATGTGCGCGACAGCTTGGCATGGGTCACGCTTTACGAGAATCTCAACAGTTCACTCGAAGGTCAGAATCTCTCCGCGATGATTTTGACCACCAATATATTTCACAAAAGCGCCGACGGTTGGCGCATGCTCCATCATCACGGTTCGACGGTGGCTCAACCGCCGCCCGACAAACAGACACCGACGGTTCATTAATTTCCGTTAGGGACTTTTGACGAACAGCCTCGATAAAAAAGTTGCGCTGGTCACAGGGGCGGGGCGCGGCATCGGCGCAGCGGTGGCGCAGCGGCTCGCTGCCTCCGGTTGCCGGGTGATCCTGACGGCGCGCAGCTCAGATCAACTCGATCGAGTGCGTGAGCAGATTGAAGCCAGTGGCGGCGAGGCGCTCAGCATCGTCGCCGATCTCACGGGCGATGAAGATGTCGAGCGCTTGGTGCAGCAAGCGCAGACTTGGGGCCGGTCGATTTCCTGATCAACAATGCCGGCTGGGGCAAACGCGCGTCGGTGGTGCGCGCCGATGTTGCCGATTGGGATCAAACCTTTCGACTCAATCTGCGCGCGCCGATGCTTCTCGCAAAGCTTTTGTTGCCGGCAATGATCGAGAAAGTTGCCGGAGCGGTGATCAACATCGGTTCGGTGTCGGGTAAAAGCGGCGAAGCCAACGGCGCGGCTTATTCCGCGTCCAAATTCGGCCTGATCGGATTTACTCAATCGCTCTACGAAGAGGTGCGTGAAAACGGTATCAAGGTCGCCGTGATCTTGCCGGGTTTCGTCGATACACCGCTCATTCCGCCGAACAAGCAATTGGATCGCAGTAAAATGATTCAAGCCGATGACGTCGCGCACGCGGTCCACTATGTGCTCACCTCGCCGCCAACCTGCTGCCCGGTGGAGATCACCATCCGGCCGCAGCGAACGCCTTACCGGTAATATAGTCGGGACTTACCTCGCACGAAGCTGCGCGGTATCGACAAATCCCTACGACGTATTTCCCGAAGTTACCCCCGAATGTCTCTATCGGGGTCCAGTCAGAGTTCGCCTGGATTCCCGCTAAAACCATGCGGGAATGACGGAATAGGAAATTCCCCGTTGCGCAGCAAGACTCCACAGTGATTAAAGACAGAGCTTTTGCAGAAATGACAGGTCGACTTCTTCGAGGCTGCTCACGATGGCGTCGGCTTCCTTAAGCAGCTCGGCAGGGTGTGAGTTGGTCACGGCCAGGCACTTCATGCCGGCCGACGCGCGCCGCGGATGCCTTCTTTAGAATCCTCGATCACCAAACAATCGGCCGGTGCGATGGGTGATCCGATGTGCTGCGCATTGAGGGCGGTGAGCGCCTTTAAAAAGATCTCCGGTTCAGGTTTGCCACGCTCCACGTCTTCGGCGCTGACGATCGCTTTGAAGTAAGTTAACAAGCCAGTGCCTTTGAGGATTGTTTCGATCTCCTGGCGTAGCGCGCCTGAGGCGACGGCGAGAGGCAAGCTGGCGGCAACGCTCGCGATCAGATTCTTTACGCCGGGGAAAATGGCGACGTGATTGCAAATCGCGTCCTGATAATAACCGGCCTTGCGAGCGATTAGCTCAGCAAGCTTGGGCTCATCGAGAATGCGCCGATTTTCTGCGAATCCGGTCGTAAACGCGCCGCGATCGTCGAAACCGAGATAGCGCGCATAATAAGCTTCTTCGGTGAGTCGGATTCCTTCTTCGCCCAGGACTCTTTGGAAGAGCTGAAAGTGAATTGGCTCGTCATCGACGATAATCCCATTAAAATCGAAAATCAGCGCTCGGAGCATGGCACAGAATTCCAGAAAACTTCTTTTATTTCAACTCTATCTGCGCTAAAAAGAAAGTATGGCATCAGACCATCACGAGCATCATCGAGCGTACGGCCATGGTCACGTCGAATATCGCTTCTGCCCGCGCTGTGGCGGTGATTTAGACCGTCGCGTGATCAAGCCGAATGAACCGCCGCGGCTGGTCTGCCAGAATTGCGCGTTCATTTTTTATCAGGATCCCAAGGTCGTGGCAGGTACGGTGTTTACTCTCGATGGCGGCATCGTTTTGCTCAAGCGCGGTGTCGAGCCGGCGCTCGGCAAGTGGGTCTTTCCCAGCGGCTATGTCGACCGCGGTGAAACCGTTCAAGATGCCGCGATACGCGAAACCAAGGAAGAGTCCGAGCTCGACGTAAAGCTCGGCCCGCTGCTGAACGTTTATTCCTATCCGCGCTCGCCGAGCGTGATCGTGGTATACGCCGCCGAGGTGATCGGCGGTAAGCTGACCGCCGCCGACGAATCCACCGACGCGCGGATTTTTACGCTTAAGGAATTGCCCTGGCAGGAACTGGCGTTCGATAGCACCCGAGATGCGCTCAAGGATTATATCGAGAAGTACTTAACAACTTAGCTAAAAAAAGGCCCGCCGTCCTCGGAGACGCGGGCCTCGGAAGCGATGCCGGTTAGTCCAGCTAACTGAGGTCGACCAGCACGTCGTCGTCTTCGACTTTCACTTCGAATTTTTCTGTCGGCAGGGCGGGCAGAAGTTCGTTCTCTCCGGTCGTTACATTATAGCGCCAGCCGTGCCATGGGCAGATTACCGTGGTGCCGTCGAGCTCACCCTCGGCCAGCGGACCGCCACGATGGCCACAGACATCGTTGATCGCGTAAAACTTGCCCTCGATATTGAACAGGCCGACGGCCTTGCCGTTGATCTCGATGCTCTTGCCGCAGCCGGCCTTTACTTCACCGGCTTTACAGACCTTGACAAAATTTGCCATGCTCAGGATTCCTTTCTTGGACGCCGAAAGTTCCGCTAACTATACGAACTTGAAGTCGGGATTCAAGAGGAGCTGACGAAGGGCAAAGCCGCGACGATGGCGCGAACGGCAGCGCCGGCGCGAACCAGCGTAAGCTCGGTGCCGGGAGCCCAAAAGTCCTTATTTATGTAGCCTAGGGCGATCGGGCGGTCCAAACGTGGCGAGAATACCGAGCTGGTGACGGTGCCGGCCTCTTTTCCATCCTTCTGCAGCCGGTCGCCGGCGCTTGCCGGCGCTTGTCCGTCGATGAATAGCCCGCAAAGTTTTTTGTTCACGTGGCCGCGCGAACGAATGCGCTCGACGACCTCCTGGCCGAGATAACAGCCCTTGTTGAAGCTGACGGCGTAGTCAAGCCCGACTTCGAGCAGCAAATTATCCTCGTTGAAGTCCACGCCGTAGCGCGCAATGCCGGCTTCGATTCGCAAAATATTCTGCGCTTCTGCGCCGACCCATGACGCGGAAAATTGCGCACCGAGATCGGTCAAGCGGCGTGCGATCATCGCAAAATCTCTCAGTGGAATAATCAGATCGTAGCCGAGCTCGCCGGTGTGGCTTGCGCCCACAATACAGATAGCCGCGCCATCGACGGTAACCATCGCGTGTTGCAGCGATGGTCCGGGTAGTTCCATTGAGCCGACAAGCCCGTGCAAGAGCGCTGCCGATCGCGGTCCCTGGATCGACAGCGTCGAATACTCCTGCGAGCGATCGGCGATTTCGACTTCATCCGCTACCAGATAGCGATTGAGATGAGCGAGGATTTTATCTTTCAGACTCTCCCAAAAATCCAAATAGAACGAGTTCAACGAACAGAGCACGCGCACGTCCGCAATCACTTTGCCTTGCTGCGTGAGCAAGGTCGCGTACTGGCCTTCGAAGGGTTTGAGCTGCGTTGAGATCATTGGACAGCATGCCTTGCAGAAACGGCAGGCGATCCGATCCGGTGAATTGAAGCAAGCCGCGATGGGAAAAATCGATCAAACCCGCGCCTGAGCGCACAGCCTCATACTCGGCGCCGACGCTGCCGAAGTGCGAGGGTATTAGCCAACCGTCCTGTTCCGCGAAAACCGCGCCGTTAGCTCTGTGAAAGTCACTCAGTGCAGATTGCTTGGCCATCAAGATAAAATATACCGGCAAGCGGCCGGATTGACAATGCATCGGTATTCGCGCGGTTTCCATCCTTTCGACCGGAAAAGACATGCTAAAATATTTGCCCCCTCTAGTCCCGCGGCATGCAAAGAGTTAAATTTTAAAAATACCCTCGCGAGGTTTGATTGATCGTTTGCGGGTATGATAGACACAACGAATCGCAATAACCCCTAACAATTACGGAGGTAATTTATGGCAAGTCTCGAAGGACAAAAAGCACCGAATTTTTCTTGGACGGAAGCGACGGCAAGAAGCATTCGCTCGTCGGAATATGCCGGAAAAAACGTCATTCTTTGGTTTTATCCCAAGGACGATACTCCTGGCTGAACCAAGGAAGCGTGCGGGTTCCGCGACGCTATTCAAACTGTAAGCGACTGCAATTGCGTGGTTGTCGGGGTAAGCAGGGATGCGATCGAATCACACAATCAATTTATTGAGAAGTTTAACCTGCCGTTTGTGCTTTTGTCTGATCCGCAGTTGGATACCATGAGGACTTATGGCGCTTGGGGACCACGGCAGAATGCCCAGGGCGAGACCGTCGAGGGAGCCGATTCGGTCCACCGCATCTGATCGGACCCGACGGAACTATCAAAAAGCACTGGATTCCGGTGGCAAATGCCGAAGCCCATCCCGCCGAAGTTTTGGAGTTCTTAAAAAAATAGCTTTGAACAGGAATCGCCGATGAAGAACGAAGCAACATGGCAAGACAACGATTTCAGAGCGAATTATCAAGCGCGCTTGGTGTTGGCTTGGGCCAGAAGCGATCAGCTGTTCGATCTCATCCGAGACGAGCAGCTGCTCGCCAAGCCGATCGTGTGGCGCCATCCGTTCTTATTTTACGTGGGGCATCTGCCGGCCTTTTCCTGGAATCAAATTTGCGGCGCGCTGCTCAAGTGGCAGTCATTCAATCCGAACTTCGACGAATTGTTTTGTCGCGGTATCGATCCCGACGTTGATACCGGCGAGTGTCACTGGCATCCGGAAGTGCCCGAAGAGTGGCCGAGTTTGCAGGAGACCGCGCAATACCGTGATCAAGTGCGCGGCGCGCTCTTGGACTCCCTGGATGCATGGCCGCCGAATTCCTGTAGCGATTTGATGGCGCAGGGCGGTCGCGTGTTCGACATGGTGCTGGAGCATGAATACATGCACCAGGAAACGCTTCTGTACATGATGCAGGAGCTGCCGCTGAGCAAGAAGCATCGACCGTCGCCGGCGCCGCGCTATTCTTTTCATGCCGCGCCGACTTCGCGACGGATTCACATTCCCGCCGGCAAAGCCTGGCTCGGCGCGCGCTTCAGCGAAATCGACTTTGGCTGGGACAACGAGTTCTCCGCCAAAATCGTTGACGTTCCCGCATTCGATATCGATAATCTCCCCGTGACCAACGGCGAATATTTGGAATTCGTCACGTCGGGCAACTACGACGATGCCCGCTTCTGGCAGCCGGAAGACTGGAAATGGAAGCAACTCGAAAACAAACGCCACCCGAATTGCTGGCTCCAGCGCGACGGCGAGTGGTTTTACCGGGCGATGTTCGATGAGTTGTCTCTGGCGAAAGTGGCGAGCTGGCCGGTCTATGTCAGTTTGGCCGAAGCTCGCGCCTTCGCGCGCTGGCGTGGCAAACGGTTGCCGAGCGAAGCGGAATTTCATCGCGCGGCTTTTTCCGGTCCGGACGGTCGGGAGAGTACTTATCCCTGGGGCGAAACGGCGCCCACCCGGCGCCATGGAAATTTTGATTTTGCGTCGTGGTCGCCGGTGCCCGTGGGATCGCATCCGGCGGGGAACAGCCGTTGGGGTGTTGCGGAACTCGCCGGCAACGGTTGGGAACTGACCGACACGGCCTTCGCGCCCTTTCCGGGTTTTGCGCCGTACATCGCCAGCTACCCCGATTACTCAAAGGATTTTTTTGACGGTAAACACTTTGTCGTGAAAGGCGGATCGTGGGCAACCGCCGCGGATTTGCTCCGGCCGAGCTTTCGCAACTGGTATCAGGTTCATTATTCCTACGTGTTCGCGAAATTTCGCTGCGTGTCGAAATAATCGCGTTCATTACGAAGTGAGGCAAATATGAAAGCGACCTGGGAAAATACGATTATCGCCGAATCGGACAAAACCGTGGTTGTCGAGGGCAATCATTATTTTCCGCCTGACTCGGTCAAGCGCGAGTATCTTGCGCCGAGCGATACCCATACGACCTGCCATTGGAAAGGCGTCGCAAGCTATTACAGCGTTCGTATCGGCGATAAATCCAACGCCGATGCCGCCTGGTTCTATCCCGAACCCAAAGAAGCCGCGAAATCGATCAAGGACCACGTTGCGTTCTGGCGTGGTGTCAACGTTTCCGAGTAGCCGGCCGTCTGATCAGCGCTGAAATGCCGGGTCTGCGGCTCGCCTCCTGTATGGCGGAGAACAGCGAGTTGGTGTGCCGGCTCGTAGCCGCGCACCTTGCCGCCAAACTCGACCTCAGCGTTGAATATATCTCCGCAATCCCTTGGCAGGAGCGCGAAAGCCGTTTCGATCGGGGCGAGATCGAAATTCTCTGGCTCTGCGGCTTGCCCTACGTCGACAAAATCGATTCGCGGCGCGCCAACATGGAGTTGCTTGCCGTGCCGGTGCCGGCGGGTGAGCGCTATCAAGATCAGCCGATCTATTTTTCCGATGTGGTGGTCCGGCGGGACTCGCGATTCGAATCGTTCGCTCAGTTGCGCGCCGCGGCTTGGGCGTTTAACGAGCCCCGGTCGCATTCCGGCTACAACGTCGTGCGCGCCCACCTTGCCGAACTCGGCGTTCGCCACGGCTTTTTCGGCGAGATTGTCGAATCGGGCGCCCATAGCGTGTCGGTTGAAATGATTTTGACCGGCCGGGTCGATGGCGCCGCGATCGACAGCACGGTATTGGAGTGGCTTTTAAGCCAGCGCCCCGAGCTTGCCCGACAAATTCGCGTCATCGAAACCATCGGCCCCAGTCCGATCCCACCGTGGGTTATTTCTAAAGAAGTTCCGGAAAAGCGCAGGCGGGAATTGCGCACTTTGCTCCTCGATATGCACCGGGAAGCTTTTGGCCGGGATATCCTTGAGCGCGGTCGGCTTCGACGCTTCGCCGTGGCGCAAGACGGCGATTACGATCCGATCCGTGCCATGTCCCGAAAAGCCGCGGAAGTTTCGCTCACCAAGAATTTTTGATACAGGATGGGAGCCGCTGACAACTAAGGGGGACGGCTCGCAGAAGGAGGAATGAGGCATGGCTAGCTTGGAGGGCAAAAAGGCGCCGGCGTTTAGTCTGGAAGGCAACGACGGTAAGAAACACTCTTTGGAAGATTACAAAGGCAAGACCGTGGTGTTGTACTTTTATCCGCAGGGACGACACCCCGGGTTGCACCAAGGAAGCTTGCGGTTTCCGCGATCAAAACTCGACGCTCAAAAAAGCCGACGCGGTGGTGCTCGGCGTGAGCAAGGACAGCATCGACTCGCACAACAAATTCGCCGGCAAGTATAAACTGCCGTTTACCTTGCTATCGGATCCGAAAACCGAGGTAATGAAGAAGTACGGCGCTTTCGGCAAGAAGATGATGTACGGCAAAGAAATCCAAGGGACGATCCGTTCGACGGTCGTGATCGGTCCTAAGGGCGACGTGCTAAAGCATTGGACGCACTGTAAAAAAAGCCGAGAGCCCATCCCGAAGAGGTCTTGGCGTTTCTCAAAGAAAAAAGTAAATAAGCCGTGAACATTCCTGGTCCGCATCGCGGATCGAGCGAAGGATTGGAGAGATCAACCTGAAATTGACAAAACCACGCGGTTGGGTAAGATTTGCCGCGAGCGAAAATCATTTGGAGGAAACGTATGGATCGCAGATCCTTTCTTAAGCAGGGCTTGACGGTGTCGGCGGGACTGGCGCTCGGCGGGCTGCCGAAACTTGCCGGTTTGGCGCGCGCCGAAGAGGCGAAGTGGCGAACTTTCGAAGTTATCACCCGGATCGAAATTGCCGATTCGGTGGGAGCGGCGCGCACCTGGGTTCCTGTGCCGCTGATGAGCAACACCAATTATTTCAAACGTGAGCCGGACACGTGGAGCGGAAATTATAAGACCGTCCGACAGGTGTCGGTTGATAACGTGGGAACCGGAGTGGTCTTTGCGGAATGGCCCGCGAGCGAGAAGAGCCCGAACTTGGAAATCAAAAGCCGCTTTATGACTCAGGATCGATCGATTGATCTGAGCCAGAAACCCAATCCCGCGATCAAAGAAAACAAAGCCGTGCTGGATTATTTCCGTAAGCCTAGCAAATTTATCCGGACTGACGGCATCGTCGCGACCACGTCTAAGCAAATCGTATCGGGCTACAAAACCGACGTCGACAAAGCCCGGGCAATTTACGAGTGGATCGTCGATAACACGTTTCGCGATCCGAAAGTGAAAGGCTGCGGCATCGGCGATATCACCACAATGCTCGAAAGCGGCTATCTCGGCGGCAAATGCGCCGATCTAAACGCGCTCTACGTCGGGTTGGCGCGTGCCGCCGGTTTGCCGGCCCGCGATGTTTACGGCATCCGGGTGGCGAACTCAGCGGAATTCAAGAGTCTCGGCAGAGCGGATGACATTACCGGTGCGCAACACTGCCGTGCCGAGGTCTTTTTGAACGGCTACGGTTGGCTGCCGGTCGATCCGGCCGACGTGCGCAAGGTCGTGCTCGAAGAGAATCTGCCGGGCGCGCAACTCGCGCTCGACGATCCCAAGGTGAAGAGAGCGCGGGAAAAACTATTCGGCCAATGGGAAATGAACTGGCTGCCCTATAATTATTCACACGACGTAAAGTTGCCGCAATCGCGCGGCCCGGAAATCGCCTACCTGATGTATCCGCAAGGCGAAACCGCGAACGGGCGTAAAGACAGTCTCGATTCGAAGAGTTTTAGTTACTCGATCAAATCAAAAGAAGTTTAGGGATCATTAAGAAACTTCAACGCACGATGACGGGCCTCCACTTCGGTGGGGGCCTTGTCGTTTCTAGACAAGAGGAGGTTGGCGATGAAAGAATTCACATTGTTGATGGGATTACTGCTGCTGCCGGCGATGGCTCAAGCTCTCACCGTCGATGAAATTATCAAGCTCAAACGAGCGGGCGTGGCGGATTCGACGATCGAGTTGCTGATTGAGAAGGATGCGGTTCGGGAGAAACGCGCGGGAATCATCCGGCGCGACGGCTGGATCGTTCACACGACGGACACGCGTGAAACAGAGCCGGTGCTCGGCGAGAATTATGGAACTGCGTATCCGATCGAGGTTTACCCGCAGGTTGGCCGTGTGCGGCGCAGGTAGGCATCTGTTTGAAGAGTCGCATGACAAATGGGTGCTTCGAACGCGGATTATCTGTTCATGCGAGTAAAGCGTCATGCCGGCGAATACCGGCATCCAGGCTTAGTTTCCAGTTCAAGTTCAAAAAACTGCTGGATTCCGGCATCCGCCGGAATGACAGAAAAGAGCTTGCGTTCTCGTCGATAAAGAATATCGCCTCGACTCGAGCGTAGTGTTACTTACCCCGCCAGCGCCTCTTGGATCGCTCGCTCCACGTAAACCTCGGTGAGGTGCTTGCGATACTCCGCCGAGCCGTTGATGTCTTCGATGACTTCGATATTGCGCGTCGCTTCCGCCGCGGCCTGCTGGATGACCGTGGTTTCGAGTTTCTTGCCTGTCAGCATTTGTTCGGCCCGCTCGGGGCGATAGGCTTTATCGGTGACGCCGGTGATTGCCGACGACCGCCCGGCTGCAAATCCCTTGAGCGTCCATCGTCAGTCGAACCGCTACGCCGACGACCGCGAATCCGGATGAGCGCGGCGCGGCTTTGAGATAGGCGGTCTTGTCGGCGCCGGTGACCGGGACTTTGACCGCGGTGACGACTTCATCCGGTTCGAGCACGCTCATCAATAATCCCAGAAAGAAATCGTCGCATTTCACCCAGCGCTCGCCGTTCGGACCGGCGATCTTTATCTCGGCCTCGAGCGCGACAATCGCCGCCGGCACATCGCCGGCCGGATCGGCGTGGGCGACGCTGCCGCCGATGGTGCCGCGATTGCGCACTTGCACGTCGGCGATGGTGGTCGCCGTTTGCGGCAAGAGGGGACACTTCGCTTTGAGCAATGCCGAATCTTCGATCTGATCGTGGGTAACCAGCGCGCCGAGGATCAGGCTGTTGCCTTCTTCGACGATCCCATCGAGACCGTCAATGCGGCCGATATCCAGCACGTAAGCGGGTTTCGACAGACGCATTTTCATCAGCGGCAGCAAGCTCTGACCGCCGGAGAGTATTTTCACATCGTCCTTGTGCGCGGACAGATATTTCACGGCGTCGCCGAGGGAGCGGGGAGCGTAGTAATCGAAAGCACCCGGAATCATGATTAGAAGGACCTCCGCTCGGTTTCAGGATTGTGATTGGCGAGACGCCAAACCAGCTCAGGCGTAAGCGGCAAGATCGCACACTTTTACGCCGAACGGCTGGAGCGCATCTTCGACCGCGCTGGCGATGGCCGCGGGCGAGGGGATCGCCGCGCCTTCGCCGGCGGCTTTTTGGCCGAGCACGGTAAAGGGCGATGGCGACGGTTGATGGATAACTTCGACGCGCGGCGTCTCCGCCGTCGAGCATTTGCCGTAGTCGAGATAGGTAATCGTCAGAGGCTGTCCCTCGGGGCTGTACATGAAGCCTTCGCCGAGAGCGATGGCAATGCCATGGGCGGCGGAACCATAAACCTGCCCGTTGACGACATCCGGATTGATCACGGTGCCGTTGTCGCCGACGATCAAGTAACGGATCACGTGGACCATGCCGGTGTTCTTATCCACTTCGACAATGGCGGCGTGGGCGCCTGCCGAAAAGGTAAACTGCGCCCGCACCATGCGGTCGGCGCCGGGAACGATATTCGGTTTGGCATGGGGAAACATGTAGTAGAACGTCGCCTCCATTCCCGGTTCCATGTCGTCGGGGATGAGATGCTGGTTGTTGTAGGCGATGCGGCCGAGTTCGGCGAAGGTGATCTGTTTCGCCGCCGCGCCAGGGACCTTTACGACACTATCCTCGATGGTCAACTCGGCCGGCTCCACTTTGAGATTGAACGCCGCCAGCTTGAGAATCTTTTCGCGCAGCCGGGTAGCGGCGCCGTGGATCGCGCCGATGTCATAGAGATGAAAATTATTGCCGCTATTCGCCGCGGCCACGCCCCAGGCCGACAGGTCGCTATCGAAGGGAATGCTGGTGCTGATCTTGTCCGGAGTCGAACCGAGAATATCCGCCGCGACTTGGGCGGTGGTGGTCTCATGGGCTTGGCCGCAGTTGGGCGACCCAAGATGAAGCGACAGGGTGCCGTTCTTCTCCAATTTGATCTTGGCGCCGTTGACGCCGCCCGAGCCCGGCGGTTCTTTCATCTCGGGAAAGATCGCCATATCGCGCGCCGCGTTGCGCCCGCCGGGTTCGACGCCGATGACGATGCCGATGCCCATGAGCTTGCCGTTGGCGCGCGCCTGCTTTTGCTCCTCACGCAGTTTGTCGTAGCCGATTTTCTCCAGCAGCGTCGTCAGCAACCGCGGATAATCGCCGCTGTCATAGACGTTGCCGCTGATCGTGCGATAGGGCATCTCGTCCGGTTGAATTAAATTTTTGCGCCGCACTTCGATGGCGCTCATGTTCAATGTCCTGAGCGACCCGATCCATCATGCGCTCCCAGATGTAGCACATGCCGGGTTTGCCGATGCCGCGGTTGGGAATGACCGGGCATTTATTGGTCACCACCGCATTGCCGATCATCTGAATGGCCGGTGTCCGGTAGGTGTTGGAAAGATTATTGAGCTTGTTGGTGAAATGGATCGTCAAGGTGCTGATCGAGCCGCCGACATCGTCGTATTCATTGAAGCGCAGCCCGAGCACGGTGCCGTCGTTCTTGACCGCCGCCTCGGCTTCGAACTCTTGAGCGCAGGCATGGCCGCCGGCCATCATGTGCTCGGTGCGATCTTCGACCCATTTGACCGGCCGTCCGGTTTTCATCGCCAAGAGCGAAACCAAGACGACGTACTTGCGAATCAAATGAATCTTCTGACCGAAGCCGCCGCCGACGTCGGGAATGATGACGCGAACATCCTGCAAGCCGAGCGCTTCGCGCACGCCGTCGTAAATCACCTCGGGAACTTGCGCCGTCACCCACACGGTCAAGCGTTTGCTAGACGCGTCATAGGACGCGATCACGACGAAGGGTTCGAGCGGCGTCGAGCTGTAGCGGTGGATCTTGAGATTTTCCTTGACGACGCGGTCGGCGGATTTGAACGCTGCGTCGATGTCGCCGTATTGCAGCGAGCCTTGCCAGGCGAGGTTGGTGCCGAGCTCGTCGAATAACGTTGCCGACGTCGGCTTGATCGCCTCGCGCACGTCGACGACGGCGCGCAGCGGTTCGTAATCGACTTGAATCAGATCGCGCGCATCCTCCGCGCTGCCGCGGTCGCGCGCCGCCACCGCGCCGATCGGTTCGCCGACATAGCGTACTTTTTCGACGGCGCCGGCATATTCGTCGATGGGCCGCTTCAATCCGGCGGCGTAACGCCCGGGCTTGAACGGCTTGGTCAGCCGCTTCACGTCGTCAGGCGTGATCACCGCCATCACATTGATATTTTGCAGCGCTTCCGAGGCATCGACGGAATTGATTTTGGCGTGGGCATGGGGGCTGCGCAAAATCATCGCCTGGAGCATGCCCGGCAATTGGAAGTCATCGGTGAAGAGACCTTTGCCGGTGACGTGACGCGGACCTTCTTTGCTGCGGCTGTGGCTGCCTACGAATTTTTTCTCAGCCATAGTGATTACCTTCTAACGTATAAATCCGAAATTCGAATTGTCGAAATCTGAAACAAACGGAAGAATTAAATTCAAATCATAAAATTCAAAACCGGCCTGTTTGGAACTTTTGATTTCGAGCATTTGAATTTGTTTCGGATTTCGGATTTGGAGCTTGCTTCTTATCTTTCCGCAGCCTTTTGCTTCTCTGCGGCGTCTTTAACCGCGTCGACAATCTGCACGTAGCCGGTGCACATACAAAGATTGCCCGCCAATGCCTTGCGAATCTCTTCGTCGGACGGATTGGGATTGCGCTGGAGCAATGCATGGCTGGTGATCACCATGCCCGGGGTGCAATAGCCGCATTGAAAAGCGTAATTCTTGACGAAGGCTTCCTGCACCGGATTCAATTCACCGTCTTTGGCCAGGCCTTCAATCGTCGTTACTTCCCGGCCATCCGCCTGCACCGCGAAATGAAGACAGGATTTGACCACTTTGCCATCGAGCAGCACCGAGCAAGCGCCGCACTCGCCGATGACGCAGCCGACATGGGTGCCGGTCAGACCGATGTTCTCGCGCAAGAAGTGGGACAACAAAATGCGCGGCTCGACGTCTTCCTCATAGAGCCGCCCGTTGATGGTGACGCGGACCGTTTGTTTCATAAGAGCCAACCATAACGGTTGCAAGAAAATGGGTCAAGCAAGTGAGCCCGGTCAATGGTAAGAGCAACGATTCTATTGGGTAGTTTCGACGTGCTAGCCGTATTCGTGTCTTTGAAGTTTGCGAGACGGTTGGAGGGATCGAATTCCGCAACAAGCTCGCATGCGACCTGCGTCAGTAGTCGAATCCGAATCCGATGCAGTTTCCTCATGCCCAGAGAGCGGGAATCCAGGCGCTCGAATGCTGGTCTCCTCGATCAGAGGAATCATTTTGGGGTGGACGAGATATCGGAAAGCCGTCTAGAGACGGTGCGGGACGCGAGCAGCGTGACTCTGAAGTGAACGATCTACTTTGCGCACTACGAATCTCTCTCCCATCCGCACCTGAGTCTCCTCACGCCGCTTTCGGCTGGGGAATTTCCGCCGGCCAATTCTCGATGTAAACCGGCTCCGGCGGAAAACCGAGGACGTTGAGATAAAGATATTCGCGCCACGCGGGAAATTTCCGCACGTTCTCCACCGGCACATTAAAGTATTTGCGCAGGAACTCGCGGCGCGGCGGGTCGAAGACCGTGCGCGGGCGGCTGTTGAGCGCCTGCTTTTCGATCTCGCCGATGCGCCGGCGAATCGGCGCTTCGCCCCAAATCTCGATCTGCTCCCAAACGTAGTCGTGGAGTTTTTGTAAAATCGCGTCGTGATGGCTGCGCTCTTCGGCGTGCACCACGCGTTCTTCGAAATCGAGCAGCTTCGGCGTCGTGATCTGGATGCTCTGGATGCTCGCCGCGGTGACGTGGCCGTAGGGCCACAAGTTGCCGGAAAAAATGTAGCTCAAAAAATCGCGCTTCATGATCTGATGGTGCTCGATGCGCGGGGTAAGGCCGTACTTGCGCTCGAACTCAGGGTCGGGTTTGGAGTGATCGCGGCTTGGGTCGATGGCGTTGGCCTGGCGGATGTAACCCCAGCCGTGGCCCGCCTCGGTGCCGGCATGCTCGGCGAGATAATAACGCCATTCGCAATCCATTTCGAAGTGCGCCATGGCGTAACACGCCGTGCCGACGGTGACTTCGAGCTCGTCGCGGCCGCGGTGCGCCAGCCAGCGCGCCAAACGTTCGCGCTCCTCGTCGTCTTTGGGCGGCCGCTTGATATTGTCGCGGCTTTTGCGCAGTGCCTCGATCTCCGCGCTGATCGGATTGTCCTCGCTATAGGTGATTTTTTTTCCAACTCCTCGGATGTCTGCCATGGCAACCTCCTGAAAATTTCCTATTTCGCCGAATAAAGCGCTTTAACAAATCCTTCCTTATCGATGCGATCAAGAATAGTCATGTCCGACACGCCGAACGGGTTGCGGTTAGCGGGCACGGTTGAAAGCTTCATCACGGTCTCGATCGCCTCTTTCGGCACCATTGGCACGCGCTCGTACGCTAGGATCGCGCGCTGATAAACTTCTTCGACCGCTTCCGGGTCGGAGAGCCGCATGTTACGGCTCAAAGTCTTCTTTGCCATATCCGGATTGGTCAGCGCAAGTTTGATTCCGTGAAGTATTCCTCGGAGAAACCGATCCAGCGATGCCGGAGATTTTTCCAGCACGGCTCTGGTGGTGACGACCGAAGTGAACGGGCAGGGGATCCGCGCCGTGGCCAGGTCCATCAACATGCGCAGTCCGGATCGTCTGGCTTCGATGGTATCGGGCGGCGACAAAAGCGCGGCGTCGACGACGCCGGTGAACAGCGCCTGTGAGACGAGCCCCAAACGGCCGAACGCCACCAGCTTCACGTCCCGCAGCGGATCGAGCCCGGCGCGCTGGAGCAAAATGCTGGTCCCCAAGTTCAGCGACGTTCCCGGCGGAGTGTTGGCGATCAGTTTTCCTTTGAGATCCTTTAACTGGGAAATCTCCGGCTTCGCCCAAAGTTGAAAGGGAACGATGTTGACGAGACCGCTGATGATGCGAACGTCTACGCCTTTCAAGTAAGCGCTCAGCGCCTGGCCGCCGCCGACGATGGCGACCTGCAAGCTGCCCGAATCGAGGGCGCGAATCATGGTCGTGCCCGCCGACTGCGTCAATTCGACGTTCACGCCGTAAATATCGAATAGCTTCTGATCGACAGCCAAGTAACCCGCCAACTGCGTCGCGCTCGCCCCCGAAAATCCCAACCGCAGAGATTCCGCGCCCCAAACGATCACACAATTGTGAGCGAGCATGAACGCCGCGAAGGCGAGGAGCGCGGATGACTTGGCCAAGAAAGAGAAAATATTCTTCGATAACATCGGACAGTCTCTCGTGCCACAGGATAGACTTGGCCGCTAGCGAATCTCATAATCCTTCTAACACCCAATCGCAGGAATCGACAACAAAACAAGGCTGCTTTCTCGCGCCATGACCTTAAAAATCTCTCAACCAATTGATCGCCCAAGTCGATGCGCATTGGGTTAAAGGCCAGCAGCGCGTCGGATTGTAAAGGTGCCGAAGCCTATGTAAGACTATATGGAATTAATTACGTAATCAGATGGGTAAGGATTATGCCAAAGAGTAAAACCAATAAGATCATCCAGGTGCCGATGGAAGACGAATTATTAAAACGGATCGATGCTACCGCCGGCATTGTAGCAGAGAGCCGGGCAGCATTTATTCGTGAGGCCTGCCGGCAGCGCCTGAAAACCATGCATGCCAAGGAGCTCGACCGGTTGTACATCGAAGGGCACCAAAGCCGTCCGGAGAATCTCGACTGGGCTGAGAGCTCCGCTAAATTGCTGTCCAAACGGCTGCCTAAAGAGAAGTGGTAAATGAAGCGTGGCGAGGTTTGGTGGGTTGATATGCCGGCGCCTGCGGGGCGGCGTCCCGCCGTGCTCTTAAGCCGCGATGCGGCGTATCGTGTACGTGCCGCGATTACGGTTGCGCCTGTCACTCGTACCATTCGAAATATTCCTGTGGAAGTTATTTTGGATCGAAGTGACGGCATGCCAGCTCGTTGCGTGGTCAATCTCGACGACATCACCACTCTGCCGAAGGTTCTGATTAAGCAGCGAATCACGGCGCTCTCGATGGAAAAGATCCAACAAATCGATGAGGCAATCCGGTTTGCTCTAGATCTAGACTGACCAGCCGAACATCGAAGTCCCGCGCTCCACAGAGATTCGCTCTCTGACTATCAGATCCGGAGTTCGTTCTAACACTCGACGGCAGAAAATCACAAACAAAAGGAGTCTGCTTACTGGCACCGTTTCTGACCCTCCAGGATCTCCCAGCGACTTTTACTTTGTCGTTCATTCGAATCGTTGTGTCACTGGTGCCCGGGTGGTGTAATGAGTGGGCAAGCGCGGCACGTCCAGTTCTTTTTAGACAGGAGATAAATCTCTATGATACTTTACGTAGTCCGAGCTTTGTGCGTCCTTGGTTTTCTTGCACAGCTAGCGCAGGCCGCCGACGCAGCTGATATAAGCGTATATCGCGGCGCTGACCGTCAGGCTCGACTGGAAAAGGCCGCGCGGGCAGAAGGCGAGTTTGTCTGGTATACTTCCGTTAACGCCGAAGACATCCAACGCCTCGTCGAGCCTTTCGAGAAGCGCTACCCGTTTATCAAACCCAAGCCCGTCCGGCTCACCTCAGCGAGAATCGTGCAGCGCTACACCGCCGAGTCTCAGGCCGCTACCTTTCTGGCCGATATTCTCGATACCAACGACTCCCATATCGAATTTTTCCGACGCAAGGGAATGATCCAGCCCTATTACACGCCGATGGCGGAAAAGTTCGACAAGCGTTTTGTCCAGCCCCAAGGCTACTGGGTCGCCAACCGGGTCACGATGCTTGTGCTGGGCTACAATACCCGACTCGTCAAAGCCACCGATGCGCCTCGACGCTACGAGGATTTGCTTGATCCAAAGTGGAAAGATCAACTGGCGCTCGAGCGCGAAGACTCCCCGTGGTTTATGGCTTTGATGGAGCACTGGGGCGAGCAAAAAGGCAAAGTCTTTTTTCAACGGCTCAGGGCGCAGAATCCAAAGATTCGCAGCGGCCACACCCATCTCGCTCAACTCATTGCCGCAGGCGAAGATCCGCTCTCGCCCAATATTCACAGCCAGGGAATGGCTTCCGGGCAGCGCCGCGGCGCGCCGGTCGAATGGCTCAATCTCGAGCCGGTGGTCGCTTCGAGCAACGTCAGCGCGCTGGCGAAAAACGCGCCGCATCCCAATGCGGCGTTGCTTTTCCTCGATTTCATCCTGAGTAAGGAAACCGGCCAGCGGGTCATTCGAGAAGTAAACCGCATTCCGACCCACCCGGAAGTTTTGCCTAACCCGACCCGTTTACGCGAAGGCTTTGAATTCATCAACGTCGATCCAGTCAAGTACAACGACAAGATCGATCACTACACCAAGCTCTGGCATGAGTGGCTCTTACAGTGAGACGGTATGTTTGACCGCTTTCGATGGATTGTTCTATGGTGATTTAGCTAAATTTTAATTGCGGAGGATGCCAACATGGCGCAGATCCGGCACATAGCGCTCAGTTCGGACGACACCGAGAAATTAGCTCGCTTCTACACAGAGGTTTTCGGTTTCCGGCAAAGTCGTCCAACGCCTGAAGGACGAAAGACCATCTATCTGACGGACGGTCACGTGGAGCTGACCATCCTGGAAAACCTGAACCAGCAGAACAGTAACGGCCTGCATCATTTCGGTGTTCAGACAGATGACGTCGATACCACCGTCAACCGCATAGAAAAGATCCAACCCGGAAGGCCCCTGATAAAGTCGGAATCCGGCTCGCAGGAAGATGCGTGGCTTTCGGATCCGTCGGGCAACCACATCTATCTCTCGGTTAAAGGGACGCTTGACTACCAGCCAGTCGAGAAATACGCCGATCGCAAGAAAAAATAGTTATCCGCTGATCATCAGCGCTGGGATGGAAACAAAGGTAAACTCGTCGAGTTAGGAAAGGATTCGCCTATGAACCAGCTACGCCATTTGGCTATACGAACCGAAGAACCCGAGAAGCTCGCCGGTTTTTATATAGAGGCTTTTGGCTTTCGCGAAGTCAGAGAAGGTTGGCCGCCCGCGCACGGTCAGGAGACCAGAAGTTTTCATTTGACCGATGGTTATTTCGAGATCGCTATTCTGGCCAACCGGCCCAATCAGAGCCCAAACGGATTATATCACTTTGGCATCAAGGTCGATGACATGGACGAGACCGTTCGCAGGCTGAAAAACTTTCAGAAGCACGTTCAGCGAAGACCGGACGATACCTCGTTTGCGGAATTGCGGGTGTCGGATATCGATGGCAATTTGATCGATCTATCGGTTCACGGGTTTCTCGATTACAAGCCGCTGAAATCTGGCGAGGAAGAAAAATAAGGATGTGGAGGTTCTCTACGGGTTTTTTTTCGTCCGCGATTCCGCTCTACGCTTTTCTCCTTTCGACTTTCGTGACGACGGCCCCGGCCGCTAGGGCAGCCGAGAAGTCCGGCTGGCAAGCGCAGTGGGAGAACGCCGTTGCCGGCGCCAAAAAAGAAGGCGCGGTGTCTCTTTGGGGTGACATGGAGATTACTCACCCGGATATCGTCGCCGCCTTTACGAAAGAATTTCCTTTTATAAAACCGACCACGGTAACCGGACGGGTGGGCGACCTGACGATGCGCATTCTGGCGGAGCGCCGATCTGGGAAATACTTGGCCGACCTTTACAGCGGTGTCATGGGCGGCGCGGCGTTCTATGAGTTCTATCGCACCGGAGTCCTCGATTCGATCAAAGCGACTTTTATTCTTCCCGAGGTTACGGATGAATCAAAGTGGCTTGGCGGCAAGCATTCTTTTGTCGACCCCGAGACCCATCAGATTATTCTTTACGAAGGAACTCTTGCGGGCACCGGCATCTTTTATAACACCGAGTCAGTGAAGCCCAACGACTTCAGCTCTTATTGGGATCTGCTTGACCCGAAGTGGAAAGGAAAGATCCTGATGTTCGAGCGGGTCGGCTCAGGATTTCCGAGTTTGACACCGATTTATTACAATCCACGTCTGGGCGCCGATTTTTTAAAGCGCCTATTGGGCGAGATGAACATCACGGTTTCGCGCGATCGGCGGCAAGCGACCGACTGGCTGGCAAGCGGTAGGTTTGTTCTGTGCATCGGCTGCGGCGACGTGGAGCGCGCCAGCAAAGACGGACTGCCGGTCAGCGAGCTCGACCGCAAACACCTTAAGGAGGCCGGCAACGGCATCGGCCTCAATGGCAACAGCGGTCTTGCGCTCATTAGCAAGGCGGCGCATCCTCACGCGGCGACGGTTTTCACCAATTGGTTTCTCTCGCGCAGAGGGCAAACGATCTGGCAGGAAGTCATGAACAGCAAAGTCGATGAACCATCGAACTCGATGCGCATCGATATCCCAAAGGATAAGATTCTGCCCGCCGCCCGGCGGGACGACGCGGTGAAATACACAGTCACCGGCTTCCTCGATCCGGAGCCTCCGAGCAAACTCGTCGAAGAACTTCTGGGACGGAAACGGGCGAAGTAGCGGTCTCCCGTCGATATCAAAACAATTTCTCGCTGTAAAAAATCCCTCCTAACCTCCCTTTACAAAAGGGAGGCACCGTCCATGGGAAGTAATCTGCCATTAATTTTCACCCACTCGATTACACGATGAACCAATTTTCCGACCCACTGGTGTCGGCGTGAAAGCACGCGACGGCGTCAGCCTTGCCTAACTCTTATTCGTGTTTCGTCGCACGATCCTGATGCTATTTTTGCCGACATCGACACGATATATGAGGGCAACCCCGAACACGAGCACGAGTCACGAACACGATCACGAACGCTAGCCAATAACCCAAGTCCGACGCGCGGTCCCTTTCCCCATCGCCTTGGAAAATATCCAATTTCGTGAAAGAATTTCGCCGCGGCGAGGTGTATACTCGTGCTAACGGGACAGTCAACAAAGATTCCCAATTCACTCGTTGAAATTCGGGGAGAATCGAAATGACGAAAATCTCCGCTAACGTGCTCGAAGCCGTCGGTAACACTCCGCTCGTCCGTCTCAATCATATTACCGCCGGAATTTCCGCGACGGTCTGTGTGAAACTCGAGGCGTCCAATCCGGGACGGAGCGTTAAGGACAGAATCGCCCTCGCGGTAGTCGAGGATGCGGAGAGGAAGGGATTGCTCAAGCCGGGAGGCACGATCGTCGAGCCCACCTCGGGGAACATGGGGGTGGCGCTGGCGATTGTCGCCGCGGTCAAGGGTTACAAGTGTATCTTTACGATCCCGGACAAAATGAGCATCGAAAAGATTCGCCGGCTGCGCGCTTTTGGCGCGGAGGTCGTCGTGACTCCCACGGCGGTGCCGCCGGAATCCTCCCAGTCCTACTATTCGGTCGCCAGACGTCTTGCCGATGAGATTCCGGGCGCCTATATGCCCATGCAGTACGACAACCTCGTGAACCGGGAAGCTCATTACGCGTCCACAGGTCCTGAGATCTGGAAGCAGACCGACGGCAAGATCACTCACTTTGTCGCTGGGATCGGAACCGCAGGGACAATCTCGGGAATTGCCAAATACCTGAAAGAAAAAAATCCCCAGTGCACGGTGGTCGGAGTCGATCCTGAGGGATCGATCCTCGCCAAGGCTTTCAAGCGCGAGAACTGGTCGTGGAGCGACTCACACCCCTACAAGGTCGAAGGGATCGGCGAGGACTTTGTGCCGAAGAACCTGCTCGTCCAATACATCGACGACGTCGTAACCGTTTCCGACCGCGACTCGTTTCTGATGGGTAGACGGCTTACCCGGGAGGAGGGCCTCTTCTGTGGAGGATCTTCTGGTACGGCCGTTGCGGGCGCGCTTGAATACGCTCGCGAGCGGCAGCTCGGCAAGGAGAGCCTTGTCGTCGTCATACTTCCCGACGCGGGAGAAATTTATCTTTCGAAAATGTACTCCGATGAATGGATGAGGCAAAACCAGTTTCTCGGCAAAAGCGCGCGGGTTGGCGACATTCTCCAATCAAAACGGCGCAAGCTACCCGAGCTTCTGTCAGTTGAGATGACATCCAGCGTGCGCGATGCGATCAGCACCATGAACCGGTTCGGCGTCTCGCAACTGCCCGTATTCGATAAGGGGAATCTCGTCGGGTCGCTGTGCGAGAGCGTGCTCTTTCAGAGATCTATGGAGACTCCCGAGGTGATGGAGCTTACTGTTGGATCTTTGCTCGAGCCGCCGTTTCCCACCGTCGGGCCGGACGAAGATGTTTATGAGATCGTGCAACTCCTCAAGTCTGCGCCGGCTGTTCTCGTCCGAGACGCGGAGAAGTACCAGGGAATTGTGACGCGATTCGATGTCATGGGTCACATAGGCGGACAGCCCTGATGGCACGAAGGAAGGACGGCGAGTCCAGGCAATTTGCCACGCGCGCTATCCACGCCGGACAAGAACCCGAATCGGCGACCGGAGCGGTCACTGTTCCGATCTATCAGACGAGCACCTTCGCGCAGAGCGCGCCTGGCATCCACAAGGGATACGACTACTCGAGGACCGACAATCCGACGCGCACCGCGCTCCAGACCGCGCTCGCGAGCCTGGAGTCGGCCGAATACTGCCTCGCTTTCTCCTCCGGTATGGGCGCGGCGACCACGGCGATGCTGCTGTTCAAGAAGGGCGATCACGTGGTCTCCTCGCGCGATGTCTACGGCGGCACCTACCGGCTCTTTAGGGCGGTGCTGGAAAACTTCGGGCTGACATTTTCCTTCGTCGAAACTTCCAATGTCAGAGAAATCGAGCGCGCCATGACTCGGCGCACCCGGCTTGTCTGGATCGAGTCGCCGACCAATCCGCTTCTCCGGATCACCGATATCAGAGCTGCGGCGAAAATCGCCCATGACCGCGGCGCGCTCTGCTTAGTCGACAATACCTTCGCGTCGCCGGTTTTCCAGCGGCCCCTCGAGCTCGGCGCCGATCTCGTCCTGCACTCGACGACAAAATACCTGGCGGGACACGCCGACGTCGTCGGGGGAGCGATCTGTCTCAATGAATCCGCGCTCTACAAGCGGCTCAAGTTCCTGCAAAATGCCGCCGGCGCGACGCCGTCTCCCTTCGACTGCTTCCTCACGCTGCGAGGAATAAAGACTCTGGCGCTGCGCATGCGCGAGCATGAAAAGAACGCGACGCAAATCGCCCAGTTTCTGCAGGAGCATGCGCGGGTGCGACGGGTCTACTATCCCGGACTGGACAGTCACCCGGGCCATGATGTCGCGGCTGCCCAAATGGACGGCTTCAGCGGCATCGTTTCCTTCGAGGTGAAGGGAGGACTCGCGGAAGCGCGCCGCGTGCTGGCGCGCTTGCGCCTCTTCAAGATCGCCGAGAGTCTCGGCGGCGTCGAGTCGCTCGTCGAGTTGCCCGCAGTCATGACCCACGCCTCGATCCCCAAACCAGAGCGCAAGAAGGCCGGACTCGATGACGGACTGATCCGTTTGTCAGTGGGAATCGAGCACCCGCAGGATCTTCTTGAGGACCTGAAGCGAGGACTGGGCCGGTAACGCGGAATTTCCGCGATCGTCCAAAACGAAAGCGAAAAGAATCCCGACCCCTTCTGGATCCCTGACGCTCGGTATCCCGCACTGGATTGCGCGTATGATTCGTAAAGCGTAGCGAGTCGATCATGACGGGCTTTTTCAATTCATGCAGCGGCAGCGCATCGAATGCAGTTTCGCCTAACGTCCGTTTAGCCGCACCACACGCTAGAGAATTCTATTTCACCGCCCTGGTACTGGTCGTAGGATACGTAGCATGTGCCGTGGCGGGGTGCTCGGTCATGTCGTGGAAATCGCCGCTGGGTCGAGATCATCCTCTCACCGGGCGTGTTTGGGACGTCTCCTCTGCCAGATTTATTGAGCACCAGAGTCTCGTCACCCGTTTGGCTCGCGCTGACTTCCTCCTCCTCGGCGAGCGGCATGACAACCCCGACCATCATCTGTTGCAGGCCGAAGTGCTGCGCAGCCTGATTGCCGTTGGACGACGTCCCGCAGTGGGTTTTGAAATGTTCGGCCTTGACGACGCTACCGCTATCGCCGACCATCTCGCCGCCGCCCCGAACGATGCTACAGGGCTTGGTAAGGCCGTGAATTGGAACAAACGTGGATGGCCAGATTGGGCGATGTATCAACCCATCGCTGAGGCCGCCCTTGAGGCAAAACTACGAATCATCGCGACCAATCTACCGCTTGCGACTGCGAGGAAGATGGGCAGGGATGGCATGGCCGCTCTCGAGCCGCGGGTAGTACGCGACTTGGGTCTCGACCGGCCACCGTCCGAGTCTGTGTACACTGGTATGGCCGCTGATATACGCGACTCTCATTGCGGCTACGCATCTGAGGAAAGCGTGAAAGCGATGGTGAATGTACAGCGGGCCAGAGACGCTCAGATGGCGCAGAGCTTGATCGCGGCAGGTAATCCCGACGGTGCAATCCTGGTGGCCGGAGCGGGTCATGTCCGCAACGATTACGGCATTCCCGTTTATCTCAGCGCTAAGGCCGCGGGCAAGCTGGTGATCAGCATAGCTTTCGTCGAAGTCGACAAACAGAAGACCGAACCGCATAGTTACGCCCTGCCTTATCCCAATGGCCGATTGCCTTTTGATTACGTTTGGTTCACGCCACGCGTCGACGACGAAAACCCTTGCGAAAAGTTCAAGTCCCAGTTCGATCAACTGAAAAAAGCCCAGTGACCGGCTCACGGGATCCAGGCCATGATGTCGCAGCTTCTCAGATGGACGGCTTCAGCGGAATCGTTTCGTTCGAGGTAAAGGGAGGGTTCGCGGAAGCGCACGGTGTCTGGCGCGCTTGCGTCTCTTCAAGATCGCCGAGAGTCTCGGCGGCGTCGAGTCGCTCGTCGAGTTGCCCGCAGTCATGACCCACGCCTCGATCCCCAAACCAGAGCGCAAGAAGGCGGGACTCGATGATGGACTGATCCGTTTGTCAGTGGGGATTGAGCACCTGCAGGATCTGCTTGAGGACCTGAAGCGAGGACTGGGCCGGTAACCCGGACCGCGGTGAGTTGAGCTAAAGAGCGAATAAACAACGGACCTTGGCTTTGCCATGACCTCCGGCGAGCATTGAAAATTTTAGGCCATTCATCTATGCAAGCCTGTTTCTGACCTGGTTATGTTCGCAACAATAGCTTGACACGCGGACCGCGTTTGCGGTACTCCGGCGCCAGTCGCAATCAAAAAACACAGGAGGTGCTGCGATGACCCAATTAGCGAAATCGATTGTCGGTTTTATGATTCTCTTCGTTCTTGTCGGCACCTTTGGCGGCGACACAGCGGCGCAAGACAGAATCAAAATCAGGTATGCTCTTGGCGATGTCATATCCATCGACGAGCTGCCGCTCTTGATCGCCGTCGAGCGCGCCAAGGCGCGCGGCGTGGACGTCGAGATCACCGCGTTCAAAAGCGAGGAAATCGCGACCCAGGCGGTGATCAACGGTCAGGCCGACATCGGGCAAGGCACGCCCTACGCGGCCATTCAGAAAGTGAACGTGCCAATCCGCTTCTTTTACCAGTTGAGCGCTCTGCAATTTTTCCCGGTGGTAGCCAAAGACAGCTACAAGAGCTGGAAGGATCTGGACGGGCAGGAAATCGCATTGCAGGGACGCGGCTCCGGGACCGAAGCGATCATGCTCCTGGCGGCGAAGCAACACGGCATCAAGTACAAGAGCGTGAGCTACGTGCCGGGATCCCAGGTGCGCGCGTTGGCTCTATTGAAAGGAAATATCAAGGCGACGATTCTCGATGCGCCCAACAAGAATCGGGTCATGAAGGAAGCGCCCGACAAGTTCATCATCCTGCCGCTTGGCAATTTGAAGGCGAGCGACGAAGCGCTCTTCGCTACCAGAGAGTTTCTCGACAAGAACCAAGCGGGCATCGCGATTTTTCTCGAAGAACTGATCAGGGTCAATCGACAGATCAATGCCAATCCGAAGTCGGTTCTCGAAGAGCGCAAAAAACTCGGGCTCTTAAAGGATCTCCCCGCCAAGATGGAGGAAGAGATACTTCCTTTCTTTGAAGAAGCCGTGCAAGGCGGCATCTTTCCAAACGACGGCGGCATGGAAGGCGCGGCCAAGAACGACTTGGAATTCTACAGTCTCTCCGGCGCGCTGACCGGCGAGAATCTCAAGTTGGAGGACTTCTGGCACTTGGCTCCGCTCAAGGCAGCGCTTGGCAAGGTGAAGTGAAAATCCATTTGGAGTCGTGTGTGCGGGTATTGGACTTGCCATGCACGAGTCCAATTCGCCAATGCTTCGGTCCCTAGACCGTTGGCCGACGCGATACACTCGGTGCCGAACTAATTGAGCCTTTTTCAACCGCTCGCTGGAAGCTGAGATCCGTGGAGCGTCAACGCTGGATCGCAAAACCTCTTTTCTGGCAGCTGATTTCCTTCGCCCTCTTTTTCGGTTTGTGGGAGGTTGCCGGGCGCTGGCCGATCAGCTTCGCCTTTCCACCGTTCACTAAGACGCTGGTGGCGCTGCTTGGCATGATCGCCGACGGGAGTCTCATTAAAGCGTATCAATCCACGCTCCAACCACTGATCATCGGCATCGTTCTCTGCAGCATCATCGGCATCGGCTTCGGCGTCGGCATGGGACTCTCCCGCGCCGTCGAGTGGCTGAGCCTGCCCATCTTCATCGTGCTGCAAGCCGCGCCGATGGCAGCGATCATCCCGCTGATCACCTACATGTACGGCATCGGCATCACCGCCAAAGTGTTGGCCGTCGTAGTCTTGGCTGCGCCGGTCATCGTAATGAATTCCTACAAGGGCATCCGCAATACCAACCCGTCCTTGATTCAAATGTGCCGTGCGTTTTTGGGAACGAAACGACAAGAGGTGCTCAAGATCATCTTGCCGCATGCGGCCGCCTTGATCTTCGCGGGGCTGCGCCTCGGGCTCGCGATGGGATTTATCGGCATCGTGATCGCCGAGCTCTTGATCACTCCGACCGGCATCGGTGATCTCATTACCTACAACAGCTCGGTGGCTGACTACCCGAAGATGTTCGCGGCAATCGCGTCCATCGTCCTGTTCGCGGCCCTGACCATCCAGGGGCTCGAGCGCCTGGAGCGCAAGCTCTTTCCCCCTGAAATGCGAGGTTTTGAGGATGTCGGCTGACGCGATCGTGGAAGTGAAGGAGGTCGGCAAGACCTACGACGGCGGTGTCGAGGCGCTTGCGGATATCAACGTAGCGCTTCCCAGCGGCAGACTGAGCACGCTGTTGGGGCCAAGCGGTTGCGGCAAGACAACGCTCCTTAAAATCATCGCCGGGCTGATTCCACCCAGTCGCGGCGAGATCTGGGTTAAAGGGAAAAAAGTCGACGGCCCGGGACCGGAGCGCGCGTTTGTTTTTCAAGATTTCGCCCTGCTGCCATGGGGCAACGTTTTGCGCAACGTCGGTTTTGGTTTGGAGCTACGCGGCCTGCCCAAACAAGAGCGCGAACAAATCGCCCGCAAACACATCGCCGAGGTCGGGCTTAAATCCTTCGAGTCGAGCTATCCACATCAACTTTCGGGCGGTATGCGTCAGCGGGTCGGCCTCGCCCGTGCCCTCGCCGTCGATGCCGATATCATCCTCATGGACGAGCCGTTTTCATCCGTCGATGAGCAGACCCGGCGGAAGTTCCAGGAAGAACTTTTGGATCTGCTCAGGAACAAGAAAAAGACCGTGATCTTCGTCACTCACAGCATTGAAGAAGCGGCCTACCTTTCGGATCAGATCGTGCTCTTGTCAGCGCGGCCGGGAACGGTATCGAAAATCATTCAGCCCAACATCGACCGCGAAGGGAGGAGTCCGGACGAGATCCGGCGCGACAAGAACTATCTCGACGCGGTGGACGAGATATGGCAGATCCTCAAGCACTACGTGTAGCGGGGGCGACTTGCGGCGCCATACTTCGTTCTCGGTCGTCGCCCGTCCTCAGCGTACCGAACCGCGTACGCTTCCGGGCGGCTCCTTCTTCGGGCCTCGTCTGGCTTGCAATTCGGCCCCCGCTACGGTTCGGCGTTGGCCGGCCGGTGAACTGATATGACTCTTTTTGGCAAGCGTGTCCCGATATTTTTCTCCCTCGCGATCTGGTTCGTCGCCTGGGAGATCATCGGCCGCGCCGGGCTGTCGACGATCGTCCCGCCTTTTTCCCGGGTGGTCGCGGCGGCAATCACGATCCTACCGACCGGCAAATTCACCACGGCGGTGTCCATTTCGTTGCGCTCTTTTGCTCTCGGCATGGCGCTGGCGCTCCTGATCGGAATTCCCATCGGCGTCCTCATGGCAAGGGTAGCAAGCATCGGCAAGATCCTCGGCATGTGGGTCAACATCTTCGTCAGCGCGCCGATCTCCGCGCTGGTGCCGATCCTCATGTCGGTTATCGGCATCGGTGAATCCACCGTGGTGGTCACGGTTTTTCTCTTCGCCGTCTTCGTGATTATTTTGGACACCCAGGTGGGAGTTAAACAGGCCGACCGATCGCTGGTCGAAATGGCCCGCTGCTTCGGTGCGACGCGGCGCCAAGTCTACACAAAGATTCTTTTTCTCAGCGCCCTGCCCGAGATTCTTGCCGGGGTGCGGTTGGGGGTGATCCGCGGCGTCAAAGGCGTCGTCATCGGCCAGCTTTTAATCGCGATTATAGGAGTGGGGGAGTTGTTCGAACTTTATTCGCAAAATTTTCTCATGGAGGAATTCTGGGCGCTTGTGATGATCGTTTTCATCTTCGCTTTTCTGGTCTCAGAGGCCGTCGCTTTTTTTGAGCGGCGCGTTGAATACTACGCTAGCGCCCGCTAGCCGGACTGACCTACCGGGGTGTTGCCCTGAAATGTCCAGTCCTGCACTGATCCAGCGCGTGCAATGGTGCAAGGCGGTCATGGTGCATAATGTGACTATTAGGTGCAAATTTGATGATCTAACAAACGTAGATCAGGCCGGTCGGCTGTTTTTCCCGCGGTCCTTTGGCGTATGGATTTCAAGGAGATCCTCTCATGAAAACCCGCGTCGCCATCAATCTGCTATTTCTGTTTTCAGTAATTTTTCTGACGCCAGATTTGCACGCCGACTGGAGCAGCGACTGGAAGCAAACCGTTGCAGCGGCCAAGAAAGAAGGGCGGTTGAATCTTTACGTCGGTCGGTACGGACAAACGGCGCTGCTCGACGAATTCAAAAAGGACTATCCGGAGATCAAGGTCGTCTCGGTCAACGGCACCGGCGATCGCTGACGCCGGAGCCGAGGATCGCCTGCGGAGGCGCGCCCGGCAGAGTCATCGGCCCATGATTTACAAGAGAGCGCAAGAGGCAGGACTTGATTATGGAGTGATCCGTTTGTCAGGGGGAATTGAGCATCTACAGGATCTTCTTGAGGACCCGAAGTGCTCGACGAGTCATGGTGATTGGCGGCAGTAGCATAACTTCCGGACAGTCGTGCACCACATCGTTGTCTGCAAGCGATGGCGAGCATTGTCGGATATCACTACAAATAAGATCGATATGCGCATGGGATTGAGAGAAGCTAACCAGAGTTTTTCTAAGGCGATGAAAGCGGTAAAGCAAGGCAAGGAGGTGGTGTTGACCGAGCGGGGCAAGCCGATAGCGGTCATCAAGCCGCTTGAAACAAAGGAAGATCAAAAAGCGATCATTCGCCGTCTGGAGGCGGAGGGTTTGCTGCGTCCGGCTCGGCAGCGAGGACCCATGCCAAAGCCAACCTGGAAGGCGATTCGTGTTAAGGGCAAACCCATGTCGCAGACGATCAGCGAGGAGCGCAACGAGCGGTGACATTCGCCTATTTCGATACCAGTGCTTTGATCAAGCGATACGTGAGAGAGCCGGGATCTGCTCGGGTTGTGTCTTTGTTGCGCCGGCACGACTTGTTGTCCTCGGCAATAACTCCCGTCGAGATCATGTCCGGCTTGTGCCGACGAAGACGCGCTAGGGAGCTATCCGCAGAAGCCTTCGCTACTACGGTGAGCAGAGTTCAGAGCGAACAAATCCGCTGGGAATTGGTCGAGGTGGGTGAAACGGTTTTGAGCCAGGCTGAAGAAATTCTTCAGGGAACCGTGCCGATGAGAGCTCTAGACGCACTTCATGTCGCGTCATTGATGGCATTTCAAGCTGCCGCGGGTATCCGCATCCGATTTGTAACGGGCGATGGCAGGCAGCGAGACGTAGCGTTACTTCTCGGCCTTGATGTCATCTGGATCGGGTGAGGAGAACCAGCCCGCGCTTGCGTCTCTTCAAGGTCGCCGAGAGTCTCGGCGGCGTCGAGTCGCCCGCTTTTAGTAACCAGAGACCCCTATTGAAAAATCCGCTCATCCAACTCACCTCCGCCCAGGCGCGCAGAATCTGGCTGCATGCCCAGCGCCTGGACACCACCGAACCCTTCGGCTCCGGCCCGAAGGCCACGCCGGCAGCAGTGGCGCACCTGGGCTATTTGCAGATTGACACCATCTACGTAATCGAGCGCAGCCATCACCACATCCTCCACACGCGCATCCCTTCGTATCGGCGCGAGCATCTGCATCAGGCACAGAGCATCGACAAGACAGTTTTCGAGTATTGGACGCACGCCCTCTCGTACCTGCCGACGGAGAGCCTGCGGTTTTATGTGCGCCATATGCGCCGGGATTGGCAGCGGCGCATCGTCTGGTTCGGCAAGGTTTCAGACGGTGACCTGCGCAGAGTGCTGTCGCGCATCCGCAGACACGGCGCGATCACCATTCGCGACATCGACAACGACGTGCTGGTAGAAAAAGACTACGCGTGGGGCAGCCGCAAGCCTTCCAAGCGCGCTCTGGAGGCGGCCTTCTACAAGGGCCTGGTGACGATTAGCCAGCGGGCAGGAATGCTCAAGACTTATGAGCTGCTGACTCGCCATTTCAGCTGGGACCGTCTGCCCCGCGCAGCGACCGAAAGGGAAACTCTGAACTACCTGCTTGATCGTGCCCTGCGATCGCAGGGGATCGTGAGTGTGGAATCGATCTGTTATCAGGACGCTCCGCGCAAACTGGCGATGAGGCGTCTGGTGGAATCGCGAGTCCGTCGAAAGGAGCTGATACCGGTGCAAGTGGAAGGAGCGGGCCAGTCGCTGCACTGGGTCCGTCCGGATGCCCTCGACGCCATTCCCGATCCGGCGCGGGAACAGATTCATATCCTGTCCCCCTTCGACCCGCTGATCATCCAGCGCAAGCGACTCCGACTCTTTTTCGATTACGAGTATCGCTTCGAAGCTTACGTTCCCAAGGACAAGCGGGTATTTGGCTATTTCGTTTGCCCGGTTCTGATCGGGGATCGGATCGTTGCCGCCCTCGACCTCAAAACCGACCGGCAGCGGCAAAAACTTCTGGTGCAGCGCTGGAACTGGGTCGGCCGGGGCGCGTCCCACGCTCATCAGCAGCAGGTGGAAGCCGCTTTGCACAAATTCGAGCAATTTCAGTTGTGTCGGAGTTAGATCGAGCGCGAGCCAGTCGGCGACGAATGACTGACATGCGACGGGGAGGCGCGCGTGGGTCCAGCCTTTTAGATCGGTTAGCGGAACCTGTGTCGTTGATGTTCTTGCTGCCGCACTAATCGTGCACGGTCGGCTTGAGACGCAGGTCCGGTTCTCGTTCAGTCGTCATCGCGATCCATTCTCCATCGGCAACAAGTGCCGGCCAGTCGATTTTCCCGCTCGCGATCATCGCTCGATCTCTTTCAATCGCGGAGCGTATGTCTCGTCCTGGATCCCAATTTCTTACAAACGAGAACCTGAAGCTGCCGGTTAGGTAGTCGAGAAAGTCATAAATCCCTTCCATGCCCGCATCGATATCTTGCAAACTCTTCTGGGTCTCGGCTTGTCGAGCCAGGGTAAGCCCGAGGTAGAGCCGCGCGACATTGTCCTCCTTGTGCTGAGCCAGCGCTTTTTCCAACGTCGACCGCGCTCGCGCATAGTCGCCGTTCAGGTATTGAGCTCTGCCGAGAAAGCTCAAAGTTCCCTCCCGCAATTCGGTGCCGTATTTGTAATTGGGATCCACTTGCGCCGCAGCCTGAAAATACCCGAGGGCGGTTTGGTTGTTGCCCTCGAACAGAGCTTGTCTTCCTTGAGCAATGTCGCCTCCGCTTTGGACGGCGGCGCACGCCGAGAGCGAGACACTCAATGAGAGCCCTGCCAAAAAAAATATAACTTTCATGGTCATCACCTTTTTCCACGGGATTTCATTGCCGACAATCTCCATTGCTCTTCGAAGACCGACGAAAGATCGTGAGCTAAGGGATGAGCCATCGTGAGAAATATGAAAGAAAAATTTAAATGCATCAGATGCGACCGCTCCTCAAGAAGAGACGTGGAGCTAGGAAGGCGATTGAGATGGCCGTGATAGCGTTCGCGCGCGTTAGCGTTTTTGGATTTGTTTCGGCGCTCATAGAACTTTGCGAGTGAGCTCAGCTGTGTAGCGACGAAACGTAGTCATTCATACGAGTGATATATCCAGGATTAACGTTCTCTCACCGCTCGCACCATTTGATTCCGATCTTGATTTCTAATTTCGAGTAAATCGCGATTTCGTCGTCCACGTTACCCAATTGATCGCAGATAGTGACCTCGGAAAGCGGCAAGCCAGAAGACTACCGCCCTCCAGTCGTCGAGAACTCGATAAACTGCGGTCGAATCATTAGAAGTGTCGTTGTCTACTCTATTCAAAGCATCGTTTACACAAGTGCTTTCTGCTGCTGTGCTCATCAATAAGAACAGAATGATACTCAGAACGAACCGTTAAAAACCTAGACGGCTGCGGGCCGCTCTTCCCTCGAAGAAGTGGCAACATTTGTTTTCTCATACGACAATTGCTTCTTTGACTTCTAATCCTAAATCCCTGGGGTCTTTTCCTGCATTCTACGAACCAGCTCCTGATAGGAAGAACTTGCCAGCAGGCGGTTGAACTGCGCGCGGTAGTTGTTGACCAGGCTTATGTCTTCGACGACCACGTCATAAACCTTCCAGTCGCCGTTCTCATTGTGAAGCCGGTATTTAACCGAATATTCTTGCCCTTTGTTGTCAACGATTTTTGTGTCCACCTCAGCATGGCTAGCATCCTGGCGCTCGTTTACATATCGGACTTTTTGATCGTTGTAGGATTCGATCTGCGTCAGATAGGCGCGGCTCAAGGAGATCCGTAAATAGTTTAACAAATTCTTTTTGCTCCTCGGCGGTGTGCCGCCGCCACTCAGGGCCAAGAGAGCGTCTGGCCATCTCCGTGAAATCGAAACCTTTGATAAATAAGCTTTCTGAGCTCTTCGCGCCGCTCATTTTTCTTGTCTTCCTGTTTGAGCCGAGGATCCTTGAGAACCGCAACGAGTTTGTCGACGGTTTCACGAACCTGGTCGCCCGGCACTCCTGCGGCCACGGAAACCGGTTGCATAGAAAAGAAAAATACCTAAACCGAAAGCCGCCATTCCCTTCATCTGTTAAATCCTCGCTCACTCGTCCCTAGGGGCCGCAATTTTTGCCAGAAGCCTGGTTGACTTCGCCGTGACCGATTAGGAGCAACGAAATCATCTCGCCGGCTCGTCAAACTAATACTCGCCTTGCTTTGAGTCTTTCGATTTCCCTTTGTTGACGATCTATCTCTCTCTGCTGCCGATCAATTCCCTGCTGCTGCTCGTCCTGCTTCATTTCATGCCCTTGAAGCTGGTCGCCAACCAGAGCGCCTGCTCCTAGGCCAAGCAAACCGCCAATCGCGGCGCCGGCCCCCGCATGGCCGACGGCACTGCCGATAATGCCTCCCGCCGCGGCGCCACCGAGTGTGCCGATGCCTGCTCCCTTTTCTCGCGTCGTTAACGGCGTCGAACAGCCTAGAAAACCGGTTACAAACAGTATCAGCGCTAAGTATGTTATTGCGGATTTCCTAATCACGTTTGTCTCCTCCAAATTTTGCCTAGCCGTCGAAGACCCTAGCTCTATACCATCGAGTGTGTTGCGTCTCCCTCAACAAGCCTGCGCAAGAAAAATGCCAAATTTTGTTTTAGCCGGATTGATGGAAGGTAAGGAAATACAGGAAATTTTCCGCTGGGCGAAAGCAGCGGTGCTGCAGAAAGTGTCGAATGTTCGACGCGTGGCGACGATATCAAGATTTTTCGGCACCTAAAATCACAGAGGTCACGCGAACGGGTATCTTTGAGCATTCAGGGAGGATGCTAAAAATAGCCTCTTCCAGGTTGCTCAGATGGTACGTTGCGGCGGGACGATTGGGCGACAATAAAGCCTAGGGGTTTCTTTAACAGGCCGCTAGAACGGAGCCGTGTCGAGTATCATAAGCGCAAACAGGATCTGCAGGTACAATACGGTTGCTTGCAACAGCTGCCGCGCACTTATCTGACAAGACGGGTTTGTCGCACCATCAATAACAAGCGCCGTCACCGGCACCAAAAAATCACTAAACCTGACACCCACATGATGACCCCGGCGGCAGCCCGGTAATAAGAGCCCTGAGATGTTCCATAGGCGATGGAACCGCGGCGCAAGTCGAATAAAGGATGCGCTCAGAAAAAATCAGAAAAAGCTGACAAGGCGGTGTTCTGCCACGGCGGGCCAGCAAGAGCCACAGAATCATCGTCTACTATGGCCAGCGCAGCTGGCTCGGCCATGGTTGTATCACCGGCCACCAAAAAAGAATTCCCCGCTAGTGGTCGCGAATGCTCCTGTCCCCGTCAGTAAGGGGGAGGATCCCTGTCTCGAGGGCCGGCGCACGCGGAAGTCCCGTGGCATCAAGGATTTCCTGCTCGTTGAGGGTCTCGCGCAACAGCAAGGCTTCAACCAGGGCGTCGAGTTGCTTGCGATGCGTGTTCAGAAGCCGCTTGGCCTCGTCGTGGCTTTCGCCGATGATCTTGCGCACCTCGGCGTCGATGGCTTCAGCGGTTCTCTCGCTGAACGGCTTTGCGCCGGCGTAACCGTTCGCGCCGCTCAGGTAAGGATTCTCCCGGGGCGCGAGCTCCACCAGTCCGACGCGCTCGCTCATGCCCCAGCGGGTGACCATCCGGCGCGCGATGCCGGTGGCTTGCTCGATATCGCTTTCTGCGCCGGTGGTCTTGGTGCCGTAAACGATTTCCTCGGCCGCGCGGCCTCCAGGCATTCCGACGATCCGCGCGCGCAGATAGGCTTCCAGGATAGTTATAGCGGTCGCTGTCCGGGCGCTGATAGGTCACACCGAGAGCTTGCCCGCG
>CAWERH010000028.1:0-13987 GCA_963811315.1 uncultured delta proteobacterium
TCACATGGCGCATCATTGGCCCGCGTTTGAGCCCGGTCGCCGTAGCAGCTTCGACTTGGCCTCGCGGCACCGACTGTATCCCTGCGCGCACGATCTCGGCGAGATAGGCTGCCTCGAAGATCACGAAAGCCGTGAGCGCGACGGCATATTCGGGCAGCGATCTGCCAAGCAGCGCAGGGATAATGAACCAAAACCAGAAAATAACCATGACCAGAGGCACGCCGCGAAAAAATTCGACGTAAATTTTCGCCGGCGTGCTCACCCAGGGTGACCGCGCAAGGCGCGCAAGTCCGATAAAAGTGCCGAGTAGAAAACCGAGGACGATGGCCGGCAGCGCCAATCGAAGTGTGCCACCGGCAAAAGATCCAAAGCCGATAAGGCCCTGGAGCATGAGAAAGGAAAAATTATCGGCGATTACGCGGAAATCCATCTCAAAGCTCTCCGCTTTGTCCCCGGGCGATCATGCCGGGTATCGCGACGCGCCGCTCCACCGCGACATCACCGAGGCAATCGCCAGGCAGAGAGCTAGGTAAATGAGGGTCCCGGCGGCTAGGGCTTCGAAAGCCTTTGCCGTATAAGTTTCAATCTGGCGTGTCTGGAAGGTCAGCTCCGCGACGCTGATGGTTAAAGCGACGGAAGAGTTCTTGAGGAGATTGAGCGTTTCGTTGGTCGCCGGCGGAATGACCAACCGCAATGCTATCGGCACGATGACAGGCCGATAGGCTTGCAACACCGTCAGTCCTGTGGACACGGCGGCTTCAAACTGAGTTTTCGGAATGGAGCGAATGCCGGCGCGGATAACCTCCGAGAATCGCGCGCCATGGTAAACGCCTAAGGCGCAAACTCCAGCCCAAAATTCGGCGCCATGATCAAGCAGCCATTCCTGCAACGCGCTCGGCAACAGTGGAGGCATGCCGAAGTACCAAAAAAACATCCAGACGAGCAGGGGAACATTGCGGAAAAATTCAACGTAGGCCGCGGCGAGCCAGCGCAAAGGCGCGATCGGCGCGGTGCGCAAAGCACCGGACAGAATGCCGAGTACGACAGCGACCAGCCACCCTAGAGCTGAAATCTGCAAGGTGACAAGCACGCCCTGCAGCAGCCATGCGCCGTCTGGCCGCTCCACAGCACGCTCCAAGCGAATTGGTAATTCATTCAAACAGGGGCCGGCAGGCAGGTTGTGACGAAAAGACTATAGGGACGCACTGCCGCTCACGCCGTGCCCCACGATTAACTTTATTTGGGTACGACTTGCATCTGTAGGAAGCGCTTGGTCTCAGCGGAAAGAGGATAGGGGACTTCGCCTTTCGCCCCGAACCACTTTTCGTAAATATCAAAATAGAGGCCGGATGAGATCGCGTCCATCAAACCGACGTTCACCAACTGGCGAAAGTCGGAATCATTTTTTCTCATCGCCATGCCGTAAGGTTCGTAGGAGAAAAATTCGCCGACTACCGCCCAGTCATCAGGCTTGGGCGCTTTGCGCGCAAGCCCGCGAGCTGGATGCCATCGTTGGTGTAGGCTTGTACTTGTCCCTGGGTCAGAGCTTGAAACGCCGCGGGCTGATCGGGAAATTCAAGCAGTTTGGCAGTGGGCACCCGCTCGCGGACGATTTTCGCGGTGGTGGAGCCTTGTTGCGCTGCGACGCGACGGTTGGCAATCGATTGAATGCCTTTGATCGGGCTACCCTTCTTTACCAGAAACTGTGCGCCGGTCACAAAAAAAGTCAGACTGAAATCGACGCTGTCCCGACGCGCCTGCGTATCAGTCATGGTTTCGGCGATCAGATCGACGGAATTCGCCGTCAGCAAGGGGATGCGCGTCTGTGGCGTCGACTCCTTTTTTTCCACTTTGACTTGTTTGTTGAGTTTCTTGTTCATCGCCGGAACGATCGCTCTCTCGACCAAATCGATGGAGAATCCGACCCACTCGTTGCCTTGTTGACATAGGCAAAAGGCGGTGACCCCCGGCGCGTGCCGATGGTCAGGGTGCCGCTCTTATCGATTCGCTCCAAGGTTAGTTGCGGCGCGGCGCCGGCAAACTTCCGATGCAGGTCACAGCTGAGCCAATTAAGCAAAGCGCTTCATAGGGTTCTCCTCAGTGTGAAAGAATTTTGCTCAAAAACTGCTGGGCGCGGGGTGATTCAGCTGCGGCAAAAAATTTTTCCGGTTCGTTGGCTTCAATGATCTGGCCCTGGTCCATGAAAACTACGCGGTGGGCGACGCGCCGGGCAAAGCCCATCTCATGGCTCACGACGATCATCGTCATGCCGTCGCGAGCCAGATCGGTCATCACTTCCAGAACTTCATTGATCATTTCCGGGTCGAGCGCGGAGGTGGGCTCGTCGAACAGCATGATTTTCGGTTTCATCGCGAGCGCGCGCGCGATGGCGACGCGCTGCTGCTGGCCGCCGGAAAGATTTGCGGGGAAAACGTTGGCCTTGTCGGGAATGCCGACCGCGTTCCAAAAGCTGGGTGGCGATTTTGTTCGCTTCGCGCCGGACAGGCGTTTACCTTGGTCGGCGCCAGAGTGATATTGTCGAGCACCGTCATATGCGGGTAGAGATTGAACGATTGAAAGACCATGCCGACTTCGGCGCGCAGGCTTGCGGCGTCCAAGATGAGCGTCTGCAGACCGAGCGGCCATCGACGATAATATCGCCGGATTGGATCGTTTCGAGTCGGTTGATGCAACGGATCAACGTGCTCTTGCCGCTGCCGCTCGGACCGCAGACCACGACAACGTTGCCCGCTTCGACGGTTAAATCAATGTCCTTGAGGACGTGAAGCGGGCCGAACCATTTATTGACCTTGCGAAATTCGATCACAGTTCCCGAGGCGCGTCGGATGATAAGATTGCAAATTTCTGACGGGCATACTATATGAACATCGGTCATTTGCAACCGCGACTCAAAGAGTAATTGCCATTAACGATTGCGTCATCGTCGACTCGCAATCGCGGCAACGTCTACTCAGCCGCAATTATCCGAAGATCACCACACATGATTCGAGGTTTGGTCAGGCGTGAATTATTTATCTAGTGCGCCACGGCGATGCCCTCTCGGCGACGGAGAATCCGCAGCGGCCTTTGTCCTTCGACGGGCGCGACATGTCGAACAGACGGTCGGTTGGCGCTTGAGCGAAGGGTCCAGGTTTCGGTCATTTATCATTCCGGGATTTTGCGCGCGAAAGAAACGGCGGAGATCTTGGCCGAGCGTATGTCCGTTGCGACAGTCGCGCAACTCTCCGGTCTGTTACCGGAGGACGATCCCGCGATCGTGAAGGCCGAATTGAAAGCGCGCCAGATTCGATTGTACTGGTCGGTCACTTGCCTTTTATGAGCCGGCTCGCTGGTTTGCTCATCGCGGCGACCCGGAACGGCGTGGCGTCGAGTTTTTCCCCGCCACGATGGTGTGCTGCGCCAGGTCGGCGGCACACTGGAGAATTGGCTGGGTGACGCGCCTTAAGAGGGCGAACGAGTTGACCACGGCATGGGGATGTTCTAAAAAGGGACGTGCCAAGCCAGAGGTGAAAGGTAAAACGATGGCTTCAGACACTTTGACCATTATCGACAATCGGACCGGAAAAAAGTACGAGATTCCGATCAAGAACGGCGGGATCAAGGCGACCGATTTGTTCCAAATCGAAGTGACCGAAGACAACGGCATCGTGAGTTACGACCCCGGTTTCATGAACACCGCCTCATGCCAGAGTAAAATCACTTATATCGACGGCGACCAAGGAATTCTGCGCTACCGTGGCTATCCAATCGAACAGATCGCCGAGAAAAGCACCTATTTGGAGACCGCCTATTTGATTCTTTACGGCGAATTGCCGAACAAGTCCCAACTCGAAGATTGGACACATAACATCACCTATCATTCGATTATTCACGAAAATATCAAAAAGCTCATCGACGGATTCCATCATGACGCGCATCCGATGGGGATTCTTGTCAGCACCGTGGGCGCGCTTATCGACTTTCTATCCCGAAGCGAAAAAAATTTTCGACGTCAAATCCCGGCACGATCAGACCTACCGGTTGATCAGCAAGATGCCGACGTTGGCGGCGTTCGCTTATCGCCATAGCCTCGGCTTGCCCTATTCGTATCCCGACAACGATTTGAGTTACACCGGTAATTTTCTCAACATGCTGTTCAAGATGACCGAGTTAAAGTACAAGCCCAACCCCGTGCTCGAACGCGCGCTGGATATTCTTTTCATTTTGCACGCCGACCACGAACAAAATTGTAGCACCAATGCGATGCGCAGCGTCGGCAGTTCGCAGGTCGATCCTTATTCGGCGGTGGCGGCGGCCGCTGCCGCGCTCTACGGGCCGCTGCACGGCGGCGCCAACGAAGCGGTTTTACGTATGCTGATGGAGATCGGCGCCAAGGCAAAAGTCCCCGAGTTCATCAAGAAAGTCAAAGGCGGCGAAGGACGTCTGATGGGCTTCGGCCATCGCGTCTACAAGAATTACGACCCGCGCGCCAAGATTATCAAAGAAATCGCCGATCAGGTTTTCGAGGTCAAGGGACGCAATCCGCTGCTCGATATCGCGCTCGAGCTCGAACGCATCGCTCTGGAGGACGAATATTTCATCAAGCGGAAGCTCTATCCCAATGTCGATTTCTATTCCGGCTTGATCTACCAATCGATGGGATTGCCGATGGACATGTTCCCGGTGCTGTTCGCGATTCCGCGCACCGCCGGATGGATCGCTCAATGGGAAGAAATGCTCACCGATCCGGACCAGAAGCTGGCGCGCCCGAAACAGGTCTATCTAGGAGCGGAAACACGCGATTACGTGCCGATGGAAAACGGAGCTAGCAGCCTTAACGCAGCGTTCGCGCGGATTCCGTCGAGCAAGATCCCAAGTTTTTGGCCGACTCGTACGCGCGTTTTTAGGCCGTTGAAATCCATTAGCGCGCGCACTTCGTGACCGTAATATCGCGCGATGGAGAACAGCGTTTCGCCCTTGCGGACCTCATGGGCGACGACCTGTACGGGTTCCGATTCCTTTTCCTTTGCGCTCATTCAATCGAGCTAAGGAGATAGTCGGCGGCCAACAGGCAAGTTAATGCGAAATTCGCTCTCGCGGCGGCGTGGCCTTGCGCAATAAGGCAGGATTGAGCTCCTCACGTTCGACATCGGACTCGGCAAGCTCGGCTAAGGCATCGAGCTTCATCGGGCCGAGGATTTCGACTTCCTCGTAGTCCAACGGCGCAGCATAAAGAATCTCACTAAAACCGTATTTCTGCGGGTCGCTGGCAATCAATGCGATGGCGATAAACTTCGGCACGAAATCACGTGTCTCTTCGGCGAGACGCGCTTTCTCGCTCAGACTCCAGAAATCTTTAGCGCCGGTCGATTGCATCGCTCGGTCGATGGCGCCTTGACCCGCATTGTAGGCGGCGGTCGCCAGATACCAACGACCGAAGTATTGGTGCAAGTCTTTCAAGTAGGCGGCGGCGGCGCGCGTCGATTTTACCGGGTCGCGTCGCTCGTCAATCCATTCATCGATACGCAAACCATATTGGCGTGCGGTAACGGGATGAACTGCCAGAGCCCGACCGCGCCCGCAGGCGAAGTTGTGGTCACGATAAGACTGCTTTCCAGCAGGCGAGATATGCAAATTCTTCCGGCAATCCTTCTTGGCTCAGCACCTTCGAGATCATCGGCAGATATTTTCCTGAGCGCGCAAGCAACTCCTGGAAGGAACGTCTCGCCGTCGTCGAATAGTATTTGATGAAATGGCGCACCTTCGGATTCGCCACGACTTCTTTAGAAAATCGCAGACGCCGTCGTTCCATGGGTTGCTCGACCGCTTTGTCGAGATCTTTTCCCAGTAGCTCGAGTAAGCGATTGTCCGCGCTGAATGTGGGCGGCGCCGGCGGTGTTGGCGCAGGGGCGGTTTTCCCGGGACTAGTTTCTCTTTAGTTTCCGCGCGTTCAGTTTTTGGCGTGGCAGATGTGGGCGCAGTTAACGCAATAGTTTCCTCTACAACCGTGGCGGTTTGAATCCGCTCCGGCTCAATCACAATGGATTGATCCAGCATGGCGGGCTCGGTCGAAACTGAAAGAGCCGTTTCCGGGGCGAGAAAACTATTTTGCGATGCCGATGGAATCGGACTTTGGGGGGCGAGAACGGTCGGAGGAGCGTATGTTCGCTCGATGGTGGCACATCCTGAAGTTCCAAAAACTGACATCAGGATAACAAATATTACTCTCTTAGCACCCATACGAAAAACTACCGCCTGGCGCACCATACAAGAACGGTCCAGCCGGTGCAAGTAATTTTCTCGAGTATGTTGTAGCAATTTTCTCAGGTGTCGTGATTCAACCGGATTGTAAAATTGCAAAAATTTCGGCGCCAAATGCCGTCGAAAATCGTTATTCGCGCCGCACGATAAATTTTTCTCAAGGATAAGAATTGGTCCGCGTGCAATTTCTAACTGTTCATTTCATTCGCGAGTATGCTAAATGAAACCAATCGAGGAGGAACCGCCATGAGTCTCATAAGCAGAATGGGTCAAGCGATTTACTATAAAAATTTTTTGGTTGGAGTTGTCGTCTTGGTGATCAACTTGGGGTTTGGATTTCCTGCCGGCACTAACGAGTCGCCTGCCGATCCGAAACGGTTTGCCATCGACGTGGTCGAGCGCAATGCCGATCAAATCGCCACAGTGGGCGATGTGCTCTACTATTTCGGCGAACCCGGCATGCAGGAATACGAGAGCTCGAAATATCTCAAGGAAACGCTCGAGCAGATCGGTTTTAAAGTCGAAGTCGGCGGCGCCGGCCTGCCGACAAACGTTTGGGCTACTTGGGGCTCGGGCAAGCCAGTGATCGCAATCGCGACAGAAATGGACTCTCTCCCGGAGGGATCGCAAACGCCCGGAAGTATTCCACGCAAACCGCTCGTCGAGGGCGCGCCGGGGCATATGGAAGGTCACAACGTCATGGCAGCTATGTCGGTCGGTGCCGCGCATGCGGTCAAGAAGGCGATGGAGCAATTCAAAATCCCCGGCACCATCGTGCTTTCCATCGGTCCTGCTGAGGAGCAGTTGATGAGCCGGCCTTATCTCGTCCGCGACGGTTATTTCAAGGACGTCGATGCCGCGATCATCACGCACATCGCCGACAATTTCGCGACCGGTTACGGCTTGCAGAATTATGCCTTGATCGGTGCCAAGTTTACTTTCAAGGGCCGAACCGCGCACGGCGGCGTGAACCCTTGGGATGGCAAAGATGCGGTCGATGCGGTCGTGTTAATGGATATCGGCTTCGATAAACTGCGCGAGCACTTGCGGCCGAGCTACCGCGGTCATCGCACGATTACCAACGGCGGCGTGCAACCGAATATCATTCCTGACGTGGGCCAAATCTGGTGGTTTATTCGCGACGCCAATGGACCCTGGGCGAAGGAGAACTTCGACAAGCTGGTGAATATCGCGCGCGGCGCTGCGCTCATGACCGGAACGACGATGGAGATGGAACCCTTCGGCGCGGCCTGGCCGTCGTTGGGCAACAAGGCAATCGCCGAAGCGATTCAATAAAAATATTGACTTCGTTGGCATGCCGAAGTGGACCGAGGACGAGATCAAATTCGCCAAGGAATTGCAAAAATCCCTGGGGATCAAAGAAGCCGGCTTAGCGATTCAGCCCGCGCCGCTGCGGGCCGGCACACAAAATACTTCATCCAACGATATCGGCGATATTACCTGGAACGTGCCGACGGGAACACTGCGTTTCCCGTCGGCGGTGCTGGGCGTGCAAGCGCATCACTGGACCGCGGGAATTACGCCGACGCTGTCGATCGCCCATAAAGGCGCGGTGGTCGGGGCGAAGGCAATGGCCGCGTCGATTCTTGATCTATTAATTTCGCCGGAATTGCGCGCGGCGGCGAAGAAACAGTTCGACGAGGATACCAAAGACATGAAATATTTCTCGTTGCTCCCGCCGGGCGCCAAGCCACCGGTGGATCTAAACAAGGAGATGATGGAGAAATACCGCCCGGCGATGCGCAAATTCTATTTAACTAAAAAGGCTCAGTTTAAATAACCGCCGCTCTTGAACTCCTCTCTGCTAGCCGGGCGAGATAGGAGTTGCCATCAAGTGACATCCGCGAACCAGCCAGGAGGTTGCTTTGAAGAAGAGTCTATTGGCGCTGCTCGTTATCCTTGTATTCCATGGGTCCGGTCACTCGGCTGATAAAATTAGAATCGGGTTCCCGGACCTCGCCGCGCCCTTCGTCCCTCTCGCTATCGCAGATAAGAGAGGTTTTTTTCAGGAAGAAGGAATGCAAGCGGAGTTCATCAGGATTAATCCTGCGATAGCATTGCAGGCGTTGGTTAGCGGCGAAATCGATTACTATACGGTGCTTGGCCCTGGGGTTGCCGCGGCGATCCGCGGAGTTCCGGTCAAGCTTGTGGCTGCTTACGTGCCCATTTCTCCCACTGCGCTGGTTTCCCGGTCTGAAATAAAGTCCGTCCCCGAATTAAAGGGTAAGACCATCGGCGTCAATGCTTACGGCGGTGCTCTTGAAGGGATGGCAAGGCTGATGCTGAGGCATTTCGGTATCGACCCCGACAAGGAGATCAAGTTTCTTGCAACCGGCCCAATCGACTCGCGGTTTGGCGCCATGAAGCAAGGATTGACTCATGCGACCTTGGGTTCGCCGCCGATCGATTTTCTCGGCAAGAAGTTAGGTTTTGTCGTGCTTGCGCGAGCGCATGAGTTATTTAGTTTTCCGGTTAGCGGGTTGATCGCCAGCGCGAAGAAAATCAAAGAGCGGCCTGACGAGATCAAGCGGGCGATTAAGGCCGGCATCAAGGCCAACCGTTATATTCGTCAGAATCGCGATGGCACAATTCCCGTCATGGTGGAATGGCTGATGATCGACAGAGAGATGGCAGTGGCGACCTATGATTCTTCGGTAAGAACTTATAGTGATGATCTCAGTCTTCCGGACGGCGGGCTGCGGCTATTGATCGACGAGGCCAAGAGGGTGGCCAAGGTGAACCGAGAGGTTTCTCTCAGCGAAGTGGCGGATCTTCGATTCTCAGAGAGGCGCAAAAGGAGCTTGGGATTACGACAAAGTGAAGCTCGGGCAACTGGGGAGCAATAAGCGTTGCTCGAAGATACGCAGTATAGCGCTGAAAACTAAGAGATAGACAGATACTGAGTGGACCCTCTCCCGGAAGATGAATAAATAAAATCTGGAGGTCTTATGAAACCGATATGGTATAGTCTTGCTCTCTCTCCTAGCCGGTGTGACGACTAGCGGATACTCATTAGCCGCTGAAAAGATCATTACCCGCCGCCCCGTTTTCCGTCCTACACCAAGGCGCCGAAGTCGGTCGACGAAGTCATGCCCTATGGCGGGCGATTGCGCGGCAGACGACCGGCTTGCAAGGGGACGGGTTTGGAATTCTCAAAGACGGCGAGAGCGTGGCGCTGGTTTTGACGGCAACGGCCGACGACATGGTCGTGCAAGCATCAAACGTGCCATCGAAGAACGCGGCGTGAAAGTGAATCTGCTATATGAGCATGAGTTGGTCGGCGTGAGAACCGCGCCGATGCCGCCGAACTGCGCAAAGCACGCCGGCAATTTTCTTCGGAGCAGGGCTACATGGAGGCGAGGAGATGGATCGATGAGCGCTTTGCCGACCCGGAAGCGCCAAAGAAGTGGCTTAAGGAAAGACGGCCGGATATTTACGACTCGCTCTATCCCGCGAAGGCCGAGATTCCCGATCGATTGAGGGAAATCGCGAAGAAACTCGACAGAGAAAATATCGGCAAAGGCATCAAGCAATTTCTCGAGAAGAATCCCAACGTGAGGAGGATTTTTTTGGGGCACCGGCGGCACCACGACGTTGCGGCGCTACGTGCGGCCTTATGAAGAGAAGTATTTGGGCGTGATGGTCTACGACAATCGCTGGACGGTGATGAGCAAAATTCCGAGTTTTCCCGGCGACGTGTGGCGTCTCGCTGAGGAGCGCACCATTGAGCCCATCGGTTGGGCCGATTCTTTGCAGATCACCGATCCGGAGGGAACCCATCTCACTTCGGAGCTGACCGAAGACATGTCCGAGCGCTGGGCGCGCGGCGTTTATCAGCAAGGACATCTCTACATGTTTCCCAATCAAGCGACGGGCCGATTCCCGTATTCGGTCGTCGAGTATCCTGCTTTCCAGAAGAAATGGAACGCGCGCTCGCCGACGCCAAAGCCCAACGGAGTCATCGCCGGCACGGCCAATCACGCCGGTCATTTCCCGCGTACCGAGGTCCACATCAAGGACGGCTTTGTCGCCGACGTAAAGGGTACCGGGGTATACGCCGATGCCTGGCGCGAGTTTTTGAAGTATCCGAAAATCAACGAAGTGACCTATCCTTACCACGATCGTCCTGGCTACTGGCTGCTTTACGAAGCCGCGTTGGGGACCAATCCAAAATTCTACAAGCGGCCGGATGAAAATAGGGTGGGGGAAAACACCACGGAGAGAAATCGCAGCGGCGTGATGCACTACGGCCACGGCATCCGTGTGCACCATGGCCCGGATTCGCCTGAGTGGGCCAAGGAATGGGTCGAGTTTACCAAGAAAAACAATTTGCCGGACGATCACTGGTTTCACATCCATAACTATTTCACGACGTATCGGTTGCGCGTGCGCGGCACGAAGAATACCTGGGTCACGGTCGTCAACAAAGGACGGATGACGTCGCTCGACAGTCCCGAAGTGCGCGCGCTGACGTCGCGCTACGGCGATCCCAAGGAATTGCTCGCGGAAGACTGGGTGCCGGAAATTCCCGGCATCAACGCCAAAGGACGCTATGATGACTACGCGAAAGATCCGTGGAAAACGGTGACGAGTATTTTCAAGAGAGTCGACGACGGAACCTATGAATATTTCTATCCCGCAGCGAAGCAGGCGGGGAAGAGGTAGCCGCAAAGAACGCAAAGTCGAAAATGATCGTGTCGATCGCCCGCCGATCGATGCATATTAGGTGAGACGCACAATGAGTAGAGCATTCCATCGAAGCTTGATGGGGTTATTTGCGACGATTGTCTTGTCGACTTGGTCGACCGGCGTGTTCGCCGAAGATATCACCGTGTCCTACGCCTCGCTCGGGGCGGCGTACATGGACCATGTCGTTGCCATCGAGAAGGGCTACGCGCTTGAAGAAGGTCTCAACATTAAAATTCTTAGATCCGGCGGGGGCTCGGCGACTCAGACTTTATTATCAGGACAAATTCATTTCAGTTCGTCGGCGGGATCGGCTCTGAGCGCGGCACTGCGCGGCGGCCCGGTCAAAATTATCTACACCAATCAATCGCGGCCGACCTACAAATTGCTTTCGAACAAACCTGAGATCAAGACGCTGCAAGACCTGATCGGTAAAAAGATCGCGATCAACACTTTCGGCGACACCGGCCATTTGGCCACGTTGCTGCTGTTTAAAAAGTACCGGCTTGACCCGAAGTTGTTCCTCTTCATCGCGGTGCGCAGCGAAGCGCGATTCCCGGCGTTCCTTTCCGGCGCCATCGATGCTGCGCCGCTGTCGCCGCGAGATATCGCTCAGCTCGGAGCGATGCGCGTGAACATGCTCGCTGACGCCAGCAAGGAAATCCAACTGGTTTGGAACGGTGTCGCGGTGTCGAACAAATTGCTTGGCGATAATCCCGCGCTGGTCGAGCGGTTCCTACGCGCACTGGCGAAGGGGCGGGAATTTGCGCGCCGTTATAAAGAGCCGACGATCGCGATGGTATCCAAATACACTCCCTTCCCGCCGGACGCTCTGCTGGTCGATTACGACACGGCTTTGAGCAGCATGACGGACGAAGGCTCGGTGTCCGACGATGTGTTGAGGGAGGAAGTTTTGACCCGCGCCGAACTGATCAAATCTCCCAACGTTCCGGATCCGGCCAAGCTCTACGATTACAGCATCATCAAAAGAATCTATGCTGAGCTTAAGAAAAGCTGGAAGCCCAAGTTGTAACGTTACCGCGCTTCGATGTAATAGATTGGCAATCGTCACTGATCAATTCGTTTGACCCGTAGGAGGATGACATGGCTAAAAAAATCCGTGAGTTCATGACGCACCGGGAACCCCCGGAGCATATCTGGATGGAACGAGACGAAAGCGCCGTCATCGGCACTGCGCGCATGGGGCAAAGAATGGTGCCCAAGATTCGGCCGTTCGATTTGCTCAGAAGCACGCCGCTGTCCGGCAACCGCGCGCGCGTGACCATATTTGAAGGCGACAGTTTGCGAATCGCGACGGAATATATTGCCGGCTGCGAGACTCAGCTCACCCGCGCGGCAGATCATGACCTGGTGTATCTGCAATTTTGCGGGAGCTCGAAGATCGAAAGCGAAAGCGGCGTCGTCGAGGTCGAGCCGGGAGAAATCGTGCACGTTCCCGCGGCGATTTCGCACCGCAGCACGGGGACGGACAATGCCTGCGCGTACGCATCGCCACCCAGGAATTTGTCGACGAGGGCGTCGATCCGGAAAAGCCAACGATGCAAAGGAAGTTTGCCGTCAAGCCTTCCGAGCCGATGGCGTCGCGAATGGCGGTAAGGAGACGCTACCAGCCACGGACCGGTGTTGGAGCACATCAGTTTCTGGGATCCGCAGTCGGACCTTTGGGTGGAGCGCGATGTCGCTGCGCTCATCGGTTGCAAGCGCGAAGGCGGCCGCATTGTCAAGAAATTAAGCGCCTTCAACTATTTTACCGGTATGACCGGCAAAGGCGGAGCGCGTGCGCCGGTACTTTACAACGGCAAGGAATTTCGCGTCGACGTCTACAATCTCGAAGAGGAACAAAACGGTTTCCATCGCGGCTGCGACGAAGACGAGATCTGGTTTCAGTTTCGCGGCCACTCGTTGAACCACACCGAGTGGGGTGCCCTCGACCTCGACCCCGGGCAGATGACTTATATACCGCGCGGCGTTGCCCATCGGATCACCGGTAGTCCAGGCTTTCTGCGCATGGTGCTTTACAGCCGCAAGCTGGTTCACCCAAAGGCGTTTAACAATGTTTCTGAACGCGAGACCCGTTTCGACGTGCAGTAGAATTTCTCGCTGTAAATAGGAGAGAGATTTCACCGCAAGGAAAACGCAAAGGGCGCAAAAAATGTACGGGCGGGATTCATCCCGCCTTCCTCTTCGCATCTACCGTATGGGTCGCTTAAATGCCGATTAGGCGAAATACGTGATGCTATATTTTTGTTGGGATTTTTTTCAGCGTTGTGTTGCCGGTTACCGTTACCGCGCAGACAACCTGGCAGAGCGAGTGGGATAAGACCCTCACCGCGGCGAAGAAAGAGGAAAAGGTCGTCGTCGGCATTCCGCCGAGCACGGAGCTGCGAAGAGAGTTCGAGGGCGCATTCAAGGCTAGATTTGGTTTCGAGTTGGAACTATTTCCGGCCACCGGCCCTCAGATCGCCAACCGCGTCGTTACCGAGGGCAAGGCCGGCGTGCGTTATTTCGATGCCTTTGTCTTCGGCTCCTGTACGGGTGTGCCGTTGATTAAGACCGGCCTATTCGATCCAGCGGAAAACTACATGATTCTTCCCGAAGTAAAAGATCCGAAGCAGTGGTGGGGCGGCCATGTCTATATGGATAACGTGAGCGGCACACGGCTCTTCTACTCTTTCATCGCGACCAAGAGCACCGAAGGTTACTGGTACAATGCAACACTCGCCAAGCCGGAGGAGCTACGTTCGCTGGATGATTTTCTCGGTCCGAAGTGGGAGGGAAGATCGGTTTGAGCGACCCCGCGTCGCCGGCTCTGGGTTGTCCGTTTGGTCTTTCATTTGGGAGAACAAAGGAGAGGAGTATCTCAAGAAGCTGGTGCAGCAGGATCCTTTCGTCACCCAAAACCTGCGACAGCTGGCGGAAGCACTGGCAAAGGCGAAGATCGCGCTCACGCTCGGCATCGGCGTCGCGCAAACCGAACCCTTCGTCAAAGCCGGCTTGC
>CAWERH010000029.1:0-17109 GCA_963811315.1 uncultured delta proteobacterium
CCCCGCCACCGCGGCCTTGACGAAATTCATTTCGCCGACAAATTGGGCGACGAAGAGATTGGCCGGTCTGGCGTAGACATCGCTCGGCGCAGCGATCTGCAGAATCTCGCCTTGGTTCATCACGCACACTTTATCGCCTAAACTCAACGCTTCGGCTTGATCGTGAGTCACGTACAAGGTCGTGACGCCGATGGATTTGGTGATCTTTTTGAGCTCGACGCGCATCTGCTCGCGCAAACGCGCGTCCAAATTGCTCAGCGGCTCGTCCATCAGCAAAACTTTTGCATCGGTCACCATGGCGCGTGCCATCGCCACTCGCTGCTGCTGTCCCCCGCTCAAATCCGTGGCGGGCCGGTCTTCCAAACCATCCAGTTGCACGCGTTTGAGCGCGGTGCGCACCCGTTCTCCCACGAGCGATTTGGCCACCCGTCTTTGGCCTTGGGTCAGCGGAAAGGCGACGTTCTCGAAAACGTTCATGTGCGGCCAGATCGCGTAGGACTGAAACACCATGCCGATCTCGCGCTTCTCGGCGGGAACGAAGATTCGGTTCGCGGGTGAATTGACGACGCGGCCGCTGATTTCGATTTCGCCCGCATCCGGCCGCTCCAGACCGGCGACGCATCTGAGCGTGGTCGTCTTGCCACAACCGCTGGGTCCCAGAAGAACGCAAAAATCTCCTTCGGAAACTTCCAAATCGATGTCTTTTAGCGCGTTGACGACTCCCTGCTGGGCACGAAAGGTCTTGCGCAGCTTTCTGATGCTAATCAAAGTAACAATCCTCTCGGCGCGCTGGAGTGTTGAAATATTGGAGCATTGCGCCCATCACTTCATTTCTCCAACGGCATCTAACTTGCCGAACCGATCTCGCCGATTCGTGAGAGCGCGAAGCGGACGGTGCCCACCACAATCGTCGCGAAGAGAATCAAGATCACCCCCAGTGCCGCGACCTGAGGGACCCAACCACTGCCCCAGAACTGCCAGACTACCGTGGAGATCACCACGTTGTTGCGCGTGTAAAGCGTCAACGCCATGGTGACTTCACGGTAAGACAGCATGCCGATCCAAACCCAACTATTGAGCACGCCCGCGGCGATCAGCGGCAAGACGATTTTCCACAACACTCGCGGCGCGGAAGCTCCCGAGACCCGGCCGGCTTCTTCCAGCTCGCGATGAACTTGGATCATCACGCTGTTGGTCGTGCGGGTGCCGTAGGCGATCCAATTGATCGTATGCGCGACGATGATGATCAAGATCGTGCCGTAGATCGGAAAAATGTCTCGGTAGGCCAACCCCAGGTATGCCAAACCAACCGCCATGAGAATGCCCGGCACCGCGTGCGGTATGAATGCCAGCGTGTCGAGAAAACCGCGAAAGGAAACCTGGGTGCGGATGACGACCCACGACACCAGTACACTTAGGATCATCGTTACGGTGGGCACAACAAACATCAGGATCAAGGTGTTAACGAACGGCTTCACGCCGACGTGGGCGGGCATCTCGAGATAGTGCTTGAACGTGAGCGACGAGAGCGCCTCCGTCGAGGGCAACTGCAAGTAAGGAAGCAATGATGCCCAGAGCAAAACCAGAAACGGAATAAAGACTTCGATGGCCAGATAAAAGAATACAAACGCCAGCGCCGCCCATTTCCAACGGCCCAACGCGATCTCGCGTGGACGATAGCCGCGTCCGGTAATGACCGTGTATTTTTTTCCCTGCTTGACCAGACGGACGTATAAAAACGCGAACGCCAGCCCGAAAGCCAGCATGATCGCGCCATAGGCACCCGCCATGCCATAGTCGGGCAGACCGGTATTGGGCGTGGTCGATTGATAGATCAACGAGCTCAAAACAAAGATACGCGCCGGCAAACCGATGATCGCCGGCACCTCGAAGACCGCCAGCGCGGTCATGAACAGATAAACCATCACCGCAGCGATCGCCGGCCAGGTAATCGGAATATTGATCTTCAGAAACGTCCGGAGCTTACCGACGCCGGAAGTATAAGCCGCCTCTTCCAGCGACGGGTCCATGGAGCGATAGGCAGCGGCGAGCATGAAAAACGCTCCGGGCACGAAGGAGATGCCCTGCACGAAAGCCATACCGGGCAAGCTGTAGAGATTGAACGGCGGATTGGTCAGACCAAACATCGACACCATCCATTTATTGATCAGCCCGATGCGCGGACTGAGCAGCATGATCCAGGCGATGGTGCGCAGAAAGACCGGAATCAAGATACCGACGGTGAGCAGAACATAGATGGTTTTCTTCAGCGGAACATCGGTCCGCATGAGGATCCAGACCAGCGGTACCGTGATCAAAAGCGCTACGGCAACGCTCGCCACCGCGAAGAACAGCGTGTTTCCCAGCACTTGGTACGTCCTGGGGTTCGCGTAAACGTCGATGTAGTTTTCCAGCGTGAACGGCACAGTCTCACCCGGAAAACCGGTGCGCAGGCTCATCAGCAACACCATGACCACCGGCACGCCGATGAGCACCAACAGGAACAGCGCCAGACCCGAAGCAAACATCGACACACCCTGCGCCTTGAAGCGAGCGAGGCCTTCCGTGCCACGCGACAAGAACATCACTTTGCGATTCGGCTTTCATATTTACTTCCGGATCGAACGCTGTCGGTTGTCCAACAATTCCTGATTAGTTGTCGAAACCGAAAAGCTTGCCGTACTGGCGCGTCAGTTTATCGACCAACGCCGCTTGTTCTTGCTTCATGTACACGACGGTCTTGCCCTGGGCAAATTTATAAGCTTTGGTGCCGGGCACGTAAGCCGAGGAATGACCGGTATGCTTCTCCCACAATTGCTGACCTTCCTTGGTCGTCATGAACGCGGAGAACAGATGGCCCACGTTCGGATGCGGCGCGCCTTTGAGAACGCCGACGTGATATTCCGGCGACACCACCGGCTGAACGCTTTCGGCAAAAAACAACGGCGCGCCTTGCTCGGCGGACTCGTGCAATTGACTGTCCTGCATGGTTGCGGCAAGCGACACCTCACCAAGCAGCAGCCGCTGGGCCATCTCGCCGGCCCGGCTCAAGGTCGGCTGCATGGCGACCAGTTTCTTGACGAAGTCCGTAGTTTTTTCTTCGCCCCAAGGCCCCGCAGCCAGCCGCGCGAAATGATGCACCGAGCTGGTCACGCCCAATTTGCCGCCTTTCCATTTGGGATCGAGCAGATCTTCCCAACGATTGGGCACGTCTTTGGCGGGCAAGACCTTCTTGTTGTAAGCCGGTAGCGCAAACTGGTTGGCGACCGAAAGCGCGCCGCTGTCATAGGCAATCAGTTTCGGATCGACCCCTAGACTCTTGTAGTCGAAAGTCTTCTGGAGCTTACGCAGCCAGAGCGTGCCATGGTGCGAGTCCGTGACGACCATGATGTCCCACTCGGGCGGTTGCCCCGACGCCGAAAGACCGACGACCTTGCCGACATCGCGCGTCATGTTGCCTGAGGCGTTGAAATTCAGCTTGATGTTCAGACCGTATTTTTTGTTGAAGGCCGCTGCCAAATCGCGCGAACCTTCCGGACCCAGCGTTGACGGGCCATAAAATTCAATGACCCCTTCCTTCTTCGCTCCGGCAATCAAATCGTCGATCGGCGCAGCCATCGCGGGCGCAATGGCGGTCGCGATCATCGTGACGACTAATAGAAAAAATGAGGATACTTTGAGTTTGCCCATATTGCCTCCTCTATTTTTGAATCAACGTTAGGATACTATTTAGACGCCTCAGCGTAGAAGGTCTGATCGTAATAAACCGTCAAATCCTCGCCCATCGGCGGCGTGAGTTTAAAAAGGATTCGCAGATCGAGCACGCTTTGTAAGCCGCGCAGATTGAGATCGCCGTGCGCCGGCAACTGGCGCAATCGATTGGCCGCGGCTTTTTCGTCGAGTTTTTCAGCTTCAGCAATGAGCCTGATCGCTTCGGCGCGATTGGTCATCTTCATGGCACCAACGCAGCGCCTGATTCCAAGCGCGCAGAAATCTGACCAACGTCGCGGTATTATCCTGCGCCCAGCGCCGTTCGACGGCGTAGACCGCGCCGGGATAGTCCGGCAGGACGTCGCGGTGATCGGCGAAGCGCACCATGCCCGCGGCTTCGGCCTTGCCATCCCAGGGTGGATTCAGAATGCCAGCGAAAGTTTCGCTCCGGACCATCGAATCCAAGCGATGCCCCGTGGTGCCCTTGGCGACGAGTGAGTAGTCGCCGCGGTCCATGATGAGATCATGATCGAGAAGGATGCGCCGCAACACCAGCGCGTACGCCGTGTCGACGGCGTCCACCGCCAGCGGCTTGCCGCGCAAATCTTCCCAGGTTTTGATTTCCGGTCTGACGTAGACGGGAAGCGTAATTCCTTGCGCGACCTGCGCCATGGCGACAATCTCGGCGCCTTCGCGCCCGGACCAGCCGAGCACGTTGTCGAAAGCCGTCGAAACAATCGGCCAAGCGCCATTGCTCAGACCGCGCATTTGGTCGGTCGAGTTCGGCGTCACCTGCGTGTCCACTGCTATTCCGGCGTCGTCAAACAAACCTTTTGCCCGCCCGACAACCAGAGCCGCATCGACATTGAAAACGTTTAAGATCAATCGGTCGGTCGTCAAAGGACTGTTGCCTCGTGTTACTTCCAACCAGCGCTTACAACGCTGAAGGGAATCGGGCGACCTTTATTGAATCGTCGGCCCGGTATATTCGAGCACGTACAAACCGCCTTTGATTCGATCCGTCACATAGATCAAGACCGTCGGTGTCGACGTAGAGATCGTTGAACATGGGCGCCTTCTGTCCCTCCGGCGCCGGTGGAATAAAGAAGCCCACTTCCTCAGGCCGGAACTTGTTTCTGATGTCGAAGACGCGCAGGCCGGCGTTGTAATAGGTAATGAAAATAATGTTCTCGCTTTGAAACGAGCCGGGACGCATTTCATGCACGTTGTGCGGTCCGAAGCGCAGGCCGCGTTTGCAAAAATCGCCTTCCGGCACCGGGCAGGTGCTAACGATCACCGGATTGCGCTCCTCGCGAATATCGATCAGCCAAACCCGCTTCTCGCCCTCGTTGCAGTCGTATTTCACCGACTCGTCGACGGCGACGACTAATTTTCTTCCGGGCAGCGGCAGGGTCGTATGCGCATAGCCGCCGAAGGGCGGGCTCCAGTCGATATGGCTGATGGTTTTCGGTTTGCTGATATCGGAAATATCGAGAATCACCATCCCGGCATCGACCAGCGCGACGTAGGAGCGGTCGCCATGGGGAATCGCGCCATGCACATGAAAATGCTCGCCCGCAAACGGCGTCCAATCCGGCGGCGTTTCTTCGCCCTCTTTGGTGCCGGGAATCCACCAGCGCCCCGCTTCTTTCGGATTTGCCGGATCGGAAATGTCGGCGATCAGATAAGCTCGTTCTTTGATGCCCGGCAGCATGGCGCCGACATGCGCGTACTTGCCGTCGGTAAGCCACATGCGGTGCACGCCCTTGCCGGGGAGTTTGAACCAACCGATCTCGCGCGGCTCGGTGGGCTTTTCGATGCTGTAGATCTTGATGCCGGCTTCATTGGGCGTGCTCGCCGGCAGGTTCCTATCGAAATAAGGCCGCTCTTGATTCTGGATCAAGATATCGCCGGCGATCTGAACTTTGTGCGAGTGCGTGTTGGGCGCATGCGGGCATTTGCGTGACCACGCGGGGATCGCTCGGATCGGCCACGTCGATGATGCTCAGCGCCATCGGCGAAGTGCCGAGGTGAGCCAGGTAAACGTAGCGTCCCTGCTTCAGTATCTGCATGCCGTCGCCGTGGCCATTCAAATCGTGATGGCCGATTACCCGCATGTTCCAACTTTCGCTTTTCGCTTGGATATCCGCGACCGTCATAGTCATCCTCGATTCTACGCTGCACTGAACTCTCGCTTGCTGTGGGCAGGCGCTTGGTTCTGTTATACTTCCGAAATCGCAAAGTCAACAATGGTTTACACTTGTTGGCCGTAGTCATTTCAATGTGCTAATAGCCGCATAGCGTCGGGAGATCTCAAGAGCGAAGAACCAGGAGTCTATCATGAATCGAATTTTAAGCTCTAGCAGCCTTTGTCCTGATTCTTGTTCCACAACGCGCGCACGCTCAGACCAAGCGCATTCCCGTCGCCTATAGCGCAGTCAGCGCGACTCAATCATCTTTCTATCTCACCAAAGAGGCCGGCTATTTTGAAAAACATGGCTTGTTCGTCGATCCGGTTTACGTCGCTTCTGGAACGAAAGTCGCTCAAGCCGTGATCGCCGGCGAATTCCCAGTGGCCCTGGCAGGCGGCACCGTGGTGAATGCGAATTTGGCCGGCGGCGACATCGCGATTTTCGGCGGCGTGGTCAACGTGCCGTCGTTTTACATATTCGTGCATTCGTCGATCAAGCGGCCCGGAAGATTTGAAAGGCAAGACGGTCGGCATCACGACTTTCGGCTCATCGACGGATTTTTCCATTCGCTACTTGATCAAGAAATTGGGCATGGAACCGGATAGGGACGTGAAAATTTTGCAAATGGGCGGACAGCCGCAAATCGTCGCGGCAATGGTCGCCGGAGCGGTTCAGGCCGGGGTGCTTTCGTCGCCGGCTAATTACAACGCGATGAAAGCGGGCTTTCAGATGCTGGTCGATTTCAAGAGCGTCGGCCTGGACTATCCCACGGTCAGCCTTGTTTCGACGCGCTCTTATATCAAGAAAGATCCTCAGACCGTGCGTCGTTTTCTGATGGCTTATAGCGAAGGGACCGAGCGCTTGTATCACGACAAAGAGCTGGCCATGAAAGTGATCGGCAAATACACCAAGACCGCCGACCGCGAAGCGCTCGAAGCCGCCTACAGCCTTTGCCACGACATTCATCGAACGGCCTCCGCGCTTGCCGTACAAAGCGGTGGAAACGATTCTGGCGCAAATCGCCGAGAAAGATCCCAAGGCTAAAGCCACCAAACCGGAAGATTTTATCGATCCGACTTTCTACAACGAGCTGGAAAAGAGCGGCTTCTTCAAATCGCTGTCGCGCTAATCCAAATCGTCACGGTCGATCGAACATCCGGAAAGCTCCCGCCCGCAACCTGGCATCTACTGAAAAATGAAAGCGATCGTCCTGAGCCAATTCGGCGCGCCGGAAGTGTTGCGCCTCGAAGAAGTCCCCACACCCAAACCGACGGCGGACGAGATTCTGATCAAAGTCCGTTCGGTTTCGGTCAATCGCACCCTCGACTGCATCGTGCGCGCAGGAAAATATCCGGTAAAGGTTCAGATGCCTCACGTGCTCGGCGTCGATCCCGCCGGCGAGGTCGTTGAAGTTGGACCGGATGCGTCCGATCACCGCATCGGCGACCGAGTCGCCATGATATCCATCACGCCTTGTCAAAATGCAGCCAATGTCTCGACAGGGTTGCCGGCCAATTGTCTCGCCAGCCAACATATCGGGATGGATCGCTGGGGCGGCTACGCCGAATACGTCACGGTGCCGGCGCGCTATGCGTTCAGAATTTCCGACAACTTCCTTTGCCGAAGGAACGGTGATCACCCGCCATTTCCCCATGGCGTTCAATCTCCTGGCAACCAAGCCGACCGTCAAGCCCGCCGAATGGGTTCTGGTCATGGGCGCAGCCGGCGCGCTCGGCAGTTGCTGCGTGCAAGTGGCGAAGATGTTCGGCGCCAAGGTGATTGCCGGCGCCGGCGCCGACGAGCGCGTCGCAGCGGCGTTGGAATACGGCGCTGACTTCGGCGTGAACTATCGAACGAGAATTTGACCGAAGAAGTCATGAAGCTCACCGACAACGAAGGCGTCGACGTTGTCTGCGAGAATATCGCCGACCCGACGCTCTGGCCGGCGCATTTACTAGTCTCGCGATGAGCGGCAGCCTGGTTACCGCCGGCGCCCACGGCGGCGGCACCGTAAATCTAGACGTCAAACGACTCTATATGCGCCGCCAGAGCATCCTCGGCGCCGCCGGCACCAATATTGCCGGACGTTGAAAAAGCGCTCGATGCCGCGCGCGAGGGTAAAGATCCGCGCCGATCAATCACCGCACGATGCCCTCGAGCGCCGCCGCCAAGGCCCACCGGATCGTCGAACAAAATCAGATCGTCGGACAAGCTGATTCTCGATCCGACGCTCGGACTTAAGTGATGATCCTGAGATGATTGCGAGAACGCACATTACAACGCTGTGGCAAAATCGATATCGTCGATGTCATCCTGGAGCAAAAGCGAAGGATCTGTATTTTCTTCTTGCGCGTTGACGGCACCGCAAAACGATGCCTGAAAGCAGATTCTTCGTCGCCTACGTCTCCTCAGAATGACAGATAAGAAGATGAAGTTGCCGCCATTTACAGTATCAAACTGACCGTGATAGAAACCAAGTCAACGAATTTTCGGAGGTAATCCATGGCTCAGATCGTTTCGATCATCGGCATCACCCACAATCCGTTCATGCCGCGATTGTTCAAACAACCGCAACAGCCGCCCGGCGCTGCCAAAGTGCAAGGAGCGAATCGCGATGATGCGGCAAAAGCTCGCCGAGGCGAAGCCGGACGTGCTGGTTTGCATCGGCAACGATCACCTGCATCAATTTTTCATGGACAACATGCCGGCCTTTATGATCGGCAAGATGGATCAGTACGACGGCACTTTCTATGACGAAGAACGGGAGTTCGGCTTGCCGAAATGCAAACTGCCGGGCGACGTGGACGTTTCCGACGCGATCATGGAAGGCGCTTTCGACCGCGGCGTCGATTTCTCCTATTCCAACGAACTGACCATCGACCACTCGATCATCGTGCCGATGCTGTTCGTCCGCCCGGAAATGGACATTCCCGTGGTGCCGATCTTGACCAATTGCATCGCGCCGCCGATGCCGAGACCGAAACGCTATTTCGAAGTCGGCAAAGCGATTCGCGCCGCGATCGATAGTCTTCCGGCGAAAAGACGCATCGGCGTGCTCGTCAGCGGCCATCTGTCCCTCGAAGTCGGCGGACCAAAACAATTCGAGCGCCATTTAACCGACCCCAACTTCGACGCCGCCGCCGTCGGCTGGATCGTCAACGGCGATATCGACGGCGCTGCCGCCGGCTGCACGCCGGAAAAGATGATCGCCGCGGGCAACATGACCAGCGGCTACTTAAATTTTTTAATGATGATGGGCGTGGCCAATGCGATCGAAGCCATCTTATGCGGAAGGCCTGGATGCCGGCTTTCCGGCGATTCCGTTTTTCAGCTGGGACAATCAAGCAGCAATACAAGTTCGAACTAGATAGGAATGGTTTATTTAATGGATTTGAAAATTCTCGCGACAGTTTTCACTTCGGTCTTCATCGCCGAGCTTGGCGACAAAACTCAGCTCGCGACCCTACTGTTCGCTTCGGACAAGGACACCAGCAAGCTAACGGTATTCGTTGGCGCGTCGCTCGCCTTGGTCGTTGACGTCCGCTATCGGCGTGATTGCCGGTGGCTTCATTTCCCAATATGTCAGCGAAAAGGTTTTGCACTATTTGGCGGGCATCGGCTTTATCGCCATTGGAATCTGGACGCTGGTGAAAGCCTAGAGAAGGAACGGCCTATGAGCAAATATCTGATGAATAAACTCATCCACCTGGTCAACATGAACGAAGACGCGGAGAAGGAATACAAAGCAACGCCGCGCGAGTTCGTGGAAAAATGGGAGAAGACTCAAAAACTGAAACTGGAGCCGGAAGAGCGCGAGGCTCTGGCGACCAAGGATTACGGCAAACTCTACGCGCTCGGCGCCCATCCGTTCACGCTCTGGAGTTTCACCGAGGCAGTTTGGGTAGAGGAAAAACCGCGCGAAGAACTCGTGGCGGACTACAAATCTCAAAGCCGCGAAAGCCGGCTACCCGAGTTTTAAGACCTGAGGGAAAGGCATGAGGCGAGCGAGGCGTGAGAAAAGACGAAATCTTTGGATATTCTTCGACTCAAGCCTCATGCCTTCCGCCTCGCGCCTTTTTATTTAAGCAACTTGTTCGCCAGCGCGATCGCCGGGTCCCTAATTTTTCGCACCGACGATTCCAGGTGGGTCTCCAGCCGGAGATAATCCTCAACCGTCATGACATCTTTACAGCCCTGTATACCGAAGTCTTTCAACCACTCCGTGCTCACATCGAGCCGGCGCGTACCCTGGGTCATCGCCTTGCCGTAAACTTCCTGACCTTCTTTGCTGAGCAGCCAGTTGACGAAAACTTTCGCCGCGTTCGGATGCGGCGGATTTTTTACCACCGCGATAACGCCGCTGCCGTTGTTGGCGTGCGCGCCTTCTTTGATTTTGGGAACCGGTTTCACCGGCAGTCCGGCTTTGATGAAGGGTTCGTAACTGTAATGGCTGAGACCGATCGTGAACGCCAGCTTCCCCTTGGCCAGCGAATCCGCGAGCTGCCGCAAGTTCTGACTGACGAGAAGATCCTGCTGCGTGAGCTTTTGCAAGATATTCTTCGCCTTTCACTTTCCACAAAAACGACCAGGTGTTTTGCCCCGAGCCGGGGTTGCGCGGATCGAGAAAGCCGATTCTGCCTTTCCATTTCGGATTGAGCAGATCGTCGAACGAGCGAATCTCATTGGCTTCGACTTGACTGCCGTTGTGCCACAAGGTCTCGCTCGTATAGCAAAGAAACGCGTAGACCTGCCGCTTGCCGCTCACGTTGTCTTCCCAGATGTGGCCGCCCCACCAGTTTTTCGGATCCTTCACCTCCGGCAAGATCATGTACGATTGAAAATCGTCCGCGGCTCCGGCTGCGACCATGGAAATCGGCGTGGCTCCGCCCGCGACGAGGATATCGAAATAGCGCACCCCGGCATTGAATTCAGTGATGATTCGCGTGACGTTCTCCGGTCCGCGGGCCGACATCAGCTCGACGGCGAATACCGAATTTTTCTTTGAACTTCGCTCCGATGGCGGTTCGCAGCTCGCTGCTTGCGGGAATGCCGACGACAACGGAGCCTTCCTTCTTGGCGGCGGCCAAGGTTTTTTCCCATTCGCTTTGCCACTCGGCCGCCGGCAACGGCGATACCAAAAACAAGAGCAAGTAACAGACTAACGACGAAGGCGTTCCGTGAGATTCGGTTCATTGACTCCGTAGCCTTTCGTTGATCACGTGCCGGGGAATGGAATCACGTTGCGAAACTTTGCGATCACCTTTTCGCGCAGCTCACGGCTCGATCGGCTGACTTTGGGAAACTTCTCTTTCCACTCGAACGGCCGCACGGCGTAAAAAATCGCCCGGCCGTTGGTATGGTCCTTCGACTCGCGTTTGTCCGGCGGCATGCGCGGATCGAGCGGCGTGCTCCAACAGCCGTCGACGATATCGATATTCGTCGGCGGATCGACGCGCGTCATCATTGCCCAAAGGACTTCTTTCATATTCGTCGGATCGATGTCTTCGTCGACGACGACGACGTAGCGCCCGTTGCGCGCGGCAGCGGCCGAACTCACCGTGGCAAGTCCGGCTTGTTTGGCGTGGCCCGCGTATTTTTGCTGGATCGCAACGACGGTAAAATACGGCGAATGGTTGTAGACGCCGACGACGTTTTGAATTCCCGCCGCCTCCAACTGATCCCAGAGAATACCAGCCGTCGGGTTACCGTCGATCTTCATCGCTCCCGTCCAAAGCGGCGCTTCTTCCTCCAAGATCGGATCATTGCGGTGATAGATCGCTTTTACTTTGATGACCGGCTGCGCTTCACCCGTGCCCAGCGTGCCGCCGGAATAATACCCCGGCCATTCACCGAACGGCCCCTCGGGCCGCGACTGCGCTTTCGGCGGCGGCACCTCGCCCTCGATGGCGATCTCCGCCCCCGCGGGAATCGGCAGACCGGTCAACGGACCGCGAATAATCTGTAAGGGCCGTCCCATGAGGCCGCCGGCATAATCGAGCTCTGAATTGCCCCAGGCGACTTTGGTATGCGCGAGCGTAAACAATAACGGATCCGGGCTGAAGGTCACGACGACCGGACAGCTTTTCCCCTGTTCCCAATACTTCGCACAGATCATTCGTCCATGCTGCCCCGGACTCATCCACAGGCCCAGAAGATTGCGATCGTGGAGCTGCATCCGATAGGTCCCGGCATTGATAAAGCCGCTCTCAGGCTCGGCGTTGATCAAACAGTCGCCCGTGCCGATGTAGCGGCCGCCGTCGCCGTCATGAAATCGCGGCGCGGGAAATTTAAACAGATCGACCGCGTCGCCTTCCATCACGTTTTCCATCAATGGCGCGGACTTTATCACCTCGGGGGAAATGGCTTTGCCGGACTTCATCTTGCGCGCGAGCAGGCGCACGACTTCGAGCTTGCTTTTGTCAGGCGAGATACCGAATGCGAGCGCGGTGCGTTTGTAATTGGCAAATGCGAGACTGACCAATCGAAATCCGGCGGGATAACCTTTGATCTTGTCGAATAGCAGCATCGGCCGAGAATCGAGCTCCGCCGTCGATTCGATCAGCGCGCCGATTTCGTTATCCCAGTCTGCGCCTTCGATTAATCGCCACTCACTGATCTTTTTTGCCTCTTCAATGAAGCCGCGGAAATCGTGGTAGGGAAGTGAATCCATGATTTCTCCAAAAACTGCCCCGAACTTATCGACTCATCACGGATGTCATCCTGAACGAAGTGAAGGATCTGCTTTCTCTCTTAATGTTGCGCCACCGCAAAAATCAGATTCTTCGTCGCGGCGCTCCTCAGAATGACACCAAGACATAACTACTTCCGGTTCCGTTCAGTTACTGCAACACCTTCTCGGCAAACTTCTGCGATTTCAATCGCACGTCAACGCACTTGTCTTCCAAGTAATTGCGCAAGCGCTCGTTGTCCTTGACGCTTAGATAATCTTTAGCCGCCTCCACGCCCTCTCGCGCCATCCATTTCGTGTCCACGTCCAATCGGCGCGTGCCATGCAGCAGCGTCCGGCTATAAAGTTCCTGGCCTTCCTTGCTCAAAAGCCAGTTCACAAAAATCTTGGTAGCGTTGGGATGGGGCGGGTTTTTGAGTATCGCCAGACTGCCGTAGCCATTGCTCGACGGCGATCCCTCGCGCGGTTCGGGAAGGCTTTTCACCGGCAAGCCGGCTTTGACGAAGGGTTCCGTTTGCGCGACGCCGATGCCGAGCGTGAACGCTAACTTTGCCTTTGCCAAAGCTTCCGCGAGTTGTCGCAGGTTCTGGGTGACGAAGAGATCCTGCTGCACGAGCTTCTTGAGATACTCCTCTCCTTTGTTCTCCCAAAGAAAAGACCAAACCGACAGGCCCGAGCCGGCGACGCGCGGATCGCTCAAACCGATCTTGCCTCGCCACTTCGGATCGAGAAAATCATCCAGCGAGCTAGCTCCTCCGGCTTGGCGAGCGTCGTATTGTACCAGTAACCTTCGGTGCTTTTGGTCGCGATGAAGGAGTAGAAAAGCCGCGTGCCGCTGACGTTGTCCATGAAAACATGCCCGCCCCACCACTGTTTCGGATCTTTCACTTCGGGAAGAATCATGTAGTTTTCCGCTTGATCGAACAGGCCGGTTTTAATCAGCGGCACAGCCGTGCATGAGCCAAAAATAAACGTATCAAAGTAGCGCACGCCTGCTTTGCCTTCGGTGACGACACGGTTGGCGACCTGTGGCCCGGTGGCGGGAAAAAGCTCCAATTCAAGTCCAAACCTCGCCTTGAACGCGCCCTCAAGCTCTTTTCTCAGCTCCGTGCTCGGCGGAATGCCGACGACGACCTTTCCCTCTTTCTTCGCCGCGGTGAGTGTTTTTTCCCACTCATCCTGCCAGGTTGTCTGGGCGTGTACGCCAGACGGGCAACGCAACACTGAACACAAGTCCCAACAACCAAATTACCATCAGGTTTTCCGCCGAATCGGCTTTGAAGCGACTCAATAACTGCGAAGATCGCGAAGAGGAAAAGGGCGGGATTAATCCCGCCCCTACAATTTCTGTGCTCTTTGCAATGTCTTTCTAAACGTTTGTATTGAACAAGCTCCGCGCCGTCGCAACAACGCGAACTTCGGCTACTGCACGTCGAAGCGCGTCTCGCGTTCAGAAACATTGTTAAACGCTTTCGGATGAACCAGCTTGCGGCTGTACAGCACCATGCGCAGAAAGCCTGGACTGCCGGTGATCCGATGGGCGACGCCGCGCGGTATATAAGTCATCTGCCCGGGGTCGAGGTCGAGGGCACCCCACTCGGTGTGGTTCAACGAGTGGCCGCGAAACTGAAACCAGATCTCGTCTTCGTCGCAGCCGCGATGGAAACCGTTCTGTTCCTCTTCGAGATTATAGACGTCGACGCGGAATTCTTTGCCATTGTAAAGTATCGGCGCGCGCGCGCCGCCTTTGCCGGTCATGCCGGTAAAATAGTTGAAGGCGCTTAATTTCTTGACGACGCGGCCGCCTTCGCGCTTGCAACCGATGAGCGCAGCGACATCGCGCTCCACCCAAAGATCCGACTGCGGATCCCAGAAACTGATGTGCTCCAAAACCGGCCCTTCGCTGGTAGCTTCTCCATTACTGCGGTTCGGCGAAGCGATCGGCTCGGAAGGCCGTACCGCAAACTTGTTCTGGGTCGTTGGCTTTTCCGGATCGACGCCTTCGGTGACAAATTCCTGGGTCGCCACGCGTACGCGCAGGCATTCGTCCGTTCCCGTGCTGCGGTGGGAAATCGCCGCCGGCACCAACGCAATCTCTCCCGGCTCCAACTCGACAATTCCGGACTCGCTTTCGATTTTCGAGCGTCCGCAAAATTGCAGATAAACGACGTCATGGTCCGCGGCACGGGTGAGCTGAGTCTCGCGCCCTGCGATATATTCGGTGGCGATTCGCAAACTGTCGCCTTCAAATACGGTCGCGCGCGCGCGATTGCCGGACAGCGGCGTGCTTCTGAGCAAATCGAACGGCCGAATCTTGGGCACCATTCTTTGCCCCATGCGCGCAGTGCCGATGACGGCGCTTTCGTCTCGTTCCATCCAGATATGCTCCGGCGGTTCCCGGTGCGTCATGAACTCACGGATTTTTTTAGCCATGTCATCCTCCTACGGGTCAAACGAATTGATCAGTGACGATTGTCAATCTATTACATCGAAGCACGGTGACGTTACAACTTGGGCTTCCAGCTTTTCTTAAGCTCAGCGTAGATTCTTTTGATGATGCTGTAATCGTAGAGCTTGGCCGGATCGGGAACGTTGGGGGATTTGATCAGTTCGGCGCGGGTCAAGACTTCTTCCCTCAATACATCGTCGGACACCGAGCCTTCGTCGGTCATGCTGCTCAAAGCCGTGTCGTAATCGACCAGCAGAGCGTCCGGCGAGAAGGGAGTGTATTTGGACACCATCGCGATCGTCGGCTCTTTATAACGGCGCGCAAATTCCCGCCCCTTCGCCAGTGCGCGTAGGAACCGCTCGACCAGCGCGGGATTATCGCCAAGCAATTTGTTCGACACCGCGACGCCGTTCCAAACCAGTTGGATTTCCTTGCTGGCGTCAGCGAGCATGTTCACGCGCATCGCTCCGAGCTGAGCGATATCTCGCGGCGACAGCGGCGCGGCATCGATGGCGCCGGAAAGGAACGCCGGGAATCGCGCTTCGCTGCGCACCGCGATGAAGAGGAACAACTTCGGGTCAAGCCGGTATTTCTTAAACAGCAGCAACGTGGCCAAATGGCCGGTGTCGCCGAAGGTGTTGATCGCGATCTTTTTACCGATCAGGTCTTGCAGCGTCTTGATCTCAGGTTTATTCGAAAGCAATTTGTAGTTCGGCCGCGATTGATTGGTGTAGATAATTTTGACCGGGCCGCCGCGCAGCGCCGCGCTCAGAGCCGATCCCGCCGACGAACTGAAATGTATTTGACCTGATAATAAAGTCTGAGTCGCCGAGCCCCCGCCGGATCTAAGAGTCTTAATGTTGAGACCTTCTTCAAGCGCGTAGCCCTTCTCGATGGCAACGACATGGTCCATGTACGCCGCCCCGAGCGAGGCGTAGGACACGGTGATATCTTCGGCGAACACGCCGGTCGACCAAGTCGACAAGACAATCGTCGCAAATAACCCCATCAAGCTTCGATGGAATGCTCTACTCATGGTGCGTCTCACCTAAAATGCATCGATCGGCGGGCGATCGACACGATCATTTTCGACTTTGCGTTGTTTGCGGCTACCTCTTCCCCGCCTGTTTCGCTGCGGGATAGAAATATTCATAGGTTCCGTCGTCGACTTTCTTGAAAATACTCGTCACCGTTTTCCACGGATCTTTCGCGTAGTCATCATAGCGTCCTTTGGCGTTGATGCCGGGAATTTCCGGCACCCAGTCTTCCGCGAGCAATTCCTTGGGATCGCCGTAGCGCGACGTCAGCGCGCGCACTTCGGGGCTGTCGAGCGACGTCATCCGTCCTTTGTTGACGACCGTGACCCAGGTATTCTTCGTGCCGCGCACGCGCAACCGATACGTCGTGAAATAGTTATGGATGTGAAACCAGTGATCGTCCGGCAAATTGTTTTTCTTGGTAAACTCGACCCATTCCTTGGCCCACTCAGGCGAATCCGGGCCATGGTGCACACGAATGCCGTGGCCGTAGTGCATCACGCCGCTGCGATTTCTCTCCGTGGTGTTTTCCCCCACCCTATTTTCATCCGGGCGCTTGTAGAATTTTGGATTGGTCCCCAATGCGGCTTCGTAAAGCAGCCAGTAGCCCGGACGGTCGTGGTAAGGATAGGTCACTTCGTTGATTTTCGGATACTTCAAAAACTCGCGCCAGGCATCGGCGTATACCCCGGTACCCTTTACGTCGGCGACAAAGCCGTCCTTGATGTGGACCTCGGTACGCGGAAAATGGCCGGCGTGATTGGCCGTGCCGGCGATAACTCCGTTGGGCTTTGGCGTCGGCGAGCGCGCGTTCCATTTCTTCTGGAAAGCGGGATACTCGACGACCGAATACGGAAATCGGCCCGTCGCTTTATTGGGAACATATAGAGATGTCCCTGCTGATAAACGCCGCGCGCCCAGCGCTCGGATATGTCTTCGGTCAGCTCCGAAGTGAGATGGGTTCCCTCCGGATCGGCGATCGGCAAAGAAACAGCCCAACCCATGGGCTTAATGGTGCGCTCCTCAGCGAGA
>CAWERH010000030.1:0-79599 GCA_963811315.1 uncultured delta proteobacterium
ACCCGCATTGCGCAGAGAAAGATTTTTGGAGTAAGGGAGAGAGGGAAAAAGGATAAGAGGAGTAGTGGTTTAGGATGAACGAGGCAAGGCGAGAACGATCACCGGTGTATCCGAAGATAGTGTTTGGGTTTACGGCGCATCCAATCACGGTATGGGCGGGAGTGATTTTGCTAAGGTTGTACTTCGAATGGATCAAACTGCGCGAAGAGTTAAGCAAGGCGTTGGTGGGATTTGTCAAACATTCGAACAACCAGATCTCGTCGGTGGAGGTGATGCTGAGCTGGTTTTAGGGGTTAGCGTTGGGCGCCGAACGATTTGAGCATTTTAGCCGGTATCGGCGGGATCGGCTGTTGGGAGAACTGTTAGGGATAGAGCGATTTGGTTCGCCGGATACGTTGCGGCGATTGTTTTTGCGATTTGGTTATCGCGAAGTGACTGAGGTAAGCGAGCGGCTGATGGGGTTTAGTCTGGCCCGGGTTGCGGCCGATCTTGTTGGGACACACGTTGGATTTGGATTCCACGGTGCTGTGCCGATACGGTGAGCAAGAAGGGAGCTTGAAGGGGTACAATCCCAAGAAGCCGGGGCGGCCATCGCATCATCCGTTGGTGGCATTTTTGGCCGAAAGGCGTCGGTTGTTATGGGCAACGTTGCGCAGTGGGAATAGCGGCAGTGCCAACGGCAGTGTGGAGTTTTTAAAGCAGGCATTGACCGTGCTTCCTGCGGGGAATCGGATCGGATTGGTCCGAGCCGATTCGGGGTTTTTCGAGAAACGCTTGTTGGAGTATCTGGAGAGCCGAGAGCTGCCCTACATTATTGTTGCCCGGTTAACGGCAGTGGTGCGAAAGCTCGTGGTTCATCGGCTACCGTCCAGCGCATGGCGGGCAGTGGCCCGAGGGGTCGAGGTAGCCGACCTGGAAGTCAGTCTGCCGAATTGGAAGGCCAAGAAGCGTCGCTTTGTCTGCCTACGCCAGGAGATCTCGCAGCGGCCCCAGGCCAGTGGGAGAAAATTAATCGACTGTCCGGGATATACCTATCGGGTGATGGTAGCTAGCGTTCCCTATGCGGCTGAGATCGTGACCCGGATGTATGCGGGCAGAGCCGACAGCGAGAACCGGATCAAGGAATTAAAAGAAGACTTAAGTCTAGACACTTTTTGTCTGAAGTCCTTTGACGCCACCGATGCGGCCTTTCGCATGGGCGGTGTGCTGTACAATCTATTGGCGGAGTTTCGTGAGACGGTGTTGCCGCGCTCATGGTTTGAAAGACGGCTAAGGGCGGTCAGAGACTTGGTCTTTTTGGTGGGGGCGGATCTGATCTCTCAGGGGCGCCGAGTGCAGATTCGATTTGCCATGCCTGAACCTGACCGACCGGAGTTCTTGCGTCGTTTGCGTACAATATCGGAGGGACTGCCGATTGCGGCGCAGTTGGAATGGAGCTTATCCGACCAAACTCCAACTCATCCCGACAAAATCATTACCCCCATCCCACTTCTCCACTCCGTACCGTCCCAAAATTCTTCACCACCACTCCTCTACTGCGCAATCCGGGTTAAAACCGCCATGGTCGTCGGTGACACTGAAAGAGGGATGTCCCAATGAGAAAGCAGCCGTTCGTCCAATTGCGCACGTCGCGCCTCACGTTGCTCACTTCCGGCTTATCGATTTTTCACACTTAGGTTCCTCTTGAACTTAGGCAGCGCAAAGTTAACAGGCGAATTCGTCTTGCCCTAATTGTAAATGCTATGGGAATGCCGTCGTGGTTGAGAAGCGGTCGAGACTTGCCTTGAGCAAACGGCACCGCAAAATCGCGGGGGATGGCGAGATTGGGCTAATTGGAAAATCTACTTAGCACGAATGCGATTGAAAAATGGTGGGCCGCCGGAGACTCGAACTCCGGACCCGCTGATTAAGAGTCAGCTGCTCTACCAACTGAGCTAGCGGCCCGACACATAACAAAGAATGAAGGCGGAAGGCAAAGGATGAGAGAATCTTCCATTCCTTTATCCTTCATCCTGTGAATTTTCAAATGGGGTGAGTGAAGGGACTTGAACCCTCAACCCCTGGGACCACAACCCAGTGCTCTAACCAATTGAGCTACACTCACCGTAAACAAACGATTCTGGCGCGCCAGAAGGGATTCGAACCCCTGACCTACGGCTTAGAAGGCCGTTGCTCTATCCACCTGAGCTACTGGCGCCAAAAAGAGCCACGAGTACTGAGTGCCGAGAGGAGAAAATGCCACCGTTTCGAAACCCTCAGCACTCAGCGCTCATAACTCAGTACTGCTCGATGGTCGGGGCGAGAAGATTCGAACTTCCGACCCCCTGCGCCCAAGGCAGGTGCGCTACCAGGCTGCGCTACGCCCCGTCAATTGACCGAAGCCATTTTACATGCGAAGCCTACGAAATCAAGGTTTTGCGCGCAAATCAACCAACGCCGGTAGCGCCTCGGCTAATTTTGCCAAGGCTTTGCCGCGATGACTTACCGTGGCTTTGCGATCACGCTCGATTTCGCCAAAGGTTTTATTGAATGGCGGGATAAAAAAATAGCGGATCGTAACCGAATCCATTCGATCCGGAAAGTGCGCGGGCGATTCGTCCTTCGCAGGACTCGCGCACCGTCCAGTCGACTCATTCCGTGAGCGCGCGGCGCGCACAGGGCGAGCGCGCAAACAAACCGCGCGGTGCGTTTTTCGTCTGGAACGTTCGCCAATTCGCGCAACAGTTTTTGATTATTCCGATCGTCATCGCCATCCTCGCCCGCGTAGCGCGCCGAAAAGATCCCCGGCGCGCCGTCCAGCGCGTCGACTTCCAAGCCGGAATCATCCGCCAAAGTCAGCAAGCCGGAAAATTCCGCCAGCGTCCGCGCTTTTTTGCGCGCATTGGCTTCGAACGTCGCGCCGTCTTCGATCACCGTCGGCGGATTGTCTAAATTTTTCAGCGAGACAATTTTGAGCGGAAGTTTGGCCAAGAACGCCCGCACTTCGGCAAACTTTCCCGGGTTGGTGGTGGCAACTAGAAGCTCGGTCACGTCGAAATGACTTTGGAGAAAGAAGCAATGACTTTTTTTTGCGCCTGGAGCAGCTCTTTGATGCCCTGATGAGCGATTTCCGCCATGCGTTCCATCTGTTTCTTGGTAAAAGGCGCGCTTTCCGCCGTGCCCTGGACCTCGATGAATTTGCCGGTTCCGGTCATCACGAAATTCATATCGACATCGGCTTTGCTGTCCTCTTCATAGCAAAGATCTAAAAGAATCTTGCCATCGACAATGCCGATGCTTACCGCGGCCACCGCGTCCTGCACCGGATCGGCGCTGAGAATGCCGCGCTCACGCCAGACGCGTACGGCTTCCATCAAGGCGACGTAAGCGCCGGTGATCGATGCCGTGCGCGTGCCACCGTCGGCTTGAATCACATCGCAATCGATCCATACAGAGCGCTCGCCGAAACTCTTGAGATCGGCGATTGAGCGCAGGCTGCGGCCGATCAGCCGCTGGATTTCGTGGGTCCGGCCGCCGACCTTGCCGCGCGACGATTCGCGGCCGATGCGCTGCTGCGACGAGCCCGGCAACATGCCGTACTCGGCGGTGATCCAGCCCTTGCCGCTGTTGCGCAAGAACGGCGGCACCCGCTCTTCCAGTTTCGCCGTGCAGATGACTCGGGTATCGCCCATCTCGATCAACACCGAACCGTCGGCAGTCTTGATGTAACTCGGCGTGATCATCAGCGGTCTAAGTTGATTCGGCTTTCTCCCATCAGATCTCATTCAGATGTCCAATCTAATCTCGTTGATGTGCTTTTGCTTTACTTAACTGTTGCCTATTGCCTGTTGCCTTCTTCAACGATTCAAATGAAACACGACCATCTTTAATTCGGTCATTTCCTGGACCGCATACTTAGGCCCTTCCTTGCCAAAGCCTGAGTCCTTCAATCCGCCGTAAGGCATCAGATCGACGCGCCACTGCGAACCCCAGTTGACGTGCAGGTTGCCGGCCTCGGCTTCGCGGGCGAATTTCATCGCCCATTCGACGTTCTCGGTAAAGATACCCGCCGCCAGACCATAAATGCTGTCGTTGGCCAGGGCGATCGCTTCTTCAATGGTGTCGAACGGCGTCACCGCCACAGCCGGTCCGAACAGTTCGTCACGCGAGATGCGCATGTCGGGATGGACATCCGCGACCACCGCCGGCATGTAGAAAGCGCCGCGTCTGCCGCCGCCGGCAACCAGGCGCGCGCCCGAGCCCACCGCTTCGTTGATCCACTCATCGACCCGCACCGCTTCGCTCTCTTTCACCATCGGTCCGACTTTCGATTTTTCGTCCAGCTGATTTCCGGTCGTCAACGCTTCGACTTTGGGTTTGAGCGCGCTGAGAAAATCGCCGTAGACTTTTTTTGCCGCCAGCACCCGCTGGGTCGAGATGCAAGTCTGACCGGCGTTGCCGTAACCGGTCATCGATACGACGTTGGCGACTTTTTCCAAATCGGCGTCTGACATGATGATCACCGGACTGTTGGAGCCAAGCTCCATCGTAACTTTCTTGATCCCGGCGGTGCGGCAAATGCGCTCGCCGATCTCGCGGCTGCCGGTGAACGTCACTTTGCGCACGCGCCGGTCGGCAACCAGCGCGTCGCCGATCTCGCCGCCCGAGCCGGTAATGCACTGAATGCCCTCCGGCGGCAATCCCGACTCCAGTAAAATCTCGGTGAGCTTGATCGCCGACAGCGGCGTGTCGGAAGCCGGCTTGACGATCACGGTATTGCCCGCCGCCAGCGCCGGCCCGACCTTATGACAAACCAAGTTCAAGGGGAAATTAAACGGCGCAATCGCGGCCACGACGCCGCAGGGAATGCGCAACGTAAAACCGAATTTCTTGCTGCCGGTGGGATCGGCATCCAAAGGCACGGTCTCGCCATGAATCCGTTTGGCCTCTTCCGCCGAGCCCATTATGGTTTCCACTGCCCGGCTGGCTTCGCCGCGCCCTTCGGCGATAATTTTTCCTTCTTCCTTGGAGATCACTTGACCGAGCTCGTCGTTGCGCGCCGCCATCAGATCGGCGGCTTTGCGCAAAATCTTCCAGCGCTCGTAGCTCGACAGCTTCGCCATCACCTTGGCGCCGCGTTCTGCGAAAGCGAGCGCCTGCTCGAGATCGCCAGAGTCCGCCTTGGGCACGGTGTCGATGATCGAGTTGTCGAAGGGATTTCTGACTTCGATCTTTTTCGGCTTATCGATCCAACTTCCAGCGATAAAATTTTTCATTGCTCGAGTCCTCCCTGTTCGAGTTCGGCAGCGTCACGCGCCGCCGTCACTCTCTTCGCTGCGTGCATTGGCTTTGAAGAAACTCCGGCCGTAAGCGCGATGAAACGCGGTCCATTTCGATCCCGGTTCCTTTTCCGGCAGATTCTGAATCGCTTGAATCTTGCCGTCGAGATCATCCAATGAATGAAGCATAACGGCTTCGAGCGTCTGCGGCAACTTAGGCGAACCGAATTCGTACGCGCCATGGTGGCTCACCAGCAAATGCTTCACGAGCATCGCCAACTCCGGCGGAAAATCGGCTATCGCGGCGATCTTCTGATTGACCATTTCGACTTCCATGACCAGATGACCCAAGAGCTGTCCGGCGTCGGTGTATTCGACGGCGCGGTCGAACGAAAACTCATAGACCTTGCCGATGTCGTGGAGAAATCCGCCGATCAAAAGTAAATCGACATCGACGTTGCGATAATTTTCCGTCACTTTGAGAATCAACTTGAGCAAAGACAACGTGTGTTCAAGCAAGCCACTCAGGTAAGGATGATGAATCGTCTTGGCGCCGGGCGCGTGCTTCAGCAAACGCATCAGCTCAGCATCGGCAAAACAAGCTTCGGCGAGCGCCAGCAAGTGAGGATTTTTGATAGCCCGGAGAATGGTTTGCAGTTCATCGAGCATCGCGTCCGCATCGAAGGCGCTCTTCGGTAGAAAGTCCTCGGCGGCAACTTTAGACTCGTCGACGCGGATGACATCCTGCACGCGGATCTGCACTTTGCCCTGATAGCGCGTCGCCTGGCCGCGCACGCGCACAAAATCGTTTCTCTCGAAGCCGCGCGCCAAATCATCGGCGCGCTCCCAAACGCGCCCCTCGATCTCGCCGCTCCGATCGAGCAACTTGAGGGTCAAGTAACTATTGCCGCCCTTGGTGACGCCTTGATTCTTGGACGCAACCAAGAAAAAACAGTCCACCGATTGGTTTTCACGAACATCAGCAGCGTAGAGCGATTTCATGCGAATACCCTCCTCGGTTTACCTGAGCGAAGATGCCAGGTCATAAAACGATGCGACGATCAAGCGCTGTAAAAATAGGATCGCAAGCCAAACCACAAAGGGAGATAAATCAACGCCGGCGGCGAAAACCGGCAGGCGCCGGCGCACGGGATCAAGTACCGGCTCTGTCACGGCATAGATGAAACGAACAATCGGGTTATGGTAATCGGCATTGATCCACGAGATCACGACCCGCGCTAATAAAATCCACGCATAGGCCCACAACACATAGTCGACGATCTGCGCGAACGCGACCAACAGATTGGCAAAGATAATCATCGGTCTAGGCTTTCCGTGGGCCAAATAGCGCTGTGCCGACTCGCACAATCGTCGCCCCCTCTTCGATCGCAACGGTATAGTCGTGGGTCATGCCCATCGACAGCTCTTTCAGCTCGACGTTGGGCAGACCCAAGGCATTCAGCTGATCTTTGAGTTCGCGAAGCTCGCGAAAGTACGGGCGCACGTCTTCCAAATTTTCCCGAAACGGCGGCACGGTCATCAAGCCCTCAATACGTAAATGCGAAAGCCCAGCCACACCTTCCATCAGGGACGCAACAGCGCTTTTGGCGATCCCGCTCTTACTTTCCTCGCCGGCGACATTGACTTCGACGAAGACGCGAACCTTCTTGCCGCGACTCCGTCCCTCCTTGTCCAGCTCCCTGGCCAACGCGATGCCGTCCAAGGATTCGATTAAATCGAATAGTTGCACGGCAAGCTTGGCTTTGTTGCGCTGCAAGTGACCGATCATATGCCATTCCGCCGGCTCGCTGAGTCGGGCTTTTTTTTCCTGGGCTTCTTGAACGTAATTCTCACCGATCAGAGCCACACCGCCCGCGATCGCCGCGCTAATCGCTTCGACGCTTTGCGACTTGGCCGCGGCGAGCAACTTTACCGAATTCGGATCGCGCCCCACCCTCGCGGCCGCTTCGCCGATGCGGGCCCTGATATTTTGGTAATTGGCGGCAACATTTACCATAAGGGGGTCTGCATAACACATTCATGCCAACAATTCACATCCAAGCCCTGCGGCTTAGCCGACGGTTCGCGCCGTGTACGAAAACAATTCCACTGCTGAAAAGACGATCACTGTAACCGTATCGAACGCTTCAACGCAGCAATCCGTACTCAATAACCAAACAACTAATTCTTTGGCGGCCAAGATCGGCCTATTCCGTCCCAGCACGGGCCAATGGTTCCTCGACTTCAATGGCAACGGATTATTCGACGTATGCGTCGTCGATACCTGGTGTAGACAAACTACGGCAGTAACGCGATGCTCCCCGTCGTAGCGGAACTGGGAGGCGTACCGACCGCCCCAGCATCGGATGTTCGAACCCAGACACCGGGCAACTGGCACTCGAAGAACGAGATAAAGGTAATCCTGAGCAGTTAAAGAGTCCATGAATCTTTGTAGCGCAATCCCGCACAATCAACCCCGTTGGTCTTATTGAAATAGCGTAATCCGATGTGGTAGATGCCTGCTGCGAACTTTCGTACATAAATCCCCCTCTGTGAACATTTCTGGGCAACACAGCTATCATAGAGTCTCTTACTCAACGTCTGGGAGAGAGTTGGGCAGAGAACTATTTGGTAAACATCCGCCGAGTAAATGAACAATTTTTCTCGAATCGTTCTTTTATGGAGTTTTTTGACCGTACTACGAATATCAAAGGATTGGCGGAAAGATGAGACGACGAATGAACCGCACAGCGATCTCGTCGCCCTGCGCCGTGCGCTCTGGTACGGCCGTTGCTATGTTTTAGGTGACGATCGGCAGCGAGCGCTGAACGCGATCGACTGACATCGCAATTTAACTCCGACATTTAAAAGTCGTTTCAGCTAGGGAGCGTTTTTAGCTTCGTTGCCAGGGTGTGTCAATTTTTAAGAGTCGAGGGAAGGATGCAAGTGAAAAAGATTATTTCAAAATATTCGTTCTGGTTCCTGCTCCTGGCGTTGAGCGCACTATCGGTTTCCGCCAGCGAGAGTTTCGCTGCTCAACTACAACTTAGCTGGACGGACAATTCCACGAACGAAACCGGCTTTAAAATCGATCGCAAGACCGGTACTAGCGGCACTTATGCGCAGATCGCGTCTGTGGGCGCTGGCATTACTTCATATACGGATTCCACAGTCACGGCCGGCACTAACTACTGCTATCGACTCTACGCATATAATACAGCAGGCAACTCCACATATACCGCGGAAGTCTGCGGCACCCCCGTGGCACCAGTACAGACTTTCACTCTTGCGGTGACTAAAGCGGGAACCGGCAGCGGCACCATGACCAGTTCTCCGGCAGGGATCAATTGCTCGACTACCTGCTCGGGAACTTTCAATAGCGGCACTGCGGTAACATTAACGGCAGCACCGGCAACCGGTTCGGTCTTCGCCGCCTGGGCGGGCACGGGCTGCGCCGCGACCACGCCTGCGGTCACGGTCACTCTAAGTGCCAACAGTAACTGCACGGCAACTTTTAATTTATCACCCGTTGTCACTTTTAATCTTACCGCAACCAAAGCCGGAACTGGCGGCGGTACCATGACCAGCTCTCCTGCAGGCATCAATTGCTCGACCAGCTGCTCGGGAACTTTCAATAGCGGTACCACGGCAACATTGACTGCCGCGCCGGCATCGGGTTCTGTCTTCGCTGCTTGGGCGGGAACGGGCTGTGCCGCAACAACTGCCGCAGTTATGGTCACAATAAGTGCAAACCGTAACTGCACCGCAACCTTCAATCTACAACCGGCCTCGACTTTCACTCTTGGTATTGCCAAGGCGGGCACCGGCAGTGGTACGGTAACTAGTAGCCCTGCGGGCATAAACTGTGGCTCTACTTGCTCTGGTTCTTACACCAGCGGCGCGACCGTCGCGCTCACCGCAGCCCCAGCGACAAACTCCACGTTTGTCAGTTGGACCGGTACCGGCTGCAGCGCCAGCACCGCAACAATCAATGTGAGCATGAGCGCGAGCACAAGCTGTACCGCAACGTTTGATAGCCAAAATCCTTTGACCGCCAAGATCGGCGTATTCCGTCCCAGTACGGGCCAATGGTTTTTGGACTCCAATGGCAACGGGATATTCGATAGCTGCACTATCGACACCTGCGTAACAGGTTATGGCAGCAACGCGATGCTTCCCGTCGTAGCGGACTGGGAGGGCACAGGTCACACCAGCATCGGAGTCTTCGAACCCAACACAGGCAACTGGCATCTCGATAACGGCAACGGCAAGTGGGACGCTTGTTCATCCACCGGAGACACTTGCGTCACAACCTACGGTGCGCCGGGTAGCTTTCCTGTAGTCAAGGCTCTTAGTTCTGAGAAACTGGTCCTCGGAACGTTCCAGCCACAAGTAACAACCCGGGTTCGAGGCAGAAACGTTATCACACTAGGTGTTTGGAATTTTGACCTCGATGGCGATGGCAACGTGGATACATGCAGCATCGATCAATGTATTGAGAATTTTGGCCAGGCCGGAGACTTACCAGTAATCGGCAACTGGAACGGCACGGGTGAAGAAGAGATCGGTGTCTTTCGCCCACAGACTGGTCAATTTCTATCTAGATCTGAATGGCAATGGTAAGTGGGATGGGCCGACGGTCGACCGACTTCTAGGTCCTTTCGGACTAGCCACAGATCTGCCGATCGCCGGCGACTGGGATGGCACGGGCAAGGTCCGGATCGGAGTTTATCGGCCGAGCACCGGGCAATGGTTTTTGGACATCAACGGCGACGGCAAAGTGGATGGCTGCACGATTGACGCTTGCCGCGGACCCTTCGGTCAAGCCGGCGACCTTCCAGTCGTCGGTAAATGGTAGACACCACACCCGCTAACTGAATCTAATCAGTAAGAACAAGCAAGAGGGGCATTGGCGACAGTGCCCTTCTGGTTTTTGCTGAACAGCGCATCTCGTAGCGACGACCCAGTGTATGAGCATTTCGCTTTCAATGACTGTGTCGCGAATATATCCGCCGTCATCTGGTACACCGAGTATTTGTTTTCGGCACCACGGAACCGCCACACACAAATTGATGCTTTTGCCAACTCAGAAAAAACTAGATATCGACAATCTGATGGTCTCCCTGGCCTGTCAAAGCTTTATCTGTCTGTTCGAAAAAGCAACTTCCTATAAGAGCAAAACCAACGATAAAGGGTCTGGTCCTATTTTTTAGGACGTAAATCCCTGCGCGAACATTTCTGGGTATCTCGATCTCGTACAGAACCCTTCCTTCTATTTTGGAGAAGAAGCCTTAGCGGAGAACTGCTTGGCATACGCCTGCCAGATAAACGAAGCTTTTGTCTCGAATCCCCTTTATCCGGAGTTTTTCAACCGCAGGAGGAATTTCATAGGATCAGCGCGAAAAATCGACGACGAATGACCCAATAACGACGTTCGACCAGCATCTGACCACGGTGGTACAACCGTTGCTATGTTTTTGTGTGACAATCGGCAGCGAGCGCTGAACGCGATCGACTGACATCGTAATTTAACTCCGACATTTAAAAGTCGTTTCAGCTAGGGAGCGTTTTTAGCTTCGTTGCCAGGGTGTGTCAATTTTCCAAGAGTCGAGGGAAGCATGCAAGTCAAAAAGATTATTTCAAAACATTCGTTCTGGTTCCTGCTCCTGGCGTTGAGCGCGCTATCGGTTTCCGCCAGCGAGAGTTTCGCTGCTCAACTACAACTTAACTGGGCGGACAATTCCACGAACGAAACCGGCTTTAAAATCGATCGCAAGACCGGCACTAGCGGCACTTATGCGCAGATCGCGTCGGTGGGCGCTGGCATTACTTCATATACGGATTCCACAGTCATAGCCGGCACGAACTACTGCTATCAACTCTACGCATATAATACAGCAGGCAACTCCACATACACCGCCGAAGTCTGCGGCAGCTCCGGCAGTACAGACTTTCACTCTCGCGGTGATAAAGCGGGAACCGGCAGCGGCGCCATGACCAGTTCTCCTGCAGGGATCAATTGCACGACTACCTGCTCAGGAACTTTCAATAGCGGCACTGCGGTAACATTAACGGCAGCACCGGCAACCGGCTCTGTCTTCGCCGCCTGGGCGGGCACGGGCTGCGCCGCGACCACGCCTGCGGTCACCGTCACTTTAGGTGCCAACAGCAACTGCACCGCAACTTTCAATCTACACCCGTTGTCACTTTAATCTTCGAACCAAAGCAGGAACCGGCGGCGGCACCATGACCAGTTCTCCTGCAGGCATCAATTGCACGACCAACTGCTCAGGAACTTTCAACAGCGGTACTGCGGTAACATTAACAGCCGCGCCGGCAACCGGTTCTGTCTTCGCCGCCTGGGCGGGAACGGGCTGCACCGCGACCACGGCCGCAGTTACGGTAACAATGAAGGCCAACAGCAACTGCACCGCAACTTTCAACCTACAAGCTATTCACTCTGGCCGTCGCCAATGCGGGCACCGGCAGCGGCACCATGACCAGTAGTCCCGCGGGCATAAACTGTGGCTCTACTTGCTCTGGTTCTTACACCAGCGGCGCGACCGTAGCGCTCACCGCAGCCCCTGCGACAAACTCCACGTTTGTCAGCTGGACCGGCACCGGCTGCAGTGCCACCACCGCAACAATCAACGTAAGCATGAGTGCGAGCAGAAGCTGTACCGCGACGTATAGATAGCCAAAATCCTTTGACTGCCAAGATCGGCGTATTCCGTCCCAGTACAGGCCAATGGTTTCTCGATTTCAATGGCAATGGGTTTTTCGACGGATGCATCGACGATACCTGTGTAACAAACTATGGCAGTAACGCGATGCTCCCCGTCGTCGGGGACTGGGATGGCACTGGTCACACCAGCATCGGAGTCTTCGAACCCAACACAGGCAACTGGCATCTCGATAACGGCAATGGCATATGGGACGATTGCGGATCCGGCGGCGACAGTTGCGTCACGACTAACAATCATCCCGGCAGTCTTCCGGTCGTAAAGGAAATGACTTCCGAGAAACTTGTGCTCGGAATATTTCATCCGCAATTAACGACCCTGGTGAACGGTAAAAACGTTACCAAGAAGGGCGTCTGGAATTTTGATGTCGATGGTGACGGCCGCCTGGATCAATGCAGCATCGATCAATGTAGAAATTTCGGCGAGCTTGGGGATCTGCCGATAGTCGGCGACTGGAAGGGCACAGGTGAAGAAATGACCGGCCTCTTTCGCCCAAGAAACAAGACATGGTATCTCGATCTTAACGGCAATGGTAAGTGGGATGGCTCGACGACAGATGCCTTACTGGGTCCTTTCGGAACGCTTGGCGATATCGCGGTGGTGGGCGACTGGGACGGCACGGGCAAAATTAGGATCGGCGTTTATCGACCGAGCAACTCAGTATGGTATTTGGACATCAGCGGTGACGGCATATGGCAGGATTGTATTATCGACGCTTGCGTAGGCCCGTTCGGTCAGAAAGGCGATCTTCCGGTGGTGGGCAAATGGTAAACACCACGACGCTGTGAAGCTAGCCTAGCGAGAATTACGAGAGGAGCACGGGAGACCATGCTCCTCTCGTTTTTTGGCGATTACCCAAGGCGGGTTGGAAAACCCGTCCTCCATACGAAGACATGCGGTGAAACAAAGTATTCAAAACATTCGCTCTGGTTTCTGCTCATTGGCTTGAGCGCTTTACTGGCTTCGCCCATGACAGGGTCGCAGCCCAAGGAGGTTGACGGTCAAATCGTTACCAAGCAGGGCCTCTGGAATTTTGCTCTCGATGGCAACGGCCGCTCGAACCGAGTGCGGGATTTCGAGGCTCTGATATCAGCCTTCAAAGTCTACCTCAGAGCGTTGGCGCTCGAGTCGCTGCCCATAACAATAAAAAGTTTTTTGCTGGCGACACAAAAATCCCAATCCTACTTCATCCTAACTCCACGAGAATGTCCTACGGGCAAATTGATACAGCGTTCGGTTTGCCTTAACGTGGGGGCGTGCGGTTTCCAATAACCGGGACTTGATACGATGGCGCAGATAATCTAGTGGCGCTCGTTTCTGGTATTCGCAAAAATACCTTTCCAGTTCTTCGCGTGTTTTTGCACGACCGTTATCGGCATATTTTGCAACATAAGGCGTGAAATCTGGACAAAGACCTGTATATGGCCATTTCCCTTCCAATCTTGTTTTCATAAAGTTTCCAATCAAAAGATCATCAAATATTTCAAATTGAACGGCTTGCATCAATGAATTTCGCGGCACTTCAAATGTCATTCCTATTTTTGAATTTCCATTTTTGAAATTTAACCGGTGATCTTTGCCACCGACCCTGAAATTTATAAAAGAAAAGTTTTCCTGAAATATGTGAAATCGATCTGAAATAAGCATCTATTTTGTGGAAGTCATCCTCATCGAGCCCTTCCGACCAATCATCCCCGAACATCTTCGGATCAATGACCATATCTGGATTCTTTTTGGGCTCAATCTCCGTAAACTGCTTTTTCACACAATCATAACGCATAAAAGCAGGTAGGAGTTCACATCGTTTGGAGGTAAAACCAATGCTGTAATCTTCAAGACGAGCTACATATTGATTGGCCCAAATACTATCTGCTCTCCGATATCGGTGCATGGAGCTAAATGGAATAACATACTTAACTCCATATGCCTCTGCGGCATTGGCAATACTTCTTCCTAGGGGAAACTTTCTCGCTGCCGATGGTTCTATTCGAACCCCTGCTTCGTCGAAATAATTGATCATATCCGAATCGCCATAACCGAATAGTCTGAGAAGAAACGTGTCCTTATAATTCCTGATTGCGGTTTTAACAAAGTAACGCCAACCACGGTCACTCGCGTCATTCAAATTAACCACCAGTGTTCCGTTGATATCTACAAGTAGAATGGCATCCTGGTTATAGTCCGCGATGGAGAGAATACGCATCCGGGAGGATAAGCTCGTCCACACTCGATCTTGCAAAATCGAAACGTTGAAACCCTCTTTCTGCATGCCGGAGGCAATTCTGCTTCCGGCATGATCTGGTATAAGGAACTTCTTGTCCCTTAGCAGCTCCACTGACTCACCGCTCATATGATCGGGGTGACCATGCGAAATCCATACATATTCGCATCTCTCGATCGCATCGATCTGCTCTTGCGGAATTTCATGGGATAAGCTCCAACTGCCAAAGTAGGCGCTGCCGACGATCCACGGGTCTGTGACAAGAATCGGAGTTTTATCGTAACAAATTAAGGTCGCATTACCGATCGTCTCGAATCCCAATTCCATTGGTTACTCCGTCAATGTGCGTTTTAGGCTCCTGCATCAGTTTGCTATAAAGACGATCCACGTCAGTGAACGGGCGTCCTACGCGAAAGCTAACGCTGGTTACGACGCTGATGATGTGATGGGCGAAATTCTGGGAAAGAAACGTGAGAGGCTAAATCAGAAGGACACGAAAGAGCTTGTGGAGTGGAGAATGTCGCCGGGACTGAAGAACGAATGCGAAATCAACAACAGTTGGAGCAAAACTATGGAAGGCTATATCGAGCGGCTGTTTGCGATATGCCAACTCGACCATGTTGTTAGCGAGATGTACCGAGATACTGCGCTTTGCGATGGGGCTATTGCCCGGGAGGCTTTTCGAGACCGCAGCTTCGCTAGGAAACTCATCGAGATCCTCAAGTACGTCAAACCCGGAAAGACTGATCCATCCCAGAATGACAAGGGCGGCGACAATCTTTCTGCACATGAGAGCATGGATTCTTATCCTCGGATTAGGGTGAATTAGGCAAAGCTGGTCCATATTAATCAACCTCGTGCGGCCAACCTTTCAGTTGCTGAAGCGTCAGCGTCCTTTTCCTGCAGTAGTTTGCTATAAAGACGATCCACATCAGTGATCAGACGTTCTACCGTGAAGCGCCGCCGAACGAACTCCCGCGCATTGTGACCTAACTCCCGCGCCGTCGGTGGATTATGGAGTAAATCGAGCACTGCGCTTGCGAGCGCTTCGGCATCCCGTGGCGGAACCAAAAGCCCTGTCTTATGGTCATTGATTAGATCCGGTAATCCACCAACTCGGGTCGCCACGACAGGACAGCCGGACGCCATCGCTTCAATCGCCGAGACAGGTGTGCCTTCGTTATCCGACGAAACGGCCAAGACATCGAGATCGGCGTAAATGCGCGGCAGATCTCGGCGCCATCCCGTAAACAAGACCCGATCGGACATGCCCAGTTCTCGCGCCTGCTGTTCCAGGCTGGCGCGGAGAATCCCGTCGCCGACGATGACAAATCGCGCCATGGGAACTTGCGACGAGACGAGTGCTGCGGCGCGCAGAAAAAGTCGATGATTTTTAACCGGAAATAGCCGACCGACGATACCGATGAGTTGATGCTCCGGTTGCAGGCGTATTTCACGCTTGAACTCGCCGCGCAACACGGCGGAATTCAAAAACGGATCGAGGTTAAATCCCAGCGGGACGACGGAAATTTTCTCGGCATCGGCGATACCGTAGTCGACCAGATCGTTTTTGACTTGTTCGCTGACGGCGATCAGTCCGCTGCTTATCCAGCCGAGCGATCGTTCCATGCGGCGCAAGAGCCAATTCCTCACTGGTCCATAGTAACCGTGCAGCACGTGGCCATGATAAGTATGCACGATGACGCGAACGCCGGCGGCTCGGGCAGCGATGCGCCCAAGAAATCCTGCCTTCGCGGTATGTGTGTGCACGATATCCGGCCGCTCGCGCCTGATAAGGGCAAAAAGCTTCATCAAAGCTTTGGCGTCGCGCGGCGCCAGGCTGAACGCCGTCACCATTTCGGGAAGGCAATCGGGCTTTAAGCCTCGATCCAAGGCATAGTCCAGCATCGATCCCTCTTCCGCGCTTTCGGAGCCGATCACAAGTTTCTGCCGGTAACGGGAAGGATCCAAACTGGTGCAAAGATTGACAACGTGAATCGCCGGACCGCCGACATTGAGCCTGCCGATGATTCGCAAGACCTTGATCGGTCGTGATGGGTCGGTCAGGTCGTTCATGATGTCATGCTCACAAGATCGAGCGGTAAAGCGATAGCGTCTCATCCGTCATTCTCTGCGCGGAAAAATAGCGATAGACCCGTTCCTGGCCATTCTTGCCCATTTGCCGCGCTTCGCCGGGATGATCGAGCAGCCAACCGATAGCCTCGGCAATAGCCTCCGGATTGTCGGGATCGACCAACAATCCAGTCTTGCCGTCTTCAACGATCTCATTGAGCGGCGCAATATTACTTGCAACGACGGGCTTGGCCGCCGCCATCGCTTCGATCATCACCTGTCCGAAACCTTCTGAACGCGAGGCGAACGCGAACACGTCCAGAGTATTGAAAAACGACGGGATATCGTTCTGAACGCCAACGATCTGAACATGCTTGTTCAAACTCAGATGATCAATCAACGATTGCAGGTTCTTGCCGTAATCCAACGGGTCGTGACCGGCGATCAGCAGCCGGGTATTTTCATGGCGTTTGATCGTAGCGGGCATCGCTTGAATCAAGCGGTCGTGACCTTTTCTTTCCTCTAGACGCCCCACCGATCCGATGACGGCATGGCCATTGAGGTTCCATTTTTCTCTCAAATCATGCCTGGGTTCGGAAAAAGAATCGGGCTCGATGCCGTAATGGATGACTTTGATTTTCTCGTTTGGAATATGCCGCTCCGTGACCAGCCAATCCTTGACGGCATGAGAAATGGCCACGACCCGGTCCGCTTTGCCCCAGATCGTGCTGAAGATCGGCAGCAGCCAGCGCGCCGACCAGGACTTGTCATGAAGATCATGGACAGAGCAGACCCATGGGATATTGGGACACGCAAGACGCGCAAAAAAACCTCCGAAGTCAGCGCGTGGAAGATGCGTGTGGAAAATCGCCGGTCGCTCGCGCCTAAGGAGCCGCGCCATTGTGACGACAAAACCCAGACCGAGTCGTTTGTGAGCGCGTAACCTCACCACCCGGATTCCATCATTTTCAAAATCGCAGACTAAAGATCGACTGTCATTCACGTGTTCGCGCAAGCACGCTACTACCGGCTCTACTCCTTGGCGCTTCTGATACCGGCATAAAGTCAATAGATGCAACTCAGCACCACCTGCCGAGAGGGTATTAATGACATGAAGGACCTTAATCACAGTACACTCAAGGGCAGAACATCCGAGTAAATCCGGGCCGCACAAGCGAACATTAGACTCTGAAAACTATCCAAACTGCGGTGAACAGAAACGCGCCAATCCACCAAAGACGGAAGACCCATCGGAACCGCGCAAAGATACCATTTTGGAAACCACCACCGGCAAGCGTAAAGACCAAGCCCATCGCGGCTATTCGATGACGATAAGGATCCGTACCGAACATCACGCCCATACTTACGATCGCCAGAATGGCAGAGACCACAACGCCACAGGCAACTACGATACCTTTATGGCGCTCAGCTAAAAAACCAGCGACAGCGAATGGGAATAATAGATACCACACAATCATAACGGAAGCTTCAATGATTGAGCTCAAACTATAATCGAACAGAAAACGGAATGGGGATGGTGTGTAGAGGCCTCGGAGAAAAAGAACCCCTAGATTTTTGGGAGCAAAAGTGTTTGATTTATCGACAAATTGCATGACAGTAGCTGACGAACCTTCAAACCGTTGCTTATAATAAGTTTCCTCTGTTAAGCGGCTACCAACTCGCTCGCGGATTGTTTCGCTCAAAAACGACAATGCAAAGAGTGCGAGCAAGCTGCCTAGCAACAGACCTGGTACGACGCGCCTTTTTCGCATACCCTTGAGACCCCAGGTTTCTCCCAGAACAAGGTAAGCAATAACCCCTGCTACCGCCACAGCTGCCCACGGTGCGCCACGTAACCAATATAGGATACTCGAGGAAAAGACTGCGGCGCCTATTTTCCATACAGTAGAGCGACGAGGCACAATAAGTAACCATAGGGTAAGCACTAATAAAAACACCGTCAGTATTTCCTTTAAGTTTAGCGCCGAGAAAAGTACCAGCGGTGGCAGAAAAGCGGCGAACAAAAAGCTACGCCATGCCGCTTTAGGCTCGTTAAAAACCCGTCGGCTAAGATCGTACAAAAAGAACGGAATCAGGGAGCCGATGAGCGTATTCATCACCTTGGGAAGGAGTAAGTTGGGCCCAAACGCACTATACAGCATACTTACTAGATGGTAGTATCCTTTACCTTCATTCCAGGAAATTACTCCATACGGCTGTTCTATACCTGCATAATGAAATATTAGTTCATCATCGGCTTGAAACAAAACCGATAATACAAATCCAATTATGAGTCGCAGTACAAAGACCGCAGTGAAAAGCGAAATAGAGCGGGGAATGTCAGACAAATAAAAGATAGTGGCGATTCCTAAGAAATAGCAAACCACAGCGAATGGCACTGCCATGATTACAGAACCCCACGAGAGAGCGAACATCCGGCCGTTGTCAATCAACGAAATCACATGATTCGCCAGGACGCTGCAAGGCAGGCAATAACTATGACGCTAACCCAAGTTGTAATCGGTCCTGTAGACCTGCTGTGATACTCCGCTGACTCCCTAAAATGAGTATTTTCAGTTTTTGTCATCATGGCTGGTGACTCGGATAATATAGAATGGCGGACGCGCGACGCTTCCAAGTGTATTTTTCGGCGTCATGCTGTGCTTCCTTTGCAATTTTACCCAAAAGAAGGCGATCACAGAATAAAGAGCGCATCCCTTCTGCCAACGCACTAGGACTTCCGGGCTCCACTAACCACGCATTTTCCCCATGCCGCAAGATCTCCCTGATCGAGGGTAAATCGCTCGCCACAATCGGAACCGCCGCCGCCATATACTCAAAAATTTTGAGAGGAGACATAAAATAAGCGTAATGTTCAGTGTTAGGAAAAGGAGCCACGGCTAGGTCAAACGCTCGTATCCAGAGAGGTACTTCATTGTTTGATACACGATCAACGAACCGGAGCTTAGCCTCCGGCACACTGTGGCGGCGTGCAAGATCTAGATAGGGTGGCACCGCATCCATCGGTCCTCCCACACACAAAAGAAGTGGCTCTTTTCCATTAGGTGACGGCAAATATGCCATCGCTTGTACCAGTTCGGGGATGCCCTTTTCCATCTCCATCGTACGGAAGCGGCCGATGTAGCCGATGATCAGTCGATCTTCTGGCAGTCCCAACCGTTGTCGGCACTCTTTCGGACTTGGCAAGTCGGCAAACAACGACAAATCAACGCTGTCCGGGAGAGTAACAATCTTGTCGTCAGGAAAGCCCAATTGCACAAATTGCTCCTTGATAAAGGACGTCAGGACGACCACACGCCTCAATGCCGGATGCCGAGCAATGCGCCGGAGAATGATGCGGCGCGCTCGTTTCGGTACTACGTGCGCTTCATAGACCGTGGGCAGGCCTAATCTCGTAAGCCAATAAGCGATTGTACTGTCACGGGTAAAGTAAAGGTCCGCTTTTGCTTTCCGCGCAGCCATCGCCGCATACAATCCCCAAATGAGCGTATGGCTAAAGCCAAGATAAGTAAATTTGCTCTTCGGGAGAAACTGTTGTAACCGAACCACATCCCAGTTGAACAAAGTCTTTACCTTAAAACTGGAGCGAATACCGTAGTAATCGAAGACACTTTGCTCCCGAAGTTTCGTGTCAGACTGATATCGGTATGGGTGCCATAACTCCACCTCCACACCATTTTTCGCAAAAGCCTCGCACATTTTGCAAATCTGATAGCCGTGCGCCTTTTCCGTCGGAAGACGAGCGTTAGCGATGTAAATCAACCGTACAGCCATGGTTTATATTTCAGCTACGGACTACTTGGCTACCACTATGGCTGAGGTAGATGTAGTACATATGTTTTGCCGCTTGCCGCGTTTCGGGTGTGTGGCTCGGAAACAAGCTGAGAAAGCGGTCAATCTCTGTTAGTGGAGCTTTTATTTCACCCACGAGGCGGTTGACGTGATGCACAAGCTGAGATTGCGAGAACACTTGATACTCGAGGTCTTCAATATCAAACTTGATAAGATCAACGGCGCCGCCAACTTCCTCGATGATTGCGTCTAGCGGCTTAACATTACACACCGCTATCTTGCACGCCTCGCTTTGGTTAGGCTTTAAGGAGCTGGCCGTGTGTCGCTCCGAATTAATATAAAAATTGGCTTTCCCGATGGCGGTTCCTACGGCCTCATGATGCACGGAGATGTTGGGCACATCCTGGGTGTTCAACTGCAACAACCGAAAGTTCTCAGGATCAGGTTCGTAACAGTGAACTCGTGCTTGTGGAAAAGCTGCGGCAAATCTGGTTGCGGCTAATCCTACGTGTGCTCCAAGGTCAACAATGCATCGCAAGGGCTTTTTACGGAGGTCTGGCCTCAGGTAACCCTCACCGAATAAGACCTCGCGAAAAGTGAATATATCTTGCTCTCTGAAATACAGTGTCCGTTCTAATTCTTCTAGCTGGACAGTGGCAGTGTAGACATTGGAAGTGCTCAAGCCCAATGCCTTATGGAGCCGCAAACGGGGGAGCATTGAGGCAAGAACCCACTTGGAATAGACATCCGCCCCTAGTCCCAGACCCATTGAGACATATTTCAAGCCCGTATTGAATTTACCCATTAACTTTAGCCTTTCTTAACTAATCTCGTTTCACGAAACACAAGTGGTCACCTCTCCACGGGTAATCAAATGGTTGCCGGTTTTGAAGCTCGAATCCCGACTTCGAGATAATCGCTATCAGACTGTCTACCTTCGACCAGTATAAGCTCTCAAAGCCTCCAGGCTGTTCGCCTTCTTCGCTACCCTTCACAGCCTCGACGATAAAACGTCCTTGCTTTACCAATATACGGCTCGCTTCGGATACAACCTGGTCGACATACAAAGCATGGTCAAGTGCGTTAGTAAAAATCACATCAACAGAGCAAGCGGGGTACTGCACCTTGTGGAAGTCTCCATACACTACGAACCTATTGCCTTCCCCTGGATTTACGTCAATACCGACAGCGAAGCATCCTAGATCCAAGAACGCCTTTACTTCTGTACCCATTCTCGCGCCAAGGCAGAGCACGCGTGTTCCCACCAAGAACCTGTAGTTCTGCAATCTTTCGCTCAATGCAAGCCCGAATTTGGAATCGTAGTGACTTAGCTCTGCTATTTTTAGTTTTGCCTGTTGGTGGGCGACGTATTGGTCATAGTCTTTATACTGCCGAACGGATAGTCCTTGATGCGTTTCATGAACGGACCATGGTTCTTTCAATTTGACCAAATCTTTTTCCGATAGGAGGGATCTCGCTAAGATCCTCAATTTATGCCACTTAGCCAAATGGCGGATTCGCCGTATATTGCGTCTAGTTTTTTGAAACTCAGATATCGAACGCCGCAATAAGGCAACCGTGGCGTTACGACTCGATCGATTTGGTCGAGATTCAATAGTTCTATTCATGCTTCCTCTCTTAGCGCGAGTTCAAGCCCGTGCACATTGGTGGTTAGAAATGGCGTCTTGATCCTGTCCGTGCAAGAAATCCCGTAGGGGAAAAGACCATTGCCAGCAATAAATCATTGATCAAAAGTCGCGCAATGATCTTACCCTCCACTGTTACATCCCACCCGAATACGACTGTTGGTCCTGACCCATTGTTGCGAAAAGGGCAAGCAAGCGCTGCGTCATCCCCTCTAAATTATGTTGCGTCATAACAGCGTGGCGTAAATGGTTTCCGATCGGCCGTTTTTCCGCGTCGCTGAGTTGCAGTAACCGTTCAATCTTCCCTGCCAAGTCTTTCGCATCCCCATGTCGAAAGAATAACCAGTCCGCCCATTTGTCCATTGATTCTCTAAATCCTAGAGTGGACGAAAGGCTCGGTTTCTCACACGCCATTGCTTCCAGTACGGCTTTGTCCAAGGAATGATCCGATGGGGAACAATTAACATGAGCAAAGGACCGCCTGTACCACTTGACGACCTGTTCGTTGGGCACGGCACCAATGAATTGTACCGAGTCTTGCAGATCTAGCGCTTGCACCCTTTGTCGCACCGCTGTCGCATAGTGACGATCCCGGTCCGGGGCATCTCCGACCAGCGCGCAGCGAACGCTATAACTACGTTGTCGCAGGAGATAGACTGCCTCAATTAATGTCATGGGATCTTTTATGGGTGAAAGGCGACCTACAGATAGGAGCAGTGGTGGATCGTCAGATAGCGTGCCGTTTGGCGAAAACAAGTCGCTGTCAATTCCCTGACCGACAACGGTCAATTTGTCGTGCTTGTATCGATAAGAGGCTGTCGCGCTGGTAACTATTTGATCCGAGAGATAGTGCGCGACTTTCAAAGTGGTTGTCACGTGTCGATGGGCATACCAGGTCACAATGGGAATCCGTTTTGCCTTTAACACAGGGGCAGCAAGAATGCTAAAAATCGGGATCATGTGTGAAAAGCAGACATCAATGCGGTCTTCACGTAAAATCCGAAACAGATGCCGGTAGAATTCCATAGCCCGGCGCGGCTCGCTAAAGCCCTTTTCCTTGCCAACTGAATAAACACGCACATTGCGAGGTACATCGACGCGCCCCGCCCGCATCGTAATCACATTGATGAACTCTACTCTTTTGGCGAGCGCCCAAATCCAGCGCGTGTTAAAACCCTGTGTAGGATTGTCCAGATCCGTCGCCAAATTGAAGATGAGCAACCGCATCGTAGCTTCAGCGCGTAATGGTTTGCTCAAAGACTTTGACGGATGGATTTTGCCTTCTTGGACTTTCCACCCATCACGACCAAGATCTCTTTTCATGTTGAAACCTACCTTCAGAATTCAAAGCCATCTTAAACTTAGCGGGACCAGGAGTCCTGCACATTCTCATTATTCTCCCTCTGCTTGGTCGCCGGCCGACCCCTTTCCACAGTTTCACGCCAAATATTTATGAGTTGGTCGAGATAGCGATTCTCGGGTATCAAGTAATTCCTTACATGCTCTTTCCCTCTTTGCCCCATTTCTTTCGCCCCCTTGGGGTTGGCCAGCAACTCAAGCGCTTTTTCCGCCAAACTCACATGATTCGTAAAGTCGGGAGCGATAAACCCGGTCTCTCCATCTCGGATTAACTCCAGCGCACTATCAAAGGGAGTGCTAATCACCGGCGTTCCCATTAGGTACGATTCGATGATGACTTTGTTGAGACCCTCATGAAAAGAAGGCATCACCGTTGCGCATGCCGTCGCATACCAGGCGCGCAGCGATTGAAGAGGAAGATTGCCCAACCAAAGGATGCGATCGTCGATTTTCAACTGCTTTGCAATTTCCGTGAGTTCACCGCGTAGCGGTCCGTCACCCGCCAGAACCAAAAGACTTTTTGGCATCCTCTCACTCACCAAAGCAAATGCCTTGATAAGTATCGGCAAGTTCTTCTCAATCACCAGGCGTCCCACATAGAGCAAAAAAGAACCTCCTCCATCTATCTGTCGCTCGCTCAATTTGACTCGGACCTGTTCTAGCTCTTCGTTGCCGAGAGGTGCATTGAAGATATGGGCATTAATAAAAGGGTGTAAACAAGCTATTTTGCCATTTAACTTATAGAAGCGCTGCTCTAACCGCTTTTTCTCAACGCGGCTAACCACGCGGATGGTATCAGCTCGATGAATCACCCATTTTCCCAGGACATTGAAAATACGATAGACAAATGGTCGTTCACTTATCCACTCAGGTATGTCAAAAAAACTCGAGTGTAATTGTACATTGAATGGCACAAGGAATCGCCATTTAAGATAGACGCCGACAAAGCCATCGTCGAATGGTGTTTGGGTGGTTACCACATCGAAGGACTGTCTTCGAAACGCTCTTTCGAGAGTGATTATTGCTCTTATTGCGAAGACGGCGCGTCGGCTGGGAACAGGCTGTATGATAAGTCCATCATCGATCTCTACTTGTTGAGCCGAATGCCCTGGAGGAACTCTTAAGATGATGACGATACTTCCATTAGGATAGTGATTGCGTAAGGTTCGTGCATATTTGATGTGCCGCTCCCGCGTATCACTAGCTTTTGCAAACCTTTGGTCAAGCATACTTTGGTCAAATCCGATAATAGCAACGCGCATGTCTTCTCCATCACTTCCTTAAGATTTCAGCGTTTGGTGGACTGGACGCCGACTCGCTTGTTGTACTGCGCAGCCAGTACTCATCAATCGCTCCTAGGATTCCTACGGAATTCAAGGCTTAACAGTTTCCCTTGTTTCTCCGCGCCTAGTTTTTCCACACACTTTGCAACACCCGTACTTCGGTAGGGCTTGCGATCGAAGGTCACAACAAACTACTGAGTGTCCCTGGCCAACTGAACCGTGAGCGCAAATTTCGGCCATTACAAAACTCGGCAAATTCGGTTACTAAAAATTCCGGTTTGCATGCCCGACATCAACACTTCGTAAAAGCGGGGTCAGCGCCATTCCATGGCCAAAAATCTGCATACCGACCTGCAACGCCGATAGACCAACGTAGCCCCAGACGGGAATTATTGTGAAAAATCCTACCAGCGACAATCCAGCCACCACGCTGTTACACTTGAGCCACTGCCGGATATTTCCTTGAGCCATGTACAGGGGTCGCAACCAGAAGAAGGTGAGCCAAACTGCTGAACCCGCGATCAGAAGTTGTGCCGCAAGGATTGCTGGCGCATAGGTGTCCCCTACAGCGCGCACCAAGACAAACGGTACTATCAAGACGCTAGCCAACACAGTAAGTCCTAATGGCGTTCCCACATAAAGCGCCAGGGATCGGACTTTCTTCCTAAGTAGCAGGGTGTCGTTTGCCCCTAGCATTCGAATCAGCTTGGGATAGGCAACTTTCTGCAACGGGCCAACTAAATAAGTGACGAGGCTGGCCAAATTCCTTGCCAGTTTGTAATAGCCAACCTCTAGGGGATTGCGGAAATAACCCAATAGTACCAGATCCAATTGTTTAGGAATGATACCCACGAGCGCGCTAAGTTCATTATAGGCCAAAAACCTTACTATCTCGCGTCGGCAACCTTTAAGATCTCGCAGGCTGGCGGTCAATGGCGATGCTCCCCAGGTTCGAGATACGAGCACCCCGGCGATAATGCCGTAAATCAGCCCCGAGGCCGTAGTCGCGAGCACATTCCCCCACACTATACCCGTCACTTGCCAACCCGTGAGCACCAGACCTAGTACGAGCCCAACTCGGATGCTCATGATTATGACTTCGATCCAGGCAACAAGTGAAAATCGCCCTAGCATCGTTAGAACGGCGGATGAACTCCCCACTAGTGCTCCCGGCAAAAATGCGGCAGCAGATATGACAATGAGCCCGACAGCATCCGGTCGACCGACGATTTGCTGCGCAGCCCAAGAAGCTGTGACTGAAACCACGAGAAATGATAATGAAGCAATGATAAGATCCAGGACGTAGCCTAGCTTGCACATGGCTAGCACTTTGCTGTCTTCTCCTGCCGCATGAAACTCGGTCATGTATTTTACTGAGGCCTCCGATGATCTGGCATCGAAGAACGTGTGCATGATTCCAGGATAAACCATCACAAGTGCCGCCACCCCATACAGTTCAGGTCCGAGCCAACGGGCAACCAGGATACCCTGGACAAAATTTAGGGCAGCTTTAACACAATTGGCAGCCATCAAGACGCTTACATCCCGCACGAATCGTCGCGCCACAACCTTCGTTCGGAAATTTCCCCAAAGACCGGGAACGGATAACGATTTCATCAACATATTTCTATTGAGTTGAGATATTTAGACGGTCGCCGTCGAAGTGGGGCACAAGGGACTCGATCGCGCCGGCAAGTTGGACTTCATTAATGTCTCATCCACCAGAATGTTTGTCTTCCCCTCTTGTTAATCACGCGAATACCCCCCGAGATAGAACAAAGTCTCGAAGGTTGTTTTGATTGTTTTTCTTTTTTATCGACATAGTAAGTCGCTCGTATGGGTCTTTTAGTCAGCGTGGGATTTCAAAATGGCTTCGGTTCTTTGGATCATTGCTTCACGTCGAAACCGCTGAATCGTCTGCCGCCCACCTTCAGCTAAGCGCTGTCTTACTTTTGAAGAAGCGCCCAGACTCATTAGAGTTGCCAAGAGATTGTCTTTAGCGCCGGGCTCAACAAGCAATCCATTCTCACCGCTACGAACCAACTCCGGTGTTCCACCTACAGCGGTGGCAACCACAGGCAAGCCAGCGGCCATAGCCTCGAGCACCACATGGGGAAATCCCTCATACGTGGAATTCAAAACAAACAGGTCGCATGCGGCCATCAATGCGAAAGTGTCCTCCTTGCTTCTTTGACCGGCAAAGTAGACCCGGTCGACCAAGTGATGAGATCTCACAAGTTCTTCCAGGCGATCACGCTCAGGCCCGTCACCCACGATAACCAAACCGGTCTCATCGCAATCAACCAGCAATTCGATCAGATGATCGACTTGCTTCCACGGTACGAGTCGTCCCACCGTCACAACTTTCAATTGAGCGGATAAGGGAACGGAGGTTGGAATAAAGGCTGGTACCTCTACGGAGTTATAAACCACGATGATTTTAGCCTCAGCTACTCCCCAACCCGCAACGACACGGGCCAGGTACTGGCTGGGAGCAATCACGGCGTCCGCTCGCCCGGCACAAAAGCGCCGCAGTATTTTAAGCAGTTCAACTTTCAAACAGTAGCGGCGCTCTTGAAATTCCTCGAAGTTGTCCTCTATCCAACCCTTGTTTGTCGAGCGTTCCCATGCCCAATCGCCCACGATCTTCTGCACTAGAGGTTTGCGCAAGAAAAAGTTTGCTATAACCGCCTCCAACTGAAGTCCGTTCACGTAAAGCACTTGGGCTTGTCGACCTTTCCGCAGAATGGCAGACACGGCGAGCACAAATCGCCAGGGCTTAAAGGCGTTCCGCAGGATACGCAGTACGCGGAAAGAATAGGGATGGTCATCATGTTCGATACTATCACTGAGAGTTACGACTGTGACCTTGTGCCCATGCTTCACCAGCGCCGTGCTGATAGCAGGTACATAGCTGGCGGGACCGCCAATATCGGGCGGGAAAATGCCAGTGACAACGAGGATGCTTATACAAGGAGTCATCGTGCCCGAAGTTGCGCGTCCAACATCGCTTTAATATAGGATCCGTCGATGCCGGAAATGGGAAAGAAGCGAGGGCCTTGACTGTAAATCCACACGTACCTGTCACTAACATCGAGAGCATCCCTTACAGCTCGCTGAAACTCTTCCGGAGTCAAATAGCGTGGATTTTTTTTGTAATCGATCCAGAGACCAAACCCCGCTCTCACTTTTTGCCGGTAGTGATCCGGCACGGTACTGAGCGCGAGAGCCGCATGATAGATTCGCCGGTAGCCATCGATAAATTGCTTGCGCTCTTTAAATGGGAAGCCGAATTCATAGCCGTCAACCAGGTAACTCCCGGCTGGCATTGCTTCCAGAAAACCATCGTAAAATGCGGGCAGAAGTCCGTATTTGACCTCGTTCAGGCTTCTGTCACGACGCAACTCACTCAAAGGGAGGGTGTTGCCGAAAAGTGAGAAGAGCACGGCCTCAGGCATCGCAGCACCAATGGCTGTCATCACCTCGCGGCCCCTCTGACGGGCCATCTTCTTGTATGCCTCGAAAGGCTCGTCGTGCTGCCGCTGCTGATCCGGGTAGTAGAAGAGCTCACATTTGCCGTAGTGCTCAGGGTCCAATATTAGTCCCTTGATGCCTCCCTCCACAGCGATTCGAGCCAAGACTGCAAAATTGTTCGCCACTGCGCTCCATCGTTGGTCGTCGAACCAGTTCAATCCGCGTGCTGATACACAGGAGGAAAAGGCCACGGGCAAAAAGTTATCGGTAAATTTGCGCCAATTCGCAGCCTTGAGGTCTGCGATGGTATCTCTGAAATCCTCTATCCGAAAACCCTTTTTCCCCATAAGTTGCCAGCCAAGTTGATTCCCGGTATCACGCTTTCCCTGCTGCCATGCGCGGCGATCCAAAGGCACGACAATCCCGACACCGTCAAACGGCATCTCTTCCATCTCGCGCCAGTGGTCGCGCACGTACATGGTATCGGGAGATCCCCAGCCGTAATAGATAAGCTTTTTAGCTTTTGATTCCGGGGGAGGAGTCACAGCCGTTGGCGGCTGCGCGCACTGATAGAGGCCGACCACGGCCAACAGAACAAAAGCGAACGCAAGCTTCGCTCGCATTAGAGGCTCCAATACAGCAAATCTTTCTTCGCGCGCACCGCGCTCATCGCGCCTTTGATATCGACGAACACGGCCGGGTGGTCATGGTTTGCCAGTAATTCGATGTACGCTTCCGCGGCTGTGTCGCGGAAGATCTTGTGCGGCACCGCCAACACGACCGCGTCGAATTTTTCGTTTCCGCTGAACGGATCGGCGACGACGCGGACGTTGAAGAGCGCCAAGTCTTTGGGGCGGACCAAAGGATCGGCTACCGCCACTTCGATGCCATGCTCTTCGAGTTCGCGCATCAATTCGGATACCCGGGTGTTGCGCACGTCGGGGACGTTTTCCTTGAACGCGCCGCCGAGGACGAGCGCTTTGGCGCCGCGCACGACTTTGCCCGAGTGGATCAACAGCCGGATGGTTTCGTGGGCGACGTAGCGCCCCATGGAGTCATTGATGCGCCGTCCCGCGAGAATAACTTCGGGATGAAAATCGATCTCCTGGGCTTTATGGGTCAGATAATAGGGATCGACGGGTATGCAGTGGCCGCCCACCAGCCCCGGCTCGAACGGCAAGAAGTTCCACTTGCTGCGCGCGGCTTGGAAAACCGCGGCGGTATCCAAGCCCATGCGGTGAAACAACACCGCCAATTCGTTCATGAGCGCAATGTTGAGGTCGCGCTGGATGTTTTCGATGATCTTTGCCGCTTCGGCGACGCGGATGCTCGGCGCCCTGTGGATTCCCGCCTTGATCACGAGCCCGTAGGTCTGGGCCAAGACCTCGGCGGTTTCCGGGTCCTGCCCCGAAACGATTTTCATGACGGTTTCGAAAGTATGCTCGGCGTCACCGGGGTTGATGCGTTCCGGCGAATAACCGACCTTGAAATCGCGCCCCGCTTTGAGGTTGGACTCGCGCTCCAGAATCGGTACGCAAACCTCTTCAGTGCAACCCGGATAGACCGTCGACTCATACACGACGATGGTTCCCGGTGTCAGTTGCTTCGCGATCAGACGGCTGGCCTCAACCAGCGGGGTGAGGTCCGGCCGCTTGGCCTTGTCCACCGGAGTCGGCACGGCGACGATGATCAGAGAGGCGCGCCGCAGTTGCGACGCGTCGGCGGTCAACTCCAGCGGCGCCGCCGCCAAGTCGGCTTGGCTCATCTCACCGTTGCGATCCAGGCCTTCTTTCAGCTCGGCGATACGGTTCCGATTAATATCGAAGCCGATCGTCGGCAAAACTTTGCTAAAAGCCGCCGCCAGGGGAAGACCCACGTACCCCAAACCGACGACAGCCACTTTTGTGGTCAAACCGATAGTCATGATTTTCAGCGCTCCTCCTCAACGAAATCTAGGCGCAGTTGCTTGATCCACAGTCCCTCTTCCTGGCAGACCGTGCGAAGCTGTTCGGCGTGCCCGTTGGCCAAGATCTTCGGAGACGAAATAATGCAACCCCGCACTTTTTCATGGCGGATGATTTCCGGTAACTTATCCGCGCCGCCCAAAATGCGCAGGCCTGCCAGGGTGCGTCCCTCTTTGCGTGGATCATCGTCCAGGAAACCGATGGGCTGGTATTCCACGTGGGAATTCGCGCGGCATTCGCGGACACCACCTCTCCGCCGTCGCCCGCGCCGTAGACCAACACCCGCACTTTCTCCTTACGGGTCCGCGCGACGGCGAGACCAAACAGGCGAAAAGAGAGCCGGCTGCCCGCCACGCCGAGAAACAAGAGCACCCCATACGTGACAAAAGCGATGCGCGAATAGCCGGCGAAGCGATAGAAAAAAATCAACCCCGTCATCGACAGAACGGTGGCGGCGGCCACGCCCTTGGCGATGCGCACAAGATCTTCCAGACCGGTATAGCGCCACAGGCCGCGATAGATACCGAAGAGAAAAAGACCCAAATAGGTGACCAGCCACCGCGATGGGCAGCGAGGTGAGATACAGGTTCATCAAAGAGTCGCTCAAAGAAAATTCAAAGCGCAAGGCAAAAGCCAGATAATAAGCGAAGGCGATGACGAAAAAATCGAGCATGACTTCCAGCAGCCGGCGCTTATAAGTAAGCGTGACCAGCACCACGGTGAGCTTTTTCTCCGCCTGTTTTTTTCTTCCTTCCTCCTCTGAAACAACCTCCGCCTGGGCGAGATAAGCGGTAAAGAGCGTAAACGACAGCAGCACCAGCGGCAGGAAGACCAGACTGAGAGTGTAGGAGAAGCCTTTGATCAAAACCGCGCTGGCCCCGGCGATGATCGCCATCACATAAAGCAGCAGTACCGCCTGAGGCTCGCTCAAACCCAGAATGACCAATCGGTGCGATGCATGGTCTCGGCCGCCTTGAGAAATGCGCTGGCCGCGCAGCAAACGCGTCACGGTCACGAGTGTGGTATCCAGAATGGGCACGAGCAAGATACAGGTTGGTATGGCGACCAGGGAAAGAATGTTGGAGGCCTGCCCGTTGGCGTGCATCGTGAGCAGGCTGAGCGCCGCGCCAAGAAAAAGACTGCCGGCATCGCCCATAAAAATCGAAGCGGGATGAAAGTTATGACATAAGAAGCCCGCCCAGAGCGCCGGCGAGCGCCAGAGCCAAGACCACGTGCTGCGCGTCGCCTTGGTAGGTAAACAGAAACCCGAGATAGAGGGCCGCGATCAATGCGATACCGCCGGCCAAGCCGTCCATGTTATCGAGCAGGTTAAGCGAGTTGGTCAGTCCGACGATCCAGATAGCGGTCAAAAGAGCATCGAGCGGCGCCCAGGTAAAAAAGTGTAGAGAATAACCGAAGAAGATCGCGGTGGCCGCACTGATGATCTGGCCGATGAGCTTGGTTGCGGGGTTGATCCGGCGTACGATCATCGTAAATACCCACGACGAACATCTGCGTGGCGATGATGAAAAATGGCAATAGCGATGACAAATTGGGCGACAGCAACAAAACCGGCGGTACAAAACCCAGAAAGATCGCGAGCCCGCCGATGGTTGGGGTAGGACGGGTATGCCATCTTTCTTTCCTCGGCAGCGCCGTGCAACCCCACCGAGTTGCCAGGCGCTTCACCAATGGCACGCACAGGAGCGTCACCAAGAACGAAGTTCCCGGTACCAGAAGAAGTATAACTGATCGCCCATGCCGAATTCATAAAAGCGCCCCGCTTATCGTTGCTTTAAACAGCTAGATTCTGACTTCCGTAACCTTCCGCTCTTTGCCGACTCTGCCGGGACGGCGCGGTTTGAGCGGCGCGCCGAAGCCGTCGATGACGCTTTGAACAATCTGGCGCGTATTATGGGTCGTGTGAAAATTCACTAGATTTCGAACTTTGCTGATATCGGGCACGCGCCTGTGCATATCTTCAAATCCTTCTTCGTATGCCTCTTCATAAGGAATGTCGCGGATCGGTGAAGCGCTGCCGGTCATGGATTTCACCAGACGGGCGAGATCTTCGATGCTGATCTCTTCTTCGCCGCCGATATTGAATATTTGGCCGACAGCGTCGGGATGCTCGATCAGCTGGGCCAGCGCGCCCACGGTGTCGCTCACATGGCAAAAACAGCGTGACTGCTTGCCGTCGCCGAAAACTGTGATCGGTTGGCCGCTGAGCGCCGCCTGCACAAAACTCGGCAGCACCATGCCGTAGCGGCCGGTCTGGCGCGGCCCGACGGTGTTGAAAAGCCGCACGATCACCACCGGCAGACCTTTCTCCTTCCAATAGGCCAGGGCCAGAAATTCGTCGATCGCCTTGGAGCAGGCGTAACTCCATCTCCCCTTCGATGTGCGGACCCATGACCAGGTCGTCGTCTTCAGAAAAAGGAATTTTGGTGGACTTGCCGTACACCTCGGAAGTGCTGGCGATCAGGACTTTCTTTCTCTTCTTGTTGGCGAACTCGAGCACGCCCTCGGTTCCCTTGACGTTGGTTTCGATCGTGCGCACCGGACTTTCGACGATGAGTCGGACGCCGACCGAAGCCGCGAGATGGAAAACCGCGTCGCAGTCGTCGATCAGCTCGGCGAGCAACGGCCGGTTGAAAATCGAGTCGATGACATAACTGAAACCCCGTCTGATGCTTTAGAGGCTCGATATTGTGGATCGAGCCGGTGCAAAGATCATCGAGGATCACGACCTCGTGGCCTTGCCGAAGCAGCCTTTCCGCCAGATGCGAACCGATAAAACCTGCTCCTCCGGTGATCAGATAACGCATTCTTCCTCCTGGTCGTTGATGCCGTAATAAGCGCGGCGCCGAGCCGATAAAACGCCGGTGCTTGTTTAACCGGGCGACCCCGGTCTAAAGTCGCCAAAATTATTTCATCCTACTGGCTCGCCTTCGGCTTGGGCGTACGAACCGTAATAGTTCTCGGAATAACCATTGTCCTTGATATTTACGCGATTGATCATGGTCCCCAATATGTTTGCCTGGGCGTGGCGCAGGCGCGAGCAGGCGTGGCGCACGATATCTCGCGACGTCCCTCGACTTCCGATGACCACCACGACTCCGTCCACCATGGTGGACAGCAACAGCGCATCGCTCACCGCCATCACCGGCGGGGAATCAATCATCACGTAATCATAGGGCTGGCGGACCAGCGAGAGAATCTCGCGCATCTTCGCCGAGCCGATAAATTCCGTCGGATCGACGTCGCTGGAGCCGCTGCTGACGAAGAAAAGATTATCCACGTGGGTGGGCTGAATCGCCCAACTTGGCTTGATGTGTCCGCTGAGAAGCTCGGCAATCCCAAGACCTCTTCTCATCCCCAGGATTTGGTGGCAAGCAGGACGGCGGAGATCCGCGTCGATCAGCAAAACTCTGGCGCCCATGCGGGCGAAACTCACCGCGCTGTTGACCACCGTCGCGGTTTTTCCTTCGCCATGAACGGCGCTGGTAAAGAGAACCGTCTTCGGCGGCTGTTCCGCCTGAGACAGCAATATGCCGGTGCGCAACGTGCGGTAGGCTTCGCTGACCACGCCCAAGGATTCAAAGGACACGCCGCGTTTGTCGTCAGGGGCGTAGGGATAAAAACCGTTTCCGTTTACAGAGCCGCTGGCGCCATTGGCGTGCTGATGCGCCGCGCCCCGGCCGATGACCGCAACGCGCTCCAGAAAGCGCCGGTCGGAGCCGGGAAAACTCGGCACCAGTCCCAGGCTCGGCAGAGAAAGATAGCGCTCGGCGTCTTCCCGAGTCTTGATGGTGTCGTCAAGATGCTCCAATAAAAGCGCCAGGCCCAAACCGCCCATCAATCCCAAGAGGGCAGCCAGTGCAAGAATGAGCTTCTTCTTGGGCGTTGCCGGGATGATCGGGGTTTCCGCCTTGTCGATCACGTAAATGTTCGAGGCCCGCAGCTGCGCCGCCACGCCGACTTCCTTCATGCGCTCGAGCACGCTTTTATAGAGCTGGCGATTGGTTTCGACTTCGCGGGCCAAAACGGCATAACCGACCGAGGCATCTTTCAATTGCAGGGTCGCGGCTTTCTGCTGCTCCATTTTCCCGCGCAGCTCTTGCTCCTTTCCGTCGCGGCGAGATAGGAGGACTCGATCCCCGCGACGATCTTTTTGATCTCCTGCTGCAAGCGCAGCTGAGTCTCCTCGAGACTCGCCTTCACCTTGGCGACGCGCGGGTAACCTTCCTTAAACTGGGCGGAAAGATTCGCATACTCTCCCTGCAGGCTGGTGAGTTGTGTCTTGAGCGCTGAAACGAGAGGACTGGCAATGACCGCGGGCAGCGAATCGTAGTCTCTTTTTCGAATCAACCGCACATGAGCTTCAAGCCCGATCCGTTCGGCCTCGGCTTCCGTGAGTCGTCTATTCAAATCCGCCAGGCGCTCCACCACGATGTTCTCTTTGTCATCGAGGGAAATGATGCCCTTCTCCCGGCGGTAAACATTAAGACTTGCCTCAGCCTCTTCGACTCGTTTTTTTAGTTCTCCGAGCTTTTCTTCGAGAAATTTTTCGGCTTCCTGATTGGCCTGGCTGCGCAACGCCAGTCCCTGCCGGATATAGGCATCGGCATGAGCATTGGCCGCCCGCGCCGAAAACTCAGGATCGGGAGAATTGAAGGCGATATTAACCAGGCGGGTGCCCAGGACAGGCTCCACGTTCAACATACCTTGATAGGCGTCGACGATTTCAGCTTTTATTCCCGAGAGATCTTGTCGCTTGGCGGTTGCGGGCGCGAGCGGGAAAAAACGAATTGACCCATGCGAAAGCTTCAGACTGAAACTCGCGAAGCACGCTTAGAAAACCGTCTTGATCGCCGTTCCCGGTAAGAACAACGCTTTTATCCAGTCCCTGATCTCGGATGGTTTGCGCTGCTAGGCTACGGCTCTTTAGCAGCTCATACTGGGTCTTGTAATAGTCGAGATTGATTGGACGCGGAGTCCAGCGATTCGGAGAGCACGTTTTTAACGTCGACGACCTGGGGCTCTTTGCGTTCGATGAGGAGCGTGGTCCGTGCGATGTACATCGGCGTGGTCGTGAAAACGACCGCTGCGGCGACAATCAGCGCGCTAAAAAAACAGGTCGCGATAATCCCTTTGTGCTTCCGAATGACTAGCCAGTAATCGCGCAAGCCGGCCGCTTGCTGGAGATCGATGGGCACGCCCCCGGGCGCGGCCACTGGATATTCCTGCTGACGAGAAATGGGACTCTTTGTGACGTAGGGAGAAAGGTCGTTCATAATAGCTCGTCGCTCTATCTTCCCAGGGGTATAGGAACACTGGCGCCGACACGCATGATGGTTGTGAAGAAACGATAAACGCCGTAGGCGACCGCCCTCGGACCGGAAGACGCGACATCGATCACGTCGCCCTCCCGCAGCACCAGATCGGGCTCCCGCCCATTGGTAATCGCGTCCAGATCCGCTTTGAAGATAATTTTTTGTCCCTGCTTGTTGGTGCGTATGAGCCTGATCGAGCTGGTGTCGCCGGCATACATGGCGCCTCCCGCCGCCGCCACCACGCCTAGGATGGTCAGCCCCGAAGTGAGCTTGTAGGAGCCAGGCTTTTCGACCCAGCCTTGCACCAGAACGTCGCCGCCGCCGGGGACCATGATGACATCGCCGGGCCGCGCCGGCAGGGAAAGATAACTCTCATTGCCGCCGCGGTTGATCAGGGCAAGATTAATCACGATCGGTTCAACGTCTTTGAGAATCAGCGGCGCGGGGTCTTGCTTGATCAACACAGCGGGCAGAGCGCCGGCAAGTTCCTTCGCCTTGTCCGGCTCCGCCGGATCCGCCGGAATAAACAGGATGCGCTCCGAGGCGCCGGCCGTCAGGCCTCCCGCCTGAGAGATCATGCTCAACACCGTGTCCGACGAACTGGCCAGGCTGTACAGACCGGGTTTCTGCACGGCGCCGATGACGGCGACCTGCCGGCTGCGAAACTCTTTGACGAACAAACTCACCTGCGGTTGGTGCATGTAATTGGTTTCGAGCTGGCGACGAATCTCCGCCCTGAGCGTCTTATCGGTCATGCCGTTCACTTGGATGACTCCGACGAAGGGCAAAGCGATCGTCCCTTCGCCGGTGACGCGTTCCGATAGGTTTTTGATTTCCTCCATCCCCGCGACGTTGACCTCGAGGACGTCCCCGGGACCTATCGCGTAATCACCGCCGACCTCTTCTTTTTTTCGCTGCTCCCAGAGACGCGCCAATCGTAGCGCATCACTGTTGTCGTTTTCCTTGGCCGCGCTCGGCTCGATCACGTCGGCTTTCTCGAGGTGCGCTTTTTCCATAGGCGGATTGGCTGGCACGGCGGAGCATCCCTGAAGGACGACAAAAAGACCGGCAAGAATCCGATAGACAGTTGCCGATACAATCCGCTCGCCGTGGGCAGCGTTACGGCTGCCATCGGGGCATATGACCTTTTTACCTGTGAATTTTCTTTCTTCATGGGATAGCGCGAACCCATCGGTATAGACCTGACCCCAAAGAAGCCCGCGTCCGACAGAATTTCTCCATCGTGAACGTCATCTCTTTGCAGCGCCTTGATCAGAAATTTATTCATAACGAGCCAAATGGAAGACATTATCCTCTCATTACTTTTTTTCGCCAAAAACGACTTTGAAGCGCAATCGACATGCCACCACGACATTTAATGCCGACAGGTGACAAAACTTCACGGAGTCTGCCGTCCAGCTTTCCTCTGATTGCCTCTGATTGCTTCTGAAGCATCGCCGATTACATCGATGATTAATTTTAGGTGACAGTTATTTTTAACGTATAATGGCCCTATGAAGCGGTCGATTGGCTGTTATCCACCGCCTTCTCCATCTCATTGTTCAATTACGTACTCATCGGAACAAAATTGACCTGAGTTCCTTTAACATCGAGAGGATTCGGGCCGCGCCGATTTTTTATCTTTGCCCGCATCCGTTCGAGAAGTTTTTTTCCTCGGTTGGCTGATCGCAGCCATGGCGCCGAGATCGTCAGCAGGGAAAATTCGCTTGCACCGCTCGACATTCGCTGCTTGATCTGGCTCGCCGAAGCACGAACCTCGCAGATTGCGCCGCTTGACTTCCACAGCGTTCAAAGTCGTCGCGCAAATTATTTTGCGTCGCCTAGGGCGCGTTGGAAAATCCGCCCGCCATTTCTTTGCGATCGTTCCGCGGTTAAAGTTCCTTGGCATGCGCTCGAGGACAAGCTTTGGGGCTAAATCTCTGCTCATTTTAGTTTCGCGACAGTATGGCTTGTCTGACATGCGGGCGAATCACGCAACCGAGAACACGGAAAATACCAGTCCAACACGTGAAGAAAATAATTTACTCCTCGTTAAGGATTCGCTGCTGTTCGTAAATGGAAAAACACCGAGTGGCGCAAAGCATGTGCCAGCGATCCCTCCACGTCGCGCACTCATCGCAAAAGGTCGCCCGACACAACCTGCGGAGAAAATTTATTGGCTACGTTTTGGGCAGCGATGAAAAAATAATCGCACGCGTTGGGGTGTGTGAAATGAATTTGTTTTCCCAACCAAGAGCTCACATACTTATCGTGAATACGACGTTAATAGGGTCTCGCCGAAAGTTCGCTGCATAGCAGGTCGAAGACAAGCTCGCTTAGATTCTCACCACCTGATATGAAAGGTGGCAGCGTTCACAACCGAAGGACAATCATTCAGAAAATTTCTTTCTTGTAGGCGTGACCTCCAATGATTTGTTTTGCCGCATTATATTTTTGTACGCATTTACGACGCAGGGAACAAATCTGCACGGAAAAATATTCTTACCCGGAAACTTTGATCCTGAATCAGTGTCGCTATGCGACGACGCAATACAATTTCAATATCGATCGTGATTTGAATTCAAGGTAAACAAAAAGGATCGAGGTTGTAGGACGATGCCCTTTGAATATCTTCCCGTCATGGAAAAAAACTCTGCGCCGAAACCGCCGCGTGTTCTCGCGGCGCCGTCGAAGCCGGCTTGGCAGGCGGCAATCAAAGCCGTGAACCGCTCGCGCGTTGCGTTATTGAGCAGCGCGGCTTTGCGGCTCGATCAGCAAAAACCATTCGTTCCGCGCGAGGATTTGAGTTACCGCGAGGTTTCGTCCAATCCGAGCGCGGGACGGATTACCATCGACCATCATTCCGGTATCGGCACCGTGCCGAAGCAGGATCCGGAAATCGTTTTTCCACGCACGGCGTTGGCATGTTTAGTTGAGCGGGGAATCGTCGGCAGCCTTGCACCGGCGACATTATTCGTTCATGGGCGGCGTACGCGAGCACAAAAGAATTGAAAACGAATTGGCGCCGGCGATCGCTGAGAAGCTGCTTGCCGCCCAAGTCGATCTCGCGCTGCTTGTGCCGTACTGACCCTTCTGCCACGAGACCGTCGGTCTCATCGCTCACGTGATCGAAGCCAGCGGCATCGCCACACTGGTGATCGGCACTGCCTACGACATCATGAGCCGAGTCACCCCGCCGCGTGCTGCCTTCGTCGATCATCCGGTGGCACGCACCTTCGGTCCGCCGCACGATCGCGCACGCGGCGAAACAATTCTAAAAGCCGCGCTGGAAGAATTGCCGCGCTTTACTCGCCCAGGTGAGATTCGCGATCTTCACTGCCAATGGTTGCCTGACGGCAGCCGTGCCTGGGAAGTCGAGCTTCGCGCAGAAATGTTGCGCGACCGTTGACTCAACGGGAAATTTTGTGGTTAATGGCCTGCAAATTGCACTCGACCTGCGCAAGGGGCTCGACATGTCGAAGTGGTTCAAAGAATTTTGTTTGTTATCCGCGATAAGTTTCGCGTTGGTTTTTCCGGTTCATGCCGCCGCGCCGTTTTATGAAGGCAAGACCATCCGGTTGATCGTCGGCTTTTCCGCCGGCGGCGGTTTTGATACTTATTCGCGTTTGATCGGACGACATCTGGGCAAGCATATTCCCGGCAATCCGGCCATCGTCGTCGAGAATATGACCGGTGCCGCCAGTCTCGTCGCCGCCAATCATGTATATAAGGTGGCCAAACCCGATGGCCTGACCATTCTCAACTTTCACGGCAACCAGGTCATCAATCAAATTATCGGCAAGCCCGGCATCGAGTTCGACGCGCGGAAGTTTGAGTATATTGGCATCCCGACCCAGGATAACGTCGCGTGCGCATTTACTAAAGCCAGTGGCATCACCACTTTCGACGCGCTGAAAAACGCCAAGGCGCCGGTGAAACTCGGCGGCGTCGCGCCGGGCGATACGACTTACAATACCGCGAAGCTTCTGATTGCCGCGCTCAAACTACCGATCCAGCTGGTTGCCGGCTACAAAGGTACATCGGAAGTTCGACTGGCGGCGGAAGCCGGTGAAGTTGCCGGCGGCTGCTGGCAGTGGGAGTCGATCAAATCGATCTGGCGCCAAGGACTCGATTCCGGCAATGTCTTCGTCGTGCTGCAGGTGAACCCCAAAGTCCATCGCGAGCTCCCGAAGGTTCCTAACGCCATCGACTTCGCTACGACGGAAAACGCCAAATTGTTGCTCAAGTTTGGCGGCCACGATCCCGCCGCCATCACCCGTCCCTACGCGGTCGCGCCGGGCACACCGAAGGATCGCGTCGAATTGCTGCGCAAAGCCTTTGTCGAAACTCTCAAAGACGCCGAATTCAATGCCGACGCGAAAAAATCCCGTCTCGATACCGATCCCTTGACCGGCGAAGAGGTCGAAAAAATCGTTCTGCAACTGTTCAAAATGGAACCAACGCTCGTAAGCCAGCTGAAAGACATCTTGAATTAGATGTTCGACGCAGGCATTTTTCATTCCTGAGAGGAGCCCCTATGCAACGGCGCATGAATCAATTGCTCTTCATTCTTATGACGCTGCTGGTGAATTGGACCGCGGCCCATAGTCAAGACAATTTTTACCGCGGCAAAACCGTCAGGATTATTGTCGGCGCATCTGCCGGCGGCGGTTACGACACTTACACTCGCACCATCGCACGCCATATGGGTAAACATATCCCCGGCAATCCTACTCTCGTCGTCGATAACATGCCCGGAGCCGGTTTTTTGATCTCGGCGAATTACATGTACAAGATCGCCAAACCCGACGGCTTGACCGTCGGCCATTTCATCGGCGGGCTATTTCTTCAACAACTGCTCGGCAAGCCGGGAGTTGAGTTCGATTCCCGCAAGTTCGAATTCATCGGTGTCCCGGGGCAGGACAATTATGTGCTAGGGGTAGCCAAGTCAACGGGAATTACAACGGTCGAACAACTGCTCGCCGCCAAAACACCGATCAAACTTGGCGGCGTCGGCGCCGGATCGGCGACGGACGATATTCCGAAAGTCCTCGCCGCAACCATGGGTTTTCCATTTCAACTGGTCTCCGGCTACAAAGGCACCGCCGACGTTCGGCTGGCCTTCGACGGCGGCGAAGTCCAAGGCATTTGCAATTCCTGGGAATCGCTCAAAGCGACTTGGAGCAAAGAACTTTCTAGCGGGGAGATCGTGGTCGTCCTGCAGACCACGGCAAAATCGCATCCTGATCTCCCTAGGGTTCCCTTGGTCATCAACTACGCCAAAACCGATGAAGCACAGCAATTTGTCAAGGCCATCGTTCACAGTGTCGGGCCGACTGCCCGGCCCTATGTGTTGCCTCCCGGAACGCCAAAGGACCGCGTGCAGATTCTCCGCAAGGCATTCATGGATACGATGAAGGATGCGGATTTTCTCGCCGATGCCAGTAAAGCACGGCTCGATATCAATCCGCTCGACGGCGCCGAGCTCGAGAAAAACGTCAGAGAAGTTTTTAACCTCGATCCCAAGCTGATCCCGCGCGCCAAAGAGATGTTGAAATAATACTGTCGAATCGGCGCACCCAGGTGTCGAAGTCGTGGAGTGATGAATTTACAAGCCTTCGCCTCCACTTCCACAGTCCGCTAAAATCCGCAGTCCGCCGGCGTCACGTCGACGGTAGCGATGTGCTGGTTGTCTTTATCGAAATAAGAATAGCGCAAAGTCACTCCGTTCTTGAGAAAATCATCGCGCGTCTCCGGGCGATTGCACGCGCTTTGGGTGACTTTTTCTTTGACTCCCGCAGCAAATTTTCGAGGATCGATTTGGCTCGCCGAGTAGCTCACCAGCCGGTAATTATAGACGAGCATGCCGTCATAGCCGGCGGACGGCATCAGCTCCGTTTCTTTGTCGATCATCATCGGCATCGAGCGATTGATTTGATCCGCGACTTCTCTCAAGTGCCTCGCCGAACTTGGATCGGGCTTAGCCAAGTAATCCGACGCAGCCCACCATACAGTGCCGGCCGCGAAAAATCCGACCATGGCCCAAATCATCGGCTTAATCCAAGTTTGGTTAATCATCATTGAGCGCTAAGAATGGCGCTTGAATTCGATCAGATACCAGCGCGCGCTGCCCTTGCGCTGCGAAGCAGCGATCCAATCGCGCGGGATTTGTGCGAGCCGTTTCAGATCGCGATCCTTGATCAACATAAAGCCATTTTCACCCTTAGCGATCAACGCCCCAACCGCAGCAGGAGAAGCTAAGATCGGCATTCTTTCACGCTCGGTATAATAGTTGAAATCATTCATCGTGTCCGCATAGACATAGAGCGGCGCGCTGGCGGGAACGATTTTTTTCACTGCCAGAGAGAAGGGTCGGGGCGATTTGAATCGCTCCAGATACGCGAAGATCCACAGCGCCGCGGCGAGGATGCTCGCCGTCATCATGGCGCTCACCGAAGCCAGCGCCGACAGCGGCCTGGCGCCGCCAGATAAAACAAGCGGCGCAAACGGGCGGCATTAATATTCGAAAGGGCAAAAAAAACGGGGAGAAGGAGCGCTCCCCTCTCCCCGTTTCGGCAAACAAAAACGCAGCCTTTAGAAAGTGTAAGATCAACTGCATAGCCAACGTGGTTTGATTGGAGTCAGCGGAGGAAGCGCCCCGTTTAAACATACTTCGATCGGACCAATCCTGGCGGACTTCTGTGCGACCGAGCAGCATTTTGGTGAACTTATAGGAACCAGTAAGGGTCATTTCGTTGACCGTTGCGTTCGCGTGGTTGCCAAACGGTTCGCCTAAAAGCCGGGCGCCATCACGATCGTTGAAAAACTTCCGCTCTCAGAGCTGTGTTGAAGCGATCCGTCCAATTGTACGAAGCGATTCCTGAAAGGCCCTGCCATTTGCCGTCTCGGGTGCCGCCGAGCGAAGCGTTGTCTTCCTGGCCAAAGGTGTATTCGAGATACAGCGCCAGCGGGTCGATCGGTTTGACCGTCAGAACGTTGGAAATAGCGAAGCGCTTCGGCGCTCCGCTGCGTTGCTCTGCGCCGTAAATAAGATTACTCGCGAAAGCTCACCATGTCACTAGGCGTCACAGTAACTCCGCCCATGAAAGATGGCTGATGGTTGTTATCACGGGGATTATCCCAGCCGGTCACCACACCGAAGTTTACATTAACCATCTTGTGTACCGGATAGTTGAACATCATGCCGAGGTGGCGCAACGGTATGCCGAAGTTAAAAAGAAAAGAACGCGAGATATTGTCGTTATAAGCGCCTGGGTTGGGCAGAATTTCCGTTCCCAGGGTGGTCACAAATAGACCGCCCTTGACGCCGATCCCTTCGCCAAGCGGAATCGTCGTGGTCAAATAGGCCTCGCGCACTTCAGCCGATGGCTCTTTGTGAAGCGACTTGCCCCATAAAGTTGCTTCACGAAGCAGTTCACCGGTCCGTCCAAAGTCGCCCGAGACGCGGAAGCCGACGCCCCAGTCTTTTTCCGGCTTTTCGACGAAAAGATGAAAATTATTGAAAACAATCTTGTTATAATCCTTGTCAAAATACCGCAGACTGATGTCATAGGGACTTCTCGGATGGTTGGAACTCCACGTGTAGCTCGTGTCCAGATAGCCACCAAAATTCAGCCCCGTAGCTTTCTGTAGGGAGTCCTTTCCGTTAGCGATCGCATTATCCAATGGACCGATGCAGCAGTCTAAGCTTAACCATCCCGGGCCGAGTGGCTTTTCTTCTTCGGCAGCGTTAACTATGCGAGTAGTACTTGACGCTATGATCAGTACTGCTAGCGCAAGCAAAAATCTCCGCAAACCCTTTTTCATCGACATTCCTCCTAGTAAATTTTTACCGTCCAAATGTAACTATCGGCCTTTTATAAAGGAATCTTCTGCGATGTCAACGCGAGCAATAAAAATGCCACTTAAGATGTAGGTATTATACTCTAAATACCCTCGAAATCACAGAATATTCTGCCGCAAGCCGAGATTAGAAATTACCCATATGCCCAAAATTCGATCACGCCATGTTGATTTTTTAGGCACTATTCGCAAGTTCTCGTCTAATTATCCTCGAGCGGAAAATCCGCGATCTTGCGCAATCGCACCGCGCAGGCTTTGAGCTCCGGCTGGCGGGACACTGGATCGCGCGCGCTGATCGTCAAATTATTCGCCGCTTTGAAAAAGCCCTGGTCGCGGCCCCAATGAAACGGCAGAAAACAAGTGCCGGCCTTAATTTCTTCGGTAACGCGGCACTGGGCCATGACCTTGCCGCGGCGCGAAATGACTTCGACGAAGTCGGCGTCTTGGATGCCGAAGCTGCGCGCGTCTCCGCGATGAACCTCGAGAATCGGATCCGGCGCGCTCTTGCGCAGCGCGGCATTCTTACCGGTGCGCGTCATCGTGTGCCAGTGATATTTAGAGCGTCCGGTGGTCAACACCAGGGGATAATCCGCGTCCGGCGCTTCGACGGGTTCGGCATGCTCGATTGCAAGCAAGTTAGCTTTGCCGTCAGCCGTCGGAAACTTGCCGTCTTCATACAGACGCACGGCACCTAAGGCTGTCTCGCTCGGGCACGGCCACTGCATCGGGCCGTCGCGTTTAAGCCTCTGATAGCTGACGCCCGAGTAATCGCAGACAGTATTCTTGGTGAGTGCCGCGAACTCGGCGAAGATTTCTTCGGCCGATTCGTAGGCGAACCCTTCGGCGAATCCCATAGCCTCGGCGAAACGCGCGATGATCTGCCAATCCGGCAGCGCCTCGCCGGGTGGTGCGACCAATTTCGGCATGTAAGAGATGCGCCGCTCGGAGTTGGTCATGACGCCTTCTTTCTCGCTCCATTGCGCCGCCGGCAAGAGAACATGAGCGAACCGGCTGGTCGCGGTCGGATGGTAAGCGTCTTGGACGACAACGAGTTCCGCTTGGCGCAGCGCTTTCTCGATGAAATCGATGTCCGGCGCCGAAACCGCGGGATTGGTGCACAAGATCCAGATCGCCTTGAGCTTGCCTTGAACCAACGCTTCAAACTGTTCGAGCGCTGGGAATCCCGCCGTGTCGGCGATGCGGCCGAGCGGCACGCCCCAAAAGCGCTCGACGCTCGAGCGATCTTCGGCGTCAGTGACACTGCGATAGCCGGGCAGCAGATGGGACAAACCGCCGACTTCGCGTCCACCCATCGCGTTCGGCTGGCCGGTTAAAGAAAACGGCCCGCACCCAGGTTTGCCGATTTTGCCGGTCGCCAAGTGAAGATTGTGAATCGCGCTATTTTTACGCACGCCCACTGAGCTTTGATTGACCCCCATGCTCCAGAGCGACAGCGCGGTTTTCGCCATGCCGAAAACCAACGCGGCTTCAACGATGGAACATTCGGCGATGCCACAAATATTCGCCGCGATCTTCGGCGGATATTTTTTCACGGCTTGCTCTGAGCTCGACAAATCCCCGCGTGTGCGCGGCGATAAAATCGTCATCGATCAGACCGCGCTCGATCAGGACAAACAGCATGCTGTTTAACAGCGCGATATCGCTGCCGGGTCGGATCGGTAGATGCAGATCGGCGAAGTCGGCGGTCTCGGTGCGGCGCGGATCGACGGCGATAATCGTGACTTTGTCGGGGTTGCTGAGTTTGCGTTGTTTGATCCGTTTGAAGATGACCGGATGGCAGTCCGCGGTGTTGGTGCCGATCAAGAAGAAACAATCGGCAAGATCGATATCGGCGTAGGCCGGCGGCGGGCCATCGGAACCGAGCGAAGCCTTGTAACCGACGCTGGCCGAAGCCATGCACAAACGCGAATTGGTATCGAAGTTATTGGTGCCGAGGAAACCCTTCGCAAGTTTGTTAGCGACGTAATATTCCTCCGTTGTCAGTTGCCCGGAGCGCGTAAAACGCCACCGCGTCGGGTCCATATTGATCGATGATGGCGCGAAAGCGTTGGGCCAAATACTGGATCGCCTGATTCCAGCTGGCGCGTTTAAACGGACCGTCTTGGCGGGAGCGGATTTGCGGATAGAGCAGTCGGTCGGTTGTTTTGAGCGTTTCCGGCAGGTAGACCGCTTTCATGCACAGGTCGCCCAAGCTTGACGGATGATCCGGGTCGCCCTTGATCCTGTGCACCGCGTCGTCTTGAACACCCGCCAGCAGGCCGCAGCCGACACCGCAGTAGGGGCAGTAAGATTTTACCCAGCGCTCGATACCGTTGCTGTGCATGGTTTCCACGGACCAATCCCTTCCGCACTACCGAGGCTGTGTCGTGACGTCATCCTGAGGCGTTAGCCGAAGGATCTCGACTGTCCTGTGTACTAGCTCTTTCGCGCTGACCGTTTGCGTGACTTTTTCAAGTTTTGATTCGTTTAGGCAGATTGCTTCCGTTTTGTTCTGATCGGCACGCTCTTCGAGAAACTGAATCAGTTGAGCCCGTGTGCGGTCATAAATCGGATCGGCGAGAATCTCGAAGCGGTCGCGCGGGCGCGTGAAGGGCACGGTGAGGATTTCTCCCACCGTAGCAGCCGGGCCGTTGGTCATCATGACGATGCGATCGGCGAGCAGCAGCGCCTCATCGACGTCGTGAGTTACCATCAGAACCGTTTTGCGCTCCGCCGCGCATAGTTGGATGAGTTCGTCTTGCAACTCCATACGCGTCACCACATCGAGGAGGCTGAACGGCTCGTCGAGCAGCAAAACCGTCGGCTCAAGAGCCAAGGCCCGGGCGATGCCGACCCGCTGGCGCATCCCAGCGGATAGTTCGTCGGGATAAACCTCGGCGACGCCGTTCAAACCAACCGCAGCCAGATATTTTCCCGCCAGCGCTCCGCGTTCCTTGCGGGACTTGCGCTGGTTGATTTGATCGACCGCCAGTAAGACGTTCTCGCGGGCGGTGAGCCACGGCAACAACGCCGACGATTGAAACACTACGCCGCGATCCAAACCCGGTCCGACGACTTCGCGGCCCGCGACAATCACGCCGCCGGCGGTGGCCTCGTTAAGTCCCATGACGATCGACAACACCGTCGACTTGCCGCATCCGGAATGACCGATAATGCAAACAAACTCGCCTTCGGCAACGCTCAGGTTGAAATCTTTGACGATCAACGGATCGGCCATGATCATCGCTGTCGTAATATTTGCCGAGTTGGGTGAGCTCGAGCGCGGGAATCATCAATGGACTCCTGCTTTCTCAATTTGAATCCCGTCGCCCAGGGCGCGCGCTGTGCGAATTCGCGTTTTGCCGCCGGTAGCGAGGAGGCGCAACATTTCGCGCCGCGCCGCCTGATAGGTCGGTTGACCGCTCAATTGCCCGCGCAAGCGCGGATGAGCGGCGTCGATGACAATCGCCGGGCCGAGTGTCGCACCGGGACTCGAAGTCAAAGTGTAGATCGTGTCCGCCAGCAGAATCGCTTCATCGATGTCGTTGGTAATCATCACCATGGTCTTGCGGGTTTCCATCCATATTCGCGCCAGTTCCTCTTGCAACGTGGCTCGGGTCAGCGCGTCGAGGGCGCTGAAAGGTTCGTCGAGCAACAGCACTTTCGGATCCATCGCCAGACCGCGCGCCACCGCGACTCTTTGGCGCATGCCGCCGGAAAGTTCCCGCGGCAATTTTTTCAGCGCCGCGCTGAGATTGACCAGGTTGACGTAATATTCAGTGCGTCGCTGCTTTTCGCGCGCTGAAAGATCCGGCGCCACGGCATCGACGGCCAGATGGACGTTCTCGTAAACGTTTAGCCACGGCAGCAGCGAGTAGGTCTGGAAAATCACGCCGCGGTCCGGGCCGGGGCCGTCGATCGGCTTGCCGTCAAGAATGATTTCACCGGCGTCGGGTTCGATCAGCCCGGCGATCAAAGAAATCAGGGTAGTTTTGCCGGCGCCGGAGCGGCCGACGATACAGACGAACTCGTTCTCGCGAATGGACAGATTGATATCGCGCAGCACCGGCAAGCCGGCGCTGAAGGCGTCGCGGCCGTTGCGCGGAAAGCTTTTTGTCAGCGCCTTAAGTTCTAAATAAGCCATGGCGAGCAACTCACGCGGTCTTGAAACGGCGCTCGATCACGCCCATCAGCCGATCCAGCGCAAAACCGATCAGACCGATGGCGAGCACGGACAAAAGGATATGCGAATAAACCAAGCTGTTGTATTCTTGCCAGAGAAAACCGCCGAGCCCTGGCGAACCCGTGAGCATCTCCGCGGCGACGATCACCAGCCAGGCCATGCCGAGGCTCAAACGATAGCCGGTAAACATGTATGGCAACGTCGCCGGAATCATGATCTTGCGCAGTTTTTTTATCGGTGAGAGCTTGAGCACGCGGCCGACGTTGAGATACTCGACGCCGATGCTGCGCACGCCCATCGCGGTGTTGATGACCGTCGGCCACATGGCGCACAGCGCGATGGTGAACAGCGCCGCCGGTTCGGATTGCTTGAAGATCACCAGACCGAGCGGTAACCACGCCAGCGGCGAGATCGGCCGGAGCACCTGAATGACCGGGTCAAAGGCTTGATGAAACTTCGGCGAGAGCCCGAGGAGAAATCCCAACGGAGTGCCGATCGCGATTGCCAAGAAAAATCCCTTGGCGACGCGAATCAAACTCAGAAAGGCGAAGCGCAAGATCCCTTGATTCATCTCGCCGTCTTTGAAAAACGGATTGAGAATATATTGCTGACTTTCCTGCCAAGTCTTTAGCGGCGACGGCAAATCGGGCGCGACTTTCAAGCTGAGCGCCGTCCAGATCAACAGAACCAAGCTGATGCCGAGCAACGGCAGCATCATCGCGCCCGGATCAAAGCGTTTTTCCATTTTCTCAGTGATCCTTTACGCCATGTTGTGAACTTGAAACTTCTTCACGTACTCTTCGGGCTTAGTCGGGTCGAACTCGATTTTGTCGAAGAGCGTTTCTTTTTTCATGTCTTCCTTCGGCACGGTAATACTCATTTCCTTGGCGACTTCGCGGTAAATATCGGGGCGCAACACTTTGTTGGTAATTCCCGTGTAATCCGGCGCGCCTTTGACCATGCCCCAGCGGCGGAACTGGGTGAGCCACCACACGCCATGCGACTTCCAGGGAAAATTGGTGTTGCGGTCAAAGAAAGTCATGTAGTTGGGGTCCTTTTCCTTGCGGCCGTCGCCGTAATCGTAGTCGCCCAACATGCGTCCGAGAATGACCTCTTTTTGCGTGTTGATGTACTGCGGCTTGGATACCACTTCGGCCATGTGCGGGCGGTTGTCCAACTTGTCGTTGTATTGGCTGGCTTCGGTTACGGCGCGGAGAATCGCTTTGACGGTCTTGGGATTTTTCTCGGCGAACTCTTCGGTAAAAGCCAATACCTTCTCCGGATGGTCTTTCCACATTTGCTGCGTGGTCACCGCCGTGTAGCCGATGCCGTCGGCGATGGCGCGGGCGTTCCACGGCTCGCCGACGCAAAAGCCGTCCATCTTATCGACTTTCATATTGGCGACCATTTGCGGCGGCGGAATCGTGATCAGCGTTACATCCTTGTCCGGATTGATGCCGCCGGCAGCCAGCCAGTAGCGCGTCCACATCGCGTGGGTGCCCGGCGGGAAAGTCATCGCGAAGGTCATCGGCTTGCCGGCTTTCTTGGCCTCATCGACAATCGGTTTCAGCGCCTGCGGCGTGCGTACTCCCTTCGCTTTGAGATCGTTTTCCAGCGTGATCGCTTGGCCGTTACGATTGAGCACAAAGGGAATGATCATCGGCTTCACCGGCGAACCGAGCAGCCCCATGCTCGACGCGAATGGCATGCCGAACAGCATGTGCGTCGCCTGGTTCTCACCGAGCGTCAGTTTGTCGCGGATCGCCGCCCACGAAGCTTCTTTGGAAATCGTCGACTCGATACCGTGTTTCTTGAACAGCCCCAGCTCGTGCGCCATCACGATCGACGAACAATCGGTCAGAGCGATGATACCGAAACGTATCTTGGCCGTTTCCGGGCCGTCGGCGGCGTAGGCGCCGCCCACCCAGCCTTTCGGCAAACCCGCAAGCAACAGCCCGAGAGCGCTGCCCGAAACCTTGAGAAAATCCCGCCGCCGAATTTGCTGCGCGCCTGATGTTTTGCTTTGTTGAGCCACGATTTCTTATCCTTCCACCACGACTTGTTCGCCCTGGGTTATCAACTGAAAAACTTTTACTTTGAGACTCGGGTCGGTCGAACAGGCGCCGGTTGTGAGATCGAATTTGTAACCATGCAGCGGGCAGACGACTTCACTGCCCTCGATCCAGCCGTTGCACAGCTGACCGCCTTCGTGCGGACAGATGTTTTGAATGCCGTAAAGTTTGCCGTTGTTCTTGAAGACAGCCATCTCGTCCCCTTTCAGGCGCACCAACTTGGCCGCGCCTTCGGCGATCTCATCGGCGCGCAACATCGGCTTCGCTGCTTTAGGTTCAGCTACCGGACCGATACCAAGCGCCGCAGGTTGAGGAATTTTACGCAATTGTTGGCGCATCGCTTTGAAGGCGCCGTACTTCGCCAACCCGGCGATCACGTCGGGCAAGTCTTCGCAGGGTACGTCTTCCAAAATCTTCACCGGGAAATTGGTCTCGACGCCCGCCGCGCCGCCGGCAAATACGTCGACGGCTTCGACGATCTCGCCGTTAAGCTTGATGTTCTTGCCGAGCAAACCGATATCGGCGACGGTGTGATTGCCGCAGCTCGCCGGGCAGCCGGACCAATGCATGCGCAGCGGTTGAGTCTTACCGAGCTTGCTTTCCAATGCGCGCGCCGACTTGAGCGCCCAGCCCTTGGTGTCGATCAAGGCGAAGTGGCAATAGTCCATCCCGGTGCAACTGACCAGACCGCGCATGACTTCGGACGGATCGTAGCGTAGCTCCTGAAGGACAGTCTCTTCGGTGAGCTCGCCAATTTTGCTGTCGGGCACGTTGGGCAGGATGAGGTTCTGCCCAACGGTGAGGCGCAGCTGGCCGGTCCCGTAGGTCTCGGCCAATTGCGCCACTGCCAGCATCTGCTCCGAAGTCATGCGCCCCACAGGCACGGCGAGACCGACATAATTAAGTCCCGCCTGCTTCTGGCGAAACACGCCGACATGATCGGTGTGTTTCTGCGTGCGTTGATCCATTCCCGCGGAGGCAAGCGGACGATCAACGCGGCGTTCCAGTTCATTGCGAAATTTTTCTACGCCCCAATTTTCAATCAGAAACGCCAAGCGCGCTTTGGTGCGCAGCTCGCGCGCGCCGTGGTCGCGAAAAATCGCGACGATGTGGCTGCACACCGCCGCGGCCTCGCCCGGCGTCACAAAGACGTTGAGCGGCGAGGCGATGCGAAAACCGCCGGAACCCAATTTACCGCCGACGGCAACATTGAAACCGGCGAGCTGAGCTCCGTCGATTTCCTTGAGCGCCGGCGTCAGCGCGAGATCCTGCGACTCGGCGTGAGTACAAACCTCTTTGCAAGCGGTGATCGTAACGTTGAACTTTCTCGGTAGATTGGTGAAGGCTTTGTTGCCGACGAACAGGTTGGTGAATTCGCGCACCACCGGCGAGGCGTCGAAAAGTTCGTTGGGCGTGAGCCCGGCCACCGGGCAGCCGACCACGCCGCGAATATTATCCATGCCGGTCTGCAGCGAGATCAGATTAACCGCGCTTAGCTGATCCCAAATTCGCGGCACGTCATTGATGGTGAACCAGCGCAGTTGGATCTGTTGGCGGGTCGTGATGTCGGCAAAGCCTTTGCCGAACTCGGCGCTGATCTCGCCCAGGGTGCGCAACTGCATCGCCGTCATGATGCCGTTGGGGATGCGCAGCCGCATCATGAAATGACCGGGGGTTTGGCGGCGAAAAAACACTCCGGCCCACTTGAGCCGTTCCTTGTCGCCGTCGGTGATGGCTTGCCAACCCTCGGCGGCGTAGCGCGGCAAGTCGTGAAGAATATCGAGACCGTCTTTTTCCTTTTTGTATTCTTCGATCTTGTTCATGCTCACCAACGCTCGTCAGCAACGCTTATGCCAGCGAGAAATTTGCAATGAATTTCATGCTCTCGCCCGCGCCAACATTTTGCTCGCAAGCTTGTGCCTAAGCTTCGTTCGTCACCTGCTCAGAATCTGAGCATCAGTACGACTGGCGCCGATCGGCGCTCAATTGTCTGCGCTCTTCTGATAAAAAACTTCCGGCCCATTGCCGGTCCGATCGTCGAGCACGCCCTGGGCGTTGGCGAGCGCCTTATCAATGTCATCGAGCGGGGTTGTCGAAATGCGACCGTGCCCTGGATAGAGCGCGTGCAGATCGAAGCAGCGCAACCGAGTGAGGGAATCGAGATAGTCGCCGATGCTGCCGGATTCGGCGATGTAGGACAACGTGCCGCCGGCGAACACGCTGTCGGCGGAAAAGAGCAAGCCGCGAGTGGTTTCGATGATCGAGATACAGCCCGAAGTGTGGCCTGGCGTGTGAAACACTCGCAAGCTGTAATTGCCGAGATCGATGCGGGTCATGTTCTCCAGCCAAAGATGCACGCGCAGCGGAATCTCGTTGAGGTCGTTACCTTTGTACATGGTGACGTAGTAGTCGCCGGAAACCATTTTCGACGCCGCCAGGCGGTAAGCCGCGATCATCGAAGTTTCTTGAAAGTAGCGGTTGGCGCCGATGTGATCGCAGTGTTCGTGCGAGTTGATGACCAAATTGACATCGCGCACTTTCATGCCGATCTTGCGCAGGCCGCGCTGCAGCACGAGAAAGTTCTGGTCCGAGCCGGAATCGATCATCACATTCATGTAATCGCCCTTGATCACGTAACTGTGGCTGCTGCCGTTGAGGCCGCGGATCTGAAAAATTCCCGGATTAAGCTCCGTAACTGTTTCTTTGCCTTCGCTCACGGAATTTGACTCCTTCCACCCGTCATCGCGCTTTCGAGATTGTCGTACAGGTCGAATTGTTCCGTAAAGCGGTCGTTGTGAAAATAACCTTCGAGTGCGGGATTGAGCTGACAGAGCCGGAGCATGCCGGCGCGCTGATCGACTTCGCGTTTGAACGAAATCAGCAAGCCGACCTCCCACACGCCGAATGCTTCGAGCTGCGCGAGATCGACGATGATGCGCGATTTGGCTTGGGTCAGCCAGCTTCGGAATAAATGGCGCACGCGCAACGGTTCATTGTTCTCCGCCTTTCCCGACGGATACACCACGACCCAACCGCCGGCTTCGGTGATTCGATAGTTCACAAAAAATTATTTCCATAGCGGCCAATCCCGATGACGCCGCCGGTTCGCCCGCAGGCGTCTCGGATGCGTCAACTCGAAGCATTGGGCCATCTCCAAAACCGGCAAAGGCGGAATATCTTCATCGGGCCGATCGCCAAACACCTCGGCCAAAAACAAGATATTCTCGAAGATTTTTCCTGCGCTGTGTTGCTGCCGCACTCTTGCCATGTTCTGCTCCCTTCAAAATAAAAAGGCGCTCCATCGGATATCCGATGAGCGCCTTTGCTCAACGTGGGCGTCGTCGCCTTCGCGAAGCTAAAAGAGCAACCGTCATGCCAGGGAAGTCTAGACGAAAAGTGTCTATATCATGGTGTTTTACGGACAGAGAATTTTTTTCATCGCCTATTCGTCAGTCATGCGATGCTCAGAGAACATGCAATCCATGGCCGAAGGTTACGATTTGATTTCGGCGACGAGGGCAGCATCACGATCATCTGACGCCGGTGCTGATCCCCCAGGGAGAAAATCTGCGAGAGCTGCTCAATTAAAAAAACCAAAGCAGCCGCTTAGGAGTAAGGATTGGTTAGTTTTTTTTGTCGGTCAAAAGACCACCCGCCAATAGAATGGCCTGCGCAACGTCGGCCATGGGTTTGCGCATATTCATGCTGGCCTTTTTTATCAGCGAATAAGCCTGTTCTTCGGTGAGATTTCGTTGATCCATCAGCAATCCCTTGGCGCGTTCGATGAGTTTGCGCGCCTCGAGGTTTTCCTTCAGGGCGGAATTCTCTTGCCGCAGCGAGACGTAATCCTGGAAGCGGGTTATGGCGAGCTCGATCGCCGGCGTCAGCTCTTCGTCGCGCAACGGTTTGACGAGATAGCCCATAATGCCGGCGTGCTTGGCCCTTTCCACGGTCGGACCATCGTAGTGGCTGGTGACCAGTACGATCGGCAGCGGCTTGGTTTGCATGAGATCGCGCGCCGCGTCGATGCCGTCGCAATCCCCCAAGCCGACCGCCATCAGCAGCGCGTCCGGCGCCGATGTTTGCGCCAGCACTAGAGCGGCTCTGCCACTTGCCCCTTCGCCGGCAATCTCGTATCCGGACCCTTTGAGAGTCTGGATCAATTGCACGCGTGAAGGGTCGTGGTCATCAATCACCAACACCCTTCTCATGCGATCGCCTGTCCTCCATCTCCCTGCTGGCGCCGGCTGCGCGCGACCCGCCGAACAAATTCGGTGAGAAATCGCTCGCCATAATATTTCAGCGTGGGCGCATAACTCTGCGTGTCCGCGATGATCTTATCTGGCAAAACATAAGGCGCCAGCGCGAGATCCTTCGATCGTTCTTCAATCCAACGTTCGATCATGCGGGGCGTCACTTCCAAGTGAAATTGCAGGCCGTAAATTGTTTTTCCGACGCGAAACGCCTGGGTGCTGTAATGCGCCGACGAGGCCAGGCGTATGGCGCCCGCCGGCAAATCGAACCCGTCGCTGTGCCACTGAAACACCGTGGCATTTTCCGGCAAATAGCCGAGCAAAGAATCCACTTGTCCGTGTGCCGTGATCGTGATCGGGTTCCAGCCAATCTCTTTTACCGGCCCATGAAACACCGGTGTCCCGAGGGTTGCGGCAATCAATTGCGCGCCGAGGCAAATGCCGAGCATCGGCACAGACTCATCTATGGCAGCGCGAATTATTCTTTTTTCCCAACGCAGGAACGAAACAGCTTCTTCGTCGTCCACGTTCATTGGACCACCGAGGATAATTAGCGCGCGGACATGCTCCCACTCCTCCGTCGGCATCTCCCCGTGAAACAACCGCAGCACTCGATAGTCTGCGCCCTGCTTGTCCAACACCTCGCCAAAAAATCCCAGGTCTTCAAATGGATCATGCTGAAAAACCAGCACCTCTTCCATAGAGTCTCTCATTAGTGCTGAGTAACGAGTGCTGAGGACTGAGCTTTCGATCTCCCATCCATGCTGTCTTGGCCTTTTTCTCAGTCCTCGTCACTCAGTCCTCAGTCCTTTTCCAGCCCACTGCCTAGATATCGAAATACAGAGCGAACTCCCAAGGGTGGGGCCGCAAGCGGATCGCATCCACTTCGTGCTTTCTCTTGTACTCCAGCCAGGTCTCGATCACGTCCTTGGTGAACACATCCCCTCTCAAGAGAAACTCATGGTCCTTCTCCAACGCATCGAGCGCCTGATCGAGCGACCCCGGCATCGATTTCACCTTGGCCGCTTCTTCCGGCTCCAACTCATACAAGTTCTTGTCGATCGGTTTGGGCGGCTCGATCTTGTTTCTAATCCCGTCCAATCCCGCCATCAGCATGGCCGGAAACGCAAAGTACGGGTTGCTGCTCGGGTCGGGGGTTCTAAACTCAAGTCGCTTGGCCTTCTCACTGGTGGAATACATCGGGATCCGGACGCAGGCACTGCGGTTTCTCGCCGAATACACTAGATTGATCGGCGCTTCGTAGCCGGGAACCAGTCTCCGATAAGAGTTGGTCGTGGGGGCGATGAAAGCGCACAGCGCGTGGGCGTGCTTGATCAATCCGCCGATATAATACCGGGCGGTTTCACTGATCAGTCCGTAGCCCTTCTTGTCGTAGAAGATATTCTTGCCGGCCTTCCATAAACTCTGGTGGCAGTGCATGCCGGAGCCGTTGTCTTGAAACAAGGGCTTGGGCATGCAGGTGACCACTTTCCCTCTCTTGCGGGCGGTGTTCTTGACCACGTACTTATACAGCAAGACCTTGTCGGCCATCTTGGTCATGGTGTCAAAACGCATGTCGATCTCGGTCTGGCCGGCGGTGGCGACCTCGTGGTGGTGCACTTCGATCTTGATGCCGCATTTCTCTAGATTGATGACCATCTCGGACCTGAGGTCCTGGTATTGGTCCATCGGCGGGACCGGGAAATAGCCTTCTTTGTATCTGATCTTGTTGCCTAAATTGATTCCTTCTTTGCCGGAGTTCCAAAACCCTTCCTCGGAATCGATGTGATAGTAGCCTTCGTGGTGGTTCTGATCGAATCGGACGCTGTCGAAAATAAAAAACTCGATCTCGGGACCCCAGTAACTGATGTCGGCTAGGCCGCTGGACTTGAGATACTTCTCGGCTTTCTGGGTGATGTAGCGGGGATCTCTGGAATAGGGCTCGCGGGTGATGGCGTCTAACACGTTGCAGACAAAGCTGATCGTGGAGTGTTCGGTGAACGGGTCCATCATGGCGGTGTCGGGGTCGGGGAGCAGGATCATGTCGGACTCGTTGATCGATTGAAATCCCCGAATGCTCGATCCGTCAAAGCCTAATCCTTGATCGAAAGTATCGGCGGACAGTTCGGCCACCGGGATCGAAAAGTGCTGCCATAACCCCGGTACGTCGATGAACTTGAAATCGACGATCTCCGCTTTGTTCTTCTTCGCCATATCTAATGCGTCTTTCACTGACATGTTAGTGTAATTGCCTCCTTGGAGTAAATAATTTTATGTTTGTCTTGATTATAATTTATGCATGACCCTACCGGCGCGACGAATCGCGACTCAACGGCTGCACCGATTGAATAAAGACCGGGAAACACGGCGATCAGATCGCGTCCGCGCCGGTCTCGCCGGTGCGAATGCCGACAATTTCTTCTACCGGATAGACAAAAATCTTACCATCGCCGATTTTGCCGGTGCGCGCGGCGTTGATTATGGTATCGAGAACCACGGGAAGCTTTGTCATCGGTCACCAAGAATCTCCAGTTTGACTTTGGGCAAAAAATCGATCGAATATTCGGCGCCGCGGTAAAGCTCCGTATGACCCTTCTGGCGCCCAAAGCCTTTGACTTCCGCAACCGTCATACCTTGAACCCCAGCCTTGGTTAGCGCTTCTTTGACTTCGTCCAACTTGAACGGCTTTATGATTGCGTCAACCATCTTCATAAACGCTCCTCGGTTAAAGGCCTCTTGGGAACAAGCAGATCACTCACTGATAGTTTTAAAGGCATGAGCAAGCGCGATGCCATCCACAGCAATTCTTTGTCGGCCCTCGGCGCGTTGATAACAAAAGCGAATTTTTTGAATGACTGATGAGACGCAATGGAAAGATCTTATCTAGCCTGCCTAGTGATTAAGCGCCCGGCTCAATTTCTCAGCAGTGCTAGCAAACCGATGCGGAGAATCGGGCTTCAAACCGCGAGAGCCGCGTCCGTTACTCTAGAACGCGGCTCTCAGTACCTGCACGCTATTCGACAATCTTCGATCCGGAATGAAGCTGGAAGTCCGGATAACCCAGAACGCCCATCTCCGGACCATCGAGACCTTCGATCTCGATCTCCTTGCTGACGCGGATCGGCGTGATCAGGTCGCTGATCTTGAACCAGACATACGCCATCACGAAGCCGAAGATCGCAACTGTGCCGGCATCGATCAGCTGCATGACGAACTGCGAGAAGTCGCCGTAGAGCAGACCGCGCACGCCGTCGGAGCCGTACAGCTTGACCATCTCGTCGCGCACCACACCGTTCCAACCCGCGCCGTACTGGCCGGTGGCAAAGATGCCGACCGAGATCACGCCCCAGACGCCATTGACGCCGTGAACGGAAATCGCGCCGACCGGATCGTCGATGCCGCGCTTTTCCCAGAAGAACACGCTTCGACGACCAGACCAGCCGGCAACCGCGCCAATCACCGCGGCCGCCCAGGGATCGACAAAGGCGCAGGGCGCGGTGATCGCGACCAGGCCCGCGAGCATGCCATTGCAGCACATCGTCGGATCGGGCTTGAGACCCTTCACATGAGGGTGACCATGGACGCGAGCGACGCCGACGATGCCGGCGAGCATGGTGTTCACGACGACGATAACTGATGCGCAGATCGGTTCCGGCAAGCGTCGAGCCCGGATTGAAGCCAAACCAGCCGAACGCCAGGATGAAGGTGCCGAGCAACGACCATCGGCACGTCGTGGCCCGGCATCGCCTTGCGGCTCGCCTTGCGCGTCGAATTTGCCGATGCGCGGGCCGATGACCATCGCGCCCGCGAGCGCGATGACCCCGCCCATCGCGTGAACGACGCCCGAGCCGGCGAAGTCCACCGCGCCGTGGCCGAGGCCCCAGTTGATGCCGCCCTGCGCGAGCCAGCCGCCGCCCCAAACCCAGTTGGCGTAGAGGCAGTAGGGCAAGCGCAACCCATAGACCGAAGAGGCAGAAATTCTTCCACGCCCAGCGTTCGGCCATGGCGCCGGTCGGGATCGTCGCCGTGGTGTCCATGAACACCATCATGAAGAAGAACAGCGCCATGACGCTCGACGTCGCCGACGGCACTGGTCAGGAACAAGCCCTTCGAGCCGATGAGCCCGTAGGTAAACGCGCCGGTGGCCTTGCCGGCCGCATCGACCGCGGCGCCCAGGCCCCAGCCTTCGTTCAAGTACCGAAAGTCCGGGGCCGAGAGACGGATACCAACCCGGCGGCACCGGGCCGTTCCACCAATTGCCCCAGCCGATGGCGAAGCCATAGACCCAGAAGGCGAGACAGCCGAGCGGATAGATCATGAAGTTCATCGCCGCGGTGTGCGCCGCATTCTTCGCGCGGCACAGAGCCGGTCTCGACGAGCATGAAGCCCGCCTGCATGAACATGACGAGGAAGCCGGCGATCAGCACCCAGACGTAATTGATCGAATACAGGTTGTGCGCGATGCGATCGTAGAAGTCTGCGGATTGTAGTTGCTCCGGAATGTCGCCCTTGGCATCGCCGGCCGGCGTTGCCCAGACTCCGGAAGCAGCGCCGGTCGGATCCGGCCACGCGCTGGCTTCTTCGGATCGTCGACTCGTCGCCGTAAAATAAGTCGGCAGCTTCGGCGCCGGCTCCGCCGCCTTGGCATCAGGTGCCGCTGGCGTAGCTGCGGGAGCCTCAGCCTTTGCGGGCTCCGGCGCTTTAGTTTCGTCCGCCGCGAAAACAGCTCTGACAATTAAACTCGTTCCCAGCAGCATCGCCAAGGACGCCGAAAAATACCTGCGTATTCCTCGTTTCATTATTTCTCTCCTTGTTGTTTCTATTGCGAATCTCTTAAATCGCGTCCGGACCCTTTTCCCCGGTGCGGATGCGAATCACTTCCTCGATGTGGGTGACAAAGATTTTCCCGTCGCCGATCTTGCCGGTCTTGGCGCTGTCGGTGATCACCTCGACTACCTTCGCCGCGCTGTCGTCCGTCAACGAGAACCTGGATTTTCACCTTGGGCAAAAAATCCACTGAGTACTCCGCGCCGCGATAGAGTTCCGTATGCCCTTTCTGCCGGCCAAAGCCTTTGACTTCTTCCACCGTCATTCCTTGTACTCCCGCTTTCGTCAGCGCCTCTTTAACTTCGTCAAGCTTAAATGGTTTCACGATCGCTTCGACCATTTTCATAAGGAAACTCCTTGGTTAAAACTCTACCGACTTGACTGCTTGCAATTCACGAATCCTTTGCTCCTAGGAGCAAGCGTAGTGCCACGATTACACTGTGCTGGTGGCGGCCTAATAAAGCTGGAAATGACTAAGGATTTCTGAGATCAGCCGCGAGTCGCGGCGGATTGGAAAGACGAACCGGTTTGCTTAACGATTAATCCGAGCGGCAGCGCAAGTGAGATGAAAAAAATCCTCATGTGCGAAGCAATGGAAATGCCGTGTCGAGCCAGTCATGAATAAAAGATTAAAAATTTTTTATAAATATTTTATTAATAAGATTTTACTTTTTATTTAGTCTTTATGTCGATCACGCAATCACATGAAGTTTTCCTCAATTTACCCTGTTCGCGCGCGATGCTTAGAAATTATGCAAGCTGCATAAATCCCGGGCAATGTTTTTGGAGGAAGTTACTGAGCAAAAAAATTCTCTTTCGACGCATAAGGCGAGCGCGAAATGCGTAGAGCGTGAAGCGTGATTCCTGAAGCGCGAGATACGAAATACGAACTAGACTGAGAAGCAGTGCTTGTCCCGACACAAGCGAATTAATTTTTCTGCTGCGGCACGACGAGGCGATATCCGATACCGCTTTCAGTTCTGCAGCAAGCGTTCCGCGTCGTCGACTTCGATCTTCTTCCGCAGGTGCAGCATATAAACGCGCAGGTATTGCGATTGCTCTTCCGCGTTAGGCCCCCAGACTTCGCGCAGAAGTTGCTTGTGGGTCACCACTTTGCCGGCATGCGACGCGAGCAATTTGAGGAGCGCATACTCAGTCGCGGTAAGTTTCACCTCCTGGCCTTTGACTTTCACGGTGTGAGCATTGAAGTCGATAACCAGATGACCAGCCTCGAATACCGCCTCCGTGACATCGACCTGGGAGCGCCGCTGGATTGCGCGCAGGCGTGCAAGGAGTTCGGCAGATTCGAACGGTTTAGTCACGAAGTCATCGGCGCCGGCATCGAGCGCCGCAACTTTATCTTCGGGTCCGTCTCGAACCGACAGCACCAGCACCGGGACACGACTCCATTCGCGTAATCGTTCGAGCACAGCCATGCCGTCGATGTCAGGCAGCCCCAGATCGAGCAGTACGACGTCCGGCCGTCGGAGCGCAATCTCCGACAAACCGTGACGGCCGCTGTCGGATTCCAGCGCGCGATACTGTTCCTGTTCCAGTAAAATGCGCAGGAGCCTGCGGATCTGCGGTTCGTCATCGATGATCAGCGCTGTCGCTTTCTCGTTCACGCCAGTCTCTCCAAAACTTCCGGTTTCAAAGTTTCAACCGGAATCTTCATCGTGAACTCCGCGCCACCCGACGGTCGATTGGCGGCGCTAACGCTGCCGCCGTGAGCTAGCACGAATCCTTCGACGATGGCGAGTCCTAGGCCGGTGCCGCCCGGCGTCGCTGCCGCGCCGCGCTGAAAAGCGCCAAAGATACGCGGCAAGTCCGCTTCACTGATCCCGCTGCCTTCGTCGAGCACAGACAAAAACAACTGTCGATCTGCTACGCGCGCACGAATGATTACCTTGCCTCCGGCTGCGCTGTTCGCAGAAGCATTCAACAAAAGATTGCATAGACACTGTTCGAGCAACGGCTGATCCACGCGAATCAATGGCAGCTCGGCGTCGAACTCGATCGCAATGGAGTTTTCGCGGATGCTGTCGGCGGCGAGATCGGTGGCGGCCTGAATCAGTTCTGCGACATCGCACCAGTCCAGGTTCGGATGAATCACCTGCGACTCGATGCGGGTCATGTCCAATAAATTATTGATCACTCGGCGCAGACGCCGCAGCGCCTGCTGGCTCTCCGACAAGGCGGCTTGGCTGTGCGGACCGCCGACTTCGCGGCGCAACGCCTCGATACCGGCCTGAACCGCGGACAACGGCGTCTTGAGCTCATGGGAAACGCTCTGCAGCAGACGCCCGTTGCAGCCGCTCCGATGCCTTGACGATTTCGGCACGCTTCAGATCCTGATGTAGACGTTCGCGTTCCAAGAATCGTGCCGATGAGCACGGCAAATGCCTCAAGCAATTCACGCTCGCCTCGGTCGAACGTCGTCCCCGCCGCGGTGCAGATAGAAAGCACTCCCATCGCTGTGCTGCCGGTGAGCAAAGGCAGATGGAGAGCCTCGGCTTGTGGATGATTGTCGGTAAACTTTCCCGCCGCCCTGCGCATGGCGAAAGCCCACGCCGCCGCCGCGGAATCGCTTTCGCTTAACTCAAAAGAGCTGGCCGCGTGCAGCATCGACCGCTAGAGTCTCGTCGGAAGGCGATAACCGAAGCGCGGCACGCACGCCAAAGAGCGTTTCGGTGAGTTTAATTGCCGCGCCCAGTCCGCTGTCGAGGTCGGCCGCGAGACCGGCTTGCCGAACCAGCTCGTAAAGCGCCGCCGTGCGTTGCTCGCGCATACGCTCGGCCACTTCTTTCAAGCGCAGCCGGCTCGTCAAATGCCCCATGGCCATGGCCACGGCGAAAAACGACGCAAAGATCAGCGCGTCCTCGACCGTGCCGATGTGAAAAGAAAATCGCGGCGGAATAAACACGGTATACCAGACCAACGTGCTGCTCGCAGCGACAAACAGCACCGGACCGCGGCTGAACCTCAACCCAGCAATAACGACGGAGAGCAGATATAAAGAGGAAGCAGCGGCGTGGCCCGCGACGGGTTCGATGGAGAAAGCGACAATCGTGACCAGAATTGTGAGAACTATCGAAAACGCATATTCGTATCAGAGAATGGTTGCCGCTATTTAACATCAACGCCTTGCGGCCAATCCTTGAGGTTTGCATGATCGGCTAAGAAAACCGACGGCGTCCCGCCCACGATCGACGGTTTAGCTAGTTTTACGCTCATATTCAAACTTGCCGCTGACGTCGATTTTGTCGATGATCGCATTAAATGAACGCGCCACGGCGTCACTGAAATGCACAGCTTAAATAAAAATCCAGCAGCAAAAAAACCGCCCGCGCCATGTTCGAAAGGGCGCGGGCGGTGAAAAGGGGGAGGAGCGGAGCGAAGATACACGTAGACTATTTTATCGGGTTCCGAGCCTACGATGATTTAATCACGAAATCGGGGTAAGCGACGTTACCATTGCTCGCCGATATCGAGACCTTCCATTTCCTCTTCCGCGCGACACGCGTATACCGATGGTCGCGCGCGATAATCTTCCAGAAGATCAAGAGAAATGATGAAGACAAAGGCGCCGACGCCAACAACGCCAACAAGCTGCTTGATTAATAATCCGGCTCCCCCGCCAAAAAACAATCCGTTACCGGTGGTGTTGGGCGTAGAACTCGGTCCTGGGCAAACAACCCAACACACAAAGTCCCAAACACTCCGTTGACCAAGTGCACTGAGGTAGCGCCTACCGGATCGTCGATCTTGATCTTGTCGAAGAAAAGCACCGCAACGACAACCAGAAATCCAGCAATCAATCCAATGATCAAGGAACTCGGAATGCTGACGAAGGCGCACGGCGCCGTAATCGCCACTAGCCCCGCTAACGCGCCATTGAGAATCATCGATAGATCGGGCTTGCCCAATAACAGCCATGCCGTGATCGATGCCGAGATCGCCGCCGCTGCTCCCGCCGTGTTGGTGGCCACCGCAATCCGTCCGATCGCTCCGGCATCGCCGCCATCGTGCTGCCCGGATTAAAGCCAAACCAGCCGAACCACAGAACAAATACACCGAGCGTCGCCAAGGCCAAACTATGACCGGGAATCGGCATAACTTTGCCGTCTTTGTTGTATTTCCCGATTCGCGGACCCAAGAACAATGATGCCCGCCAACGCAGCCCAACCGCCCACCGAGTGCACCACCGTGGAGCCGGCGAAGTCGAACATGCCGAGCTTGGCCAGCCCAGCCGCCACCCCAAATCCAATGACCCGTGATCGGATAGATAATGACCGACCATCAGAAAGGTGAAAATGTAAAAGGCGCCGAACTTAATCCGCTCGGCCACCGCGCCCGAGACAATCGTCGCCGCGGTTCCGGCAAAAACCAATTGGAAGAAAAACTTCGTCCACAAAGGAACCCCGGTCCAGTTGATCGAGGAATAAACGCCCTTGTACGCATCCCCCATCGCTGGACTGTTGTCCGCGCCACCGACAAACAACAATCCCTCGAGTGCCGACAAACGGATTGCCGTCGCCGAACATCAAGCCCCAACCCAAAACCAAAAAGGCGATCGACGACGCGGCGAACACGATAAAGTTCTTGGCCAGAATCGTCACCGCGTTCTTAGCGCGGCACAACCGGACTCTACCGTGGCGAACCCCAGGTTCATGAAAAACACCAGCATGCCGGCGATCAGCGTCCACATCGTATCCATCGCGACCTTCGCTCCGCCGATCTGTTCCAACAATCCCTGAGTAAACTGCGCCGGTGCCGCTGCGGGATCTTCTTTCTTCACTTCCGCCGTTGGCGCCACCGCCGGTGCTTCTATCTTCGCCGGCTCCGTTGGGGTCTCGGGCGCTTTGGTTTATTGAGCCAAGGACGATGCCACAAGGCCACCGATCAAAACCATCGTTAAAAGGATTATCGGCAGAGTCCTCCTCACCTGGCCTATGCGCTTTATCCAACGGCCGGACACAGAGTTGATATTCACGATGTTCTCCTCCTCAAAGTTATTAGGTGCCGACGCATCAAACAGTTCCCTTGGAAAGTTCCCGGGCGCGATATCCCTCGGTTGCGTCGCCCATCTTGCCTGAAGGATCGATGACCGAAGAACCCCGAGTGCCAACCATTACGAAATCGGGGTATGCGACATTGCCATGCTCGCCGATATCGAGGCCTTCCATTTCCTCTTCCGCGCGACACGCGAATGCCGAGAGTCGCGGCGATGATCTTCCAGAACACCAGCGAAACACTGAAGACAAACGCGCCCACACCGACACGCCCGCAAGCTGCGCCATCAATAGCCCGGCGCCACCGCCGATAGAACAAACCGTTGCCCGTGGTGTTCGGGGTAAACTGGTCCTGCGCGAACAACCCGACGCACAAAGTGCCGAACACGCCGCAAACCAAGTGCACCGAGGTCGCGCCAACCGGATCGTCGATTTTGATCTTGTCGAAGAACAGCACCGAGACGACGACTAGAAAACCCGGCAATCAAGCCGATGATCAATGAGCTCGGAATGCTGACAAAGGCGCAAGGCGCGGTGATCGCGACCAAACCGGCTAACGCGCCATTGAAAATCATGATTAGATCAGGCTTGCCCAAAAGCAGCCATGCAGTGACCGAGGCTGAGATCGCTGCTGCTGCCGCCGCAGTATTGGTGGCCACCGCAATCCGCCCGATGGCTCCGGCATCCGCCGCCATCGTGCTGCCGGGATTAAATCCGAACCAGCCAAACCACAGACACGAAAACACCAAGCGTCGCCAAAGCCATACTATGGCCAGGTAATCGGCAGCGCTCTTGCCGTCTTTGCTGTATTTCCCGATGCGCGGGCCGAGAACCACGATGCCCGCCAACGCGGCCCAGCCGCCCACCGAGTGCACCACCGTGGAACCGGCAAAATCGAACATGACCTAAGTTTGGCCAACCAGCCACCGCCCCAAATCCAGTGACCCGTGATCGGATAGATGAGTCCGACCATCAAGAAAGTGAAAATGTAGAAGGAGCCGAACTTGATTCGCTCCGCCACGGCGCCGGAAACAATCGTTGCTGCGGTGCCGGCAAAAACCAGCTGGAAGAAAAACTTCGTCCACAGCGGGACGCCGGTCCAGTTGATTGAGGAGTAAACTCCCTTGTAGGCGTCGCCCATCGCCGGACTGTTGTCGGCGCCGCCGACAAACCACAGCCCTTCAGTGCCGAAAAACGGATTGCCATCGCCGAACATCAAGCCCCAACCCAAAACTAAAAACGCGATCGACGAGGCGGCGAAGACGATGAAGTTCTTGGCCAGAATCGTCACCGCGTTCTTCGCCCGGCAAAGACCGGACTCCACCGATGGCAAAACCCAGGTTCATGAAAAATACCAGCATGCCCGCGATCAGCGTCCACATCGTGTCCATCGCGACCTTCGCTCCGCCGATCTGTTCCAGCAATCCCTGAGTAAACTGCGCCGGTGCCGCCCCGGGATCTTCTTTCTTCGCTTCCGACTGCGGCGACCGCTGCCGGCGCTTCCGCCAGGTACTTCTATCTTCGCCGGCTCCGCAGGTCGGACTTCTCTTAGGCAAGAAGCGAGCTACCAAAAACAAGCCGAAAATCACGCCGACAGTGACAGCATACGCCGATCAACTTTTTTGCTATTTCCATTTTACTCCCTCCTCATTGTTAAAAATTTTGTTTTTAGATCGCGTCCTCGCCCTTTTCCCCGGTGCGGATGCGAATCACTTCTTCGATGTTGGTGACAAAGATTTTCCCGTCGCCGATCTTGCCGGTCTTGGCGCTGTCGGTGATCACCTCGACCACCTTCGCCGCCTTGTCGTCCGCCACGAGAACTTGAATCTTCACTTTCGGCAAGAAATCCACCGAGTATTCCGCGCCACGATAAAGCTCGGTATGGCCTTTCTGGCGGCCAAAGCCTTTGACTTCTTCCACAGTCATTCCTTGCACGCCCGCTTTGGTCAGTGCCTCTTTCACCTCGTCCAACTTAAATGGTTTCACGATCGCTTCGACCATCTTCATATCCGCTCCCCTTTTCGATTAAGGTTTGCACCTAAAAAATCGTATCCGGAAATTCGACTCCCTTTTAGCAACACGCATGCCGTAAGCCGCTTTGGGCAAGTTTTTAACTTTTTTTTGATGTTGAACTACATAAATTTATTCTTCTTTTATGATAGGAGGTCGTCCTACACGGCAAGTAAGAGGCAGAGGGGATAGAGATTTTGTGCTTATGGATTATGCAGTGCGCCTAAATTCTCAGCACATTTGGACAGCCCGACTATGCTGTAGTCCGATGAGATATCCGGAAGATACACCGAGAACGACCACCACACCCGACCACCTCAGTCGCTGATGAATTTACACCGGCTTCTGTCCATCAACTCAACAACAAAAGTTTGCTGTCCGACGAGCTCAAAGAGATGAAGCGAAGGACCCGAAAATAAAAAAAAGCTTATTGGGCGGACAAACCCAAACCCATCAACATCCCGCCGAAGTTGAACAAACTGCACAAGCAGTTCAAAGAACTGTTAAAGTCGCACGGCAGCGCTTGATAGGAATACTCAAAAGTCAAGCCGTTGAAAGTCCGGGCCGGATCGTCGCGTCATTGCTAAATGAGGCCTAGCCATAGCAGTCCCGCTGTTGCTCCCATTGCGACCAGTCCCAAAGGAACTCCGAGCTTCGCCCATTCGGTACTTTTGATACGGAGCGAGTGAGCTGCGATGATGTTGGGAATATTCCCCGGGATCAGCATGCCGCCGGAGATCAGCAGACCGAGCAGCGCGCTTTTAATCTGCGCCTCACTCAGCGTCGGACCGATTTCGGCAGCAGCAAGCGTCGCGTTGTCGAGGATCGCGGATACCATGTTCACCCAAAAAAGGATTTGTGATGGTAACTTGATGAGGTAGGCATCGATGAGCGGTTTGAACCCCGCGCCGAGAAAAATCAGCGCCATGACAAAGATATAAACTTTGCCGGCACGGATGAATACCTCACTAAGCTTGTCTTCGTCTTCCTCCGCGCTTAAGGTTTGTTCAGTGTCTTCAGGTGCTTCCTGAACCAGAAAGATGCTTGCGATGCCGAAAAGAATCACCGCTGGAACGACGTAGAAACCAAGCAGCTTTGCCAAGTAAAAAAAGTCCGCGTGGTAGGGCGCGCCGCCGAGTTTGGAGACCACGATGGTCGACAGCGGTTCTCCTAAGGGTGTCAGGGCGGCGCCGAGGCCAATGGCGAAGCAGGCGACGATCGTCAAATTGATCTCAGCGTGGCGATGCAGTGGCAACACGGTAATAAATTCTACCAGCAAGAGCGCCGCGATGATCGCGGAAATTATGCTTGAAACAAGCCCCAAGACGATGATTCCGGTGCAAACAATTACGCCTAGAGGAACGGTGATCAGCACGCGCCGCATGGCGTGATCAATGTATTTGCGCAGGTAGTGAAACATCACTCCGGCGCCGAGGACCGCGAGCGTGATATTGATCGGCGCGACGAAGCCTTCGTGGATCACGTCGACACTCCAGGCACTCGAGACTGTGGCGCTGACGATCCCCATCACAAACAGGAAGGCTTCGAGATTCGATTCGATCTTCTTGTTCAAGAACGGACCGAACAGTACGATCAGAAAAATGAACGAAAGTGCAATCGTAAGCATGGTGTTTTCCCCTGCTGCGCTTGTCTATATCGGACGGTTAGAAGCAATCCCGAGACCACTCATCCGGCGATGCTGATATGCTACGCACAGGAAAATCGGAACCGATGGTTTGTCTCGATTTTGCTATGGCCGGTCCGTGGAGGCTCTACAGGGTGCTTGGCCGTCAATCTCTACCCCTGGCGGTTTTCGGTGTCATATGGCGAAGACTCAGCTTGTCAGCCGATGGCCGCATCGCGTAAGACCGGACAATTTTAGGCGCTCAATCTCTAAAACTCTTGGGACCGTGAACAAGTCTAAGAAGAAGCCCATCGAGCAGTACGCGCACAAGGGCACGCAGCGGGCGAACAATCCGCCGGTTGGATTAGTCACACAGACGACGGATAAGGAGAGCGGAAAGAAGATTTACGCCTACATCTCGATCCGCAACTCGTTTGAACCGGCAAGACGGAGCGGATGTCGCCTTAATGCCAACAGTGTTCACCGTCGCAGCAACCGAATCACTGCCATAATGAAAACTCCTGTCAGCGCGAGGTTCAGCGCCAAACTGAGGGCACCGATGGTCATGCTTTGCTGGACTGCGGGCGAGTCGAGCAGGTTCTGCTGGCGAAAGAGTTCGAGGGATACGAGCAGCACGCCGATGCCGACCTCGCCGCGCGGGAACATGCCAATGCTCAGCGCCAAGCGTTCGCGCAGAGTCGCATCGTTTCTGTATGCGAGCATCGGCAGGCATTTTCCGAGGTTGCTCAGGATCGTGAGAAGAATGACATGGGCAAGGACAACGACCATGCTCATTCCAGCCAATTGAATTGGCGGCAACGCCATGCCGGCGAGCAACATGAATCCGCCTTTGATGGCCCAGTCGAAATTGCTTGTGTGGGCGATTCGTGAACACTCGCTCCCTGGCTTATGTCGCCGTACTCCGCCGAGCCATGCAGATGATCGGACTTGATCACGCACCCGAGTGCAAAGGCCGGCACCAAAACTTCCACAGTGTAAATCCGTCGCGTAATCGAATGCATAGGTCACGCCCCACACGAAGAGCGCATAAACCGCGATCCAGCCGTTAGCCGTCGGCACCGGCAACCAGTGGATACAGAAATAGGCGGCCGCGAGAAACAGAAAAACGGCGAAAACCAGGAGGAGCAGCTTGGGCTCGAAGCCGATGAGCATCATCTTCAGCGGAATCATCAGCAGCACCGTGTCGAGATCGTCGAAGATCGCGAGCACCCGCGCTTTTTTGTAAAGCCAAGTTGCAGCCAGCCCCGCGGCGGCGAGCATGGTAAACAAAATTCCCGCCGAAGTCGGCGCAGGCAAAACGACCGACCAACAACGACTCTTTAAAGCCCAGGCTAAAAAACCACCAGAAGTAAAGCGCCGCGCAGAGCCACGGCACTGCTGCCGCGCCCATGGCGATACCGTAGTCGACCGCGTACGAGCTCAAGCGGGACTTATCGATATCGAACTCCATGCCCACTTCGATCATGATGTAGGCAAGGAAAATCATCGTGAGAGTGGCAATTGCCGCGCTGAACAATTGGACAAAGGCTAGCTGGGATAACCCCATGCCGCCAAGCAGCAAAAGACTGTAAATGATCACTCGTCGCATAAAGTAACTCCATTGCTGAAGCGCGATGCGGGTGTCGCGACTTCGTAACAGTCGCCCGACCGAGATTGCAGGATCAGTGCCCAACTATCAAAGGCACCGATGCCGCAGTCGAACGATTCAAATTATAGGAATTAGAGAGACGGAGTTTTATGTTGCGAGAAAAAAAGGCGGCGAGCGGCTGATGTCGCCGGCTACATTCGGCCAGCGACGAAGGTTTTGTTTGAAGTCGAACAACAGGAAAGATGCATGAAGCGGCGGTGGCTCGTCCGGAAACACTCCGAACCAGAGCGGCCCCGGCTGGACGCCAGGTTCCCGGTCTAAGACTTGGGGCGTTTTGTAAAGCGACTGATCCGGCGGTGATTCCCAAGTTAACGGTAGGCCCATCGATGGTGCCCAGGAAAGCCCAGAGAAAAATGAGCGATAAAAGAACGTATGAAACCATCCGGCTTAGCGGACCTTGCTTCTTCTCATCTGTAGCGCAAGCCAACATTCAAAAGCACCGTATCTAATTGGCTAACGTACGCTGTGTGACAAAGCAAACGGCATCACCGTCTCTATCTTTAGAGATCAAGCGCTTGCCCTCTCCGTGCAGAGTTCGCATACTATCGCGGCACTCCCCGCTGAGTAGCAGTGGGTAACTTGCACTGTGGCGATATGAAGTTAAGGACGCTATAAATAGCACTGCTGAGATTGCGAACAGGACCAAATATGAAAACCGAACTCCAACGTATTTCCGCTGACCACTTCGTCGCTTTGATCCTCGACAACGAAGTGACCGTTGGCGAGTTCGTCACGAATCCGCCGCTGCCCTGGACTCGCCTGGTGCAGCAAAATGGCGTCTTCCAAATCGCCGAAGGATATCCCAACGTCTTGACGGCGGCACAGGCCAAGTTCGAGATGAAAAACTGGGACGAGGTTTCGTTGCCGGCGATCATGCGCGCCTTGGCGGAGCTGGACGGCTCAGTGGATTATGTTTTGTTCGGCAATAACGCCGGCCAGGGACTGCCGCTGGCGCAAAGCCTGGCGCCGGGCCTGATCACTGACCGGGCCGCGATCATCTACGCCCAGAGCTTGCCAGAGAAAAGCGCCTACGAGAGATTGGGCTATCGGACATTTTTTCGCAGGAGCGACGCGGTCGCCCGCCTGCTCGAGCTCGCAAAAGTTTCTGGTCGGCCGCTGGCGCTCTGCTTCGTCAACTCGATCCAACACAACAACCTCAACTACCACGACCCATAAATCCTAGGGCGCGATAATCGCGCGCCTACAATCTGCGATGTTTTAGCGACGGTAATTCCGCGCGCACCTTGGCGAGATAATCCAGGTCGATCTCGGCGTTGATTACGCCGGGGCCATCGGCAAGCTCGGCTGAAATATTCCCCCACGGATCGACGATCATCGAATGGCCGTGGGTTTCAAAGCTCTTCGGGCTTTTGCCGAACTGATCGGCGGCAATGATATAGACTTGATTCTCGATCGCGCGGGCGCGCAGCAGAGTCTCCCAATGCGCGGCGCCGGTGTACGCGGTAAAAGCGGAGGGCACGAAAATGATCTGCGCGCCTCGCGATCGCCAGCGCGCGATAGAGCTCGGGAAAACGCAAGTCGTAGCACACGGTCAATCCCATCGGGCAAAACTCTGTGTCCGCGACGATCACGCCGTCACCATATTCGCGGGTGGCGGATTCTCTGAGCGAAGTGCCGTTGGCGAGATCGACGTCAAAGAGGTGAATTTTTCGGTAGCTCGCGATCAGCTCGCCGGCTGGATCGAACAATAGACTTGTATTGTATGCCTTGTCGCTGCCGGGAATCGCTTCAAGTATCGAGCCGGCGAGCAAATACACGCGCAGTTCATGCGCCAACCCGGCCAAAGCCGTTGACGACGGGCCCGGAATCGTTTCGGCAAACTCACGCTCGCGCTTTTTTTCACCGCGCCAGATGAAGACTTCCGGCAAGGCAACCAGCCGCGCGCCCTGCGCCGCGGCTTGGCGAATCCACTGTCCCGCTTCGTTGAGATTAGCCGCCTTGTCATCCGAGGCAACCATCTGCACGGCGGCAGCGAGAAATTTCATCGTCTTCGAAACCTTGAACTGTTGAACCCTTGAACCTTTGAACTATCTATTAAGGAAGACCGGACACGGGGAGTTACGCAGCACGTATTCCGTGGTGCTGCCGAGCACCATTTCAATGATGCGCCGGTGGCCGTAGGCGCCGATAAAGAGCATATCGCAATTCAGATTGATCAGATATTCGATGATTTTTTGCTCCGGATACCCCTGCGCGGTTTCGTATTTTACAGCGATACCATAGGAGCCGAGGTAACCTTTGGCCTGCTGCAAGATACTCTGGGCCGCCGCTTGCTCTTTAGCGATCGTCAGCACGGTCAACGGCAACTGCAGCACGGTGCAAAACTCCGCTGCGGACTCCATCGCGGAGCTTGCCCGCTGGCTGCCATCGTAAGCCAACAACGGATTGTGGATCGCTTTGAACTCCCTGGTCGAAACGAAGACCGGCCGCGGACACTTTCGTGTGATGCTCTCGGCCGTCGAACCGAGCAATCCGGTTGTAAATCCCTCGTTGACGCCGCGATGGCCGACAACCACTAGGTCGGCGACTTTGGCGCGCTCGCAGATTTCGTTCGGGATCAGCCCGGTGTCGAGCAGAGTTTGGCAGCGAATATCATTCTTGGCGCAAGTCTCGCTGAAGTCATCGAGAATCATTTTCCCGCGGCTCTCGAGAATCTCGCGCATCTTGGTCGAAAAATCGAGATAAGGCTCGAAGCCGAGCGAGCCGGAAATGTCGTGAAAGAAGGTTCCCTCGATGGATACGGTATCGATGACATGGAGGCCGAAGAGCGTGCCGTGAAAACCTTGGGTCAACCAGATCGCGTATTCGAGGGCGGCTTTCGAATGCTCCGAACCGTCCAGCGGAACAAGGATATTCTTGATCATGCCGCCCTCCAGAGTTAAACCGACCGCAAACGCCTAATCTTCCAACCCTTCCCCGCCCCACACGAGCCTGAACTTACGATAACAAGCAGAACATTTGCAAAGAGAAAAACCGGCCGTCGGTTTACAAAAGACGATCTTTAGGAGATAATCGTTGCGATTCACCGAAGCCCTATGGCACAACCCAAGAACAAGCAGGAATCCCGTCTTCAAGCCCTGATCCTAAGCGCCAAAGAACTCAACATCCAAGTTCGTACCGAGAAGCTTTTGCGTGAAGCCGGCTACCGCATCAAAAGCGGCAGTTGCCGGGTGAAAGGACAGCAACTGATCTTGATCGACCGCAGTGCGTCAATCGGCGACCAAATCGATTTTCTCGCCGGCGAATTGGCCGAACGGAAAAATAGCAAAGCGCCAATCGGCGATTCCGAATCAGCACCGCCTGTGAAATAAGTTTACCCTCTGCTGTCGCGATTAGTGAACCCGGATTTTCTTCGCCGCATCGATCCCTAAAGCAAACGCATCCGCGCCTACTTTCAGAGTCATCATGCCGAGCGACGGCGCCACGTCGACCACGTGAACTTTTGCGCCTGGGCGCATGCCGTGCTCCTGCAAAAAACTCAGCAAGCGAACGTCCCGCTCACCGCCTTCGGTGATGAAATCGAGTTCGACGCTCTGGCCGTCCGTGGCTTCGTTGAGCGGAATGGTCTTCTGGGAGGGCCCTGATAGAGTCCCCGGGATGGGATTCCCGTGCGGGCAAGTTGTTGGATTGCTTAATAGTTTAGCCAGCCGCTCTTCCACGTCCTGGGAGATCGCGTGCTCCAAACGGTGCGCTTCCTGGTGCGCTTTTACCCAGTCGAGTCCGAGTAAATCCGTGAGAAATCGCTCGGTTAGGAAGTGCCGCCGGACGATTTTTTCGGCCACCGTCTTGCCGTCGGGGGTCAGCTGGATCTCCTTGCGACGATTGATCGTGACATAGCCTTCCCGCGCCAAGCGCTGCAGCGTCGTAAATATAGTGGACGGAGAAACCCCGGTTTCCGCCGCGATGCGCGCCGCGATCACCGGCTGCGACTCCTCGCGCGAGCTGATAAATCGCCTTGAGATAATCCTCTAAAGCATGACTGACTTTGGGCGCTTCCATAGCGTTGACAAACTTTTTTCTTTCTACTATACGAACTTTTGACTTTGCCATAGTGGAAAGTAATAATTTGCTAATACGCTAAACAATCAATCGCACGAACAACTTATAGTCAAGATAACCTTTGAGATCAAGCGAAAAGGAGCACCGATGAAATTGACCTTAACCTACGTGCGCGGATTGATTCTCGCCGTCGTCTGTCTGGGACTTCTGCCGAATTCGAGCATTGCCCAAAACAAGCTGGTCGTGGCGATCCAGCCCACCGTAGCGAGCGATGAGATGCTCAATAAAGCCAAACCCCTGCAGCAGTTTCTCGAAAAGGGTTTGGGCGGCAAAACCAAAGTGGAGATCTACGTGCCGACCAGTTACGCCGCCGTGGTGGAATCGCTTCGTTTCGGTCACGCGCATATCGCTTTTATGTCAGCGTGGCCGGCACAGCTCGCGGTACGGCTCGGCGGCGCCGAAGTCGCCCTGGCGGAGATTCGCGAAGTGCTCCACGGCAAAGAGAAAGTCGAAGCGCCGCACTATTTTTCCTATTGGGTCGTTGCTCCCGACTCGCCGTACAAAGACCTGCCTTCGTTGAAGGGCAAGAGCGCTTGCTTTCCCAGCCCGATCTCGACCTCCGGATTCGTCGCGCCGATGGGCCGGATGATCGAAATGAATCTGTTACAGCCGGGCGAAGGCAAAGAAGCCGATCCCAAAGCCTATTTCAAGGAAGTCCTGTTCGGCGGCGGCTACGGCCAGTGCTGGCAGGCGCTCAAGCAAGGCCAGGTCGATACCACAGTGATCGCCGGCGACGTGCCTGAGAAGCTTTATAATGAAGTCCTCGCCGGCACGCGCACCGTCGAGCAGCAGGGGCCGATCCCATCCCACGCCGTAGTGCTCAGCAAAGAGTTGAAAGACCCGCTGCGCACCCGCGCAGTGCAAACCATCGTGAAGCTCGGCGCGCCCGAGCACCGCGAGCTCATGCGTGCGTTTATTTCGAGCATCTTCGTCGGCTTCAAACCGACGACGGCAAGTGAACATCTCGGCTCACTGCAGAAATATCTGAAAGCGGGCAATCTAAAGTTCACGGAGCGTCTGTGACATCATAGCGACACCGCACCTGCTCTTCAAGCGGACCGAGTTTGGTTCGCCTATCGCAGCCGCGATTGGGTATTGCGCGATGTGTCGCTATCGATTCCCGCGGGTCAACACACCGTCATCATGGGCCCTTCCGGCACCGGCAAGACGACGCTTTTGCGAGTATTGGCAGGCATTCTGAAACCAGACGAAGGGCGGGTCGCGGTGTTCGGTGAGCCTACCAATGGCTTCGGCCAACGCCGGCTCAGTGCTCTGATTGGCTACATCCCGCAACAATTGGGATTGGTCAGAAGTCTCTCGGCGCTCGACAATGTCTTGATGGGCGCGCTCGGCCGGATCGGTGACGGCAAAGCACTCTTCGGCTTGTTCCCGCGCGCCGAAACTGACCGAGCCGAGGCTGCGCTCGACATGATGGGCATCGCCCATAAGCGCTCCGAACAAGTTTTTCGCTTGAGCGGCGGCGAGCGCCAACGGGTCGCCATCGCGCGCACCCTACTGCAACATCCGCGGATCGTGATCGCCGACGAATTCGCCTCGGATCTCGATCTCGCGCTGGCATCCGACATTCTCGCGCGCATCCGCAGCGCCGCCGACAAAGAAAATATTACCTTCGTGATGAGCATGCATCGGCTCGGCCTGGCGCGCCAGTTCGGCGACGACGTTCTCGCGCTCAAAGACGGCGAGATCGTGCCTGGCTTTATCGGCAACGAAGGGGTCGAAACGTCGCCGGTTGAGGTAAGCCTGTGAAAGCTAGTTTGGTTCTGCCCGCCACCACCGGGTTTTTTTTGCTGGCGGTGCTGGCCCATCTCGGCTTTTTCGATCTGGAACGCCTCGCACGCGGCGTACGCAATCTCGGCATTCTCGGTTCAGAGATGTTACCGCCGGACGTCGGCATCCTGCCGACCGTCGGCGCCGCTTTGTGGGAGACCGTTGAAATGTCGTTTGCCGGCACACTCCTCGGCTTCCTGGCGTCTCTGCCCCTGAGTGTTCTCGGTACTCGAAGATTGTTTTCGTCGTGGATTTCCAGCTTCGCCCGCTTTATCGCGGCCGGCATTCGCACCGTGCCCGTGCTGCTGTGGGCAATCATCTTCGTTATCCTCGTCGGCCTCGGCCCGCTGGCCGGCACCTTGGGCATCGCCGCTTATACCGTCGGCTATCTCGCCAAGATCTACGCCGACTTATTCGAAGGCACCGATCCGGAGATCATCGAGGCGGTGCAAAGCACCGGCGCGTCCAAGCTCCAACTCGTCCGCTTCGTGATCGTCCCCGAGGCCGCCAACGCGATTCTCGCCCAAGTGCTGTTCATGCTCGAGTACAACATTCGCGCCTCCTCGGTACTCGGCTTCGTCGGCGCCGGCGGCTTGGGCTTCGTCATTCAAATCTATCTGCAGAGTTTGGACTATCAGCGCCTGGCAACCATCTTATTATTGGTGTTGGTGATCGTGCTCGTCATGGACGGCCTCAGCGCTTGGCTACGAAGGCGCTATCTTCTGGCGGCGCAGGCATCGTGATCTATGGAAACTCGAACTCACTCAGTAAAACCACTTCGATCCTTTACTGTCACTAGCTTCTCAGACAACCGACTTAACCGCATTCTCGGCATCCGCCGTCCGTCTTCTTTTATTTCCTGGCGGTCGTTGTGCTCTTGAGTGCCGCGCCCGCCGCTTTCGCCCAGCAGGATGCAAGCCAAGCGGCTGGTTTCGTTACTCGACTATCTCGGCAGCGACTACAAGAACGCCGTCAAGGACGGCAAGATCCTGAGCGCCGACGAATACACCGAGATGCAGGAGTTCTCCAAGCGCAGCCAGGAGCTTTTCAATCGAACTCAAACAAGCCGACAAGGCCGACAAAGCCGGAGTGGAAGTCGACGATCAAATCGCTGGCCGGCCAGATCGAGAAAAAGGCCGATCCGACAATCCGTGGCTGAGCTGGCCAAGAGCGCCAAAGACAAACTGATCGCCGCCTACAACATCGTTCCCTATCCCAAACAATTGCCGTCACTTCGATGCGGTCAAAAACTTTATGCGGAAAACTGCGCTCAATGCCATGGTGCGACCGGCAAGGGCGATGGACCGGGCCGCGAGTCGATGAATCCCAAGAACCCGGAGCCGGCGAATTTTACCGACCCGGAACGGATGGCGGGCTTATCGCCATTTAAGGGCTTCAACACCACGAGTTTCGGCATCGAAGGAACCGCGATGGCCTCCTTCGCCGCGCTTTCGGAAGAACAGCGCTGGCAGGTGGCCTTTTATGTGATCGTCGCTGCGCTTTTCGCACGAACAAGACCGCCGCGGGTGAAGCCCTGTTCCAAGCGAACAAAAAACTACCGGCGGAACTGACTTCTGCGGCGACACTGGCCACTTCGCTCCGATGAGAGAACCGCGAAGCTTGAAAAAGCTCGAAAACAGTTGACCATTCAGCCCAGGAGAAGCGGAAATCAACCAAGGCCTGGCCTTATTTGCGCCGCGGTGTTTTGGAAAAAGGGCCGGCGGATCCGTTGATCTTGATCCCGCACATCTGGTGCGCGAGGCGGCGGAACTCTACGCCAAAGGCGACAAAGAAAAAGCTTATCAAAAAGCCGTCGATGCCTACATCGATGGCTATGAACTCGCCGAACCGGCGTTGTTTGCCAAAGACGCGTCCTTCGGCCGCGCTCTCGAAGGACTGTTCACCCAATATCGCAACGCCATGAAGCAAGGCGTGGCACCGGACGAAATCCAAAAGCGCTACGTCGAGATCGAAGGCAAACTCGATCAGGCGAGCGAGATGTTGTCACGCGATGACGGCTATTCCGGCATCTACTTTTTTATCAATTCAGCGCTGATCATTCTGCGCGAAGGACTGGAAGCGACACTGGTTCTAGCCGCGATCCTGACCATGCTCAAAGTCATGGGCGCCACGCACGCCGTGCGCTACATCCATATAGGCTGGATCCTCGCGCTTATCGCCGGTGGCCTGACCTGGGTCGCCACTCAAACGTTTTTGACCTTCAGCGGACAAAATCGCGAAAGCATGGAAGGCTTCATCTCGGTTTTTGCCGCCGTAGCTCTATTCTACGTCGGCTATTGGCTGCATACCAAATCCGAGGCCAAGAAGTGGCAGAGCTTTATTCACGACAAAGTGCAAAACGTGGTCGACAGCAAGAAGATTCTCGGACTGGTGGGAATTTCATTTTTCGCCGTCTATCGCGAGGCGTTTGAAGTCGTGTTGTTTTACCAAGCGCTGTGGCTGCAAAGTGCTAACGACCATCATCTGATTATTTGGGGCTTCATCGCCGGCTTGGCGGTACTCGTTGTCCTCACCTTCGCCATTTTAAAGCTCGGCCTCAAAGTTCCGCTGAAATATTTCTTCGGCGTCACCGGAACTTTCCTTTACATCATGGCGTTCATTTTCGCCGGCAACGGCATTAAAGAATTGCAAGTCGCCGGCTGGGTTTCGACAACCCCGGTTGGTTTCCCGCCGCAGATTCCGCTGCTGGGAATTTATCCGACCTTGGAGAGTTTAGCGGCTCAAGCACTGATGCTGTGCGCGTTTTTCGCGACGTTCCTGTGGGTGGGCCGGGCCGAAAAGGCCGAAGAAAGTTACGGCTTAGATGCACAGGCCGGATCAAACATCGCGGCAGGACGCCACTCTAGCTGTGCGCGATGAGGACGCCTTGCGCTGTTGTTGCGGCAGTCTTTTGGCGCGCCTAGTGGAGGGCGGTGTTGAGCTCAAGTGCCGGCGCTGTAAACGGCAAATTATTGTCCCGTTAACGGCAGAAAACGATGGCCAAAAATCCGCTTGCAGAGGGTCTTAGGGAAGAGTGGATAGATAAATATAGCAAGCTAGCCAGAGGCCGGAGCTCTTGAGCCGAGCGTATTATCCAAAGCGTAGCGAAAATTGGGCTTTAATTTTTGAGACGTCCTATGGAAGGCAAGGCGACCGCGTTAAGTTATTGAAGGAGCAAATGTGTATTCGCAAACGTTTCTATTCCGCGTGGCGCTCGTAGCGGCTCTTACCATTCCGACGCCGTTTTTTATGACGCAGGCGCAGGCCGACAAAAACCTCTGGGGTTATATTCACGGCACGGATACATTGCCGGCCGCGCTAATGAGGTTTACCTTTGGACGACCTCGCGTAATCAAAAAGGCAAAGGCGATTACCGGGCCTGGATACTCAGCTGGAATTCGAGCACGGCTTTACCGATCGCTTTCAAGCTTCTTTACTGAACTAAACGGCCGGTCCCACCAAATCAAGCGGCGGAGCGTTGGACGAAGATCCGAGAGAAAATTGCATCGCGGCCTTGAGTTCGACGGCTTCAACGTCGAGCTCAAATACAACGTCCTTAGCGTCTACAAAGACTTGTTCGGTATGTCGCTCTACATCGAGCCGGAATATCAGCGCATCGATAAAATTTCCGGCGAGCGGGTGAACGGATTTCGTTCGATCCAGCTCATCCTGCAGAAAAATTTCTTCGACGATCAGCTTGCCCTGCTTACAACCTGACCGTCGAACCTGAATGGAAAAAATTTAAAGCGAGCGGGGAACACGAGAAAGAATTAGAGCTCGAGCACACGGTCGGCGTTCTACCGTTTCTTGCCTCATTGGTTTGCCGGCATTGAAGGCCGATATGCCCTCGGTATATCCGAAATTCAAAAAACGGACGGGCGACGCCTATTTCCTGGACCGAACATTCACTACGCCGCCGAGCGCTGTGGTTTACCTTTACCTTCCTGCCTCAAATATCGGGAAATCCCCGCATAGAAGGACGAAACAGCAACGGATTACATTTGGGCGAATACGAGCGCTAGTGAGTACCGCTTCAAAATCGCTTTCAATTTTTAATGCATCGCAACAGATGGCACGCAGGAGATAAGGAATCGGCATGCGAACTGCGCAATGGATTTGGCTGCCCGCGGTCTGCTTGCCCGTCCCGGCGATTTCCATTCCCGCCTATGCCGCAACCTATCTGACGACCGAGCAGGCACAGCAAGCCATCTTTCCCGGGCAGACGTTTTCTCCCGCGTTCTTGACGCTGACCACTGAACAGGCGCGCGAGGTAGAGCGGCGCAGCGACGCCAACGTTCGGCATAAGGAAATACAGCTTTGGGAAAGTTGGCAACGGCGGCTTCTTTGTCGTCGACGAAGTGGTGGGCAAGGATGAATCCATCACCTACGCCGTTGGGTTAAACCCCGGACGGTACGGTTAAGCAGATCGAAATCCTAACCTATCGAAGAAGTTATGGCTACGAAGTACGGAATGTCGATTGGCGTGCGCAGTTTGTCGGCAAGAAGGCGTCGGCGCCCCTTAAATTGAATAAGGACATCAAGAATATCAGCGGCGCGACGTTGTCCTGCCGCCACATCGCCGACGGCGTGAAACGGGTTTTGGCAACTTATGACATCGCCTTCAAGTGAAATACGCCGCGCCCGGCCTTTGCTGGGCACCCTGGTGGAAATCGGCGCCGTCGGCGATTGTGCCACGAGCGCCATTGAAGCGGCTTTTAGTGAAATCGAAACCGTCCATCGACTCATGAGTTTCCACGAAACGCGGAGTGACGTAGCGCGGATCAATCGCGCACCGGCGTCGACTCCGCTGCAAGTCGATCCGAGAACCTATGAAGTTCTTTTGTGGGCACAAAAGATCGGCGGGCTTTCCCAGGGTGCGTTCGATATTACGGTGGCAGCAAAGCTCGTGGCAGCCGGATTTTTGCCCAAGCCGGATTCTGCCCTGGCCGCTGGAAGAAACCCACTTCAGCGATATCGTTCTGCTGCCGAACAACCGAGTGATCTTGAAACGTCGTCTCTGGATTGATTCTGGCGGCATTGCCAAAGGT
>CAWERH010000031.1:0-71136 GCA_963811315.1 uncultured delta proteobacterium
CAAGTCCTCGCCCCGGCGCTGCACGACGCGAGCACCGGCATCGTCGACTTCTACGGCGTATTCCTCCCGTTCGTTCCTCAACGGAACCCTGAGATGCACACGCTGATCCTCTGCGCGATCTTCGGATTCACGCTCGCCGTCGGGCTCCTCGCGCGGCCCTGTCATCCGATCGCCGCGTCGGCGGTGACGGTGGCCGGCTGGGCTGGCCTGCGGCCCTGTCCGGGGGCAGCGCGATCGGCTTCGGCACGCTCGCGCTCGTTGCGGCCCTCGCGATTCCGCTCGTCTTGCGCGCGAGCTCCGTCCGGGCGCTCGCGGTAGGGACTGCGATTGCTGCCCTCGTCGTCGTGGGCGCGGCGTCGGCGTCGTCGATGACGACGCTCGGGCACAGCGCAGCGCTCGACTGGGAGAGCTGGGATCTCCGCGGGCCCGCACGGGAGGCGAGCTCTGTCCGGTTCGTCTGGAACTCCGACTCGCGGGGATCGCTTCCCGCCCACGAAGACCGTCTTCTTACGGTGGAAGGCGGACGGTCCCGTAGTACTGGCGGACGACGACGCTCGATTACGTCTCCAACGGCCACTGGTCCGAAGACCTGTTCTGGCTCGATCAGGTCGACCGCGACACGCGTGCCCTGCAGCTGCCGCAGCTCGTACCGGAGCGCGGAGCAAGACGCGGCGACTGGGTCGAGCAGGAGATCGAGATCGAGGCGCTCTCGACGATCTCGTTGCCGCCGCGGGGACGCCGGAGGTCTCGACACCACCGGTACGGGACGGTCTTCCGGGTCTCCGGTGGAGTCCTGCGCGTCCGCGACCCGGTGCGAGCGGGACAGCGGTACCGGGTGTGGAGCTACGCGCCGGACCCCGCGCCGCGTGCGCTGGCGTCGGCGCCCAGCGGACGCCAGCCGCCGTCGCGCGATTCCTCGAGATCGACGGACGGGTCTTCCCCGCGTTCAGCACATCCGATCGGGATCGCGTGATGCGTGGATTCCTCCACGACCCGTCGGACGGCGGATACGGATGGCACACGACGATGTGGAACATCGCGCGTCGGGTGACCCGCAACGCGAGCACGCCCTACGGTGCCGTGCTGGCGCTCGAGTCGTGGTTCCGCCAGACGGGCGGGTTCCGCTACGACGAATCGCCGCCTCGCGATCCGGGCCCGCCGCTGGAAGTCTTCGTGAAGCGCACGAAGGCCGGCTACTGCCAGCACTTTGCGGGCGCCATGGCGCTGATGCTGAGGCTTCTTGGCGTCCCGGCGCGCGTCGCCGTCGGCTTCACGAGCGGGAGGGAGAGAGGAAGGACGATGCCTGGGTCGTCACCGACCACGACGCGCACGCCTGGGTCGAGGTCTGGTTCGCGGGCCAGGGGTGGATCCCCTTCGACCCGACTCCCGGCCGAGGGACGCTTCGGCGGCGACTGCTCGTCGCGTCGCGCTCACAGGAGGGCGGTGGCCGCGCTACGGCGAGGAGAGCTCGCGGGGCAAGGTGCCTGCGGGAACCACGAAACGGCTCCCCGATATCGGCGTGCCGACGCAGGGGACGAGCGAGGCGGGCGGCACCCTGGGTCGTCGGGGGTGGGCATCGTGCTCGCGGGCGCTCTTTGGATGCGGGTCGGTGGTCGGCCTCGGGAAGGTCGTTCGGCGGCGCCTGCGGTACCTGTCGCAGCGACCCACGGCGGCACTCGCGAGCGCGAGCCGGCAGGAGCGGTCGAGGGGTTCCTCCGCGATCAGGGCGAGCGGTCGTCGAGCCGAACGGCGACGCTCGCAGAACTGCAGCGCGGCGTCCGCCAAGAGCTCGGGCTCGACGGGTGGCGCGGTTCGCCGTAGCCGTTGCGCGAGCACGGTACGGGCCCCCTGGGGACGGGGGTCGAGGCAAAGGTGCGAGAACAAAGCGGGCGCGTCGAGCTTCGACGGGCTTCTGCGCGCTGCTCGCCGAAACCTTTTCCATCTGGGCGCGCGTCCGCGGGTTCGTCTCGTTGCGATCTCTCCGCTGCAGCCCGGCGTCGGGCGTGAGCAAGACCTCGACCTCTTTCAGCTCGGCCGGAGAGGCCATCTTCGGGAACGGCATGCCGGCACAGGCGACGGTGCCCCTCGAGAAGGCGAAGCGGGCGGAGCCGGGACGTCGCGCTCGATCAGGGAGGCCCTCGGCATCGCGTACTTCCGGATCCGCCGCTGGAGGAGGCCGAGGCTGAGTTTCGCGCGCTCGTCGAACTCGCACCGTCAGACGAGTTCGCCGCGCGCTACGCCCTGGGCCGCGCGCTCGTGAACCAGGGCCGCCGCGAGGAGGCGCTCGTGACGGAAGACGTCGGTCGAAAAATCAATCCCATGATCATCGAAGGCCAGATGGCCGGCGGTCTGGCCCAAGGCATCGGCGGCGCGATGCTGGAAGAATTTGTCTACAGCGAGGACGGCCAGCCGTTGTCGACCAACTTCATGGATTATTTGCTGCCGACGGCGATGGAGGTGCCCAAGGCGCAGTTGATCTCGACCGAAGATTTTCCCAGCCCGCATAACCCGCTCGGCGTCAAAGGCGCAGGCGAAGGCGGCATCACCGCGGCGGGCGCGGCCTTGGCAAATGCCGTGTCCAATGCATTGGGCGTCGAAGTCAAAAAGTTGCCGTTCAAGCCGGACTATGTTCTGCAGTTGATAAAAGAGCGCGAAGCAACCGACGAATTGATCTTAGGAGTAATCCCGATGACCGTTCAGCAAATCATCGACGTCCACGCCCATGTTTACCCGCGGGCTGTTTCACCGAAGTGCTCAAGACCGATCCGAATTCAAGCTCATCGACAATCCGCGCGGCCAATCGCTGCTCTACCGCGGCAGCCATGTCATGTCGATGCCCGCGGAACAGGACAATTTGCCAAAGCGATTCGCATCGATGGATGAAGCCGGCATCGGCATGGCGATACTCTCTGTCGGCGCTTTGAATATCGGCTGGGCCGGCGCGCGCGACGCGGCGGCGGCGCGTTTTGTCAATGACGGCCTCGCTGCCGTTTGCCGGCAATATCCAGCGCGCTTTCGCTTTGTCGCCGTGCTGCCGTGCACGAAGTCATAGCGAGATGGTGCAAGAATTAGATCGCGCTCTCGACATGGGCGCCGCCGGAGTAGGCATCGCCACCAACATCGGCGACTTTCAATTAAGCGCGCCTGAAGTGCGCGATTTTTGGCAAGAGATGAACCGCCGCAAACTGATGGTGTTGGTGCACCCGACCTCTCCGTGCGATGCGCCGCAAAACGATCCGGGAACTTTTCTTTCCGTCGGTTATCCCGGCGAGACCGCCATGGCGGCGACCAAGCTCGCGCTCGCCGGTGTCTCGAAGAATGCCCTGACGTGAAAATCGTCTGGTCGCACCTGGGCGGCGGTTTGGCGATGATCCTGGACCGCATCGATCGCGGCTATCAGCGTTATTCCAGTTGCCCGCATCCGCCCAGCTACTATTTGCGCCGCTGTTATTTCGACACCGCCTGTACCCACGGTCCGGCGTTGGAATGCGCGCGCGCGACTTGGGGCGTCAACACGTTGGTCTTCGGCACCGATGTTCCGCATGTGCCGAACACTGAAAAAGAAACCCTTGCGGCGTTAAAAAATACCGGATGGTCGGCGTCTGAGCTTGAGAAATTTTTGGCGGGACGGTACGACCAATTGATGGTGTAACAGCTTTGTTCAAGGTTCAAAGTTCAACGTTCAAGGTCGGAATCCGGATTCTGACGTTGAACTTTTGAACCGTTGAACCTTGAACTGAAAAGCCTGCGACAAGGAGGAGTCACGTTTATGATGGTATGCCCTTATGACGAGAATCGTTTGCTGCTGATTTTACAAGTCGACCATTCCAAAGTCACCGGCTGGTTTGCCGCCCACTGGGGCAACGACACTTTCGCGCGGCCTTCCCCTTACGCGGCGATGGTTTTGGCCGCCCAGGAGCACGACACCGGCTGGTGGGATTGGGAGATCAAACCGCAGGTCAACACCGAGGGATTGCCGCCGGATTATATCGGCAGCATCAAACATCTCGGCGGCAAAGTCTGGCTCGATTTTTACCGCCACGGCATCTAGCGCCTCGCCGAGCAAGATCCCTATGCGGGCTACATCGTTTCGCTCCACTCCGATGGTCTGCTGACCCAAGGCCGCGGCTTGCTGCCTTACATGCCGGACTACAAGATATATCCAGAGGTGCAAGAATTTCTCACCGAACAGGAGAGCTATCGCGCCAGCTGATGCAGCAACTAAAAAGCTCGGCGCGAGTATCGCGACTTTTGTCGGATGAGCAAATATGGACGAATTTCAAACTGATGGAAGTCTACGATCAGATGGGCCAATTCGTCTGCAATCGCTATCCGTTCAACAGCACCCAGCGCAAGAACGGTCCGAGCAACACGATGAGCAATGTGCCTGTACCCGACCCAACCCGGCAAGGCGGACACGATTCTGAATTTCACCATCAAAGATGAAAGCCGCGCCACGGTCACGCCTTACCCGTTCGACATCGATCCGTTGCTCGTCTCGTTTCAGGCCGTCTGATAGCCAAGCGCCGCTATGCGAATCAGGATGAATTTTTGCAGGAATATTATCGCGCCGAACGAATTGCCGATCAATTACTCGCTTTCACTCGCATTAGCCGCAGTGACTTCCTCGAGGAGGAACTCTTAGTGAAACACCGTAGTCAACAATTCGGCTTGGTCTTGCTCGCTATCTATTCTTTTTAGGCATTGCTCCAGACGCCGCTCTCGGGACAAGCGAAGCCGCTACCAAGGTTAGACTGGCGACTTCGACCGCCGGCCTGGACTTCGCGCCGATCTGGATTGCTCAGCGCAAAGGCTATTTCAAAGAAGAAGGAATCGATTTCGAGCATATTTTGACCACCGGTGGAGCGGTGACCATGGCCGCGATCATGAACGGCGACGTGCAATTCATTTCGACGGCGGCGTCGGATGTGCTGGTCGCGCGCGCCCGCGGCGACCGCATGTTTTCCGTGGGTATTTTCCCGGCATCGCTGGAATGGCATATCGCGACCAATAACAAATGGTTGGAAAGCCGCGGACTGACAAAAGCGCAAGTCGCTAAAGATGACCGTCGCGCAAAAAATTCAAGCGCTCAAAGGAACTACCATCGGCGCGGCAACGGTCGGCGGGGCCCCGGCGCAGGTGGTTCGTTATCTGCTGCGGCAAAACAATCTAAAACCGGACGCGGACGTGCGCTTTGCCGCGGTGGGCGCCGGCTTAGCGCGCGTCAACGCGCTCAAGAAACGGCCAGGTCGACATGATCGTCGGCGGCATTCCCGACACCGAACAGCCGGAACTGGAAGGCTGGGGTGTTACCTTCATCCGCTTGGGCAATGAGATCGATATTTTCAAGGACTACCCGCATGAATCGGTGCATGCACTGGATAGCTTATATCAAGGCCAACCCGGACACGACGCGCGCTCTATTGCGCGCGATTGCCCGCGGCAATAATTTAATCATCGACAACCCCGCCGAGTCCGACGAGCTGTTGGTCAAACAATTTCCGAAAATCAGTCCGTCGGTTCTCAAAACCGTGATGAGCCACAGCCGCTCGACTTTTCGCCGCAATCTGAGGATGACCAAATCGGGATGGGACAACATGCACAAAGTTTTCGTCGCGGTCGGATTGCTCAAGTCCGAGCTTAATACCGCCGAGGGCGAGATTCTGGACCAATCAATATTTACCGTAAAACGGAGCTGACTCCGTCCAAACAACGATTCCAGCCTCAAACATTCAATGGAAGATCACCAGCGCGATGAAGCTCAAGCGCCGACCGAGTTCGCAGAAAACGCTGCAACCGAATTACCGCCAACAACAGCCCTTGTCCGCGAACTGCGCGCAGCTTTTCTTGTCCTCCTCCCCGGCCTCTGCACGCTGGTCGTTTGGGAGATGGCCGCCTGGCAATGGCCGAGCGTAGCCCGGCTGGTCAGCCGGCCGGTGGAGATCGCCCGCGGTATTGTCGAGGTCGATGGCTAGCGGAACGATCTGGCAGCACTTCGAAGCGACGCTCACAGAAATGGCGGTGGGTTATGTAATCGGCGCCATCGCCGGCGTCGCCTGGGCTTTCTGTTCGGCCGCGTCAAACTGCTCGGCGATATTTTCAATCCGTACATCACTCTGTTTAACGGCATCCCAAAAGTCGCGCTGGCGCCGGTCTTCGTCATCTGGTTCGGCATCGGCTTGATGTCGAAGATCGCCATCATCATGACCATGGTTTTCTTCGTCGTGTTCATCAACACTTTTGCCGGGCTGCGCTCGGTGAACGAAGAGTACGTCGGCGATCGTCCGCATCATGGGCGCTTCCGCGCTGGCAAGTCGTGCGTGAAGTTTTTTTGCCGGCGACCTTGCCATTTATCATTGTTGGTCTGCGGGCGGGCATTCCGTTTTCCGTCATCGGCGCCGTGGTCGGAGAATTCATCGCCTCCACCAAAGGACTGGGATATTTCATCAACTATCACCAAGGCACATATGACACCAACGGAATTTTCGTCGGCGTCGACCATTCTAGCCCTGCTCGTCGTCGTGCTGGACCGGCTGCTTTCGCTGCGTCGAACGACGCTTGCTCAAATGGCGCCCGGAAGTCGAAGCAAAAAGCGTCAGCGCTTAAGCAGCTCAAAACGCTTCACTCGTCTTCCGCAAGGACTGTTCAGCTCGAATGCGGAACATGCATTCACATGGATCCGATCATCGAACTCACCAACGTCACAAAAACCTATCGGTCCAAAGGTAAATCGGTTCTGGCGCTCAAAGATGTCACTCTGCCGGTGGAAAGGGCTCGTTTACGACGCTCATCGGACCGAGCGGCTGCGGCAAAAGCACATTGCTCAAAATCATCGCCGGCATCTCGTTACCCTACCAAGGAAGACTGCAATTACAAGGACCGCGAAATCACCTCGATCAACACCGACATCGGGTTTGTCACTCAAGACAGCAATCTGTTTCCCTGGCTGACGTTGATCGAAAACGTCGAGCTGGCGCTCAAGATTCGCGGCGTTTCGAAGGAGCAGCGGTCACAAACCGCGCAAAAATTGATCGACACCATGCAGCTGACCGGGTTTGAAAGCCATTATCCGTTCGAGCTTTCCGGCGGCATGCAGAAACGCGGCTCGATCATCCGCACGCTGATCTATGATCCCGATATCATTTTAATGGACGAGCCCTTCGGCCCGCTCGATGCGCAAACGCGGTTGGTTCTGCAAGACGAGCTTTTGCGAATTTGGGATACGAACAAGAAAACGATTCTGTTTGTTACCCACGATTTGACCGAAGCCATCGCGCTGTCGGACAAAGTCGTCTTGTTCACCGGCCGGCCCGGCACGGTCAAACGCATCTTCGATGTGCCGCTGCCCAGGCCGCGAAATGTTTTTGAGATTCACAATGAAAAAGGGTTCACCGATCTTTACCATGAAATTTGGGGCTACTTTAAGACAGAGATCAAAGTTTAATCGATAAGCCAAGCTCGAACCGCTGCCGAAGATGGTGCGTTGACTTCGCGACCCAGCTGAAACTGGAATTAATAAATTCGGCTCTTCGCGTAATTGAGTGGGTGAAATTTGCTAAGAAATGCTGTTCGTAGGAGTTCACCCTCTAGGAAAAGGGGGGTTGGGGGGATTTTCCGATGTTACCCTACAACCGCAACTTAAGACGAAAGCTCGCTCCTTGCGGACAAATCCGACCGACGCCGAGCTACACCTAGGGTACCGCTTGCGGCGAAAACAAATTCTTGGCGTGCAATTCTATAGGCAAAAACCCATCGGCAACTACATCGCTGATTTTTATGCACCGGCAGCAAAACTGGTCGTCGAACTCGACGGAGCTCAGCATTTGGAACTCGGACAAGCAAAATACGACGCCCAACGGACGAGGGATCTCGAGCAGCAAGGATTGAAAGTCTTGCGTTTCGACGACCCGACAAGCGTTGCTACAAACAGAGTCTGTGCTGGAGGCGATCTTTCAAGGTGTAAAAAATCCCTCCTAACCTCCCTTTACAAAAGGGAGGCACCGTCCATGGGAGGTAATCCGCCATTAATTTTCACCCACTCGATTACACGATGAATATAAATTCTAACTGCCGTTTTTTTGAGCCGCTGGAACCTGTCCGTTGGTTTTTTCCGACGGCAAAAATTTCACCTTACATTTAAGTCCGGGGGGAATCCGGTGATTGGGATTAGGTAGAACTAAGCGCACCCGAAAGGTGCTGCTCGCCGAATCCACCACACGGTCGATGACCGAGACTCGAATATCGTGTGTCGAATTCGTCGGCGCCTCGAGCATAAGCTTGGCCGGCATGCCGACGAAAATTTTGCCATGTAGGGCAATCGGCGCGAACACTTCGACTCGCAGTGGATCTATTTGCGCGAGTTTGAGAATCGGCGAATCGTTTTTGAACTGTCCGGACGTGTACTCTCCGGGCGAAAGAAAGCGTTCAACGACAACGCCCGAAATTGGGCTGCGTATGGTATGTCTTGCCAGCGCCACGTTGGCGCGATCGAGTTCGAGCCCGGCCAGGCGTTTATTATCGATCGCGTTGACCAGAGCCATGTCGGCGAGCTCTTTCTCCGTTTGTGCCTCGTCTAAATCGACGGCGGAGATCAATTGTTTCTCGAATAGTTGTTGGCTGCGGGTGAGCTTGAGGACGCTAAATGCTTGGCGTGCCTCGCCGGATTTTATCGCCGCCTCCACATCGGCGCGAGCGCGGGCGAGTACCACGCTCGCTTGCTCCAGGTTCGATTCCAATTGCGCCACGACCTGGCCTTTTTTGACGTAAGCGCCGCGCTCCACGAACACTTTTTCCAAAACGCCTTCGACAGGACTGCTGAGATTGACCACTTCATGCGGCTCGACCAGACAATCAAGGTCATCGGCATAAAGTCGGTCCCGGCGCGAGCCAGCATAACGAAGCCGGTTAAGCAGATTGCCAATTTGCGAATCATCATTGTGTCCTCCGTTTATTCAATGCGTCCGGTAAAGGCCAGGGCTCTCTCGACACGCTCGTCGGCGTCGAGGAGAGCGCGCCGTAGCCGCGAATGCAGTCGCTCGGCGGCGCGCTGCGCCCAGGAGAGTGCCAGCTTATCCATCCACGGTCCGATGAGGCGGTAACGCTGGAGCGCCCCGACCGCCCAGCGCTGCAGGGCATTGCCATGCATGGCGACGAGCTCGTCTTCGAGCGACACGATCGATTCGTAACTGCCGGGATCGCCCTGGCGCCCGCAGCGGCCCCAGAGCTGGCGGTCGATGCGCCGAGCCTCGTGTCGCTCGGTGCCGATGACATGCAGACCGCCCTGTTGGGCCACCCCGGGCGCCAGGCGGATGTCCGTGCCGCGGCCGGCCATGTTTGTCGCCACCGTAATTTGTCCCGGCTCTCCGGCCCGGGCGATGATCTCTGCCTCTGCTTCGTCCTGGCGCGCATTGAGAACCTGGTGCGGGATCGCCGCAGCGCTGAGCAGTTCGCTGAGATGTTCTGAGGCGGCCACCGACCGTGTGCCGATGAGGATCGGCCGCTGCTGGCGGCTGAGTTCCGTCACCCGCGACAACACCGCCTGCCACTTGGCCTCGGCGGTTGTGTAGACGCTGTCGCCCATATGCACGCGGCGCGGCGGATGGTTCGTCGGGACTCGGACAACCGCCAGGCCATACACCGACCAGAGCTCGCCGCGCACTTCGCGCGCGGTACCGGTCATGCCGGCGAGACGGCGATAGCGGCGAAAAAAACCCTGGTAGCTGATGCGCGACAACGGATCATTTTGGCGGGTGACGGCGCAACCTTCCTTCACTTCGATAAGCTGGTGCAAGCCATGCTCCCAGGATCGGTCCGCCATGATGCGCCCGGTGGATTCGTCGATGATCTGGACTTTATTGTCCTTGATGAGGTAGTGAGCGTCGCGTTGCATAAGGTGCAGCGCCGTCAACGCCTGGCGTATCAGTTCTTCACGCTGCCAACGGTTCGGGCTTATCCCAGCGCGCGCCGGGGCGAACTCCATGAGTCTCGTCCGGCCCGAATCGGTGAGTTTGACCAGCCGTTCGCGCTCGGCGATGACGTAGTCGATGCCGGCCTCGAGCTCGGCGGCGGCGCCCAGCGCTTCTTCATATTGTCGCGACGTCGCCCACATCGCCCGCGTCGCGGGAAATGATCAGCGGCGTGCGCGCCTCGTCGATCAACACGCTGTCGGCCTCGTCGACAATGGCGAAGTGCAGGCCGCGCAGCAGCAATTGCGGCCGGCACGTAGACGATGCCGCCAAGCGCGCGATCTGCAGTTGAATGCGTCCTGGCTTGCGGCCCAGCGCGATGCGATCGCGCAGATAATCGAAGACCAAATCCTTATTGGTGCAATAGGTCACGTCGCAGGCGTAGGCTTGGCGGCGCGCTTCGGCGCTCATACCGGAGGTGACGACACCGACGCTGAGTCCAAGCGCCCGGTAGAGCGGCCGCATCAGTCCGGCGTCGCGCTGGGCAAGGTAGTCGTTGACGGTCACCACATGGACGGGCAATCCCGCCAGCGCCACGGTGGAAGCCGGCAGGGTCGCGGTGAGCGTTTTGCCCTCGCCGGTGTCCATTTCCGCGATCATGCCGTTGAGTAAAATCCAACCGCCCATCACCTGCACATCGAAGTGGCGCATGCCGAGCGCCCGCGCTGCCACTTCACGCACCAGCGCAAAGGTTTGCGCCATGACTTCCGGCCGCCAACTGCGCTGGCGCAGCCGTAGGCGCAGATCGTCGGCGAATTCGTTGAGCCGATGGCCATTAAGATTTTGCAGCGCCGCCCCCTGGGCGGCGACCGCCTGGACGAAGCGATCGCATGCGAGCCGGCGGGCATGCAGCCGGTGCGCCGCAGGGCCGGCCAGGCGGACGCACGATTGTTCGAGATGGCTTTCGAAAAATGGGCGCCGTTCGGCGTAGGCGCCGCGCGGCACGCCGATGGGTGCGAAGGCCGCGTTAGACATAGAACCTCGAGAGAAAAAGTTGCCGTATCTGACGATACCAGCGGGTCCCGAGCGGTTCCCAGCCATGGTCGAAGCGCACGTAAACCCGGCCACCGAAGGTACGGATGCCGGCGCTCGCCGGCAAAGCCAGATCGAATTGAAAAATCTTTTCGATGGACTTCACGCCCTCCTTGTCGAGCGGGTCGACCGCGATGGTACCGCCGCCCTCGCTGCCCAATGCGCTGCTCGGTAGTTTTTCGCTGGCGGCAGGGACCTCGCGCTGAATGATGGTGGTGAAAGTTCGGCGCGGGCGGTCGACCAGGCGCAGCTCGATTCGCCGCGTGCGCTGGCGCACGAGTTCGACCTCCGCCTCGGGAACGACGATTCGGGCGGTCAACGCGCTCAGGTCGAGCACGTAACCTAGGGCCGTGCCCTGCCGAACGAAGCGCCCCGGCAGATTCGCCGCATCCGGAACCTCGAAGACACCCTCGGCGCGGCTACGGATGACCAGCTCGGCGACCCGCTCTCGGGCGCGCGCGAGGCGCTCCTGCACGTGGGCGATTTCGTCTTTGATGATCTGGGCCTGCCTGATATCGAGCAGCCATTGTGCCATGTAGCGCGTGTCGAGTTCATCGAGTTGCGACTCGAGCACTTTAACGCGGCTGGTCAATTGTGCATCGCGGCAGACAATCAGCAAGTCGCCGCGCCGAACTCGCGACCCCGGCTGGGCGACAATGCGCTCGACAAATCCGTCGGCGCCCGCACGCAGTCGCGCATCCTCCGGAACCCAGATGACTCCCTCGGCGCGAGTGCGCAGTGGCAGCGGCGCCCACAGGAGCGCGCCCACGAGCGTGGCGAGGATCAGCACGCTGGCGAGCAAGGCGCGGCGCCGCACGGAGTGAATGCGCGGGCTCGTGCACAGGTAGGCGACCATTTTGACCAGCGGCACGAATGCCCAACCGGCAACGCCCGCCAGCGCGAGCAGCACCCCGATGAAAAAGAATTTGCCGGCGAGAAAGAGCGCGATGGCCGCGAGGACAAACATGCGGTAGATGAACGCTACAATCGGATAGAGCGTCAGCCAGAACCGCTCCAGCGGCAGCGCCGGTTCCGCAACGGCATCCTGGCATCCGAACAAATAGCGTTCGCACAGATAGCTTATATAGGTATGGGCGCGGGCGCGCAGGTTCGGCATCTCCAGATAGTCGGCAAGCATGTAGTAGCCGTCATAGCGCAGCAGCGGGTTGGCATTGAACAGCACGGTGGAGACGCTGGCGATGAAAATGATGTTGTAGGCCAGCGCGCGTACCACGCCGGGCTCGACGTTAAGCCAGAGAAACAGCGCCAGGGAGGCGATGAAGAGTTCGACGATCATGCCGGCGGCTCCGACCACAATGCGCTGGCGCTTGGAGCGGAATGCCGAGGCGGCGGATACGTCAACATAGGGCAACGGCTGGAGCGCCGCCAGCATCACGCCCATCTCGTGGACTTCGCCGCCGTAGGCTTTGGTTGCGAGGCCGTGACCGAGCTCATGGAGAATTTTGACCAGCGGAAAGAGCAGCCACAGCAGGATGACATTCTGCGGCGTCAGGATCCGGTCGGTGATGTTATGCGTGAGTTCGGACCAGTGCGCGGCAGCCTGAAACGCGGCGATGGCGACTGACGGTCGAGCCATAGCATCGCGCCGCTGCGGCCTAACAACGGACGGACGAGCGGCAGCAAGCGCGTAAGGATGCGCTCGGGATCGAACAACGGAAAGCTCCAGGACAATGGGTTCACCAGCCGGCTCCGCCACTGTGCGCTCGACTGCCGGTCGCGACGCAGCAGCAGCTCGCCGATGTCCGGCGGCACGTCGCATTGCAGCGCATCGGCGGCGTGCAATTGGGCGAGCACTTGCACCACGTCGTCTTGCGTCGGTGCCTCGTCACCCGGACTCGCTTCGATCAGGTCCAAGATTTCCTGGACCGTGCGCTGACCGTCGATGAGTCCGATGAAAGCATAGGCGGCCGGCGAGAAACGGTGCTGGCGCTGCGAGCCGTGATCCTGCAGGACGTACCACAGCTTGCCACGATAGTGATGCCGATGGATTTCCATCTGCTGGCGCAGCCGCGGCCTTAGCGGCGCGATGCGATACCAGAACTCATTGAACGGCGATGGCATGTGCAGGTAACTCTCTCGTTACGGCAGCCACGACCAAACGAGCAGGCTGAGCCAGTCTATGGATCGATGGGTCCAGATCCAGATTAATCGGCGTTGGGCGATATCGATCTTGCCGACACCTTCCATGCCCGGACGAAGTTGGGCCGGCGCGTGCTCCAGCCGAGCCTCGACGCGAAAGTGATTTCGTCCTTCGCGGGCGATGGAAACCGGGGTGATCTTCTCCACTAGAAAAGGCAGCGAGCGGGTGGGAAAAGCGGCCAGCACGATATTGCCTCGCTGCCCGACCGCGATCTCGGCGGCCTCGCGTTCATCGACCTGCAACAGGATCCGATAAGCATCGAGGGGCGCCACTTCAAAAAGTACTTGGCCGCGTTCCGTCGGCGCTCCGATCGACTGGCTCAAATCGCCGCTGACGACAAGGCCGTCAAGGGGCGCGCGCAGGTGAGTGCGCGCCAGTTGATCGTCGATCAACGCCAGCTCGGCATCCGCTTGAGCCATTTGCGCCGCGGTGATCTTGACCTGCGCGGCATTGCGCTGTGCCATTGCCAGATTGTGCTGCTTGCTGTGTTGTTCCTTCTGGCTCATCCACTTGAGCTGCTCGAGCTTGAGGTCGCGATCGTCGAGGGTGGCGAGAATCTCCCCGGTGCGCACGAAATCCCCCGCGCGCACTCTTGCGGCCGCGATATAACCATTGAACGGCGCGACCGCGGCCCGCTGCGTTTGCGCTTCGATGACTGTTCTTGCAGACACACGATACTGCCCCTGGACGAAGGAGAAAAAAACCATGACGACGGCGAGCAGGACGCTGGCAAGTTTGGGCGCGATGTGGCCGGGGCCAATCAAAGGAGCGAGCCGTTTTCGCAAGGCTTCGGTTGCCCGGCTCGCCAGCGGCCGATCTTCGCGCAGTTTCAAATTGAGCACGGGGCCGACCATCGACGCAATAGCTTCGCACATCTCGACCGTCGAGGTCTCGAAAGGATTGTCGGAAAGACGTTCGAACGTGAGCACCCCAAAGATTTGTCCCTCGCTGCCCAAGGGCACGGAACAAACCGCGCCGACGCCATGCTGGCGGCTCAGCTCCTCGTGGCGGCGCGTAATCAAGGTGCGACGCTTTGGCAACCGGAGGACAGACAATGAGCGTCTCCTGGTCGAGAGTTTCATTCATCGCAGCTTCTATGGCTCGCGTAAGATTGGCTCGTTTGCCGAATCGGGCGCTGTGAGACATGGTTTTTAGACTTATATTCTGTCGATCGACAAAACCCAGGCTCACGCGTTCACAAACGAGCTGCACCGCCAAGTCAGTAACGAGCGCCGTGGCAGCGTCATCGAATCCTTCATGCGCTACGGCGGTTGCGACGACATCGAGAACGGTTTGGAGGCGCTCGTTGTCGTTAACCTTTTCAAGGATGATGCGGCGATTGAGCGAAACCTCGATCCAAGCCGCCCCCCACGAAAGTTGCTGCAGCACGGCTTCAAGTTGCGGTCGCGGGTCGTGCCGTGACCATCAGCACGATGACGCCGTAAAGGCGGCCCGTGACCAGAACCGGATACGCCAACTCATACCACTCGGATGACGGACCATTTGAATCGGGTCCGCCTTTGCGTTGAATAATGAGAGCTGAACGCTCTTTAAGCGCCTGAGCGGCGGTCGCCGTAAGCTGCTGAGTATTATCCTGCCCGGCGGGCCAATTGGCTGCGGGTTCGTACGGACCGGAGTCCGGCGATCCCAGCAGGATCAAGGCGCCTTTGACACCGGCGATGATTTCACACTGTAAGGATAGCCAGCGCGCATAGAAGTTTTCGTCGGTCACGGCGCCCGGAAGTCGTGACCACAAAACGCTCTCGCGATCATTGGCTAAAGCGGCATTCGAATTTGTCATAACGGATGAGTAACCATCCGCAAGGGGGCAAAACACGTGCCGGACTCCAAAGCGCCCCTGCTGGTTAACGGATGATTGACGCCGATTCGCGAAGAGCTGAAAAAAGCCCTAAAAGGGCGAGATTATCCCTGTGCTCGCAAATCGGGAGGTATCTTCAAGGGATTTTCGGGGATAACTGACCGGAACTCTACCCATCATTGAACAGGCGTGTACCACAAGAGTATCTGGGACAATGGGGCGCGCTCAGACCGTCATGTCTATCACGAAGGCTGGGCCGTTTTCGTGATTTGCCACTGTTAAAGTGCCTTCGTGTGCGTCAATAATGCGTCTCGCAATCGCTAGGCTCAATCCATGTCCCTGATGATGGTGTTCGACGTCTTTGACCCATAGTTCGTCGAACATATGTTCTTGTTCCTCCGGGCTAATCTTATCTCCTCGTTCGCAATTTCTATGCGCATATGGTCTTTGAGCGCTTGCACCGTTACCTCGACCACCGATCCTTCGCGAGCAAACTTCACGGCATTATCAAGTAAAGTATCGATGGCCATACCGAACAGCTTCGGATCTGCGCAAATCCAAAGATCTTCCTCGCTGCGAATTTGCAGCGTACACTTATTCTTTAATGCTTTTTCCTTAAACCTTGTTGGTCAGAAATGAAAATACTCAGAGGTATCCTGGCTTTTTCAACTGCGATAGTTCCCGATTTTAGATCGCTCAGCAGCATTGTTTTTTCGCAGGATTTTAAAATCGTCTCGCCATAGGTCTGAATCTGCTCGACGAAATATTTTTCTTGGAGTAAGATTGGTGCTTTGCCGGGCAATGAGGCGTATCAAAAATTGATGTAAGCGGCGTGCGCGTTTCATGAGAGCTTGTCATCAAGCATCATTTTTGCCGATACCAAGATTTCACCTGTCCTTCCCTAGGACGCGTATCACAAATACAAAAATCGCGCCGAGTCCATTTCCCAACCAACGATTGGCTGGCTTAGCTATTGCGTTGGTCGAAGGCGGGCCTGCATGGCCGATCGTCTTACCAGTGAGTTCATTAAGCCTCGGATATCCGCTGGTTTACGCTGTGCTACCAATAAGCCTCGGATGTCGGTGGTTTGCGCTGCGCTGCCAATTCATCCTCGGGGGAATAGTGACTAATTTCGTCCGTCGATTGTACCAAAAGATACGTGTTCACCGCCCTGATTGCGGCGCGCGTCGCATCGGACCACATCGATCCAGTCCATTCGTATTTGAGCCGTTGGAGCCGCGACTATTAATGTCCGCCGATCCGGTGTTGGGCATCGCTTCGGCCGCGACACCGGTGACCATCGCCGTCACTGAGCCGACGGTGCTCACCGCGAGACTCCTCGATAATTCAAACCAAGTTGCTTTGGCCGCTCAACGAGAGCCGGCGCGGACGGGCAGCGCCGCCGCAGAGCAGACGCCGGCGCGCCACGAAGTGGTTTTTGTCGATACGCGTGTCGACGGCTACCAGCAGTTCCTCGAAGACTTTCTATCCCAGACGAGCGGCGAGCGGCGCATCGAAGCTCGCCTCCTCGACGCCGAGCGCGACGGCATCGAGCAAATCAGCCAGGCGCTCGCCGGTTACAGCGACTTGGACGCCGTGCATTTTCTCTCCCACGGCACCGACGGCGCCGTCCAACTGGGGGCAACTTGGCTGGACCGCAATTCTCTCCAGGCGATGGCTGGTTCCATCGCCCAATGGAGCGCATCGCTAAGCGCGGACGCCGACTTGCTCTTCTACGGCTGCGACCTCGCCGCTTCTCCCGTTGGCATCGCGTTCGTCGAGCAATTGAGTCTTTTGACCGGCGCCGATGTCGCCGCGAGTGTCGACCGCACGGGCAGCACCCTACTTGGTGGCGACTGGGATCTGGAGTTTGCAATCGGCACCGTAGATACCGCCGTCGCGGTAGCGCCTGGCGCACAACAAAGCTGGTCTGGGATTCTCGCCGCGCCGACCGCTTCGAACATGAACGCGGCGGAAACGTACACGTTAGACACGCCGCTCGACCTGGCCGATATCGTGATCAATGACGTGGACAGCGCCAATGTGACGGCGAGTTTGATTCTGTCCGACTCTGCGGCGGGGAGTCTGAGCACCGCCACCTCGGGATCAGTGACCTCGACTTACAATGCTGGGACGGGCGTGTGGACGGCCAGCGGCGCCATTGCCGACGTCAATGCGTTGTTGGCCAATCTGACGTATACGCCGTCCCTTCTCTACCTTTTCCCTTTCACCATCGCGACTAGCGTGGACGATGGCGTCACGACGATCACCGGTTCGAAAAGCATGACCATGGGACTTCTCAATTTTGCCCCGAGCGCAACCAATCTCAATGCCGGACAGACCTTCACCGAAGACACACCGCTCAATCTGACTGATATCGTCATCAGCGATATCGACAGTCCCAACGCAACCGCGACTTTAACTTTATCTAATACGGCGGCAGGGAGTCTCAGCACCGGATCTTCGGGCGAGGTGACATCAACCTACAATGCGGCGACGGGCGTATGGTCGGCCAGCGGCGCCATCGCCGACGTGAACACGCTGCTGGCCGGATTAACGTTTACTCCGGCACTGAACTACAACAGCAACTTTACCATCGCCACCAGCGTCGACGACGGCGTAGCGCCGGCGATCACCGGAACAAAGACCATGACCGGCATCGCGGTCAACGACGCGCCGACGGCGAGCAATCTCAGTGCACCGGAGACCTTCACCGAAGACACGCCGCTCAATCTCACCAACATCGTGGTGAGCGATGTCGATAGCGCGACCGTGACGGCGACATTGACCTTGTCCGCTCCTGCCGCAGGAAGCCTCAATACCGCCACGTCGGGAGCGGTGACCTCAACCTATAATGCAGGGACGGGCGTATGGTCGGCCAGCGGCGCGATCGCCGACGTGAACACACTGCTGGCCGGATTAACGTTTACTCCGGCACTGAACTACAACAGCAACTTTACCATCGCCACCAGCGTAAACGACGGCGTAGCGCCGGCGATCACCGGTACAAAGGCCATGACCGGCACCGCGGTCAACGACGCGCCGACGGCGAGCAATCTCAGCGCGGCGGAGACCTTCACCGAAGACACGGCGCTCAATCTCACCAACATCGTGGTGAGCGATGTCGATAGCGCGACCGTGACGGCGACATTGACCTTGTCCGCTCCTGCCGCAGGCAGTCTCAATACCGCCACGTCGGGAGCGGTGACCTCAACCTATAATGCAGGGACGGGCGTGTGGTCGGCCAGCGGCGCGATCGCGGACGTGAACACGCTGCTGGCCGGATTAACGTTTACTCCGGCACTGAACTACAACAGCAACTTTACCATCGCCACCAGCGTAAACGACGGCGTAGCGCCGGCGATCACCGGTACAAAGACCATGACCGGCATCCGCGGTCAACGACGCGCCGACGGCGAGCAATCTCAGTGCGCCGGAGACTTACACCGAAGACACGCCGCTCAATCTCACCAACATCGTGGTGAGCGATGTCGATAGCGCGACCGTGACGGCGACATTGACCTTGTCCGCTCCTGCCGCAGGAAGCCTCAATACCGCCACGTCGGGAGCGGTGACCTCAACTTATAATGCAGGGACGGGCGTATGGTCGGCCAGCGGCGCCATCGCCGACGTGAACACGCTGCTGGCCGGATTAACGTTTACTCCGGCACTGAACTACAACAGCAACTTTACCATCGCCACCAGCGTAAACGACGGCGTAGCGCCGGCGATCACCGGTACAAAGACCATGACCGGCTCCGCGGTCAACGACGCGCCGGTCAACAGTGTTCCCGGTTTCCAATCCACCGCGCAAGACACGCCCCTGACATTGGATCCGAGCAACGGCAATCTAATTTCCATCAACGATGTCGACGCGTCGAGCAGTCAAGTGCAAGTGACGCTGACCGCCACCGACGGTACCGTTACGCTCAACTGGGCCTCGGTCACGGCAACGACGGTAGGAAGCGAATTTCGCGTCAACACCACGACATCGGATCGTCAGGCACCGCTGGACGGCGAGTTTCTACGGTGGCACGACGAATGACTTTAACACACGGTCCGTCGCGTCGGATGCCACCGGCAATTTTGTCGTTACCTGGTCCAGCAAGAATCAGGACGGCGACGGCTGGGGCGTCTATGCGCAGCGCTACAATTCCGCCGGCGTCGCGCAGGGCGGCGAATTTCGGGTTAACACCAGCACGGCGGATGATCAGGTTCATGCATCGATCGCGATGGACGATGCCGGCAACTTCGTGATCGCGTGGGCAGGACAGCTGCGACGGGACGATTGGGGGATCTTCGCGCAACGCTACAATGCGGCCGGCGTGGCTCAGGGAACCGAGATTCCACGTAAATACCTATACCCACTAAGGAACAACTCGGCCCCAGCGTCGCGATGAACGGCAGCGGTAGCTTCGTCATCGCCTGGTCGAGCAAGGATCAGGACGGCGACAACTGGGGCATTTTCGCGCAAGCGCTATAACGCCAGCGGGGTGGTCCAGGGCGGCGAGTTCCGTGTCAATACCACCACGGCCAAAGAGCAAACCAATGCATCGGTGGCCATCGATGACGCCGGCAATTTCGTCGTTACCTGGTCGAGCAAGGATCAGGACGGCGACAACTGGGGCGTCTATGGCAAACGCTACAATGCCGGTGGGCTCGCACAGGGCGGCGAGTTCCGCGTCAATACATCTACCGCGAAAGAGCAAATGTTCTCGTCGGTGGCGATGGATGCCGCCGGCGACTTCGTCGTCACCTGGTCGAGCAAGGATCAGGACGGCGACAACTGGGGCGTATACGCCCAACGGTACAACCCTCTCGGCGTCGCTCAGGGTGGCGCTTTCCAGGTCAACCTGACCACGGCCAAAGAGCAAGTGTTTTCATTCGTTGCCATGGATACGGACGGCGATTTCGTGATCACCTGGTCCAGCAAAGATCAGGACGGTAACGGTTGGGGCGTTTACGCTCGACAGTTTGACGCGGCCGGCGTGGCCAAAACGGGCGAGACATTGGTGAATACGACCACGGCCGGCGACCAGGAACACCCTTCCGTGGCGATGGACGCGCAGGGAGATTTCGTCGTCGTCTGGACCGGCAATGGCCCCGGTGACACCCTGGGCGTGTTCGCGCAACGGTTCACTGCTGCGAGCCCATTTACGTTTTCTACTGGCGATGGCACCCGCGATGCCACGATGACCTTCCAAGGAACGCTTGCTGAAATCAACGCTGCGTTGGACGGGTTGGTGTTTACGCCGAACGTTGGATTTAACGGCCTGGCCACCGTCACCATCACGACCAATGACTTGGGCAACAGCGGCAGCGGCGGAGCGAGGTCCGACAGCGACACGATCAATATCAACGTCGGCAGTGCCAATGTCGCTCCTACTCTGACGTTAACCGGTGGCACTTTGAACTATACGGAAAACGATCCCGCGACGGTGATCGACAGCGCCGCCATAGTGATCGATCCGGATTCGGCCGACTTCGACGGCGGTCAACTCAACGTGTTTTTTAGCGCGGGCGGCACCGACGACGACCGGCTAGCGATTCGCAATCAGGGCACGGCAACGGGCGAAATCGGCGTCTCGGGTAGCAACGTCACTTACAACTATGGCGCCGGGGCGGTGGTGATCGGCAGTTTCACGGGCGGTACCGACGGCGTAACGCCTCTGATCGTTACACTGAGCGCCAATGCGACGACGGTGGCGGTCCAGGCGCTGGTGCGTAACATCACTTATCAAAACCTTTCGGACAATCCGTCCATTTTAGATCGAATCGCGCAGTTCACCTTGACCGACGGCGACAGCGGCGTTAGCGGCGACAGCGAGCAGAAACATCAATTTAGCCGCGGTCAACGACGCGCCGCCTGGCGACCAATTTGGACACTGCGGAGACCTACACCGAAGACACACCGCTCGATCTCACCGACATCGTGGTGAGCGATCTCGACAGCACGGACGTAACGGTGACGCTCACGTTGTCGGATGCTGCTGCCGGAAACCTCAATACCGGGACGTCCGGAACGGTGACATCAACCTACAATGCAGGGACAGGAGTGTGGTCGGCCAGCGGCGCCATCGCCGACGTGAATACGCTCTTAGCCGGATTAACATTTACTCCGGCACTGAACTACAACAGCGACTTTACCATCGCCACCAGCGTCGACGACGGCGTGGCGCCGGCGATCACCGGTACAAAGAACATGACCGGTACCGCGGTCAACGACGCGCCAGTGCTGGTTAATAACACGCTTAGCATCAGCGAAGGCGGCAACGTGGTTCTTTCCGGCAGCGAGATGTCAGCCACGGATGTGGACAATGCCAGTGGCAGTCTGACTTTTACCGTCTCCGGCGTTGCCGGCGGGCAGTTTGAGTTGATCTCTAATCCGAGTGTCGCCATCACCAGTTTTACTCAGGCGCAGGTAACGGGCGGCGCGGTGCGCTTCGTGCACGATGGAGGAGAGGCGGCGCCGGGTTACGATGTTAGGGTTTCGGACGGCAGCTTGTCGGACGGTCCAGCGCCGGCGGCGATCACTTTCACCAACGTCAACGACGCGCCGACGGCGAGCAATCTCAACGCGGCGGAGACTTATACCGAAGACACGCCGCTCAATCTCACCGACATCGTGGTGAGCGATGTCGATAGCGCGACCGTGACGGTGACGCTCACGCTTGTCGGATTCAGCTGCAGGAAGTCTCAATACCGCCACGTCGGGAGCGGTGACCTCAACTTACAATGCAGGGACGGGCGTATGGTCGGCCAGCGGCGCGATCGCGGACGTGAACACGCTGCTAGCCGGATTAACATTTACTCCGGCACTCAATTACAACAGCAACTTTACCATCGCCACCAGCGTGGACGACGGCGTAGCGCCGGCGATCACCGGTACAAAGACCATGACCGGCACCGCGGTCAACGACGCGCCGACGGCGAGCAATCTCAACGCGGCGGAGACTTATACCGAAGACACGCCGCTCAATCTCACCGACATCGTGGTGAGCGATGTCGACAGCGCCAACGTAACGGTGACGCTCACATTGTCCGATTCAGCTGCAGGAAGTCTCAATACCGCCACGTCGGGATCGGTGACCTCAACCTATAATGCAGGGACGGGCGTATGGTCGGCCAGCGGCGCGATCACGGACGTGAACACGCTGCTGGCAGCACTCACATTTACTCCGTCGCTCAATTACAACAGCGACTTTACGATCGCCACCAGCGTCGACGACGGCGTAGCGCCACCGATCACCGGTACGAAGAACATGACCGGCACCGCGGTCAACGACGCGCCGACGGCGAGCAATCTCAATGCGGCGGAGACTTATACCGAAGACACGCCGCTCAATCTCACCGACATCGTGGTGAGCGATGTCGATAGCGCGACGTGACGGTGACACTCACGTTGTCGGATTCAGCTGCAGGCAGTCTCAACACCGCCACGTCGGGAGCGGTGACCTCAACCTATAATGCCGGGACGGGCGTATGGTCGGCCAGTGGCGCGATCACGGACGTGAACGCGCTGCTGGCAGCACTCACATTTACACCGTCGCTCAATTACAACAGCGACTTTACGATCGCCACCAGTGTCGACGACGGCGTAGCGCCGCCGATCACCGGTATAAAGAACATGACCGCGACCGCGGTCAACGACGCGCCGGTGCTGGTCAATAATACGCTGACCATCACCGAAGGCGGCAGCGTAATTCTGTCCAGCAGCGAGATATCGGCCTCGGATGCGGACAATGCCACCGGCAGTCTCACTTTTGCCGTCTCTGGCGTTGCCGGCGGGCAGTTCGAGTTGCTCTCAAATCCGGGTGTCGCCATCAGCAGCTTCACTCAGGCACAGGTGACGCTCGGCGCGGTGCTCTTCGTGCACGACGGTGGCGAACTCGCGCCGCGTTACGATGTTAGGGTTTCGGACGGCAGCTTGTCCGATGGTCCGGCAGCGGCGACCATCACTTTCACCAATGTCAACGACGCGCCGGTACTGGTCAATAACCGGTTGATCATTACCGAGGGAACCTCGGTAGTGCTAACCAGCGCGAACTTGTCCGCTATCGATGCGGATAACGACGAAAACAATTTGCAGTTTAGCATTTCCGCTGTGAGCGGCGGCAGGTTTGAGCTGATTACCAACCCGGGCTTCGCCATTTCCAGTTTCACTCAGGTTCAGGTTCTCGGCGGCACCGTGCGTTTCGTGCACATGGGGGATCGACGGCGCCGCGTTATGCCGTTTCGGTCTCCGACGGGGTCTTGTCCGCCGGACCGACGCCGGCGACAGTGACGTTCATCCGACTGGACACGGGTGAGCCGGTACCTGCACCTTTGCCTCTTCCGCCGGAAACCAGCGCTCCGCCGCCGCCTACAGAGCCGCCAACTATCAGCCGAACCGCTAGCGATCATTCCCACCCCAACGAATGGGTCCGGTTCGACGGGGGTTGGCGGCGGCGGACGAATCACTTTCGAGCGAGCCCGAGCCGGTGCAAAACGAATTTCAACCCGCGGTCAACACTTCGGACGCTCTCGATGGCTCGGGTTCGACCGGCGCGCCGAAAATGTTTTACCAACCGCCTAATGCAATACGCGACGGAATTTCGACGCGCAGCGAGGCCCCCGTGATTACGCCCAATTCGGAGCTGGAAGAGGCGGCAATCGGCAGGCTGTCAAGTGGCGATTTGAGTTCGGTCATCGACGTCGAGCGGCTTCGTTCAGGGGTTGAACAAGCTGCGCGATAAAGGTCAGGAACAGGCACACTTGGAAAAAATCGTCATCGGCTCCACGATGACCGCCACTACCGGGTTCTCGATCGGTTATGTGTTCTGGCTATTGCGCGGCGAGGTCTTGCTCACCAGCCTGCTTGCCTCGTTGCCCGCTTGGCGGCTGATTGACCCCTTGCCGGTGCTCTCGTCTTTAAACAAAAGTGCCAATGAAGATGAAGACGAGGATGACGACTCCATCGAGGCAGCCGTCAAACAAAGCGGCGAAACGCCGCCGTCAAAGCTGGTTCCAAAGCAACAGGGCGGTCCAAGGTCGGTCAAGTGGCGCTTCGTAATGGAGCCCACCGAACCGCTACTGGAGAAAAGCTTGTGAAACGTTTTAGCGCAAAGTTCCATATCACTTTAGGGTTGACTTTTTTGGTGGTCACATTGGTTCTGGTCGCCTCCTATTTGGGCTTCGTGCCTGATCGGGTCGGCGCGCTTCGCGCCGGTCGCACCGCCCTCGCCGAGTCGATTGCGGCAAACAGCTCGGTGTTCCTCAGCCAGACCGACATTCGCCGGCTCGATGCCACTTTAAGGCTGGTAGTTGCACGCAATCCGGACATCCTGTCGGCGGCGGTACGGCGCTCAAACGGCGAGGTGGTGGTAAGAATCGGCGAGCACGAAAGTCACTGGCGCGACATGGCCGGTGAGTATTCGACCGATTCGCAGATCCAGGTGCCGATCTGGGCCGGCAAGCAGAAGTGGGGCACGGTCGAGCTGCGCTCCCGCCCATTGACGGTGGCCGGTTGGTACGGATTCCTATTCAATCCGGGACTGCACTTGATTTTGTTCCTGGCCGGCTGCGGTTTCCCGCTGTTTTATTTTTATTTAGGCAAAATGCTCCGTCAACTAGATCCGTCGCAGGCTATTCCATCGCGCGTCCGCTCCGCGCTCGATACCATGGTCGAAGGTCTGCTGGTCGTCGATGCTCATGAACATATTGTATTGGCCAACCAGGCTTTTGCTTCGACGATGGGTAAAACGCCGGAAGAATTGATCGGCTTGAGCGCCGGCGATTTCAAATGGCTTGCTGCCGACGGTTCACCGCTTTCCAAGGAGTCAGCGCCGTGGCTTAAAGCATTGCGCGACAAGGCATTGCAGAAAAATGCCATGATTTCGCTGTACGATAGCAAATCAAAGCGCCGGACATTTATCGTCAACTGCTCGCCCATCTTTGTCACCAAGGGGCAAACCGGCGGCGTGCTGATCAGCCTCGACGACGTCACCGAGCTCGAGGAGAAAGAGATCGAGCTGCGCAAGTCCAAGGAAGCAGCGGAGGTCGCCAACCGCGCCAAGAGCGAGTTTCTCGCCAATATGAGTCACGAAATCCGCACGCCGATGAACGCGATTCTCGGCTTCACCGAGGTTCTCAAGCGCGGCTATGGCCAGAGCGAACAAAACTGGCAAAAGCACCTGCACACGATTCATTCCAGCGGTAAACATCTGCTCGAGTTGATCAACGACATCCTGGATCTGTCGAAAATCGAAGCCGGCGGCTTGAAGGTCGAACGAATTCCATGCATGCCGCACCATATTATCCGCGACGTGGTCCAGGTGCTGTCGGTCAAAGCGCGCGAGAAGTCCATATCACTGGATGTCGAATTTGCCGGCGCGATCCCGGAAACGATCCTCAGCGATCCATCGCGGCTGCGGCAGATCCTCACCAACTTGGTCGGCAACTCGATCAAATTCACGGAAGCAGGCGGAGTCAAAATCGTTGTTGGTTTGGCGCCTTCAAGCCCAGCCGCAACTCACCCTAGCGGTCATCGACACCGGTATCGGCGTTGCCGAAAACCAGCAACAATCGATATTTGATCCGTTCGTGCAGGCGGATACTTCGGTGACGAGAAAATTCGGCGGCACCGGTCTTGGACTGGCGATCAGCCGCCGCTTCGCTCAGGCGCTCGGCGGCGACATTACCCTGCGCAGCGAACTTGGCAAGGGAAGCGTGTTTACCGTCAAAGTCGACACCGGGCCGCTCGACGGTGTCAGGATGCTGGAACCGCAAGAGGCGCTGGTTGCCAGCGAAGAAATAGCTGCAAAGACCCCATCGCGCTGGCAGTTTCCGCCCGCGCGCGTGCTGGTAGTCGACGACGGCGACGAAAACCGCGAACTGGTCACGGTGGTCCTCGAGGAGATCGGCCTCAAAGTCGAAGGCGCCGAAAACGGTCAGGTGGCGGTCGAAAAGGCGCTGCGGGAGAACTTCGCCGTGATCTTTATGGACGTGCAGATGCCCGTGATGGATGGCTTCACCGCAACCCGTCAGCTCCGCCTGCGCGGGTTGAAGACGCCGATCATCGCCTTGACGGCGCACGCCATGAAAGGATTCGAAGAAGAAATCATGGCGGTGGGATTCTCCGGCTATCTCACCAAACCGATCGACATCGACGAGATGATCCAAAAGCTGGCCGACCTGCTGCGGGCGCGCAGCGTCGACGCCGATGATTCGGAAACGCAAGTCGAAAGGGCTGTAACCGACGTTGAGCCAAGTGCCGCGCCGGCGGCTGAGACGCCGCTGGTATCGCGCCTGGCAGCGAGTAATCCGCGTTTCCGGCCGATCGTGGAAAAATTTGTCCGCCGGCTGACCGATCAGCTCGACGCCATGTCCAAGGCCTGGGAGGAAAGAAATTTCGAGGAGCTGGCAAACCTCGGGCATTGGCTCAAGGGCGCCGGCGGAACCGTCGGGTTCGATGCCTTCACCGAACCCGCGTACGCCTTGGAGCAGTTGGCCAAGGCGCGCAAAGAGGAAGGTATGGAGTCGGCAATCGCCACACTGCGCCGGCTCGCCGGCCGGATTGTGCTGTCAAACGATGAGGCGGCGCCGATCCAAGCCGCATCCACAAACGCGCTATGACGACCAACGGTCAATACTTTTGATGAGGATGACAATGAGCACCAATCAGTTGGCTAACGACGATGTTTCCATAACGGCTGAAAGGCCAGCGCCGACCAGGACGCTGGATGATAGACTATCGGAGAACTTCTCCGTGGAATATGACGGTCTTTACCAGGATCTGCATGAAGCAACGGTGATGATGGTCGATGACGAGCCGACGACCATCGATGTGCTTCAGACCTTTCTGGAAACCGAGGGCTACAAGCGTTTCATCACAACCAGCGAGTCGATCCATGCCATGGATCTAATCGTAAGTGAAAACCCCGATGTGTTGCTTTTGGATCTGCATATGCCCCAAGTCACGGGATTCGATATTCTTGCACGTTTGCGTGGCGACCAGCGTTATCGACACATACCGGTCATTGTCTTGACCTCGGCCACTGATTCAGAGACCAAGCTCAAAGCATTACAGCTTGGCGCCACCGATTTTCTCGGCAAGCCAGTCGATCCGAGCGAATTGGCGTTGCGCTTGCGCAATACGCTGGCCGCCAAGGCATACCAGGATCGACTGACCTTTTATGACACCCTGACCGGACTCCCCAACCGACGACTGTTTCTGGATCGATTGGTATGGTCCCTCCGGTGCGCCAAGCGTGATGGTACATGCGGCGCAGTTCTGCACGTCGATCTCGATCATTTTCAAAAAATTAATGACACCTTGGGACACGAAATTGGCGACAGTTTGTTGATCGCGGTGAGTAATAGGCTACTTAAATCCCTCCCACCAGTCGCAAGCGGCGGAGCCGAATCTCAAGTCGTTCTATCCCGTGTCGGAGGCGACGAGTTCAACATACTGCTGCCCGAGATGCCACGGATTGAGAGCGCAGTTGAGATAGCGCGCAGTCTTCTCCAAGCGCTGAAGGAGCCTTTTAAAGTTAACGATAGCGAGATTTTTATTTCCGGAAGCATCGGGGTGGCAGTCTATCCGAACGACGGCGACATTTGCGATACATTGCTAAAGCATGCGGGCATTGCAATGAATCAAGCGAAGCATGCGCGGTCGAGACACCTATGAGTTTTATTCTGCCAATATGAATGCGCGAGCGCTCGAGCGCTTAAGCGTTGAAAATCAACTCCGTAGAGCGCTCGAACGCGATGAGCTATTTGCCGTTTATCAGCCCAAAGTTGATATCAAAACCGGCCACGTCTTGGGTGCCGAAGTTCTACTGCGGTGGCATCATCCCGAACGTGGATCCATATCGCCGGTGGAATTTATTCCACTAGCGGAGGAAATTGGCCTCATTGTGCCCTTCGGTCAATGGATTCTCCGCGCGGCCTGCAATCAGAATAAAACCTGGCAATTGGCCGGTCTAACGAAGATTCGCGTGGCGGTTAATGTATCGGCGCGGCAGTTCTGCGACGGACAATTTATCCAAACGCTCGTCAATTCGCTGGAAATAAGTAAGCTCGATCCCCAATATCTCACCTTGGAGCTGACCGAGAATACCATCATGGGAAACGCCCAAGAAAATCTCGACGTGCTCCATCAAATAAAAGAAATGGGAATTAAGCTCTCCGTGGACGATTTCGGCACGGGATACTCCTCGCTCAGCTATCTCACGCAATTGCCTTTGGATGAACTCAAGATTGACCGTTCATTTGTTAAAGGTATTCAATCAGAAACGGATGATGCCCCGATTGTTACTGCCATTGTTGCCATGGCGCATAGCCTTAATTTGAGAGTTGTAATGGAGGGTGTGGAGACTCAGTGCCAATTACAATTTTCACGAGATCGCGGATGCGATGAATATCAAGGTTTTCTCTTTAGTGAACCCGTGCCCAGCGCGGAATTCGCAATATTGCTGGCTCAAAATTGATTTATTTACGAAGGCGAGGACCGATCAAGCTTGAGACGTAGTGTTGTCGCTCGGTGCGCCTCGAGTGGGGCTCATTATCGAGCCCATGACGGTATCGGTTAGAATTACTGAAGCGCGGTTAAGGACGGCAACGAATGGCAAAATATTCGGTTCAGGTTTTTTGCCCCGAATGTGGCGGGCAACATGATACGGGCATCAAATTGAGTCTGGAAGATGGACCGGCGGTCGAACAGAGCATGGGGGAGTTTTATGAAAGTAAGGAGTTGCCTTCTGATATCGCCTCTCTGCGCAACAACACTTTTAGCTGTCCGAGAACTCGCAAAACCTTTGTTCAAGATAACCAGAACGATGTGTTTCTCGTTCCAATAATAGACTGGTCCTCTCTCACCTCCGATCCATCGCCGACGCACCGTTAAGCGGCCCGCGGTCGGGACTGAGACACTAGCTCGAGATCTGAGCGGGCGCGATCGTTCAAATATCCTAGAAGAGGGAGCGGAATCGCTAATCCACCGGGAGTTTCTCGAAGTGAGCATAAGCGCGGTCGCATCAAGCGAAGGGGTCGCCGGCTGTGGACTGAGTGCGTCTCTGGTGATGCAGGAGACATCGCACCGACCTTGGCCGCTTCCACAAACACGTTGGGTTCTGTTCATGCGCTGGCACGATCTTCTATTCCTCCACTGGCCGGTTCGCCCAGAAGTGATTCGGCCCCTGATTCCTGGCGTAGTGGAATTAGACGTATTCGACGGGTGGTGCTGGATCGGGTTGTGCCATTTCGCATGAGCGGTGTTCGACCGCGCTATACTCCGATGCCGATGGCGTTTCCGGAGCTCAACGTTCGAACCTATGTGAAGACATCACGCAGGACCGGGGTGTGGTTTTTCAGCTTGGACGCAACGAATTGGCTTGCGGTCAGAGCTGCGCGCTGGTTAGGCATGCCTTATTACGACGCAAGCATGAAAATGGAGTCACAAGGAGATTCGATTTCACTACACCAGATCCGCAATCATAGGAAAGCCGCAGCGGCAGAGTTCAGCGCCTCCTATCGATCGACGGGTCCTATTTATAACGCCGCGCCGGGGACATTGGATCACTGGCTCACTGAGAGATACTGCCTCTATAGCGCACTCAAGCCCGACCGAGTCGTCTATGGCGAGATCCATCATCCGCAGTGGCGGCTGCAGCCCGCCACGGTCGAACTGCGCCGTAATACAATGACAGAAGCTTTGAAAATTCCATTATCCAATGGCAATCCCCTCTGCCATTTTTCACGATATCAAGAGGTGGTTGCCTGGCCCATTGTGCCTCTTGAACATGCGGAGTTACAGGTCGTCCTGATAAGAAGCAGGAGCATGGAGCGGGAGAATTGAGGTCTGCCGAGCTTAGAGCCGTAAACGCTGTGTGGATCAATCCGCCATCCTGAGCCATCCTATCACCCAGACGATCGCCAAGATAATTCCGACCCCGAACAATACGACGGCGGAAATTATTCCTGCCACGAAGAGCCAATCCTCTAGGCCGGCGCGGCGGGTTTCCCTTCCGGCATAGCGCTCCAGCAGATCGGCGTTTTTGGCGTTACTCCGAAACCAAATGGAGAAAATGTCACCGAAAACAGGAATGGCGCCGATCAGTGCATTTGAGGCAACATTCAGACCCATCCGAATCAGTACGATTTTGGGGACATTCAGTTGAACCGCAATAACGAGAATTGCCGATCCCGCGATATTCGCGAGGGCATCGCCAATCCCGGGGATCAATCCCAATATAGGGTCCAGTCCAACTCGTATGGACGTGCCCGGGATAGTGAACCGCTGGTCCAGCAGATCGGCGAGGAACCTAACAAAAATAAGGCGGTTCGCATCGGCAGATCGCGGCACTGATCCCGCCGTCCGCGCGCCACCCTTTGTGTCAGATCGCATCATTTTGAATGTTTCCCGCCGCGTGCTTGCACGCGACCGAAAAAGATCCGAAATCGTTGAATTACAATCTAGCATCGGAAAAAGGATAATAAAGAGGTGCCAGAGAAACGGCGCATGACTTTTGAACGTCGAACTTGAGCCGTCTCAGGCCTTTAATGGATTGTGTGGAGCGAGGCTCTAAAATGCACACTTGGCTCTATCCAGCAGCGATCGGAAAGTAACTTAATCAAACGGGTTATCGGTCAGGATGTATCGCCGGTCCTCAGAATTGGTTGAAAGTAGATGCATTTATGAACGCGACCGTTCGGCGAGAACTCGCATCGTTCAGTTCGGATCCCGCAGCCACTTCGCGCGCCTTCTTATCTTGCCGCAGCCCGATAAACGCCACGTGATCGGGGCTATTTCATCAACGGTGATCTCTCACCGATCACCATGACCAACCCGCGATTCAGCGGCTCCAGGCAGTTCGCCGTACCTGTTCGTTAGCAGCCGTCCTTCTGGGCGTTGAATTTGCTTTGCCGAATATGGGTGTCGGCGAGCTGCCAATTGCGGTCTTGGATCAGCCAGGGGGGGTAAACGACGCCAACGTTGTCTCTGACCTTCTTCTCGATCCTGGCAAACTCGTCTCGCACCTGGATCTCAAGCCGGCATTTTCTGGTCGCAGCATCGATCAAGTTTTGCCGGACGTGATCGGAAAAACGTTCATCGCCTACCGTGGCCGCGGCGCGATAGATCACGAACTTTATTTCGTTGGCCTCGTGCGCCCGGATAAGCTCCGCATAGGTCTCTCCCAGTGCGCTTACCTTTGCGAGCGTTTGTGCTCTGAAGGACTCGTTGTCACCAGAGCAACCCCCGAGGGCGGCAGTAAGAATAAAGCTGACGGCGGTAATCGAGATAGTCTTGTTCATGATGTCCTTTAGACCACGGTCTCCCGGCTGACCGAGGTCTTTCGTGTTGAAAAACGACAAAAGATGCTCAATGAACTGCCAGATTGAGGCAGCTACGATCACGCAAATAAATAATATGGGTGACCGGTCCACTAGTTTTTGATTTTCTCCAAGCTTTGAAGCGTATTGTCGAATTTTGTTGGAAGGCAGATGTACCAAACGGCAGATTAAACGCAAAACCAGCACGGCTATTCTATTGACCCTCATAGTTGACGTAGCCGTTGGCGCCCCAGCGGGCGAGCAGCCGGCCCGTGCTGGCGTCTACGATGCGCGCCGCGCCGGTGAGCTCGCACTCGGCAATGTACTCGGCGGCGGCTTGTTTCCAATCGAAGGGCATCGCGTACCAAAAGGGTTGCACATAGACCGAGTAGCCGCCCTCGATCTTATCGATCAGCCCGCGCTCGATGGGGCCGTCGTTGTCGATGGCGCAGATCGATTTGCTGTTCGCCGGCATGAGCTCTGGCGACGGCGTAGAGGCCGGGTCCGCGCTCTCGGCAAGCGAAGCGACCGACTCCATCTTCATTGCCCCTGCCCACGGCAATCTCCACAAACCGACAACGGCGACGATCAGGGCGAAAAATAGAATTAAGGCCTCCATGGTTTTACTTTCCATAGTTATTCCTCGGCTGCCGCATTGCTACACTGCTGTCGATGTTGAAACGACGCGGTGATAACATCATCATCGGCTGTTCAAACAAAACGTTTAATCTTGTAGATCACCTTTTTGAAGGTTCCCGCCAGCAGGTCGATACCAGCCGTAAATTTTGCGCCCGGCCAAGAACTTTTTGGTCGATGCGCGAGGCCGAAGATCGCGGTGCCAAGCGCTAGACGCTACACAAAAACAAATGAAGGGATGAAGACAAATCAAACCTTCATGGTGCTAATCAGTAGCGTTGAGTTTTCCTGGTATACGGAGAGACAGCAAAGTATTTACAATCTCTCGGCTCAGGTCTCCGAGTATCTCGCTCAACGCTTTCGCGAAATCTTCCGTGGATAGTGATCTGGCACGCCGACTCAGTTGCGATCTCTGGTCAATCAGAATTTTTTTATTTGTGTCGATCACGCTCCAGCCCGCTGTCAGCCGAGCTTGCTGATTGCTGTTGCCTTCGAATTGGAGCACTTCGATTTTCACCTGATAATCCGGGGGATCCTTACTTTGCCAGGGAAATTGGATTACTTGCACGGGATTGAGAAGCTGCGACATGTTTTGTCCCAAAACACGACCAAAGATTTCGGCCAGCGGTGCTGCCCAACGGTCATTCTCGGAATAGCTCAATCGATTCGTCGAAGTGCGAGTGGCGATCTGTTGGCGGTCGAGGTAACCGGGCCATTCAATAGGACCCAGGCCCACAGTAAAATCGGCTTTATGACCGGCCGGCCTCTTGTCTGCCGCCACGCCCTCCTGCGTCCCGAGAATATAAAAACTTGACGGATCGGCTCGCGGGGCAAAGGCGGAACAACCGCCCAATGATATCGAAATAGCGATAATCGCCGCAGCCAGTTTCATCTGACCGCTCATGGCTTCCTCTCGCTTTGCGGCCTACCGAACAAGAGTGCCCTGGGATTTTGTTCCACATAGTCGGCCATCAATCTGAGCGACCGTGCGGCACCGGTAAGCTCTCTTAAGACCTTGGTCATTTCATAGAAAGTCGGCGAGTCAGGGTCGACTAAACCGTCCACGTTTGCCGCAGTGACCTGGATCTGCTTGAGCGCGTCACGAACGCTAATTAGTGTGTCTTTCAAATCTGTCGATAGAGTGACGACCGTGAGATCTAGACTTCCGGCGGCTTTTTGAATGCTATCCGCGCCCTGACCAATTTTCAGCAAGGTTTGATCGAGAGACCGGATGGCCGCATGCAACTCCGGCTTGTTGACTAAATGATTGATCCCGGCAAAGGCTTCCAGCAAGTCTTTGTTTTTCGTAAGCCCGTCGATATGCCCAGCTACGTCGGTGAGGGAAGTAAGCAGCGCTTTGAAATCAACGTCATCGAGCTTGGTAAGAAGCTGTCCGAGAATATCTTGCGCCTTTTGAAGCGACGTCGGGATGGTAGGGATTTCCGGGTATCGGGAGTCCGGCGGCTGAACGAACTCGGGCTTACTATCAGGAAAGAGATCTAGCGCGACGAACAGCACACCGGTAACGAGGCTTTCCGTCTGCAATTGGCCGCGCAGACCCCGGTCAATGACCCCTTTGAGCGTGGTGGGGTCCGTGAGGCTAGCGCCGATTCCCCTGCCGCCGATCTTTTTGGCATCGAGTTTAATAATTACGGGAATTCTGTTGACCTCCGCACCATCGTCGAGTTGCAGTCGCACCTTGGTAATCGCGCCAATTTCGACTCCCTTGTACTTAACGGGAGCGCCTTCTCTTAAGCCGCTTACCGACCCTTCGAAGTAGAGCACAAACTCGTGGGTTTTGCCGAACAGCGGCAGCGTGCCAAGAATCGTAACTGCGGTAATAACCAAAATAATGGCGCCAACCACGAAGGCGCCGACGAGCGTCGGATTGGCTGTTTTACTCATCGGACGGCCTGTCTCCGCGCGTGAGAAATTCCTGTACCTTGGGATTTTGACAGTGGGCCAGCAGCTCCTTTGGGTCGCCGCTCGCAATTGCGGTCTTGCTTTCAGCATCGAGAAAAATGCTGTTATTGCCGATGGCAAAAATGCTCGCCAGCTCGTGCGTTACCGCAACCACCGTCGCGCCCATACTATCGCGCAACTCCAGGATTAGGTCGTCCAGTCGGCGCGAACTAATGGGATCGAGTCCTGCCGAAGGTTCATCGAAGAAAAGTACCTCGGGGTCGAGCGCGAGGGCGCGCGCCAAGCCAAGGCGCTTCTGCATGCCGCCGCTGATCTGAGACGGGTAATAATCTTCAAAACCGCTGAGGCCTACCAAAGCGAGCTTCAATGAAGCGATCTCGCGGATGTCGACCGGGCTCAGATCGGTATATTCTTCCAGCGGGAGCGCGACGTTTTCGGCGAGAGTCATGGAACTCCAAAGGCCGCCACTCTGATACAGCACGCCGAAACGACGAAAGAAGCTGCGCCGCTCCTCGGCATTCGCCTGAGTAAAATTCGCTTTGCCGTAAAAGACCTCTCCCTCGGTCGGTTCGATCAGACCGATCATGTTGCGCAGCAAGGTGCTTTTTCCACATCCACTTCCGCCCATGATGATAAACACGTCGCCTCGCTTGACCGTAAAGTTGAGATCACGCATCAAAACGACAGAACCATAGGCCAAGGGTAAGATTGCGCACGGTAATTTTGACTTCTTCGTTTTTTGGACTTTCACCGCTCATCTCAAATTCCAATGATGTAAAAGACCACGGCCAACACACCGCAAGCCGTGACGATAAAAACGATGCTCGTGACTACGGCAGAGGTCGCGGCCTCGCCAACCGCCGAAGCGCTGCCACCGCACTGCATGCCGCGTAGGCATCCCGCAAGAGCAATCAGCACGCCGTAAATCACACTTTTGAAGACGCCACCGAACAGTGCCGTTAAGCTAATCGCGTTAATGGTCTGGCCGTAGTAAGTGGCCCAGGAAAGGTCAAGCATCCCCAGGCCCACTGCAGCGCCACCGAGGATTCCCATCAGGTCGGAGTACAAACACAACAAAGGCATCATCAGGCAAAGAGCGATCAAGCGCGGCAACACCAACCATTCCAGCGGCGAGAATCCCAGCGTGATCAACGCGTCGATTTCCTGATTCACTTTCATCGTGCCGAGCTTGGCGGCGAACGCGGCGCCGGTCCGGCCTGCCATGATGATCCCTGTCATCATCGCGCCCATCTCGCGAACCACGGCGATCCCCACGAGGTCCGCCACGTAGATCTGGGCGCCGAATTGTTGAAGCTGAATGGCACCGACAAATGCCAGGATCACCCCCACTAAAAAGCTGATTAGCGTGACAATGGGCAGAGCCTGCGGGCCGCATTCTTGAATAATAAGAAACAGGTCGGCTCCGCGGTAACGGGCGCGCTTTGTGATCAGCTTCACGAACACCAATGCCACTTCTCCGACAAAGCGCAGCATCTCCGACAAAGACAAGTAAAAACTCGTCGCACTGGTACCAACACGCGCCAAAACGGACGGCCGATCGGTCGTCTGTCTGACTCCTTCTTTCTCCGGCACTCCCTCAGCGAGTTCGAGGACACGTCGGAGCCCTTTCGGTAATCCGTCGCGGTCCGTGACAATGTTTTTTTGGCGGCACAGCACACTCACCTTCGTTAAAAAAACAACAATGCTGCTGTCCCAAAGGGAGAGTGTTTTTGCCTCGAAGCGGATCGAGCGAACAGGAGAAGTCTCGATAGCTTTTTGCACCGGACCGATAGAAGCAAGACTTTTTTGCAGGTGCCAGGTCCCCGAAAGTTGAACGACAAGCGAGGCATCGCCTATCGTTTCTAGTGAAACTCCTGGCGCACCGTCGCTCTGTAAGGATACTTCCTTCACCTAGAATTTCCTTGAATGCTCCGTGCCCGCCGCTGATAGACTTATCGATAGCTCCGATCCAGAAGCCGACCTTGACAGACCCAATACTAGGGGTTAATGCCAAAATCCGCAGAACTAAAACCGCCGCCTATGCCTTTATACAAACGATAGTACCCTGACCGAGCAGGGATTGCTGTGCACTATTGGACGGTGCTGAAAACAGACACGGCGTGAATTCTAAGGCGATCCTTAGGTAAGGGCTGTCTGCGTTTACTTGGTGACGACAAAGCTCGATTTCCGCGCGAGTGAGAACTGTCCCCTAGCTCAAGAATAGCAAAGAAAAGATCACCGAGGACCTATTGCCAGCGATGGCGGGTCATGCCGTCATCTTTGTCTAATAAAGAACAACAATAGAAGCCTGCCGCCTGCGCCGGTAAAACTTTGGGTAACTCCCTGCGCCATTGCCCCCCCTCCGTGGGGATATTATATAGCGGCGCGTCGCTTGCTCTACTATAGGCAAGCACATGAAAAATCCATTAGAGCGAATCAATCTTCAGGATAGTAGCGGTCACAGCACCGCAACACTAACATCTCTGATCTCCTTCGCGACCTTCGTTCTGATAATTGCGTCCCTCTATTGGGGGCAAGCTGTTTTGATTCCGGTCGCTCTGGCGATCTTGCTGACGTTCTTGTTAAGTCCGGTTGCTGATACTCTGGAACGGATAGCCCTTAAACGACTTCCTTCGGTGATTGTTGTCGTAGTTCTGACATTTTCCCTCCTGGGAGGAATCGGCTGGATCGTCACTCTTCAATTTGTCAGCCTGGCTAACGAACTGCCCAAATACAAAGGGAACATCAAGCAAAAAATAGCCGACGTGCGCGGCGCGCGTAAGGGCGGTGCCCTAGAAAAAGTCCAAAAGACCGTCGAGGAAGTGAAGACCGAAATTCAGAAAAGTGATGAGCCCACAAAGGCCAAAGATCAGCGCCGTCCGGTCATCGTGCAGCCTGTGGAATCCACCGCGTTTTGGCCCGATGAATCTGCCTCGGGCCGATGGTGGAGCCGTTGGCCCGCGCCGGCCTCGTGATTGTGCTGGTGATCCTTATGCTCATTCAGCGCGAAGACCTGCGCAATCGTTTGATCCGTCTCGTTGGCTATGGGAGTTTTAAGGTTACGAATCAGGCGCTCGAAGAAGCGGGTCAGCGTATAAGCCGCTACTTGCTCATGCAAACAATCATTAATGCCTCCTTCGGGCTAGCGGTGGGTTTCGTGCTCTATCTCATCGGTCTACCTTATGCCATCCTTTGGGGTTTTCTTGCTATGGCATTGCGTTTCATTCCCTATATCGGTCCCTTTGCTGCGGCGAGCATGCCCAGTATCCTCAGCCTGGCGGTTTTTGAAGGTTGGTACTGGCCGATGGTCGTTGCCGGACTTTTTTTAGCACTGGAACTTCTCATTAATATGGTTTTGGAGCCTCTGCTCTATAGCGAGAGTGCCGGCGTCTCGGGCGTCGGACTCGTAGTCGCAATCGCGTTCTGGACATGGATTTGGGGGCCGGTCGGACTCGTCCTCGCCACCCCGCTCACGGTCTGTGTTGTCGTGCTGGGCAGGTACGTACCCGGGATTGATTTCATAGGAGTGCTGATAAGTGATCGGCCGGCGAGGAATTCAACTATAGCTGCTTTGGAAGAGATCGAATCGGCCTGTGTTAGTTGCGGCATGATCCCGGCCGGTCTCTTTCAACGCCGCCTCAGTTCTCGCGGCCATTAGTCAATTATGAAAGTTATCCGTTGTCGAGCTTGACCTCGTAGAGCCAGTGCGACCCTCCGGCAATTGAACCAACGATATTAGACTAGATCTTATACTACCGTTTCGTGGCGCGGTTGTTGTAAGCTTTCTTGATGGCCTCACTGTTCAAGACCACTGAGCCTTCAGTGGTCTTGATACAATACTCTTCTCGCATGTCAGCACCGTGTTGAATAGCCGCTCTCATCGCATCAAGCACGCGGCTGAGAGCAGCTTCTAACGTGGGAATTGATTCTGGCCAAGAGACACTAACATCGCTAGGATTTGCCGGCGGACGTGCGGAATATATTACGAATGCCATCTGTTTTTCTCCTTCCAATGGGGCTAAGCAGAAAGGCAATCTTTGGCCAATTTTTTGATTGATCAGGAATGCGCCCGCGGGCGTGAGGGTTAAAGTATGAATCCAGCGGCCCGGATGGCTTCCGCAATTCTGGTGACGGCACCTGGACAATGGCTTCGCGCGCAAAACAAAAGATCGCGAGCTTTTTCGTTGTCGCAATCAACAACCCTGGTAGTGCCGAGCAGTGGCGCCTCGTTTAGGTTGGATCCAAGCATCAATTCAGAGGAAAGATGTTCACTTAAACAATCGTAGCTCTTTATATCGAGAAAGATCTTCAACGACATCTCCTTGTGAGTCTTCAGTGTACCCCAATTCAAGAGGGACTGTGGGTTTTTTTGGTCTTACAGACCTCTCCTGAAGCCGTGTTGGGATGGAAAGATCCAGTGTGACTCCGATGTTGGGCAAAAGGGATGCCCACAAAAAGAAGACTGGTTTCCTTACGAGGTATGCGCAGTCGAAGTCGCTGCTGTCTATAGGTCGGCGGGCAAGCAACAGCTAACGCCGACCGTGGAAATCCGTGGCTTTTCAGCGATCTTCTTAGTCATTTCCATAGGCGTTCGATTTGGACCATCTCCCATTGTGACCGGGCTTCTACTCCCAAATACTTCATCGCTACCAAGGGGGCTTTTACTATCTTTGAGGCGACATTTTGTTTTTGTTTTTGTTTTTGGGTGGTTCCGGAAGGAGATTTTCGTGCATCATGTAGGAATCGTTCTGACATTGATCCTGTTGATAGCCGACTACAGATACGATGTTACTTGTCCGGGTTGGGTATCCTTTGACCGAAATTCGGTAATATTAACGCGCATCTTTTGATTTTCTTGGCAGGCAAATGTTTTAGTGCTGGGCGATCGGCCAGAGTAGGCTCTTCGGGGAGCAATATTTGCAGCTGGTTAAGACCGAGGGTGTAAGAATGTCCGGTCAGCAAACACTTCAGGCGGACGAGTTCAAGCGGTACTTACGCGATACCTTGGAACGTGAGACGCGAAATAGCCGCGCCATAAAGATCGCCCGGCATGACAACGTCTACACCGCCGGCGAACCAAGCGAGACGATTTATTTCATCGAGAGCGGCCAGATCAAACTGGTAATATTCTCTACGGAAGGAAGAGAGGGTCTGCTGAGCATCCACAGCGAGGGCGATATCTTCGGCGAAATGTGTCTAACGGGCTCAGGCCCGCGAATCGACACCGCCACGGCGATGAAAGCGACGACGCTGAAACAGGTGTCTTGCTCTCAATTCCTGGAGTGTTTACGCCACAATTCGTTGATAGAGGGCTTCGTGCGTTACCTGGCGGCGCGTATAGCTGACCAACAGCACGTGATTGCCAATCTGGTAACCGTGGATAGCGAGAAACGCTTGGCACAGACGTTATTACGGCTCGCCCATAACATAGGCAAGAAGGATGTGAACAGCATTCGCATTGAGCTAAGGATATCGCAGGCAGAACTATCCCAAATGGTGGGCACGACACGGCCGCGGATCAGTTTATTTATGCAGCGCTTTCAAAATCTTGGCTTGATCGAGACTAATAAGGATCATTTCTTCATCATCAAGGAAAAGAAACTCACCGACTATGTCGGGCAGATTGCATAGAGTCGACGGCAGCCCACCGACGAATGTATTCTATGAAAATTGCCTCACTGTTCTCACGGCTCGGTTCGACGTCAATTGTAGTTCGCCGTGGCTGAAGTCAGATGGGGTAAAGGCCGAGCGGGCCGACAGGAACACCACCCCCACCGTCGCACGATAAAAGAAATCGAATAATTGTTCGCCCACATCTTCCCAATCTCGTCATCGCTAAGACGCTCCATTTGGTTTTCTTACACTCTCTCTCGATCGCCTCGACCAATAGGTGCGGGCATACCTGGCGTGAGGGGCAACTATGGCACAGAAAACACCCTGACAGACCAAGAAAAACGATATCTCAATGGGTTGAAATTGTTCATGGATCGAGCAATTTGAAGTTGTCTAATATTGGACGGTATCCAGAGCCCTCTCTAACGTATGTTCGCGGTGAAAGTAGACACCGCCGTAACTATAACAAAAAGAGGACTTTATGGAGACGAGGGCCTACAACGGTTTTATTGTTCTTGTCCGGGCAATTGCGCCAATGCCAGAGAAATTAATCCGAACTTCATTCGTATCAATTAGCGCACAAGACAACCGAGAACACCTGGCCTCGCTTTATTCGACTCTCGAATTTCCCAACGATAAGGATGCAGAAGCCTATGGATTTACAATGGCAGAAGAGTGGATTCATTCCCGGCCACCATCCAGCGGGCAGCGCAAGACAGTCTAGTTGTGAAGTCTGCCTTTGGGCTTTTGCCTCCTTTTCTGCTTCATCCCCAGACTTTGCGGGCGACGGCGACGACTAAAGACAGCTTCGCGATCTCGGCATCGACAGTGATGTTGTTGCCCAAAACCGTGCTGGAAAAACCGCACTGAGGGCTCAGCGCCAGCTGTTCAAGAGGTACATACCGGGCTGCTTCGTCGATGCGCCGTTTGATTTCGTCTGCCGTTTCCATTTCACCGGTTTTGGTTGTCACCAGGCCGAGGACGATCTTCTTGTCTTTGGGCACGAAACGGAGCGGCGAAAAACTTCCAGCCCGGGGCGAGTCGTATTCGAGAAAAAAACCGTCAAGTTTGAATTCGTTGAACAGGATCTCCGCCACCGGATCGTAACCGCCCTCAGCCGCCCACGCGCTGCGGAAGTTGCCGCGGCAAATATGCATACATACCGTCATGTTCGCCGGGCGGTCTTTGATGCAGTCGTTAATCAGTTTTGCGTAGGTGCGCGGCAGCTGGTTTGGGTCCTCGCCGATTTGGCGCACGCTCTCGCGCATCTTTTCGTCGCAAAGATAGGCCAGATTGGGATCGTCGAGCTGGAGATAGGTGCAACCGAGCTCCGCCAAGGCGCGAATCTCTTCGCGATAGACTTGGGCCAGGTCGCTGTAAAAACGGTCCATATCGGGATAGGCTTTTTTGTCGACGGCATCGCGGCCACCGCGCATGTGCAGAATCGTTGGCGATGGAATGCACTGCTTCGGCGTTCGGCTAGTCACCGCTGCCAAATATTTAAAATTATCAGTCTCAATTCCGCGGCTGTGCTTGAGCCGGCCCGTGGTACAAAACCGCGTCGGTGAGCGTTCGATTTCTTGACCCCCGGACTGAAACTTTCGTACCACGCCACCGCTCGCGGCGACGCCCTCCTGGACGCTTACGCCTTCGATCTGTCGCAAAAAGTCTGCGTGCCAGATGGTGCGGCGATATTCGCCATCGGTGATGCCCTGCAGGCCGATCTCTTCCTGCAGCTTCGCCACGGTGCGAATGCAGCGGTCTTCGATTTCCCGCAGCGACTCGGCGGAAAGAGTTCCTTGCTGATGCTGCTCGCGAGCGCGCAAAAGTTCCGGCGGCCGCAGCAAGCTGCCGACATGATCGGCGCGAAAGGGCGCAAGTGTTTCAACCATGGGGGTCCTCCTCGCTCCGATACTACTCGCAATTTCTTCGACAAGAGAAGACCGAGGCGGTTAAAAGCTAGGTTGCATTGGTGTGACGAATCGAGAGGCGAGGAAAACGCTGACCCGATTTCTTGTTCGCCGCCCGCCCAGCTCAATGTTGCTGGCGAGAATTATTTGCCCAACGCCGCCGCCGCGGTCTGCGAGATCTCGACGTCCTTGATTCCCGCGCCGCTGACGCCGACCGCGCCGACGATTTCCCCTTCGGAAAAGATCGGAAAGCCGCCTGGGATCGTGACAAACGAGCCGGCGCCGGCGGCCAGCGTGATAGCAAGCGCATGATGATCGTCGCGCTCGTTGCCGGTGGGGCTTTTCTTACCCGAGGGGAATCTGGTCAACGCCGCGCTCTTCGCCTTCGCCTGGGCAATAGCGATCGAGTAGAGCTCGGCTTTTTCCGAGCGCGTAAAAGCGATTAAATGCCCGCCGTCGTCCACCACGGCGATGCTCACATGACAATCCAATGCATGCGCTCCGTCGACCGCGGCGCCCAGCACTTTCATCGCGCCTTCCCTCGTCAGCTTCTTCGATGCAACGGTATCCATGCCGTTCTCCTTCATTAGTCCGATAGCGGATTTCGATACTCTGTGTTTTACAACATGATCGCGGAAAATACGCCAACACGAGTGCGGCAATCTAGTTACGTTTCTGCAACGATGGTTTTAACGAATTACCAGCCCGGCTATGCGAAAACTCCTGGCATCGAAGCTAGGGATGGTGCTAGTTTGAGCCAAAAAATGTGGCAGGCAGCATGGCTTTAGACATCGTCAAGTTGAGAGCCCTCCAGCCGCCGGACCACTCAGAAATAGCCTTACTCCACGAAAGGAGTCTTTCTCCATGGAACAGAAAAAAGACCGGCGCGCGGTCGGCGTAAAGATCCTGCCCGAAGGCGTCGAAGAGTACTGCGAAAGGCACACTACGGCGCTCACCGAGCTGCACGAAAAACTTCTGCGGGAAACCGAGGAGAAAACCACCACCGCGAATTTCCTGGTGGGCGAGATCGAGGGCGCATTTCTCAAAATGCTCGTGCGCATGACACAGGCCAAAAGCATTCTCGAGGTCGGGATGTTTACCGGCTACAGCGCGCTATCGTTCGCCGAAGCATTACCCGCAGATGGCTCGATCATCACCTGCGAGCTCGATCCCAAGGCTATCGAAATTGCGCAGCGATTTTTCGCTCAGAGCCCGCATCGCGACAAGATCGAAATCCGCCAGGGCCGGGCCGCCGACACCTTGAAAACATTGCAAGGTCCTTTCGATCTCTGCTTTATCGACGCCGACAAACCGAGCTACGATTATTATTACGATCGCTGTGTGGAATTGGTGCGCCAAGGCGGGCTGATCGTGCTCGACAATATGCTGCGCTACGGCCGGGTGCTCAATCCCACCGAAGAAGACGCGCGCATCGTCAACCTTTTGAATGACCGCATTCACAAGGACCCGCGAGTCGAAAATGTCCTGCTGCCGTTTCGCGACGGCATCATGCTCGCGTACAAATTGTAACGCGACCGTAGCGCACAAGAAATCACGAGGTGAATTATGGCCGGATCAAAAGTGATCGACGCCGACGGACATATCATCGAGCGCACCGACGAATTGCGAAAGTATCTAAAATCGCCCTTCAATAAGCGCGGCGGACCGCTCACTCCATCCGAGCCCTGGGACCGCGCTCTCCAGCAAACCTTGCCGCACGAACCGCACACCTTTCCCAGCGCGCCCACCGCGCAGGACTGGCTGCGGCTCTTGGACGATCACAATATCGAGCAGGCATTTCTATATCCGACGGCGCTTGGCAATGTCTCGCGCATCCGTGAACCCGAGTATGCGGTGGCGCTCTGCCAAGCCTACAACGATTATGTTCACGACTGCTATGCAAAAATCTCGAACCGGTTGCGGCCCGTGGCGATCCTGCCGTTTCAAGATCCGGAAAGCGCCGTGATCGAGTTGCGGCGGGCGGTGCGCGATCTCGGCTGTCGCGGCGCGGTGGTGCGCACCACCGGATTGCGTTTGCCGTTGGGGCATAAGTTTTACGATCCGATTTACCGGGAGGCGGAAACTTTGGGCTGTGCTGTCGCTGTGCATGGCACCAACGGCGCCGAAGAACTGGCCTCGGGCGCGTTCGAGACCTTCACCGAAGTTCACACGGTCTCTTTTCCGGTGGGCATGTTCGTCCAGTTTTCCAACATGATCTATCAGGGCGTGCCGGCGCGTTTTCCCAAATTGCGCCTGGCGTTCCTCGAGATTGGCTCGACCTGGCTGCCCTACTGGTTGGATCGCATGGATGAGCATTGGGAAAAGCGCGGCGCGATCGAGACGCCGTCCCTCAAGCAGCGCCCGAGCGATTGCGTGCGCGAGCATCCGATCTTTTTCAGCTTTGAAGCGGACGAGAGCTTGCTGCCGGAGACGTTTCGCTATGTCGGCGAGAATCATTTCCTCTACGCCACCGACATTCCGCACTGGGACTGCGAGTTTCCGGACAATTTGCGCCACACCCAAAAGCGCTCGGATGTCTCCGACGAGACCAAGAATAAGCTCCTGTACGAAAATGCCAAGGCACTGTACGCGATCTAGCGTGGCGTCTCTGAAGTTCGTTCAAAAAATTTTATCGTTCGCGGCAGATGAAGTCGAACGCAAATCCCCCTGTATCCCCCTTTTTCAAAGGGGGAATTGTCTCCATGCGGTTCTCACCCCTCTTTCACAAAGAGGGGAAGGGGAGATTTTTCGACGGAATGAAGTGGACTAATGCAGCGAACTTCCGGAGCAGCACACTAGCGACTAGAGGATTAACCGGAGGGCGCATCATGCGCGGTGCAGAGACTCTCTCAAAATATAGCGCTGAATCTTTCCTGCACCGGTCATCGGCCATTCGTGCACCATTTCTACTCGGCGCGGGACTTTGAAGCTGGCAAGGCGATGGCGGCAAAAGTCGATCAGTTCTGCTTCCGTCGCTTGCTCCCCGGTCTTTAACTCAACGAAGACCGCGACGACCTCCGCAAGACGAGGGTCGGCCATGCCCACGGCTACGGCCTGTTTGACGGCGTGATGCTTGAGCAAGACCGCCTCAATTTCCGCCGCGGCGACATTCTCGCCGCCAACGCGGATCATGTCTTTGATTCGGCCGACAAGCCTCAGATAACCGTCCCCACCGATCACGCCGAGATCGCCGGTGCGAAACCAACCTTGTTCGTCCAAAGCTTCAGCGGTCTTTTCGGGATCGTCGAAATATCCTTTGGTGATGCACCAACCGCGAAAACAGACTTCGCCCGGCTCTCCTACAGGTAAGAACTGCTTCCCGTTCGGCTCCCGGATGCCGAGTTCCACTCCAGGCATCGGCCGGCCGACCGTGGTCATTCTGATTTCCAAGGGATCATCCAGCGCGCACGCGGTGCCGCCGATATGCGTTTCGGTTAGGCCGTAGGGACTGATCAGTTTCTTGATGCCCATCTCGTCGTAGACCCTTTTGTTGACCTCAGGGCTGGCGAAAATCATGCCTTTTTCCAGGACCAGGTTTCTTGCTTTGAGATCGGGATGGTTAAGATACTCGATGTAATGCGGCTGGTGACCCATCAAGACGTTGCACCGATGACGCTCCATCAGCTCCAGCGCTTGACCGGCATCGAAATAGGGCTGCACAATCATCCGGCAACCGGAGATGATCGGCGTAAGCATCACTTGGATGGAACCGCCGACGTGAAAGAACGGCTGAGGGCTGAAAAACCGATCGGCTTCGGACAATTGCAACACCTCGCAACCGCACCAGGCGCCGCGCAGCATAGCGCCGTGGAACAACAGCGCCGCTTTCGGCATCGCGGTGGTGCCGGAAGTAAACTGAAGCATCGCAATATCGTCGCCTGTCACTTTGCTCGCGGCTTGAAGTAATTCCTTTTCGGGTACCGCTTTGCCGGCCGCGATCAGCTCATCCAAGCCGACGCAGCCATCGATTCGCCGATCCGAAGATACAATCAGCGTGCGTAGAAACGGAAGTGTTTCGCTCGGCAAATTGCCGGCAAATTCGCCACCCGAAAAGAGTTGTTTAAGCAAGCCCAAGTAATCTTTGTTCGCTTCTTCTTTAAAGACCAACAAAGATGCTTTCGACTTGTTCAATACATACTTGATCTCGTCGGGGCGATAACGGGTATTGACCGGCACCATAATCGCGCCAATGCGGGCGAGCGCAAAATAGACGATTGCCCATTCGGCATGCCCCGCCATCCAGATCGCGACTTTGTCGCCCTTCGTTACTCCCAAACGAAGTAGACCACGCGCGAGGAGATCGGAAGTTTGTTTGAGATGGTTGTAGGTGACTTCTCCGCTCGTGAAGATATACCCAACCTCATCGCCGTATCGCTCGACCGCTGCATCAAGCGCACCGCCGATTGTTTTACCGGCCCAGTCGTCATGCCCCATGACTTTGCTTCCAGATTGAGAGTTTCAACACTGCAGTCACTACCTAATTTCCTGTTCCCGATTTGGGCCAGCGAATCCGGCTTTGTTTGAGTCCGAGACTAGCGAGCAGCCCGGCCATGCGGATCGGCGCGCCGAAGCCTTCGACAACCGGCACGCCGAGTTGCTCTTGCAGCCATTTTGGATCGATATGCACCGGGCACTGGCTGATGCCCATCGGGATAATCACTTCGGCGCCGAGGGTGATGAGCCGCTTGGCTTCATTGACAAAGTTCGCAATCGACTTCCTCGCGATGCGCGGTCAAGTCGGGCAAGTCGAACCCGCTGACGCCAAAACCAACCACGCGCTCTTCCATACCGTAGCGGCGCACGATGGCGCGGTTAAAGGCCAGCAGCTTTTCGTGATAGATAATCAGACCGAAACGGTCGCCGATCAGAGCCGCGACGTGCAGGCAAGCTTCCATCGGTGCGATCACGGGGATATCCACCGCCGATCTGCCGCCGTCCACACCCAAATCCAGCATGCCCAACGGCACCACGGCGTCGTAGCCTTCTTTCTCAGCGCGGCGATACGCTTCGATAAAAGCTGGCGCGACGAGCTGAATTTCGGTCGGCGTGATCCCGTAAAAATACGGCGACGCCTCGACATTGATAATCCCGACTGCTATTTCGGAATTTCCATAAGAAAGAGCCAGATCGGCGCGCCGCTTGAATTCTTCCGGCGGATAGCCGCCGATACAAAATGCCACACGAATCATGATCGTTGCCGGTTAGCCACGGATTACCGCTGTGTCACTTCGGCTGCCAGAACGCCGTCGTTTCTTGCAGCTTACTCATATCGATGTCAACACCCAACCCGCTCGGTTCGAGACGCTAAGCTGACCTTCTTCACCGTCAGGCCCGACGCCGGGTCATCGTTGAGACTTTCAAACTCGCCGATCTCGGCGCCCGCGAACAGCTCCGGAATCGCCGCGCAAAAGTGCAGCTGCATCGCTTCCATCAGCTGGCTGCCTGCGGTGCTGCCGACGTGGACGCCAACGTTGGCGGCGCTGCACACCGCGGCGATCTCGCGCGATTTGTAATAGCCGCCCATTTTCCAAAGCTTGATGCTGACCGCGTCCATGCCGCCGGCTTCGATCAAGCGCAGCGCATCGGTCGCCGTTTCGACGCCTTCATCCGCCATGATCGGCGTCCGCACATTCTGTCGCACAAAGGCCATGCCGCGCACGTCGTCGCGCCGGACCGGCTGCTCGCAGACGATGAGATTATATCATTCTAACTGGTTCAACACTTTGACGGCGCGCATCGGCGCATAGGATTGATTGGCATCGACAGAGATAAAGACGTCGTCGCCTAAAGTTTCGCGAGTTCATCTTTACCGTCTCGATATCGCGCTTGTCGTCGAGACCGATCTTGATCTTGACGTAGCGATAGCCGCGGTCAACCAGAGCCTGTGCCTCGGCGGCGGTTTCTTTGGGCGGCTTGAGACCGAGCATGCGCATCACCGGTACCTCGCGGCGGGACAGGCCGCCGAAAAGATTGAACAGCGGTGTGTTCATGCGCTTCGCCTGCAAATCCAACAACGCCTCTTCGACGGCAAACTTGAGTTGAAAATTAGCGCCAATGGCGAAATCGATTTTCTTCATCACCGTCCGGCACGCCCAAGACTGGCTTCCTTCAATAACGGCGCGATCGCCGTGTGCAGCAATGCTTCCGCGGTCACCGGAGATTCGCCGACGATCAGCATCGCGGGCATATATCCATAGCCGGTGTTGCCGTGACTTCGTCGGTGACGCCAACCACGGTGGCTTCGATATCGCCTTTCGTGTAGCGTGCGGTTTTCCAGGCGACGGCGCGGCGCAAAGTCGCGCGCCAGCTTTGAACTTGTTCGATTTTAAATGGCGCGAAAGCTTTCTCACCGTTGGTTTGCCGGCGATGCTGTGGTCATCACAATCTCCCTTACAGTTTTTTGAAAACGTTTTTGAAAAAGCCTTCTTTTTCCAGTTTGCGCGCAATCGTCAAATCGAAGACTTGATGTGATGGTCGGCTTTTTGGCCAGCGGTTCGCGCTCGCTCGATTTCGTCCATCAGGTCTTGAAAAGCCTTCGCATCGGGTTCCATGTTTTCTGCATAAAAATCATTGGCGATAAAATCATAAGCCTTATTCAGCACATCCATTTCGCTCGATTTCATATAGCGGGCGAGCGCTTTGACGCCCTCTTCGCGATTGCGTTTGAAACGGGCGATTCCTTCGATGTAGCTTTGATGAACGCTTCCGCGAGTGCCGGCGATTCGCGGAGGAATTTACCGGACACCACCGGCCCCAAGATAAGGATAGTTAAGATTGAGCTGAACCAGCACCGGAAACCCAAGCTTCGCCAGCCGCAGCCCCGACATAAAGTCCATCGCCGCCGCCTGCACGCTCCCCGATTGCAAGGCGGCCAGCCGTTGCGGCGAGATCCGCCGACTTGCAGCATCGTGACGTCCTTCTCCGGATTCGATCCCGAGTTTCCGCAGCGCCAGCACTGGAGCCATACGCGCTGACGTCCCCGACTGCGATTGATCGCGACGCGGCCGCCGACGAGATCCTTGGCGCTTTTGATATTTTTTGCCGCGATCAAGCTATAGGGAAAAATTTTCGCGGTGACACCGAGCATGCGCACGTCGCCGCCGCGCAGAATCGCGGTCGCGGTTTCCGCCACGCCGTTCTGCGACGCCTGTGCCTGCCCGGCAACCATGGCTTGCAGCAGCACGCTGCCGCCTTGGATAAAGACCAATTTCGCGTCGAGGCCGTATTTCTCGTAGAGTCCCGACGTCACGGGTGAACCAGAGCGGGGTAAACTGGCTGCTTGTCGTTGGATAGGCGATGACAATACTTTCCAGCGCGCTTGCAGGGGTGCGCAGGAGCGAGCAAACCGCTACTAACAAAAGCACAAAAACGAAAGCTCTTATGAGTTCTCATGCGCTCCCGACCACGACGGCTCCATCTCGCATACGACAAACGCGAGCAACCGAGCAAGAGCAACAAAGAGGTTTCTCGCGATGGCATGAGGGTGCGCCGTACACCACCCAATCTGCGAAGGAGCACGAACCTCGGGCGTGCCATTTGACGCCCGCCTATTTATCTTTCTTGAAGGCGCCGAAGCCCGGCCGATACTGGCCGTCGATGAACTGTTTGATGCCCTGATCTTTCCACGCCCCGCCTTGGAGAAACGATAACTGATCGCTCTTGGCCGAACTGTAGCTCAAGGCCGTGTCGAAGTCGGGAATGAGCAGACTGTCACGGTAGGCGTCTTTGCAGGCGCGCAGCGCCAGCGCGTCTTTTTCGGCGAGCTTGCGGGCGAGTTTGTTGACTTCCTCCATCAACGAAGCTCTCGGCACGGAATAGGTTACAAAGCCGATTTCCGCAGCGCGCTTGCCGTTGAAGGTATCGCCGGTCAAGATGTAGTAGATCGCGTCACGCACGCGCATAATCTGCGAGATCTGCTTGCTGACCGGCCCGCCGGGGAAATGACCGAAATTCACTTCCGAAAGTCCGAAGGTAGCTTCATCGGCAGCGATGGCAATGTCACAACCGGAGACGATCGAAAACGCGCCGCCGAAACAAAATCCGTTAATCGCTGCGATGGTCGGAACCGGAAACGCGCGCAGGATGCGCACGCGCCATTCGAGCGCCTTGTCCAGCAAACGCTCGAACTCCATGCGGTCGCGCTGCTCGTAGAAAAATTCCTTCAGGTCCTCGCCGGCGGAAAAACTTTCGCCTGCGCCGGTCAGAATAAGCACCCGCAGGTCCTTGTCGAATCTCAGCTCGGTCAAGACTTCGACCATCTCGTGATGGAGCTGGGGATTCATCGCGTTGCGCTTCTGAGGCCGGTTGAACGTGATCGTCGCGATATTGTCGCGGCGGTCGACCAAAATGGTTTCATAGGTTGCCATAGCTGATTCCTTCGTTCGTACGGAAGGCGGACACTCAGGTCCGCCCCTACGAATCTATATCTTCGTGTCCTTGGTGCGTCCTTCGAAAATACCCGGTATGCGGATGAAAACGAGCAGACTGCCCGGTACCGATAAGGGTCGGGAACGGCTTTCGCCGTCCCCGCCCTCCGAACCGTGCGTGCGGTTTTCCCGCACGCGGCTCTCCGGTCGGTAGTTTCCTCATCGGGATTGGCTCGCTAACACACGGGCCGCAGTCATGGTGAACAACCCTTGTGCCGCGAAGAAAGTATTGGGCCACCGAAGATGGTCATGGAAACATTTCCCCATCCCTGGTCGCTTCTCCTGCTTGCGCAGAATCGCGCGTAGCCTGCGACGGACAAACCCGTCGATTCCTAGCTGTGCCACCGAATGAGCATGCTTGAAGTAGTTAAACCAGCCACGAACCATGGGGTTAAGATCCTCGATGATCTTTGCTAAGCTGTCCCCACGCGTGCGTTGGGTCTTCTGCCGGATGGGCTCAATCAGCGCTTTGAAGCTCTTAGGTCGGCCGGTTGATAATGCCGGCGGTGATGGCGACGTTGAAATTCGATTCGACGGCGGAAATAAACGCGTCGGCGGATCCGACAGCAACGTTGACGGACTCCCCGACCAAAGCCATCGCCGCTTTTTCCGCGCCGCGCATCAAGACCAGATCGACCGCCAAACCTTCCCGTTCGAAGAAACCCATCCGCCAGGCGACCCACACCGGCACGAACCCGACGGTTTTGGAGGCAACGCTGATCGGGAATCGCGCTTTCTCTTGCCCGGGACTCGAGGCCGGCAGAGACAAAATAGCGGCGACGGATAATCCGACTATCGTGTAGAGCCAGTTCATAAAATCGTTGGTTCTGTTGTTTCTTACTGCAGCGTTCGATCTAGTCCAGCACTCTCCATATGGAGTCGCGATCGCCTTGTCAAAAGAATTTTATTGATAGTACTATCTGTTTCTTAGATGGATGTTTCCACCGACTACTTGAAGACTTTTGTCGCCGTGAGCGAATGCAAGAGCTTCAGCCTGGCGGCTTCACGAGTCCATAAATCGCAAGGCGCCATAAGCACTCAGATTGCCAAGCTCGAGGAGCAGGCGCGCATTCAACTCATCGATCGATCCCAGCGCAATTTCAAGCTCACCGAAGCCGGCGAGATCTTTCTCGTGTTCGCGCGAGAAACCTTGGCTCGAGCCGAAGAAATAGGAAAATTATTCGACCAATTGAATTCCGGGATAAAAGGAGAAGTAAAGATCGGCGCGACCAGGTCCGTCGGGATTTATGTACTGCCGGACATCATGAGCAGCCATCGCCCACGAGTTTCCCCGGCTTAAGCTGTCGCTTATTCACCCAATCGAGAGTCCCGACTTATGAGCAGCTTAAAAAAGGCGAACTCGATTTGGCCGTTGGTCCTGTCGGATAGTAGTCCGGGAGGTTTAGTGACCAAACCCTTGCGATCAGAGCCACTCTGCTTTGTGGTCTCTCCCCGCCACCCCTTGGCCGCGAAAAAATCCGTCTCGTTCAAAGAATTGAATTCGACGCCGTTTGCTATCGGCATCAAAGGCAACGAATTCTCAGATATGGTGGACAGTATGCTCGAGCAAAAGGTATTCCGCAACCAACGAAGGGAATCACGATTAGCAATCTCCAGGGAAGAAAAGAAGCTGCGCGCGCAGGGGTCGGCATCGCCATATTGCCGAGTTTTGCAGTCCGAAATGAAATTCGCGACGGCGGCCTGAAAAAGCTCCTGGTCAAGGGGGTGCAACTGGACGACACCTACCTGATGCTTGTCGAGCCCGCCCGGAAATCGGCAAACCCCAATGTGGAACTCGTCAAATCCATCCTGGAGAAGCATTTGCAGAAACCCGCGGACGAGAAATAGAAACGCCGATTCGCCATGCCTTGTCTATCACGATGCGAAGCCGGTCTTTTACAATTTCATTTCTTCTTCTGGTTACTAACTGGCTGGAAGACTAGCCTCGATTTCGTCTCGACTGCCCCAGCTACCCTGCGACGATTTTCTTTAATCGTACGAGAGTTTGCTTTGTGTCGAAGATGCCTCATTTGTTGCTCAGAATAGCGGGTCCCTGGCGGAGCTGGCGAGAACGCGTCACTTCTGTATGCGGGTAAAAAATCCGTCGTTTTCAATTTCTCTCATAACTCCAGCGTCGATGAAATCCGTAACTTTCATATCCTTAAGCTTTGGAATGGTCGGGGTGAGATCTTCAATTGCCGCCTGGACCGCGTCTTCCCTCGGATAAGGCTTCGCCGGTATGCTCTGAAGAAATTGCACTTTATAAGTAAAGTCCAAAAGCTTCGCGATCTTCTATCCGCATATATTTCTTGAACGCCTGATAGACCAATTCCCTGTTTCTTCTTCCCAAGGAGATGGCCTCGCTGTAGGCCATGAGGAAATTTTTCAAACGGCCGCGATGGTCTTTCAAAAAATCCTTGGTCGCAACGAATTCACTGCCTGGCACGGGGATCCCGAAGTCACGCAAGTCGCCCAACACAGTCATTTTCTCTCCCCTCATTTCCATCAGCTGAAAGACTTTGTCGGGTTCCCCTAACGTCGCATCGAGTTTTCCCTGCAACATAATCAGAATTCTTTTTTCGGACTCGCTGAGTCCGGTCGCAATCAAGGAAACGTCTTTCCCTGGTACCAAGCCTATTTTGTCGAGGATGCGGCGCAGCACGAAATCGGTGCCCGCCCCGATGCGGCTGCTGCCCACGACTTTGCCTCTCAGATCCTGGAGGGTTTTGATCGACGGGCGAGCCACCAGCTGAAACAGCGATCCGCCATTGGTCGATACAATTGTGATTGGCGCGCCTTGCGCGACCGCGGCAACGACTTGCGGTCCGGCGGCGGTGATCAAATGGACATCGCCCGTCAAGAGAGCGCTGAGCACGACGTTGCCCGCAGCGATGGTGATAAATTTTACATCCAATCCGTACTTTTCGAAGAGCCCGCTGTCGCGTGCAATCCAAAGGGGAGCCCGATTGGCAGTTACGGAGGAGTAGGCAACGACGAACGGTTCGAGTTTTCTTTCCTGGCCGTTCGCGAACTGCGGGCTTAAGGAACACATCACGACGATCAATAGCGAGATTTGTCTCATCGCGGCTTTAACACTTATGGCGAAGTTTTTTTCGTCATGTTCGGGCATGCCTGGAATCTGGGCACGACGATTTCCTCTGTGATGGGTTCGAAGACAACCTTCAGAGCCATGCCGATTTCGATTTGATCGAATCTCGATGCCGATTAAATTGCTGATCAGCCGCGGGCCCTCGGCCAGTTCGACCACAGCAACCACATACGGCACTTCGCCTTGCCAGTAGGGATCCAAAGCGCGATGCACAATGACAAAGCTAAATAACGTCGCCCTGCCCGATGCCTGGACCCAGTGATGATCGGGAGACAGACAAGAGTGACAAATCGGACTGGGCTGGGTAGCGATAGAGTTCGACAGCGGGAGCAGCGCTGGAGCATCAGCACTCCGCGCCGACAACCATCCCAAAACGGCTCCGAATCAGGGCTGACTAAGAGAGCGACAATGGCTCCCTTCAATTTAGTAGAATTGCCGAACAGAAGCGTGACATGGATGCCGAGCTCTCCACACTGCCCGCTCGCAACTGCTACTCGCGCGTCATTCACTTGGCCGCAATCCGGCTTGATGGCGTAGTTGAGTGACGGCTTCGATCAAGTGGCTTATACCGCCAATGTGCGCGTGCGAAAGGAGGCCGCCATGAGTGTTCACCGGCAATGCCCCGTCAAGCTCGATGCGGCCGTCCTTCGACAAAACCACCTCCCTCACCCTTTTTGCAAAATCCGTAGTCCTCCAACGTGACGAGGACCACGGCGGTGAAGCAATCATATAGTTCGGCAACGTCCACGTCTTGCGGGTGAAATTCCCGCCATCTCGAAGGCCTGCCGCGCAGCGCCGCGCGCTGCGGTCATGGTCATGCTGCGGCTAGAAACTATTTCACTATGTTCGCAGGAATAGCCCGTACCTAAAATGTAGACAGGTGGCTGCCTGCAATCGCGCGCGCGGTCGACTCGGGTGACGATCAGCGCGGCGGCTCCGTCGGAAATCAATGAACAATCGAGCAACCGGAAGGGGTCTGCAATCATCTGGGAATTCTGATGGTCTTCAATAGTGATCGGCTTACGCATCTGGGCGGCCGGATTCAAGCACGGCATGACGTCGACATGCGACGGCCACAGCCCCGAACTGTCTCGAAGAGGTTCCATACTCATACATATGGCGTCTTGCGGCCAAAGCGTATTGGATCGGCGCCGCGCCGGCGCCAAACAAGATTTCTCAGGTCTTCGGCCTCACTTATCGAGCGCTGGCGCGATTGCGACTGCGCTCGTGCGGAAGAACGGCTGTCACCGCTTACGCATAGCACCGTCGAGCAGAGTCCGGACGCTATGGTCGCTGCAGCGTTGACAATCATGCTTGCTGCCGCGGCGCCGCCAAGACTGATATCGGTGACATAGGCGGGCATAATTCCCAATCGTTCCGCCAATAGAGCAGAGTAATTGGGTTGGGGATTGCTGCGCATTTGAGTGGTGATAATGCCGTCAATCTCCTGTTTTTCGATACCCGCGTCGCGCATTGCCGCAACCGAAGCTTCGAGCCTGAGGCTTAGCGCGGTCCTGCCGGGAAGCTTGCCTACCGGAGTTTCGCCGATCCCAACAATGGCAAATTGGCCGCCGATACCGCTCACGCTATTTTCTCCATACGCGCGTTCCGGCAAGGAATCACTAAAACACATGAACCTGTGAGAATCTGTCTGCCTTCCTGATTCTTTCCTTCAATCTCGCATCGTATCCATGGATCGTCAGCAGTCCCGGATTTCTCGACTATTTTCCCACTGTAAAAAATTCGGTCTCCCTCAAACGTTGAATAGGTGTGGCGCAAACTGATTTTATTGAGCCGGCCTTTTGGCCCGACCCAGTCGGTCAGCATGCGGAACAAGAGCGCTTCACGATAGGCTCCACTGGCGATAAAAGTACGCAGCCCATTGTGCTCGCGCACGTAGTCCCTGTCGAAATGAAGTTGCGACCAATTTTCCTGTAGGCCCGCCCAGCGCACCGTATCCGCGACGCTCACGGGACCGTATTCACACTCGGGGAGAGGGTCGCCGCAAGAAAGGTCTTCGAAATGAATCTCCATTAGCTCGGGACTCACAAAATTCCGGATTCAAGAAAAAATTCGATCTCCGATTCGGCATAGCCTAGCTCGAGAAGGATTTCTTTGTTATGTTGACCGATGGCTGGCGCGGGCGTGAGTTTGTGACCAAGTGTGGAGGCGATCGCGCCATGGGGAAACATAATCGAGCCTAAGACGGGGTGTTGAAACTCGCTCAGAAAGCCTCTTCCAAGAAGCTGGGGGTCGCTTACCAAATCCAGCGGCGTGGAAACCGGCGAAGCCGGCATATGACGCCTTTGAGCTTCCTCTACCAATTCTGTTCTATTGAATTGGCTCGCCCACGCCTCGACCCTACCGAGTATGAAATCTTGGCCGCGTTCCTGTTTTTGCTCCTCTGCCAACGAAGGATCCGCGCTCAACACCGGATCTTGCACCCAGTCGACGAATCGCCTCCAGCTCTCACGGCCATGAACCTGACTGATGACAAAGTGGCCATCTTTACATTTCAAGGCGCCAGACAATGCGGTAATCCTGCCGCGATTGCCTTTTCTCTCGGTTCCGGCGCCAAGAAAGGTATATTCCAACATGGCCTGTTCCATGAAGCTCTCGAGGCACTGAATCGCTGAAACGACTACGGTTTGTCCTTCGCCGGTTAGATCGCGTTGGAGCAGACCCAGCACCGCAGCAATCGCCGCATAGAGTCCAGCTGCACTGAAACTTACCTGTCCGCCCAAAAGTCGGGGCTCCTCATCAGGTTGGCCCGTTATCGAGAGCAGACCGGAGCGGGCAAAGGCGCCAAGCTCGGATTTTTCTTCTGCGATTTTGATTACCACTAGATCGGAATCGCTCGGCAATAAAAGTTGGTCCTCCAGTGGCGAAGAACTATCGCACATCAGCACATCGACAGTTTCTAGAATTGCGCTAAAAACTTCGCGCCCTAACGGCTTGGTCAAATCGATGCTCAAGCTGCGCTTGCCCGCATTCAAATATTGGTGAAAAGCGCCATGATCTAGATCGGCTATTTCGTTCAAGAAGGGACCGGTTCGCCGGAGCTCGTCGCCGGCTCGGGACTCCAACCGTATTACGTCGTGGCCGGCTTCGGCTAACAGCCGAGTTGCGTAAGCGCCGGAAAGAGAAGTTAGTTCGAGAATACGCGCCATTGTTTACTTGGCCTTTTCCATACGGTCGGCAAATTTTGCCTCGGCAAGAAGAACAATGGTCTGACGTCTGCGCAGCACGATTTCATGACGCTCATCGAGAATACGATTCTCCTGAGTAACATAAATGCCCCAGCCCCGCTTGCCTTCACGCGCGGCGATATCGGCAATGGAGCTTTCGGTGAAGAGTTCTTCGCCGAGATAAACCGCGCGCAGCCACTCGAATTCGACATTGACATTACGGGCATTGCGCACGTTGGTGTAAGCCTCGGGAAGCGGAAGATGGTGGCGCAGGTCGGCGGCGTCAAATCCCATGCTGTCATCGCGCCGTTTGATGCTGAAGGGCAGCCATCCGACCAGAAGCGGCGGTAAAATCCGGCCACGATAGCCGGCTGAACGAGCGAAGTCATCGTCCAACCATAACGAGTTAGTATCGCCGGTGGCATCCACATAACGGCGCACTGTTGACGGCGTGATCAATTCCAGCGGCTTCACCGGGGTCGTCTTGCCGATCCAGGCGCGTAATTCTTCCGTGATTGACGGTTCGGCTAGGGCGTTCATACCAGCGCCTCTTGAGATTCGAGTTCCTTGATCTCTCGGTCGGAAAGACCGAGCCAGGATCTCAGCACTTCACTCGTATGCTGGCCCAAGCTCGGTGCCGATCGAGGAGCGGCCCAAGGGCCGGATGAAAACGAAAGCGGCAGCCAGGTGATACACAGCGATCCGATACGCGGCTCCTCCATGGTTTTGTAAACCTCGGAGCGGTCCGGACTATCGATAACGTCCCGGATACGGCGCATCCGTTCAGCGGCGACTCCCGCCTGCTTGAGTCTTGTTTCTACTTCCGTATTAGCAAGTTTCAGCGTCCACGCACGGATGTGCTCATCGATCTCGTCATGAAAGCGGAACCGGCCTAACGCCGTGGCAAATCGAGTTTCATTGGCCCAACCGGGATTGCCCATGACCCCAAGGAGCGCACGCCACTGCTCATCGTTCTGGATGCTGATGGCGCACCATTGATCTTCCCCGGCGCATCGATAGACTCCCTGCGGAGCAAATCGCCGCGATCGATTGCCGCGCCGAGGCGGAGATTTCTTGTTTACCGAACTATAAAGCAGCATCGCGCCCAGCGTGGCGACGCTGCACTCGAATTGGCTAACGTCCAATCGGCTGCCGACGCCGGTTTTCGAGCGCTTCTCCAGAGCCTGAACGATGGCGAAACATGCATGCAGCCCGCCGACGTAATCGTTCCATGAGTTGGAAATGCCGATGGGCGGGTCGCTCTCCAAGCCGGTAAGCATCATGAGGCCGCTGTAGCCCTGAAGGTTAAAGTTCATGCTGGTCCAATCGCGCCGCGGCCCACTGTGACCATAACCGGACATACTGGCGTGGATCAGTCGAGGATTCACTGGCCTGAGAGTTTCATAGTCGAGCCTTAGCCGCTCCATGACGCCAGCGCTAAAGTTTTCAAGAACAACATCAGCGACGGACGCCAACCGTGCCGCCAAATCGCGACCGGCGGCATTTTTGAGATCGATGCAGAGGGATCGTTTGCTCCGATTGGTGTTGAGATAGGATGCTTGGCGGTCCTGCTGCGATTCGAAGCCAGGTTTTATAATACCTTTGCCCCAGCGGTCCGGATGTTTGGTGCTTTCGACGCGAACGACGTCGGCGCCGAAATCAGCCAATAACCGACTGCAAAAAGGGCCCGCGAGTACATGCGTAAAATCCAGTACCTTGACCCCCGTAAGCGGAGCAACTGCCGCTTGCGGCCTCATGTGAGGATTCGCCGAGCTTTCCCCGGGAATCATGCTTGATCTTTGACGAGATTGAGCGCACATGACGTTACTGAGAGACAGTTGTCTTAAAAACCTTGTCGAGAAATCCACTTTCATCCAGTTTTCGGATAAAGCGTGGATCGTTCAAGATTTCAGCCTTCAAACTGGCCACGCGAGGATCTTGGGTTTTCATAAATTTTTGCAGATTCTCCAGACCCTGCACCGAAGGATAAGGCTTGAATTCGATGCTGCGCGCGAGGTGCGCGTAGCCCTCTTCGGCGGCCAGCGGATCTGAAAGCCGGAGATGAGTCATCATGGTTTTTAATACCGCCGACTTATTGCGCGGGTTCACAAAAAAGGCCATCCCTTCGATCAAAGCCTTAAGAATATTCTCCAACAACTCGGGCCGATCTTCCATCAGATTTTTCGTTGCAACAATGTCTGATCCGGTTAGCGGCAGCTTTATATTCATGGAATCACCGAGGATGTTAAAGCCCTTGTTTTTGAGCGAGCGACTATACGCGGTGCCCAGAGCGGAAGCGTCCACTTTTCCTACTTCCATCCCCACCACGCGAACAGATTGTTCTCCGGCTGGAACAATTTTAATGTTATCCCGACGCGGGTCGAGGCCTAAATGCTCGAGCCACAAATTGGCAATGACCCAGTTTGTTCCGCCGATACTTTGAACCCCGATGGTTTTACCGCGCAGGTCTTGAGGATGTTTGATGGCGGGCGCGCCGACCAAGTCGTTCATGACCCTGCCGATAAAGGTTGCGACGATTTTCAATCCGGTGGCGCTGACTTCCACGCCAAGAATACCTCCACCGCCGCCATAAGCGATGGGAATTCGATTCGAAGCCAGCCCCGCTAACATGATCGAGGTGCTTTTGACAAAGACGATCTCAGGGTCGATGCCGTATTTGGCGAAGAAGCCTTGTTCGGCAGTTATCCATAGGGGCGTTACACTGGGATTGATGGTTGCGTGAACGATGACGATCTTAACCGGCGCAGCGTGGATTACGCCATCATTGCTGAACAGGAATAGGAAGATCAGCAGATAGATTGAGATCATCAATTTGATCATTGATCGCTTATATCTTAGAGGCGGCGCCAGATTCAACAAATACCGTTTTCTCGGCCGAACTAGCAATTTCACAATCTGGTTTAGAGAAGACATTCTGAACATATGACAGTGTCCCTTTTTGTCAGAGTGACGGCAGAGGATCAGGGCCGGAAATTTTTTTGAAAAGGTTTACCGTTTCTGGGTCTCTGGGAATTTCTTTTATTGCTTTTGCTTGTTCTTCAGGGAGAAGTGGAGAGGGCTCCGCACCCGTCATTTTCGTAAAAGTCGGCACGAATTCAGAGTCTCTGAACGCCTTGCGCATTGCCTCCACTAATATCTGGACCTGCTCTTTGGGAGTGCTCGGGGGCAAGATGAAAGGAGAACCAATCAACGTAAAGTTTCGGTGCATCTCAACTACTTTTCTCACGCTGTCGTTTTTCACAAACTTGTCTAACGTTGGTAAGCCGTCAAAAGCGGGATGGGGGAAGCGGTATCCGTGCGGGATCTCATCGACTACGTGGAAATGCACGAGTTCTTTATCAACCCAATCCTTGAGCTGTTTTACAAAAATATCCGAGTTATAAGCTTGAGCGTCAAATTCTCCCGTGAATATTGCTTGCCGCAGCTCTGCGCCTGAATAACCGGTCACAAACTTCGGGCCTTTGAGCCCAAGCACCCAAGCGAACATTCGACCTCGAACATATACAGAATGCCCCACCGAATGAGCACCAAACCTTACACCTGAGGCGGCTTGTAGTTTTTCCAGCGTATTCCAACCTGCTTCTTTTTTGGTAAACAAGACAAAATTGGTGCGGCTGTGGGTTGCGCCGAGGTAGGTGAACTTATCAACGTTATAGGCGACTCCCGTTTCCCCCAGCACGGCACTCGGTACAAACCCAGTCCCTGGAGTTCCTATCGTCAAACCATCCGATTTCATGCTGTAAAGATAGTTGGCAGCCTTTCGACCACCACCGCCAGGCATGTACTCGATCACGAAAAACGGTTTTCCTGGTATGTGCTTTTGAAGAAATGGAATAAGTGTCCTTGTGCGTAAGTCTCCGGTGCCTCCGGGCTCACTTCCGTCGAGGATCTTAATAGTTTTTCCCTGGTAAAAAGGGGTTTGAGGATCGGCATCACGAGTTACCAGAACAATCCCGGTCAATCCTGCGAACAAAACAGCGAGTAGGTTGATTTTTGTCGTGCTCATCCTAACTTCCTTCGATGAGTTTGGTTGGTAAGAGACTGAGTGTGGTTCAAACGTTTTGATTCCGCGCAGCCAAGTAGCGCGAGCTAAATCAGACTCGCCAACTCCAAGGAGCTCTATCTGCCAGCGTACATGGCTTTGGCATTATCATACAAAATCTTACGCTTTTGGTTTTCAGAGAGATCAGCGCGGGACTCGATTTTATGCATGCTCTCAGGGAACTCGTTGTCCCAATGAGGAATATCTGAGGCATAGACAAAGTGATCGTCTCCCAGATACTTCAGCGTTTCAGGCAAAAGGGTTTCCCCCGCCTCAACGCTGAAGTACATAGGGCGGTCTCTGACCACCTCACTAGGAGATCTCTTTAGGTCAGGCGTCTCTACATTTCCTCTGAGTTCCCAATGTTCGTTCATCCGGTCAAGCCAATAGGGTAACCAGGTGCATCCAATCTCAAGAAAGGCCAAGCGCAGTTTCGGAAATCGCTCAGGAACGCCCTGAAAAAGAATACTGGTAAACTGTTGGAAGATACCGACCGGAAAAGCCACGGTATGGACTTCGGTAAACGTTTCAAACATTCCGGCGGCAAGCTCTTGCGTACCTTTGCGGGTTCCATGAACTCCGAGCAAACACCCGAGGTTTTGGGCTTCTTCATAGATCGGATCGTAGAACCGATGGCCCAGCGGTAAAGTCAGACCCGTCGTCTTGATCGAAACTCCTGCGAGCCCAAGCTCTGTGACTGCCCTGCGAATTTCTCGCGCGGCCTCCTCCGGATCTTGCTGCGGAAAAACCGCCAATGGTTTTAGACGCGGTGACACTCTCAGCAAACTCGTCGTGAACGTAATTGTTATATGCGCGGCAAAGAGCAATTGCATAGCCTTTCTCCCGGATGGCGGAGGCATCCCCCGCGCTCGTCGAATACAGATACGCAAACTCCATGTTGTTCTTGTCCATGGTGCGGAGCCAGTCGTTTGCGCTCGGTCGATGCGGCGACCACTCCTTATTGCGCGGAAGAGTTCCTTGAAGATGTCCGTCCCAGGGCTCCGCCGCCACTAAGGAGCCGCCGCGTCGATTGTAAGGCGGTTCAAGGTAAGAGCGGAGCTTTTCCTTATCTTCGATAATGTGCCCGTCAGCATCGATCACGGGATGGCTAGACATTTCTTGCCCTCCTTTATCCGGTTCCGCTCAGCAAATTTCTAATAAGTCGTATAGCCGCTACATCGGAACAAATGCGCTTCGTGTTGTCAGCCGTTTCGCTCGGATTTAAAGGGTCGGTCCCGTGCTTGCAGGAAAGCTTTCAATCCTTCTTCCGAACGGATTTTCGCAAGGTCTTCGGTATCGCTTTCCGCCGGAGTTAGAAACTTCAGCAATGACGAAACCCGAGTTCCGAGTTCCTGCATTGAACGTATTCCGCGCTCTTCATAAATCATCGAGATCCAACGCTTGATCGAGCGAGCCGTGGCAGGCGGGACATGCGCCAAACGTTGGGCCAGCGCGAAAGCAGCCGTTTGTGCTTCCCCGCTCGGTACGACGCGTGCAACAAGGCCGAGTCTTTCTGCCTCACGGGCACCAATGAGATCCCCGGAAAGCATGAAAAGTTTCGCGTGCTGTGGACCCATGAGCCAGGGGACGATGGTCGCGACGAACGACCCCGATCTTACTTCTGGTTGGCCAAATTGAGCATCTTCCGCGGCGATCACAATATCGCACCACAGTGCGAGTTCTAGACCGCGGCCGATGCAATGCCCATGAACCGCCGCCACAATGGGCTTAGGAATCTGCCAGAGCCGAAATTGTCGGTCCGAAACCGAATCGCGTTTCTCCCACTCCTCCAGCACACCCTTACTCCGTGGTCCTTTGATGTAAGAGCCGGCTGAAAAACAGCGACCAGCGCCTGTAATGACGATGGCGCGAACCGTGCGGTCGCGCTCGGCGTCGCTAAGCGCTGCGTCCAATTCGGAGTATACGTTCTCGTCCAGAGTGTTGAGCTTGTCGGGCCTGTTCAATGTAATGGTGGCGACCTTTTCGGTTTTCTCGTAGAGCACCAACCCGGTTTCTCGTGCTTTAGTCGACATTCCTTGTCCCCTTTACTGATCGCCACGGCATATTGGCGAGTGCATCGACAGCTAGAATAATTTTCCTAAGAAGGTAGAGAATCTTTTAAAGAGCGCTAAGGTCTTCGATCAATGTTCAGACTACGCACCAGCCTTGGATTGCCAGGTCCAGGCGATTCCCCTCGGGGTCGAGGGCCCGATATTCCGCGTCGTGATCCTGAGGCATCGGGGTAAGTTCCGAAGTCCCACCAGCGTTTTTGAGGGTTCCTGCCAAATCACTGATGTCGTCAACATCGAAGCCAATGACGTAAAAGCCGGGCTTAATGTCACCGGTCTGATCGACAATCGCGAGATTAAAATTCCCATCCGAGAGATGCGTGCTGTGAGGACGACCATAGATAACTTTTAGATCGAAAGCCGCCGTGTAGAATTTAACCAACCGCTCGCGATTGGGAGTTACGATAGCCAGATGGCGAAGTTTGGGCATTTTGATTCTCCTTACATCGACGATGATTAGGGTTTGTCCGTCATTCGGAACCGGTGGATGGGTTCCGTTAAATTGCTATACCGGCCAGCCGTGCAGGGAGAGATCGATGGCATTTCCGTCTGGATCGAACACCCGGAATTCGGCTTCGCGGTTTCTCGGACGTTTTTGAACCTCGCTGCTGGCCCCGGCGTCTTTTAACTTTTTCTTCAGAGTTTCAATATCCTCGATTTCTACGCCAAAATGGTAGATGCCCGCTTCTCGGCCAATATAGGTTTTGTTCAGAGCGAGATTGATGGAACCATCGGACAGATAAATGGCACCTCCCATGCCTTGGACTTGTTTCATACCGAAAGCTTTTTTATAAAATTCCGACAATTTATTAGGGTCCGAACTTGCAATTGCCACATGACGAATTTTGAGCATTTTTTGTCCTCCTTGGTTTGTTAGGCTCGGCATCGGTAGTCTTAAAATATCATTTAAAGTAGCCGCATCAGCCGCCCGTATCCCGAGATTTTCTCTTTCATCCCAATTGCCTTGAACGCTGAATACAGTTGTGACGGTGTATTCGCAATGACCGGCAGCCCCAAGTCCGTCTCGATCTGCTCGATCACGTCGACAACGGGAAAATTCGCGCAAGGTATAAAAATGCCGTCAGGATTGCCCGCTTCTTTGACGGCTTTCTTGGCGGCTCGGTAAATATCGCCGATCGATGCGACGCTTGACCCCGTAAAGGTTGTCCCAAGACTTACTAATGAAGCCACATCGAATCCCCATTCCTTGAGATATAAGATCATCTTTTGATTAAGTTCCGGAGGATAAGGGACCACGGCAGCCAGCCGTGAAACGGACAAATCTCTGAAGGCATCCATGGCCGCCACGATACTGGTGGTGCAGGGAACGCCGATGATCTTTTGCATCTTTTCTATCAGGCTGGTCTCAAATCCTTTGCCTTGGGCTAATACCAGGGGGGCGCCTCCATGAATTACATAATCACAGGACCTCCTTGCCAACTCCCGGGAACAAGCTTCGACTCTATCGAGCGCCTCTCGGTAGGCATCTTCTTTCCATCCCTCCACCATGCAAGTCACCGCGATCAAACCAAGACCCTCGGGAGCTATGCGATAAAAATCGTAGGCGTTGAGCTCAATAATGGAGGGCGAAATATATCCAATTCTGCCTCTAAAGCCGAACATAGCCACCTCTTTCTATTCTCTCGATCATCCGAAATCGAATAATGACTGTTGTGAATTCTCGCTCCGACGAGAGACTAACGCTCTTGATCATCGACGTAACCTGCTTTCGCCAATCCTCATGTCCGGCTAATAGCCAACCGCGTATCCATCCCTGCGTGGGTCTGCGCCGGCTTGGAACACGCCGGTATTCGGATCCAACAATATTCCTTCAGCTCCACCCATTCGAAAGTCCCACGGCTCGGTAACCTTAACCTTGAAGCCGGCATTTTCGAGATCGAGTTGTGTTTTCCTGGGAAAGCGCGCTTCGATTTCTACCGTCTTGTTTCCTTTGCTCTGCCACCGCGGCGCCTCGATGGCCTGTTGAATATCCATGCCGAAATCGATGACATTCGATAGGATCTGGGCCAAAAACTGCGTCTGTCCCATTCCTCCCGGAGTTCCAAGTGCCAGCCACGGAACTTTATCCTTAAAAACCATGGCGGGGCTGAGTGTGTGCGCGGGACGCTTGTGTGGCGCTACTTCATTTGGATGACCTGGCTCGAGGTTAAACCCCGGCATCCGATTATTAAGGATAATGCCGGTGCCGTCGACGACAATGCCACAACCGAAACTTTCGTGCACACTTTGAATCATCGACACCCAGTTGCCTTGATCGTCCGCAGTTGTGATGTAAGTTGTGTCTTCGCCGGGCTGGGCGGAAATCCGCGTAGTGGTTGGGTCGTTGACTCTCGCCTCTGGGTAACCGCACAGGAAGGCGTCGAGCGCGATCCGATCAAACGACTCCGCGTCTGCGATCCATAAACCACCGTCGGATAAGGCTTGCGCCTGCGCTTCTAGCTGCAGACCGAGGGTTTCTCGACTATTTTGCCTAGCGGTACTTAAGTCCTGCCTTTCCAGCAATTCCAACTGGAGCAGAAGGAGCAAGCCATATGAATTGGGCGGAGGGACATAAACATTATAGCCCCTGTAAGCGCAATGAATTGGCGCTTCCCAGACTGACTGATGTTCGCGAAAATCGCGGCGGCTAAAAAATCCACCTTTTTCGTCAAATATGCGGCAAATGGATTCTGCCACGCGACCCTCATAAAACGCATCTCTGCCGTTCCGGCTGATCTCGCTCATCGTCCGCGCGAGATCCTTCTGAATCAACAACTCGTTGACTTGTAATGCTTTGCCACGAGGAAAAAATATCTGTGCCCAAACAGGATCTTTATGTCCGCGCTCGCCAAAAGCTTTGATTACCCGCGCGAGATGAGGAAATACCGGAAAGCCGTTGGCGGCGTAATCAATCGCCGGCTCCCACAGTTCTGCCAGGCTACGGGTGGCAAATCTGTTTGCCAGTTGTGCCCACGCATCGACTGCTCCCGGTACGCTTGCCGCGAGCGCCCCCCGCTCGGGAATTTTCTTTGAGTAAAGTTCGCGCTTGAGCAGATAGGGAGACTTTCCCGACCCGTTAAGACAGTACAATTTTTGCTCACGCGCTGAAAAGTAAAGGGCGAACACGTCGCCGCCAAGACCGCAATGGTACGATTTCACTACCGCTAAAACCGCCGCGGCAGCAAGGGCAGCATCCATGGCGTTGCCACCCTTCTTCAAAACATAAAGAGCTTCGCAGGATGCCAGCGAGTGCCCCGTTGAAGCCATTCCATGACTTCCCGTAATTACCGGTCTATGAGTCTTTGAATCTTCACCCATTCGGTGCCCTAGATTGCTGCACTACAACGGAGCGTTGTTACTCCGGTGAACTTACTTACTTGCGCTCTTGTCTGCAGACAGAGCAACCTCTGTTATCGCTTCGGCAACGGCGCCTCTCCCGAAATCAAATTATAAAGCTTTACGTCTTGAGGATCTCTCGGGATCGCCTTAACCATCGCATCGAGCTCCTCCGGCATCAGCGGGGAGGGATCTCCTTTAGTCATGGTTTTCCAATTTTCGTGAAATTCTTGGTCTTTCCAGACCTTGGCAAAAGCATCCTTCAAAGTTTTTACCCGATCCGGAGGAGTATTGGGTGGTAAAACAAAAGCCTGAAGGAATTGCTGGAAATTAACGTACATCTGAACTACTCTTTTTTCTCTCTCCGTCTTTGCGAAGTCATGTAACGCCGGTAGGCGAGCTAAGGCGGGATGATTCGAACGAAAGCCGAACGGAACCTCAACGACACCGTGAAAGTGCATCAATCCATCGTTGATGTAATGGGGAGTCCGCTGGACAACTGCGTCGACGTTATTCGCCCGAGCATCGAGCTCACCTTGGGCCATCGCAACATCTATTTCCGGTCCTGAATAGCCGACGACAAACTTGGGTTCTTTAAGATCAAGAAGCCAGGCAAAAAGCCGTCCTGGCCATGTAGTTGGAATGACCGATAAATTGCCCGCCGATACGTAGATTCGTGCTGTTTTTCAGTTTATCCAGGCTATCCAGGCCAACTTCTTTCCTCGTGAAGAATAGCGTCGACCCCTCGCTGTGTCCGGAACCGAGATAAACAAATTTATTCACATCATAGAGAACGCCGGGCAGACCGAGGATTGGACTGGACACAAAGCCGCTGCCTACTCTACCGATGGTCAACCCGTCGGGACGCGCATTGTTGAAAAGATAATTGGCGGCCTTTCTACCACCGGCACCTTCCATGAACTGAATCACGATGGTGGGGCTCCCCGGGATATGTTTTTTAAGACTTGCAATTACTGCATTGGTTCGGAGATTGCCTACGCCGCCCGCTGAACTATCTTGAATGATCGTTATGGTCTTGCCGCGGTAAAAATCCGCTTGCGAAAATACTTCAAAGGGGCATGGCTCGAGCAGAAGCAACATCGAGATTACCGCGCCGATTATGTAAGAGCTGCCGGGACGTACTATTCTCTTCTGCATTCCGATAAACCTCGCGATTGCGTGCAATTGCCACAGATGATTGACTGTTTCCTTTCAAAATCTCCCGCAGTAGGTTCAAGTTGTCGTCGTCTAGTTTTCAAGTTTTATAAGCACACCCTATAAAAGATTTAACAGCTTGCCGTAGCCGTTGATTTTCTCCCTCATGCCGATGGCTTTGAAAGCGGAATATAACTGGGATGTTATGTTCGCAATGACCGGAAGTCCCGTATCGGTTTCGATATCATTGATCACGTCCACTACTGGAAAGTTAGTGCATGGGATAAAGATTGCTTCGGCGGTCGGTGCATCTTTTACCGCCTGCTTCGCCGCCCGATAAATGTCCGCGACCGACGCGACACTGGATTTTGTAAATGAAGTACCCAGACTCACAACCGAAGCGACCTCGAAACCCCAATTGTGAAGATACTCCGTCATCTTCGCATTCAGATCCGCCGGATAGGGATCCACGACTGCCAGACGTGAGGCACCGAGATCCTTAAAAGCCTCCATGGCCGCGACAATCGCCGTGGTACACGGCACTCCCGTTATCTCCTGAAGTTTTTCTATAAGACGGGACTCGTAGCCCTTCTCTTGACTCAGAACCAGAGGCGCGCCTGCATGAACCACAAAATCGCAAAACCGCCGGCTCAGTTCACGCGCGCAGTCCTCAACTTTGCCTAGTGCCTCTTTATAAGCTTCGTTTTCCCAGCCCTCGACCATACACGTGACAGCGATCATTCCCACACCTTTAGGGACAATGCGATAAAAATCGTATCCTCTCAGTTCGATAACCGACGGCGAAATGAAGCCAATCCTGGCGCGAAACCCAAACATCAAATTTCCTTTCTATGTCCAAAACGAGCGGAAACTAACTTTGCGCCGCTCACGACTATGAAAGTGAAATTTCCTTTTTTTCTACTCATTGTTGCGCGCGTTTAGCAAGCTACGTTTTGAATGGTCTGGTAAGTTCTTCGCTTTCATCGCTCACGATTCGAGGCCATAAAACGCCCGTGGGTTGTCGTACAGTATTTTATCGATCACGCTCGACGGAACATCGCTATTTTGTCGCAGCTTCCGCAAAGCCTCGATCTCACTCGACGTATCAGAATGACCGTAGTCTGTGCCAATAACCAGGTTGTCTTCGCCCGCGTATTTTAGAACGTATGCTAGATCATCATCGGTTTGGCAGGCGACATATAACCGGTTATCCCGCATGATCGTCTTTGGCGAACCATTCTCCACGTCCTTTGAAGACGTCTTGCCAATTCATGAATCAAGTAAGGCACCCATTGTGCCTTAACCTCAATGAAACCAAACTTCAGCGCTGGGAATTTTTGCGGTATTTCTTTATGAACGATCGTGTGGAATGCAATCAGAACTGGGAGTTTAAATTGCGAAAAGCCACTTTCCCTCTGGAATGAATCAATCCACTCGAAATCCCCAGTGGACGCGTGGACACATACAGGTAGATTTAGTCTGCTCGCTTCTTCATAGAGCGGGTAGAAATACGGGTCGCTTAAAAGTCTATGGTCAACTAAACCCCGCGTAAAAAGGCCACAAGCTCCGTTAGCCTTTGCGAATCCAATCTCTTCGAGTGTCTTATCCATGGTCATCAGGGGCAGCATCGCGATCCATTTGAGTCGATTATCCGCCCTGCGATAAATGTCCGCCAGCCAGCGGTTATAGCTTTTGCACAACGCCGCTTCGATCTCCGGTCGGTTCGTGAGTGGCGCGAGAAAGACGGTAGGATAGAGAACCTGAATGTCGATTCCTAATTCATCCATATGCCTGAGCCGAGATTCGATATCCTGCATTTCCCGGGTGCTCTCTGGTATGGAGACGTTAATAGGGCCTCGCGGCGTCACTCTGCCGTCAACAAGCCAGAACTGCTTTTGTCCATCTTGACTGGAAACGATCATTGGTCTGAATTTGTTGTCGGCTTCGTCCATGTAGTCCCACGTTCGCTCGGTTTCGATTACATGTGCGTCAGCGTCGATTGTCGGCATGCTAAAGTCCTTTCAGTACTTTACCTGTCTCTCCTCAATATTTATCGGTAGAGCTGATCGATGAAGCCGCTACGATCAACTTCTTCAATAAGACTGGTATCAAAAAAGTACTCAGGCGCTCGGTTGCGTGCAAGAGGATTCTGGGTTGCGACTTCTCTGATGACCAACTGCATTCCTTTAGCAGATGGATAGGGTCGCGCGGGCACCAAGCGTTCTGCATGTACCTGCCACGAATAACCTAACGCATCAAAGTCACGGGTCTTAAGGTAATCAGCCGCCGCTTTTATGGTCTCCTCTTTATGTGTCTTGAAATAGCGTATTCCCTCAATCAACGCCCGCATAAATTGCAGTGCTACTTCTCGCCGGTTCCGAATAAAATCCTCGGTCATGACTACTGCCGATACCTGATAATCAATCCCGCGGGTAGTTAGATCAAGCAGAACGTTATAGCCCTGTCTTTGAGCAGGAATGACATCTGCCGGGTCAGCAACCATCCACTCGATATTTCCACTAGCTAGCGCTGCAAAGCGCGCTGAAGAATTACCTATCTGCAACAGGGTCACGTCACGGTCAGGATCAAGGCCAAGCTCTCGAGCCGCAAATCGTGTAGCCGTTTCCGATGTTGCTCCAAAACTGCTTATTCCTGCTCGCTTACCTTTGAGTTGAGAAGCGCTTGTAATGTGACGCGCCGAAACGACCATGTATCCCAATTTATCGATCAGCCCGGCGACCATTTTGATCCGTGTCCCCGCTAGGACGCTATTTACCACACTGGGTGGACTCAGTATGGCCACAGGGAATGAACCAGCTATGACAGCCTGCGTAGCTATGGTTCCCCGAGCGAAACTTAGTCGCGCATCGATTCCGTGCTTCTGAAAAATGCCAGCTTTTTGAGTGATCCACAGCGGTGCCGCGGAAACACTGATGTTACCGTAGACAATGTTCAAGACAGTTGGTTCACGCGATAAAACCGATGGCACGGCATGCTTCTCTGTTGAGAGAGATTGACCGTTGCCTGTTCGCGGTACCAAGAGTGGCAAAATCAAGAATACTAGCCAAAAAACTTTCATACTTCGGATTGCTACCACAACGGTTTTATCCGTTTGGCTTCGGTTGCTGCATTCAACGCATTCAAATTTGCTACCATTGATCTGCCTAACAAATCGAACTAACATGTGTCAAATAAATAATTCTCATAGTTTCATGAGTTTATCTCATGAATATTGATATCGATAATCTGCGTACTTTTATTAGTCTTGCAGAAAAAGGCAGCTTCACCGACTCAGGAAAAAGTCTGAGAAAATCGCAATCGGCTATCAGTCTTCAAATCGCCGGATTGGAACGTCAGTTTGGGTTGCTATTGATCGATCGATCGACTCGACCGATAAAACTCACCGAGGCGGGCCAGATTTTTTTGCAATTCAGTATCCAGATTGTAAATCAGACTGGCGATCTTGAACGCACAATGAGCGAGCTCGCAGGTGGAAATCTTGGGGACGTCAGGATTGGCGCAACCACGTCGGTAGGTGCATATCTCTTGCCGCCGATCGCGCGTCAGCTCTTAGAGACCCTTCCTAAACTTTCTATCACCATAATGTCGCTGCCGCAGACTTCGGTACTGGCGGCCGTACGCACATCAGAGGTAGACTTCGCATTCGTACTTTCCGACAAAGTGCCTGGTGACCTGAAAGTTACCACGTTGAAAAAAGAACCTTTATGGTTCGTAACCTCCCCCGGGAATACTATTCTAAGAAGGCTCCCATTGACGATGACCGATTTGAAATCAGTTCCCTTTATTCTCGGCCTCAAAGGCAATCAGTACTCAGGTATGATGGAAAGTATTCTTGAAGAAAGGCACTTTCCAAAAGTTCCGGTCGCCATGAGAATTGGTAATTACGAAGGCATTAAACAAGCCGTATGCGCGGGAATCGGCGTCGCAATCCTGCCTCAATTTACTGTACAAAATGAGATTCGTAATCGCACTTTGGTGCGCCTTCGAATCGATGGTATTAATCTCAATGCGAAGATTATGCTCGCGGAGAGATTTCAGACCTTACAACGACCGACGGCGATGTCTGCCAAATCGTATATTTCTGCCGCCATTAGTAAGATTCAATCACCAGACATGGCTTCGGCTACAGGCAGCTTACGACCTCAGGCCGAAAAGTACGGAGATAAAATCACGTCCGACGTGTCCCCTAAACTCGTTTGAGCAAGGTTCGGCTGCGAAAAGTTGCCCACGAGGGCGATGTCCGCTTTGGATCTTTATACTGCACGCTTGCTTAGAGTTGTGCAGCAAGCAATCCTCCGCTAGTCATAGCTTCTCCAACGAGACGCACGATCTGATTAAAGGCCCGATGAGAATATCCTCGTCGGGCCTTTTTTTTGCGCCCGGCATGGCGCAGGCT
>CAWERH010000032.1:0-90791 GCA_963811315.1 uncultured delta proteobacterium
GCAGCTTCGCAAAGCACTGGAACAGGCGCGAGCAGGGCACGGTCAGGTGGTTGCGGTAGTGGGTGAGCCGGGAGTTGGAAAGTCGCGGCTGTTTTACGAGTTCACGCATTCGCATCGTACAGAGGGATGCTTGATCGTCGAATCCGGTTCGGTGTCCTACGGCAAGGCTACTCCTTATCTGCCGGTGATCGACCTGCTCAAGGCATATTTCAAAATTCACGACCGCGACAATCAGCGCGATATGCGCGAGAAAGTCACCGGCAAGCTCCTGACACTGGACAAGACTCTGGAGCCTGCGCTGCCGGCTTTTCTGTCGCTCTTAGATGTCGCGGTGGAAGATCAGCAATGGCAGAACTTGGATCCGCTCCAGCGCCGCCAGCGGACCTTAGAAGCGATCAAGCGTTTGCTCTTGCGCGAGAGCCAAGTTCAACCTTTGATCTTGGTCTTCGAGGATCTGCACTGGATCGATTCGGAGACCCAATCGTTCTTGGACAGCTTGATCGATAGCTTGCCCACTGCGTCGCTTCTTCTTCTCGTCAATTATCGTCCGGAATACCAGCATGGCTGGGGCAGTAAGACATATTATCGCCAGTTGCGGATCGATCCGCTGCCGCCCGAGAGTGCTGAGGAATTGCTCCAGGCGTGCTCGGGAGACGATGCGAGCTTTGCAGCCACTGAAGCAGCTTTTGATCGAGCGTACGGAAGGCAATCCATTTTTCTTGGAGGAGAGCGTCCGTACACTTGTCGAAACCAAAGTTTTGCTCGGCGAGCGAGGCAAGTATCGTCTGGCGGTTCGTTCGAGATTACGCGAGTCCCTGCCACTGTACATGCGGTGTTAGCCGCGCGCATCGACCGGCTTTCGCCCGACGAGAAACGTCTGCTTCAATCGGCGGCAGTCATCGGCAAGGATGTGCCGTTCGTCCTGCTCCACGCCATCGCTGAATTATCGGAAGAAGAGCTGCGGCGCGAGCTCGGTCAGCTACAAGCGGGAGAGTTTCTCTACGAGACGCGCTTGTTTCCCGATCTCGAATACACGTTCAAACATGCGCTGACCCACGAAGTTGCTTACGGCAGCGTCTTACAAGAACGGCGACGCGCGCTGCACGCCAGCATCGCCGAAGCTATCGAACGGCTCTATCCTGATCGGTTAGTCGAGCAGGTTGAGTTGCTCGCGCACCATGCTTTCCACGGTGGGCTGTGGGAGAAGGCGGTGACCTATTTACGGCAAGCCGGCGCCAAGGCGGCGGATCGCTCAGCGCACCGTGAAGCGGTGAGTTACTTCGAGCGAGCACTCGAAGCGCTCAAGCATCTGCCCGAAAGTCGTCCAATGATCGAGCAAGCTATTGATATTCGTATCGACCTGCGTAGCTCGCTCCAGCCGCTTGGGCGAACAAGCGAAAGTTTTCGAGCGTATGCGCGAGGCGGAAGCGCTCGCTGCGTCAATCGATGACCAGCGGCGCCTCGGGCAAATCTCTGCTTATCTGAGCGGTTATTTTGTGCAGGCGGGAGAAGATCCCACTCAGGCTATTGAGAAGGCAGAGCTGGCTTTCACGATCGCCTCAGCAATTGGCGATTTCAACCTCCAGGTTCAGGCGAACCACTTCCTTGGCACGTCCCATCGCATGATTGGTGATTATGACCGGGCGATTTACCATTTCAAGAAAAATGTCGATTCCCTAGTAGGCGATCAGATCTACGATCGCTTCGGCTTGGCTTTCCTTGCTTCTGTAGGGTCGCACTTTCAATTGGTAGAGATCCTGTCGGACCGCGGCGAGTTTAACGAAGCGGCCATTCACGGAGACGAAGCGGTTCGTATTGCCGAGCTGGCCAATCACCCCTTTAGTCTAGAGACTGCGTACCTGGCTGTCGGCTATCTGCATTTTAGAAAGGGTGCCATGGACAAGGCGATTGCGCTGCTAGAGCGCAGCATGGAAATTTGTCGTGTATGGGACCTCCGTCAGAATCTTCTCCGAGTCGCGGTTGCTCTCGGTAATGCATTGGCTGCGACGGGGCGTGTCGGCGAGGCTATGCCACTTTTGGAATTGACCAACGAGCGAGCTAGAATTTCTCGGACGCGTGTACAGTTAGCGCAGGGCTATCTTTTGGTCGGTAAACTGGAAGAAGCCACCTCGATTGCTAACCAGGTGCTTGAATCGTCCCAGACCCAAGGGTATCGCGGTCACACAGCGGTGTCACTTTACGTTCTCGCCGAGAGTCTTTTGCACGGCGATGTTGCGGATATGGTGAAGGCTGAAGATCATTATGATCACGCGATGGCATTAGCTAATGAACTTCGCATGCGCCCGCTCGTCGCGCACTGCCACGTCGGTCTTGGAAAACTATATCGGCGCACCGGTGATTACGAAAAGGCTAAGAAGCATCTCGCCAACGCGCGTCGCGATGATGCGCGAGATGGAAATGGGATTGTGGTTGGAAAAGGCGGAAGCGGAGTTGAAGGAGTTGGGCTGATGCGTTGTGCGCAGTGTCAGCACGACAATCCGGCTGGGGCAAAGTTCTGCTCGGAGTGCGGAACTCGTTTTGCTTTCAGCTGCACTAAGTGCGGCACGGAGCTTCCCGCCGGTGCCAAGTTCTGTCTTGAGTGCGGGCAAGCAGTGGGAGCTCAGCCAACTGTTGAGTCGCGCTTCGCGTCGCCCGTTTCCTATACCCCCAAGCATCTCGCCGAAAAGATTCTCACTTCCAAGAGCGCGCTCGAAGGCGAGCGCAAGCAGGTCACGGTGCTGTTCGCCGACATGAAAGGTCGATGGAGTTGCTGGCCGATCGCGATCCCGAAGAGGCGCGCAAACTTCTTGATCCTGTGATCGAGCACATGATGGAAGCGGTGCATCGCTACGAGGGAACCGTCAATCAAATCATGGGCGACGGCATCATGGCGCTCTTCGGCGCGCCGCTTGCCCATGAAGATCATGCGGTGCGCGCTTGCTATGCGGCGTTGAGGATGCAGGAGTCGGTGAAGCGCTACGCTGAGGAAGTCAGCGGACCGAGGGAATTCCGATTCAGATCCGAGTGGGTTTGAACTCCGGTGAAGTCGTGGTGCGGCGCGATCGGAAACGATCTCAACATGGATTACACGGCGATCGGCCAAACGGCGCATCTTGGCTGCTCGCATGGAACAGATGGCGATGCCAGGATCGATCTTGATGAGCGCCTGATACCCTTCGATTGGCCGAAGGCTATGTGCAGGTGAAGTCCTCGGTCCGGTGAACGTGAAGGGGATCAACGAACCGGTGGAAGTGCACGAGATCACCGGCGCGGGTCCGGCGCGGTCGCGGCTGCAAGCCGCCGCCGCGCGCGGCCTCACTCGCTTTGTCGGGCGCACCGCTGAATTCGACACGCTCTGCCAAGCGCTGGATCGAGCCAGAGCTGGCCACGGCCAGGTGGTGGCCCTTGTCGGAGAACCGGGCGTCGGCAAGTCCCGTCTGTTCTGGGAATTCACTCATTCGCGTCGCACCGTTGACTGGCTTATCGTCGAAAGCGGCTCGGTCTCTTACGGCAAAGCCACTGCCTATCTGCCCGTCATCGACCTGTTCAAGGCGCTACTTCGATATCAGGACCGAGACGATGCGCGGAAGATCCGCGAGAAGGTCACCGGCAAACTACTCACTTTGGATAAGTCTTTGGAGCCTACGCTGCCCGCGTTCCTTGCACTCTTGGATGTGCCGGTTGAGGACGATGCAGTGGCAGAGACCTCGATCCTCCCCAGCGCCGCCAACGGATCTTAGAAGCGGTGAAACGTCTCTGCTTCGCAAGAGAGTCAGGTCCAGCCTGTCCTGCTCGTTTTCGAAGATCTGCACTGGATCGATTCCGAAACCCAGGCGGTGCTGGACAGCTTAGTTGAAAGTCTGCCGACGAGCAGGCTGCTCCTCCTGGTAAACTACCGTCCAGAATACCAGCATGGTTGGGGTAACAAGACATACTACACGCCAACTGCGGATCGACCCGCTGCCGCCGGAAAGCGCCGATGAACTGCTCCAGCGCCCTCCTGGGGCGAGACACAAGCCTAATGCCACTCAAGCCACTGTTAATCGACCGAACCGAAGGGAATCCATTCTTCCTGGAAGAAAGTGTTCGAACACTCGTAGAAACAAAAGTTCTGACCGGTGAGCGAGGAAGTTATCGGCTTGGCTAAACCGATTGAGAGAATCCAGGTTCCCGGCAACGGTCCAAGCCGTGCTGGCCGCTCGAATTGACCGGCTACTCGCCCGAGGAGAAGCATTCCTTCAGTCAGCATCGGTTATCGGCAAGGATTTCTCTTTCGCTCTGCTCCAGGCCATTGCGGAGTTAACCGAAGAGGCTCTCCGTCGCGGACTCTGACGCATCTACAGGCCGCGGAGTTTCTCTTCGAAACCGGATTTCTTTCCCGACCTCGAATATACTTTCAAGCACGCTCTCACTCACGAGGTCGCTTATCAGTCGCTGCTTCGCTCGAGCCGCCAGAACTGCCACGAGCGCATCGCGCGGATCCGAGCAGCGGTTCCCCGATGTTGTCGAGACTCAGCCTCAACTCTTGGCGCATCACTACACGGAAGCAAGCCTCGGCGCTCAGGCAATTCCCTATCTGGCAGCGAGCGGGTGAGAGAGCCAACGAGCGGGCTGCACATGCTGAGGCCATCAGTTACTTCACCAAGGGATTAGAATTGCTCAAGGCGGCTCCAGATACCTCTGAATGTTTGCAGCGCAAATTGTCCCTATACACTCTACTGGGCCGGACTCTGAAGGACGTCAGGGGCTATGGCGATCCAGAAGTGGAACAAGCCTATACGCGAGCGCGGGAGCTGTGTAGACAGATAGGCGAGGCGCCGCAGCTCTTCTCGACCCTCTTGGGATTGTCGATCTATTTCGTCGTGCGGGCGGAGTTGCAGACCGCCCGTGAGCTCGGGCAGCAGCTTCTCGATATCGCGCAGCGCGTAGAGGATTCAGTGCTCCTGGTTGAGGCGCACTACGCCCTGGGCGTCACCTGTTTTTGGATGGGAGAGTTCGATCCCGCTCGCAAGCATCTTGAGCAGGGGATTGAACAATACGATCTCCACCGGCACCACTCCCATATTATGCTCTTTGGTCAGGACGAGGGCGTGGTTTGCCTCTGCCGTGCGGCCCTCGCTCGGTGGTATCTCGGTTATCCGGACCAAGCGCTCACAGGGGCATGGAGGCGCTCACACTGGCCCAGCAGTTGTCGCACCCTGCCAGCCTTGCATATGTTCTTTACTGGCTTGCCTTCCTCTGTCATCAGCGCAGGGATTTGCAGAAAACCCAGGAGTGGACCGATGCATCCATAGCGCTCTCGACTGAGCGAGGCTTTGCATACTGGCCACCGCTCGGAGACGATCTTACAGGGCTGGCTCCTCAGCCGAACACGGACAGATGGCAGAGGGGAATTCATCGAATACGCAGTGGTTTGGTGGCTCTAGAGGCCACTGGGAATCGAGATCCAACGGGCATACTCGCTCGGCCTCCTGGCCAACGCGTACAAACAAGTGGGACAGATCAATGAGGGACTCGCAGTGTTGGAGGACGCGCTCGCGGCGGTAGACAAAACTGGTGGGCGCTGGGCGGAGGCAGAATTACATCTGATTAAAGGGGAACTGCTCATGCGCCAAGCCGCCTCTAACGCTCCAGCAAGCGGAAATCTGCTTTAATCAGGCCCGTGTGGTAGCCCGGGCCCAGAACGGGAAATCGTTGGAGCTGCGGGCGGCGATGAGTTTGAGTCGTTTGTGGCAGAGGCACGGAAAGCGGAAAGAGGCTCGACAGCTCCTCGCGGAAATCTATGGCTGGTTCACTGAAGGCTTCGACACGGCCGACTTGAAAGCGGCAAAGGAGCTGTTAGAAGAGCTCGCATAGAAGATGTGGCGCAAGATTCGGAATGCGGGCGTATTATCGACGGAAGAGTTATCCTCTCGGTGCGTTCTTTCTGACTGCGGTGGTAATACCGGATGATTAAGGGACGAATATGAGCTATCGCTCCAATTTAATGATGGCGTTCGTTGTCAGTATTCATTTGCTTTTCGCTTCGATCGCACTGGGCCAGGTTACTAGACTCAAGGTCGGCTATTCCTCCATCGGCGTGGGGCAGTCGCTTGTTTGGGTTGCCAAAGAGGCCGGACTCTTCAAAGAGAACGGCCTCGACGTGCAGCTGATTTTCATCGGCAGCTCGAGCATCTTGACCCAGGCCGTGATCGCCGGCGACGTGCCGATCGCGATCATGTCCGGCAAGCCGGCGATCAATTCTCAACTCGCCGGATCGGACCTCGTCATCGCGGCGAGCACAAAAAAGATCCTGCCCAGGCGTTTCTGGTCACCGCGAAAGGTATTTCACAGCCTGCGCAGCTCAAGGGAAAAAGACTCGCGGTGAGCCGGCTGGGTGCCTCATCGGATTTCATCCTCAGGGTGATTCTCAAGAAACTCGGATTGGTGCCCGGACAAAGACGTAGCGATCATTCAGGTTGGTTCCTCGCCGGTCAGAATGGCCGCCCTAGTCAACGGGATCGCGGACGGCACTGCACTTACCTTCGAAGAGATGATGATTGCTAAGAAAATGGGATTTAACGTCTTAATGAACCTTATGGATTTCGGCGTCGAATCATTCAACAGCGACGTCGTCACGACGCGAGGTTCATCCGGGAGTCGAGGGAGACCGTCCAGCGTTTCGTCAAAGGGATGAGCAAGGGAGTAAGTTTTTTTGCCGACGAATAAAAAATTTTCCATGGACGTGATCGCCCGTTACACAAAGAGCAGCGATACGGAGAAGATCGAATATGGATATGATTTTGTCGCCAAAACTTTTCTTAAAAAGCCTTACACTCCGATAAAGGGAGTCCAACTGGCTCTCGAAGAGATCGGCGAACGAAACCCGGCGGCGAAAACGGCGAACCCCGAGCAGTTCATCGACATGTCTATGGTTAAAGAATTTGACCAGAGCGGCTACATCGACGCTCTTTACAAGTAGGAAGCGGTGGAGGAGAGCGTCTATGCGGATTTGGTTCAAACCCATACTTATCGTACTTGCAGTCTACTCCTTTTGATGCCTCGTTCTGTCCACGCGCCGCTTCGGCGCCGCACAAAGGCGATCTTTACTTTCGGCGGTCTCAATGAGCGCAGCGGCATACTTTGGGTCGCGCGCGACGCCGGGATTTTTCAGAAACATGGCATCGATCCGACCATCGTCAACGTGCGCAATGCGCAGGTCGGCATGTCGGCGCTGGCCGGGGGCGAGACTCAGTTTCACGTCGGTTCGGCTACGGGCACCTCTATCGGCGCCATGGCCGGGCGGTCTCGATCTCGCTTTTATCGCCGGGCTGATCAATAAACTCGACGGCGCGTTTGTCGTCAATCCGAGCATTCGTTCGCCGGCGGATCTCAAGGGCAAACGGATCGGCATTCAGAGCATCGGCGGCGGCGTTTGGATGTTCACCATGCTCGCCTTCGATCACTGGGGGCTCGATCCCGAGCGCGATAAGATTCAGTTTCGCATCCTGGGCGACCAGTCGGTGCAGGCCCAGGCGCTCGCCCAGAACGTTATCGACGGCGCATATCTGAGCTACTCTTACGGCGCGCAGTTGGAGCGCCAGGGATATCGAATCATGGCCGACCTGATCAAAGATGGGCATTCCTTATCAGGGCCTGGGCGTCATGGCGAAGCGCAGCTTGATCGACAAAACTCCCGAACTAGCCGAGCGAGCGCTGCGGGCGCTGGTGGAGACGATCACTTTCGTCAACAATCCGGCTAACAAGAACGTCGTGGTGAAATCCCTTGCGAAAGAGCTGCGGCTGGCGAAAGTCGAAGATGCCCAGGCCGGCTATGAAATGATGCGGGTGCTTTTTGAAAAGCGCATCTATCCCAATGCCGATGGGCTGCGCAACGTTATTCGCCTCCTCGGTCGTACCAGCGAGCCGATTCGCAAGCTCAAAGTCGAAGACATCATCGACGACCGGGTGGTGCGGAAGCTGGAAAAGGAAGGGGCGTTCTAACGGAATGGAGTAATGGAGTGTTGGAGTAATGGAATTTGGGTTAAACCCAATACTCCAATACTCCAGCACTCCGACACACTCCTTCACATTCCCGGCAATCTTGACGCTCCAGCGCCGATGGTGGTAGACCTGCCCATAGACTAAAACCAAGCTTTACCGCGCTAAGGAGGAGAACATTATGGCTGGCAATGGCAGTAATGCAGGCTTCGAAGTCATCATATCGTCGGATTCCCATGTCATGGAGCCGTCCGAGATTTTAGTCGAGCGCGCGCCGAAGTAATTTCAAAGACCAGGTGCCGCGCTTTCCCCAGTTGCAAGTCGGCTCAGAGCTTTCAAACTCATCCCGGCGGCTCCGACCCGACGCACAGAATCACCGAGATGGAGACCGACGGCGTCAGCGCCGAAGTGCTCTATCCGACCTATCTCTTGCCGCACTTTGCGATGGACGATGCCAAGCTCCAAGAGGTCAGTTTTCGCGCCTATAACGATTGGCTGATCGAATACTGCAACGCGTCGCCCAAGCGTTTGCTCGGCATCGCCGCGATCTCGGTGTACGATATCGACTCGGCGGTCAAAGAGCTCGAACGCTGCGCCAAGGCCGGCATGAAGGGCTCGATCATCTGGCAAGCGCCCCATCCGGACCTGCCGTTTCATTCGGAGCATTACAACAAGTTCTGGGCCGCGTCGCAGGATCTCAACCTGCCCGTTCATCTCCACATTCTCACCGGGCACGGCTATCACAAGGAGTCCGTGTTCGGGAATAAACGAACCGGAGTCGAAGCCTATCGCGGCAGCGTGAATCTCAAGCTCAAGGAGATCATCGACGCTTTCTTCGAGCTGATTTTTTACGGCGTGCTGGAGCGTTATCCCAAGCTCCGATTCGTCAGCGTCGAGAATGAAATCGGCTGGATGCCGTTCATGCTGCAGCAGTGGGATTACTATTACAACCGGTTCAAGAAGGCGAATCCGCCGCCGTTCACAAAAAATCCCAGCGAGTATTTCAAGACGCAGATTTTCGGCACGTTCTTCCGCGACACCGCCGCCGGTCATAGCTTCGAATGGTGGGGACAGGACAACTGCATGTGGTCCAACGACTATCCGCACGGCAACTCGACCTGGCCCGATTCGAAGAAATTTATCGATCGCGACCTCGGCCATCTGCCGGCGGATATCCGCAAGAAGTTGGTTTACACCAACGTCAAGAACCTCTACCAGATGGACATCCCGCATCCGGTTCAGTAGGAGCGGCAGTTTGGTCTGGTGACCCATTGGCGCGCTGGCGGACGAGAAGAGTCTGACAGCGCGCCATTTTTTTTAGCAGGCTGCTGAAAAAGACCCATATGCTTCGTTGCGCTCAATCGCCTCGCGTCAACGTACTTCCGATGTACGCCTCCGCTCGATCGATTTTTCGCGCGCCTCGCCTCTGGATCTTTTTGAGCAGCCTGCAAGCGGCGTTTTTTACAAATAAGGATTCAACACTAGGAGGTTTTATGCCGGCACGTTATGGTTCCGATCTGGTCGTCGATCTGCTCAAAGTTCTTGGCATCGAATACGTCGCGCTCAACCCGGGATCGAGTTTCCGCGGCATTCACGATTCCCTGGTTAACTACGAAAGCGGCCGCGCGCCCAATCCGGAGATGATCCTGTGCTGCCACGAAGAGATCGCCGTGGCGGTGGCGCACGGCTACGCCAAGGCGACCGGCAAGATCATGCCGGCGATCGTGCACAACGTCGTCGGCCTGCAGCACGCCTCGATGGCGATCTACAACGCCTGGTGCGATCACACACCGGTGATGGTCATGGGCGGTACCGGGCCGATGAATTCGAGCAAGCGGCGGCCCTGGATCGACTGGATTCACACGGCGCAGGTGCAGGGCAATCTGGTGCGCGACTTCGTCAAGTGGGACGACCAGCCGGTGGGTGTCGAAGCGTTTCCTTCTTCGATCATGCGCGGCTATCGCATCGCCATGAGCGATCCCGGCGGGCCGGTCTATCTCTGCTTCGACGTGACCGACCAGGAGGCCGCGATCGAAAAGGAAATACCGCTGCCCGACCCGAAGCGCTTTCGCCCGCCGGCGCCACTACAAGCGGACTACGACGCGATCAAAGAAGCCGCGCAGTTACTCGCGTCGGCGCAAAACCCGGTGATCCTCGCCGACTACGTCGGGCGCAACAACGACGCGGTGCTGAGCCTGGTCGCGCTCGCCGATCTGCTGTCGATTCCGGTGGTCGATTTCGGCGCGCGCTTGAATTTTCCCAATACTCATTCGCTCAATCTCACCGGCAGAAATCGCGAGCTGATCGCCAATGCCGACGTCATCATGGGACTGGACATGACCGATCTCTACGGCGCGCTGGTGCGCTCGGATCCCGACACGCACGCCAACGTTCCCGCGACCAAACCCGGCTGTAAAGTGATCAACGTCACGCTCAAAGATATCGTCGTGCGCGGTTGGACCAGCGACTTTCAAGAGTTAGCTCCGGTGGATCTGCCGATGGTCGCCAACACCAGAGTTTTTCTCCCGGCGCTGGCCGAGGAAATCAGAAAGCAGGGAAAATTTTCCAAGAGCGTCGTCGAAGACCGGCGCAAAGCGCTGGCGGCGCAGCACGAAGAAGTGCACGCGCGCTGGCAAGCCGATCTCAAGAAGCGCTGGGACGAGCGGCCGATCGCGCCGCCGCGCCTCGCCTGGGAAATTTGGGAAGCGCTCAAAAAAGAAGACTGGCTGCTGGTCGCCGGCGCGTTTCGCGGCTGGCCGAGCCGGCTGTGGACCTGGGACAAGCCGGGGCTGTTTCTCGGCGGCTACGGCGGCGGCGGATTGGGTTACGGACCCGCTGCGTCGGTCGGCGCATCACTGCCCTATCGCGGCACCGGCAAGATCTGCGTCAATCTGCAGCGCGACGGCGAGATGCTGTACACGCCGAGCGCCCTGTGGACCGCCGCCAACACCGGCGTGCCGCTGCTGACCGTGATGACCAATAATCGGGTTTATTATAACGACGTGGAGCATCAGGAAAAGGTCGCGATTCATCGCGGCCGTCCGGTGGAGAACAAACTCGTGGGTATGGAAATGGCCAAGCCGCCGGTAGACTTTGCCAATTTGGCGCGCACCTTCAGTGTTCACGGCGAGGGACCGATCACCGAGCCGGAGCAGATTCGTCCGGCGGTGGAACGGGCGATCAAGGTCATCAAAGAAGAAAAACGGCCGGCCTTGGTCGATGTCTATATGCAGATGGTGTGATTAGGATGGTTCCAGTCGTTCCAATGGTTCCAAATGTTCCAATCGTTTGATTCGAGGTGATGCCATGGTGCGTTTCAAGTCCGCTTCGCGTTTGCTCTGGTTGCTCTGGTGCATCTTTACAGCTCATCGTGCACGAAGCCGGCATCCATGCTTGCACAAAACAAGCCGCTCAAGAAAAATTCGCGTTGGCGTGCCTTCCGTGGGCATGGGCAACATCATCATCTTCGTCACTAAAGAAGGTAAACTGTTTGAGAAGTACGGCCTCGACGCCGAGGTCATCACTGTCATGGGTTCAGGGATCGGTTCGAAAGCGTTGATCAGCGGCAACTTGGACATTATTCCCATCGCCACGCCGACGGTCATCGCGGCCAATCTCGCCGGCGCCGACATGGCGATCTTGGCGCACACCATGCCCGCTGTGGTTCATGCCTTGATGGTACGGCCCGATATTAAAAAACCGGAGGATTTGAAAGGCAAAAAGATCGGTGTCTCCAGCTTGGGGTCGTTGACGGATTTTTTGGTTCGCTCGATCGCGAAGAAGAAAGGACTCAATCCGGATCGCGACATAACTCTTATCACCACCGGCGGCAGCGATACCGAGCGGGTCATGTCGCTCAAGGCCGGCGCGGTCGAGGCGGCGGCGGTGTCCCATCCCGGCTACGGCCTGGCGCGGAAAATGGGATTCAGCATGCTGTGGGATTCCGCTAAGGAGCTCGACTACCCATGGATGGAAATTACCACGCGCCGGGCGGCGATCAAAAGCGATCGGGAATTGATCACGAACTACATGAAGGCGCACTTGGAAGGCATCGCGCTGTTCAAAACCAACCGCGATTTCGGCATCAAGGTCATCAAAAAGTACCTGAAAACGCCTGATGATGAGTTGGTCAATGAATCCTATGATATTTTCTCAAAAATGTTTCTGCCCACGCCGTATCCCAATCATCCGGGGATGAAAATCAGTTTCGAGTACGTGGCGATGACGCGCAACGACGTCTGGGGTCACAAGCCGGAAGAGTTCACCGATCCGAGCTTCGTGACCGAACTCGACAAGAGCGGGTTTATCAAGTCGCTGTACGGGAAGTAATGCCGGCACGTGCTTGTGTTAGATAAGACCGACCGTGCGAGCGCTCTCGGTGCTCATGTCCGTTTTCAGAGAGCGAGGTTTATGGCATCGCCAGCGAACTTTGCTACAGGTTATCGGCCGTACAGCAGGAGTTTGCCTTTGCCGCGCTTGGAACTGATGCTGCGATAGACGAACTCAACTCCGTCAATAGATCTGCGATCTCCCGGCAGATCAATTACGTGGCTGCCGTGGCCTTCACGAAAACGCGCCTGAATTTTTGGTCTATACTTTTTGCCATCGCCAAATGTCACGATCATCTCGCGGATTTCGATCGGCGCATCTCTGACTTCGATACGCAATTGACGGAATGGCCCGGCCTTCCGCTTGACGTCGATGCGATCGTGATCGTTGTCAAAATTAACTTCCTGCTCGCCCAGGAGCTGCCATTGACCGCCTCTTTGAGCTGCTTCGGCAATGCCGGTAAAAACGAATGCGCATAAGAAGATTGCGAATAGAGATACCGTTTTCATAGGACCTCCTGATGCCGCTGTGACCAGTCTGCATATTCTCTCATCGGACCTGGGCATTTACAATATGAAAAGATCGTCCGTTTGGGGAACCCCTGGCACATCGCGAGTCGGCGTGCCGTCGGTAGCTATTGGAGTTCGCTGGAGTTTTTCGTCAAGTCGCCGCACATCTAGAATTATTTTAGTAGGCCGTTCACACCTGAGTAAAGGCGCAGGTAATCTCTTTTCTTCATCCGGAAATCGTGAGATTTTCGAGCGAACAAACTGCGAGGAAATGTTTCTATGGCATCACCGCTCACAACGCTGCTTATCGGGACGCTAATTTTGTTGCCCACTATTGCGATCGGCCAAACTTCTAATCAGGAGCAGGCGCGCAAAGAAGGCGAGGTGGTACTTTACTCCACAGCCACAGTCGGCGCTTTTAATGAGTTAAATAAGGCAATCAAGGAAAAATATCCATTCTTAAACGTTCGCCATATCCGACTCGGGCCCGCCCAGCAGGTCGCCAGAATTATGCAGGAACAACGTGCCGGTCACTTTTTGGCGGATGTTGTCTATAACAATTTACTCCATATGATCTACTTGAAGGAAAACGCAGTCCTTGGGAAGTATGAGTCACCGGAAAACAAATTCCTAATGAAAGAATCAATCGACACGGACGGCGTTTGGGTCGGTGGTGATATCGATGTCTTGGTGACCGGGTTCAACACGAAAATGATTTCCCGTAACGACGTTCCGACGGCTTACGACGGATTTTTGGATAGCAAGATGAAGGGGCAGATGGCCATCAACAGCAATAACCCGTACGCGCTCGTCGGAATGGTGAGTCTTACGAGGCGAGGAACAAGGCATTGCTTACATAAGAAAACTGGCGCAACAAAACCTTCGGCCGGTGCAGGGTTTTACCCATATGGCCAATCTCTTAGCTGCCGGAGAATATCCCGATCGCGTTGATGAGCCAGGTGACAAAAATCGAAGAGATGAAAGAAAAGGGAGCGCCGGTTGACTGGGTGGCGAACACGCCAAGCTTCAGCACCGTCGGCGCCTACGCGCTCAGCCAAACTCCGCCACATCCCGCCGGAGCGCGGCTACTTATTGACTTTGTCCTCAGTCCGAGCAAGGGCAGAAGGTTCTCGGGCGCACGGGAAAACTGCCGATGCGCCGCGGTGTATCTACCCAGTCCAAAAGCATCGACAAGTTGCTGGAGGGCGGAAATCTGTTGCCGATCAAGGATGCGAAAGGGTTAGAAAAATACGCTAAGATTTACCGCGATCTGATCGAACGGCGGTAGTGGCTACTCTGCGGCGAGATCTAAAAGAATACCGTCGGGATCAGACGCTTGGTGCTTGCCGAGTCTACAGGCCTGCAAATTTTTGAGACGAATCGGCCCGTCTCGACCGACATCGATTTTTCTTGGCGCCGCGGCTGGAGATTGTGAACCGATTTGTTCAAGTTCCTCCTTAACCCTCTCGAGACTTTCCACTCGGAAGCCGAGATGATGGAGTCCTTCTTTCATGCCGCGATAAGAATCGTTATCGCACGGCATGATAGCCAAATACACTACGCCATCGGTCAGATAGAAGTTTTCGCTATCGGACAATTTACTTACTTTTTCCAGTCCGAAAACGTCCTGATAAAATTTGGCGAGACGGGCCGGTTTGATTGCTCGCATGGCAATATGGCTCAGCTTGCGCGGCTGTTCCCAACCGCTTTCTTTGTAGCCTTCTCGAACGTTGGCCATTTGATTTTGCGAGATATCGAACTGATTGCCGGTGGGATCGTGGGCTCTGATGCCGGCGAAGGGAACGTAGTCCAAAGTTTTTGAGACTAAAACATCCGGATATTTTTCCGCCAGCTTCTCGAGCACCGACGACAAATCCTCGACTTCGAAGCCAAAGTGATCAAGCCCGGCGCCGATGCCCGGCTGTCGTTGAAGCAGAGCGTAACCGATGAGACCGTCGCTGATATGTCCGCGCTCCGGATTATAGTTTCCCGTCGCGTCGGTCATACCGTTAGTGATTTTCTTCATGCCAAAGATGGTCTTGTAAAACTCCGCCATCCGATCATAATTCTCAGTGCAGATAGCCACGTGCTTGATTCGTGTTTCCATGGTGTATCCTTCCGGGAGAATTCGAAATTCGAATAACATCCGACCGGAAGAATTACATAACTAGGGTCGCTAGTACAACTTCCCTTCAAACACCCAGCGATCGAGATTATCGAAGTAGGCGCGCCGCAGCGCCAAACTCATGGCGACGGCGCGCGAGGCGCGCTCCTGTTTCTCGGTCGTGGTGGCGTATTTCACCAGAATCTCGAATGGATAGTTGCCGTGCTCGGCTTCGTCTTCGTGAATGCGTTTGTAAGGTTCCGTGACCCAAGCTGGGACGCTACCGGCGGCGAGGCTTTTGGCGATTAAGTAATCGGCGACGCCTTCGCCGGCCAGCGGAAAGGCGGCGATCCGCTCGACGGTATCGGTTAATCCTTCGAAGGCGTTAAACATCGCCATCTGCGCCGGCAGTGGGCGATAGTCGTACGGTGTTGCGTCTTTGCCGCGCAGCGCTGCTTCGAGAAAGCCGGCGTGCTCATATTCTTCGTGCACGGCTTGGGCGAGGATTTTCTTGACATCGAGCTCGGGCGTGCTTTTGAGCCAGCCACCGAAGATCTCACCGGCGCGGATTTCGTTGAACAGCCGGCTCTGCATCACTTTGATGCGTGCCTCGTCATCGATTAGCGGGATAAAACTATAAGCGGGCAGGTTGCTATCCAGCGTACGGCAGAATTCCGACACTTGCTTTTCGAGTTGCTCGGCAAATTGATGGCTGTCCATAACTTCCTCCTCGGATTTATAAGTTGGTGGCCAGCCCGCGTTTTTGCTATAAGTGCGCGTCCGTCGGTCAATCGATTGTGCGCTGACCAGCCTTAAAACGGTCAACGAGCGATTGGATTGTGGCGAGGCAGCTGAAATCTTCGGCGAACTGTCTCATGCATGGGCTTCGGCCCAGTTGGCGCCGCTGTGTACTTCCACAGCCAGGCCGCAGCGGAGATCGGCAGCTTGATTCATTTCTCTTTCGATCAACGCGCGCGCTTGAGCGATTTTGTCCTCCGGCACTTCGAAAACCAGTTCGTCGTGGACTGTCAGGAGCATTTTCGCGACCGGCTCTTTGCCCAGCGCCGTATCGACGTTGATCATCGCTTTCTTGAGGATGTCGGCAGCGCTTCCCTGGATCGGCGCATTGAGCGCCATGCGCTCGCTCAAGGCGCGCAAGCGAAAATTGGCCGACTGCAATTCCGGCAGATAGCGGCGCCGGCCGAACATCGTCGTCGTAAAGCCGTCGACCTTCGCTTTCTCTACTTGCGCGGCGAGGAATTCTTTTACTTTCGGGAAACTGCGCGTAATAGGTTTCGACGAAACTCGCGGCTTCGTCCATTTCAACGCCAAGCCGCTGCGACACACCGTAGGTGGACATGCCGTAGGCGATGCCGTAGGAGAACTGTTTGACCCGATTGCGCATCTCCGAAGTCACATCGCTTAACGGGACGCCAAAAACCTTTGCGCCAATGGTCGCGTGAAAATCGTGCTTTTGCCCAAACGCCTGGCAAAAGGTCTCGTCTTCGCAAAGATGCGCCAGCACACGCAACTCGATCTGCGAATAATCCGCTGACATTAAGACGTGTCCCGGCGGGGCGATGAAAGCGCGGCGAATTTGCCGTCCAAGATCGCCGCGAATGGGAATGTTTTGCAAGTTGGGCGCGGTCGACGACAAGCGCCCGGTGGCGGCGGTGGTCTGCTCGTAGGTCGTGTGGATGCGCCGGGTCTTGGGATCGACGAGGCCGAGCAGCATTTCGCTGAAGCCGTTCTTGAGCTTCGAAACCTCGCGATATTCGAGCAGCGAGGCGACGATCGAATGCTGGCCGGCGAGCTTTTCCAACTCGGCGGCGTCGGTGGAATAACCGGTCTTGATCCTGCGGGTTTTCGGCAGCGATAATTTTTCAAAGAGGATGCGCTGGAGTTGCACGTTTGAGTTCACATTGAACTGCTCGCCCGCGAGTTCTTGAATCGTCTGCTCCAAGGTCGTCATCTTTTGCCCGAAGTCCGTGTTCAATTTATCGAGATAGTCGCGGTCGACGAGAATGCCGGTGTGTTCCATGCGCGCGAGCACGGGGATCAGTGGAAACTCGAGGGTGGTCGCCAGCTCCCACACGCCTTGCGCGCGGAGTTGTTCTTCCATGACCGGCGCCATGGCGCGGATCGCCACGGCTTCGCGGCACACGCTCTGTTTTTCGTCGGCGGTGAAAGCCAGGGTGCCCTGCTCGCCGGGTTGCGGCTCGCTTTTCGACCCATCGAGGCTGACGCCGAGGTATCGACTTACGGTATCGCGCAGGTTGTACCCTGACGAGGCGCCGGGTTCGAGAAGATAGGCGGCGAGCTTGGTGTCACAATGGAGACCGGCGATTTCGACGCCGGCGTCGAGCGCCGCGCGGAAAAGCACTTTGGCGTCATGGGCGGTTTTTTGCCGATGCGGATCTTTGAGAGCGCCGGCAAGCCGGGGCACGGCATTGTTAAACGGCAAAATGCGCGCATCGGCAGCGCCGTCGCTGACAGCGAGCCATTGATCGTTCCAAGCGAGCGCAATTGTTTCCCCGGGTCGCAGATCGCTCTCCGAAGTGAACTCGGAGGCCGAATTCACTTCGAGCGCGGGCGCTGCCGCGGCAGCATGAAATTTGAGCTCTTTCAGACGTTCGTGCAGGCTGCGAAATTCAAGGGAAAGAAAAAGGTTGCGAACGGTTTCCTCATCCCACGCCTCGAGGCGGAGCTTGGCCGGGTCGAGATCGAGCCCAACGTCATCGAGCAAATGGCCGAGCTCTTTGTTTTTCCGAACTTGATCCGCATGATTCTTGATCGCCTCGCGCAGTTTCGGCGTCAACTCGTCGGCATGGGCGATCACCTGCTCGATGTCGCCGTACTTATTGATCAGCTGCGCGGCCGTCTTGTCGCCGACGCCGGGCACGCCCGGCAAGTTGTCCGCGGTTTCACCCTTGAGCGCAACGAAATCGATCCACTTTTCCGGCGTCACACCATAGCGTTCGAGCACGGTCGGAGGGTCATAGCGGATCACGTCCGAGATGCCGCGGCGGGTCATGATGACCGACGACGCCGTCGCGCACCAACTGGAGAATATCGCGGTCGCCGGTGACGACGATCACGTCAAAACCTTCTTCGCGTGCGTGCTTAGTCAAAGTCGCGAGCAGATCGTCGGCTTCGTAGCCTTCGAGCTCGACCATCGGAATCCGCAAGCTATCGAGCACTTCGCGGATCAACGGCAGCTGCTGTTTGAACAAATCCGGCGTCGCGGCGCGTCCGGCCTTGTAGTCGGCGTAAACGTCGAGGCGAAACTGCGGCGCGCCTTTATCGAAACAAACAACCACGCCTTGCGGCCGCTCATCGGCAAGCAGCTTGATCAGCATCGCGGTGAAGCCGTAGACCGCGTTGGTGACTTGCCCCGAAGAGGTGACGAGCGTGTCTGGCAAGGCGAAAAAAGCGCGGAATGCCAACGAGTGGCCGTCGAGCAACAGCACTTTGCGCGCGTCTGTTTGCACCGGAGGCGGTGTTTTGCCGCCGGATGTTTTCCTAGGGTTTGGTTTAGAGGTAGCCATCGCTTTGCAGTCTAATCAGAGAATTCATCGTCGGCAAGTTGCTAAAGCCTTCCCACTTGTCAACAAGCTGATTTAGCGAATGGTAATGAGCAAAACGCCGGCGACCATGGTCGCGGCGCCGACGATGATGCGTAAATTCACTGTCTCGATATTGCGGAGAAAAACGGCGCTAAAAAGGACGGTGAACAGCGGTGTGGTATTGACCAGCGGTATAATAACGGAGAGCTGGCCGCGACCGAGGGCGATGAAGTTGGCCACTTGCGCCAGCGTCGCCGATGAAGCCGCGCAGACGAAGAAAACCAAGCTGTCGCGGCGGCATGCGGAATTGGGCGGTTCGTTTAGTCGTGAATGCGAACAGCAGCAGCAATAGGATCAGCGAAACCGTGGTCACCATCGCCACGGCGACGAACGGATCAGGGATAATTTTCAACGCTTGCTTGCGCAGGCTTTGCGAGACAGCGGAGATCAGCGCGGCGCTGATCGGAAGATAGCGCGTCGACCAAGTCGCCATTCGTTTCGCCTTGCTGTCTTCCGGAGATCAGCCAGAGACTGCCGACGATCAAGATCGTCCCGAGAAAAACCAGAAAGCCCGGGCGTTCGTGAAAGAACGATAATGGCGATGGCGGTGGCGAACAGCGGTTCGCTGCCGCGCAGCGGTCCGGCGCGGGCGACGCCGATGCGCGTGATGCCCTCGTAAAAAAGCGCGCGAGCGAAGAGCGGCTGCATGCAGCCGCTGATCAGGTAATAGATCATCGCCGGCGAATTGAGGAATTCGAGCGAAGTCGTGGCAATCAGATAGGTCCACATGCAGCTGACCGAGACCGTGTAGCTGACCAGCATGGCGGCGAAGATGTTCGAGTTCCGCAAGCCGAAGCGGACCAGAACCGAATCTGCCGCCCAACCCATAGCGGAAAAGATGGCGACTATTTCAGCGAACAACAGGCGTCACGTCGTGATCTCGCTGCGATCGGAACTTTCAAATAAGCCGAGCGGCGCCGGATATGCAACCGCAAAAACCCTGCTACCTTGCGCAAATCGTCAAGTGCTTGCGCAACAGTCCTGGAGTGTCTAAGATCGCCGCGCCTGACATAAAATTCAAAGGAGGCGATTTATGGAAAAGCAAGCCAAGGTCGTGCAACTAAAAACTCAACTGGTCAAGGAAGGCCATACGCGTGATTTGCTCGCCGAGACGGATTTGATGACGCTGCGAATTCATTGCTATGCGCCGGGTATCGGCGAAAACGCGTTGCACTCGCATACCAAAGAGGATCACATTTTTCTTGTGCTGCAGGGCACAGCGCAATTCAATACCGGTAGGGACGGCAAGACGGTGGTCAATGCCGGCAAGCATCAAGCGGTGGTCTTGCCCGCGGGTTGTTACTACCAGTTCTGTAACTCGGGCAATGATCCGTTGGTGATGGCGCGCATCGGCGCCGGGCCCGACAAAGCCGATCAGCGCCTCAACCCCGACGGCACCGCGGTCCCCGGTCGCACGCACGAGCAAGGCGCGGCCAAGCCGGTGTTGATCGAAGGCGCGTTTTTCGAATAATTTTGAGCAGCCGAGTTCGATTAAAGGGGAGGGACGAGCCCGTGCTCGTGGGGACGGACACGGGCTCGTTGGGAAGAGCTTCCCGTACAGGAAAGCTCGGTAAAACCTTAGGCGATGTCTCTCATGTGCGAAAGAGTGTATTGGAGTTTTCTCAACTCAGTACTGAACCATTCTTGACGCCGCCGATGACGCGTCAGATGCGGTTCGAGCAGCGCTGGCGGATACATCTTGGCGCCGCACTCTTCGCATTTCGCGGCTCGAAGATTGTACTGCTCAATCGTAATCACTTTAGGGCTACTTTCTGAGCTGGTTTGCATTCTAACCTCCGGCAAATCGTTGAAAAAGGTTAGAGCAAGCTGCGTGCCAGTTTCCATTCATCGGGAAGCGCGCAAGAAAACTCAAATGTATTATTTTTTCGAAGGGGTTCTCTTGGAAATGATAAAAAGAATATTTTTTGCCAGGATGCCGCTGTCAACGACACGCCAGCGATGACACTAAAATGTCGCGTTGACATTCTGCGGCACGACAGCGCTTAGGCAATTCTTTTGCTGAACTAATATCCACGCCGACAAGAAAGGACAAAATAGCGACCGATGATTGACGAAACCGGACGGCACTCCGGCAGGCGAAGTAAACTTTCCTTACAGGTAGCGCTTCAAGCCAAAAAAATCGGCGGCAGTCCCGCCTAGTAAATTATCAGTGTCCCGCACCGTCAAGCCGTCACGTGCTTGAAGCATGGATACGGTATTCGGCGACGTCCCATCGGGGTGTGGATAATCGCTGCCGATCATCAGGCGCGAACTGCCGATGCGTCGAACGACGTCGACTAGGGTCGAGTCCTCCGAGCCGAATGAGAAATAGAAATTATTGAAACAGTCCTTGGGCCGTCGCCTGGCTTTTTCGCGAGCGGCCGGGCGGGCATCGTAGGCCATCTCGAGTCGGTCGAGGAGCCAAGGAATCCAGCCGATACCGACTTCGAAGAAACCGAACTTAAGCGCCGGAAAGCGATCGAGCACGCCGCTGAAGATCAACGCGGATATCGCCGTGAAAACTTCAAAGGGAAATCCCAGGCACACATCCAGGTTGTAACGCGAGAAGCGCTCGACGCCGATCAACGGACCGCTGTCGACGCCATGCACGGACAGCGGCACGGCCATTTTTTCTACGGCTTCATAAAACGGCCAGAGAAATTCGCTGTCGAGGTCTTTGCCGTTGACGTTTTGATAGACGATCACGGAGTGCAGGCCCAGCTCTTTGATTGCGTATTCCGCTTCGGCGATTGCGAGCTTGATGTCCTGCAGCGGCACTGCGGCGATGCCGATAAACTTGTTGGGATATTTTTTCAGAATCCTGCGCGATCGCTTGGTTATAGGAACGGCTGACGTTGGCGCCCATCGTCGCCGTCGACATCGTAGTAGAAGGGCGAGTTGTTCGGGATCAGGACCTGCATATCGAAACCGTCCTGCGCCATGGCTGCAATGCGCGGTTCGATCTCGAAATCGGACTTGGGCCGGCCGTTGACGCGCAGCGGTTTGATGTGCGCGGGCACGAACGGCGCGCGCGCAGGATAGTCGATGCGGAAGCGGCCCGTCGGTAAGGCGACGACGCGCGGTCCCTGCTCGGCATATTTGGGGTCCAGATCGGCAAATGCATCGAGCGGGGTAAAATGGGTATCGGAATCGATGCGAATCATTTTCTGCCTCCGGTCTTTGGGTGTCGTTCTAATTGCCTTTGCGCATGATCAGCTTATCGAAGATTTCGACCAACTCTGCGGCGCGCTCGCCCCACTTGAGCGGCGACACGACTTGGACTTTCCGGTTGCCGGGATCGACCAGGTATTTCACGTCTTGGCGGCCGACCCAGCGGCCTTGCGCGGCCATCACTTCCTGGCCGCGTTTGGAGAGCAAGAAATCGACGAACAGCGCGGCGCTGTGCGGGTGCGGCGCGCGGGCGCTGATCCAAACGCCGGTCGGCGTTTTCGCGGTAACGTAAGGTTCGGGAAAAATCAGTTCGATCGGCGCGCCTTTCGATTTCAATAAAAAACCGGTGTGATTGTAGCCGTCGACCATCAGGGGAATTTCTCCGGCGGCGACGAGCTGGCCGAGCAGCGTGTTGCCTTTTCTTAGATTCAATTGCTGGCGGCCGAGACGGTCGGCGATCTGTTTGCCTTTGTCTTCGCCGTAATAGTCGATCAGCGCCGCGATCCAATCGTAGGATTCGTCATCCATGCCGAGCTGGCCTTTCCATCGCGGCGCCAGGAGATCTTCGATCGATCTCGGATAGTCCTGCGGCTTGAGCAGATTCTTATTCGCCAGAAAAAGCTGTCCCTGGGTGAAGATCGCATTGAAGTAGCCGTCGTTGTCTTTAAAGCCCGGGCGCAGACCGTCGCGAAAGGGCGAGCGATAGGCGGCGATGATCTGGCGCTTGCGCAGCGGCACCAGAAACAAGCCGCGAATATGCGTGATGTCGAAAAGGTAGGATTTGGCGCTGTGCTCGGAAGTGACCCGGGTCATGGTCTGCACCGCGCTGCCGTTCAAGAGTTTTACTTTGACATAAGGATGATCTTTTTCGAAAAGGCCGATCAGCTCCTGGGAATTTTCCCGATTCATCGTCGAGTACCAAACCAGCTCGCCTTCTTTGCGCGCGCCGTCGCTGAGTTTTTGCTGGCGCTCGGCTGCGGGCAGACGATTGATCTTGTCGAGCAGACTCTTCGACGGACTGGGCGCGCGCGCGGAATCGGCAAACAGATTCAACAAAACCCAGACGAGTAAGCCGGTGAAGAAAAATGACGGTCGGTTCATTCTGACCTCGAAAACTGCAACGGCGCTGGATCGAGCCTATCGGCCGCGAATCTATGGCAAGGTCAAGAAAGCTGTCAATGAAACATTGCCCCAACGTTAGCCCGTCATGTTGCGTGCCGCTGCGACGATCTGTTCCACGCCCGGCAGGAATTCCTTTTCAAGCGTCGGGCCGGCGGGGACCGGCGCAAAAGGCGCGGCGACGCGCAGGATCGGACTGTCCAGATAGTAAAAAACTTCCTGCTGAACTCGCGCGACGATTTCGGCGCCGATGCCGCCTTGCTCGACCGCTTCGTGGACGACGATCAGCCGGCTGGTTTTCTTGACCGAAGTCGCGATCGTCTCGATATCCAGCGGCGAAATGCTGCGCGGGTCGATGACTTCCGCGGCGATGCCTTCGCCCGCCAACTGATCGGCCGCCGCCAACGCCGGGCCGACCATGTTGGCCAGAGCGACGATCGTCACCTGATCGCCCGGGCGCAGGACCGCCGCTTGGCCGATCGGCACGCAGATGATCGCCATCGGGAACTTCGCCTTTCGACCAGTAGAGACCGCGATGTTCGATGAAGACCACCGGGTTGTCGTCGCGAATCGCCGCTTTGAGCAAACCTTTGGCGTCGGCGGGATTGGACGGCATGACGACCTTCAGTCCCGGCACATGCGCCAGCCAAGCTTCCAGGCTTTGTGAATGATGCGCGCCCATGGCGCCGCTGATGCCGCACTGCACGCGCACGGTCAACGGAATCTTCAGTTGTCCGCCGGACATGTAGTGCAGCTTCGCGGCATGATTGACCAGCTGATCCATCGCCAGCGTGATGAAGTCGATGAACATGATCTCGACCACCGGCCTGAGTCCCGCGGTCGCGGCGCCGATGGCCAGCCCCATGACGGTGCCTTCGCTGATCGGCGTGTTGACCATCGCGATTGACGCCGAATTCTTCCGCCAATCCTTTGGTGACGCCGAACGGACCGCCGAGGGCGACGTCTTCGCCGAAGACATACATCGACGGGTCGCGGCGCATCTCTTCGGCGAGACCGGCGCGAATGGCTTCGAGAATAAGTCTGTTCGGGCATAATCGATTGGGTTCCAAGTTCTCGATCGTACGGGCGCGAGACAATTGTCTCGTGACCCTGGAATCACAGGATCGACGTCAATCGTGCGTACACCTGACTGTCCGACTTCGCTGGCCGCAGGCCAGGGAGATGACAAGGCGAATTCGGCGGCTTTTTCGACGCGGTCGCGGGCTTCAGCTTCGATCGCTTCCAAGTCTTTGTCCGTTAGCAGCTTCTTGCTTTTCAGCAGCGCGCGGCTGCGCGCGCGATGGGATCTTGCTTTTTCCATTCGGCGAGCTGCGACAGCTCGCGGTATTTCGCCGGATCGCCTTCGTAATGGCCGCGCATGCGGTGGGTCAAACATTCGACGAATACCGGTCCTTTGCCGGCGCGGCATTTCTCCACGGCTTTCTGCATCGCCTCGCGCACGGCGAAGAGATCGTTGCCGTCCACCGTGCTGGCGGGAATCCCATAAGTCTTGGCATGCTGCGCCAGCCGTTCGATCTTTGGTGTGCGCCGATAGCGGCGTGAACTCGGCGTAGCCATTGTTCTCGCAGACGAAGATGACCGGCAGCTGCCAAAGACTGGCGATGTTGAGCGACTCGTGAAACGGTCCGGCTTGGCCGGCGCCGTCGCCGAAAAAAACCACGGCGACTTGGCCTTGTTTTTTTTCTTTGGCGGCGAACGCCGCGCCCAAGCGCCAACGGAATCGTGCCGCCGACCACGCCGGTGGCGGTGATGAAGCCGGCTTCTTTGGCGACGATGTGCATCGAGCCGCCCTTGCCGCCGCAGTAGCCGGTGGCGCGCCCGGCGATCTCCGCCATGAGCCGGTTGATATCCGCGCCTTTGGCGATGGCATGGCCGTGGGAGCGATGGCCGCCGTAAACGAAGTCGTCTGCGCGCAGCAAACTGCAAACGCCGACGGCGACGGCTTCTTGGCCGATGCCCAGATGCAGCAGGCCGACGATCTGCCGCTCGGCGTAGAGCGCGGAGGCTTTTTCTTCGAACGCGCGGATGAGCCACATGCGGCGCAGGAGGTCGACGAGGTCTGAGGAAGTTTTTTTAGCCATGGAGCGGCGCAAGAATTAAAGATGACTGGACTCGGATAAGTCAACTGAAGGATGAGGTCGAAGTTACAGCTGCGGAAGTTCAGGCAACGGAAAGATTTCTCGCTTTGCTCGAAATGACACTTAGGCTTTGCTGGCGCGTCAATACCACGTTCAGGATTCGAACCTGACGAGCCCGAAACAGTGCTCATGCCATCGCGGCCCGTACCGCGTCGATGATGCGCGACTCGGAGGGGCCGATGTGCGCTTCCAGCGGCGGGCTGTAGGGCACGGGCACATCCAGGGTCGAGACGCGGCGGATGCCGGTCTTGAGCTTGTCGAAGCCGGTCTCGGCGATGCGCGCGGCGATTTCGGCGGCGACGCCGCAGCTCTGATGGGTTTCGTCGGCGATGACCACGCGATGGGTTTTTTCAACGGACGTCAGGATCGTCGCCAGATCGAACGGCACCAGCGTGCGCGGATCGACGACTTCGACTTCGATGCGTTCTTTGGCGAGCTTGTGCGGCGGCTTGAAGCGCCACCTGGACGGTGTACGAGGTCGCGATCAGCGTCACGTCGCCGCCTTGCCGTTTCACGTCGGCGACACCGAAGGGAATCGGCTTGTCGTTCTCCGGCACTTCGCCGCGGATATCCAGCAGCCGGGTGTGATCGACGAAGATCGTCGGATTGTCGGTGGCCACGGCGCGTCTTGAGCAGGCCTTTAACATCGCGCGGCGAAGAGGGAATCACGATCTCCAATCCAGGAACATTCCATAGCATCGCCTGCGGGCTGCCGGAGTGCTGCGCCGCGCCGCCGCCGCGCAGGCCGTGAAACAGATGAAACACCACCGGCACGCGGGTCTGCCCGCCGGACATGGAATAAGCATTGGCCGCTTCATTGGCGACCTGCGGCCAGGCTTCATAAATAAAACTGCCGGTGCTGAGATCGACGATCGGCCGGAGTCCCGCCATCGCCGCGCCGGTGGCCAGGCCGCAAAAGCCAAGCTCGGAAATCGGCGGCGAGATCATGCGCTCGCGCATATTTGTTTTTAAGATTTTGGTAGACGTGGCGGTGCGGGCTCAAGCTTAAAAACGTCCCGTTGATCAGATGCACTCTCTGATCCGCCGCCATGATTTCTTCCAACGCCTCGAATTTGGCTTCGTAGTAAGCAAGTTCTCGCATAATCAGCTCTTAAGCAAAAAAGTTCTTTTCGGCTTCTTCGGGTTTCGGATAGGGGCTGGCCACGGCGAATTCCACCGCGGCGAGCGATTTCGGCTTTGACTTGGTGATCGATGGCGGCGATCTCGTCTTTGGTCGCTTGTTTGGCTTCGACCAGCTCGCGAATATAGATCAGCAGCGGATCGCAGCTGCTTGATACCACTCGCGGGCTTTTTCCGGCACGCTGCTCGACATCCCAAGCGAGCGAAGTTTCGGTCGGCTGCGGCACCGTGGGCCAGTTGGTCTCGCTGCCGGGATAGCGCACGGTTTGCGCCTCGACGAATTGCGGTCCTTCGCCGCGGCGGATTTTTTCCACGGCTTCGGAGATCGTCGCGTGGACCAAGCCGGCATCCATGCCGTCGATTTGCTGCGCCGGAATTTTATAAGCTTTGGGCAAATCGGTCAGCGGATACGCCGCCATGGACGAAGACTGCGCCGCGGCCACGGCGCGGCCGGCGCCGTACTTGCCGTTGTTCTCGCACAGAAACAGCACGGGCAGTTTGTAAAGCGACGCCAGATTGAACGCTTCCGGCGCGGCGCCTTCCTCCAACGAACCGTCGCCGAACAGGCAAACCGTGATGCGGCCGTTTTTCTGCGCCTTCGCCGCATAGGCCGTGCCGGTGGAGAGCGGAATGATTCCGGCGACGACGCCGGAGCTATGGAGAAAGCCCAGCGACGGCGCGACGGAATGGAACGAGCCGCCTTTGCCCTTGTTCAGGCCGTCGGCGCGGCCGAGAATCTCGGCGAAAAGCTTTTTTGGCTCGGCGCCGCGAGCCAAGCAGATGGCCGTGGTTTCTGTGCGTGGTGAAGAGATAGTCATCCGCACGCAGGCAGGAAAGCGCCGGCACGCCGGTGCCTTCCTGGCCGACATAGAGATGATAATGGCCGCCGAAAATACCCTTGTCATGGAGCGGCACGAGATTCTCTTCGAAGTGGCGGATGACGAACATCCGCCGGCACAGATCCAACAAATTTTCGCGTGGTAGATTGGGTAACATGATGCCCCTGACTTATTTCAATCCGCGGCGGTTTGTCAACGCTGTTTTTCGCTTGGAATGTTGCAGATTCGCGTCGACTCGGGAAGCTCGTTGGTGGTCAGGTTCTCAAGCATCTCGAACCCATTGGATGCAGCTTAATGGACGCGTTGACAAGGCGCGGATCGCGGGACTAAATGCCGAGATAAAGCTTCTTTCACGCGGAGGCCGTCCATGATCTCAAAACGCTTACTGCTCATACTTTTGATTGCGAGTCTTTTCGTCATTCCGTCAACTCTTTTCGCCCAAGCGCGCTCGACTCAAGAAAATTCAAGTCGGCGTGCCCGCGATCAGCATGGGCAACATCATTATTTTTTTCACCAAGGAAGCGAAAATCTACGAGAAGCATGGTCTCGATGCCGAGCCGTGGTGATGAGCGGCTCGGGCATCGCTTCACAAGGCGCTGATCGCCGGCAGCGTGGCGATTTCGCCGATCGCGACGCCGACCGTGATGACTGCCGTACTGGCGGGCTCCGACATGGTGATTCTTGGCGCACACGATGCCGGGCGTGATTCAATATTTGATGGTGCGGCCGGACATCAAACGAGCCGAAGACCTCAAAGGCAAAACCATCGGCGTGACCACCTTTGGCTCCCTCGGCGATTTTCTCGTGCGTCATCTGGCCCGGCATGCGGGGCTCAATCCGGACAAGGACTTTGCGCTGCGGCAGATCGGCGCCGATCCGGAACGATTTATTTCGCTGCAGACAAGGAAGCATCCAAGCGGCGACGCTTTCCCATCCGACCTTTATTCTGGCGCAGCGCGCCGGGTTTCCATATGCTTGTGGGATTTTTTCAGAGACGTCGAATATCCCTGGAGCGAGATCGCCACGACGCGCACACAGATCAAGCAGGATCGCGATCTGGTCATGCGCTACATGCGCGCGCATATCGAAGGCATCGCGCGCTTCAAACAGGAACCCGAGCTGGCCAAGAAAGTCATCAAGAAAATGCTCCGCCTGGACGACGATCCGTTGGCGCAGGAGTCCTGGGAGCTGTTCGCTAAACATCGTCTCGCCGCGCCCTATCCGAACATCAAGGGCATGAAGACCAGCTACGAATACGTCGCCGCGACGCGCCCGGAAGTTTACAAGCACAAGCCGGAAGAGTTTATCGATGCCAGCTTCGTCGAAGAGCTGGACAAGAGCGGCTTCATCAAGAAGCTCTACGAAAAATAGCTTGCCATCATGAAAGTCCGCATCGGTATCGCGCTCGGGCAATGGCCGGATAAAGATATCCAGCCCGACGGCGATTGTCGATCTGATCGACTCCCTCGAGGCGCTCGACGTCGATTCGCTCTGGGTGAGCGATCGGCTGGTGTCCAGCGCTCTGCTTCTCGAACCGATCACTTTTCTTTCCTACGTCGCCGGACGCACGCGGAAACTGAAGTTCGGCACCAGCACGCTGGTGCTGCCGACGCGCAATCCGATCGTTCTCGCCAAAGAACTGGCGACGCTGGATTTTCTTTCGCAAGGCCGTTTGTTTCCGGCGATCGGACTCGGCGGCGACGAATCCAAAGATTTGCAAGCGATCGGCGTCAGCAAAAAAGAGCGCGCCGCGCGCACCGATGAGATGATCGTTTTGATGCGGCGGCTTGTGGACGGAAGAGAAAGTTACTTTCAAAGGCAAGTTTTTCGCGGTCGAAGACGCGACCATCATGCCGCGCCCATGGCAGAAAAACGGCCTGCCGATCTGGATCGGCGGGCGCAGCGAAGCAGCGCTGCGAAGAACCGGACGGCTTGGCGATGGGTGGTTGGTTTCGTCGGTATCGCCGACGGAAGTCGAAGCGGGGATTAAATCAATTCGCGCATATGCCGCCGAAGCCGGTCGGCAGGTACCCGAAGATCATTACGGCGTACTGATCCCTTTTTATTTTCGGCGAGCGCCGAGAACGCCATGGCGGTTGCCGGAGCGTGCTATTCGCCCACGCGCCGACATGCCGACGTCCGAATTCACCGCCTTCGGAACCGCAGATGAGATGCGCGACAAAGTCCAAGCATACATCGCTGCCGGCGCGAGTAAGTTTATCATGCGGCCGTGCGGGCCGTTCGAAGGGTGGCGGGAACAAATCAGGATATTGGCGCGGGAAGTGATTCAGCCGCTGCAGACGCCGGTTGAGAGAGTGATTGCCATCCGACGCGGTCTCCTTCCGTATAGGCGAATATTTCACACGGAGGCTGTATCGGTGACCAGCACCGCAGCGCCGTGAATCTTTCCGGCCCGCAAGCGAGATAACGCTTCATTCGCTTCTTCCAACGGAAAGGTTTCAACTTCGGTGCGCACGGGCACTTTTGGCGCGAGCGCCATGAATTCTTCGCCGTCGCGGCGGGTGAGATTGGCGACGGAGCAGATCGAGCGCTCTTCCCAGAGGATCGAATAGGGGAAAGATGGAATGTCGCTCATGTGGATGCCGCCGCAGACGACGATGCCGCCTTTGCCGACCGCTTTCAGTGCTTGCGGCACGAGATCGCCGACCGGCGCGAAGATGATTGCAGCATCTAATTTCCGCGGTGGCAGTTCGTTCGAGCTGCCGGCCCAAACCGCGCCCAGATCTAAGGCGAATTGTTTCGCTTCTTCGTCACCCGGCCGGGTGAAGGCGTAAATCTCGCGCTGCTGATATTTTGCGACCTGCGCGATGATATGCGCGGCGGCGCCGAAGCCGTAAATGCCCAGCCGTTTACCTGCGCCGGCTTTCACCAAGACTGCGATAACCAATCAATCCTGCGCACAAGAGCGGCGCGGCTTCGGCATCGCTGTAAAATCCGGGAATCGGAAAACAAAAACGCTGGTCGGCGACGGTGTATTCCGCGTAACCGCCGTCGAGCGTATAGCCGGTGAATTTCGCCAGATCGCAGAGGTTTTCCTGACCATTCTGGCAGTAAGAACAGCGGCCGCAGGTCCAACCCAACCACGGCACACCGACGCGGTCACCGGCTTTGAAGCGTGTAGCGCCGTCGCCCACTGCTTCGACCGTGCCGACGATCTCATGGCCGGGGATGAGCGGGAGTTTGGGTTGGGTCAATTCGCCGTCGACAACATGGAGATCGGTGCGGCAAACAGCGCACGCCCGAACGCGGAGCAAGACTTGGCCCGGACCTGGCGACGGCTTTGGCAACTCAACTTGGCGCAACGGTTCGCCGGCGGTTTCGAAGAGCATGGCGCGCATGAGTTGAATTTTTATCCAAACTGGTTTGAGAAGCCAACCTGGCCGCGAGTCTTCTCGCGATGACTCGCCATCGTGGTATTATACCCCGGCGTCGGGCGTCTATCGGCACATGCATTGGTGTGAAATGGGAGCATGAGCATGGGATACATCGAATCGAGCTTGTTACCTGACGAGAAAGTCGTCTACAAGGCTAAACTGCACTGGATGATCTTATGGAAACCGTGCGCGCTGATCATTCTTGGCGCGGTTTTTCTGCTTATCTTGCCGATCGCCGGCGTGATCGTCCTGGCCATCGGAATCATCGCCCTGATTCCACCCGTGATCGACTACACCACATCGGAATTCGGCGTTACCGACAAGCGAGTGATTATTAAAATCGGCTTGATACGCCGCCGCACGTTGGAGCTGTTGCTGCGCCACGTGGAAGCGATTTTGGTGGATCAAAGCGTAATGGGCAGGATGCTCAATTATGGCTCGGTAACATTGACAGGCACGGGCGGAGTTCGGGAAACCTTCGACAATATTTCCAATCCGCTCGAATTTCGCAGGCGCGTTCAAGGCGAGGCAGCGAAGGATGCACCCGCTCGTGAAGTGCTGGCGCCAGAGCGCCGACTTTAGTCCAGATCGATATCCTTCAGCGGCTTGGTGATGGGTTCTTCTTTGGCTTTCTTGAACAGCTCTTGGAACTTGGCGTCGAGAACTTTCGACTTATTTTTTTCGGCCTCGGCGAGCTTTTGATATTTCTCATCGCGGCGGCCGGCTTCTTCATGGACGCGCTGGGCGGCTTCTTTCATCGTCACCGCCATTTGCGGTTTGACCGGCATCTTGTGGTCGAGGACGGCGCCGAGCGCCGGATCGATGGTCAAGATCGCATCGCAGCAAGGGCAGATGATCTGGATCGTTTTTGTTTTCGTCGGTTGACATTTAGAACTCCTCGGCATGGGGCGTGAGTGACTCGCGCCTGATGTCTCCTTTATCCTCGCAATTCGATCTGCTCGCCGTCCGGGCCGGCGAAGACGACGCGGCGCCAGCCGTTTTCGCGAGGTTCGCGGGCGGCGGTATCGTGCGGCGCGCGGATTAGTTTGACCCCGTCTTCTTGAAGTTGGCTGACGGTCTTGATCGAAGTTATCGGTTTCGAGACAAAAGTGAAATCCGGACATGGTTTCGCCGGGGTGGTGGGTCAATTCCAGCACCGTGTCGGCCAATTTCAGATAGGCAATCTGCAATCCGCCGCTGGCAACCTGGCGAAAGTAGTCCTTAAAGCCAAAATGGCTTACATAGAACTTGACCGAATTCTCGAGATCGGAAACATGAATAGCAACGTGATCAATGCGTTTGAACATGAGCTCGCCTTTCACCTAAGGATAGGCCGTTCGAGAGAAACATTGCAAGTCTAATTCGACCCTGTGGAATATTTCCACGGGGACGTTAAAATGCTTGGTGATAATTGCTAACAAAATGCCGATCTTTCGCCTCGTCGACGACGTCGTGTTTCCACCGCCCGATTATGCCGATCCGAGCGGTTTGCTCGCGGTGGGCGGCGATCTCTCCAGCGAGCGATTGCTGGAAGCCTACCGCGCCGGAATTTTCCCTTGGTACTCCGACGACCAGCCGATTCTTTGGTGGTCGCCCGACCCGCGGTTCGTTCTGAAACTCGATGAATTCAAACTCTCCCGGAGCTTGCGCAAAACTCTCCGCCGCAAGATTTTCCAGGTTACTTTCGACCGGGCCTTCGAAGAAGTGATCGCCGCCTGCGCCACGGTGCCGCGCGACGATCAAAGCGGCACATGGATAACCTCGCAAATGGAGCAAGCGTACATCGAGCTGCACGGACTCGGCTATGCCCATTCCGTCGAGACCTGGTTCGAGGGAAAACTAGTCGGCGGCCTCTACGGCGTTTCTTTAGGCAAGGCTTTTTTTGGCGAGTCGATGTTTCATCGCAAGACCGACGGGTCGAAAGTGGCGCTGGCGACGCTCGTAGAGAAATTGCAGGGCTGGGGTTTTCACTTCGTCGATTCGCAAATGACCACGGACCATATGACCAGTCTCGGCGCCAAGGAGATTCCGCGGCGGATCTTTTTGAAACAACTTGGCTCGGCGCTGCGCCATCCGACCAAACGCGGCAAATGGCGGATCGAGGAGTGAAGGACTGGGTCTGTGTCTCGACCTGCTCAACTGCTTTCTCGCTGAGTTTTGCTCGGCGGCTTGCAAGATGAGCGCGAGGGATTTTTCGGAAGGAAACTCGATCGTCAACAATCCCAGGCTCAAAGCCGAAAGCCAATATTGATCGGCCACGAAGCGGCCGAGAAACGCCAAGACAAAACCGTACACGGCGATGGCTTCGATAATCGCGAAGAGCACCACTTTGCGGGTGACGTAGGCGGAAACCGCTAATGCGGCGCGCTCTTCGTGATTGCCCTTGAAATCCTCCAGGGCGCGAAACAGTTTGGTCGCCTTGCGCTGATCTCAAAATCGCGTCGACAGTCAAATTGCGTTTCTTCCAGTAAATATAGTAGCCGAGATCGACGAGTGTGAGCAGCCAGAAAATGATTCGCGCCGGCTCAGCGATGGCGCGATTGCTGCCGAGATTCACATTGCCCAGAATATTGCGCGATATGATGATATAGATGGGTACGGAAATAAAAAAGCAGCTCCATAGAATCACCGCCGCGCCGCGCTGATCCAGCAAAATTTTTCTAAATTCCGGTCGAATCATTCATTCCTCCTCGACTCAACGAGCTTTATCAAGGCAACGTCGCGCTGTCTTGCGATGGTGTTTCCGCGCGCCGCCTTGTTGGGCACTGGACGCGGTGATATACGAGCAGAATACAAGCATAATAGGGAGGCCAGCATGGCGGAATTCGATATTGTAATTCATGGCGGGCGGTTGATCGACGGCACGGGCAATCCGTGGTTTTACGGCGACGTGGCGATCAAAGACGGCAAGATCGCGAGCATCGGCAAGATCAATCCCGAAGCGGGAAAGCGCGCCATTTCGGCGAAAGGCTATGTGGTCACGCCCGGCTATATCGATATGCACACGCACAGCGATCAGCCCGTGGTCGCCGACGGCAACGCCGAGAGCAAAGTGCGCCAGGGCGTGACGCTGGATATCATCGGCGAAAGTCAGACCGTGGCGCCGCTCGAAGGCGCGATCCTGGAAGAGTACCGGCTCGAACACCGCAAGCGTAACGGCATCGAAACCGATTGGACGACTTTTACCGGCTATTTCAACACCGTGAAGCGCGGCGGCATTGCGATCAACGTCGCTTCCGGGGTCTCGCCACAGCAAGTGAAGCGTGTGGTGTGCGGCTTCGAGGAACGTCCGGCCAACGCCGGCGAGCAGGAGAAGATGAATCGGCTAGTCGCGCAGGCGATGGAAGAAGGCGCGCTCGGGCTCACCGCGGCGTGGCACGCCAAGGGGCCGGAGAATCCCGGGGAAGTTGTCGAGATGGCGAAGGTCGCGAAAAACTACGGCGGCTACTACGGCGTGCACGTTGGCAGTGAAGGCTTTGAAATGCAGGAAGAGCTGGCGAAAACATTACGGATCGCCAGAGAATCGCAGATCCCGGTGCATGTCTATCATTTAAAAATGCGCGCCAAGGCCAACTGGGGCCGAATCCGCCAGGTCATCGATCAGCTCGAAGAGGCGCGCCGCGAAGGCTTGGAGATCACCGCCAATCAATATCCCTACACCGCCATGCAGCATCCGTGGCGGCGTCTGTTCCCGCGCTGGGTACAGGACGCGCCGGTCAACGAGACGATTGCGCAATTCAAAAACCCGGACTTCCGCGAGCGCGTGATTCAAGACAAAGAGTTCAACCAATACGTCGACGAGCACGGCGGCTGGGACGGCATCGTCGCGGCGCGGCTCGATGCCGAGTCCTTAAAACAGTACGAAGGCATGCGCATCGCCGAGATCGCCAAAATGCGCGAGCGCGATCCGGTCAGTACGGTCTTCGATCTCATTTACGAGGAAGGCAGTTTCATTCACGGCGTGCACCACACCATGAACGAAGACGACGTCAAAACGGTCATGCGCGTGCCGTGGGTTTCGATCGGCTCAGACGGCAGCGCGCTGAACCTGAAATATCCCGGCAAGCCTCACCCGCGCAGCTTCGGCACCAACCCGCGGGTGCTCGGCAAGTACACGCGCGACGAAAAAGTTCTTATCCTCGAAGACGCGGTGCGCAAGATGACTTCCATGCCGGCGCAGGTGCTCGGTCTCAAAGATCGCGGCTTGCTGCGCGAAGGCTACTGGGGCGACGTGGTGGTGTTCGATCCGGACACAGTGGCGGACATCGCGACTTACGAAAATCCCAAGCAGTATCCCAAGGGCATCGATTACGTGCTGGTCAACGGCGCGGTGGTGATCGACAACGGCCATCATACCGGCGCGCGGCCGGGCAAAGTTGTTTACGGGCCGGGGTTTGCGGGAAATTGAGAAAGTAAAAAGGTAAAAGGAAAAGGCAAAAGCCGACGATCGAATGTAGCTCAAGAGGTGACGCGATGGATTATGATTTGCTGATCAAGCATGGCCGGGTGGTGGACGGATCGGGGTTGCCGTCTTATATCGCCGACGTCGGCATCAAAGCCGGCAAGATTGTCGGCATGGGCCGGCTCAATGGCAGCGCCGCGCGGACGATCGACGCCGAAGGGCTCGTCGTTGCGCCCGGTTTTATCGATCATCACACGCATATGGATGGGCAGATTCTTTGGGACCCATTCGGCACCTGCGAACCGCAGCATGGCGTGACTTCGATCATCATGGGCAACTGCGGTTTGGCGTTGGCGCCGGTGAAGCGTGGTGATGAGGACGCTCTGGTCAAGAGCTTCGTGCGCGTCGAAGCGATCCCGCGCATTGCGCTGGAAAAAGGCGTGCCTTGGGGATGGAAAAGTTACGGCGATTACTTAAACCAGCTCGAAGGCAAGGTCGGCATCAATGTCGGCGGTATCGTCGGCCACATCGCCGTGCGCCAATACGTTATGGGCGAGGAGTCGACGGAGCGCGCGGCGACGGACGGCGAAGTGCAGAAGATGCGCGAAGCGGTCGGCGACGCCATGCGCGCCGGCTCGTTCGGTCTTTCGACCAACCGCAATGAACGGCACATGCGCGAAGATGGCCTGCCGGTGCCGAGCCGGCTGGCGAATAATGACGAGCTGTTTGCGCTTTGCGAAGTCGTCAGCGAGTCGAACAGCGGCGTGATTCAGATGAACATGGGACGCCACTGCGTCGAGCAGATTCCCCAATACGATGAGTTGGCGCGGCGCACGCGCCGGCCGATCGTCTGGCAGAGTGTGCAATATAAAGAGAGCGAACCCGAGTTGTGGCAAAATATGCTCAAGGGGATTGCCAAGACTTTCCAAGACGGTTATCAGGCTTACGGTCTCACCCACACGGTGCCGCTGATGCGCCACTTCACCATGAAAGACGCGCAGATCTTCGACGAGTTTCCAGTGTGGAAGAACCTGATGTTTTTGCCCGAGGAAGCGCGCAAGCAAGCCTTCGCCGATCCGGCGAGCCGGCAAAAGATGCGCGACGACATGGCCGAGCCGCGGCCGGTGTCCTTTCATCGCAACTGGGGACGAGTATTTGTCGAGAAAGTGGCCAAATCCGAAAACCAAAAATATGTCGGCAAAAGCGTCGCTGAAGTTGCCGCGCTGCGCCATCAAGATGCGCTCGACGCATTTCTCGATTTGTCCCTCGAAGAGAATCTGGATACGACCTACGAGACTACCAACCGCGGTTTCAATCCCGAAGCCATGAGCACGATCATGAAAAGCCCCTACGTGATCATCGGCACTTCGGACGCCGGCGCCCACGTCCAGTTCGGCGCCGACTTCGGTTACTGCACGACCTTGCTCGGCATGTGGGTGCGCGACCGGCAGATGATTTCATTGGAACAGGCGATTCATAAACTGACCTTTCACGTTGCGTCGGTGTATGGCATCGAAGGGCGCGGATTGCTGCGTCCCGGATTCGCCGCCGATGTAACTATCTTCGATCCCAAAACAATCAAAGCCTGCGCGCCCGAATGGGCCGAAGATTATCCGGCGGCGACGAAGCGGCTGATTCAGCGATCAGAAGGCGTCTGCCAGACCATCGTCAACGGTAAGGTTGTTTATGAAGACGGCAAGATTAGCGGCGAGATGGCGGGTGCGGTCCTGCGCGGAGCGGCCTATCGACCGGAAGTTTAACCCAGCGCCGCAACGCGGGGAGAATCGGACGCGCCGCCCACAGCGGTAAGATTACTGGAAGGTTCATGGCTTGGTTGATTCTTGTGCTCGCCGGCCTATTCGAGGTGGGTTGGGCGATTGGTTTGAAATACACCCACGGTTTTTCTCGTCTCTGGCCGACGGTAGGGACCGTAATCGCTATGCTGGTCAGCCTCGCGCTCTTGGGTATCGCCATGAAGTCTTTGCCGGTCGGCACCGCGTATGCTGTCTGGGTTGGTGTCGGCGCAGTCGGCACCGTGATTCTTGGTATCGTCCTGTTCGGTGAACCGGCGAATCCGGGTCGTCTCATTAGCGTCGGGCTCATCATCGCTGGCATCATCGGCCTCAAATTGGCATCGTCCGCATGATTGGCGTTGCCCGTTGAACTCGCGGCGGAGTGTGCGCCCTGCTTCTCCTTCCCCGTCAGGTCTGTTAAATTGTAAAACTCCAGACTGCTCCAGTTGTTCTTGGCATTTTGCTGCCCCGGATTCGAAAGCACGGTTTAACTGTGGCAAGCATCCGTCGGTTGTCCCAGCGATAGCCGGTACGGTCGTGGGTCTGGAAATAAAAACTATGAGGCGACGCAAGCATGTTAAGAGCCGGAATCGTCGGTTTGCCCAACGTCGGTAAGTCCACTTTATTCAACGCGGTTACCCGCACGCGCAAGGCGGAAGCGGCGAACTATCCGTTTTGTACCATCGATCCCAATGTGGGCATCGTCAACGTGCCGGACGCGCGATTGTATGAATTGCAGAAAATCGTCAAGACCAACGTCGTGATCCCGGCGGCGATCGAGTTCGTGGATATCGCGGGTCTCGTCAAAGGCGCGAGCCAAGGGTGAAGGACTAGGCAACAAGTTTCTCACCCACATCCGCGAGGTGGATGCGATCGTTCAAGTGGTGCGCTGTTTCGAAGATCCGGACATTCACCACGTCTCGGGCAGCATCGATCCGGTGCGCGATATCGAAGTCGTCAATACCGAGCTGATGCTCGCCGATCTCGAATCGGTCAAGAAACGCCGCGAGCGCATCGGCAAGGACATCAAACGGGGCGACAAGACCGCCGCCGCGGAAGACGCCGTGCTCACGAAGATCGAAGCTGCGCTCGATGCCGGCAAGCCGGCGCACACCGTATCGCTTACGGCGGAAGAACGCGCGCTGTCGCTGCCGTTCTTCTTGCTCACCGACAAGCGCACGATCTTCGCATGCAACGTCAAAGAAGCCGACCTGGCCACGGCGGACACGAATCCTTACATTCTCAAGGTGCGCGAATACGTAAAAACCCATCTGGCCTGCGAGGCCGTCGTCATCAGCGCGCAGATTGAAAGCGATCTCGTCGATCTCGAGCCTGCCGAGGCAGAACTGTTTCTCAAGGAGCTCGGCGTGCAGGAAAGCGGCGTCGGCGCGCTGATTCGCGCGACCTATCATTTGCTCGGTTTGCGGACTTATTTCACAGCGGGTGAGAAGGAAGTGCGCGCGTGGACGATCCACGCCGGCGACACCGCGCCAAAGGCCGCGGGCGTGATTCACTCCGACTTCGAGCGTGGTTTCATCAAAGCGGAGACCGTGGCGTACGACGATCTCATCGAGTGCGGCTCGGTGGCTGCCGCGCGCGCCAAGGGGCTGTACCGCATGGAAGGGAAAGAGTACGTCGTCGCGGATGGCGATGTCATGCTGTTCAAGTTCAACGTGTAAAGCCGTCCTGGGAGATTACCGGCCGAGAAAAATCTGGCTAAATTCCTTGCCGCTTTGATCGAGGATCGGGGCGATAAAGTCGACATCGACTAAAAAATATTCCTTTTCCACCAGCTCAGGAAATCTTTGCTTGACACCTTTACGGGCGACGACACGGCCGAAGGTCGTGATCATGCTCTGGCCTTCGTCCGACAGCGACCAGTCGATGAACAGCGCGGCGGCGTGAGGGTGAGGCGCATGGCGCGCGATCATCAGCTTATTGGCCTGCGCCAGGTAAGGATCAAGGATCACCTGATCGAGCGGCGCGCCGCGGGCTTTGAGATCGAGCACGGTATGGCCGGATAATCCGATCGCCAAATGGCGCTCGCCCGCGGCCAGCAGTTGGCTCTGCGCGGTGCGGCCGCGCACCATGCGCAAATCCTGCTTGGCGAGATTTCTCATGTACTGCAAGCCCTTTTCTCGTCCCATGGATTTGAGCAGCACGGCGAACCATTCATAGGCTTCGTCGTCGAGGAACATGTTGCTTTTCCATTTTGGCTGGAGCAGGTCTTCATAACGGCGTGGCGCGTCGGCGCGTTTGACGAGATTGCTGTTGTAGCCGACCACGATGGGGATGACGTAGAGCGATGTGAAATAGCCTTCCTTGTCTTTGTTCGGAGCAACGAAAAAGTCTCGCTGCGGCGAATGATAGGGATCGATGGCGCCCATCTTTCTTAGCGCCGAGGCCTGCTCGGAGGCGCCGTTGGCGACATCGAACAAATGATTGCCGGCGTTCATTTCGGTTTGAATCTTGATCACCTGGCGGTTGCCCGAGACGCGGTAGGGATTGACCTTGATAAACGGATAGCGTTTGCGAAACAACTGAATGAACGGATCGATCTGCTGCGCTTGCAAGGAACTGTAGAACGAGACTTCGCCTTCGGCCTTGGCTTTTTCGACGAGAAGTTTCTGCCGCTCCTCCGGAGCCAATTTGCCGAGTTTCGCAAGCAGCTGGCCGGCGGTGTCGGGCGCCGCGCCGGCGAACGCTGCATTTCCAGCCAACATAGTCAGCAGCAGGACAACAAGACGGATTTTCCAGTGCTTCATAGGGTTCGTCTCCTTGGCACCGACGGTAAATCGTGTGGCCACCGGTTATCTAAATGCCGGAACCCTGTCAAGCAAATGGAACTTTTCGGCGCCTGCGGGTATATACTTATTGACAGCCATTTTGCGATTCGATAGCGTCACCGACGCTTGCATAATATTTTTTATGCAAATTTGCCCAGCATTGGAGAGAAACATTCATGGAGGATCTCAAGCCCGTTAAAAGCGGCAAAATCAAAGTCGACGACGTTGACCTATACTACGAGCTTTACGGTCAGGGCGATCCGTTGGTGCTGGTCGCCGGCACCGGCATCAGTCTGGCCCCCTGGCGGGTGTCGCAGGTGCCGGAGTTTGCCAAGCATTATCAGGTATTGATCTACGATCATCGCGGCTTGGGCCGGAGCGACAAGCCGGACATGCACTACACGACGCGGCTGTTCGCCAAAGATTGCGTCGGCTTGATGGACGCGCTCGGCATCAAAAAAGCGCATATGATGGGGCATTCCATGGGCGCGCGGGTTTGCCAGTGGATCGCCTTGGATTATCCGGGAAAAGTGCGCAGCTTGGTGCTGTCCGGACCGGGATCGGGAAAATATAGCGAGAAGCTCGAGGACTATCCGCGCGGCGTGCCGATGGATGCGGCCTTGGAAATGATCGAAAAGGGCTACGAAAAATACCAGAGCGATCACTGGGGACCCGGGTTTATGTTCAGCGAGCAATTCGTTAAAGATCATCCCGACGTCGTCAAGAAATACCAGGAGCTGATCGTCGACGAAGTGCCGCCGCTAAAATGTTACTTACGCCACGTGGTGGCGCGGCAATGCCATGAGACCACCCATTTGATACATAAAATCAAAGCGCCGACACTGGTCATCGTCGGCGACAAGGACATCCACGAGGGCGGCACCGGCAGCCACGTCGAGTCGGCCCAGGTTCTTGCGGAAAAAATCCCCGGCGCCGAATTGGTGCTCATCAAAGACGGTCGGCACGGCTATCTGCGCGAGATGCCCGAGAAAGGTCATCCGCCGATACTCGACTTTTTGCGGCGACATTGATCGAGCGCGCCGCGGTTAGCGTTGAAATCTATGGATAAGAAGGAAATTATCGAAAAGCAGAAGAAGTATCTATTCTCCTGTGTCTCGACTTATTACGACGAGCCGCTGGTCGTCGATCACGCCAAGGATCATTTTGTCTATGATGCCGACGGCAAAGAGTTCTTGGATTTCTTCGGCGGCATTCTCACCGTCAGCGTCGGCCATTGCAACGAAAAAGTAACCAAAGCGATCGACGAGCAAACTCATAAAGTTGCAGCACATGTCGACGCTTTACGCCAACGAGCCGCAAGTGCGCTTGGCGGAAAAGCTGGCCGAGATCACCCCGGGGCGGTTGGAAAAATCGTTTTTCACCAACAGCGGCACGGAGGCGAACGAAACCGCCGTGTTGCTGGCGCAGATCCATACCAAGTGCCAGGACGTGATCACCCTGCGCCATAGCTACAGCGGCCGCTCGTATCTCGCTTTGAGTTTATCGGCGCAATCGAGCTGGCGGCTGATGCCCAACGTGGTGCCCGGCGTGCACCATATCGCCAACGCGTACTGCTATCGCTGCCCGTTCGGCTTGACTTATCCGAGCTGCGATATGAAGTGCGCCACGGACGCCGAAGAGGCGATTCAAACCATGACTTCGCAGGGACGCATCGCCGCGTTTCTTGCCGAGCCGATCCAAGGCGTCGGCGGGTTCATCACGCCGCCGAAGGAATATTTCCAAGAGATCGTCGGGATTATTCGAAAATACGGCGGGCTGTTCATCTGCGACGAAGTGCAGACCGGCTGGGGCCGTACCGGCGGCAAGATGTTCGGCATCGAGCATTGGGGCGTGGAACCGGACATCATGACCTTCGCCAAAGGCATGGCCAACGGCGTACCCATCGGCGCGACAATTGCTACTTCAGAAATCGCCGATAGCATGCAAGGCAACACGATCTCGACATTCGGCGGCAATCCGGTGACTTGCGCAGCCGCCCATGCGACGATCGAAGTCATCGAAGAAGAAAATTTAGTCGACAATGCCCGCATAATGGGCAACCGGCTGCGCGAAGGTTTGAATGCGTTGAAAGAGAAATATCCGGTCATCGGTGACGTGCGCGGCATGGGTTTGATGCAGGGCATGGAGCTTGTCGGCGAAAAGAAAAAACCCGATGTTGAAAGCACCAAACGGGTGATGGAGTTGACCAAGAACCATGGCCTGCTGCGTCGGCAAGGGCGGAACTTACGGCAATGTCCTGCGCGTTGCGCCGCCGCTCAACGTCGATAAAGACGAGATCGATCAAGCCTTGAAAGTGTTGGACCAGTCTTTTGGCCAGTTGGGGCATTGAATCAGTTGCGTGGTATTCACGACGGTGTCGAAGCGCGATGATCCCTTTGAATTCTTTCGTTAAACCCCAATCCCTATGAACACGCTGGTGCGCCGGTTGCTCGGGGCGATCCCGGTTATTCTGGGAATTTCGTTCCTAATTTTCCTGCTGATGCACATCGCTCCCGGCGATCCGGTGAGCTTGCTTTTGGGCGACGATGCCACGCCGGCGGATATCGAGCGCACGCGCCACGAATGGGGTTTGGATCGACCGCTGCTCGTCCAGTACTGGGATTTTTTGACGCGGGCGGTCACCGGCGACTTCGGTAAATCGCTCAAGTTCAACGAACCGGTAATGCGTCTGGTTACCGAGCGGCTGCCGGCCACCCTTGAGCTGGCATTTGCCAGTTTGTGCGTGGCGATTTCATTTCGCCTTCCGCTGGGTGTTTATTCCGCGATCAAGCATAACTCGCTCTTAGACCACGCCGGCATGAGCGTCGCGCTGATCGGCGTTTCGCTGCCCAATTTCTGGCTCGGCATCATGTTGATTTACTTTCTCGGCGGTCAACTGAATCTGTTGCCGGTGGCCGGTCGCATCGAATACGGCATCGAAGTGCGCTCGATCACCGGTCTCTATTTATTCGATAGCCTGATCACCGGAAATCTTCCCGCCTTCTGGAGCGCCTTGCAGCATCTGCTGATGCCGGCGTTCACCTTGGGCTCGGCGCTGGCGGCGATCGTCACGCGGATATCGCGCTCCAGCGTGCTTGAAGTCATGCGCCAGGATTACGTCACCACGGCGCGAGCCAAAGGGTTGAGTGAACGCACCGTGATCTGGCGTCACATTTTGCGCAATGCGATGATCACGATCGTGACGATTCTCGGGCTTCAGCTCGGCGCATTACTGAGCGGATCGGTCATCACCGAAACCGTATTCTCGTTTCCCGGCATCGGCGATTTGTTGATTCAGTCGATTTCGGCGCGCGATTATAAGCTCACTCAAATCTTGATTCTCATGTTCGCGGTGACGTACTTTGTCGTCAATCTGATGGTGGATTTGCTCTACAGTTGGATCGATCCGAGGATCAAGTTTTAATGCCGGCGTTCCGTCATCTGAAAATTTGGGTCGGCGGCGCCATCTTGCTAGTGCTCTTCGTGTGCGGTGTCGCCGCGCCTTTGTTGGCGCCGCGCGATCCGCAGTCGCAGACGCTGGAAGATCGCTTGCGGCCGCCGCGCTGGGCGGAAAACGGCTCGCCGGCTTATTTGCTCGGCACCGATAATCTCGGCCGCGATATGCTCAGCCGGATCATCTATGGCTCGCGAATTTCTTTGATGGTGGGCGCGGCAACCGTCATCTTTGCCGGTTTTGTCGGTTGCTCACTCGGCGCCATCGCGGGCTATTTTGGCCACACCGCCGACGAGATCGTCAGCAAAGTCTCGGAAATATTTCTCGCCTTTCCGTTTCTGCTGATCGCCATCGCGATCATGGCGTTTCTCGGCCAGGGGGTCGGCAACCTGATCATGGCACTGATGTTGAGCCGCTGGGTGCAATATTGTCGGGTCGTGCGCGGCGAAGTGCTTTCGCTCAAGGAGCGCGATTTCGTCACCGCAGCGAAGGCGTTGGGCGGGCAGAGATTGGTACGTGTTGTTTCGCCACGTGGTTCCCAACACCATCGCCAGCGTTACGGTCATCGCGACCTTCGGCATGGCCATCGTCATTATCACCGAAGCGAGCCTGAGCTTTCTCGGCTTGGGCGTGCCCGTGCATATTCCAACCTGGGGCTCGATGCTCAGCGAGGGCCGCAGTTACATCAATCGCGCGCCGTGGCTGACGATCTTTCCGGGTCTGGCGATTTTCATCACGGTGTTCGGCATCAATCTTTTGGGCGACGGTTTGCGAGATATCTTCGATCCCAAGTTGCGCCGTCAAAGATAGCGAACAGAAAAAGAGTTAAACCAGAGAAAACATCAGTCGCAGGAGACTTTATGGCAAAGACCAACACGGGCATCACTCGGCGAGATTTTTTAAAGAGCAGCGCAGCTCTGGGCTGTCGGCGCGGCGGCGGGCCCTTTGCTTTTGCGCAATAGTTTTGCGGCTACACGCGGATCGGGTGACGATCTTTCACAGCAGCGTCGCCGATTCGATCAACCCGTACAATCACAGCTCGAGTCCGATCTACGGCAACTGGCAGCATGTGATGGAGCCCTTGGTCGAATTCGACTACAAGAAAAAGGACTACGTCGGCGTCCTCGCCGATTCGTTTCAGTTCCAGGGCAACAAGTGGGTTTTCAAGCTCAAGAAAGGCATCAAGTTTCACAATGGCGCGCCGCTGACCTCCAAAGACGTGGTGTTTTCGATCGAGAAAATGCGCGATGAAAAGGGCGGCAGCTTGCAGGCGTCGAATTTCAAGGACGTGACCGAAATCCAAACGCCGGATGACTTAACGGTGGTCTTCGTCACCAAACAACCGCTGGCGATTTTTCTCGATCGGCTCGAGAACCGATTTATCCTCAGCAAAGTCGCCGGCGATAAATTCGGCGATAAGCTCTACGACAATCCGATCGGCACGGGCCCTTATAAATTCGTCAGCTATCAGCGCGGCGGCAATATGGTTTTTACCCGCAACGACGACTATTGGGGCGGCAAAGCGGCGATCAAAGAAGTCGATTTTCAAGAAAGTCACAGAGGATGCAGCGCGCCTCGCCGCGCTCGAGTCGGGGCAGGCCGATTTCATCAATAACATTCCGGTGCATGAGGTCGCGCGTTTACAGAAGCACCCGCGAGTGCGCATCGACCAAATCGAAGGATTGCGGATGTTTTTTCTCGCGTTCAACATGGCGTTCAAGCCCTGGGACAATAAACTCGTGCGCCAGGCGGCGAATTACTCCGTCGACGCCAACGCCATCGTGAAAAATATTTTTGACGGCATCGGCTATCCGATCAACGGGCCGGTGGGAACCAACGTCGTCGGCGCCGATCCTAAACTCAAACGCTATCCTTACGATCCGAAAAAGGCCAAGGAGTTATTGGCTCAAGCCGGTTTTGCCAACGGCTGCGATATCCAATTGTATTATTCCGCCGGACGGTATCCCAAAGACAGGGAAGTATGTCAGGTGGTCGCGGCGCAGATGGTCAAGGGCGGTTTCAAAGTCGAATTGATCTCGCAGGAGTGGGCCTTGTTTTGGGACAAACAGGGGGTCAACGGCGGCAAATTGCCTTTTTATTATATCGGCCGCGGTTCGCTGACGGATGCCGATACGCTCTACGATCAATACTTCCGCACCGGCACAACCAAGCGCACAAATTATAGCAATCCAGAACTCGACAAGCTCATCGAAGAGCAGCAAAAAACCCCGGATCAAAAGAAACGCATCGCCATTCTGCAAAAGGCCGGCAAGATGATCATGGACGAGGCGACGTTTATCCCGCTCTACAATCTCGCCGATATCTATGGTGTGGCGCGCAACTTGATCTGGAAAATGCGTGCCGGACGAAAAAGTTCTCGGTTGGGATATGAGAATCAAGTAGCTGCCAGTTCGCTAGCGGTGCGTCGCAAATTCATCCGATCTCGTGCGTTGTCCGAAATTTTCCGCCATTCACTGCAACGCCATCGACGTTGGTTCGGGTTTATTTCCAAGTTATTGCTTGACGTGCGTGGCTTATGCTACCAATTCCAGGCACTGAGCCATTTCGCTCACCATCCAGGCGTGGTGCGAAGCGGCCTTAGGGCAAGCGCGGCCGATGACGAAATCCTGGCCGCAAAATGAAAATGTATTGACCGATCTGTGCCACGGTAAGATTCGCACGGACTTTTCCTCCGGCTCCCGGAAGTTTACCGACTCTCAACGAGGAGGGCGTGATGGGCTTGGATGAGCTTGGGATCAAACGCAGAACATTTTTGCAGCAAGGCGCGGTCGCCGGTCTGGGCGCGCTCGCGAGCGTCGCATGGCCAAGATTCAGTTGGTCCGCGTCCAAAGACCGGCTGATGATTTTGAGCAGCATCGGCCTGGACGCGCTGCACCCCTACGCGCACAGTTCCGGTCCCCAGTACGGCATCTGGCAGCACATGATCGAGCCGCTGGTCGAGATCGACTACGCGCGCAAGGACTATTACGGCGTGCTCGCCGAGTCATGGAAATTCCAGGGCAATACGTGGACGTTTCGTCTCAGGAAAGGCATTCGTTTTCACGACGGCTCGCCGTTTACCGCTCACGACGTGGTTCATTCGGTCAATCGGATTAGAAACGACAAGCGCAGTTTGCAGAAATCCAACTTCGACGACCTGACGGAGGTCCAAGCGCCGGACGACTATACGGTCGTTTTCACGCACCACGGTTCCCAACGCGGTCATGCTCGACCGGTTGCAAAACCGCTTCATCCTCAGCAAAAGCGCGGCGGAGAAATATGGCGACGATGTCGATCAACACGCGATCGGCACCGGACCTTACAAATTCGTCAGTTGGCAGCGCGACGGCAACTTGGTCATGACCCGCAACGACGACTATTGGGGACCGAAGGCGGCAATTAAGGAAATCGTCCTGAAAAAAGTCGGCGAAGATGCGGCGAGGATGGCCGGCCTGCTGGCGGGACAGGGCGATGTGGTCAACAATGTGCCGGTGGAAGAGATCGCCCGACTGAACAAACATCCGCGCGTGCGCGCGGAAAAAGTCGAGGGGCTGCGGATGTATTTTCTCGCTATGAACGTCACGCACAAGCCCTTCGATAACAAGCTGGTGCGCCAAGCTTTCAACTACGCCGTCGATCCGACCGCGGTCATCAAGCATATTTACGAGGGCAACGGCTACGTCATGAACGGACCGCTGGGCACCAACGTGATCGGTTACGATCCCAAGACCAAGCGCTATCCTTACGATCCGAAAAAGGCCAAAGAGCTGTTGACCAAAGCCGGCTTCGGCAGCGGCCTTGAAGTTAAGCTGCATTTCTCGCCGGACCGCTATCCGAAAGCGCGCGAAGTATGCCAGGTCATTGCCGATCAACTTGCCAAGGCGGGGGTGAAGGTCGAGCTGGTCTCTCAGGAGTTCGCCATCTTCTGGGGTGCGGACGGAGTCAACGGCGGCAAAATCCCCTTCTACTATGTTGGCCGGCCGGCCATCGACGCGGATACCGTCTACGATCAATACTACCGGTCCGGGCAGAACCAAGCGGGTCAGCTTTCAAAATGCCGAGGTCGACCGGCTGATCGACGAGCAGCACAAGACCGGAGATGAAAAAAAGCGCGTCGCCATGCTGCAACAGATCGGGCGTCTTCTCATGGAAGAGGCGGCGCTGGTGCCGCTTTACACGTTGGCGGAAATCTACGGTGTCGCGCGCAACGTTATCTGGAAAGCGCACCCGGAAGAAAAGATCCTCGCCTTTGACATGAAAATTCGCTAGCCGCAGCAGGGAAAATAAAGGCTCGCGCCATCGTGTCGGCGGCGAAGAATGTGGACGACGGTTAAATCGGAGGATTCATGAAGTTAAAAGACAACATCAAGCGCAGAGATTTTCTCAAACAAGGAGCGCTCGCGAGCTTGGGCGTGGTGCTCGGCAATTCCATCGTCCGCACGAGTTACGCCGCGTCGAAGGAGCGGCTGACGATTCTCAGCAGCATCGGCCTCGACACGCTCCATCCTTACGCGCACAGCTCGAGCCCGCACTACGGCATCTGGAATAACATGATCGAGCCGCTGGTGGAGGTCAATTACGCAAAACGTGAATATTTCGGCGTGCTCGCCGAGTCATGGCAGTTCCAAGGCAAACGCTGGGTTTTCAAGCTCCGCAAAAACGTTCGCTTTCACGACGGCAGTCCATTTACCGCGAACGACGTGGTTTATTCCATCAACCGGATCAAGAACGATAAGCCGAGCATGCAGAAAGAAAACTTTCGCGACGTGACGCGAGATTCAAGCCCTCGACGATTACACGGTTGCGTTTACCACCGAAGTTCCCAACGCGGTGTTTTTGGACCGATTGCAAAACCGCTTCATTCTGGGCAAAGCCGGAATGGAAGCTCAAAGCGGCGATTCGGCCGAACAAAAGCCGGTCGGCACCGGTCCGTACCGTTTCGTCAGCTGGCAGCGTGACGGCAATCTAGTCTTGACCCGCCATGATGGTTACTGGGGCAGTAAAGCAGCCGTCAAAGAAATCGTCGTGCGAAGAGTCAAAGAAGACTCGGGGCGGGTGGCCGGTCTTACTCGCCGGGCAGGGCGACGTCGCCAACAACGTGCCGGTGGAAGAGCTTTCGCGCTTCGACAATCACCCGCGCGTGCGCGCCGAGAAGGTCGAAGGCGTGCGCATGTATTTTCTGGCGATGAACGTAACTCATAAGCCGTTCGACAATAAGCTCGTGCGTCAGGCGATCAACTACGCCGTTGATCCGACGCAGATCATCAAACACATCTATGAAGGCAACGGCTACCTGATGAACGGACCGCTGGGATCGAACGTCATCGGCTTCGATCCCAAGATGAAGCGTTATCCCTATGACCCGAAGAAAGCCAAAGAGCTGCTTGATAAAGCCGGGTTTTCCCAGGGCCTGGATGTGAAACTCTACTTTTCGCCGGATCGCTATCCAAAAGCGAAGGAAGTCTGCCAAGTCATCGCCGATCAGATGGCAAAGGCCGGCATCAAAACTGAACTGGTGTCGCAAGAGTTCGTTATTTTTTGGGGCAAAGAGGGCGTCAACGGCGGTAAGTTGGGTTTTTACTACGTCGGCCGTCCAGCGGCGGACGCGGACACGGTGTACGACCAGTATTTTCGTTCCGGTGTGAGCCCGCGGATTCAATACAAAAATCCGGAATTCGACAAACTCGTCGACGAAGAGCAGAAGACCGGCGATCCGAAAAAACGTGAAGCGATCTTGCAGCAAGCCGGACGCATCCTGATGGATGATGCGCCGCTGGTGCCGCTCTACACCCTGGCGGAAATCTACGGCGTGGCGCGCAACGTCATCTGGAAAGCGCGGCCCGGACGAAAAGATCATGGCCGGAGAAATGAAAATTCGATAATTTCTCGGCGCGCTTTCATCGCGGCGTTCGATCTTCGAGTCTTAGGATACGGCGGGTCTGGTACGCCACTCAGTCATTTGCTGAAGCAACGCCGACGCACGATGGTCGATTGATCTGCTAACCTTAAGCCTGGTACTTGACTTCGCCGCCGACCAGCGTCATCTCCACTTTTAAATCCTTGATTGTTTCCGGCTGAATCTCGAAGGGGTCCTCGGCCAGCACCGCAACATCGGCGAGCTTGCCGACTTCCAGCGAACCTTTCTCGTTCTCCTCGAAACCCACCCAAGCGGCGGTCGTGGTGTGCATCGCAAAAGCTTGGCTGACACTGATGCGCTCTTCCGGTATCCACACTTCGCCCCAACGCATCTTGCGTGACACACAGGCCGCGATATCTCTTAACGGATCTACCGGCCAATATCCCGGCGAGTCCGAGCCGCCGGCAATGACCACGCCGTTTTTGAGCAGAGTGTGGAACGGAAAGGCTTTGGTCAAACGCTTTTCACCGACACAGTCGAGAATCGCATCGCCGACGTAGTAGCCGATGGCGATGTTCGGGATCGCGATGACGCCATCGCGCACCATGCGCTGCATCCGCTCCGGCGTGCAGAGCCAGTTGCCCATGTGTTCGATGCGATGGCGATGGTCTTTGCGCGGCGACTTTACGACGGCGTTTTCATAAGCGTCGAGCGCCATATCGAAGGCGCGGTCGCCGATGGCATGGACGCAGCAGCGCAAGCCGGCATCGTGGCATATTTGCACGGTGTGGTTCAGCTCATCTTGTTGAATGCGAATGATGCCGTGATTGTGCTCGTCGTCTTCGTAGGGATCATAAAAGCACGCGTTGCGGCCGGTGATGCCGCCGTCGATGCTCATTTTGACGCCGCCGATGCGCAACCACTCGTTGCCAAAGCCGGTGATGAGACCGAGCTCGATTAGACTTTTCGACTCGATCATCGATTCGATGACGCGCGGCAAGATGCTTACCCGCGCGTGCATGCGGCCCTCTTTATAGAGCTCCTGATAAGCGCGCACCGGTTCCGCATAACGAACAATATCGTGAACCGTAGTGACGCCGCGCTCGAGACATTGATTCAACGCGAACACGATACCGTCTTTGAGTTGGAGATAATTGAACTCGGGCGCGACTTTTTTGACGATTAATTGGGCGCGCTCGTGCAACTCTCCGGTGGGTTCGCCGGTTTGGCGGTCGTGCTTGATGTGGCCGCCGGCCGGATCGGGCGTATCACGGGTGATTTTTGCCGCGGCCAAAGCCGGAGTGTTGGCGATGGTGATATGCGCGCCGAAGGAAACCGAAACGGGATTGTCCGGCACGGCGCGATCGAGATCGTGCCGGTCGGGAAAACGCTTATCGGTGAGGCGGAAATCCTGCATCGGGACTGCCATGGGCAACGATCCACGAGCCTTTGGGCGCGCTGGCGGCGGCGTTGGCGAGACGCTGCAAGATATCGGCAACCGAATGCACATCGATATAAAAGTCGCGGCAGTCGACCAACTCCATTTCCGCCGTGCCTTTTTCCGAGAGATGCACGTGGGTGTCGGTCAAGCCAGGAATGGCCGTGCGGCCCTGGAGGTCGATCGCTTGTGTGTCGGCGCCGCCGAGCCGGCGAATCTCGTCGGAGCTGCCGGTGGCGACGATTCTCGATCCCGCGCAGGCCATCGCTTCGCAAGTTGAGGTCTCGGTGGCGAAGGTGCGGATCTTGCCGTTGTAGAGAATTAGTATTGGGGTAGGGTAATGGTCGGGCCCTCATGGTCATGGTGCTCCTTTGCTATCAAACTCTAGAATGGTCGTCGGTTCTTTAACAAGCCTCACTTATTTTCTTTTTATGAAGAGCTGACGCATCAGGGTTTCCCACTGGGTAAATTTGCCTTCGATCTCCTCGAGAGAAAACTTCTCATCGAGATAGATTTTCTTGAACTTCTGCTCGCCGGGTTCCGGTGTCTTCGCGCGGCGACCAGAGACCGCCTTTGGTCATCAGCAATTGTCCTTCCTTCGAATGAACATAATCGAGAAAAAGTAACGCCGCGTGCGGGTGCGGCGCTTTTGACGACAACGCGGAATAGCCAACGGTCGTGACCACGGGTTCCAGCGGACGCCACTCGATCGGCGCGCCTTTTTGTTTTGCCACGGTCACGTCGGCATCGAAAATGGTCGGTGACAACGGGACCTCAGCGGAAGCGACCAGCCCGGCTAATGCAGCGCCGGACATATCTTGAACCTTGATTTCCTGCTCGGCAAGTTTATCAAGGAACTCACGACCCATCACCTCGATGATGCTGCCAACCCAGCGCACTCCTGTGGACGTGCCGGCAATGGACATTTTGCTTTTCCATTTCGGATCGAGGAGGTCCTTGAATGTTTTCGGCGCGTCATTGGAAGAAATCAGTGTAGTATTGAATCCCAAGCTATTGTAGGTCTCGCGATTGCCCAGATAATAGACGCCGGTTTTCCCTTTTGACTTGACGGTGTCGGGGTAGAAGCGCGCTTCCGGAGTAAAATATTCTTGAAACAAGCCGTCCCGCTTCATCAATCCCATCCCTTCGGAGGTGGTTTCGATAACGTCTACAATAACGCGGCTGGAATTAATTCTTCCATCGCTCGCCTGATCAGATTCTTAGAATCATTGCGCCATTCGGAAACCGTGATGAAGGGATATTTTTTCTCAAACTCCTTGACGTAGGTGCGAAACCAGGTGTGCGAATCGTAGAGGGTGAATTGCCCTTCGCGCTTGGCGCCTTCAATCAGAATCTTCTCTCGATCCGCGCCCTGATAGAGCGCCAACTGCGCGATGGACATCGGCGTGGCCGCGATCGCTTGGGATGTCATCAAGGCAAGATGGATAAAGCCAGCTACGATTGAGAGCAGAGTCTTCCATGGCATTGTTAACATCGTCTTCTCCTATCCGAATGCGTACACGAGTTCCGCTTTTTTCCCCAAATCTATCTTCTACGAATGAACAGCTGGCGCAACAGAGTTTCCCACTGACCGAGTTTTGCTTCCATCTCTTCCGACGAATACTTTTCGTCCATGTAATTCTTTTTAAATTTCTGGTCTAGGGAGCCCATGTCTTCGCGCGGCGACCACAAGCCGCCCTTCATGATCAACTGCTGGCCTTCCTTGGACAGCAGGAAATCGATGAAAAGAAGTGCGGTATTTGGATTCGCCGCCTTGGCTAAGAGTCCCGCCGAACCGACGGTGGTAACGACCGGCTCAAGAGGACGCCATTCCACGGGCGCGCCCTTCTGTTTGGCCAGGGTGACGTTGGCATCGAAGATCGTGGGCGACAAGGGAATCTCGCCTGAGACGACCAGATTGATCAAAGCCGCGGGCGCCATATCCTGAACGCTCAATTCTTGATCGGCGAGTTTGTCGAGAAACTCCCGTCCTTGCGTTTCGAGCGCGTTGCCGATCCAACGGGCTCCGGTGGTCGTGCTGGTGATGGCCATCTTACCCTTCCACTTGGGATCGAGCAGATCTTTCAAGCCTCGTGGCGCAGTCGGCGATGGAATAAGTTTGTTATTGAAACCCAGGCTATTGTAGGTTTCCCGATTCGGTAGATAAAAGAAGCCGTTCTTGCCTCTCGGTTTGAGCTCGCTCGGATAGTTGCGCGCTTCAGGCGAAAAATATTCCTGAAACAGTCCTTCGCGTTTCATGACACCCATGCCGTCGGCCGTGGTTTCTACGACGTCCGCAAGAACACGGCCGGCCTTAACTTCCTCGAGAACTTTTCGAATGACATTTTTAGAGTCATTGCGCCACTCGGACGCCCTGACAAACGGGTACTTCTTTTCAAATTCCTTGACGAACGTGCGAAACCAGGTATGTGAGGTGTAAAGCGTGAATTGTCCTTCGCGCTTCGCGCCTTCGACGAGGATTTTTTCCCGGTCGGCACCTTGGTAGAGTGCAAGCTGAGAGGGTGTCATCGGCGCGCCGGCGGCAAGCGCGCAGTCTGGGGCGAAGATCAACAGCCACCCGCTCAGTGTTAGCTTGGCGGTTTGAAGCGCTCGTAACCGCAACCACAACATGGTCACCTCCAATGCCGATTTTTCCGACAGCACGGAATTTATGGATTGCGCCTCTATCTGTCAATCCGAAACTGAGCCGACGCATGGGTTGCTCTCCTTTAGCTCTCGCAAGTTGACACCGGCGCGCGATTGTTTAATAGTCTAACGAAAGAAAAGGTCTTGCGGTTTTTACTGATGGCTTGAGTCAACCATGCCTTTATTCGAATTTCGCTGTAGAAAGTGTGCAGGCATCACTGAGGCATTGATTCAGCGCGCCCAATCCAATGATCAGGCCGTAACTTGCGCCCATTGTGGCAGCGCTGCAACGACCAAGTTGATTTCGCTCGTGAGCTTCAAGGTCGCGCGACGGGCCAAGTACAAAGATGAGTTTCTCGACAAGGCCGGGCCTTTTTTGAAAACCCAAAAGGCGACTGCCCGGTATCTCGCCGAAGGCAAAGGTTCAGATGATTCGAAAACGTTTGAGCTCGCCGAACAGATCGGTGAACGGATCGATCGGACGCTGGCGAGTCAGTTGCCGGCGCGTAAAGGTTAGGTGCCTGGAGATTTTCGGATAGTTACACATGCCGCTGTTTTTAAAGTCGGAGTGCCCTCGGCGCTACAGTAAATTCAAATCGTGAGGGGAAATTATGTGGAACGGATTTAAAGTTATCGACTCGGACGCGCACCACCATGAACCTAAGGATTTATGGGATCGTTACCTGGAGCCGGCGTACAAGGATCGGGTGCCCAAGGTCGTTGGCATGCGGCGCAATTTTTTCGTCTACGCGCCGGATGACAATATATTTCCAGTGCTTGAGTCGGGAGAGAATATTCCCGCGCATCACGACCAATGGATGGCGGACAAGTACGGCACCGCCTACGATCAGTGGTGGTCACCGGACATTCGCCTGAAAGACATGGATCGTTACGGTTGGGACATTCAAGTCATCCTTTCGACTAACGGCAACCGAATCATGGAAGCCGCGCTCAAAGATGCCGAAGTCGGCGCGGCGATGGCGCGGGCATATCACAACTGGTGCCACGACTATGCCAGCACCGACTCCGCGCGTATAAAGTTTACCGCCACCCTGCCGGCCGGCGATAGCAATGCGATGGTTTCCGAAGCGCGCCGCGCGGTGGAGAAACTCGGCGCCGTCTCGGTGCGCAATCCGCTTTTGCCCAAAGGTAAATGGCTGCACGAGCCGGAATACGACGCCTTGTGGCAGCTCGCCAGTGATCTTGATTTTCCGATCTCGGTCCACGGCGAATCACGCCACTTGCGAGCCGCGCCGTTCCGCGAACTCCGCGCCGGTGGGACTTTCAGCGCGCTCGATCATATTATTGGTTTTCCGATGGACAACATGGTGACCATGGCGCACTTTATTTTCGGCGGCGTTTTGGAGCGCTTCCCCAAACTTCGCCTCGGTATTTTAGAGTCAAATGCGGGCTGGGCGAATTTCTGGCTGCCGCGCATGGACGATCATTCGCATGGCCGCCGGCTCATTCTCGGCGCAGGCTTGCCCATGAAACCGAGCGAGTATGCGATGCGCCAATGCGTTATCTCGGCCGATCCAGACGAACCGGGTCTAGATGACATCATCAAATTTATGGGCGACGACAATCTGGTGTGGAACACCGATTACCCGCACCCGGACGCGCCTGATCCGGATAAGGTGCTGCCCTGGTTCTCAGCGCAACCGATTTCGGACGATAGCAAACGAAAAATACTCTGGGACAATGCGGTGCGCCTCTACGGACCGCGACTGCTGGAAAGAGCGCCGTAGCAATACCCTGGCTTGCGGCAAGGCGTTATCGACGACGGCGCTCAAGAGCCCAACATATTTTAGACTAAGCGAAGCGTTATGCCACCGTGGAGAATCAATCTGCGCTGACTCAGCTCACAACCGCAGGCTCGCTCGATGCTGTTGCAGCCACATTGCCAGCCGCTGGATTCCTTCTTCGAGATAGATCTTGGGCGCCCAGCCCAGGTCTTTTTTTGCCAGCGAGATGTCTAGGGGGCTGCGCAACCGATGCGGTGCAACCTCGGCGGCGTTGGGATGCTGCGCCGATTTCGAATTTTAAATCGGGCAAAGCTTTTTGGATCGCGCGCTTGAGATCTTCGCTAACGTAGGCTTTGTCGAGGCCGATATTATAGGCGCGGCTCAGCGGCTTTTCCGTGAACAGCGCGCAACGCACTGCGTCGGCGATATCGTCGATGTAAATCAGATCATCGACCGGGCGTGTGAGAAATGGCCGGCAAGGTTGGCCTAAGATGCCTCTCTTTAGTTCCAGCGGAATGCTTCGATAAAGTCCCGGGCCGTACACCGATGAATAGCGCAGCGCGACGAAGTCGACGCCGTGTTTTTCTTTGTAGAAATCACCCATCCATTCGGAGACAGTTTTCGCGGCCCGGTAAAAGTAAGTGGGATAGATCGAAACCGCGTCTTCTTCTTTGACCAAACTGCCATCCGGTTTTTTGAGCTGGCCATAGATCGACGCGGAGCTGGAATAGACGACACGCTTAATTCCCAGGTCTTTCGCCGCTTCGAGAATGTTGGTCATGGCGTTATAGCAGTAGTTCAACACCGTTGGTGTTTCGTCGCGCGGCGGGTGAGCGGCATGAAAGACATGGGTGGGCCTTTCTTTTTCGCAGAGCGAGCGGAAAGCGGCGCCATCGGTCACGTTCATGATATGGCTCGACGATTTTATGCCGAGCAGCGAAAGATCCGGCGAGCGCGGCACAACGTCGACGGCAATAATTTTGTGATCTAGCGCTTCCAGTAGCGCGGTTGTATGAGAACCGATAAAGCCATTGGCTCCGGTGATCAGTATAGTTGCCATTGGACCTCCAAAAAATACTGGTGTTCTGGAACTAAAGTTCGCAAGAAAATTCACATGTCATTCCGGCTTTCCTAAGAGGGAGGGGAGATTTGTGGTTACGGTGGACTCTCGCACACGGCACTTGGCACGCTCATCACCGCGCGCCGTCAACGCAAGCGCGGATCTCCTCCTCGGTGAGCGCTCTGCGCTTTGCCGCCAGTTCATGTTCGACGCGCTCCCAAAGCCGCGGCAGGCTTTCTTCCGGGACGGTTAATCCAATCTCCCGAAGCCGCATCCGGAGTGTGTTGATCCCGGACTTCAGGTCGAGGTGACTGCGTCTCTGGTTGCCCACCAGTTCTGGTCTGATCGGCGCGAATAGCAACGGGTCGGCTTGCAAAAGAAAACTGTGGGTATCGCTGGCGTCGGTGAAAGCGTAATCCCCAACCAGTGGTTTGTCCTTGGGTGTCGGCCACCGTGACAATTCCTCAAAAAGATTCGACAGGCCTGTCAATTTGTTCAAATTGATTCCGGTTGTGATGCCGTAGAGGGATTCTATGGCGACGACCACCTCTGCCATGGTGGCATTGCCCGCTCTGGCCCCGGCACCATTGATTGTGACATCCACCTGAGACGCTCCAGCCTCGACGCCTGCCAAAGCATTAGCGGTAGCCAGCCCCAGGTCGTTGTGCGTGTGCATGCCCAGGGCCAAACCGGGCGCCGCCTTTTTAACTTCCGAGACCACATAGCGGCACGCGGCGGGTCCCATGCTGCCTGCGGCATCGACAAAGTTGAGCGCGTAAACGCCGGCTCGTTCGCAGGTGCGGCCGAGATTGCGCAAAAATTCGATGGAAGCCATGGAAAAGAAGTTGGCAATGGGACGCGGTTTCATGCCGCGGGTTTTGATTGCTGCGGCCATCCGCTCTACGTACTCAAGCAGCGCCGCTTCGCTGTCCACCGCGGCGGATCGCGCCACGATTTCGGAGTCCTCTCGGGCCTTTCTGGACGCGGCGTAGATGGGCTGCCATTCCGGCAGAGGAAAGATCGTGTAGGAGATAATCTCCACGCCGTGGTCGCGAGCCAAATCCAGCTGCGCTTCCGAGGCAACGCCATAGAACTGCAGCCTGGCTTTGAGTCTCATTTTGCTGAGCTGCTCGAGCGCCTTGACAGCTTCGTCCTTTGCGCCGCCGGTTTTCGGGGCGAGAAACTGAATCACCGCCACGCCCGCTTCATCGAGCGCCGCCGCCAGCGCGATGTACTCTTTTTCGCCAAAATAACCCTGGGAAGCTTCGCGCAGAGTGACGTCGCAGATTTCCACCCGCGGGGGCAGGCTCATGGCCCCATGCACGTCGGGCGCGTAATTTAGCGGCCCGACGAACCATTTACCGGATTGATAGGCCGGGGCGACTCTGATTCTGTCCAGGGCGGAATGGAGCGCTTCCAAGCGCGCCGCCGGTATCAATGGATTAGCCATGTCAGCACCTCTCGGAGTCTTTCTTTCGATTGTTCAACGGGACAACGTCAGCAAAAGTTTGTCGTGCCAAGGCGTCAAAGAAACAAAATCCGAAATTCGATATAAGTCCAGACTTAAATCCTGACTACGAAATCCCAAATGGGCTCGTTTCAACGTCCTGCTTTGTCATTTGAAATTGTTGCGATTTGAGCGTCGTGCTTTGCGTCTTTGCGCGAGTCATGGTTTTTAGATACCGTAATGAAAAACACAACGGAAATTCGAAATATTCCTGGTTAACTCTTACTTTTCCGCCAGGTCGGCATCCGCGACATTGATATAATCTTTTGCCGAAGGCTTCCATAGCAGGCGCCTCTTGGCGGCGTAGATATCGACAGGATTGTACAGCGGCACGATGGGAGCGTCTTCAAGCAGAATTTTTATGGCTGCCTGAAGCACCGGCGCGCGCTTTGCGGCGTCGAAGATCTGGCGCTGCTGCTGGATCAAACGGTCGAAAACAGGATTGGAGTAGGAAAGTCTTTTGGAAATTCCGCTCTCGAAGTACTCGTTAAAGAAGTCATCCGGGTCCACCACCGTTCCCCGTCCCCTGAAGCAGATGGGACATTTTCCCGCCCGGTGCAGATCGTTGAAAATGCCCCATTCGGGAGTGTGAAAGCGCGTCTTGATGCCGACTTTGGCTAACTGCCCGGCGATCGCCTGGGCTACTTCGCGGTCTTTCGTATAGCGCCCGGTCGAGGTGTAAAAATCGATTTCGAAGCCGTTGGGAAAGCCCGCTGCCGCCAGGAGTTCCTTCGCCTTTTGGGGATTGTAGGAATACGGCTTGAAAGCTGGATCTTCACCGAAGCCGTGCGGTCCTAACATGCCGTCCAGGCGATGAGCCTTGCCGTCCAGGACGTATTTGACCAGCGCGTCTTTGTCTATGGCATAGTGGATCGCCTGGCGCACCAGCTTGTTGTCGAGCGGCTTGTGCGCCGGGTCCAGCAATAGAAAAATAATTCTTGCACTCCTGGCTTCTTCGAGTCGCAGCGCTGAATTTGCCTTTATGCGATCGGTTTCGTGCGGAGGTACGTTGGCAATCAGATCCGCCTGGCCGGATTCGAGCAATGCCAGCCTTGCGGCATCTTCGGAAACCGGCTTCCAAATGATGCGGTCGAGCTTGGGCGCGCCGCGCCAGTATTGGGCGTTCTTGTCCGCTACAACTCTCTCGCCGCGCACCCATTCGACAAACTTGAAGGGTCCGGTGCCCACGGGCTTTTTTCCGAACGTGGCTTCGTCGCCGGACTCCTTAGCCGCCGCTTCGCTCAGGATGTACGAGTTGTCGAGGTACTCCAGAAAAGAAACCACAGGTTTTTTCGTCGTAATGATCACGGTATGAGGATCAGGCGCCTGCATGGTTTGAATGACCCGATCCAGATTTACCTGGCGGCTGAGCTTTGGGTCCGTGGCCCTCTTGAAGCTATAAATCACATCGGCGGCGGTCATCTCCACGCCGCTGTGAAACTTGACGTTCTTGTGCAGCTTGAAGGTCCATTCTTTTTCATTGCCGGACCAGGACTCCGCCAAAACGCCCACGTACCTCTTCTTGATAAAATCGTACTCGGCCAAAGGCTCGAGGAAATGACGCCATACGGCGTAATTGGCAGTGGTGTTGTGCCAATAGGGATTGAGCGATTCGAGATCGACACCGTGCCCGATAGTGAGCGTTTTGCCTTTGGTCTGTGCCGCCACTCGGGATGCCGGCAGGAGAGCGAGCAAGACGACAAGAACGAAGAATCTGGGGCTCATAGCTCGGGCTCTGGAGACTGTCATTGCTATTTCTCCTCTCTCTAATGTTGCATCCGCGATTAGGCCCGCGAATCTGCCTGACGACGGATGCGCCTCTGGCTGAAGCAGGCACGGCACAGGGTTCCGTTGGCACCGGTAATCAGAACCGTTGAAGGCATAAGCTTTCCTTAATTCGTTCGCAGTAAATTTGTTAGTTGTTGTATCGTTGACAGGTTCTTCTAGATCACCGATGCGATCAATGATCGCCTGGGCTCGCTCTTGAGGAAAAATTCCACCCAGGTTTTGCACGAATTTCTCCTGCACCTGTGGCAAGTCGGTGAAACTAGTTATCGGTTGGAAGGGTTCGGATAATTTCGTGCCGTTCTTCAAAACCACTGTGAGGGATTCTTCTTTGATATGGCGGGTACGCTGGATCAAGTTCTGGATTCGCGGGTCTTGCAACCGTTCGTCAACAAAATCATTCGGCGTAACCGTGCCGTGGACCAAAGTCATCGCCAAGCAGAAGGGCATGCTGAAGCGGCCTTCGTAGCCGCGGGTTGGCCGCGCGCGCACCAGCGGGTAAGGACGTAAATCGCAGTCGATCGCCTCAACGTCGTCCGCCATGAAATTTTCCCGTCGGCGCAATCGCAGCATGGCTTCAACCCCGCTATGGGTTGCCGTGCAGGATGCAAAAGGTTTGATTCTCAAACTATGCGCGAGATCCCACTCGACACCGAGGTCTTTGCCCAATGATTCGAGAATTTCATCACTCAAAGGACCGACCGCCTCCAACAAACCGTAGCGGCCTTCGAGCGCGGTTTCGTCGCTGGAAAATCCGGCTTGCGCGAGCAAGGCCGAGGTTACGCCCGTGGCGGCGGCGTGACCGCAGCGAAATGGCTTGGCCATGGTGCCGCCGTCGCGCGTGAGGGCGCCGCAGGCGCCGGCCGAAAGACCGATTGCCGCGAGGGTTTGCTGCGGATTTAATCCGTAATTTCGGCTCGCCGAGCAAGCCGCAGCGATGGGGCCGAGAATGCCATTCGAGTGCCAGCCGCGTGCGCCCGGGCCGATGCCGCTCGACCGCGCCGAGAAGATGCGATCCAACGTGGCCCGCACTTCGCGGCCGACGATGAAAGCTTCCAAAGCTTGTCGCCCGTTTGCGTCGACACTTTCGGCTGTAGCGAATGAAGCCGCGAGTGTGTAAGTGGTCGAATGATTGCGGTCGTCGTAATCGAGACCATGCGCGAGCGTGCCGTTGAGAAATGCCGCGTCGCGTACGCTGGCTTTAATATTCATGCCCCACACAGAGCAATTGCCGGGACTGACGTTTGCCTTGGCAAATTTGCTCAAGCAGTTGCCGATCTCTTGTGATGTGGCAAGTACGGAGACGCCGAGGCAATCGAGAATTGCCAGCTTGGCGTTATTGACGACCGCTGCCGGCGCCTGCGCGAGCTCGAAGCTTTGCGCGAACTCGGCAAGTTTGCGCGATAAGCCGTCAATGGATTTATGCAAGGCATCGCTCATGAATCACCTCATGCAATCGTAGCGGTTGGCGTAGAGTGCGTCGATAAAGCCGATCTCGTCGAGTTTGCGAACGAAGCGATTATCGATGAGATCGTCGACTTTGACGCGGCTCACTTTGGGATTCAAGCTGCCCATCATGCGCTGAATGTTTCGCAGGCCTTCGGCCGTGCCATAGGGTTTTCTTTCGAATCCGACGAGCAGGTCCTGATAACCCTCTTCAAGGATGACCGGATCGTTGAGTTTCATTTGCTGCATCATGGTTTGCAGCACGATATTTCGATTGGCGGGAAACGAAATGAACGCTTGCGCTTCGAGCAGGCCCTTCAGTACATGTTCCACCACGTCAGGATGGTCGCGGAGGTAAGCGCCACTGACCACCAGACTGGTATTGACGAAGGGAATCTTGGCGCGATGGAGCTCGACAAGAACCGTCAGCCCTTTTTGTTTCATTCTGCGGCTCAGGAATGGATCGAGAAGCGTTGCATCGATATTTCCCGCCTCGATCGCCTGGGCGAGAATCGTCTGATTGCCGATGGCGTTGATGCGAACTTGATCGCGGGCGGCATCCAAGCCCAGGTGCTCGAGCGCAAGTATCGCCGCCATCCAGGTGGTGCCGCCGATGTTGGTGACACCGAAGCGTTTGCCGCGCAAATCTTTTGCTTCTTTGATCTCTGGCCGCACGACGACATCGTAAGAAAGTTTGTTGCTCGGACTTGCGACGATTTTCAAATCCTGTCCGCCGGAGACAGCCGAAAGTACCGGCGCACCGCCGCTGCTGCCAAGCTGTACTTCGCCGCTGGCCATGGCGGCCATCTGCAAGTTGCTGCTGCGCAGGTAAATCGTCTCGACGTCGAGGCCATACTTGGCAAAAAACCCTCGACCCTGAGCGATCCATAAAACCGCCGAGCGAGTATTCACCGCGGACTGACTGATGCGGACTTTGGTGGCGGTCGTTTTTCCGGCGGTCGATGGGGGTTGCGCCGATTGCGCATCAAGGCTAGCGCCGAACAGGATCAAGAACGTGAATAGTCGCGCAAGAGATCTGACTCTCATGAGGTTTGCATTTACAGGCTGTCCAAAAGCCGGCCAAAGCCTCTCCCGATGCGGATGTTCAGCGGCTTGAACGAGCCCCAGATATTTACGCTGTTGGAGCTGACGATCGGCTTGCCGGTTTTCTGTTCCAGTGAATCGATGATGGCCAGGGTCGCCATCGTGCCGGACTGAATATAAACCGCGTCGACGTCAGGATGCTTTGCACAGGCCGCTAACGCGTTGTCGTGAATCTCGGCCGGCGCGAGCCCTAACTTCTCATACGAGTTCAGCTGACGTTCACCGATGCCTTCTATGGCGGCGATCTCGACGCCCTCAGATAAAAGGAAATTGCGCAGGTTGTCGGCCAGATGCACCGATTCTTTGCGCCAAGACGAGATCAGCAGAATCCGTTTGGCTTTCAATTCGCGAAAGGCATCGGCCAAAGCTTGTGAACTGGTGGTTGCTGGAACTCTCGATGCGGCGCGCAGCCGCTCGAGTATTTTCTTGTGGCCGTCGACGCCGAAGTGTAAATGCACCGGCGCGCCGTTTTTCATGATGAAATTAACCCCGGCCAGAGTCAGCCGTTCGACCGCTCTTTCTAACAACTGGAGCGACGCTTCGACTTCTTCTTTGCGCGCCGAGTCCACCACTTCCAAATGAGTCACCACTAAAACCACATCTTTCGGCGCGGCCTGATAAAAGTCGTAGACTTCGATGTCGCTGTTGACCCGAGGGTGAATCCAACCGATTCGAGCGCGCCAGTGATCGAGCATGTTGCCTCCGATTAAACCTTCCCGTCGTCTTACGCCACATCGTAGAACGCGGCGCTGTTATCCCACACCAGCTTTTGCTTGATCTCCTTTGGGACCCCTTTGAACTGGCTCTCGATGACTTCCGGTGAGTGCGGCCAGGTGGAACCGCCGTGCGGATAGTCACTGGCCCACAGGTAATTGTCGGCCATATCGAAAACCTCGGTTCCGAGCACGCCGATGCGATCTTCTTGAAACGTGATGTACACCTGACGTCGAATGAGTTCACTCGGCAGCAGCGACACCGTCGGTGAGTCCGGCGCTTCGGAACGGGCTCTTTGTAAAGTGCCGTCCATCTTGCTGATAAACGGATGGAGCCAGCAAAGATCATATTCGGCGAGCACGACGCGCAGTTTGGGAAAACGTTCCAGCACGCCACCGAACACCAAATCGGTGATGAGCTTTAGCGGTTCGAGAATCGCCCGGCTCACGGAGTTGCGCCCCTGTTGCAGTTTGGTAATCACTTTCAGCCGCGCCGCCATGCGATCCCGTCCTTGAACGATGTTGACGTGATAGTGAATCGGGAAGTTCATGTCCTGAGCGAGCGTCCAGAGTGGATCGAACTCCGGATCGGAATAACTCATGCCTTCGGGCAAAGCTGATGGCAGTACCGCGCCTCTGTGGCCGCGCTTGGCGCAACGCTTCATTTCTTCCAATGACCAATCGACATCGAGCGCGGAGAGCAGGCACAAGCCGAGCAAGCGTTTGGGTGCCACGGCGCAATAATCGAGCAGCCAGTCGTTATAGGCGATCAGACCGGCCTTTTGCAGAGGCGTTTCCTCACCTTTGAGGCTATAAAAATTACGGGCCATGCTCGGATACAGCACTTCGATCTTCACGCCGTCCAAATCCATGTCGCCTAAGCGCGCATTGGCGTCCCAGGGACCACGCCAATCTTCCCAGGTAAAATTTTCTATAACCTTGCGAAAATTGCCGCCGCTTTTTTCCTTGCCAGCGGTGAAGGTCATACCGACAGGGTCGGGCTCATGGCCATCAAACACCATGTAGAGGCCCTTTTTGCCGGGTGGATCTTTGACGAAGCGTGGTCCATGCTCGCGCAGATTCTTCGGAATCCGTTCCCAAGCCTCGGGTGGCTCGTTGACATGCGAATCCGCTGAGAAAAATGTCGGTTCCATTTGACTACCTCCAGTTAGCTAAAGCCTTCTACGAGCCGTTGATAATAAACTCTGCTCACCTTTCGTGATGACCCGCTCCTATGCGAAGAGGGCAATGGCGCAAAATTCGCTATCTGTACAAACGATCGATAAAATGACTTTCCTCTAACTTACGGTAAATGCGCTCGTCGACGAGATCTTCGGCTTTCACTTTCGCGACTCCAGGGTTATAGCGCATCACCCGCTGAATATTTTTGAGCCCGGCCACATCCGGATAAGGTTTCTTGGCGATCAACTTGTCGAGATCTTGAAAGGTTTCCTTGGCCGTGATCGGGTCGGTGATTTTTAAGCGTTCGGCCAAAAACTTGAGAACGATCTCTCGGTTGGCGGATTTGTAAAGAAACGCCGTCGCCTCGATCATGACTTTCAAAACGTTTTCAATGATCTCGGGTTGTTGTTGTAAATACTGCCGTGACACGACGAGACCGGAACTGGCAAACGGCAACTTGGCAGCCGATAGCTCGGCCAACACGCGAAAGCCTTTTCGCCTGAGTTCCCTGGACAGCGCCGGCTCGACCAAGATCGCATCGACCCGTCCCGAGTTCAGCGCTTGTACGAGAACCGTCTGATCGCCGATCCCCTGCAGTTTGATGCGATCGCGATCGGGACTGAGGCCAAAATGCTCCAAGCCTAGGATCGCGCCGATCCAGGTCGTCCCGCCGATGTTGGTGACGCCAAGGTCTCTGCCGCGCAACTCCTCGACGCTTTTTATCTCTGGTTTCGCCACGATGTCCCAGTAAACGCCTTGTCCGAAGGTGGCGACAATTTTGAGATCATGTCCCGCGGCAACGGCGCTCAAAGTCGGCGCACCGCCAGTATGGCTCAGCTGCACTTCATGGGTGGTAAGGGCCATCATCTGAATCGTGCTGTTGCGCACGTATACCGGTTCGAGATCGATGCCGTACTTCTTAAACAAGCCTTGGCTCGTGGCGATCCACAGCGGCGCGGCGGTTACGCCGACATTTGACTGGCTTAGACGAATCTTCGTTGAAGCGCTGAGCGCTGCGGTTAGCCAAATCGGCAGCAACGAAACGACGAGGATCGAAATCTTGGCAAGTTTGATTGTGCCTTTCGATGAATCCGCCCAAAGCAGAATTGAGCTTGACGCCAGCGGTGGTTTCATTAACTCACATTAGCGCCTGCTGATGAACAGGCGGCGCTTCAAACCTTCCCACTCGGCGAATTTTCTCTCCATGACTTCCGGAGAATACTTGCTCTCGATGTAAACTTTTTTAAATTTTTGATCCGGTGATGCCACGTCTTTGCGCGCCGAACTCAGTCCGCCTTTCAGAACCGCTTCCTGTCCGTCTTTGGAGTGGAGAAAATCCAGGAACAACAGCGCCGCGTGGGGATTGGGCGCTTTGATCACCATGCCGGATGTCCCGGTGGTCGCGACCACCGGATCGATCGGGCGCCACTCCACCGGCGCGCCCTTTTGTTTGGCGACAGCGATATTGGAATTAAAAATGGTCGGCGACAACGGCACTTCGCCGGAGGCGACCAGCTCGGCGAGCGCCGCCCCCGAAATATTCTGCACGTTGACTTCTTGCCGGGCGATTTTTTCGAGGAACTCGCGGCCGTAGGCTTCCATTACCGCGCCGATCCATTGGGTGCCCGTGGTTGTGCCGGCGATGGTCATTTTGCCCTTGTACTTCGGATCGAGCAGATCCTTCATGGTTTTGGGCGCTTCCGCCGGCGGAATGAGATTGGTGTTGAAACCCAAGCTGATGTAAAGCTCTCGGCTGGTCCAATGGAATACGCCGTTTTTGCCTTTGATTTTGGCAGAGTTTTCGTAAGGACCCAGTTCCGGTGAGTACACTTCTTGAAACATTTTGGCGGCGATCAACAGCGCCATGTAATCGGGACTGGTTTCGACCACGTCGGCGATGTAACGACCTGCCGCCGCTTCGTCGGTCAAGCGCTTGAGCAGCTCTTTCGAATCGCTGCGCCAAACGTTGGTCTTGATAAACGGATATTTCCGGCCGAATTCCTGCGAGACGTGACCTGCCAGCCAGGTGTTTGAAGTATAGAAAGTGACTTGTCCCTCTTTCTTGGCGCCTTCCAGCAGGATGGTTTCGCGATCTTTTCCTTTATAAAGAGCCAGCTCAGGCAAGGACAGGGATTTGGCCTGAGCCGCCAGCGACGAAGAAATCGGCCAACCTATAATCAGCGCGACGAGGACAGCTAAGCATCCAGCACCCATTGAGAATCCTCCTTGATGAGACCGATTGCGCTTACTTAGTTGAAATAACCGTTCCTGTGCGCCCAGAGCCAGAGGTAGGCGATTTTTTCGTTGTAAAGTTCGGAATAGCCGACGTGGCCATAACGCGGGATCAAAACCACGTGCGCGCCGCGGGTAGTTGCGGCGTATTTAGCGCCCATGAACATTTCGCGCTTGTGTTCGATCTTGTCGCCCTTGACCCAGTGGCCTTTGTCGTTTTCACCGGCGGTAAGCAGCACGCGAATGCTTTTCAGCCAGGCCGGATCGGGCTCCTGCAAGTGATCGAAATATTCGTCCCGCGGCAGGCCGGTGCGCTTGGGATATTCCTCGAGAATGCCGATGGCGGCATTGTGCTGGTTGTCGCAGAGACTGGTTTTCATCTGCGAGCGCAGCGGACTGATCAAACGAATATAATCGTCGGCGCCGCCCCAGGGCGTTAAATCCTCCGGATCGACGTAGCCCGATTCTTTGAACGAATCCGGCGAACGGCGCGACGACGTGATCGATGGGCTTTTCCGTGTACTTTTCCGCGCCAGTCTGGTTTCTCCATTCCAGCCGCCAGCCGTCGGGACCGCCGCTGCCGAAGCCGACGATGCCGATGACTTTTGTCTTTTTTGAAAAGCGCGTGAGGTGCGCTGCCATCGGCCCGCCCGTGGAATGGCCGAAGGCGATGATTTCTCGTCCGGCGAAATGCTCGTCGGTGAGCAAGCCGGCGCCCTGCAGGATGACGTTGAAGGTGCATTTTAAGTTGCGGTCCGAGATTTCCTCCTGCGACAGGTCGCGATCTTTGAGATAGATCGGATGACGCTCGGCGATGGGTTGTTTCCATACACCGCCGACGGGGTAATGCCCTGGATAGGTAAGCGCCAGCACTTTGAATCCTTGGGATGCCAGCACGCGCGCCAAGCCGGGTCTGCCGTCGGGCGTCAGATCCATGATCTTTTCGCTGCCCGCGCCGCCGTGAAAAAAGACGAAAGCCCGCCGCGGGTCGGTTTCTTTTTCCGGCGTGTAAAGAGTGCCGTGCATGTCCCAGTCATAGCCGTTGCGTTGATAGCGAGTCCAAGCATCGGCGGTGGTCAATTGAGTGGCGCTGTAAGGCGCTTCGATTGCCAGCCATTCATCCCAGGTCAGCTTCAACAGCAACTCGTTCGATTTTAGGCCGGCAAGGAATTTTTCGGTGGCATTCATGGACATGCAATTTCCCCTTTTAAGCTTTGGCTACGTAGCGATCGAGATAATATTTGGCGATTTCCCCTTTGGTCGCAAACCAAACATCGGGAAAACCCTTGGCGTAACGGATACATTCTTCAAAAACGCCGATGATGTTCGGCCGCCCGCCGATATGCGCGTGCACGAGACAATCGATCAGCTTGGGCGCGCCGGCTTGGCCTTCGGCATACAGACAATCGAAGGCCGCCTTGAAGCTGTCGAAATAACTCCGCGCGGGATTTTTGTGCGTGAACAGAAGGCTCAAGTCGTTGGCGTAATCCAAGCGCGGCATAATGACGATTGGTTTGCCATTGACAACCCGATGCTGCGGGATATCGGGTCCCGGCAAGTCACCGGTCCAGAAAATGCCTTCATCCACATAGTGACCGAGACTATATTCATTGATTCGATGACCGGGACTGACCCAACCCACCGGGCGCTTGCCGGTCACGGACGCGAGGGCGTCGAGAGTTCGCCGGATGAGTTTTTCCTCCGCCTCGGCATCCAGTGAAGATAGCGCGGTGTCATTGACCCAGCCGTGGCCGACGATCTCATGGCCGCCGGCATGAAGTTCCTTCAACGCATCGGGAAAGTCTTCGGCGATGCGGCCATTGGTATCGATGGTGCCTTTGACGCCGTTGCGGTTCAGCGCATCCATGATGCGCCAGATGCCGGCTTTGCCGCCGTACTCGCCATAAGCCAGCGACGCGTAGTCGGGTTTGCCGTCCTCGTTGCGGCGATACTGGGATGATTTGTCAAAGGCCTCGAAGGCGACAAAAAAACTGACGGCGATCTTGGCGTCGTTGGGCCATTGAATGGGTGCAAGTCGCATAACTCGGTCCTCATTTCTTTTAGGATTGCGGTGCTCCAAAATAGTTGCGAAACAGTTCGTAGTTTTTATTAAAATCGTCGCCCGCGCCGATCTCGTCGATGACGAAATTCAGTTTTTCCAAACCTTGCACGGTGGTCGCGATGCCACGACGAGTGGGCACACGGCCAAAGGACGCGATGATTTTTTGTCCTTCATCCGCCAGGATGAAGTCGATATAGAGTTTGGCGGCGTTGGGATGGGGTGTTTTGGCGCCGATGCCGATGGGCTGAAATTTCGTAAACACCGGTTCCTGCGAAACCCAGTCCACCGGCGCGCCTTTGCGTTTGGCCTCTTCGACATTGTGCAAGTAGGTATTTAGATACCAGTGGAAATTCTCCGGCGGCGAGCAGGTTGGTCAGGATCGTCAAGCCGGCGTAAAGTTTGAAATCCTGGGCGCCGAGTTTTTTCATGTAAGCCAGGCCTTTTTCCTGCCCCATGCGCTTTACTTTCCACGCGAACCACTCCGGTTTGGTGTGATCCATGCCGATCTTGGCTTTCCACTTGGGCAGCAACAGATCTTCGTCCGTGCGCGGCACTTCGTCGCGCTTTACCATGCGGGTGTTGTAACCGATCACATTGGGCATCATGTACACCGCCGACCAGTAGCCGTCCGGATCGAAAAAGCCCTTTTGAATATTTTTTACTTCGGGGGAAAGGTATTTGCCGAGCAGGTTTCGTTTCTTGAGAAAATAGGCTTGGGTTTCCGCCGACTGGACGATGTCGAAGTCAAATTTCCCTGCCTGCGCTTCGGTCAGGATTTTGGTCAAGAGCCGTTCGCCGACGGCGCGAAACATGCTGATTTGCAGGAAAGGGTATTTGGCTTTAAAGGCGGCGTTGAGTTTTTGCGCCTGATCGACGGTCATTGACGTGTAGACGACCAGCGCGCCTTCTTTCTTGGCGCCTTGGACGGTTGCCTCGTCGCTCGCCGGCAGCTGTCCTGCAAGAGTGAAAAAGATCCCTATCGCCAACAAGATGCGTCCGATGAACTTGCGCACGAGCTGCGCCTCCTAGACCGTTCAGATGGGGCGATACTAGCAAGCGTCGGTCAAGAGCGTCAAACGAAGTTAGGCGTGGGTGGTTCAGTTAGAGTTCGCTAGCAATCAGACCGAGGGGAAAGATTTCTCGCTTCCGCTCGAAATGACAACAAATAACGACGCATTGACGAAGTGGTCACTCGAATATGGCGTGCTTGGAGGGAATGGCTAAGGCAATTAGGAAATCAGTGCGATGCTGTTGTTGCGGAAGTCGCTGGAATAGTTAGGCCGCGCACTTGCCGGTCGTAAGATGAGCCTCAAAGTCGGCGGGAAACAGCTTGATCGCGCTTTCAATGGGCGGGCCTGGCATGGCGATGAGATTACAAAATCCCTTGCCCTTGTTGAAGGCGAGAATTTTGCCGAACTGCTCGAGAATCGGCGTCCCGCCTTGGCCGGCTTGGACTTTCTTCAACATCAGCGTCAAGGTGCTGGTCTCCATGCGGCAAGCTGGACATTGGCCGCAGGACTCAGCAGTGAAAAACTCGGAGATCTTCAAAACTTCCTCAACGACACACTGGCCTTCGCCGATGAGATGCACCACGCCGCAGCCGAGCGCCGATCCGGCGTCGCGCATCGAGTTGTGGTCCAACGGTGTGTCGATTTGCTCCGGCGATAAAAAGGCCGACGATGGCGCGGCCGGCATGATCGCTTTGATTTTTTTACCGCCCTGCATGCCGCCGCCGCACTCTTCGATCAAATAACGCAGTGGCGTGCCGAACGGCAGTTCGTAAATGCCCGGGCGATTGACGTCGTCGTTGAGCGAAAAAATCATCGTGCCGGGGCTCTCGGCGGTGCCGAACTTGCGGTACCAGTCGGCGCCTTTCAGAATAATCGGCGCAACGTTGGCCAGAGTTTCGACGTTGTTCACCGAAGTCGGTTTGCCGAGGAGTCCGACGGTGACCGGAAAAGGCGGTTTTTGCCGCGGCCAAGCTTTTTTCCCTTCGATCACTTCGAGAACTGCAGTGTCTTCGCCGGCCACATAATTATGCGGCGCCGGAACCACTTCGAAGTCGAGGCTGAAGCCGCTGCCGAGAATATTCTCACCCCAGTAGCCGGCGGTTTTGGCCTCGGCGAGAGCATCATTAATGCTCTTGAGCGCGGCGTCATAGCTGCGCGTTGATATATAAATAAGCTTTCGGGGCGCTGATCGCATAGGCGGCGAGAATCACGCCTTCGATGACCAAATGCGGCAGGTTTTCGAGCAGCACGCGATCTTTTTTGCTGCCCGGTTCGTCTTCACCACCGTTCATCACCAGGTAACGCGGCTGCTCGGGTGCTTCGCGGGTAAACTGCCATTTTTTTCCGGTGGGGAATCCGGCGCCGCCGCGGCCGCGCAAACCGGCGGCGGAAACAATCTGGATAACTTCTTCGGGCGAAGTCTTCAGTGCCTTGACCAGGGCTTCGTAGCCACCGCGGGCGCGATACTCCGCCAATCCCTCTCGCCCCTCAGCGACGCCGTGAGGGAAAAGGATGCCTTCCATGATTTAGAAAACCCCCGTGTCGAGGAGTTGGTAAATGAGCTCTTTCAGCGAAGCATCGATGGTGTCGAGCCGCTGCACGTGGGGACCACCGGCGAGATGCGCGGTGATATCGTCGAGATCCTCGACTTTCACTTTCGCGTACCAGTTTTTCTCCGGGTATAAAACCACATTGGGACCGTCCTGGCAGGCGCCAAAGCACATATAAGGTTTGACCTCGACATCGCTCAAACCTTTCTCCGTGATCCGCTTCTGAAGCTCGCTCATGACCTGTTCGGAGCCGCGCGACTTACAATCGATATTTTGACAAACGAGACACACTCGACTCACGGGTTTCTCCTTTTGTCCTACCTACCAGCGTATAAAAACTTACTAGCGTATAAAACGAGATGCAACAGGATCTCCCCTCCTAATTCAACTGGATCTGCGCAACCCATTCCTTGCCTTTGATAATCTCGGCCAAAATCTTCTCGTCTTCTGCGGTCGGCAGCACATCCATGACGTGCGTCTGATACGCTTCGGGGGTCAAGAGCTCGCCGGTAACGCTGAAGGTCTTGCCGACATTCTCGCCGATGGAGCGATTGAACTTCAAATCCGGGGCATACAGCTTGGGCTGGCCTTCCGGAATCAGCTGATTCAGTTGATCGATAAGCTTGGCGCTTTCCCCCATATAATGAGTGCGCGCTAGATCGTTCAAACGCTCTTTGTCCGCCGCCGCGGTCGCTTCGTGCTCGTCGAATCGACCTTTGAGGCCCCAAGTATAGGCCCAATGAGCCGAAGAAGAATTATTTGTGCCGAACAGATCATAAGCGGTCGACAGCCACTTGTTGAAATACTTTTGCACGATCGGAATCGGAATTTTTCCTGATCTGATAATCCGGGTCAAACCGGTATGACCGGTAAACATGTGGAAAAACTCTTCTTTCAACATTGCCGTGACGCTTTCCGCGAGCGGCGCAAAGGCGGAGTGGGAAAGCATCGTGAGCTGATACTTGCCGTCGCGGTCGACGAATTCGGTGTAGGTAAAAAAATCGAGCCAATTATTGACCGGCGCGTTAAAAGAACCAAGCAAGCGATCGCCGCGGAAGGCGCGCCGTTCAAGCATCTTACGCGCTTCCAATTTGCCGGAATCGCCAAAATAATTGACCAGCAGGTAACACATCTGCCAGCCATGACGCATCTCTTCGCTATTCACCCGGATCAGCGCCTGACGATCGTATTCCGTCGGCGCGGTGTCCAGCAGGTTTTTTTGCTGCTCGACCGACGCGAATTCCGTATCGCCCTGGTAGACGATCAGATTCATGAGGGCATCGCGAATCGATTGATTGGGAATTTGCCCGATCCGTTGCCATTTCGGTTGTCCTTTATAATCGCCAAACTCCACCTGCGGACTGTGCAGTTCGCCGAGCTTGGTCTCGAATTTATAATCACCCAAGAGTTCTGGATCGTAGCCGATATCTTTTTGCCACTGGCGAAAATAATCAATCCAATCATCAAAAGTAGAGATTTTGACCATATCGATTCCTTTCAGGCTAGTTCGAACGCTCGTTCGAATTATTTATACACCTTAGTTTGGGGTAAATCAATCACCGGACTCGATGATTTTCGATAGGATCAACGATACATTTCCAACAGCTCGACCATGCCGTGGCGGCGCATTTGTTCGAACAGATAGCCCTTGATTTCACCCACGGTATCCATTTCGAGCACAATCTGCGCGTGGGTTTTCGCGGCTTGGTAGGACATCGAGCGTATGGTCTTCTTGATCACCGGGATATACAGGGCTCCCATGCTAAACTCTTCCAAGCCCATGCCCAAGAGCAACAAAGCGCAGAGGGGATCGCCCGCCATCTCGCCGCACATGCCGACTCGCTTTCCTTCCCTCTTACCGGCTTGGATCGTCGAGTTCAGCGCGGACAGCACGGCGGGATGGAGCGGCTCGTACAAGCTCGCCACTTTGCGGTTGCTCCGATCCACCGCCAAGATGTATTGGATCAAATCGTTGGTGCCAATGCTGAGAAAATCCACTTCGTGCAGAAACCGTTCAGCAAGCTGAACTGCTGCCGGAACTTCCACCATAATGCCAAGTTCCATATTGCGGTCGTAGGGTGTGCCTTCGCTCTCCAGCTCGTGCTTGGCTTCGCCGAGAATTTCTTTAACTTTTAATATCTCCTCCAGGCTCGACACCATCGGAATCAGCAAGCGAACCCGGCCCAGGTCGCCGGCGCGCAATATCGCCCGCAGTTGGGTCTTGAAGATTTCTTCGACCTCCAGCGAGATACGAATCGAGCGCCAACCCAGAAACGGATTGGGCTCGAGGGTCATGCTGCGCATGTAAGTCGGGTATTTGTCCGCGCCGATATCCAGGGTTCGGATCGTCACCGGCTTGCCCGCCATGCCTTCGATGACCAACTTGTAGAGCTCATATTGCTCTTCCTCGCTGGGAAAATCGCGATGGGACAAGAAAGCAATCTCCGTGCGATACAGACCGATGCCCTGCGCGCCATGAAGATGGGCGAACGCCACGTCACTGAGCAGGCCGATGTTGGCGTAGAGCGAGACTCGCCGGCCATCGGTGGTTTCCGGCGGTAGATCTTTGAGCCCGCCCAACTCGCGGTTGAGCTCGGCGTAATCGCGCTCTAAGCGGTCGTATTCGCCAATGACCTCGGTGGTAGGATTGACATGCACCCCGCCGGCGTTGCCGTCGACGATCAACATGTCGCCTTGATGCACCGATTCCATCAGATCTTCGATCGCGACGACGCTGGGAATCTCAAACGACTTCGCCAGAATCGACGCATGCGAGGTTACCCCGCCGGTGGCGAGGACGATGCCTTTAAACTTGTCGCCTTCGAGCATGCTCAGATCGGCGGGCGAGAGATCTTCGGCAACCAAGACCGCATCGTCGGGGACATTGTATTGGTGGCCCAAGGTGCCGGAAAGATTTTCCAGGAGTCTTTGCGCCGCGTCCTTGACGTCGGTGACGCGCTCGCGCAGATAGGGATCGTTGATTTTGCCAATCGACTCCAGATAGCGCTCGAAGACGACCTTGACGGCGTACTCCGCGGTGACGTTTTCCTTGGTGATCTGACTCTCGATCTGCTGAATGATCGCCGGATCCTCAAGGATTAACCGATAAACGTCGAAGATGGCGTTCTCCTCTTTGGAGATCAATTGATTCATGCGGTTCTTGACCACGTTGATCTGGTCGATGCCGCGTTCAACCGCGCCGCGGAAGCGTTCTATTTCTCTCGCCCGGTTGCGAGCCTTCTTTTTCTTGATGGCGCTCAAATCCATGCGCGGTTCCAAGACGAAAGCTTTGCCGCGGCCAAAACCCGGCGACGCCGACAGCCCGTTGAGTCGGCCATGCCAGTGTTGCTTGGTTTTCGACGTTGTTTCCCGGCGCCGTCCCTCGTAGGACTGTAATTTGCGCATGGCTTCGTTCATGCGCGTCTGAAATTCCTTGCGCTCCTTTTCCTTGCTTTTGAGGGAATCGGCCAGCCGAGTTTGTACGATAATACTTGCAACCTGCGCGGAGATGGTGGTCAGCAAGCGGATTTCGTCGCGGGCAAATTCGCGTCGCCGCGAGGTCTGGATGACCAGAACGCCAAGCGGCATCTTTCTCTCGAGCAGGGGCACGCCCAAAAACGAATGAAAATGCTCCTCGTGGGTTTCCGGGAAGTATTTATAGCGGGGATGGGCCAGCGCATCGACGACCATCACCGGCTTCATCCGTTCGATGACCAATCCCGTCAATCCTTCGCCGGTGGCCATGGAAACTTTGCCAACCGAGTCAGGGTCAAGACCCATGGTGGCCCAGAGCGTCAGTCGATTCTTCTTTTGATCGAGAATATAAAGCGAGCAGACTTCGGTCTGCATACGATCGGCCACGGTGGCGACGATACTGTCGAGGGTTTCCTGGACATCGTGGGAGTGGCTGATGAGGGTGCTGATATCCTCAAGGATCGACAGGTGCGGCTGTGCTTTTCGCACGGATCTGATTCGTCTTGCCATGAGAATGTGGATGGAACGGAACCGAAGTACTACTCTATAAAACACAAATTTGAAATTTTCGCTAGGGATGGGAAATAGATGGCAATAGCAGGCAATCGCTAACTACGCCGGAATCAGCCCATGATATAGTGGTTTTATGAGTCGAATTGCTGGTCTGAAAGGCATGCGCCATATCGCTCTGAAGGTAAGAGATTTGGCGCAGTCCAAACAATTCTATCGGGAAATGTTCGGCATGGATGTGGTCTGGGAACCCGATTCAAAGAATGCCTATCTTTCGTCCGGCTGCGACAACCTCGCGCTCCATGAAGTGACGGAAAGTTTTCTTAACACCGCCGAGGAGCGACAACTGGATCACCTGGGTTTCCTGGTCGAAAGTATCGAACGGGTCGCGGAACTCGAAGAGGACTTCCGCTCCAAAGGCGTCAAGATCGTGCACCCGTTCAAGATCCATCGGGATGGCAGTGCGTCGTTTTACTGCGCCGATCCGGACGACGTAGTGATTCAAATGCTCTATGAGCCGACTCTGAGCCGACAGAATATTAGCTGACTTTCCGGTTCGACGGCGATATTCGCAGGGCACCTTACCGCTGGCCGAAAACGCTTGACGCTGCGGGTGAACATCGAATATCGTTCGTGCGGTTACTCGTGGCACAATCGCAATCCGGCGGATTGCCGTGGTTGTTGATTCTCGACGAAGGGAGCGCGCGCTATGTACGATCTCGTATTGAAAGGCGGCAGGATTTATGACGGCTCGGGGATGCCGAGTTTTAACGGCGACGTTGCTATCGAGAACGGCAAGATCGTGGCGATCGGCCGCTTGAACGGCGGCGCGACGCGAACGCTTAACGTCGACGGCTTGGCCGTCGCGCCCGGCTTCATCGATCCGCATACGCATCTCGATGCGCAGTTGCTTTGGGATCCACTCGGCACATCGTCGTGTTTCCACGGCGTCACTTCGGTGGTTCTCGGTAACTGCGGTTTGAGCTTGGCGCCGGCCAAGCCGGAGAATCGCGAGTCGATGATCAAGAGCTTTGTGCGCGTCGAGGCGATCAGCCGCCGGGTGCTCGAAGAAGGCGTCGAGTGGAAGTGGACTTCCACCGCCGAGTATCTCAGCACCCTCGGAACGCGTCTGGGGATCAATGCCGCCGCGTTGATCGGCCATATCGCCGTGCGCCATTACGTCATGGGCGAAGACGCGGTGGAGCGCCAGGCGACGGCCGAAGAAATTGCCCGGATGAAACAACTGGTGCGCCAGGGCATGGAAGCCGGCGCCGTCGGTTTTTCCACCAACCAGAATCCACGCCATATCCGCGAAGACAGAAAGCCGGTAGCAAGCCGTCTCGCGTCGGATGAAGAGTTAGGCTCATTGCTTGATGTGTTAGGCGAGATGAATGCCGGCGTCGTGCAATTGAGCGGCGGCGGCGCCGACTCGCGCGGTCGCATCGCTTACGCGGCGCAGATGGCGCGGCGCACGGGCCGGCCGGTTTTATGGCAAAGCATCAGTCACAGCTGGAGCCGGCCGAACCATTGGCAAGAAATGCTTGCCAATACCCAGCGGGTCTTTGAAGAGGAAGGCCTGCCGATTTTCGCGATGACCCAAGCCAAGCCATTTCAAAACCGCTATTCGCTGCTCGACGCTCAATGTTTTGACGAATTTCCCACTTGGAAGGCGGCGATGTTCAGTCCCGTGCCGGTGCGCAAACAGATGTTTGCCGATGCCGAACTGCGCAGGAAATTGCGCGCCGAAGCGATCGAAGATCAATCTCCGTCGGTTTTTCCCAAGCGTTGGGATGTCATTATCGTCGACCACGTCAAGCTGGAGCACAACAAGTCGCTTCAAGGAAAATCGGTGCAAGATATCGCCGAGGCGCAGAAGAAGGATGGGCTGGACTGTTTTCTCGATCTATCGCTGGAAGAAGATCTTGAAACCCGCTTCGTGCATATCAACACCCAGGGCGATCCCAAAGCGGTCTGCGAGATTCTCAAGCATCCCGCGGTGATGATCGGCCAGTCCGACGCCGGCGCGCACATGGGGTACGATGCGCGGTTCGGCTACTGCACGGCTTTTCTCGGTCGCTGGGTTCGTGGTTATGGCATCATGAATTTGGAAGAGGCGGTGGCCAAACTCACTTTCCGCGTCGCTTCGGTCTTTGGATTGAACGACCGCGGCCTGTTGAGGCCGGGACTCGCCGCCGATATCGCGGTCTTCGATCCGGCGACGATCAATACGCTGGAGCCTGAGTACGTTCGTGACTTGCCCGGCAACGAAACCCGCATGATCCAAAAAGCCACAGGGGTGCCGTTCACCGTGGTCAACGGTGAGATCGTCATCGAAAATGGCGCGCCGACCGGCGCGCGTCCGGGTAAGGTGCTTCGCCCGGGTGCCTGGAAGAACTGAAACCGTTTTCGCTCCGCTCCGCAGCGCCAGATTTGATGGGTCATGAGCGCAGGTAAAGTAAAAATTAGCGCGCTAATTCATTTCGCAATAGCTGTTTTTGTTTTCGTCGTCGAATCAGAAACCTTTGCGCAGGCGAATTTTTACCAAGGCAAAACAGTTACGGTAGTCGTTGGATCAGCGCCTGGCGGTCTGTACGATCTCTGGGCACGGCTGTTGGCCCGAACGATGGGCAAGTACCTTCCGGGCAATCCCAGCATGCTGGTGCAGAACATGCCCGGCGCCGGTTCGATGGTGGCCGCCAATTATCTCTACGGAATCGCAAAACCGGACGGTTTGACCGTCGGCATGTTTCAGACCCATCTGTATTTAACCCAGTTGGTCGGCCAATCCGAAGTCAGGTTCGATGTGAACAAATTCAATTGGCTTGGGTCCCAGGAAAAAGGCCAGATGATGCTCTACATTCGCGCCGACTCACCGTACAAGTCGATAGACGACATTATCAAAGCCAAGGAGCCGCCAAAGTGCGGCGGATCGGGGACGACCGACCAAACCGCGCTATTGACCCGGCTCTTGGAAGAGACCGTCGGGGCGAAATTTGTCAGGGTGCTCGGTTACAAAGGCGGCAGTGACGTCGATCTAGCGATGGAACGCGGCGAAGTCGTTTGCCGCGCCACCCGCATCACGGTTCATTTCAGCAGAGAGCCGTTTTTGTCCTGGGAGAAAAAAGGTTTCGATCGTCATTTGGTGCAAGCCGGGGTCAAGCGCGATGCGCGTTTGGGAGACTTGCCGACGATCTATGAATTGATGGACAAGTACAAAACTTCAGAGGTGGGCCGCCGCCTTGCCCAGGTGCTTTTGGCCGGCGATGAGCTAGGTCGACCGATGGTGGCGCCGCCGGGTACTCCGGTGGAGCGCGTGAAACTGTTGCGCGGCGCCTACAACAAAGCTTTGCAGGATAGCGACCTGACGGCCGAGGTCGCCAAGTCGAAATTGGACATGGAGCCGTCGACCGGAGAAGAGATCGAGAAAATCTTCAAGGGCCTGATGACTCAGCCGCGCGAGGTCATCGATCGAGTGAAAAAAATCGACGAGAATTGACGCGATTCATCAGAAGTACGCGATTAGCGGCCGCGCGCCTTTTCGGCGAAGCTCCAGTCGCGGACGACCTGTGGTTTAGCGTTGATTTTTTCCTTGGCCCGGAAAGTGCCGACCGCGATCCATTCTTCAACCACCGAGTCCGGTGCGGTCAGATCCGGATTATATTGATCGCGATAGGCTGGGTAAAATCGTTCGGCCGCGGCGCGGTCGAGCTTGAGTAGTTTTTCGAGCAAACCGACGCCGACTTCCTTTTGACTTTGAAGAAACAAGATCGCCGCGCGCTGGCCGCGCAGCACGCGGACGATTTCATCCGGCTCGCGATCGATCTTGCGTTGCGTGGTGCTCAAGCCGACGATGGGGATGCGGACAAACTCCGCGACTTCGCGCACCGAGAGCAAAGTCTTGAAGCCTTTTTGTTCGGCGCGGTATTCGAAGGGGCTATTGACCACGGTGGCGTCGACAGAACCGCTGAGGAGCGCGGCAAACCGGGCGTCGGGGCTGCCGGCGACCGCTTGCAGCGTGACGTCTTTGTTCGGATCCAATCCGTTGCGGCTGAGCAGTTGGTAGATTGCGAAATCCGCCGAACTGCCGAATGTGTTGATGGCAATCCTTTTCCCTTTAAGATCTTTGACGCTGTTGATCTCAGGCCGTGAAATGATCGCGTAGCCGCTCGCTTTGGTCGTGGTGCCGACAATTTTCACCGGCAGGCCGCGGATAGCGGCGCCGGCAATAAACGGTAGAATCGTCACGTAATCCAGCTCGTTCGCTAACAGTGCGCTCAACATTAGATTGGTGCCCTGAAACTGGATATATTGAACTTTCAATCCCTCCTTTTCGAAGAAGCCGCGTTCCGCGGCGATGCGGTCCGGCAGCGCCGTCCAGGCTGAACCGCCGGTCCAACCGATGTTCAAGACTTTGGGTGCGGCAGCATGCGCGGACAAACTCCAGACGATCGCCGCGAGGAGGAAGATCGTCGCGCGGCAGAAATTTAGTTGTCGTTTCATCGCAGCGCGTTCGTTCAGGCCACCGCGGCGGTCTTCTTACTGCTGGTTTCACCCAAGTGTTGCTGGAAAAATTCCAAGCTGCGTGCCCAGGAAGTTGCATCGGCTTCAGGCCGGTAGCCATTCCAGCCGGAGCGATTAAAGCCGTGCGGCGCGTCGGCATAGAAAAAGAACTGATGGGGTTTGCCCAATCGGGTAAGCTCGGCGTCGAGCTTGCGCATCTCGTCGGGCGGCGGATTTTTGTCCAGTTCGCCGAAATGACCTTGGACCGGGCAAGAGACCTCGGCCGACCAGTTCCGCCGGCGCGGGCCGGTCGCCCCATTTCGAATAGGTGCCGCCACCGTAGAAATCGACCGCTGCCTTGAAAGATTTGTTGGCGGCGGCCATCAGGAACGCGACCCGCCCGCCCATACAGAAGCCGACGATGCCGAGCTTGGAGCAGTCAACATTGGCGCAACCGCGCAGCAGATTGATTGTCGCGTCGACGTCTTTGATGACGTTGGTGTCCCGGCGCGTATGCTTGAAGCCGGCGGTTTCCTCGGGAGTGTTGGGTTCGCCTTCACGGTGGTAAAGCTGCGGCGCGATGCCGACGTAACCGGCCTCGGCGATCCGCCGGGTCATTGCTTGGGTAAAATCTCTGACGCCGTCTTGATTCTGAATAACGATCACCGCGGGAAATGGGCCCGGGCCGTCCGGCTGGCTCATGTAAAGCCTCATCGGACTATTATCGACGGTGACGGTTTCCCAGGAATTTTGCATCGCTGACCTCCGCTTTCCAAAATAATTTTGATGTGGATTGCTCCTTCCCTTAATCCGTTGGCCGAAAACTGTCAACGGCAACTCACACCGCTGCACCCATGAAATCATCAGCCGGTGCCTAACTTGCTTGGCGTGTTGAAGGTGCTAAAACTACTGCGCGGAACAATTAATAAGTGAGTCGGAGTTTCTTGCATGGTTCAGAGCCCTAAGGGTCTACGCGCGCTGGGTGCCGTTCTGATTGCTTCATTCTTGAGCGGCGGCGCACTGGAAATTTACGCGGCACAAGCCAAAGCAACCAAGGCGCGCGCTCAAGCGCTCCAACCCACTGCCGCCGCGAAGACGCAACCGGCTGAAAAAGTACTGTCGCCCCGTGATTCCTACGATATCGCTTTCAACGAATTCAAACTCAAAAATGGCCTGCGCGTGTTGCTCGCGGAAGATCCTCGCGCGCCGACTTTTTCGATTTGCGTGACTTACAATGTCGGCTCGCGCGACGAAAATCCGGGCCGCACCGGCTTTGCTCATCTCTTCGAGCACATGCTGTTTCAAGGCTCGGAAAACGTCGGCAAGGGCGAGCATTTCATTCTGATCCAAAACAATGGCGGCAGCGCCAACGGCACGACCAACGCCGACCGGACCAATTACTTTGAAACCCTACCGGCGAATCAATTGGAACTGGGAATTTTTCTCGAAGCCGACCGCATGCGCGCGCCGGCGATTACCCAAGCGAACTTCGATAACCAACGCTTGACCGTCCAAGAGGAACGGCGCCAAAGCTACGACAATCGGCCCTATGGGAAAACTTACGAGGCGGTCATCGATTTGGCCTACGACAACTTTGCTTATAAACACTCGACCATCGGCTCCATGGCGGATTTGGATGCGGCGACGATCGAAGACGCGACGGCGTTTTTCCGTAACCATTACGCGCCGAACAACGCGGTGCTGGCATTGGTCGGCAATTTCAAATCCGAAGCTGCGCTCGCGCTGATCAAGAAATACTTCGAAAACATTCCGGCCCAGGCGCCGCCGGCGGCGCCGGATATGACCGAGCCCGCCCAACAAGGCGAACGGCGTAAATCGATCGAAGACAGCTTTGCCCAAACGCCGCGCCTCGACATCGTCTACAAGATCCCGCCGGGCAATACGCCGGATTGGTATGCGCTCGATGTCTTGGGCAACGTGCTTTCCAGCGGCGTGTCATCCCGGCTCTATCAGAAGTTCGTCAAGGAGAAAGAGCTGGCGCTGAGTGTGGTTGCCGATGCCAACGAGCAGCGCGGCCCGGCGCTCTTTTGGTTCAGCATCATGTCCCGGCCCACTACCGATCTGGGCGAGTTGGAAAGACTGCTACAAGACGAAATTCTCCGTGTGCAAGACCAGGGCATTGCCGATTGGGAGCTTAAAAAAGTCAAAATGCAGCTGCGCCGGCAGCGCGCTCAACAACTTTATAGCAGTCGCTCCCGCGCCAACGCGCTGGGACATTTCGCGGTTTATTACAACGATCCGAATCTGGTGAATTCGGTCTGGCGCAAATACGATGCGGTTACCCTGGCCGATCTGCAACGGGTCGCGCGTTTATATTTCAAGGACAGCACTCGGACAATCGTCACAACTTTGCCGAAGGCGGTGGCGAAAACGACGGGCGCGGTGGAACGGTAGAAATCGATGAACATGCGTAGCCAATGGTCAATGGAACGTAACCCGTGGAGTATCGCTTGCCTGGTTCTTGCGGCGCTGTTGCTTTGTCCATCGCCCCTCGCCAGACTTGCGGCGCAGGAATCGCTCGGCTCTCCGCCGAGCAAAGTCGAGCGCAAGAACCGCGCGCCGGTGTCGCACGAGATTCTGCGGGTGAAAATTCCCAAGCCCATCGAGGCGAAGCTCAAGAACGGCTTGACCGTGCTGCTCATCGAAGATCACCGCGCGCCGTACATCAACATGCAACTCTACGTGAGCGGCGCCGGGGCTTTGTTCGAACCGGCCGACTTGACCGGATTAGCAAGCACGACCGCGCAGATGCTGCGCGAAGGAACCAAAACCAAAACCAGTTTACAAATCGCCGAAGCCGTCGATCGCTTAGGCGCCGCAATCGACGCCGGCGCATCGTTCGGTTCGCCCGACCTGGTGCTGAACGCCTCGGGCCTGAGTGACAACTTCGACGATTGGTTCGGCTTAGCCACGGATATTTTACTCAGTCCCAGTTTTCCTGCGGACGAATTGGAAAAACTCAAACAGCGCCAGCGCATCCAACTCCGCCAGCAACGCACGGCGGCGAATTTTCTGCTCAACGAGCGTTTTAGCCGGGCCGTGTACGGGCAACATCCCGCCGCCATCGTTTCGGCGACGGCGGAATCCATCGACAAGCTCAGCCGCGACGCGTTGCTCACGTGGCATCGCGAGCGCGTGGTGCCGCAAAACGCCATTCTCGGCGTAGCCGGCGACATTCATCCCGAAAGAGTTTATCGCCAAGTTAGAAAAACGGCTGGCTGCTTGGAAAATGCGCGACGTGAAGCCGGTCTGGCCGCGCGGCCCGGTGGCATCATCGGCGCGCAAACTCTTTCTCGTCAACCGGCCCGATTCGGTGCAGACCGCGGTTGCTTTAGGGAACATCGCCATCGACAGACGCAGCGCCGATTATTTCCCCATGATGGTGATGAACGATGTCATCGGCGGCGGCGCTTCGTCGCGCCTGTTTCTCAACTTGCGCGAAGAGAAGGGTTACACCTATGGAGTTTACAGTGATTTCACCGCATTGCGTTATCCCGGGCCGTGGCGTGCGGCCGGTAACATGCGCACCGAGGTAACCGAAGGCGCGCTCAATGAATTTTTTAACGAGATCCGGCGCATTCGCGATGAGAAAGTGCCGGCGGCGGAACTCGAAGCGAGCAAACGCTCGATCGCCGCGAGCTTCGCGCTGTCACTGGAGCAGCCGACTCGAGTGTTGAGTTTTGCGATTACCGGCAAGCTCTACGGTCTGCCGGCCGATTACTGGGATACCTATCCCGCGCGGATCATGGCAATTACCACGGAAGACGTCCAACGCGTGGCGCGCAAATATCTTAACCCGGACGCTTTGCAGGTGGTGGTGGTCGGCGACGCGAGCAAGATCAAGCCCGTGCTCGAAAAATACGGCGCGGTGGAAGTTTACGACGCCAATGGCGCGCTCATTCCCGCCGGTTCCTAAATCCAAATTTTGCCAGCGCGCGGCGCTGAAATGCGGCTATCCGCTTGTTTCCTGGGGCGATCTGCAAATATACTCCGGCGAATTAGAAATCCTAAAAGCAAGGATGAAATCCCACGATGTCAGCAAATACGAATCTCTCGACCGGCGCTTTGACCGGTTTGCGCGTCCTCGATCTCACTGGCCGCATGGGCGGGTACTGTGGGCTGCTGCTGGCCAATCTCGGCGCTGACGTGATCTTGATCGAACCGCCGGGCGGCGACCCGATGCGGCGCGAAGGTCCATTTAAGAACGACACGTCCCATCCCGAGCAAAGTCTCTCCTTCGCCGCCTATCACACCAACAAACGCGGCATCGTGCTGAATCTTGAAGATCTCGAGGATCAACAAAAATTTCGTGAGCTGGTTCGAAATGCGGATGTCTTGATCGAAGATAAGCCGATCGGCTATCTCGTTCGTCATGGTCTGGGCTACGATCAGCTGAAGGCGATCAACCCTGCGTTGGTGATGACGTCGATCAGCGGATTTGGCTTGAGCGGACCGTACCGGGATTTCAAGGCGCCGAGCATCGTCGCTTTCGCCATGGGCGGGTTGATGAATCTCTGCGGCCATCCGGGACGGGCGCCATTGATGGGGCCCTGCGACGTGGCTTACCATTTGGGATCGGTGCACGCTGCCTTCGGCACCTTGGTCGCGCTTTTCAACCGGGCGGCGACCGGTGCGGGCGAGCATGTCGATGTCTCGCTTCAAGACGTGCTCGCCGCCGATCCCTTTCTGCGCATCATTACGCGCTATAGCGTGACCGGCGAAGTGCCCGAGCGAACTGGTCATAGCCAGTCGACCACCGTCGCGGAAACTTATCAGTGCAAAGACGGTTTTGCGCGCATCTTCGTCAATCAGCCGGATCACTGGAAACGTTTTCTCGAGTGGCTTGGTCGTCCGCCCGAATTGCTCGATCCAAAGTATGAAAATGTCCAAAGCCGTTTGCCGCTGCGCCAGACGATCGACCGGTTGGTGGAGGCGCGCACGCTCAATTACGAAGCCAAGAAATTCTTCGAGGAGTTTCAAGCGCTGCGTTTGGCCGCGGCACCGATCAACGCGCCGAGCGCTTTTCTCGCCGACGAGCAGACCCAGCACCGAGCTTATTTGACCCAGGTCGAGCACGCCCATCTCGGCCGTCACCAGTTTCCCGGTGATCCGTACCGATTTTCCGAAAGCCCGTGGCGCGTCGCCCGCGGTGCGCCGCTGCGCGGCGAACATCAGAGTGAAATCGAGCGGGAATGGGCGCAACCGTCAGCCTGGCGGAGCGAATCTAGCTCGACTGGTGGTAGTACCGCGCCCGTCCGCGGCCCATTGGCCGGGGTTCGTGTGATCAGTTTTCCCACCGGCATCGTCGGCCCCGCGCTGGGCAGTTTGCTGGCCGAACATGGCGCTGAGGTTATTTCGATCGAAGCGGGCCGCTCGACGCGGAGTCCGCAGCGCGGGCAAAAATTTCAAATCGCTTCCGATCTCGAAAGCAATCGCGACCGCAAACGAATCGCCCTGGATATGAAGCATCCCGACGGCCTGGCGCTGGCGCAAAAACTCATCGCCAAGTCGGACGTCGTGGTCGAGAACTTCAGCGCCCGCGTGATGGCGAGTTGGGGACTCGATTATCCGCGCGTGAAAGCGTTGCGGCCCGACATTATCATGGCGAGCTTGCAGGCGTTCGGCCAGACCGGGCCGCGACGCGACTACGTCAGCTTCGGACCGATTCTCATGTCTTATTCAGGGATGGCTTATCTATGGCGCGACCCGGAAATTGAACGGCCCGGCGCGGCTTGCCAGACCGCTTTTCCCGACTATATCGCGCCGTCCTACGGCGCATTGGCAATCATGGCCGCGCTGCATTTTCGCGCGCGCACCGGCAAAGGACAGTACATCGACATCTCCCAGGCGGAGACCGCCGCTTCAATGCTTGGTCCTGCCTATTTGGCGTATTTGATCAGCGGCCGCGAGCCGGTGGCGCAAGGCAACTTTAGCGCCACCGCGGCGCCGCACGGCTGTTATCGCTGTAAAGGCGACGACCGTTGGTGCGCGATCTCGGTTCAAACTCAAGAAGAATGGATCAGGTTTTGTGAGTTCGCCGGTCATCGTGAATGGCTGAGCGATGCCAAGTTTGCCGATCCAACGGACCGCATCGCCAACCGCAAGGAGCTCGATTACTGGATCGAAACCTGGACGTCGAAATACACGCCGCATCAGATAATGCTGATGTTGCAGCGCGAAGGCATCGCCGCCGGGGTGGCGCAAACCGCCGAGGATTTGTACCGCGATCCGCATTTACGCGAGCGTGGTTTCGCGCGCGAAGTTTACCATTCGCAGGTCGGCTGGATGACTCGCGCCGGGCCGTCGGTGCGCCTGACGGAGCACGGCTACGCGCCAGCCGGCCAAGCCCACGTGGCCGGTGAAGACAATGACGCCGTGCTCGGCGAAATACTCGGCTTGTCCAACGCGGAAATCCGCGATCTCACCGAACGGCAAGTGCTGCGCTAGAAATTGGATCGGGGGTGTGCCAGTGAGCCTGAAACTGATCGGACTTATTTCGCCCAATCTCAGCGAGGATACTTTGGCAGACGTTTATAAAGTCTTTCCGCCGGGTATAACAATCGAAGGGCGGACGCTGAAAGTCGAAAAGTACACCGACGACGAGTTTCACCGGGCGGAGATGATGTTTGCCGACTTGGTGCGCGATTTGGCGCGCCGGCCGCTCGATTTTCTCATGGTCACCGGCGAGTTATTTCTGTCGTACAAAGGACCCGGCTCCGACTTGGAAATCCTCGACCTGGTTAAGAGCATCACACCGATACCCGCGTCGACGGTGCTGACCGCCGTCGTGCGCGGCTGTCGCGCGCTTGGGCTCAAGCGCATCGTGATGGCTTCGCCGTTTCCTGAAGATCAGGACGAGCGTCTGGTAAAATTTCTCGCGCACTATGGCATTGACGTCATCGCCTTTCGCGGCCTCGGCTGCCCCAATGCCGACGTGATCTGGGAGCTGGCGCCGGAAACCGGCTATGACCTGGCGACTGCGCTGTTGCGTGAACATCCCGAAGTGGACGGCATCTACCTGCCGTGCAACAAGTGGCGCACCATCTCGGTCATCGAGCGCATTGAAAAAGATCATGGCAAGCCGGTGGTGACCAACACGCAAGCGTGGGTGTGGGATGCGCTGCGGCTGATGAATATGCGCGGCCCGATTCCGGGCTACGGCCGGCTGTTGAGTGAATTCAAATAAACAGAGCCACGCAGATTCGGGCGAACGCCGAGCCCGCAAAAAAGCAACCTGCCTTAGGCTGCAAGTCGATTCATGTTCCGTCATTCCGGCGGAAGCCGGAATCGTGTCCCCGTGAGGGCGCCGCATCAGCACGGTGAAAGTCCGTGTCGGAGAAAGCCACAAACTCCGAAGGGCCGTGTACGGAAAACCGCACGCACGGTTCAGAGGGCGGGGACGGCGTAAGTCGTTCCCGCCCTCTATCCGAATTTCCACTGCGCCTGCCTAACGCACTGGCCAAGGGCTAGGGATTTCAACCTTCTCAGAGATGCAAACTAAAAGGCACATCGCATTCATTTGAGCAGCAACGGTATCAGCTGGCTCACATCGGGCATCGCATCGACGCTCCATAGAGCGCTTTGCGCCTTATCGGCTTTCTCTACGCCAAGGACCGCGCTTGCGAGTCCGTGAAATTTTTCCTGTACCATGGTGTCGCTCATCGGGTTGCCCGGCGTGCCGGTCGGGTGATCCACCCTTTCCGTATACGTCCGGCCGTCGGTCAATTCGAGGGTGACCCGAACCGCGCGGCGCGGCAACGACGAATCTTCATCGAAATCGATGCGATTGCGCAGGCTCTCGACCGCCGGATCGGCGGCGCGCTCGTCGGTGAATTGCGCCGGCAGCGCCTGGCCATCGATGAGTGCCGCCGCCACCGAGTGGTAATAGCAGAATTTCGATTCGAGTCCGCTGCGCGGATGACGGCGCCGCACCAGCGCCGGTGCGAACTCTTCGACGCTGCCCTGGATATGTTTGATGGTTTGCGGCGTGACGCCGGGCTGCTTTCTCAGGGCGAGGGCGGCGTCGATAAAGCCATGATTGGCCTGGCCGCAGGCAAAAGGTTTGAGGCCGTTTTGCGGCAACTCCCAGTGTTGGCCTAAATCTTTCGTCGCCTCGCCGATGTCGTGGCCGCTGGCCATCACGCCCACCAGGCCGCGCGCTCCTTCGAAGATGCCGTCGGTGCCGGTGAAGCCGCGCTGCGCCAGCAGCGCCGCCATGGTGCCGTTTTGCGCCGCCTTGCCGGCATGAAACGGCTTGCACATGGAGCCGAACACCTCGCGCAGACCGCTGGCCTGGGTGCCGGCGATGGCGAAGGCGTAGACCATTTGCTGTTGATTGAGTTTGAGCAGACGGCCGGCCGCGGCCGCCGCGCCAAGCACGCCGCAGGTGTTGGTAATATGCCAATGCGCCGCGCCTTCGCGAAAGTGCTGCACCAATACTAGACCGATGCGGCATGCGACCTCGACGCCGACGGCGAATGCGGCGAGAAAATCTTTTCCGGTCACGGTCCTTTGTTCGCTGAGCGCCAGGGCTCCGGGGAGGATCGGCGCGCTCGGATGAATCACCGTCGTATGGGTGTCGTCATAATCTTCGAAATGACCGAGAAAGCCGTTTGCCAGCGCCGCGTTCTGCACCGAAGTCTTAAACCCCTTGCCGATCACGGTGGCCGCCGGCGCACAGCCCTCGGCGCGTAACACATCGAGCAAAATATCAATGGCGGGGTCGAGATTGGCGAGCAGCGCGACGCCGGAGTAGTTCATCAAGCAGCGCTTCGCCAAGTGCATGACATCGGCGGGAACATCTTCTGTCGGAAAGTCCAGGACAAATTTTGCCAGTGCGGTTTCGGTTTGTCCCATGATGATTCTCCATTTTTATACTAAACACGAAGCTAGTGTCGCTGACTCGGAAGTATCGATGAGATGAAGCAATTGAATTTATTGCGTTTTCAGAGGCTGGGACACTAGCGGCGCGGCTGAGTCTTCAGACGGAGCCGGAATTTTCCGCATAACACAAAAAAATTATGAACATGGCTGCAAATCCTCGCGCTAGGGGAACGTCATTTGCCAAGTTTTTTTCTTCCGCCAGCCATTTCGCGAAGACGCGGAGCGATACGCTGTTGGAGGTGCCGCCGTCAGGGGGGCCGTTGTAGACGGTGATCTTGACGGTGCGGTCGCCGTAGATGCCGGGATGCTGCTCGGGGCCGGGATAGTTAAAGCGGTGCGGCGCGGCGCGGGCGACGGCGCTGGCGGGCACACGCGCTTTGAGCGTGCGAATGTCGACGAACGTGGTCGGCATCGGCAGGTCGTCGACGCGGACAATCGAGTTGGTGACAAATCCGACGCCTTCCACGGTGACTTCGAAGGCGGCGGTGCCCTCGGTTACCGTATTGGGCGTGATCGCGCTCAGTTCGGGCGCGGGCGTGCTCGGGATCGCGCCGCCGACTTCGACTTTGGCGGTGTAGTGCGGCGTGTAGCCCAGCTCGACGAAGCGGCCGCCTTTCATCACCCGTTCAATCTTACGAGTGTTCTCGATGTTCGCCAGCGGACTGGCGGAGAGGATAACCAGATCGGCGTTGGCGCCCTCGCCGACAAAGCCGACGGGCGGCTTGGCGGGGGATTTCTTTCTCGCCGTGAGCATTTCGGCGCCCCACAAGCTCATCGCCTGCAACGCCTGCATCGGCGTCAGGCCAGCTTCCACCAACATTGCCATCTCCATGTGCGCGCTCAAACCGCAGGTGCCGACCGATGGATCGTCGGTACCGCCGATGATCTTGCCGCCGAGGTCAACCCAGCGCTTGGTGAATTCCTGGGACAAGCGGAAGGCATCTTTGAATCCCTGCAGGTCCTTGGGTGCCAGGTTGGACAACGGTACCGGATTTTCATAGCGGTTTAAAAGGTCTGCACGGCGCGGAATTTCAAGAGTAAGCTATCGGCAAGATTGCGGGGATAGTAGGTCATCAGGGCGGCGTTGCGATAGACGTCATAGACGTCTATGCAACGCGTGATGATACTATCGCAATTTGCGATAGCTTACTCTTGAAATTCGCGCGTGCGGATTTTTTCAAACCGCTATGAAAATCCGGTACAGTTGTAACTGGCACAGGACCTGCAGGGATTCAAAGATGCTTCGCTTGTCAGGAATTCACCAAGCGCTGGGTTGACCTCGGAGCAAGATCATCGGCGGTACGGACGATCCATCGATCGGCACCTGCGGTTTGAGCGCGCACATCGAGTGGCAATGTTGGTGGAAGCCGGCCTGACGCGATGCAGCTGCAGGCGATGAGCTGTGGGGCGCAAATGCTCACGGCGAGAAAGAAATCCCCCGCCAAGCCGCGTGGCTTTGTGGCGAGGGCGCCAACGCCAATCTGGTTATCCTCTCCGCCAGTCGCTGGCAAACATCGAGAACACTCGTAAGATTGAACGGGTGTGAAAGGCGGCCGCTTCGTCGAGCTGGGCTACACGCCGCACTACACCGCCAAAGTCGAAGTCGGCGGCGTGTAGCCCAGCTCGACGAAGCGGCCGCCTTTCATCACCCGTTCAATCTTACGAGTGTTCTCGATGTTTGCCAGCGGACTGGCGGAGAGGATAACCAGATCGGCGTTGGCGCCCTCGCCGACAAAGCCGACGGGCGGCTTGGCGGGGGATTTCTTTCTCGCCGTGAGCATTTCGGCGCCCCACAAGCTCATCGCCTGCAACGCCTGCATCGGCGTCAGCCCAGCTTCCACCAACATTGCCATCTCCATGTGCGCGCTCAAACCGCAGGTGCCGACCGATGGATCGTCGGTACCGCCGATGATCTTGCCGCCGAGGTCAACCCAGCGCTTGGTGAATTCCTGGGACAAGCGGAAGGCATCTTTGAATCCCTGCAGGTCCTTGGGTGCCAGGTTGGCCAACGGTACCGGATTTTCATAGCGGTTTGAAAAGGTCCGCACGGCGCGGAATTTCAAGAGTAAGCTATCGGCAAGATTGCGGGGATAGTAGGTCATCAGGGCGGCGTTGCGATAGACGTCATAGACGTCGTTTTCATGCTTGCGCGCGAGACTGCTCTGGGAGCCCAGCTCGTAAACCAGAGTGGGATTGAGATAGGCGCCGCGGCCGAGTGATTCTTTGATCAGCTGATCGACGCGCGTTTTGTCTCTTAGGAACGTGCCCCAGTGCAGATGCTTGCCGGTCTGAAAGCCGTGCAGCTCCTCGGGCGTCATCAACGCCTGGGCGTAGCCCCACAGATGCTCGATGCCGTCTTGGCCGGCGCGGTTCGACGCCGGTGCATCTTCGGTGTGGCCGAAAACAAACAAGCCGGCCTCATGCATCAGCTCCGCCGCCCACTGATACGCTTGCTTGTTGCGCTCGTTGTAGGATGGCAGCACGGCGAAGTCCGGTTTCTTGGCGATCCACTCGTTGAACTGCTCGCGCACTTGCTCGCGGGTCATATTCGGCGCCAGCGGAAAGCGGTCGGCGATGCCGAAGAAACGCGGCGAGCGCACGGCGGGCTGTTGTGAAGCGCGCGCCAATTCGACAGTGTTGCCGTTCGCGCCCCATGGATTGAGAATGAAAATGCTCGTGACGCCATGGTTCAAGTACAGCTCACCGCAAAAGGCGCGGCTATGAGTATGGCTGTCGACCAGGCCTGGGATGACGAACTTGCCGGCGAGATTGATGACCGTAGCGTCGGGCGGATATTGGGTCCCTTTGCCGCCGACCGCGGTGAATTTGTCACCGTCGATGACGATCACCGCTTCAGGAACCGGCGGCCGTCCGGTGCCGTCGATCAATGTCGCTCCGGTGAGCACCATCGGTGTCGTTGGCGCGCTTTGCTGAGCGAGGCCATCGTGGCGAAGGACTGTGAGAGCGAGCAACAATACGAATACGAAAAATGTTTGTCGTCCAAACGTCATCGTTTCCTCCTGGTTATGCCCCTGGTGAGCGGGACGATATGGGTTAACGCCGAACGCGTAACACTGCCCTGCAACGGCGTCAAGGAAAATGACGCAGCAGTGAACAGAGAACAATTAGGATGGATCAGCTAATTCCGTTCTGCTGAGGCTGCCGTAGCATGAGGCTCACGAAGCGTGTTGAGTGTTCTCAAGATGATTGCCGATGCAGCTTAGAAAAAGCGCCCACTTGTCAGATGAGCTGGAGATTGC
>CAWERH010000033.1:0-17862 GCA_963811315.1 uncultured delta proteobacterium
GGAACAGAATAAAGACGTGCTCGACGCATTCCTCGACCTGGCGCTGGAAGAAAATCTGGAGACCGAATTCGAACGGCGTGAAGTCAACAGCGACCAAACGGCCATGACCGCTCTGCTCACCAGTCCGTATACCGTCATCGGCCAGTCGGACGGCGGCGCCCATGTGGTTTTCCGCACCGACTATAGTTACTCCACCTACCTGTTATCGCACTGGGTGCGCGAGCGAGAAATCATGTCGCTGGAGGATGCGATCCGAAAGCTCACGTTGATTCCGGCGTCGCTCTTCGGATTCTCCGACCGTGGACTAGTGCGCCCGGGATGGCGGCGGACCTGATGGTGTTCGATCCTGCGACCATCAGCCCGCTGGAACCGGGCGAGGCGCACGACTTGCCGGGCGGAGCCAAGCGTCGCAAACAACTCGCTAAGGGGATCGAGTGGACCGTAGTGAACGGGCAAGTGCTCATGGAAAGAGGCCAGCACACCGGCGTTTATCCCGGCAAAGTGGCGCGCAGCAGCGGACCGGTGCAGCAATAAATTGAATCACTGCACGGGCGGGTTTTAACCCGCCCGTGCCCCAAACGGCTGTTCTTCCCTTTGGAAACTGCCGGCTTACTTGGCGTGCCGGCTACGCTGTTGGCCGCCAACCCTTCAGCAGCAAAACTTATGATCGCGCTTCGTCTTGGACTGCATCTCCATCCGCCGCAACGCCGCAGTTTAGTGATTGCAGCGCTTGTCATAATCTTTCTTGGTGCTCACGCTGCAAGAGCTTTGGCGGCGCAGGCGAAACCGCTTACCAAGGTCGTCGTCGGCTATGGATCTACCGACGGCGGGGTCGCGATATTAGGGTTTGCCAAGGACACCAAGTTGTTCGAAAAGCACGGCCTCGATGTGGTGCTCGTCGGCATGGGCACCGGATCGGTGTCCTTGCGGGCGTTGATCGCCAAAGATCTGCAAATTTCCTCGCTCTCCGGTTCCGGCTTGGTGCAAGCTTCCTTGCAGGGTGCCGACACGGTCCTGATTGCCGCCCTTATCAACGGATTTGTTTTCAAGGTATTCGGCGCGCCGGAAATCACCAGCCCGGCGCAACTCAAAGGCAAAAAGTTAGGTGTCAGCCGCTACGGCGCCACTTCGGATTTCGCCGTGCGCCTGGCGCTAAAAAAATGGGGACTCAATCCCGACCGCGACGTCAGTATTCTCCAGATCGGCACGACACAGGACACGGTCCGCGCCATGCAGACCAAAATGCTCGACGCCGGCGTGCTGAGCGGAACGGCGTCATTGATCGCGCGCAAGGCAGGCTTTCGTGAGCTGGGAGACCTCGCCGACCTGGGGCTGCATTACCCGACGTCGGCCATCGGCACCACGAAATCTTATCTGCAGAAAAACGAGACTGTCGTGAAAGATTTCATGCTCGCCTACATCGAGGCGATTCATGATTTCAAGCGCAATAAAGAAACCGCGCTGACAGTGCTGAAGAAATATACGCGCAACGACGACCGCGAGGTGTTGGAGGATGCCTATAGCAATGTCGCAAGCAAGTATCTGCCTTTGCCAATTCCGACAATCGAGGGAGTCCGCACGATTCTGACGGAGCTTTCAAGCACGGTACCGGCGGCGAAGAACGCCGATCCGGAACAATTCGTCTCGTACAAGATCGCGCGGGAGATCGAGGCAAGCGGGTTTATCAAACGGCTTTACGAGAACGACTCGCGAGAGCGCAAGTAACCAACGTTCGTCTCCATTTATGACGGCGATTCGTCTCGGACTGCATCTCCACCCGCCGCCGCGGCAGAGTCTCGATGCATTCGTCGATACGGTCAAGCGCGCCGACCACTATGGATTTGCTCGCCTGGGCACCGGCGACACGCAATGGCACGCCATGGAATGCTTTACGACGTTGACGCTCATGGCACTCAACAGCGAAAAGGCCGAGATCGGACCGCGGGTGACCAACCCGGTGACGCGGGAGCCGTCGGTGATGGCCAGCGCCATCGCCAGTCTGGAAATAATTTCACAAGGCCGCGCCGTGCTCGGCATCGGCAGGGGCGATAGCGCGGTGCATAACATTGGGCTGGAGCCCGCGAGCGTCGAAGCGACGCGCGCTTACATCGTCGCGGTGCGGGAACTCTGGACAAAGGCGAAACGATATTCCAGGGCAGACACAACCGGTTCACCTGGCCGCGGTCGCCGACACGCCGGCGCATCCCCATCTGCATTACCGCCGAGGGACCGCGCATGTTACGACTCGCCGGAGCGATCGGTGATCAGGTTCTGATTGGCACCGGGTTGACTGCGGAGATCGTTGAGGCGTCTTTGCGAGAGCTGCACCAAGGAGCGCGACAAGCTCAACGAGATCCAGCCGAACTGGAAGTTTGGTGGGCGCCGCGCCTGAGCATCGCCGAGACCCGCGAGCAAGCCTTGCGCAATGTCATGGCGAGCATCGCGTCGGCGGGTAATCATGCACTGCGCTCGGGGCTCGCCGGAAAATATGTGCCGCAGCAACTTATAAACAACCTGCGGCGCTTTCATCAAGAATACGACTATGCCCAACACGGCGTGAAGACCGGCAAGAACGCGCAGCTCGTCGAGCAGTTGGGGCTAATGGAATATTTCCTTGACCGCTTCGCCGTCGCCGGCTCGCCTGCCGATGTCGTGCAGCGAATTCGCGCGCTGGCGCGCCTGGGGCTGACCAATCTGTGGATGAGCTCACCGGGAGACGGCGCAACGCCGCTCGATCTGATGGGAACCCAAGTGCTGCCGCGGGTCAACGATTGAGAATCGTGACGATGCGAAACAGCACGTCTACCGCAGGTCGGCCGCAACCTCTCAAAAGCGTCACCCCCGAATGATCCTATCGGGGGTCCAGTTCCGGACTCGCCTGGATTCCCGCTGAAAACATGCGGGAATGACGGCCTGAAGACGGCAAATCCGTTGCAGTGGAGCGATGAGTCATGACGCGATCTAAAATATGGGTTTGTTGCTTAGTGCTTTTTTCGATCATCGGCCGCGCCGCGCCGGCGCAAGCCTCAGAGCCTAGCATCATCGACAAGGCTAGAGCCGAAGGGGAGCTTGTGCTCTACACGGCGTGGGGTTTGGATACGGTCCAAGCGCTGCAGAAAGCCTTCGCGAAAAAATACCCGTTCATCAGGGTTGAGGTATTGCGCAGCGGCAGCGAGCGCCTGCTGAACGTCACAATCGCGGAGCACAAGCAGAAGCTTTTTCGCGCCGACGTTTTCAGCGGCAGCCATCTGGCGATGATCAATCACACCAAAGCCGGCCACCTGCAGAAATATATCTCGGCTGAACAACGCGCTTTCCCCAAAGAGTACAAAGATCCGGACGGATACTGGACGGCGTTTTACATGGACACGCGAGTGCTCGCGTACAATACCAAGATGGCGGTGCGCGACGAGCTGCCGAAAAGTTACGACGAGCTGCTGCTGCCCAAATGGAAAGGCAAGATGGGCATGGACAACGCAGACTATATTCTCTACGGCACCTTGCAGGAGATGATGGGACGCGAACGCGGCAGCGCGTTTTTGAAAAAGCTGGCGCAGCAGGATCTGATCATTCGTAGCGGTCACCCGATTCTGACCCAGCTGCTGATCGGCGGCGAATTCCCGGTTTATATAGATGCCTTCGGCAGCACCATCGAGCGATTCAAGGCGCAAGGCGCGCCGATCGATTGGGTGGCGCTGGAACCGGTGATCGTTTCGCTGAACCCATTGGGATTGGCGGTCAACGCGCCGCATCCGGCGTCGGCAAGACTGTTGATCGACTTTTTGTTGTCTAAAGAAGGCCAAGATGTCGGCAGGACCGTGGCCAAGTTGCCGGCGCGCGCCGACGTCGAGGCGCCGTATCCACGCTTGACCAGAGGGCTGAAGCTTTATCCGGTACCGAATGCAGTGGCCGAGCGTTACGGCGAAATTGTCAAAGATTTTCGCGAGACATTTTTGAAATGAACGGCTTCGAGTGGTTGCTGAAAACTCTCTCGGAGTCCTTCGACTGGCTGCTCAGGACGAACGGAGATGAGAGTGAAGTCCGTGAGGAATTTCCGTTCGTGCTGATCCCTCGACAAGCTCGGGACTAAAGACGAAGTCGAGGGAAGCCCGCACTGAGCGAAGTCGAAGTGTCGAAGCATTCCGAATCTTTTTAAGCGTTCTGCTAATGGTTGTGACCCAGAAACACCCGCAATCCATTCGATCGTCATTCCGGGCAAGCTGGCGACAGCTAGCGCGACCCGGAATCCAGGAAAGTCAAAATTTCTGGATACCGGCTTTCGCCGGTATAACGAATGAGGCAGACCCTATTATTTTGCGAATTTTAGTTCCAGAACGCTAGAGTTGTATCTTTGGGCAAAGCAACCGAGCTGCTCGGCCTTGACGCTGGCAACTTGAGCGTACTAATCAAACAGACAGGTCGAGGCGCTGTCCTTGGCTTGATGCAATTCTTGGAAACGAAAGCGGGGAATTTCCATGTCGGAAATAATTTCAGCGGATTGTCATTTGGATTTTTGGTATTTGCCCGGGGATTTGTTTTATTCCGAAGCACCGGCGTCATGGAAGGAACGGATGCCGCGGGTCTGTGACACCGACAGCGGCCGGGCCTGGGTTCACAATGGTAAGGTCATCCGCTACGTCGGCGACGTTGGTCTCGGCCGCGGTAACTTTCGCTTTGATCATGCGACCATGTCCGTGCGTCTGCGTCGAAAGGCGCGCACCGGACTTTACTCCGACGCGGCCAACGGCGTGTTCCGGCCGGCGTCGCCGGAACACCGCATCAAGGATCAAGAGCGCGACGGCGTCGGCGCTGAAGTGATTTACGGTATCCTGGGTCTCAGCCGGCGGGTCCAGGACGGCGAGACCATGAGCGTCGTCTATCGGATCTACAACGACTTCGCTATGCAGTTTCGCAAATTCGATCCAGACCGGTTCGCGCCGCTGGCATGCTTGCCGAATCACGATCCCCAAGCGGCGGCCGACGAGCTTCGGCGTATCGCCAAGCTCGGCTTGACGGGCGCGGAGCTGATCGCTTCCGACTCAAAGCGGCCGATTTGGGATCGCGATTGGGACGCGGTCTGGGAAGCGGCTGATGAAACCGGCATTCCGATCTCGTTTCACAATCAGGGACAAGATGTCCGGCCGGTCAATACTAACGATCCTCATTTCGACGAAAATACCAAAGTTCGTAACGCCGTCCGGCAAGCCGTTTCGCGCTTCGGCTCGGCGGAGTTTCTCGGCTCGATCATTTACTCCGGCGCCTTCGACCGCTATCCCGGATTCAGATTTGTGCTCGGCGAATCGAGCATCGGTTGGATTCCCTATTTTCTGCAGCGCATGGATTACGAATACGAAGAAGAGGAATCCTTCCACCTGCGCATGCGGCTCAAACCAAGCGACTATTTTCGGATCAACGGTTTTGTCACCTACGAGCGCGACGCCGTGGGCACCCGACTTTTGGATCTGTTAGGCGAAGATAACGTGATGTGGGGCTCGGACTATCCTCATCCGGACGGCACCTGGCCCGACTCGATGCGCTTCCTCGAACAGGAACTCCGCGATGTTCCCGAACGGGTCAGACGTAAAGTGACGCACGACAACGCCGCCAAGCTGTATGGATTGAAATAATGAGGCGGTGCGAGGGGAAGCGGCGTAACTTACGAAACAAAGCAATTCGCAGCGCAAAGCTCATAGTCGGCTCCCATTTCCGTCATTCCGGCGCATGCCGGCATCATGCGCCCGTGAGGGCGCCACATCAGCACGGTGAAAGTCCGTGTCGGAGAAAGCCACAAACACCGAAGCCGAAGGAAACTGCGTCGCTGTGAAGCGGGGTGGAGAGCAACCCGAGGCGAAGTGTCGGTCCGTAGGATAACGAACTCGATTCGGCGGAGAGCTGCGGCGAGCCTGCGATGCCAAGGCGAAGTCCGAAAATCGCTGGTCACGCTGGCGTGGTGGTAAGCGATGACGAGGCAGTTCACGTGGTTGGAGATGGAACGACAGGAAGGTGTGGCAAAGTAAGTGGGGGGACCTGCGCCGTAGGTGAGCGTTGTTCACCATTAACTGCGGCTCGTGTGTCAGCGAGCCAATCCCGATGAGGAAACTACCGACTGAAGAGCCGTGTGCGGGAGAACCGCACGCACGGTTCGGTGGGCGGGGACGGCGTAAGCCGTTCCCCGACCCTATCAGGCGGATTTTTGAACCTGCATCGAGAATGAGCCTAGCTAACTAAACAACTCTCGGATCGAAGCCGAGGGGTTTGAAATTGTCGATTGGAAGTGCTCTCGCCTTTCCGTCATTCCGGCCCATGCAATCCAGGCGGGATTTTTGAACCTACAACGGAGAGTGAGCCTAGATTAGGAGGCTGCGGCGTATAGGAATGGGCGATTCACAGGTCTTGGAGGAGAAAATGTTTTTGCGTGGGTTCAAAATTTGTTGTTTGCTGGCGATTTTCGGCGCGAGCTTGGGCTGGAGTCAAGAGTTGAAAAGAATCTCCATGGGCTATCCGTCGCTGGCCTTTACGCAGAGCCACATTTGGGTCGCTAAAGAGCAAGGGTTGTTCAAACGCTACGGTCTCGACGTCGATCCGGTTTTCCTGCGCGGCGGCCAGGTAGCGACGCAAGCCCTGGCGGCCGGCGAACCGCCCATCGTCAACGTCGGCACGGTGATCCAAGCCAATCTCACTGGCTACAACCTCGTGCTGATCGCGAGCATGGAGAACAAATTTTACCAACTCGTGTTCGTGCGCCCTGGCATTACCAGCCTGGAACTGTTGAAAGGCAAGAAACTCGGCATCAGCGGCTTCGGCTCGATCACTCACTACGCCGCGCAAATTTTGCTCAAACATCTCAATCTCGAAGTGAACAAAGATGTTACGTTGGTTCCGGGCGGTCCGGACGCCGAGCGGTTGGGCGCGATGAGCGCGGGAACGGTCGACGCGTCGTTCTTTAATTTATCGACCGCGCCGGTGGCGCGGAAAATGGGATTTGTCGACCTGCTGCAAATCGCCGATCTCGGTGTCGAAGTGCAAGGCAACGGCCTGGCGACATCCCGCAACTACCTCAAGAGCAGTCGCGAGATCGTGAAGAACGCCATGAAGGGATATTTGGAAGGCATACATTTCATCTACGCCAACCAGGCCGAGTCGCAAAAAGTATTCGCCAAGTACATGCGCACCAACAATCCCGAGGTGCTGGAATCGTCCTATCAGAACTACGTGAAGACGATTCCGCGCAAGCCGACGTTCACGCCCAAAGGCATTCAGTTCATGCTCGAGATGCTCGCGCCGCAAATGCCCCAGGCGAAAACTGCCAAGCCGGAGCAATTTTACGATGCAAGCCTGATGAACGAACTAGAAAGGGAAGGATTTTTTACCGATCTGGCGAAGCGCTATCCGGCGAGGTAGTTTACGCCAGAACCTCGGAGCGGCAGCTCTTTGTGTCCGAAGATTGGCTTTTCCTGTCATCCTGAGGCGAAGCCGAAGGATCTCGTCTTTGTGCTATGTTCGAGCGGCGAGATGCTTCGCTACGCCAGACTGTGTGAAAACTCTCAACCGAGGTTTTAATATGAAGAAGGAAAGGAGAGCAAGAATTTTATTTTCTATCGATCAAGAGAGGAGTAAATTACGGGCATTAAGATTGGCGGGAGGTTGAAGTTGTTCAATGAGCTACGTTGAAGGAGAAAGCCGAGAGCAGCGGATTTTATTTCCCGAGATTCTCGACGATTATATCAGCGAGGATAATGTGGTGCGATTCATCGACGCGTTCGTCGATGGGCTAGAGATGGAGGAGCTGGGGTTTGGGCGCACAGCACCCCACGAGACCGGGCGCCCGCCCTATGATCCACGGGATTTACTGAAGCTCTATATATATGGATACCTCAACCGGGTGAGAACGGGACGGCGGCTTGAGCGGGAATGTCAGAGAAATGTGGAACTGATGTGGTTGATGCGCAAGCTTCGGCCGGATTTCAAGACGATTACCGATTTTCGCAAAGACAATCGGAAAGCGTTTCGGGGAGTGTTTAGGCAGTTTGTTTTGTTATGTAAAGGGTTGGGGTTAGTAGGCGGGGAGTTAGTGGCGGTGGACGGGAGCAAATTTAAGGCGGTCAACAGCGGGCAGCGAAACTTTAGTGCAAAGAAGCTTGAGGAGCGACTGAACAAGATCGACGAGAAGGTCGAGCACTATCTCGATGAGATTGAGCGGGGAGATGAGGAAGAGAAAGAGAGTGAGATCAGCGCAGCCGAACTTAAGCAGAAGATCGAAAAGCTCAAGGAGCGCAAAGGTCGGTATGAAGAGCTGTTAAAAGAACTCGGGGCCAGCGGCCAAAGCCAGGTGTCGCTTACCGATCCAGAGAGTCGGGCGATGGCGCTCACGCCCCGGGGAGAGGTGAGCTACAACGTGCAGACGGTGGTGGACCGAAAGCATCACCTGATCGTGGAACAGGACGTCACCAATGAGGGGCTGGACAATCATCAGCTTTTTTCGATGGCGCAAAAGACTAAGCAGATGCTTGATCAGACCGAGCTCCAAGTGGTGGCTGACATGGGCTACTACAACCACGAAGAGCTAAAGCGCTGCGAGGAGGCGGGGATCACGACGTATGTCTCCAAACCGCTGGTCTCGAAGAACACAGCGCGGGGGTTATTCGGCAAAGAGAAATTTGTATATGAAGCGCACGGGGATTGTTATCGCTGTCCGGCCCAAGAGCTACTGAGTTTTCGTTTTGAGACTCAGGAGGGCGATAAGAAGTTTCGATACTACTGGACCAACGCTTGTCCGGGTTGTGCTCTCAAAGCCCAGTGTACCACCGACCCGCGGTTTCACCGGATCAAACGCTGGGAGCATGAAGGGGTTTTAGAGCGGATCGAACAGCGGGTCAAAGCCAACCCCGTGGTTCTCAAATTACGCAAGCAGCTTGTCGAGCATCCGTTTGGAACGATCAAGTTTTGGAATGATCAGGGGCATTTTTTGATGAGAGGGCTGGAGAAAGTAAAGGCAGAGTTTAGCCTATCGACGCTGGCCTACGACATCAAGCGGGCACTGAACATCGTGGGAGTCAAAGGCCTGATTGTCGCACTAAAGTAGCGGCCTGGGGCCTCTTTGAGAGAACATCCGGTCGATGAATCGAAGATTAAATAGCGAAATGACCAAAAACTGAAGCCGCAGTCATGTTTCGCTCGATTCTAATAAAATTTGCTCATCATGCCCTTAACACCATCAGAGTTTTCACACAGTCTGGCGCTCAGCATGACATTGGAGATTTCGTGAGAGTGCCTCTGTGCGATGAGAGCAGTCGAATTGTCAAAACGTTTTAGTTCCTTCCGGCGGCTGGACGTCGAACAGGCGGATCACCGTGCCGATGGTGATGTAATGGCCGAGCAAGTCCGACGGCTTCGACGAATCTCGCGCGGCCGAATTCGCGCTCCATGCGAGCGAAGAGTTCCTCCGGCAGGGTATGATCATGCATCAGGGTGCGAGTGAATTCGACCAACAGCCGCTCTTTGCCGGCGAACTTGTCGATCGGCGCCTTGGCGCGCAAGGCTTCGATGATGTCCGGATGAATCGCGAGCTTGTGGGCGCGCACTTCGTGGCGCGACCAGGCGTAACGCGCGTCGACTTCGCGCGCGGCAGTCAGGATGATGATCTCGCGGTCGGCGTCGGGCAGAAGAGATTCAGTGCGAAAATAGTCTTCGGTCGCGGCGAAGTGTTGCGCCATGGCCGGTGAGTGCAGCAGCATGGAATAAGGCCCACCGCCGCCGCTACGGGCGGCATTGATGTGGTCCCAAATCTTTTGATGCTCGGGTGACAGATCTTCGCGCTTGGCGCGGGGAATTCGGCTCATTGGGCACCTCGATTCAGATTTATCGACAAATTCATCAGCTTCAGCGCCGCGCGTCCGCCGAGACCATAGGGATTGCCGAGGGTCTCCTGCATCTCGAAGTGATTGAAGCCTTCGCCGACGATCAATTCCACCGGTTTGCCCGCGGCTTTCACCGCGGCGGCGAACTCACGACTCTGGCGCTGAAACTCCGGCGTCTCCTGGGTGCCGTAGGCGACGATGATCGGCGCATTGAGTTTATCGAGGTGGCGCTGCGAGCTGAGCGCTTGCTCGATCTCGTCGGTGAATTTCACATATTCACTGCGCTTCGATAACCGCACCGGTTTCAAATCATACATGCCACTGATCAAAAGGCCGCCTTTGATGATGTTCGCCGGCAAATCGAAATTTTTCTGCCAGTCGGTGATCAGCGTGCAGCCGGAAAGATGCGCGCCGGATGAATGGCCGGTTATGTAAATACGGTCGGCATCTCCGCCGAAGCTGGCGGCATTCTTATACACCCAGGCGAGGGCGCTGCGCACCTGGCCGACCATCGGCATCAGGTCGCCGCCGGTCTCCGTGATCTGGACGAAATCGACGACGACGAAATGGGCTCCGGCATTGATGAATACTTCTGCCGGAAAAGCGAAGTCTTTCGCCTGACCGTTGCGCCAGGCGCCGCCGTGAATATACACGTTCACGGGCGCATTGGGGCGCGCGGTTTTGTAGATGTCGAGCTTTTCGATTTCCGTCGGCCCATAGGCGAGGCGCATGGGCTCGCCTAGACGCGCCAAGGTTGCTTTGCTCGCTGCGGCGCGGCGCAGGGCGAGCAATTTTTGATTGGGCGCGTAAACGGTCTGGTCATAGGCGTCATCTAGCTCTTTCTGGTCCATGTCGAGCCAGACGCGAGGGGCCTTTGACATTGGGTGCCGATAGAGAAGCTTGTGGTTGATTCGCCTGCATAATGGTCATGATTGCTCCATTGCTCGTAGCCAACGCGTAGAAGATTTTGTATTGGTCACAGTCGGCTCGGTTGATTTCCCCGGCCGGTTATTTGTAAAGGGCTTTGACAAAACCGCTCTTGATGATCTCCTCGAGCACCGAACGGTCCGCGAGTTTGAGACTTTCCGGCGTCACGCCGTCTTTTTTGCCGACGGTCTGGTCAATGCCGGCTAGCAGCGCCGCGCGCGAGGGGATATCCGGAATCTCGCCCATATGTTGTCCGACGTAATAATCGTAGGCGATAGCCGCCTCTTCAGCGTTGTTCATTTTGAGATACTTCTGAATCGCTCGGATTGCCAGAGCTCGGTTGGTCTTGAGCGCGCGCATGCCCTCAAGGATCGCCTTCATAAAGTTGACCGTCTGGCTGCGATGGCTTTGAAGATGTGCGCGGCGCACGATGTAGTCCGTATTGGGGAAAGGCAGATCCAAATTCGCCAAGTCGGCGAGCAATGTCATCTGCTGTTTTTTGACGGTGATCGTAGACAGCGGTTCGTTGAAAACCGCTGCCTGCACGGAGTTCTGCGCCAGGGCGGCGTAGCGGGCGCTTTGCCCACCGACCTGGAGGATCACCGCGTCCTTTGCCGGATCGAGGCGAAGTTTTTTCAGCGCTTCCCGCGCGGCAAAATCCGACGCCGAGCCAAAGCGGCTGATCGCGATCCTCTTCCCTTTAAGGTCCTCCGCGGTTTTGATTTCCGGACGTGCCGATCAATTGGAACGGAATGAAGTTAATGATCCCTCCGATGATCGTCAGGTCGCCACCCTGCAAGTTGGCCGCGATCGCCAGCGCTCCGGTTGATACAAGGTATTGTAGTTCACCGGCCAACAAAGCTTGGCCGCTGATGGTGCCGTTGTCGATAATGATATATTCCGCCTCGAGGCCGTATTTTTGGAAAGCTTTGGTTTCCAGGGCTGCCCACACAGCGGCGCTGCTTGCGGCCAGCCCGCCGGTCGCGACGCGAATCTTCTCGGCTGCGTCGGCACAGGGCGTCTGCAGCGCGAAAAATAGCAAACCAACGAAGCAGCTTCTCGGCAGCGATCGAAGTCTCATCGGCTTAGCGCTCGATGCCGTAAAACTTCTGCGCGTTTTTGCCGAGGACCGCTTCTTTGTCGGCCAGGGTGAGATCCTCGCGGCTCTGGATGTGTTGGATTTCGATGCGGCACGACTTAGCGTCGAAGCTCTCGTGCGGAAAGTCGGTGGCGAAGACGAAGGGTTCGTTGCCGGCTTCGTGCACGGCATAACCGAGACCATGATCGTCGCCGTCGAAGCCGACAAAGATCTTGCCGGCTTTGACATGGCGGCGGAAATATTCGCTGGCCATCACGTCGGGCTGCGAGCTCGTCAGGAATTCGCCGTCGATATCGACCTGCAGATGATGCGGATAGGAGCGATCGAGGCGATCCATGAAGAACGGCACCCAAGTCGCGCCGCCTTCAAGAAAACCGACGCGCAGTTTTGGAAAGCGGTCGAAGATCCCGTAAGACAGCATCGCCGCCGCCTGCGCCATGATGCCGAACGGATGACCGAGCGCGTGCACCGGATAATAGACGCCAATGGTGTCCATGCCCAGGTGATGGAGCGCGCCGACGTGAACGGCCAGCGGCACGTTGAGCTTTTCGGCTTCTTCGTAGATCGGCCAATAGATCTTCGAGCCGAAATGGCCTTTGATGCCTTCGCCGTTGGATGGCAGCATGGCGGCGGCCATGCCCAGTTGTTTGACCGCCCGGCGAAGCTCTTCCACTGCGGCATCGGCGTCTTGAATCGGAATCAGCGCAACGCCTTTGATGCGCGGGCTGACGTTGGTAAACTTTTCATAGAGCCAATTATTGTAGGCGCGGCACGCCGCAATGGCCCAATCTTCCGCGATGATTCGTCCGACCGCCAAGCCCGCCGTCGGATAGACGGCTGTCCAGGCGATTTCCGTCTCATCCAAGAAATCGATCCATTCTTGCGGGCCGACCGTGCCGGTGCGCGAGCGCTTTTCGCCGCCTTCCAAAAAATGGAAGTGAATATGGTCGAAGGATGGAAAAACCTGGGTGCGGTTTCCCGCCGGCATATACTTCGAGATTTCGTCCATGCATGGGCGATCGTTGACATGACCGTCGGCATCGATAATCCGCATGACTTGATTCCTTTCACAACCGATTGCAACGGCTATAACAAGCCCTATCGATGGCTGTCAACGCCGTCCAGAGAGAATCATCAGTTTACTCACGTATTGCATTGACCGGAAAATCGCTTCTGTGTTACGAGAGGCGCGGTTCCGAGCGACGGAGGTGCAGATGAGATTGCTTCAGAGTAGTTTTGCGCTGGTTTGGTTTTGTTTGCCTTTATGTGCCGCGGCACAAGACGCCAAGCTGATCGAGGCGGCAAAAAAAGAAGGCGGCAAGGTGGTTATCTACGGCTCGTTGGAAACCCCTGTGGTCGACGCGGTGATCGCCGCCTTTCGCAAGAAAACCGGATTGAACGCTGAATATTGGCGCGCCTCGGCGATGAGCGTGATGAATCGTTCCATGAGCGAATACCGCGCCGGCAATCCACTTTACGATGTTGTGCTGAACAATTCCGACCCGCTGCTGATCATGGCGAACGAAGCGATGATCGCCAAGTACGATTCGCCGACGGCAAAAAAGTATCCGAAGGACCAGATCAATGAACGCCTTGGGCCGATCAGCCGTTATGGCATCGTCGGCGTGCTCTATCATAAAGGTCTGGTAAAGCCGGAAGAGGCGCCGAAGAGTATCGAAGACCTCGTCAATCCGAAATTCAAAGGCTTGTTGGTCATGGCCGATCCCACGTTACACGTGACCACGATCCAGTGGCTGGCGAGCTTGGATCGAATCATGGCGAAAGACAAGACCGAGAAATTCATCCGCGACCTGGCCGCGATGAAGCCGACTTTAGTGGAATCCATGCTGCCGGTGTCAGAACGGGTTGCCACCGGTGAGATTCCGATCGGCCTGACGTTTGTGAAGTACGCTTACAGCGCGGCCAAAAGCGGTGCGCCGCTCGATTACGTGCGAGTGGACAAGATGCTCGGGGACGCGCACTTCGCGGTGTTGAGCAATAAAGCGCCACGTCCCAGCGTGGGCAAAGCCTTTATCGATTACTACCTGGACGATGAGAGCATGAAGATCTTGGCTCAGAGCGGTGAGTTTGCCAACCGAAAAGGAATTTATCCGCCGCTGCCGGGGGCGGATAAGATTCAGTATCTGCAGATGGAAGTGCTGGAGGCGAAAGCGTTCGAGGACCGTAAGAAAGAGTTTGGCAAAATATTCTTACGCTAACTGGCTTCGCCTCCAAGCACGGCGGGTTTTAAAAAGTTTCCTCTACCAGCGGAATAGGGGCAGCGGGTTGATAGCTTTTACTTGCCGCTCTTTCGCCGCGTCGTCTTTACGCGCGCGTTCCTCGGGAGTTGCATCCTTCTGCGCATCGGCTGCGAGGTCGCGAACATAGCGATCCATGTTTTCTTGCGCAGAGGATGGAACCGCCTCGAGCTCGATGCGCAACCGCTGTTCGTCTCGCTGCGGCTTCCGAGTCTCAAAGGCCCACGCCGGAATAGCGTTGAGAACAAAAACAAGTGCAATAATTAAAGCTCGATATTCCATGGTTTTTCCTCCTCAGGGATGAAGAGAGCAATCCCCAGGCCGCTTCGAAGTCGCTGAAATTGTGGAATTTGCTGATATTGAGCTGGGCGGAAGAAGAGCAATTCCTACATACCGAGCGGTAAATTTTACGGGCATCCAGACGAATTTTTGGAAAATTTCGCCGTAAGGTTTTTATATCAGACCAAAAAACCCTCGGCCGTATTTTTCCAGAACTTTCTTGCGTAGCTCCAGGCTGGTTTCGGCTACTTCGGGAAATCTCGCCATCCATTCAAAGGGCCGACATGCATCGATGACCGCGCGAGAATTCAAAAATACTTTGGAGTCGGGATGAATCATCGGGTCGAGGGAACTTGACCAACTGCGGCGCTGGATGTCGATGTCGCCCTCGGGGTCGCAGCGCGTTGACAACGCCCAAACAACGTCGTCGATGCGCGTCGGATCGATGTCGTCGTCGACGACGATGGTGAAACGATTTTGATAGCCGCCGGAAAAGCATTGCGAAGCGATCACGCCGGCCTGCTTGACGTGACCGGGATAGCGCTGCTTGATTGCGATGACAGTGAATTGTCTCGGGCCGGGTTCGTGGGACCACACGCCACGAATCTCCGGCACGCCGGCCTTCTCTAGCTCTTCCCACACGTGTGCTGAGCGGGTAATTGCACGCAACAAAGTCAAGGTGTGCGGCGGGCGCGCCGGATTGGCGCAGGAGACGATGGGATCGTGGCGGTGCAACACGCGCTTGACGCGGACGACCGGTTCCAAACTTTTCGGACTGGCATAGTAGCCGGGCCACTCGCCGAATGGACCTTCTTCACGCAGGTCGCCGGGTTGATTTCGCCTTCGAGAACAATCTCGGCATCGGCGGGATAGGGCAGACCGGTGATGTCGCTGCGAATGACTTGGGTCGGCGCGCCGCGCAGTCCGCCGGCGAAGTCGAATTCACTGATACCCGCGGGGACGGGACAAGAGGCGGCGAACCAATCAAGGGGGTCGCTGCCGAGGACAATGTTGATCGGCATGGGCTGATTATTCTCGAAGTATTTCTGCTTGTGAATGTAGGCGTGCTTGCCGGGACCGATGTAGATGCCGGCGCTGTCGCGGTCCTGCAGCAGGACGCGGTAAGTGCCGACGTTGATCCAGTCGGAATCGGGATCTTTGGTTATGACGAGATGGCCGGTGCCGAGATATCGGCCGCCATCTTTTTCATGCAGCAGGGGTGCGGGAAAATCGAACAGATTGACCTGCTTGCCTTCCTGCACATTTTCCTGTGCCGGGCCGAATTTTACTTCCACTCGCGGCAACGGCGAGCAGCGTTTCATTTTTTCGTGGTACAACCGGGTGAATTCCAACACATGGTCGAATTTTGCGTCGATGCCGAGGGTGAGAGCGATCCGCTTCGGCGCGGCGAAATGACCGAACAAGGCGCGGTAGCCGGGCCGGTGGTCTTTGATCCGGTCAAAAATTAGCGCTGGCGGATACGGTGGATGCTCGCGGTACAGCACGTCGACGATGGCGCCCATCTCCAAATTCCAATCGATGGCTTCGAGCGTGGTTAGCTCGCCGCGCGCATCGATCTTAGCGAGCCAGTCGCGTAAACCGTCGTAGTTCATGAGGGCTCCTTGAAACAAGCCGTTTCACTTAAAGCCGATACCAAACGCATTGAAGCGAAGATTGAAATCCGCTGACCAATAGCGTTACGCGGTGTTGGCAGGATCTGTTGATTTTCCAATCGTCAGTGAAAGACCGTTTCGACGAATGTAAACCTGATGACAATTTTTCTTCTTGGCGAGTTGCTCGATCAGCTGCAACAGCGATCGTTTGTTGTCGAGTTCAGGTTTTGGCGCACTGCCGTTCAACAGGGCGTCGACCGCATCGGGGCCGGCGTAGACTCGTAACAAAAGTTCTTCGTCTGAAATAGTCGCGCCGAGTTTTTGGCGGACTTCATGTAAGCTGAGATCGGGAGGCGTCCAACCGGACCAGTCTTTGGCACGCTGGCGGCTCAGGATTTTATCCTTGACATTGGCGTCGAGCAGGCGCGGCGCCTCTTTGCCCCAGATTCCGAGCGCATATTGGATCACTTGATCGGTTACTTCTTTGTAGCGCTCGCCGACGATCACATTGATGGCGGCTTGGCTGACGACAAACTGCGACAGCGGCGTCACCATAATCGGATAACCGAAATCGGCGCGCACGCGGGCGGCTTCGTCGAGAGTCTCTGCCAACCGGTCTTCCTTGCCGAAGGAGTTTGAGCTGATGACGCAAGTTGGAGATTACGCCGCCGGGAACCTGGTGGAGATATTGGGATTGGTCGTAAGCGAACGGCGTACCGACGGCCAAGCCGTCTCTTTTGGCGATGGCGGTGAAATGATCTTCGACCGGTTTGACGGCTTGTCATTGATCGCGCCGTGTAACCTAGTGCTCGGAGGTTTCTGGCGATATTTAATAGCGACGGCTGCGATGAGCCGTTGGCTAACGGCGGCACGGCAGTGTGCAACGCCGTGATGCCATGCTTTACCGCTCGAAATAGCAAAGCGGCGCCAGCCCGTTGTTACAGTGAGCATGATATTCGACCGGCACGGCGCCGGCGTTCTGCATGATGACGGGTATCAGCGTCCGCGCGCGCGCCGGTGTCAACAAGCCGCCAACGTCCTTGAAACAGATCCGATACGGCTGGATCGCCGCGACTTCGCGAGTTTTTTGCGCATAGTAGTCGTCTGTATGACGCGGCGAGACCGAGTAGATGAGATTGACGATAGTCTCCATGCCTAGGTCGCGCAGGTCGCGTACTTCGCCTCTTAGCTCCTCGAAGTCGTTCCAGCAATTTGAGGTCCGGGTCAGGGTCACGCCGTAGGACACGACGCGCTCGGCGAGCAGTCTCATTGCCGACTCGGGCAGCTTCTCCATCGCACCCGAACCGTGCAGGCCACCGTGGTTGCGCAGCCGGGTGCGATGAAAGTGTTTCACGCCTTCGCTAAGCCACAACCAGGGGTTTTCTTTATGCTCGCGCACATACTTTTTGATCATGATGGAGACGAAGAACTCCATCGAATCGAAGCCGATTCGATCCATGTATGCGGCAGCCCCGAGCATGGCTTCGGTTTTCATGCCGAGGGCCCAAAGACTCTGCTGACCGTCGCGCAGGGTAGTGTCGATGAAATGAATGTCGTTCATAAGAGCTGGACTATTGGAGTGATGGAGTAATGGGTGTTCGATCCCAATACTCCTGTCACTCCATTATGCCGGTTCATTTTTTCGCAGGCGGTGTTTTGCTTTGCGCCAGTTCCTTCAGGATCGAGTAGTCGGCCAGCTTGCTGCGATCGACGGTAGCCGCGCGCTTGTCGACGTAGGTCATCATCTTGACCAGGTTCTCTACAGCAGCTTCCGGCGGGACGAGGTCCACAGTCGCTCGAGCGCGCATTTGTTCGTAAGCGAAATCAAG
>CAWERH010000034.1:0-256000 GCA_963811315.1 uncultured delta proteobacterium
AAACTTCTCGAGGCCGGCCAACGCTGCTCTACGATCTCAAGGAAAACGTCTTCACGCCATATGTCATGGTGGAATCGCTCGGCTGGTTTTACAGCCTGCCGCTGGTCGGCAAAACCCTTTTCGCCGCCTGGTATCGCAACGGCCATGGACTGGCTCCGGCGCAAACTTGTTCCGCCCGTGGCCACGACTTTGACCGTCGACAAACTGTCGCGGGAAGAAGTGGACGAGATGCTCGCCTCCGAGCAGCGCGCCATCACCCGCCGCGCGCTTCAGGAAAAATTCGGCGACCGCAATTTGAATCTGTCGCTGGAACGGCTGGAGTTTCTGCGCCGCCGGGCGCTCGATGAGCAGAACGCCGGCGAGCCGTCGCCGCAGGCGCGCTCCACCGCGCTTTCGCCCGAAGAAGAAGCCGGCTTCGTCGAAGAGCTCCGGCGCGAGTATGGCATCAACCAGGGCGGCGCTTTTGCGCGCATGGAGCGCATCACCCGCACCGGCTTCACGCTCAACGAGCAGGTCTTCACCGTGGAAACCGCGCTCAGGATGATGGGGCTGACGCGCAAACTTCGCCCGCCTCGTGCTCTTCTGCGGCCACGGCAGCCGCTCCGAGAACAATCCCTTCGAAGCCGCCCTCGACTGCGGCGCCTGCGGCGGCAACTCCGGAAAGCCCAACGCGCGGGTGCTGGCCATCATGGCCAACAAGCCGTGGTCCGCGAGCAACTGGCCAAAAATGGCATCGCGATTCCGCAAGAACCTATTTCATCGCCGGACAGCACAACACGACCACGGACGAGGTCGAACTCTTCGATCTCGAGGATCTGCCGCCGACCCATCGCAAGGACTTGCTGCAACTCGTCCACGACCTCGAAGCGGGCAGGCGCTCGGAACAATCAGGAACGCTGCGCCCGCTTCCCCGAGATCAACGCGACCCTGCGCGCTTCGAAAGCCAGACGCGAAGTCCGGCGGCGGAGCAGCGATTGGAGCCAGGTCCGGCCGGAATGGGGGCTGTCGGGTAACGCGGCTTTTATCATCGGGCGCCGGGCCCTGACCCGCGGAATAAATCTTGAGGGAAGAGTGTTTCTCCACTCGTATGATTATCGCGGAAGATCCGGACGGACGGCTGCTCGAGGTCGTCATGATCGGTCCGCAGATCGTCGGCCAATGGATCAACATGGAGCATTATTTTTCCACAGTGGATCAAGAGGTCTACGGCAGCGGCAGTAAGATTTACCACAACGTCGTCGGCCGCCTGGGCATCATGTCCGGTCCGCAAAGCGATCTGCGCACCGGCCTGGCCTGGCAGACCGTCATGAACGGTCCGCGGCCCTATCACGAGGCCGATGCGTCTGCTCACACTGATCGAGGCCCCGGGAGAAACAATCGACAGGATCATACGCAACCATCGACTCTTGCAGCGTCTGTACGACAACGAATGGTTGCGTCTCATCGCCATCGATCCGGAAAAGCAAGTCTTGTTATCTATATATTCCCAGGCAAGGATGGAGTGGAGCCGGTCAAAGACACACCGCTCCTAAGCAAGCGCGATTGAAAGGAGGATGCCATGACCGACCTCACGCTGCATCCGATGAAGGAGATCAGGATCATCATCCAGGGCGAGCATTTGAAGTTCGCCACCGACCTGCTCGACACAAGGCGACCGGCTACACGATCATCCACAACATTTCGGGAAAAGGCCATCATGGTTTTCACACGCCCATCCGATGTTCAACGAGATGGACAGCATCGTCATGCTGATGACCGTCGTCCCGCCGGAAAAAGTCGAGCCGATCCTGGCGGGCCTGAAACCTCTCTTCGACCGCTACACCGGAGTGATGTTCGTCTCAGACGTCGCCGTCAGCCGCCTCGAATACTTTTCCGCGCCTGCCGCTAAGGAGTGACCAACGTTGCGCCAGATGCGCCGCACACCAATTGATCTTAGGGCAAGAACGGAATGCTAAAAAAGCTCAATCCCACCGAAAACCAGTAGCCACCAGCCGGAGCTCCGAAGCGATTCCTGTAAGCAGCGTTGATATTCATCCGTTCAGGCACAATCCAGTACCAGAACCCGAATTGAAAAGAGGGATGGCCTTGTTCTTTTCCGAAGACTTCACCGAATAATGATAAAGGTTTTATGACCACCGCTTCGGCGGCTATATTCCACTGAAGATGACTCACCCGCTTTTCACTGTCACGATTCCAGCCGAGATTGCCGTGCACCATGATTCTGTCATCGTTGAACGAAAGACTCACGGGTAGGTAAGAATAAAGCTCATGGGCCCGACGGTCTGTTCCTTGGTGCCATAGTGTACCCGCAACCAAACCGAGGCCCCATCCATTGGCATCCAATGATTTAAAGATGGTTTTCCCTTGGAACACGACCTGGCTATTCCGTGTGCTGCGGGCTTTGTGCCTCCACCCGCCCCCGACCGTTAACTCGAGATTCCCTGTGAAATTGCAGGCCGGAAGTATCCAGTAAGTTGCACTTTCGGCATTTCGGTCCATCCACGTTTCAACTTGACATGCTTTGTCATCAACAATCGCTGCGTCATCGGTCACCATCGGTTGACCCGCTAATAACGGGATTGAGGAAATCGATAAGAACGTCAAGATTAGCGCAATAATCCCTATGCCTTGGGCTGCCCGCTTTGTCCCACGAAGTAGAATTCCCATAAACATGCGCATAATACGCTCGGGTGGCCTTCTAAAGGCGTTCATTGAAAATTAACCGGCTTTCTTAGCTGGAAATTTCGTGAAGATTTGAGATGCGGACAGTACTCTAGCTAGGATCGTCGGACAAAGCTCGCGCACCAAAACCAGTGAGTCGCTCCGGGCGCTATATGGGTATAAGGTGGGTCGCGTTATCTGCGGGTCAAGCGCAAGCGCCGGTTGCAGCGGAGAAATTAATCTTTCCCATTCATTTGCGCTTATCTGCTGGACCTGGGCGGGCGCATATGAACAGCTCGGTCATACAAATTTTTTACGGTAAAATTCTCGCACGTTTCAATGACCGCCGGGCGCGACACAGCAAACAGAAACGGAGTCCGTAGACATAGAGATAATGAATCTGCGGACTTCTTTCCGATCTAAATAATCGCCGACCGCGCGTAGGACTTGGGAAACCCGATGCGCATCCCGCATGACATTTTCTCTGCCACGTTGAGACTCACCCTGCATTCACAAGGCGAATTTGGGAGAGGTATACGTAGAGGTTGCGAGCGCTTTTCATCGGGATCGGTCGATCGCCAACGGTCGGCGCGATTCTTTTTAGAAACTTTGTTCCCAAATCTAGCTGTCTTGCAGTTTCACTATCAGTCACATGGACTCGATAGTCTTTGCCGTTCACTCCAGTTCGAAGCAAAGCACGCGCAGGCGCTCCAACGACTCACCGATGGCTTAAGAGTCCCCTCATAGGATAGACTTCCTGCTGTCATACGGGATCAGAAGTCGATGTCCCAGATCCCCGCCGATTCCTCCAGTGCGATCAGGGCTTTTGCATGTTCGTTTAGCGCAGCACGATAGGCGAGGTAGACGTCGTTGTTGGCTCGTTGCGCGTCGAGAACCGTGCGATGCCGCTTGCATCCCATTTCCGCGGTCTCTCCACAAACTCCTTGATGAACCAATCGACTTTGAGCGACGCTTTCGTGAGCATTTGACGCGGCAGATTCTTCAACTCAAGGATGCCATGCCTCTTGCAGCAGCTCCGACTTCGCCGAATCTGTACTTAAACTACACGAGAGAAGACGACCTCCGTTGAGTCCTTTGTCGAGATTGCCGAGGCTGTTGAGTCGTACGTCACATCGGCCTGCGAACTGCCTCACACGGGTCTGATCGCTAGATTGAATGCGGATCGATGATGACTCGTTCAGTAGTTCGGTCTGCTTCAAGTCCGCATGGCGCGGGCAATGCATCCGACGGCCGGATTGATTTCTTAGACCAACTAAGCCGTACGGTTCGAATGCAGCGCCGAATCGCCTGAATTCTCTCAACCGACATGCAATATCGACTTACCTCGTCTCCGCGATGACGGCTTGACAACCTCTGCTCCCCGGCAATACTTTTAATCGACATTTAGAGACATTATTTCTTCAAGGAGGCTACCATGTTCGATATCAAAGGAATCCGAACGTTTGCCACCAGCGCCAAGGATCTCGACAAGGCGGTGGAGTTTTACACCAAAGTGATCGGCGGCCAGATCGTCAAGAAAGTCGAGCCAACTGAGGAACAGAAAAAAGCCGGTCAGGTCAAGGAAGTCGACGTGCGGCTCGGCAACTTCGAAGTGCATCTGTTCGACGCGTCGATCAAGCCGCGCGAAGTCGATCCGCATCACACGCTGAACATTCCCTGGCAGGAACAAGAAAAGGCTTTATCGGGGTTGAAGCAGATCGGTGCCAATATCGAAAAAGTCCGCCCGCACCGCGACAGCGATAACTATTCGATCAACGTCTTCGATCCCGACGGCAACCGCTGGGAGCTTTCGTTCGTCAAGGGGAATTGAACACGTTCAAGTAGTTCAAGCCGTTCAATTCGTTCAAGCCGTCTCCGGACGGTTCGGAACGATTTGAACGACTTGAACGTTTTGAACGATTTGAACTCTTAATTGTATTTTTTTAAGACTTCCCGCGCGATGACCATGCGCATGACTTCGGAGGCGCCTTCGGTAATCATCCGGCTGCGTTGATCGACGAACCACTTGGCCAGCGGCAGATCGAGCGTCAGGCCGATGCCGCCGTGGATCTGTAGCACGCGATCGACGACGCGGAAGGACATCTCGTCGGCGAACAGTTTCGCCATGTAAGCTTCGTTGCGAATGTCCTGTTTCTGATCGTTCTTCCATGCGGCCTGATAGACCATCAAGCGAGCCGCGTGCAACTCGACGTAGGAATCGGCCAGTTTGAAGGTGATCCCCTGCCGTTCGGATAGCGGCTTGCCGAAGGTGATGCGCTGCTTTGAATAACTCGCGCCCATCTCGATACAGCGCTCGGCAACGCCCAGCGCCCGCGCTCCGTGTTTGAGCCGGCCGATGCCCAGCCACTTCTGCGCCAGCTTGAAACCTTCGCCTTCCTTGCCGACCAGATTTTCCGCCGGCACTTTCATATCGTCGAACGTGATATGCCAGGGCTCCTCGCCCATCATGGTTTTGTAGCGGGTCACGAGCGTCAAGCCGGGCGTCTTCATATCGACCATGAAGCAGGAAATGCCGCCATGCGCGCCTTTTGCCGGATCGGTCACCGCCATCAGCTGACCGAAGTCCGCGTCGCCCGCGCCGGTGATGAACCGCTTGGTGCCGTTGACGATATAATAATCCCCCTGGCGCACGGCGCGAGTTTTCATCGAAGCCGGGTCCGAACCGGCGTCCGGCTCAGTCTGCATGAAGCAAAGTTTTTTCTCGTCGTTTCTGATCGGATCCAAAAAACGCTTCTTCTGTTCGTCATTCAGCGCATAGAGGATCGGCCTGATTTCCGGCCCGAAGATTCCCTGGCCGCGCGACGGCAGCGCCACCGTGCGCGCCAGTTCCTCCCAAACCAGCACTTGCGCCAAACTGCCTAGTCCGCCGCCGCCGTACTCTTCCGGCACATCGAACATCCACAGACCCATATCTTTGGTTTTTTTCTCCAAGCGCGCGCGGATATCCGGCTTGAGTTCCATATTCTCGATCGTATGCATCTCGATCGGAATCAGCTCTTTGTCGACAAACTTCCGCACCGTATCTTTGAGCATCTGCAGTTCTTCAGGCAAATTGAAATCCATCATGTCCTCCAATTTTGGATTTTAGATTTTGGATTTTCGATTATCGGTCATAGACTCCGCACCGCAACTCCGATCACGGGAGTTGACGACTGATCCGACAATCCAAAATCCAAAATCGCAAATCCAAAATGAACGTTTATTTCTTCTCTTCAACCTTATACGACCCCAGCCCCGGCCGGTATTCTTTGCGCGCGAACTGCTGCAGTCCGGGACGGCCGCCGATGGCGGCTTTTGCTTTGTCGGAAATCAAGCCGGAGATTTCGTAGGCGACGTCGGGATTGGAATAGAAGGTGTAATACCAGGCTTCCTTGACGGCATTGAGCGCGGAAGGAGCTTTCTCTTTCAGGTTGTTCGCAATATCCATCACCTCTTTATCCAAATCGGCGCGCGGCACCGCCTTGGTGATCAAGCCGATGCGCTCGGCTTCTTTGGCGTTCATGGTCTTGCCGGTCAACGCGTAGTAAAGGCCGTGCTTGGGCTGCAAATGTTCGGTCAAGACAATCGTTACTTCGCCGCCGGGGAAATGACCGAAGTTCACTTCCGACAGCCCGAACTGCACGTCGTCCGCCGCAATGGCGATGTCGCAACCGGTGACCACGGTAAACCCGCCGCCGAACACCCAGCCGTTGATTTTGGCGATCACCGGCTGCGGCATTTTGCGCAGGATCTCGTTGCGCCATTGGCGCGATTTCTCGCGCACTTCGTCGCGCACGCGCTCCGGCTGGGAATCCATTTCGATGAAATATTGCTTGAGATCCTGTCCGGCGCAAAAACTTTCGCCGGCGCCGGTGATGATGATCACGCGGGTTTCCTTGTCGTAACGCAAATCCGTCAAACAGTCGTACATCTCGCGATGAAGCTGCGGGCTCATTGCGTTGCGCTTCTCCGGACGATTTAAAGTAATCGTCGTCACGCCGTCTTTATTGTCTACCAGTAGAGTCTGATAATTCGCCATTGCCATTCCTCCTTAAAATTTAACGAGACTTTGTTTCTTCGTCCTACTCCAGCTCAGCAAAAGCTGTCAATCGGCTAACGAATCTGTTGACGTGCGAGGTCTCTCCATCTGTCATCCTGAGCCGCAGCGAAGGATCTCTCTCCAATGCAGACGAGATTCTTCGGCGTTGCCTCAGAATGACAACCATCAGTCAATCAAGACTCACTTGAAACTAACCTAGCGCCGGGCCAAGTCATGCAATAATTTCTTCCAACGGTCTTCTGATTTTTCGTATTGTTCGATGGTCAGGCCTTTTTCCGGATACCAGCGTTTAAAGCCGTAGTTTTTCGTTGAGGTCGCGAAGCGAAACTTCTCTTCGAAAATCTTCTGCCCTTCCGGGCTGAGCAGAAAATCGGTGAACAACAGCGCCGCATGGGGACTGTTGGTGCCGCTCGGCAGCGCTACGCCGCCGGCGTTGGTCGGATTGAGATCCATCGGCACCCATTCCGTCGGCGCGCCCTTGGGCTTGCCCGAGAGCACATGATTGCGAAAGATCGAGATCGACATCGGCATCTCGCCCGCCGCCATCAGCTCGTGCATCGCGCCGCCGGAGATCATGTGCATCTTGATGTCGAGCGCCGCGCAGTTGCTTGATGAACTCTTCGCCTTTGGCCTTGATCATCGCGCCGATGAAGCGCACACCGGTAACGTCTCCGCTGACCGCAATCTTTCCTTTGTTCTCCGGCTTGACCAGCTCGGCGAAGTTTTTCGGCACGTCGGCGGCGCGCATCAGATTACGATTGTAGCCAAGGCCGACGATGGATTCGCGGTCGGTGGTCCACAGCACCCGGCCTTTGTCGGCTTCCTCTTTGGCATCGTCAGGAAACTGCGCGAGATGAGGCGAAAAATAAGGCATGAGCAATTTGCTTTCGCGCAATAGCATCAGCGTCCCGGGGGTAGTTTCGATCAGATCGGCGATGTTTCGTTTGGTTTGTCCCTCGGTCAGCAGACGGCGCGTCAAATCGGTCGAACCGGCGCGATAAGTTTCCACTTTGATGCCGGGATATTTGGCTTCGAAAACATTGGCGATATCGCGGTGCGCCGTCAGGCTGGTGTACCAAACCAGCTTGCCTTCCTTTTTGGCGCCCGCCTTGAGCATCTCCTCGCGATCCGCGCCGCGGTAGTTGGCCAGATCGCCGACCGACTTGGTCTGCGCAGACGCAACCGCACTCAAGGTTAACGAGAAATACTATCGTCAGCACGAATCGTCGCATGATTTACCTCCCAGCTAAGAAGTCCTGAGTATGAAGGACCTGAGTACTGAGCGAGACTGTCTCCCCGAACTCAGCACTCAGTACTCATCGCTCAGCACTCAGTACTCTTTTCTATTCCAACACTCCATCCGCCTTGTGCGCGGCGATCGTCGCTTCGTCGTAGCCGACCACGTCGCGCAGCACGGCCTCGGTGTCGCGGCCCAGGACGGGAAATTCCCAGCGACGGGTTAGTTTCGCGTTGGCGAATTGCAGCGGGAAGTTCGGCAACACGACGCGGCCCAAGCGCGCATTTTCCACGGCGACGATAAACCCACGCGCCTTGAGCTGCGGGTCGTTGCAGAGATCTTCGCCGGTTTGCACCACGCCGCACGGCACGCCGGCTTGCTGCAAGCGGTCCCTGATCGCCGAGGCGTCCTGGTCGGCGGTCCAGCGCGCGATGACAGCGCTCAGCTCGGCGCGGTGTTGCAGCCGATCATCGAGCGTCTTAAAGCGCGCGTCGGCGGCAAGCTCAGGCCCGACAATCTTCGCCAAGGCGGCCCACTGTTCCTCGTTCTCCGCGGCGATTACACACCAGCGGTCGTCGCCTTTGCACGGGTAACAATCGTGCGGTGCCGCGGCCGGGGAAGCATTGCCCACCGGCTCAGGATTGATTCCGGTCGATGCCGCCTCCATCAGATTCGCGCCGATCATAAACGCCGTTGCCTCGGACTGCGCCAGGTCGATGAACGCGCCTTTCTTCTGACGGTCCCGATGCAGCACGCCGGAAATAATAATGATCGCGCACAGCGTTCCCGAAACATAATCGGGAAATACCGTCTGCGAACCGATGGGCGGGTTGGTGACGCCCGGGTGATTCCACATGTAGGTCAGACCGGTAAACGAAGTAATATTGACGCCGACCGTCGAGAAATGTCGCTTGGGGCCGGTGGTGCCAAGACCGGGCATGCGCAGATTGACGATATCCGGTTTGACTCGGCACAGTTGCTCGTAGCCGAGACCGATACGTTCGACGACGTCGACGCTGTAGTTGTCGAGCACGGCGTCGGCCTTGGCGACCAGATCGTGCAATACGCCCTGCCCCTTGGGATGTTTGAGATTGACTGTGAAGGAACGTTTGTTGCGGTTGAACTCAAGAAAGCGCGGCGAGAGATTCGGGTCCTCGCCCGTGCCGAAGAATCGAAACGGGTCCATGCCGCCTTTGCTCGATTCCACTTTGACCACGTCTGCGCCTAACTCGGCGAGAATGGTCGTACCGTAAGGCCCGGCGAGCACGTGATCGAAGCTGACGATGCGCATGCCTTCCAGCGGCCCGTTGCCGCTGCTCTGCGCGGAAGTCGATCGCGTCATCGGCCCCTTTCGTTTCTCCCCCGCGACGGGGGAGATGGAAGAGGGGCAGCCAGCTATCGAGCAGCGGCACACTGCCCACTGACGGCCGTGCGCCGTCGATCACGAACGGCATCGCCGGCTGCGTCGTGCCGCCGAAGCCGGCGTGCTGCACCGGCGCCATAAAACCCCGTCCGCGCACTTGTTCGTCGTTGGCGAAACCCATCGGCGTGTTCACCGGCACACAAGGAATGCCTTTCGCCTGCAACAGCTCGGTGATTTCGGCCATGGTGAATTTACCGAGGTACGCTTCGAGAGCGGGATTGAGCTCGTCCACATGGGCGCGCCGGTAAAGGTTATTCAGCCAGTCCGGCGCATCGAACACGGCGGGATGATCCGTCCAGATACTCAAAAATAATTTCCAATGCTGCCGCGTCACGTAAAGATAAACGTAGCCGTCGCGGCAGGAGAAGATTTTCGCCGGCGCCACCGAACCGTGCTGGCTGCCGGCGCGTTTGGCAATCTGCTGCTCGTTGGCCCACAGGCGAATGATATGCTCTTGGGTCGCCAGAGTTTCCTGCATCGGACGAGTCGACGTGATCGCCCTGACCGGTGCGCTCGCGCCGATACAGCGCCGCCAGCAACCCCGCCGTAGCGAACAAGCTGGCGAAATAATACGCCTGGGTCTCCGGCGGCCGGCACGGCGGCAACGACGGATCGCCGGCAATATATAAAAAGCCGCTCTCGGCGAGCGCGACCAAATCGTTGCAGGCGAAATTTTTCTTCGGACCGGTCTGGCCAAAACCGGTGATCGACGCCATGACAATTCCCGGATTGATCGCCGCGAGATCTTTGTAGCCGAGTCCCTTGGCGTCCAGTTCGCCCGGGCTGAAAGCTTTCGATCACCACATCCGCGCTTTTCACCAACTCGCGGAACGCGGCCTTGCCCGCTTCGTTGGTCAAATCGACAACCTTGCTCGCTTTACCGGCGTTCAGATGCGCAAAGGCCGTGCTCAGCGATTTGCCGTCGGCGGATTTTATAAACGGCGCCAGGTTGCGCACCGGATCGCCGCCCGGCGGTTCGATCTTGATGACTTCCATGCCGAGATCGGCCAAGCATGCGGCCGCACAGCTGGCCGCTCAGTCCGGTTAAATCCAACGCTCGATATCCTTGGAGAAATGCCACGCTCATGTTCCTTCCTTAAAATTCTACTTTCTTAAGCCAAAGACGCTGCAAATCCGCAGCACGAAATCCGAAGTTCGAAACAAATCCAAATGATCCAGAATCTGAAATGCTCCAAACAAATTCGTCTGTATTCGTTGTGGATTTGCCACGGTCATTTAAGATTTCGCCTATTTCGGATTTCGATATTCGCATTTCGTGCTTTTCTCATGCTCCCACGTAGCGACTCCGCATGTCGTTCAGAATCTGCGCCGCCTCTGAAACCATGCGCTCGACGATCTCCTTGGCGGGGACGTTGTTGCGCTCCTCGCTCAACATTCCGGCAACCTGCCCGCCGGGAACGTGCAATAGATCGACACGATCCGCCGTTTCGGCCGCGCGCCGGACTTCGTCCATCGCGTTGCCCTGGTAGGGCGTCGGCATGGCCTCAAGCCCGGAGCTCATCCAAGCCTTGATGACTTCGCTGCGATAGTGGCGTGCAAAGTGGCCGCTGGTGTAGGCCGTACGCACAAAGTCTTCGGAGCTGCCATTGAGGATCTGCTTTTTATAAATCGGATTGATACCGCCCTCTCGCGTCACCAAGAATGTCGTACCGCACCAAACCCCCACCGCGCCCAAGGCCAGCGCCGCCGCTACGCCGCGGCCGTCGCTGATACCACCGGCGGCAACCACCGGCATGGGTCTCACAGCGTCGACGATCTGCGGAATCAAAGGAAAGTTGCCGATCGTTCCGGTGTGGCCGCCCGCTTCATAGCCCTGGGCGATAATCACATCAGCGCCTTTGCGCGCATGGCTGAGCGCATGCTTGACCGCGCCGGCAAGCGCCATGACTTTGATGCCGCGCTCGTGCGCTAGCGGCACGACTTCGGCGGTATCGCCCAGGCCGATGATCAAGATCGGCACTTTCTCTTCGAGAATCACTCTGAGCTGTTCGCGCGTTGCCGCTGGTGTTTTCACCCAGCTTTTGCGATCCGGCGGCTGCGGCGTCAAGCCGAGCTTCGGAATCAGCTCGTCGTTGAACTTGGCGTGCTTGGGAAACTTTTCTTGGATCTCTTTGTGCACTTCGTCGGGGTCGGGAATTTTCACATCTTCCATCTTTGGCAACGTGATGTCGACGCCGAAGGGTTTGTCCGTCAGTTGCCGCACCGCTCGGATACGTTCGCGGATGACTTCAGGCCGTATCGAGCTGCCGCCGATGCAGCCCAAGCCACCGGCATTCGACACCGCGGCGACCAACGCCGGCGGCGTCGTCAGGCCTTCTTTATCCCAGCCCATGCCGGCTTGGATGATGGGATATTGGATATTCAGCAAATCACATAATGGCGTGTGCAGCATTCAGTTAGAACCTCCTGAGAATCAGTGACTGAGGTACCTGAGGTCGCTGAGTCCTGACGTGCATTCGAGCAAGAGGCAGAAGAACGTCTCGTCTGCTGCCATCTTCCGACTCAGTACTCAGCACTCGTTACTCACGACTCTATTTCTTCCGATCCTCCGGCTTCACATAGCCGGTCGTGCCGCCGCCTTTTTGCGAGTGCAGATAACCTTCCACATCGCTCAGCGGATTGGTGTAGTAACGCATCCGGTGCGAAACCAGATCGTCGGTCTTGAGCGCGGTGAGAAAATCCATGTCTTTTTGCATGTACGCGGCGATCTTGGCGCTTTCGAGCGTCACCGCGTTGCGGCTGCCGAGTTCCGTTGCCAGCTGCTCGACGAACGGCGCCAACTGATCGTCGGGCACAGTCTCGGAGACTATGCCGACGCGCTCCGCCTGCGCCGCCGTGAGATTTCTTCCTGTGAGTTGAATGTAGAAAGCTTTCTTGACCGGAATCCCGCTGTGAAACAACGTCGAGGTCGCCACCGCGCCATAACTGCCGCGGATCACTTCGGGCATGCCGAAGTGCGAAGACTCCGCGGCGATGCAAAGGTCATGGCCGTTGATCAGCGCCAAGCCGCCGCCGAGGCACCAACCGCGCACCGACGCCACCGTTACCTGCGGCATGCTCCGCAGTACGCGCACGACCTCGTAGGTCGAGCCCGCGTGGTCCCACTTGCGTTTGCGCTTCCAGGATTCGCGCAAATCGTAAAGATCCAAGCCGGAAGAATAGGAATCTCCCGAACCGGTTGTGACGACGCACTTGATCTTTTCGTTGTCGGCCAATTGTTTGAGCGCCGTGATCAATTCGTCAAGCAGCCGTTGGCTCAAAGCGTTTTTTTTCTCCGGGCGATTGAAGGTCAACCAGGCGATGCCCGCGCCTTCGTCGACTTTTTGCAAGATCGTTGTCAGCTCAGCCATGAAACTCCTCCTAAAGTGCAAAAGCAGTTCCTATCTGACTATCAGAACTTTGGGGGAATCATCAAACGCTGAGCGTGGAGCGGGAAAAATATTTTGCGGCTGGGAAGCTAAAGCCATTTGGCTTTGCGAAAGCGGAAGAACATATAGAGATCGACGAACGCCATCAACAACAAGGCGACCGGATAACCGTGCACCCATTGAATCTCCGGCATGTATTGGAAGTTCATGCCGTAGATGCCGGCAATCAAGGTCGGCACCGCGATCAGCGCGCCGTAGGCGGCGAGACGTTTGGTCACTTCGTTTTCTTGCAGCGTAATCAGCGAAAGGCTCACCGATATGGCGGTGGTCACCATGTCGCGCAAACTGTCGATCGACTGGTTGAGCCGAACCAAGTGATCCGAGATATCGCGAAAATAGTCTTGCAGCCCCAGACAAAGCTGGGGCACCCGCCCGCCGTAAAGCCGACCGACCGCTTCCAGCAGAGGTTCGGTCGCATGTTTGAGCGTCGTCAGCTTTCGCTTGATTTCGTAAAGCGCCTCGATGCTCGCCCGCTCGGTGTTCTTGGCAAAGATTTTCTCCTCGACTTGCTCCAATTCCGTATCGATGGCATCGAGCACGGGAAAGTAACGGTCCACCACCGCATCCATCAAGGCATAGAGCACGTAGGCCGCCCCATGGCGTAACAATTCCGGCTCCTCCTCGCAGCGCCGGCGCACATCGACAAATCCTTGTTTGGCGCGATGGCGCACCGAAAGCACGTAGTTGGCGCCGACAAAAATCCCGACCTCGCCGACGTTGAGCTCTTCCTCGCCGTTCTCGACCATGTGCAGCACGGCGAAAAGGGAATGGCCATATTCATCGATCTTCGGGCGCTGGTGGCCCTGCTGCGCGTCTTCCACCGCCAGATCGTGCAAGCCGAACTCCTGCTGCATCGCCTCCAGCTCGCCCATTTCCGGATCTTTGAGCGCAACCCAAACAAAGCAATCGCGCCGTGCAATGTACGAATGAATTTCGCTGACAGGGATATCGGCGAGCTTACGCCCGTCCTCATAGGCAACGCAGTTGATCAGCACGATTCGAGTCTCTCAAGCGCAGAGGGTTGGCGACGTTTACCGATTTCCAACATTGGCCAAGTCGACCATGTCCCGCTGCCCGCTGTTGCGATACATTCGTTTGCCTTTGCGCGGATAGTCGACCACATCCTGTGCCAGCCTTTGGCCGATGACGAGACAAACCAGCGGCTCCTTGCCATCATTGATCGTTTCGTGCGCCGGACCGCTCGCCGGCAGACCGATAAAATCTCCCGGTCCGATTTTATGCGTTTCGTCGCCGATCGCTTCTGGTCCGTTACCGGATAAAACGTAGATCGCCTCGTCTTCATATTTATGCGAATGAAACTCCGTCGACTTATCCCCCGGCGCGATCGAGATCAGATGAATGCCCATGTTCTTAAGCCCGGCTTCATCTCCGAGCGATTTGTCGATCCGAATCGCGGCTGGATTCAGCGTCGTGAACTCGTCTGATCCCTTCCATCGCAGCGATTTTTTCAGCGGATAGATACATGACAACCTCGTTTTTTCATAATGGTTCCAGTCGTTCCAAGGGTTCCAAACGTTCCAGTCGTTAAGAACAGGCGACCTGACCTAAGCATCACTGCGTCCTTCCGAAAACGATTGGAACGACTTGAACATTTGGAACGTCTGGAACGAGTTAATCCCCATTTAATAAGAACGGCACCACCACGTCCGCCAGCTCTTCCGGTTTTTCGTGCGGAATATGATGGCCGGCGCCCTCGACCGGGACGATTTTCGCGTTGGGAAAAAGTTGCGCGCGGTGGCCGCGCACCGATTTCATGAAGTCGCTCTCGGTGCCGTAGACAAACAGGATCGGACATTTGAGCCGCCGGATGAAAGCTTCGATCTGCCCCTCCGACATCGCCGTGGTCGTGCGGTAACGCAGGATCGGATCGTATTTCCAGCGGTAGCGCCCGCCTTTGAAGTGCGTGCCGTGACGCGCCATGTGCAGCGCCGCGTCGTCGGGAATCAGCGGAAAGGTTTTCTGCAGCGACTTGGCCGCCGACTCCAAGGTCTCATGGGGAAACGGAATCTCGACGTAGTTTCGACCCGTCAAGCGCTCGGCGATGATCTCCGGAACTTCGTCGTCGGCGCGCGCGAAGGGACCGAGCGATTCGAGCAGCACCATGCGCTGGACGTTTTCCGGAAACGCCGCGGCGTAGAGCAGACACATGCTGCCGCCCAGCGAGTGGCCGATGATCGTGGCCGGCTCCTTGTCCAAGTGCTTCACCAAGCCGGCGAGATCGGTGAGAAAATCTTCGTGCTGATAGCCGCGGCCCGTGGTCGGCCATTCGCTTTCGCCGTGGCCGCGCAGATCCAGCGCCACCGCGTGCTTGATCGGCACGCCGCGCGCGATCAACACATCGAGAAACGGCTCCCAGCTCCGCCCCTGATCGCGAACACCGTGAACGAAAATATAAGTGTCTTGCTTAGGATCGCCCCATTCCCAGTAATGAAGCTTTAAGCCATCGTGAACGAAATAGCGTTGTTGTGGTTGCCAATTCATGGATCGAGTGTTGCCGCCTTTCCGTTTGTCTTTGAACTTATCGTTTTCCCAATTCTTTCAAGGCCTCTTCCGCATAGCTGTGATCCAGGTATTTCGCCGGATTCGGCAGCGGCGTCAGAATCTCGGTGAGCTATAGTTCGGTATGATGTCGGGCGCTCGCCCGATGATAGTATACCCTATTTCGCAGCATCCGAGCTAAGCGGCACAGCATGAGCGCGGCGTCGACCCGGCTTGCTGTCACCGTTGCAGCGCAGTCATGAAATCTCGATCCAAGGCCGTTTGCCGGCTCTGATCCGAACTTCCGTGTGGTCGCCAAATTACTTCCTCGCCTCCTCGACATACTTGCGCACAAACTCGATGATTTCCGGCGGCGCGCGCAGGACTTTGTCGCGCAGCCTCTCGCCGTCTTCGCCGGTTTCGAAGCGCGGATGAAAACGCATCACTTTCTTCGCCTCGCCGATAAATTCCTCGTCTTTGGAGAGCCCCGAAAAGGCCTGGCGCAGCGCGGTCACCGCCTCGCGCGGCGAGCCCGGCGGTAGCAAGGCGACCCGATTGAGATTCTGACTCGCCATATTGGCTGCCGTAAGCGCATCGTATTTGATTCCCGAAGGGGCCTTGCTGAATATTTGCGTGTACACTTCGGTAAAAGAATTCAGCTCCGGATAATCCGGACTTTTTGCCATGGTTCCATCGGGCCGGATGACGTCGTGATAATAGAGCGGCGTCACGATACCGGCTTTGACCAATTGCGGCTCGACCACGCCGCGATAGCCGGGAATATTTTCGTCGTGGTATTGAATCTCGTTGCGCTGCACCGCCAGCCGCGCGTCGTTACTACTGTTGTAACCGGTCACGTAATCGTATTTCACGCCAAGAATATCGAAGGCCAGACGAAAGCGCAGGTCCTTGTTGCTGTCGAAAGACAAACCGCCGGCGCGGAAGCGCTCGACCTTGGCGATGTCCGTGGGTTTCTTGATGCCGGGGGGTGTATCGGACCGGATGTAGCACACGGTCACGCCCTGCACCGCAGCGATGAACGGCACTTTCATGAGATCGATGCGCAGCGTCGTGCTCTTCATCATATGATGGTTGTAGGGACCGGTAAAATAACCCAACGTCAAGGCGTCCCGTTTGGCGGCTTCGCCGAGAAAATTAATCCCGGTGACGCCGCCGGCGCCCGCCATGTTCTGCACGATGATCGTCGGATTACCGGGAATATGTTTGGCGAGATGGCGCGCGACGATGCGACCTTCGATATCCGTCGGCCCGCCCGCCGCGAAGTTGATCAGGAAGATGATGTTTTTCCCCTGATAAAAGGGCTTTTCAGCCGCCGAAGCTGCCGCCGCAAGGAGTATCAAGAAGCACGGCAGAATTAGCATTCGCGAGGTCAATGACTTCATAGACACTCCTCCTATTTTTCAACGGATTGTCGCGGATGGGGTTCGATCACAACCCGTCGGGACGATAATATAAATTTATCAAAACAACTGCATCGCAAAATTCACCACAGCCATCGTAATCCTCAACGGTGTATCTGCGCGGGTCACACCGCAAATCGCCGGTCATCCCACGCTGGCTCTCTTGCGCTCTTCCACGGCATTTATGATCGCCGTGTACACTTCCTCGCCGGCGCGTGCTTTCGCGACACATCGGGACGCACCCGCTTTCTTCATCCCTTGCTCGATGTACGCATCGCTTGCCACCGACAAGCCGACGACGACCGTGTCCGGCAGTTCTTCGAGGATGCGCTTGGTCGCCTGGATGCCATTCATGCGCGGCATGTTGATATCCATTATGATCACGTCGGGCTTGGTTTGGCGCGCCATCTCGATGGCGCCCAGACCATCCTGAGCTTCGCCGACCACGCAGAGATCATTATGGACGGCCATAACTCTGCGCAGGCCTTCGCGCAACAAAGGATGATCGTCAACCAGCGCAACGCGCAACTCCTTAACCACTGCGGAAGGGCTTTCCACCACCGTCTGAGACGACGGACGCGTCGACGATTTTCGCATCGGATCGACGGGAATACTTAAGGTTGCTCGCGTCCCACGCCCGGGCACGGAATCGACATCGAGACGTCCGCCGTGCAGTTCCAAACGCTCGCCGATGCTGAACAGGCCGAATCTCTCGGCAGATGAACTGCGATCAGTGAAGTGCGCCCCGTCGAACCCCTGGCCTCGATCGCTGACTTCGAGCGTAAGCTCGCCATCGCCCAAGCGATAGAAAATTTTTGCCCGGTTCGTCTGCGCGTGCTTGACCACATTCCAGAGCAGCTCGCGCGCGCACTGAAAGAGCAGCACCGCATGATCCTCGTCAAGCTCGAAATCGTCGGGCTCGCCGGCGACCTCGACGGTCAGACCGTACCGCCGCATTTGCTCGCCCAGCCAGGCGAGCGCTGCCGGCACACCGAAATCGTACAACACCCGGGGACTGAGCTGCGCCATCAGTGACCGGGTGTAATCGATCGAAATATCGACATAGGGTTCCGCCTCCTTCAGCACTCGGCGAACTTCGTCCGCTGAAGCCAGTGTTTCCCGCGCGGCTCAGACACATGCGAATCAAGGTCAGAGTTTGGGCTAGTCCGTCATGGAGCTCGGCGGCCAATCGCCGCCGCTCACGCTCCTCAGCTTTAGAGATCTCCGCCACCAACGCGCGCAGTTTTGTTTGCGACTGGACCAGCTGTTTGACCAGTTTTCGCCGCCCTTCGTCGGCCTGTTTGCGCTTGCCGATATTGCGCGTGATCGCCAGGGCATACTCCCGATCGAGCTGGATCAAGCGTATGTTGACCTCCACCGGAAAGGTCGAGCCGTCCTTGCGGCGATGCACGCTTTCCAGCGTGAGAGTCGAGGTCGCGTTCTCGCGCAACCGTGCCATGTGCTGGGTGTAGACCGGCAACGATGCAATGGGATCGACGTCGTGAACGGTCAGAGTTAGAAGCTCTTGCCTGGTGTAGCCGAGACTCGAGCAGGCTTTTTCGTTGACGTCTAGGAAGCGAGCCGTTACCGGGTCGATAACCTCGATGGCATCGTTGGCCTGATCGAGTAACGCGCGAAACAACTTCAGCCCTTCCTCGGCCTCTTTGCGCGCGGTGATCTCGCTGATCGTGACACCGCATATGTGAGCGCCCTCGCTTTCAACGCTTGTCATCGTCATCCGCGCCCAGAACCGCGAGCCATCCTGCCGCACCATGCGCAGATCGTAGGCCTGTGACTCGGCCGGTCATCGAAAATCGTTGACGAGCAGCGGGCATAGATCTCCAGATCCTCGGGCGAGACGAATTCGGTCAGCGGACGATCGACCAAGGTATCTCGGGGAGACTCCCAATAATGTCTGGGCGCGCTGATTAGCCGCCAGAACTACATCCTGTTCGGTCAGAGTGAAGTACGCCAAGGGTGCAAGTTCATAGAGGCGGAAATACCAGGCACTGCGATTCCTCGAGCGCGACCTGCGTCCGCCGGAGTTCTTCGTTCTCCATTTCGAGATCGATCTGATGCGCGCTAAATTCGTCGATCAGATGCCGGGCTTCGTCGAGTGAGAGTTTCTTGCGAGATCGATGGACGCGAGCATGCGGGCTCTTTGGTCCGCCCGTTGGCGCAGTTCCTGCCGCGAGTTCACGGCCATTGAATCCGTCGAGCTCTTGAGGGGTTCGAGGGTATCTTGCGGGTTTTTCCTGGTCGTCATCGTCCCTCCTTCAATACCAATCCACTTTGAAGAGAATGCACCCTGGTCAAATCATGGATGCAATTCATGACAGGGTAGTATCGTTCACGGATGACCTTCCGCTACCGATCGAACGAACCTGATGGCCGGTCTAAGCCCAGCGCAACCGTTTCGTTTATCAACATCTCCCGCACTTTGACTTTGTTGACTTTGCCGACTTCGGTGTGCGGTAGAGACGGGACGAAAAGCACCGACTTCGGCACTTTGTACGACGAGAGGCGCTCTTTGCAATATTGCTGCAATGCTTCCGCGCTCACATTCGCGCGGTCTTTAAGCACAATCACGGCTGTCAACTGCCTCGCCCCATTGCGCATCGGGAACGCCGATCACCGCGGCCTCCAAAATCTCCGGATGGCTATAAATCACGCTTTCGATCTCCAGCGGATAGATACTGATGCCGCCGCTCTTGACCATGTCTTTCTTCCGGCCGGCGACGAAGAGATAGCCTTCTTCATCGAAATAGCCGAGATCGCCGGTGTAAAACCAGCCGTCGCGAAACGATGCATTGGTCGCCTCCGGATTTTTGTAATAGCCATGCGTCGCCAACGGGCTTTGGCAAATGATTTCGCCGACCTCGCCGACTTTTACGGGCTTGTTGTCGTCATCGACAATTCGCAGATCGACACACCAGACCGGCCGTCCCGCGGCGTTGGGCTTGGTGTCCATATCGGCCGGTTTCGAGATCGCCATCTGGCCCGAATCCGTCGACGCATAGGTTCGGTAAATATTCGGCGTGATAGTTTTTTCTCAGAGCTTCCAGCACCGCCGGATGCACTTTGCCGCCGGTGATCGCCAGACAACGCAGGGACCGGGTGTCATATTTTTTGATTTCCAGCACGTGCAGCATGCGCTCGCACATCGTCGGCACGGCGCCGACATAAGTGACTTTCTCCCGTTCGACCGTCTTGAGGACTTCCTCGGCGTCGAATTGTTCGTGCAAGATCATCGTTCCGCCGAAATAAATGATTCCGAGCGTGAACGATCGTCCGGCATTGAAATAAATCGGCGATGACAGGATCGCCGTATCGTGCGCGCCCAGGCCTTTCTCGATGGCGTTATTGATGCAGTGAAAGACGAATGTCCTTTGCGTCGCCAGACAGCCCTTGGGAAATCCCGTCGTCCCCGAAGTGAGCAAGACCGCGAACGGATCGTCCTCGTCGACCTCGACGTCGGGCTCCTCGGCGCCTGCCCATTGAGCAGACCGCTGTAACTTAGATCCGAAGAGAGCGAGATCGACTTTAGAAAATTCAAATTCTTGAGAGTCTTTGCCGTTTTCGAACTCCGCGACGCAATCGTCCTGCAGAATGATAAGACGCGGCTCGAATGCAGCGAGCACCGACGCCAACTCGAGAGCCTTCCATTTGACATCGAGAGGAATCGCCAGCGCGCCGATCTTCGCCGTGGCGAAGATGATCTCCAGATGCTCGATCCGATTGCCCACCGACAAAGCGACCGCGTCGCCTCGGCCGCACTGCCGAGGGCAATCAACGCGATGGGCGAGCTGGTTCACACGATCGAGTTCAGCTCGCCATAATTGTATCTCGCGAAATCGATCTTTCGCGGCAATCTTGAGCGGAAACTTCCAAGCGTTCCGGCGCAAACCGTCGCCCATTAACAATGGAACTGTTGTGCTCATTCTCAATTTTAGATGTTCGATCTCAGATTGCGGAGATGCCGCAACCAGGGCGTGAAACATCGGACATCGAGGTCGCGACGATCAGAACAATCCGAAACTCACGCCTCAAGCGAACTCGAACGTTGCAATCCAAAATGCCTATTTCCCTTTCCAATTCGCCGGCCGCTTTTCGACGAATGCGCTTGCGGCCCTTCCTTCGCGTCTTCGGTTTGCATCACCATGCTCTGAAGATCGGACTCGTAGCGCAGCCCCTGATCCAGCGTCATTTCGCTGCCTTTATAAATCGCTTCTTTTATATAGCGCAACGCCAGCGGCGCGCCTTTCAGAAACGACTGCGCCATTTTTCTCGCCGCTGGAATGAGCTGATCGTACGGCACTAGCTGGTTGACCAAGCCGATGCGGTAGCACTCCGCGGCATCGTAAAGCTCGCCGGAAAGACAGATTTCCAAGGCTTTCGGAATGCCGACCAGCCGCGGCATGCGCTGCGTTCCACCCGAACCTGCCATGAAACCAAGGCGCACTTCACTCACGCCGAGCCGCGCCCCTTCCGCCGCAATGCGGATGTCGCATGCCAAACTCATCAACAAGCCCCGTGCCGACGGTATAGCCATGAAGCAGCGCAATGGTGATCTTATTCATCGCTGCAATCGCCGGCGCCGGAGTTCCCGGAATCGCGGTATGTTTCGCCTGGCGCTGCACCAACGGCGATTCGCGCTTGTTCCACCTCCAGTGGCGTTCTTCCGCGCGCGATCCTTGATATCGCCGCCGACGGAAAACGCGCGCTCACCGTTGGCCTTGAATATGACGACCTGGACGTCTCTGATCTTCTTCCGCCGTCGCGGCAATAATCCGACGATCGCTTTCACCATGTCGCGGTTCACCGCATTCAACGACTCCGGCCGATTCAGAGTGATCCAGGCGATTTTATCTTTAACTTCGTACAAAACTTTTTCGTCTGCCATTATGCTCCATTTTGATTTTCGATTCTGGATGTTCGATTATCGGTTGCAAGCGCAAGCGCGCGAGCCCGAATCAGAGTTCGCAGTTCTGACAATTCGAACGATCGCAAATCCTGAACACTTATCGCCTATTTCCCCTTCCACACCGGCGCGCGCTTCTCGGCAAAGGCGCGCGGTCCTTCCTTGGCATCTTCCGTACTGCCGATCAACGCCGAAAGATCCGCTTCCAGCCGCAATCCTTCTTCGAGCGGCAATTCCACGCCCTTCTTGATCGCTTCTTTGATAAACGCCACCGACATCGGCGCGCCTTTGAGTATGCGGCCGGCCAGATCCTCGGCAGCTTTGATCACATCGGCCGACGGCACCGCGTTATTCACCAGGCCCGAGAGCTTTCGCTTCGAGACCGCTGACGGTATCGCCGGTGAGGCACATTTCCATCGCTTTGGTCACGCCCACGGCGCGCGTCAATCGTTGCGTGCCGCCCGCGCCGGGGATGATGCCGCGCCGGACTTCGGTCAGTCCGAGTTTCGCGTCTTCCGCCGCCACCCGAAGATCGCAGGCCAGAGCGAATTCCAATCCGCCGCCCACACAATAACCGCGGATCGCGGCGATGGTCGGTTTGGTGATCGCCGCCACCGCGCGCGCCTGGGTATAAATTTTATTGGTCAATTTCTGCTGACGCCGCTCGATCGGCGAAAACGCCGTTTCGGCGCGCTCTTTCAGATCCATGCCGGCTGAAAATGCTTTTTCGCCGGCGCCGGTGAATATCGCGATGCGAATACCGCCGTCTTCTTCGATCTGCCGGCAGGCTTCGATCAAATCTTGGGTCATCTGCCGGTTCATCGCGTTCATCGACTCCGGCCGATTGAAGGTGACGTACGCGATCTGATCGCGCGCTTCGAATAATATCGTTTGAAAATCCATTGCATTCACCTTCCTAACGTTTGGCTTTTCTCTCCTGCTGCAGTTTCTGCAAAAAAGACAAGTCCAAATTTCCTCCGGCTTCAATCCCATGCCGGCGAGATTTTTATCATTGGCGATCACATTCTCGATCGACTTGGCGGTAATCAGCGGCAATCCTGGCGTGACCTGGCTGTACGCGCGCCGGGTTTCTTCGAGCTCTTCGGTTGCGTTGGATCTGAAATACTCGCCGAGAATCCGCACGAACTTTATCTTTATTGCGCTCGTCGCGATAAAAATCCATGCCGTCGGCCAGACCCGCGCATGAAATTCATGACAGTCTCAGGCTCGGAGCGGATGAACGATGTCGATCGTCACCACTCCGGAGATCGTGTACTCGAAATCGACTTTGGCAAATCGATGAATATCGAGAGCCCTGCCTTGCGCGCTAGCAAAGTCAGCGGCGGTTGCACGATGGTCGCGTCAACATGCCCGCCCTGCAATGCCGCCCAGCGTTCTCCGGCCGGCCCCAGCGCGACGATCGCACATCTTTTTCCGGATTGAGAGCCGACCTGACGCAACGCATACCGCGCAACGAAATCCGAGCTGGAGCCGATCTGGCTTACCGCGACTCGTTTGCCCTTCAAGTCCGCCGGAGTTCGAATATTTTTGTTGGCGACCAGAATATAATCCAGCTTATTGCCGACGGCGCCGATGTATTTCAATTCTTTGGCGCCTTGCGCCCAGGCGCTGACGATCGCCGCCCCGCCTTGCAATTCGACCAACACGTCTTTGGAGAGCAGCGCCTGCACGCCCTGACACTCCGCCGCGAATAAAGATCGGCTTGATCGCGGATGCCGTACTTTTCAAACGCCCCCGAGCGCTGCGCCACCCAGAAAAAACTCGTCGAACCGCCGAACGGATAGGCGACGTTGAGATCGCGGAGGGGTTTGGATTGCGCAGAGACAGCAACGGGAACAGCAACACCGTAAAGAACAAAACTCCTGCAAGGCTTTATTTGTCGCATTCATTGCCACTTCTCCGTTGCTTGAATCCCCAATCAAAAATCGCACGTCATCTAACCCTCGCCCCCCGGGATGAGGGAAGGGTGAGGGCTCTATCAATGCGGCTTCAAAGCCACCATCCGACGCTCCATCTCTGGCCGACGCCGACGAGCGGCGCGATTGCAGAATCTTCGCCGACTTTGCCCGTACTCTGATCGACATCGCTCGGCCGCTAAACGCCGACACCGATTTTGGATTGGATTTGGAGTGTACTATTTATGTTCTGGACGCCACCACCAGCGATCTGTTTCTGAGTGTTTTCCCTGGGCCACCTACATGCGAACCAAGGGTGCCGTCGAGCTTCACACACTGATCAAGTTCAAAGCTCTATTCCGATTTTACGACATCACTCAAGCCAAAGTCGGCGATGTTCATTTGCTCGATGCTGATTGCCGAGCCCGGAACTTTCCTGGTGATGTATCGGGCCACATCGACTTTGAACGTCTGTATGTCCTTCACCAGGCACTGGATTTCTTTGTCGTTCGCGCCAAAGAAAACTTTCAGTTCCGCCGTCGCTCTTCCGACAGCGTGGACCGCTTAAGCGGTGTAATAAGCGATCGCACAATCTGCAGCTGTAGACCCGGCTCACCGGCGCGCCAGTCATCATCAGCCTGGAGAAAGTTAACACCTACAGAGACCTCAGCCCTTCCTCTCACAGCCGTGAAGAGTGCTTGTAACTATGCATTCGTTAGGATCAGCATTTAGCGCTCACTCTCCGGGAACGTCTGCGCTTCGATTCCCTCGCCCCCTGGGAGAGGGTTAGGGTGAGGGCACGCAACGACTAATTCACCAGCTCAAAACACGGCAGTTTTATTTCCGGATCGTGGGTCTGCTGAAATACCGCCTTGACCCGGTCGCCCATCTTTACTTTTTCTTTCGTGTCTCCCACTAACCGGCTTTCGACGATCACTCCTTCATCTAAAATCACATTGATATAATAAATCGGCGTCTCGTCTTTGAACGCCGGATTGCGCGGGACGCGCACCAAAGTAAAGGTATGCATCTTGCCGGTGCCCTTGGACTCGATCCAGTCCAGTTCGCCGAAACAATCGACGCAGGCGACGCGCGGGAAGAATTGGACTTTGCCGCAGCTCTTGCATTTCTGTAGTAGAAACTTGCCGTTGGCCGCGCCTTCCCAAAACGCTTGATCGACTTTATTGATTTTCGGCAGACTTTTTTGCGGCATCCTTGCTTCCGCCATTATTTTCTCCTTTCCATGACCAACGCCGCGGTGGTGCCGAGGTTGCGGCCGTAGTTAAGCCAACCGATGCCGGTGACCAAGGCCCGCTCGGCTTTTTTCACTTGATGTCCGTCGGCTTCGCCGCGCAATTGCCGCAGCGCTTCAACGATGTGCAGATATCCTCCCGCCAGTCCCGCCTGCCCCACCGACAGTTCACCGCCGCCGGTGTTCACCGGAAAATCGCCTTGGTAAGTCAGATCATGGGCGTCGACGAACTTACCGCCGTCGCCTTTTTTGCAGAACCCGAGATCTTCGATCTGAATCATCACCGCGATCGGGTAGTCGTCGTAGATTTCCAGCAGATCGATATCTTCGTGCTTGATCTCTTTGAATATCCGCTCGCCGACGACCTTCTGCCGAAGGTGGTCTTGTCGGGCAGCATGTTGGCTACCTGATAATGCGAGATCTCTGCGTCGGTGACAAGATAAACCAGTTTGTCGGTAATTTGTTTGGCCTTCTCCTCAGAGGCCAGGATGACGCACTCCGCGCCGGAACAGGGCATGACGCAATCGAACAGCCGGACCGGGTCGGAAATCATCCGCGAATTTAAATAATCCTGCATCGTCATCGCCTTACGGAACAACGCTTGCGGATTGTTGATGGCGTTGAAGCGCTGGGCGATGGCGATTTTGCCGATTTGTTCCAGCGTCGTGCCGTATTGCTCCATGTGCAGTCTTTGAATCAAAGCCATCAAAGAATTCGGCCCGCCGTAGCCGAACACATCGACGAAATTGCCGCGCTGGTATTCGAGTTGGCGCTGCGTCGGCGTGCTTCGGTCAAAGGAATTGCCGCCGACCAGAACAGCCAAGTCGATATGGCCGCATTCAATGGCGTCCGCCGCGCGCCTCACACTCATCACGCCGCCCGCGCCACCGTAATCGCCGTTCAAAACCCAGTCGACTTCCAAACCCAACTGCTCCGCCACGTGCGGCGAATAGTCGGGGCTGGCCTGCGTGGTAATTGAAAATCCACGAATCTCTTTCTTATTGAGCCCGGTCTGCTTCAGCGCCGCCCGAATCGCATCGGCATAATACGACAGTGCCGAGGCTTCGGAGTTGCGCGAATATTCCGTCGAACCATAACCGACAAAACACACTTTTTTTCTGCGCATTGGTGCTCCTTTCAATCGAAGGCATGAGGCGCGAGGCGACAGGCTCGAGTAAGACGAGGGTCAGCGTCTCTCTAGCCTCATGCCTCAAGCCTCACGCCTGATGAATTTTTCTCCCACCGCTCGATCCAATTCTTCTTCGCCGGCCGTAAAGCAGCCGCATCATGCGCGCTTCGCGATAAAATCCTTCGAAGGGAAATTCTTTACAGACACCGTAGCCGCCGTGAATTTGGATCGCCGTGTCGGCGGCTTGAAAGGCCATGTTCGCGGCGCGTTTTTTTGCCAGCGCCGCTTCGTCAAAATAAGGCAAGCTCTGATCCGCGCACGCGGCTGCTTCGAGCGTCAGCCAGGTGCAAGTGCGCAGATCCACCGACAGATCGGCGAGCATCCATTGAATCGCCTGACGCTCGGCGAGACGGCGGCCGAAGGTGACGCGATTGCGCGCATGCTCGATGGATGCGGCAAGACATCGGATGCCGATTCCCAGACAACGCGCGGCGATGTTTAATTGCTCGGTGGCGATCACCGCGCCGGCTTCATATTCGTAGCCCAGCAATTGCTCGTTGGGGATCTTGCACTGCCGCAACATCAAACGCGCCACCGTGGCATCGGTCGTGAGATCGACTTCATCGTCGATGACCACCCCCGGCGTGTCGCGATCGATCGCAAACAAACCCAAGCGCCGCGTCCCTTGTTCCCGCGCCGGAAACAAAAACAGGTCGGCGTGTGGGTCGACAACGTCGATGGTCGAATCGCGCAGGATACAACCCGTCGGTTCTTGCCGATACAACGTTTGCAGACCGCCAAGCTCACCGGTTTTGTGCGCTTCGTCAAAAGCCAACGTAAGCTCGAGATTGCCCGCCGCAAGGTCGGCGCCGTATTTGCTTTCGAACATGAACCCCGGGATCGAAACCGGTCGAAACGGCAACACCGAACGGCCAAACTCGCGATGGATCAACACCCGATCGACCGCGCTCATGGCCGAGCCGCCGAGGCTTTCCGGCAACTCCAAACTCCAGAGACCAACCCGCGCGCGCCTGTTCGGTCAATTCTTCGCGAACCGCGGCGTCGAGATCGCGCCGCGCCGGATCGCCGGGCGGCAAGAACGGCTCGCGCTTGTTTTAGATAAGCGCCCTCGCGCCCGATCAGTTCCTTATCGACAAACCGCGCCGCCGTTTCTTTGATCAACTTCTGTTCTTCGCTAAGTTTTAAGTCCATAAATATCAGGCATGAGGCGAAAGGCGTGAGCCGTGAGTCAATCCGCTTTCAGTTTTCCGTCCCGTCTTGCTCATGCCTCAAGCCTCATGCCTCAAGCCTGTTTATTGCAATTCCAAGGCGGCCACGCCGTCGCGAAACAGCGCGCGCTGAATAATATGACGCTGCACTTCGGACGGTCCTTCGACGATGCGCCGGCCGCGCGCGTGACGAAACACCCGCGCCAGCTCATGGCGCTTACGCAGCGCCGCCGGCCCGGCAACCTCCAAAGCAAAGTCGACGACCCGATGCAGCAGTTCGGTACCGAACAACTTGACATTGGCCGCCTCGGCGCGCGCGTCCAGCTTGCTTATCGGCCTTCCATGCGCCCAAATACGTCAACATCCGCAACGCTTCGAGCTCGCCGAGAAAATAGCCGATGCGGCCATTGAACTTTTCCGCTTCAGAGGGTTCGTGGCGCAGCAAATCCCCGACCGTCCGCAGAACGCGCTTCGACATACCGTGGGCGCGAATACCGACTTGAAATCGCCGCGCGCCGAGCCAGGCTTGATTGAGCGCCCAACCGTTGCCGACTTCGCCGAGCACCTGCGACTTGGGCACGCGACAATCTTCGAAAACCAACTCGCAAGGCTCGGTGCCGGCGATGGTCGCGATGCTTCTGACCACGCGATAACCAGGCGTTCCGGTATCGATGAGAAAACAAGTGACGCCTTCCCGGCCGGCGGTTCCAGGCAAGCGCGCGAACAGCTGCACGAAATCCGCCACGTCGGCAAAAGTCGGAAACATCTTGGTGCCGTTGATGATGAAATAATCTCCGTCCGGTGCCGCCGTCGTCTGCATCATCGATGGGTCGGCGCCGGAGGCGGGTTCGCTCAGGCCGAAGGCCGAGGTTTTCTCGCCGCGGATGCAAGGCCAGAGATATTTATCGATCTGCTCGCCTTTGCAATTGTAAAGGATATTGGAGACGTGATTGCCAAGCTCGAACGGAATCGCGCTTTTTTCCAGCTCTTCGGTGACCGCGATCATCGCGACGTTGCTGACTTCCGTGCCGCCGTAGGCTTTCGGCACATCGAGATGCCAGAGCCCTGCCGCCGCCGCCTTGTGCTCGAGTTCCTCCATCAGTCCGAGGTAACGCTTGATTTCCGGATCCTCGCTCGTCTTGACCCGGCTTTTCCACCGGCTGCCTTCGAAGATATCCGGCGCGCCGGCAAACTCGGCTTCAAGGGGAATCAGCTCTTCGCGGACAAAACGTTCAACGACTTGGCGTAGCGCTTCTTCCTCCGCAGTCAGGCGAAAATCCATTCTTACCTCGGGGTCAAACCTTACGAAGAATCTAATTTTATGGGTTCCCCTTGGTCCATAGCATACCTCGCGCTTGCAAAAAAACGATTTCGGCTCGATTGACCAATAAAATCACCCATGGTAAGCGATGGGCGCAATTATCTTAGATGCGATTACTGCGAGATAGGGTTCGAACCCGCGCTCAACTCGTGCCGCAAAATCCAATTGGACCATCGGGAAAAACTTTGCTAGATTGCGCAGCCATTGCGAGAGATAGTAGGCGGCAAGCAAGTTAAAGGGAGAAAGTCGATAAGGAGTTTCCATTGAAGATTCGACCGGCGGCGATTTTTAGTTTTTGCGCTTTCGTATTTTTCTGCGTGTTCGTTTATCTAGCGCAAGAGTGGCGCATGCAGGCCCGGCTCTATCCCTGGGCCATCGGTATACCGATGGTGATTTTCGCCTTGATTCAAGTGATCCTGGACTTAAAAGGCGTCAAGGCTAAACAGCCGGACGACGGGGCGCCTGCCTACTCCGATGGATTTTCAATTCACCAAGGATATTGACCCCGAGACCGCCAAGAAACGAGCCATCATCATGTTTTCGTGGCTCTTGGGATTTTTCGCATTGATTTGGCTGTTGGGCTTTCCCATCGCAATACCCCTAATGATGTTCGCCTACTTCAAGTTCCAGGGCGGCGAGTCGTGGGTCTTATCGATCACGCTGACTGTCGTCGCGTGGATCTTTTTTTATTTTCTTTTTGTCAAGTTGCTGACCCTACCGTTCCCGGAAGGGTTGATCATTACTTGGCTTGGTTTGGGCGCATAGTTCGCTTCCTTTCGCAAAAATTAGCCACTGCCCGGTATCTCGACCGAATAGCCCATTCGTCTGCGGGAAAGACTAGACGGTTCGAGCCCGTAGTCTGACAATCGGACTCAAGGAGGAGGGCCTGCGATGAAGGCACGAAACCTCGCAAGGTTAAGCGGCTCTCTCGGATTCGCAGTCGCTTGCATGGGAGTCGCGCTCAGCCTTGGCCGAAGCGGTCATGCTCAGAGCGAGCCGTTTTACAGCGGCAAGACGGTGCGCATCATCGTCGGCTCCACGCCCGGCGGCTTTTACGACCGTTGGGCCAGGCTGCTTTCCCGTTACATCCCCCAATATATTGCCGGCAACCCCAATTTCCTCGTGCAGAATATGCCGGGCGCGAGCTCGGTGGTTGCCGCCAATTATGTTTACAATCTGCCTAAGCCCGACGGACTGACGGTGGTCATGCCGATCAACAGCCTGCACCTCGACCAGATCGTCGGCCGCCGAGAAGTAAAATACGACGTGCGCAAGTTTGAATATATCGGTAGTCAGGAGAAGACCCCGACGATGATGTATTTTCGCGCCGATAGTCCGATCAAGTCCCTCGGCGATATCATTCAAGCCAAGGAGCCGCCGAAATGCGGCTCCACGCGGGACCGCGAGCACCGCCTATATCGTGTCGAAACTTTTGCTCGAAGCATTCAAGGCCAAGACCATCAGCATGACCGGCTACCAGGGCGGCAGCGAAATCGACCTCGCCGTCGAGCGCGGCGAACTGGTTTGCCGTGAGATGGACGTGCCGCCGCACTTTGGCCGCGAGCCCTTCGACGGTTGGCATAAGAAAGGCTTTGACCGGCATATTTTCCAAGGCGGGCCCAAGCGCGATCCGCGTCTGGCCGACGTGCCGACCCTTTTCGAACTGCTGGACCAGCACAAATCGCCGGCAATCATGCGCAATTTGACCCGCATCGTGCTGGCCAGCGGCGAGTTCGGCCGGCCGATGATGGCCGGGCCGGGAGTGCCGCCGGAGCGGATCAGAGCGCTGCGCGATGCCTACGGCAAAGCGATGCGCGATCCAAACCTGATCGAAGAGGCGAAAAAGGGCCAGATGGATATGGAACACACCCCCGGCGAAGAGCTCCAAGCACAGATCAAGGAGCTGTTGAATCAGCCGCGCGAGGTGATCGACCTGGTCAAGAAAATTTTCGCCGACTGAGGCAGGGAAAGAACTAATATGCAGAAATCGAGTTCAAGAGTTCAAAGCTTCAAGGGTTCAAAGAAACATTATTCTGCTCTGTCTGGTCATCGACTTTGAACTCCTCTGAACGCTTGAACACGGCGCCTGGCCCAGAGCGAACCGTTCTACAACGGCAAGACAGTGCGCATCATCGTCGGCTTCACTCCGGGCGGTTTCTACGATCGCTGGGCGAGATTGCTGTCGCGCTACATGCCGAAATATATTCCCGGCAACCCCAACTTCCTCGTGCAAAATATGCCCGGCGCAAGCTCGGTGATCGCGGCCAACTATGTTTACAATCTTGCCAAGGCCGACGGCTTGACGATCCTGGTGCCGATCAACAGTCTGTATCTGGATCAAATCGTCGGCCGCAAAGAAGTGAAGTTCGACGTGCGCAAATTTGAATTCATCGGCACCCAGGAAAAAGCGCCGACCATGCTTTATTTCCGTGCCGACAGTCCGTTCAAAACCCTCGAAGATATCATCAAGGCCAAGGAGCCGCCGAAGTGCGGCTCCACCGGCACCGCAAGCACCGGCTATTTGCTCGCCAAGATCATGGACGAGGCGTTCAAAGCGAAATGAACACGGTGACCGGCTATCAAGGCGGCAGCTGAGATCGATATCGCCGTCGAGCGCGGCGAGATCGTTTGCCGGGGCATGGACATCCCGCCGCACTTCGGCCGCGAACCATTCGACAGTTGGCACAAAAAAGGTTTCGACCGCCATATCCTCCAAAGCGGGCCAAAACGCGATCCGCGCATGGGCGATGCGCCGACCCTGTTCGAACTGATGGATCAATTCAAAACTCCCGAAGTCATGCGCGGCGTCGCGCGGGTGATTATGGCGAGCGGTGATTTCGGCCGGCCGATGCTGATCGGCCCCGGCAACCCGCCGGATCGCGTCAAAATGTTGCGCGATGCCTATGCCAAGGCGATGCATGACCCGGGCCTGATCGAAGAAGTGAAAAAAGGCCAAATGGACATGGAACATACCCCCGGCGAAGAACTCCAGGCGTTGATGAAAGAGTTGATGAATCAGCCGCGCGAAGTCGTCGAGCGGGTGAAAAAAGTTCTCGCGGAATGAGGTGAGTTATGAACAATCTCTCGAAGAATCGGTTCAAAGGTTCAAAAGTTCAAATGTTCAAGGTGTTCGGAGTCTTCAGTCTTCTCTGTCCTTGAACTCTTGAACCCTTTGAACGTTGAACAGACATTCGCGCAAGCGACCATTTCTATCAAGGCAAGACCATTCGCATCATTGTCGGTCTGACGCCGGGCGGCTTCTACGATCGCTGGGCGCGGCTGCTCGCCCGCTTCATGCCTCTTTACATTCCGGGCAATCCCAGCTTCATCGTGCAGAACATGCCGGGCGCGGGCTCGATGATCGCGATGAACCATGTGTACGGCGTAGCCAAAGCCCGACGGGCTGACTCTCGGCATGCCCAATTACGGCGTCTATCTCGACCAGCTCGCGGGCCGCAAAGAAGTCCAGTTCGACGTCACTAAAGATTCACTTCATCGGTTCGCCGGAGAAGAGCGACATCGTTCTCTACGCGCGCGCCGACGCGCCGTTCAAGACCGTTCAGGACATGCGCAAGCTGGCCGAGCCGGCCAAGTGCGGCGCCACCGGCACCGCCGGCGCGGACTACTTGATCGCGCGGGTGCTCGACGACACTCTTGGAGTCAAGATCAACTCCATCACCGGATATGCCGGCGGCAGTGAAATCGACATGGCCGTCGAGAAGGGCGAAGTTCTGTGCCGCGGCATGACCATCGCGCCGCACTTCGGCCGCGAGCCTTTCGATCAGTTGGCACAAGAAAGGTTTCGATCAACATATCGTCCAAACCTCGGAAAAGCGCGATTCGCGCATCGCCGAAGTGCCGACGCTTTACGAAATCTTCGATAAAGAAAACACCGCCGACGAGAGCCGCCGGGTCGCCGATGTGATCTTGCGCGGCGGCGACTTCGGCCGGCCGATGTTTGTCGGCCCGGGCACGCCGGCCGACCGGGTGAATATCCTGCGCGAGGCTTACGTCAAATCGATGAACAATCCCGAGCTCATCGCCGAGGCCAAAAAAGCGCGCATGGACATGGAGCCGGTCACCGGCGAACAGTTGCAGGCGTTGGCGAAAAGAGTCATGAATCAACCGCCCGCCGTCCTCAAGCGCGTCGAAAAAATTCTGGAATAATGACAGACTGCCTTCATCGTCGCTTGTCGCATCGGGCTCAGGTGCACCAAAGTTGATCGCATCCTTAGAAAAACTCATGACCGGTTGATTCTGGATTTTTTGATGATAGCTGTCCGGTCAAATTTCTCGAGGAGGTTAAGATTCCAATGATCCGATTTCTTTTGGTCTTGCTGATGGCTCTGGCGGCGGCTCCAGGCGTGCGCCCAGACGCCGTTCTATCAAGGCAAAACCATCACCATCATCGTCGGCACCAAAGCCGGCGACGCTTACGATTTGTATCCGCGCATGCTCGCGGAGTTCATGCCCAAATATATTCCGGGAAACCCGAACATCATTATTCAGAACGTGCCCGGCGCCGCGTCGATGATCGCGGCCAATCAAGTTTACAACGTCGCCAAGCCGGACGGTTTGACCATCGGCGCCATTTACCCGGCGCTTTATTTCGAGCAACTGACCAAGAAACCCGAAGTCGAAATTCGACTGGACGAAATTCGGCTGGGTCGGCAATCCGGTGACATCGAACCACGTTTTGTACATGCGCTCCGACGCGCCGTTACAAATCGATGGACGATATCAAGAACCGCATCCGCGGCGCCCAAGTGCGGCTCCAACGGCATCACTTCCACCGGCTATTATTTGCCCAAGCTGATGGAAGAAACCCTCGGCACGAAATTCGATATCGTCTTGGGCTACCAGTCGGGCCAGGACGTCGATCTCGCCGTCGAGCGCGGCGAAGTCGTGTGCCGCGCCTTTACGATCACCGCCTATTTCGCCCGCGAGCCGTTTATCTCCTGGCGCAAGCGCGGCTTCGTCAAAGAGCTGATGCAGAGCGGCCTCAAGCGCGAGTCTCGACTCAAGGACGCGCCGACGATCTATGAGCTGATGGATAAGTACAAAACCACGGCTGCCGGCAGAAGCCTGGCTAAAGTCGTTCTCGCCGCCGGCGAGTTCGGCCGCCCGCTCGTCGTCGCGCCGGGCGTGCCGGCGGACCGGCTGAAGATTTTGCGCGACGCTTTCGACAAGTCGGTGAACGATCCGGCGCTGCAAGCAACCGCCGAAAAACGCCGGCTGGAGATGGACCCCGCGTCGGGCAGCGAGCTCGAATCGTTGTCGAAAGAAGTCATGGCGGCGACCCCCGACGTCGTGCAGCGAATGGAGAAATTGTTGAGCGGAAAATAAATTCATCGATGAGCGAGCCCTCAAGGTTGCGCGAGCGCTTCCTTGAGGGCTATGCTCCGGCAAATTTTTCGGCGGGAAGGAGAAACCTATGATTCTGATTCTCGTCTTGGCCCTCACTTTTGGGTGGAGCAATGCTCTACTCGCGCAAACTCCCTTCTATCAAGGAAAGACCATTACCATCGCCGTCGGCACCAAAGCCGGCGACGTCTACGATCTCTATCCCCGCCTGCTGGCGGAATTCTGGACCAAGCATATCCCGGGCAATCCCAACATCATCGTCCAGAACGTTCCCGGCGCCGCCTCGTTGATCGCCGCCAACCAGGTCTACAATGTCGCCAAGCCCGACGGTTTAAGTTTAGCGGCGATCTATCCGGCGCTCTACTTCGATCAGCTGATCAAGAGACCGGAAGTGAAATACGACTGGGCGAAATGGAACTGGATCGGCAGTCCGGTCAAATCGAATCAGCTCCTCTACATGCGCGCCGACACGCCGTACAAATCGATGGATGACGATCCGCAAGGCGGCGACGGCCCCGAAATGCGGCTCCACGGGTATAGCCTCTGCGGGCTATTACATACCCAAGCTCTTGGAGGAAGTGCTCAACACCAAGTTCGATATCGTGTCGGGTTACGTGTCGGGACAGGATATCGATTTGGCCGTGGAACGCGGCGAGCTGCAGTGCCGGGCATTTACGATTACCGCCTACTACGCCCGAGAGCCGTTTATTTCTTGGCGCAAACGGAATTTCACCAACGTATTGATCCAAACCGGCAGCCAACGCGATGCTCGGATCAAGGAAGCGCCGACGATTTATGAGCTGATGGATAAGTACAAAACCAGCGGGCCGGGACGGACACTGGCGAAGGTGATCCTGGCCTCGGGGGATTTGGGACGCCCGATCGTCGCGCCACCGGGAGTACCGGCGGATCGGATTAAGATTTTGCGCGACGCGTTCGATAAAACCATCGTCGACGGCGCGTTCCTCGCCGAAGCGGAAAGACGCCGGCTCGAGATCGATCCGACGAAATGGGATGAGATGGAGTCGTTGGCAAAAGAAGTGATGGTCACGCCCCCCGACGTCGTGGCACGCATGCGCAAGCTGCTGGGTGAATGACAAGCAGGCCATGAATCAACGTAGAATTTCTTGGCAAGAGAGACCTGGTTTGTGGTTGACGCGCTCTGCCGTCGCGCTCGCTAAAAAAAGGCCACTTAATGCTTCCAACCCTGTTCGCTTCCTTATTCGCCCTCCTTTGCGCTTTTAACGTCCAGGCCCAAACTCCTTTCTACCAGGGCAAAACTATCAGATTGGTTGCCGGCACTCCGGCGGGAAGCGTGTACGATCTCTACGCTCGCATGGTTGCCCAGTTCATCCCCAAACATATTCCCGGCACGCCGAATATCATCGTGCAAAACATGCCGGGCGTGGCTTCCATGGTCGCGGCCAATTACATTTATGGAGTAGCCAAGCCGGACGGCCTCACCATCGGTTCGATCCAACCGGCGCTCTATTTCGATCAACTCGTCGGCCGCAAGGAGGTCCAGTTCGACTGGCAAAAGTTTACCTGGATCGGCAACACCACGGTATCGCATCATCTGCTTTATATGCGCAGCGACACGCCGTACAAAACCATCGAGGACATCCGCAAAGCAGCCGTGCCGCCCAAGTGCGGCGCCGAGGGGACGGCTTCATCGGCTTACTATTTGCCCAAGCTCTTGGAAGAAACCATCGGCGCGAAATTTAATATCATCACCGGCTACAATTCCGGCACCGACGTCGATTTGGCCGTGGAACGAGGCGAGGTGCAATGCCGCGCCTTCACCATTGCCGCATTTTTTGCCCGCGAGCCGTTCCATACCTGGCGCAAGAAGGGATTTGTTCGTGTCATCGTTCAAACCGGCAAGAAGCGGGACGCGCTTTTGCCCGACATACCAACTCTCCCTGAACTCATGGACCAACACAGGACGCCTGATTCTGGACGGCGCTTGGCAGCAGTGATCCTCGCCGCCAACGAGATCGGCCGCCCCATCATCGCCACTCCCGGCATTCCGGCGGACCGGGTAAAGATTCTTCGCGAGGCGTTCATGAAGACAGTCAACGATCCGGAGCTTTTGGATGACGCCAAAAAGAAGAAATTGGAATTGGATCCGGTTTCCGGCGAGGAATTGGAGACGCTGGCAAGAGAGATCAGTCGCCCAACCGCCGGAAGTCATCGAACGAATGAAAAAACTGTTGGGCACGTAGAACACTAGACATGACAACGAAGGAAAGGATATGAGGAGGTGAGTTTTATGACCAAGATAATCAGCGTCTTTCTACTCCTGTTTGGAACCTGGGTCGCGAATGCACCGGCACAGACGCCATTTTATCAAGGCAAGACGATAACGATCATAGCGGCCGCCAAGCCCGGCGATGTCTACGATCTCTACCCTCGTCTGGTGGCGGAGTTCATGCCGAAGCATATTCCCGGCAATCCAAACATCATCATTCAAAACGTGGCCGGCGCGGCGGGCTTGATCGGCACCAATCAGGTTTACAACATCGCCAAACCTGACGGTCTAACCTTGGGCGCGATCTACCCCGCGCTCTACTTCGAGCAGCTAGCCAAACGCCCCGAAGCCAAATTCGACTGGAGCAAGTTCATCTGGATCGGCAGCACCGTGAGCTCCAACAGTCTCATGTACATGCGCGCCGACACGCCGTACAAAACCATCGAAGATGTTCGCAGCGCATCGACGCCGCCGAAGTGCGGTGCAACGGGCGTAACATCGTCCGCTTATTACATGCCGAAACTCTTGGAAGATGCCATTGGCACCAAGTTCGAAATTGTCTCAGGTTATGTCGCCGGGTCGGATATCGACCTCGCGGTGGAGCGCGGCGAAGTGATGTGCCGGGCCTTTACGATCAACGCCTTCTTCGCCCGCGAGCCGTTCATCACCTGGCGCAAGAAAAATTTCGTGCGCGTGCTCTATCAGACCGGAAGCAAGCGCGATCCACGGCTCAAGGACGTGCCGCTGTTCAATGAATTGATGGACAAGTACAAGACCCCGGAAAACGTCCGGCGCTTGACGAAAGTCGTCGTCGCAGCGGATGAGTTCGGCCGCCCGCTGGTATTCCCTCCCGGAGTACCGGCCGACCGGGTCAAAATCATCCGTGACGCTTTCAACAAGACGATCAACGATCCCGCTCTTTTAGCGGAAGCGGAAAAGCGCCGGCTCGACATCGATCCGGCCACGGGTGAGGAGCTCGATGCTTTAGCCAAGGAAGTCATGACCGCTCCTCCCGACGTCGTCGAACGCGTGAAGAAACTCATCGGCATGTAACGGCGTACAGCACTAACATCGAGAGGATGACAATGTCGTTCAAAAGTTCAAAGGTTCAAGCGTTCAAGGTTCTCGGACTCTGATCTTCGTTCTGAGCCTTGAACTTTTGAACCCCTTGAACCTTGAACGGGCGTCTGCCCAGACGCCCTTCTACCAAGGCAAGACGATCAGGATGGTCATCGGCTCGTCCACCGGTGGCGGCTATGACCTATGGGCTCGGGTCTTGGCCCGTTACTATGGCAAATACATTCCGGGCAATCCGACCATCATCGTGCAAAATATGCCGGGCGCGGCATCGATCGTTGCGACCAATTATCTTTACAACGTCGCCAAACCGGATGGTCTCACCCTCGGCGCGATCCTGCCGGCGACTTATTTCGATCAACTGGTCGGCCGGCCGGAAGTCAAATTCGATTTCGCCAAAATCGGCTGGATCGGCTCGCCGGAACAGAACGACATCATTCACTACATGCGTGCCGACACGCCCTATCGAAGCATCGACGATATCCGCAAGGCCAAGGAGCCACCGCGCTGCGGCAGTTCCGGCACCGGTACGACCGGATTTTACATCCCGCGCCTGCTCGATGAAGTGTTGGGCACAAAACACACCATTGTCAGCGGTTATGCCGGCGGCTCCGAGGTCGATTTAGCGGTCGAGCGCGGCGAAGTCCATTGCTGGTCGCCATTGGTAGCGACTTTTTTCGGCAGGGAGCCGTATGTTTCCTGGCACAAGAAAGGCTTTGTCCGCGTGCTGCTCCAGACCAACCGCAAGCGCGATGCGCGTCTCGCCGACGTGCCGACCATCTACGAGTTGATGGATCAATATAAGACACCGGAAGCGGGCAAGCGCCTGACGCGGGTAATCTTAGTCGCCCCGACCCTCGGCCGGCCCATCGCCGTCACGCCTGGAATACCGCCGGACCGGCTCAAGCTTCTGCGCGAAGCCTATCTGAAGACGCTGAAAGACCCGGAGCTGATCGCTGAAACCAAAAAACAGCGCTGGGAAATCGATCCGCTGACTGGCGAGGAGATGGAGCAACTTGCCAAGGAAGTCGTCGTGCAACCGAAGGAAGTCATCGAACGGATGAAATGGGTGTTCGGGAATTAACTATGAAAATTCAGTTCAAGAGTTCAAAAGTTCAAAGGTTCAAGGTTCTCGGATTCTTGCTCCTTCTGACCCTTGAACTTTTGAACCCTTTGAACCTTGAACGGGCGTCTGCCCAGACGCCCTTCTACCAGGGCAAAACCATCACCATGGTCGTCGCTTCCACCGTCGGCGGCGGCTACGATCTCTGGGCGCGGCTCACGGCGCGCCACATTGTCAAATTTATTCCAGGACACCCGTCCATCGTCGTGCAAAACATGCCGGGAGCGGGAAACATCATCGGCGCCAACTATGTGTACGGCGTCGCCAAGCCCGATGGCTTGACCCTCGGCGCGGTCAATCCTGCGCTCTATTTCGATCAACTGGTGGGCCGCTCCGAAGTAAAATTCGACTGGGCCAAATTCAACTGGATCGGTTCGCCGGAAAAAAACGACGTCGTCTACTACATGCGCGCCGACACGCCTTTCAAGACCGTCGAAGATCTGCGCAACGCCAAGGAACCCGCCAAGTGCGGCAGCACCGGCACCGGCTCCACCGGCCATTATATTCCCCGGCTGCTCGAAGAGACCCTCGGCATCAAGACCCAGATCGTCAGCGGCTATCCCGGCGCACCCGACATCGAATTGGCCATCGAGCGCGGCGAAGTCTTTTGCTGGTCGCCGCTGCTGGCGACCTATTTTGGCCGCGAACCTTATCGGCGTTGGCACAAGTCCGGCTACGTGCGCGTCCTGATGCAAACCGGCGCCAAGCGCGATACGCGCTTGAAGGACACTCCGACCCTGAACGAGCTCATGCAGCAGTACAAAACTTCCGAGGCCGGCCGCCGTCTCGCAAAAGTGATTTTAACGGCCGCCACACTGGGACGGCCCATCGGCGCCGCGCCGGGCACTCCCGCCGACCGCGTAAAGATATCTGCGCGATGCCTATGCCAAAGCTCTCGCCGACCCGGAACTACTCGCTGACGCCGCCAAACAGGGATGGGAAGTCGATCCGACCAAAGGCGAAGAACTGCAAGCTTTGTCCAAGGAAGTGATCACCCAACCTCGTGAAATCATCGAGCGCATGAAGTGGGTGCTCGGGCGAGAATGATAAATGCTAAAACCGTTCAAGAGTTCAAAAGTTCAACGGTTCAAGGTTCTCGGACTCTTCTCTATTCTTACCCTTGAACTTTTGAACCCTTTGAACCTTGAACCGGCATTCGCGCAAGCGAATGTCTACCAAGGCAAAACCATCAAGGTCGTTGTCGGTACGGCGCCAGGCGGCGGGTACGATCAGTGGGCGCGCTTGATGGCGCAGCATATCGGCAAACATATTCCCGGCAATCCGACGGTGGTCGTGCAGAATATGCCGGGCGCTGGCGGTGCGGTCGCCGCCAATTATATTTACAGCGTTGCCAAACCCGATGGTTTAACTCTTGGCGTCCTTCAATCCAGCGCTTTACTTCGACCAACTGGTCCAGCGTCCGGAAGTGAAGTTCGATTGGGCAAAGTTCACCTGGATCGGCTCGCCGGAAAAAAACGACATCGTCCACTTCATTCGCTCCGACGCGCCTTTTAAAACCATTGAAGATCTGCGCAACGCCAAAGATCCGCCGAAATGCGGCAACACCGGCACCGGCAACAGCGGCCTCTATTTTCCGCGGCTGCTGGAGGACACGTTAGGCATCAAGACGACCGTCATCAGCGGCTATCAGGGCGGCTCCGAGATCGACTTGGCTGTGGAGCGCAACGAAGTGGTCTGCTGGTCGCCGTTGATCGCGACCTACTTCGGCCGCGATCCTTACAAGCGCTGGCACAAATCGGGTTTCGTCCGCGCTGTCGTGCAATCCGGCGCGAAGCGCGACGAGCGGCTAAAGGATGTGCCGACTCTCAATGAGCTGATGCAGCAATACAAAACCCCGGATGGCGGCAAACGACTCGCCAAAGTGATCTTGACCGCGGCAACCCTGGGCCGCCCCATCGCCGCCCCGCCGCGTTTGACAGCCGAGCAAACCAAAATTCTCCGCGATGCCTACGCAAAGACCCTGAGCGATCCGGAACTCCTCGCTGAAACCGCCAAGCGCGGTTGGGATGTCGAACCCATAAGCGGCGCCGAACTAGAATCCCTCGCGAAAGATGTCGTCGTTCAACCGAAGGAAGTGATCGAACGCATGAAGTGGGTGCTCGGGAATTAATTCCGCTCCAAAACTGCGATCACGCTCGACGACCAGATTGTCAAAAACGGGAGATGTATTGTGAATCACGAGTTGGTCATCCCCCTCCACCCCCGGTTCAAAAGTTCAACGGTTCAAGCGTTCAAGGTTCTCGGACTTTTGATTTTCTCTGTCGTTGAACTTTTGAACCCTTTGAACCTTGAACGGGCGTCTGCGCAGACGCCAATTTCTATCAAGGCAAAACGATATCGCATCATCGTCGGCACCAAAGCCGGCGACGTTTACGATCTCTTACCCGCGCTTGCTGGCGGAGTTTCTGCCGAAAATATATTCCGGGGAATCCCAACATCATCATTCAGAATGTCGCCGGCGCGGCTTCACTGGTCGCGGCAAACCAGGTCTACAACATTGCCAAGCCTGACGGCTTGACCCTCGGCGCGATCTATCCGGCACTTTACTTGGACCAACTCGTGAAAAGACCGGAGGTCAAGTATCGACTGGAATAAGTTCGCCTGGATCGGCAGCTCCGGTGAGTTCGAACCACATGATGTACATGCGCGCAGATACACCCTACAAAACCATCGACGACGTGCGCGCCGCCACCCACCCGCCAAAATGCGGTGCCAGCGGCATTACATCGACCGGCTATTACATTCCCAAGCTCCTGGAAGAAGCCATCGGCGTCGAAATTCGATATCGTCGCCGGCTATCAAGGCGGACAGGATATCGAGCTCGCGGTTGAACGGGGCGAGGTGCGTCTGCCGATCCTTCACCATTACCACCTTTCATTCCCGCGAGCCGTTTTTCTCCTGGCGCAAGAAAAACTTCGTACGCGTGCTCTATCAAACCGGCAACAAGCGCGACGTGCGCCTCAAAGACGTGCCGACGATCTATGAGATTATGGACCGCTACAAAACGCCGGAGCCCGGTGCGAAGCCTAGACCAAGGTCATCTTGATCGCCAGCGACTTTGGGACGGCCCATCATTGCGCCGCCGGGAGTACCGGCCGACGCGTCTGAAGATCTTGCGGGATGCATTCGACCAAGTCGGTCAGTGACCCGGCGTTTTTAGCCGAAGCGGAACGACGCAAGCTCGAGATCGATCCATCGCATTGGGAGGAAATCGAGACGCTTGGTCAAGGAAGCCATGGCCACGCCGCCTGAGGTTGTCGAACGCATGAAAAAGGTGTTGGGCATGTAAACAGCGATAAGGAGGTCATCATGACATGACGAATTCGTTCAAAAGTTCAAAGGTTCAAGCGTTCAAGGTTCTCGGACTTCTTGATTTTCTCTGTCGTTGAACTTTTGAACCCTTTGAACCTTGAACGGATATTCGCGCAAGCGAATTTCTACCAAGGCAAAACCATTCGCATCATCGTCGGCAACCTACCCGGCGACACCCACGATCTTTTCGCCCGCGCTTACTCGCGCAGCATGGGAAAACATATTCCAGGTAATCCCGCGATCCTAGTGCAAAACATGCCGGGCGCGGGCGGGATGATCGCCGCCAACCATGTTTACAATGTGGCGAAACCCGATGGCTTGACGCTCGGCTCCCCTTCTCCGGCGCTTTACTACGCCCAGCTCATCGGCAGTAAAGAGGTCCAGGTTCGATTGGCCAAAGTTTAATTTTATCGGCGCGCCGGAGCGCAATGGCCATCTGTTGTTCATGCGCGCCGACTCGCCGTTCAAAAACCTGGACGACATACGCAAAGCCAATGAGCCGCCGCGCTGCGCCGCCACCGGCGTGGGTACCAGCGGCCACGATGTGCCCAAGCTCTTCGATGAGATGGTGGGCTTAAAATTCAATCTGATCACAGGCTATCCCGGCGGCGCGGAAATGGATTTGGCCATCGAAAGAGGCGAAGCGCAATGCCGCGCCATCACCGTCGCGGCATTTTTCGCCCGCGAGCCATTTGTCACCTGGTACAAGACGGGCTTCGTGCGTATCCTATTGCAAACCTCACGGCAGCGGAATCCGAAGATTCCCGACGTGCCGACGCTGTTCGAACTGATGGAGCAATACAAGACGCCGGAGATCAAGCGCCGCCAGACGCTTGTCTATTTGGGCGTCGGTGGCTTTGGCGCCTGGCCGATCCTGGCGACGCCGCGGATACCCGCCGGAGCGCGTCGCCATTCTGCGCGAGGGGTTCACCAAAACAATGAAAGATGCCGATTTTTTAGCCGAGGCGAAAAAGAGCCGGCTGGGAAATCAGACCGACCAGCGGCGAGGATCTCCAGGCGCTTGCGAAGGAAGTCGTCGACCAGCCGCCGGAGGTTGTCGAGTGGTTGAAGAAATTAATGGCGAAATAAATTGCGAGAGGATCCCATCATGACATGGACTTCCAGCCCTCCGTTCAAGACGTTCAAAGGTTCAACCGTTCAAGGTTCTCGGCCTTCTGATTTTCTCCGTCGTTGAACTTTTGAACCCTTTGAACCTTGAACAAATATTCGCGCAAGCGAATTTCTACCAGGGCAAAACGATTCGCAGTCATCGTCGGCTACCAGCCCGGCGATAGCCATGATTTGTGGGCGCGGACCTACATACGCTTTCTCGGCAAGCATATTCCCGGCAATCCCGATTTCGTCGTGCAAAACATGCCCGGCGCGGGCATCGATGATCGCCGCCAATCACGTCTTCAACTTGACCAAGCCCGACGGTCTGACGCTCGGCTCTATCGGCGGCGCGCTGTTCATGGCGCAATTGACGGGGCAAAAAGAGGTGCAGTTCGACTGGCCGAAATACTCCTGGATCATGACTCCCGACCGTGGCGGCCATCTCCTCTACATGCGCACCGATGCGCCCTATAAGACTTTCGATGATCTGCGCCAGACCAACGATCCGCCGAAATGCTCGGCGACCGGCGTCGGCAGCACCGGCTACGACTTGCCGAGCCTGCTCGAAGAAGCGCTGGGCTTCAAGTTTCGCGTCATCAGCGGCTATCCCGGCGGCGCCGATCAAGATCTGGCGCTGGAACGCGGCGAAGTTCAATGCCGCGCCATCACCATCGACGGCTTTTTCCACCGCGAGCCTTTCCCCACCTGGATGAAGAAAAATTTCGTCCGGGTCTGGCTGCAAACCGAAACGAAAGCGCCATCCCAAGATGCCCGAACGTGCCGACGATTTTCGAATTGATGGACCAATACAAAGTTTCCGACTCCAAGCGGCGCTTGGTCAATACCTATCTCGGCATTTGGGGCTTTGGCTCGCGGCCGATCGTCGCAACGCCCGGCCTGCCCGCGGATCGGCTGAAAATACTGCGCGAAGCGTTTGCGAAAATGTTCACGGATCCGAGTTCAGGAAGAGATAAAAAAACGCAATTGGGAGGCGGAGCCGATCGGCGGTGAAGAACTCCAGTCTCTCGCCAGAGAAGTCGTCAATCAACCGCCCGAAGTCGCCGCCGCGTTAAAACGGATCTTGAGCAAGTAGTCGTCAGAATATTCATACAGAGCGGTGCATCTCTACGCTGCTGACTGCGTGTATTCGCATAATCCCGTTGACCATGATTGCAAGATGAGGTAATGAGCAAGGCTCACTAGACTGTACACATTGTAGGAGATCTCAATGCTTGAAGCATTTATCAGCGGATTTTGGCAAACTGTGCGCATGGCCGGCCTTTGGTTATATGCTTCTCGGCATCGCCATCGGTTTTTGGGTTGGTCTCCTCCCCGGCATCGGCGGTCTCTCGACCTTGGCGCTGATGCTGCCGTTCTCTTATAACATCAAAGAGCCGATTTCCGCGTTTGCGTTTCTCCTCGGCATGCTCGCCGTCACCGGCACCACCGGCGATTTAACCTCGATACTTTTCGGGATCCCCGGGGAAGGATCCTCAGCCGCATTGATACTCGACGGCTATCCCATGTCGAAAAACGGCGAAGCCGGCCGCGCCCTGGGCGCGGCGATCACGAGCCTCGGTGTTAGGCGCGATCATCGGCGCTCTCTCTCTGGCGCTCTCGATCCCGATCATGCGCCCGCTCGTACTGCTGTTCGGTTCCCCCGAGCTTTTTATCATCGCGATCATGGGCATCACGTTCATCGGCACGCTCGCCGGCGCATCTTTGATCAAGGGCCTTTTAGCCGGCGGGCTCGGTTTGATGTTGGCGGCCATCGGCGTCGATCCGCAAACCGGCTCTCTGCGTTATACTTTCGGCTCGCTTTACCTGTGGGATCGTCTCGACCTCATCCCCGTCGTCGTCGGCATGTTCGCGATTCCTGAAATCGTCGATTTGGCGGTGCGCGGCACCAGCATCGCGAGTCGCAAACCAGGTAAACTAACCGGCGTGATGGAAGGCGTCAAAGACACCTTTCGCCACTTCTGGTTGGTCGTGCGCTGTAGCCTTGATCGGTGTTTATTTCGGCGTCCTTCCCGTTCTTGGGCGCCAACGTGGCCCAATGGATTTCTTACGCCCACGCCGTGCATGGTTTAAAAGACAAATCCCGCGCCGGCAAGGGCGCGGTCGAAGGGCTGCTCGGTCCAGGCGCCGCGAACAATTCAACTCGCGGCGGCGACTTGATTCCGACCCTCGCTTTCGGCATTCCCGGCAGCGGCGCTATGGCGTTGCTGCTCGGCGCCATGTTGATCGTCGGCCTCAATCCCGGTCCCGAGATGCTCAAGTCGCGCCTCGACGTGACCTTCTCGATGGTTTGGGTATTGATCATCTCCAATATCATCGTCGCCGCGTTGTGCTTTTTGATTTTGAATCATCTCGCGGCGTTGACGTTTATCCGCGGCACCTTGCTTATCCCGTTCTTGATGTTTCTGGTTTTCATCGGTTCCTTTACCGCAAACAACGATCTTAACGACATCATCGCCACGCTGATTTTCGGCTTTATCGGTTTTTGCATGGTCAAGTTCGGCTGGCCGCGGCCGCCGTTGATACTGGGGCTTACCCTCGGCAAGATCGCCGAAAATTATCTGTGGATATCCACCGCCGCTTACGGCGCCAAGTGGCTTACTGTTTCCTACGGTCATGGGTCTTATCGCGCTGACCATCTTCACCGTCGCCTATCCGACGATCAAAGAGCGCATGGGCAAAGCCAAATACGAGCGCCCGGAAGACGCGGTCTAGATCTCGCACGCTCTGCACTCCGGTTTCGAGTCAGAGTTCGCGTCCTCGGGTTGAAGATCCCGGGACGCGAGACTTTCGCTAGCCTAGCTCAGCCGCACATACATCCGGTACTGTTTCACTAGCGCGCAATGCACTCCCGAACAATCGTGATCTCGTTCAACTCGAGACTCGAAACCCAGAACCCAAAACTGCTTCAAGCAGTTGACAGCCGAACCAGTTCGGTGGGATAAGCAATTAAATTGACCGACCACAGGGAGGAGATCCGATTATGGCTCACGATGTAGTGATCAAGAACGGAACGGTCATCGACGGCACGGGCAGTCCGGCTTTCGAGGCTGACGTAGCGATCGACGGCGACAAAATTACCGCAATCGGCAAAGACGTAGGATCGGGAAAGAAAGAGATCGACGCCAAAGGGCAATGTCGTCGCGCCCGGCTTCATCGATTCGCATACCCACATGGACGCCTTCATCGTGCAATATCCGAACGGCAATCCGGTGGTGAATTACGGCGTCACGAGCATCGTGATCGGCGATTGCGGCGCTTCCTGCGCGCCGGTGCCGCCGCAAGCCGGAACCGCGCAAGGTCCTGGTGCAGTATCTGCGCCGCGTGCTGGACAAATATGTCGACGACAAGGATTGGCACTGGAACACCTTCGGCGAATATCTGAATTACCTCGAAGGCAAAGTCGCGCATCAACGTGCTGCCTCTCATGCCCCACTCTCCGGTGCGCTTGACGGTCATGGGCGAAGCCGCCTATCAGCGCGCGGCGAATCCCGAAGAATTGGATGCGATGAAAAAAATGGTGCGCGAAGGCATGGAGCTCGGCGCCATCGGCTTTTCCACCAGCCCGCGCGGCGGTCCGGCGATTCACGCCGGCACGCCGAGCACTTTCGCCGAGCATGACGAGATCATTGAGCTCGCCAACGTTGCCGCCGAATACAACGGCTGTTTCCAGTTCAACGGTTTTCAGATGGTTCTCCAGCCGGAATCCGGCGTTCCGGAAATGCTGACGAAGATCACGGCGCTGCAGATCGGCAACGAGTTCCGCGTGCGTCCCGGCGCGAAAGCCGCCGGGCATGCAGTCGATCAAGTACATGGAAGAAGCGCAGAAGCGCGGCCAGGAACTCTACGGCGTGGTCATTCCCTACCAGCATATTCGCCGCTTCAACTTGGACGACTGCTTCCTGTTCAACGGCCTGCCGACCTGGGAAGCGATCAAGAACTCGTCCGATCTCAAAGCGAAGCTCCGCGACAAAGACATCCGCAGAAAGATCGAAGCAAGAACGCGTCGCCTGCGAAGGCAAGCTCGAGTTTCCCGAATGGCATGGTTGGGACCGCGTGGTATTCGAGCATCTCGAAAAACCGGAGCTGAAAAAAATCGAACTCAAAAACGTCGAAGAGATCTCCCGGCTCACCGAGAAAGCTCCAGTGGACGCTTTCTTCGACACCTGGCTCGAAGACAATCTCAACTCGGCGATTTGCTATCACGGCCTGGCCAACGCTCATCCCGAGTTGCTGGCCGAGATGATCAAATCCGACACCAGCCTGATCGGCACCGACGTGGGCGCGCATCTCGACCGATTCTTCTGGCACGGCGCGCCGACCAAGGTGCTCGGCTACTGGACGCCGCGAAAAGAACTTGTTCAGCCTCGAACAAGCGGTGCATAAAATCACCGGTTTCGCCGGCTAAGAGACTGCGCCTCAACCGCGGCGTGCTCAAAGGAAGGTATGCCGGCGGACGTGACCGTTTTCGATGCCGACAAGATCGACGATCTGGTCAGCAAGAAACTTCCCGACATGGTCGATGCGCAAGAAGTAAAACGCCATCCGCCGGGCATGAAAGCCGTCCTCGTCAACGGCGCCACGGTGGTGGAAGATGGCAGATGCCACGACGTCTTCCCCGGCAAGGTGCGCCGCCAGCAGTTGTGCATGCCAACTAAAGTCCCGCACATCAGATCATCGTCGTCATCGCGTTCTCACCCTAACCCTCTCCCGTCGGGAGAGGGAAGGGTGAGGGCGGTGCTCGCATGATCAATGTCAATTTCGAAAGAAGGATCAAGATGAAAGTCTGCGCGATCGACGTGCATCATCATTACGTGCCCACGAGTCTTTTGGAGGAAGCCAAGAAAAACGGCAAGCATCTCGGCGTCGAGCTTGATCGAAAAAGACGGCCATCAATCGCTCTCCTTTGCCGGCGGTCCGCCCTTCGTGCTTCATCCCGAGCTGCCGGCGATCGACGAGCGGCTGAAGATGATGGCGGACTCCGAACTCGCCATGGCCGCGCTGGAAGCGCACACCGCAACGCTGGGATATCGGCTCACCGGCGAGCAGGGTGAAAACTGGTGCAACGTTTACAACGATGGAATCGCCGAGCTGGTCAAACGTTATCCCGATCGGTTCGTCGGCATGGCATCGGTGCCACTGCAAGATCCCGCGCGCGCCGCCAAGGTGCTGGAGCGCGCCGTGCGCGATCTGAATTTCCGCGGCGGCTACATCGGCACCAACGTCAACGGCAACTATTACGGCACGCCCGAGTTCGATCCTTTTTGGGCCAAGGCGCAAGAACTCGACGTCATGGTCGTGATGCATCCGGAAGACGTCGCCGGCGCGGACAAGATGAATCCTTATGGCTTGAAATTGATCTGCGGCAATCCGGCCGACAGCGCGCTCTGCTTCGGCTTACCTGACCTACAGCGGCGTGTTCGACCGCTTTCCGAATCTAAAGCTGTGCATTCTTCATGGCGGCGGGTTCTTTCCCTATCATCTCGGCCGCTTCGATCAAGGCTGGGAAGTACGCGCCGGCGCGCGCGCCGCAAAAGCGAAAATGGCGCCGAGCTCGTATTTAAAAAACATCTACTACGACAACATGATCTACCGCCTCGACACGCTGAAATATCTGATCGGTCTCGGCGGCATCGACCACATCATGGTCGGCACCGATTATCCCTATGATCTGGGCGATTGGGATGCGGCAAAAAAGGTCTCGCAACTGGACATTTCCGAATCGGACAAGCTGCTGATGCTCGAAGGCAACGCCAAAAAATTGCTCCGCATCAAATAGCTCCAAGAAATCGTCATAAAGAAAGGTGGCGCCGTTTGGCCGCCACCCTTTTTTGTCGTGGAAGATTCAGTTATTTGCCGGCGCGCGTCGCCTTCCAGTTACCGCCGCTGCTGATGCTTCCCTCCATGCCACTCCCATTGACTCGACCGGTATACAGCGATCCCCCCGCGTTGAACGTGATCTGATCGCCTTGCAGCTTGCCGTTGGCGATCTGGATTGTATTGTTACCGCGCTTGAGGGTGCCGGAAATCATCTGGTAGGTCTGCTTCAGCGTGAGTTCACCGTCGGCCAGTTGCCAAGCGCCCTCGACCTTCGCGGGAACGATCCAGAGATGCGCGGTGCAATAAGACGCGCAGCCATCCTTCACATTAGCCGTCTCGTCCGACGACCAATCGCCCATGGTAAAGGAGTTGGAAACGATGCGCGTGCCGGGCCGGAGATCTAAGAATCTTCGGACGAAGCTTGATATTGATATCCGGCAGCAAAAACATGGTGATCACGGTCGCCTGAGAAAAGTCGCTCTCGAATAAATCGGCTTTGGCGAAACTGGCGCGATCGCTCACGCCCTCTTTGGCGGCGTTGCGCTTCGACAGCTCGACCATGTCGGGATTGTATTCGATGCCAAGCGCTTTGGCGCCGCGTTTTGCCGCGGTGATCACCGTGCGCCCGTCGCCGGAACCGAGATCGATGACATAATCTTTCGCCGTCACTTTGCCCATGTCGAGCATGCGGTCCACCAGCGCCTGCGGCGTCGGCACCCAAATCACATCTTTACCTTCCTGGCCGACTTGCGGCTGGTAGTCGGGCTTACCGGACTGCGCATGCGCCCAAGCGCCGCCCAGGCACAGTGCTAACAACAGGGAGAACAACCATCGCTGCAAATAGACAATCGTAGTCATGTAGATCTCCTAATCTATGTAAATTATGTTTTCGAAGATTCGCATGGGGCAATAAAAATGTCCAGACTATCGCTTCGTCAGCTTGAACGGTTGCGTACCCGACGGATTCGATGATAGAAAAATTTTACTGACCTCTACGTTCGACCACGCGGCTTTGCCGTTCTAATTCACGAAACAAATTCCAGGAGGGTCTCCATGCGGCAACGATCCGACTATCCAACTTTTTCCGACGCGGAAATCAGCCGGCGGCACAAAGCGGTTTACACTTTGATGGAACAGGAAGGCGTCGACGCGCTGCTTTTTTACGGCAGCGGGCGTTACGCCTCGGACATCTATTGGTTAAGCGACTGGCCGAGCAGCAGAGAAGCCTATTTGCTGATGCAATGCGGCAAAGAGCCGGTCATTTTGATGCAACTCTTCAATCATTTTCCGATGGCGCGCGTCATGTCGGCGATCAAAGATGTCCGCTGGGCCGGCGCCAATACAACCAATAGCCTCGTCGAGTTGATTCGCGAGCGCGGCCTTGAGTCAAACAAGATCGGCTTGATAGGTTCGCTGTCGTATCAAGTCTACAACAAGCTGCGCGAACAATATCCGAGTGCGCTATTTGTCGATCTCGGCGGCAAACTGCGTATGATGCGCACGATCAAGAGCGCCGAGGAGATCGAGAGGATTCATACCGCGTCGAAACTTACCGATCGCTCGATTCAAGCCATGGCCGAGGGTCTGAAAGCGGGCATGCGCGAAGATGAGATTCCGGCCCTGATTGAGCCCGTGTACTTAAAAGCCGGGGGATACGCCGGCATTCATTTTATGAGCAGCATGCCCATGCGCGAGCCCGACTTTCCGGTGCCCTCGCAATTTCATTCCAGTCGCAAACTGCAGAAAGGCGACGCGTTGATCACCGAAATCAGCGGCGCATATTCGGGCTATAGCGGCCAGATTCACCGCACTTTTTCCATCGGCGAAGGGCCGATACCCGCGTGGCAAAAGATGCACGATGCGGCGATGGAAGCTTTTGAATTGTTATCGAAGGTGATCAAGGACGGCGCCACCACGACCGAAGCCGAAGAAGCGGCGGAAATCATTCACCGTCGGGGCTACAGCACCTACGACGATCTGGTCCACGGCGTAAATCAGTACCCGCCGATCTTTCAAACCAAAACCCGCAAGCGTCATGACTCAAAAGAAATGGTTTTTCGCGAAAACATGGTGATCGTTATCCAACCCAATTTGATCACCGATGACGAGAAAATGGGCCTGCAGTTCGGTGAGACTCTGGTGGTCAAAAAAAATGGCTGCGAAACCTTAAACGCTTATCCGAGGCAGTGGGTGACCTGCGCGGGCTAATGCCGCCGCGTGATGTTCCCAAAACTCCAGTACTCCAACATTCCAATTCGACCCGGAACGGGAGTGATGAGAGCGACCCAGCACAATCCTGCGCTAGCTCTCGATCTCACGCTTGATCGATTCGGCGAACTTCTTAGTCGTCGCCGAGCCACCGAGGTCCGCAGTCAAGCAATCGCCGCGTTTCAGAATGGTCTCAAGGGCGGCGAAAATTCGCTCGGCAGCGTCTCGTTCGTTGATGTGGTTCAACATCATGACCGCGGCCAAAATCATCGCGGTGGGATTGGCAATCCCTTTTCCTTTGATGTCAGGTGCGCTGCCGTGCACCGGCTCGAAGAGCGCATGGGTGTCGCCGAGATTGGCGCCGGCGACGACACCGAGACCTCCGACCAAACCCGCCGCTAGATCCGACACGATATCGCCGTAGAGATTTTCCAGTAACAAAACATCGAATTGAAGCGGGTTTAGCACCAACTGCATGCAGGCATTGTCGACGATGATATCGCTAAAACCGATGGTCTTGTATTTCTTGGAGACATTGCGCGCGCAGTCCAAGAAAAGACCATCGGTGAGTTTCATAATGTTGGCTTTGTGCACTGCCGAGACTTTTTTGCGACGGTATTTTTTGGCATACGCAAAGGCGAATTTTGCGATTTTCGTGGATGCTTTTTCCGTGCAAATCTTGAGACTCTCCATCACTCCCGGTACGACTTCATGCTCGATACCGGAGTAGAGCCCCTCGGTATTTTCACGAACGATGATCAGATCGACGTCTTGATAGCGCGCTTTCACACCGGGCAAATTTTTGATCGGCCGGAAATTAGCGTAAAGATCGAAAGTCTTACGTAACTCGACGTTGACGCTTGCGAAACCTTCGCCCACCGGCGTGGTCACCGGCCCTTTGAGCGCGATCCGGTTTTTTTCGAACGAGTCCATCAAGGGTTGGGGAATCGTCGTGCCATGCTTTTTGAGCGCCTCGGCGCCTGCCGCGTGCCTCTCCCAACTCACCTTGACACCGGCCGCCTCAATGATTTCAAGTGTCGGCTTGGTCACTTCCGGACCGATACCATCGCCCGGAATCAACGTAATATTATGTTTCATCGGAACGAACCTCTTTCGCACGAACAACGACAATGCCCAGCAATATCAAGTTTTATACATCATCGCGGACCAAATATCAGCTTGGCTGACTGGTGCTGAATTCAACAAACGCGGCAACTCGCTCAGAATTATCTACAATCTCATAGCAAAACGTTCTATCATGCTCACTGGACGATCGAGATTTGATCGATCGATATATCAGCCGCTTACGCAATATTGATTACCTCCCAGACTCTTCCCGATGTCACGACAGGCAACTAACGCCCTGCGCGGTTCCCGCCGCAGCATGTCACCGCCTGGCTGCCGCACTGCTCTGGGCCAGCCTAATCTTTTTCTTTTCCACCGACCTATTTTCCAGCGACCACACTTCCGTTATTATTGGTTCGCTGCTTGGCGCCCTTGTTCCCGGTCTATCGACGCAAGACGTGGAATTTTTTCACGCCGTCGTGCGCAAGCTCGGTCATTTCAGCGAATACTTTATATTCACTGTTTTGCTCGTGCGCGCCCTGCGCAACGACAATGGCGGCGAAATTAAATCGCGCCACCTTTTGATCAGCATCGCGATCGCGAGCCTGTACGCGATCAGCGACGAATTTCATCAGTCCTTCGTTCGAAGCCGCAGTGCCAGCGCCGTCGACGTGCTAATAGACATGTGCGGTGGAATCTCGGGAATATTTTGGTCTCATCTGCGAAACCGCGACAAAAACTCGGCCCCACCGGATAGGCTGGTTTCCCTATCTCGTTCGTTCCCAAGCGGAAAAAAATCTTGACAACCTGGGGACAAACCGCGAGGATAAGTGAAAGCTTGTTCCTAGGCTTTAACCAAAGTGATTGATTTGTCTCTTAAATTCGACCAACGGCGAACTCTTTGGCTTTGCGCCGGGCTTTTTTTCATGTTCCTCTGCGGCTGCTCTAGCTCGGAAACTCCTTCAGCAAAGCTATTCTCTCCGCCGGATTCGTTGAACAATTCCATCAGCACCATCTCTGCTCGTTCACCGTCGGCCATGGAAGCGATCAGCCGCGGCATTGCCGCCGTAACGCCGCCGAGCGCGGCTTTGAAAGATATCTACTACCAGTTCGATAGCGTCGATTTGACCAGCCGACTCGCAGGAGATTCTCAAGAGAAACGCCGAATGGATGAAAGGCAATCCAAAAGCGCGCGTCGAAATCGAGGGACACTGCGACGACGTCGGCTCGGCCGAATACAATCTCGCTCTCGGCGCCAAGCGCGCTCAAGTGGCTAAAGATTTCCTAGTCAAGCAAGGCATCCCGACGGAGCGGTCCGTGACGATCAGCTACGGCAAAGAGGCCCCCGCCTGTTTCGAGCCAACCGAAGAGTGCCGCGTGCAAAACCGCCGCGCGCGTTTTGTCATTTTTTCCGAAGTTCCGACATCGTAGACCGGCAAAGTTCCCCCTCGATTCCCAAGAATCAAAACTTCGAACTCATCTCATAAGTAATTTATTCATATCCTATGGCCGTCACAATCGGGGTCGATGCTGCCCGCTTTGCCGGGCGCATACCCTGCCAAAAGACAAAGTACGACCGAAGCGATCACCGCCACGACCGCAACGCCGTAAGGGTAAAAAAACTGAAACGTCCAGCCAGTGAGCATCTTGGTGTTGTAAACCACATGGTGGTAGGCCATCAGCGAACCGGCAAATAGCCCGAGCAATCCGCCGATCAATCCCATCCAGCCTGCTTCCATCACAACGATCCGCCGAACTTGCGCTTGCGTCGCGCCAATCGCGCGGAGCACGCCGATCTCCCGCGTGCGGTCCAAAATCGACGCGAGCAGCGTGTTGATGACACTGAAGATCGCCACCACCAGAGCAACGATCTCGACGGCATAGTTCACCACGAAGGATTGCTCCATGATATGCACCACCGCGGCTTTGAGCTCGCGATGAGTGCTGATGAACAGTTGATAGCGCTCGCCGTATTGTTCGCGGATGGCGCGAATGATCTGTTGCGGGTCGGCGCCCGGCGCCAGCCATAGGTCGAAAGCATCGAGTAGTTCGTCTCTCCAGTATTTTTTGTAGAGCGCGCGATCGAGCAAGACGCTGCCCGAATCGGACGAATAATCGATATAGACGCCGAGAATTTTAAACGAGATTGCCCCGGACGGGGTCATTAGCTCGACTGTATCGCCCGCCCCTTTTTTGAACTTACTCTCAAAACTTTCACTGACAATCACGCCTTTGCCCTCGCCCATCTCGCGCAAAGCGCGGGCGCCGTCGCCGCCGGCCATCGGCAGCGTGCGCACGCTCGCCGAGTCGCGCGCCGAGAATGATTCAATCAGCACCGGTTGGCCTTGGTAGCTGGAACGGATCAGGCGATAAAGATCGATCACTTTGATGCCGGGAATTTTTTGCAGCTCCGCCAGAAGGTCTTCGCGCAAGGGAACATTCCTCGGACCTGCGGTGCGCGCGCCCGAGCTGACGATCAAATCCGCGGTCACCATTTGATCGACCCACGCCAGCAGCGAGCCGCGCACGCTGTTGACGAACGCCGCTATTGTAAAAATCGCCGCCAAGCTAATCACCATGGTCGCCACCGTGATGCCGGAGCGCGACCGGATTGCGGCGCAGGCTGTCCGAGGCCAATCGTGCTTCGACCCACGAAAACGTCGGCAAACTTGCGGTCGATTGCCAGAACCAGCCGACGGTCGCGCTGATGATCGTTGGCGCGAAAAAGGCCAAGCTGAGCAGAAAGATCAGCATGCCAATGACGCCGACACTGAACCTGGAGACGGAATCGCCGACCCATCGGAGCGACTACCAGGAGAACCGGAGCAACGATCACGCAAAGCAAACCAAGCCGGTTGCCCCAAGAAACCTTGCGACGAACGGCGGGACGCCAGGCGGCCTGACGGGCGTTTTCCAGCGGACTGACGTGGACCGCTTCCCATGCCGGGTGCAGCGCCGCGAGCACCGCCACGGCCACACCGCTGCCGAGCGCCAGCAGGAGTTCGCGCCAGCCGAGATCGCTGGAAACCAAATCGATCGCCGAGAATAAATTACCCACGGTCTCGCCCACCGCCACCAGCGCGGCGCGAGCGAGCAACCAGCCGAGCACCGCGCCGAATATCGAACCTACCAGCGCGAGCAGCAGCGCCTCGGCGACGATCAAGCGGAGCAGCTCGCCGCGTTTCATGCCCAGGCAGCGCAGCGTGCCGATTTCTTTTTTTCGTTGGATCACCGAAACCGAGACCGTGTTGTAAATGAGAAAGAAACCCACGAACAGCGCGATCAAACTGACAAAGAACAGACCGACGCGGAACGATGTGAGCAACTGCTCGATCTGCTCGCCGCGCTTGCGCGGCCGCTCGACTTCGGCGGCGCCTTTGAGCCGGTCGCGCAAGCGCTGTTGAACGGCGTCGATAACCTGCCCTTCTTCGACGGTCAAATCGACGATATCGAGTTTGCCTTCTTTACCGAAGGTGCGCTGCGCCACCGGCAGATCCAACAAGGCGAAGCTGCCGCCGAAGACTTTCGCCATGCCCTGCTCTTTCAGCAAGGCGCGGACGGTAAACTCGCGCCTGCCGGCGCTGGTAAGCACCGTTAGCCGCGCTCCCAATGGCAGATTCAACCGGCGCGAGAACGATTCGGTGAGCGCAATGGAATCGGGCTGAGCAATGAAATCAAGCGCCTGATCGAAGGCAAATCCGGCGTCGCTGAATTGATGATCGCGAATCGCAAAGTCGGTCAGCAAATCGACGCCGTAAACATACAAGCGCTCCCCGGGCGCATCGGCGAGCGGGAGAAACCCTTCGACAGCCGGTGCCGCGTCACGCACGCCGACGGTGTCGCGAATCATCGGGAACAGCGATTCCGCGACCCCGCTTTCCCCGTTAGCGACCTGCAACACTGCTTTGCCGGCGATTTGTTCGATGGTCGATTGAAACGAAGTGGTCAGCGATCGATTGACCACGGCGATCGCGATGATGACCGAAACGCCGAGCGCAATGCCAAAAAAGGTCAGCGCGGTTCTAAGCCGGTGGCGCAGCACGTGGCGCCAAGACAGGCTTTGCAGCAAACGCAGCATCAATTCTCTTGTCGCTCCACCACGCCGTCGCGCAAAAAAATCGTCCGATCGCCGGAGCTCGCCGCCTCCTGGCTGTGGGTCACCATGACTACCGTGCAACCTTCGTCTTTGTTGATTTGACGCAACAGCGCAAGGATCGCCTGGCCGTTTTTCGAGTCGAGGTTGCCGGTGGGTTCGTCCGCCAGTAAAACCGGCGGTTCGAAAGCTAGAGCGCGAGCCACCGCGACGCGCTGTATTTCGCCGCCGGATAATTCTTCGGGCAGATGATGGCGGCGTTCTTCCAAGCCGACCTTTTGTAAAAGCGTTTCCGCCCGGCGATCGGCTTCCGCCTTGGGACGGCCATCGAGCACAAACGGCAGCGTGACGTTTTCCAGCGCCGTCAGTGTCGGCAGCAGATTAAAAAACTGGAAAATAAAGCCGATCTTTTTGCGCCGGAACAGCGTGACATGATCATCCGCCATTTGACCGATCAAGCGGCCGTCCACCATAAGATCGCCGCTACTCGGCCGATCGAGTCCGCCGATGAGATGCAAAAGCGTGCTCTTGCCCGAGCCACTCGGCCCCATGATCACCGCGAACGACCCCTTGGGAATCTCCAGCGTGATCCCCGCGAGCGCGGTAATTTCATTGTCGCCCTGGCGATAGGTTTTACGAACGTCGATGCAGCGAATCATTGAGCGAAGATTAGCAGATCAGGAGAATGGTCGGCAGATTCAGCGAATCGACTGATTTTTGCTGATCCCTTTCGAGATCGGCCAGATGGATTTGCACCGCCTCGATCAACGAGTCCACATTGATGCCGTAAAAAACCGGACGGTATAGCTGGAGTTTTTCCAGCCCCGTGCGCCAGAGTTTAATCGCGCCCATCGGCACACCTTGCTGCAATTTGAAGTAGCCGGCGGCGATCTGAATAATACCCTGATAAAATTTTCGATCTTCGCCGCGCTCTTCGAGCCAAAGCTCTTCAAGGGTCTCATGGCATTCGAAGAAAAGTTGGCTATTGAATTCCTCGATGCCTTTCAGAAATCGCGGATCGTCTTGAGCTTCCATCCTCTTCGCCGCCCCTATATATTCTGCGTCACCAAATGACCCAGAGTAACGCGAAACCCATAGTCAAGCTAGACATCGACGCGCTTTCCTACGGTCCCTACGGTGTCGGCCGTGTCGACGGCAAAGCGGTGATGGTGCCGCACACCGCGCCAGGAGACCAGATCGAAGCGCGCATTACTGAATCCAAGGAGCGCTATGCCATCGGCGAAATCGTCCGCTTGCTGCGCCCCTCAAGCGCACGGCAAAGTCCACCGTGCCCCTACGTCGGCGCCTGCGGCGGTTGCTCCTGGCAGCATATAACGTACGAAACGCAGCTTAAGGCGAAGGAGCAAAGCGTGAGCGATGCCCTGCGCCGGATCGGCAAACTCGACGGCTTCGAGCTGCGCCCGATTATTCCTTCGGCGCTGGAATACCGCTACCGCCGGCGCATTCGCCTTCAGGTCGGCGCGGACAAACGCTTGGGCTTTTTCGGAGCATCGTCGCATCGCTTGGTTGAAATCGATGCCTGCCTGATCGCCGACGACCGGATTAATCAGGTCATCAAGAAGTTGCAAAGCTGGATTCGAGACATTTCGACGGCCATCGAACATATTGAGGTTGTCACCGGCGACGAATCGCAGCAGCTGGTCGTGGTGGCCCAAGGGAGCGAAGAGTTTGTCTCGAGCGACGCCGGCGAATGTGAGAAGCTGACGAGCACGGGCGGGCCGCTCAATGGCTTGATTTTCCTCGGCAGGAGTTGGCGCCAAGCCTGGGGCCAAACGTCGATTGCCGTGCGACTGTCAGACTCGCATTCGGTCTCAGTGGAGGCCGAAGTTTTCACGCAAATCAATCCCGACGCCAACCGGCGTATCCTCGACGAGTTGCTGCGCGCCGGTGAGTTCAGGAACTCCGACCGCATCCTCGAGCTGTTCAGCGGCGCGGGCAATTTTACTTTGCCGATCGCGCTGCAGACCAAGCAAATCGTCGCCGTCGAAGGATACCAAGCCGCCGTGGCGAGCGGTCAGCGCAACGCCGCGAAATATTCCATCGACAATATTCGCTGGATCTGTGCGCCGGTGCCCCGCGCCGTCGCACAGCTCCAGCAACGGCGTGAGCGCTTCGACACGATCGTTCTCGATCCGCCGCGCGCCGGCGCCAAAGACTTAACGCCAGATTTGGCGGCGCTCGGGGCGAAGACGATTCTTTATGTTTCGTGTAACCCCGCGACCCTGGCACGCGATCTTGCCGTCCTCGTAAAGCACGGATATAAGCTTCGCATGGTCCAACCCGTCGACATGTTCCCGCAAACATTTCACGTGGAGGCGTTAGCTTTACTGGAACGATAAGACAAAACAGGAGGAGCCATGCCAACCCAACGCACCACCTTTCGGATGCGTCGTCACCGTGCTCGTCGCCGTGACCCTTCAGCCCGTGACGCTCTTTGCCGCCGACCGGCTCATCGGCCTTCACTCGGCTCAGGTCATGTCGCAATCGATGCCGTGGATCGCCCGGGAAGCGGGCCTGTTCAAGAAGTACGATATCGATTTCAATTTGGTTTTCATTCCCTCCTCTCCCGTTGCCACAGCGGCCACGCTCAGCGGCGACGCCGAGATCGGCGTCACCGGCGCGGTCGGCAACGTGCGCGCCATCGTGCAAGGCTCTACCGATCTGGTCTTCATCGGCGGCATGAAAAACTTCCTGACCCACAGCATTATGGGCAAGGCCGACATCAAGAGCCCGCAAGATCTCAAGGGCAAGAAGGTCGCTGTCGGCCGCTTCGGCGGTAACACCCACTATTTTGTCATCCAGGCGCTGCGCCGTCTCGGCATGGATGCGAGCAAGGATATCCAAACGATCCAAACCGGCGGCGGGCCGGAGACGGTGGCGTCACTCATCGGCGGCAACGTCGATGCCGCCGGTTTGGTCGCTCCCGGTGACTTTCAGGTCGCCTCGCGCGGTTTCCGCTACGTCGTCAACGGCTTCGAGTTGAAGATCCCGTACGCGGCCACCTGCGTGGTCACGCTGCGCTCGCTGATCAACAAGCGCGGCCCGGTCATCAGCCGCTTTATGCGCAGCATGGCCGAGGCGACCAAGTTGATGCATAGCGACCGCGCGTTGGTTTACAAAGTGCTCGGCAAATACCTGCGCATCACCGACCCGAAGGTTCTCGACGCATCCTACAATTCCGAGATCGCTGCCATGGAGCACCGGCTGGAGATCCACGAAGCGGCGCTGCAAGCCTCCCTGGATGAGATCGCTCCCCTCGACGCACGAGCCAAGGCGATCAAACCGGCGGACATGATCGATCGCCGCTTTCTCGTCGAACTGGAAAAGAGCGGCGTGTTTGCAAAATAGGCGTGGGCTGAGGCGAGAGGCATGAGGAGGAAAGACAAAAACGATGACAGCGATTGATGTGCACCATCATTATGTGCCGAGGCAACTCATCGAGGAAACCAAACCCTGGTATACGACGTCGATACGCTGAATCTGAAAGCCAAAGAGCGGTGACAAGCTCATGCTCGGCACCGACTACCCGTACACCCTCGGCGATTGGCTGGGTGGAGAAAACATTCACGCGCTGAAATGTTCTGTAGCCGAAAAAGACGCGATTTGGAAGGCAATGCTAGGCGGCTGTTGAAGCTATAGGGCGTGATGAATCACGCCCCTACCACGTTCCGACTGCCGATGTCGAACTTTTGAACTTGAACCTTGAACCCTTGAACGGTCTTCTAGATCCCGAGCAGCCTCTTCGCATTCAAATAATATATCTTCTCTTTGTCCGCTGCCGGAATATCCAATTCTTCCATTGCTTGGAGCGTCATCGGATAGAATTGGTCATCTTGTCCCGCCCGACCGTGCGGATAGTCGGCGCCGAATAGAATCTGTTCCGCGCCGACCGTGTCGCACGCTAGTTTGATGAACGGCGCCCGCACCGGCCCGGCGGTGTCATAAAAAATCTTCTTGAAATAGACTTCCGGCTCTTCCTTGCACGCCGGATTGCCTTCGCGCCAATTGAGCCGGTCGAGATAGCAAAGAATCATCCCGCCGAGATGCGATGCGATCAGCTTGAGCTTCGGATAGCGGTCGAAAATGCCGGCATACACGATGCGCGCGATCGCCAGCGTGCTGTCCGTCGGCCAGAGAATTTTCTGGTGCATGGAATACTTGTCCCAGTTGGCTTGGCACGGCGCGTTGGACGGATGGAGAAATAGCGGTTTACCCCCGACCGCCAAGGCGTCCCAAAATGCCGTGAATTCCTGCTCGTCGATATATTTGCCGGCGACGTTGGTCGGCATGATCACGCCGTCCATGTGAAGTTCTTTGTAGCAGCGCTCCAACTCGCGCACGCAATCGTCGACGTCGAGCATCGGCAAACGGGCAAAGGACCTGAAGCGCTGCGGATGCTTTGCGTGGGCATCAGCGAAATCGTCATTGGCGACCTGACAGAGTTCCTTGGCGCGTTGCCGGCTGCCGAGCTTTTCGATTCTGCCGGCGGTGTTCGACAAGACGCCGATATCGATGCCGTACTTATCCATCACGTTGAGATATTCGCGATGATCGAAGGCATGCAGTCCGGTGCCGCGCGAATCGTTCTTCGCTTCGGGCAGCAGTTCGAGATACTTCATGGGGAACGCATGAAAGTGGGTGTCGATGATCATGATTCCTCTGGTTGGTGGCGCGTCGAATCTTTTACTTGTAGCGCCGCGCCATTTCGTCGAAAAATTTTTCCGCTTCGAGCTCCTGCAAGAAGCTCAGGTCGATAAATTGCTCGGGCTTGGCGCTCTTTGCCTGGGGGCTCTGCGCCACCGACATGTCGATCAGATTCTGGATGCCCTTCATCGTCGGATACGGTTTCTTCGGCGTTCTCTTGAGATAATGCTGGTAGGAATAATCGAGCACTTCCTGATCGCTGGTGCGCATGTAGCGCGCCAGACTCTTCAGCGTCGCCGCCTTGTTGGCGAACGCGAAATAAATCCCTTCGATATAAGCTTTGAGCGCGGACTTGACGGTGTCGCGGCGCGATTTAATGTAGCTTCGCGATGTTGCCAGGCCGCTGCCTTGAACCTCGAAGCCGATGTCGGCCATCTGAATAATTTCGCCAAAGCCGGCTTTCAACGCTTGCGGCACCTCGGAGGGATTGAAGAATGTCGCGTCGATGCGCCCCGCGCTCATGGCGGCCAAGCGCTCCGGGCCGGTGCCGGTGGGCACGAAAGCCACGTCCTTGACCGGTTCGAGGTTATATTTCTTGAACAGGATCAACGCCGCGTTGTGCGTTGCCGATCCGAAGCCGCTGATACCGAAACGTTTGCCTCTGAGCTGCTCCACCTGGGTAAGAGTTCCTGGACGCGCGAAAACGCTCTGGTCGTAAGAATTCTCCACCGAGCCGACGAGGACGATGTCGTGGCCTTGCAAGTTGGCGATGATGACATTGCCGATAGTGACGATCGGCGGATCGCCACCGGTGAGCGCTTGGATCGCCACTTGCCCGCCGCGCAGAAAAATCAATTCGACGTCAAGCCCGTATTTGCGGAAAATGCCTTCTTCCTTCGCCACCCAAAGCTGCGCTTGACGCGAGCTGATCGACGGATAGCCGATGCGAATCCTTTGCAAGGGCTGTGCTGCCGCGCCCGAATAGGCGAGCAAGGCTACGACGCAGATCAGCGTGGTGGTTTTGAAAAAATGCAGGAATCGCATGACGGCGTACTTTCCATACGTCAACGCTCAAGGGCCGTCAAGGCAGCTGCTATATTGACAGGTCCGCGACCCTTGTGTTTAGTTGCGCCGGGGGTTTTGTCATGCGAGCCAAGTTCATACTTCTTTTCCTCGGATCGCTGCTGGCGCTGGTCGTTGCCACGCCAGCGGCGGCGCAGCTCAAGAAAGTACGTTTCTCCGTCAGCGCGGCGTCGATCGCCGAGGTGCCATTCCGCATCGCCAATATCAAAGGCTTCTATCGCGACGAGGGACTCGACGTTGAGGTGATTCTGATCCGCGGCGCCGTCGGTATGCAGGCATTGCTCGGCGGCTCGGTCGATTATACCTCTGCTTCGGGTTCAACCATCGCCGCCGCAGTGCGCGGCATTCCGGTGAAACTGGTCTTCATCGCCTCGGCTAAACCGCAATTTGACTTGATCGCTCAGCCGCAAATCCGCTCGGTAGCCGATCTCAAAGGCAAACAAGTCGGGATCTCGTCGCGCGGCGGCGCGGTTGATCTGCTCACCCAATTGATGATGCAAAAAAACGGCCTGGTGCCCAACAAGGACGTGATCAGTCTAGTCGTGGGCGGCCAAGAGGATACCGTCCTGGCTTTACGCGCCGGCCGTATCGCCGCCGCGCTGCTCACGCCGCCGCGGCCGCTGATCTTGCAGCGCGAAGGTTTTCATCGCATCGGCTACTCGGGCGATTACATGCCGACCTACCCGAGCGGCGGCATCGGCGTTACCGACGAGAAAATCAAAACCAATCCTAGCGATGTGTTGGCGTTCGTTAAGGGCAGCGTGCGCGGTTTGCAATTCGCGCGGCAAAACCGCGCCGAGGCGAAAAAGATCGTCACCGACTATTTCAGCCTTAAAGATCCAGTGATCGCCGACCAATTGTTCGAGCTCTACCTCAATCGTCTCCCCGTTAACGGCTCGGCCGATGAGGTCTGGATGAAAGGCGCCATCGAGTTTACCCAGAAAAGTCTAGGCGAAGCATCCAAGGAGGCAACGATCAATCAAGTTTTCGATTTTAGCTTCGTGCAGAAAGCGGTGCGGTAGTGAGCGCTTGATCGTTGGCCAAGAAACAGATGTCATCCTGAGGAACGTAGTGACGAAGGATCTTGCCTCTGTGTCGCTCGGACTGACCGATTGCAAGATAACAGAAAGCTCCTTCACCAACGCTCAGGATGACGAAAAAATATGCGAGTGATCTTCTAGAGCGACAAACGTAAAACCACAGTTCGTAAGTGACGAATAGAGCGATGAGCAAGCGATGACAACCAAGCACTATCCCGTCCTAATTGCCGGCGCAGGGCCGGTCGGCCTGGCGCTGGCGATCGAGCTTGCTTACCGCGATATTCGCTGTCTGGTCGTCGAACAAACCGACGGCAGCGTCGATTTTCCCACGACCAATCTCGCCAACACCCGCACCTGCGAACATCTGCGCCGCTGGGGCATCGCCGATCGTATGCGCTTTGAGTCGGGCTATCCGACGGACTATCCGAGAAATTATCTTTTCGTCACGCGCATGGACGGCTACGAGATCGCCCGCTTCGATCATCCCGCCAACGGCGATCCGGCGTCGCGTTCGCCTTACAGTCCGGAGGGGCGGCTGTGGATATCAAAGCCCTACTTCGATCCGGTCCTGCGCAAGCACGTTGCCACTCTTGCCGCGAGTTGAAACGCGCTATCTCACCGCGTTCGAATCATTCCAACAAGATGACCGCAAAGTCACGGCAAAACTCATCGATACGAAAACCGGCCGGGAAGAAATTGTCGAGAGCGACTACTGGTGGGTTGCGACGGCGGCAGGAGCAACATCCGGCGCGCGCTCGATATCAAATACCAAGGCGTTTTCTCTCAAGGCATGAACGTCGCAATCCTATTTCGCTCGCCGCTTCTCAAGGCGATCACGCCACGGCCCGGCGGTGCAATATCAGATTATCAACGCGCAGATCAACGGCGCCATCGCCGCTGTCGACGGCAAAGAGCTGTGGCGCCTAAACGTGCGCAACGTCGAGCAAGAACAGCTCGACACCTTAAACGCTCCGGAAAAACTACGCGTCGCTCTAGGCGACAACCTGCCGTTCGAAGTCCTAGCCGTGCGCCCGTGGACCGGCCATTGCGTGGTCGCGGAACGCTATCAAGACGCTCGCGTTTTTCTCGCCGGCGATGCGGCCCATCTCAACTGGCCGGCTGGCGGCTTCGGCATGAACACCGGCGTTGGCGATGCCGTCGACATTGGCTGGAAACTAGCGGCCGTGCTCCAAGGCTGGGGCGGCGCCCATTTGCTCGATAGTTACACGGCAGAGCGTAAACCGATCGCGATGATCAACGTCAACGAAGCCGCCGAAATGCGCGCCAGTTTTGACAAGCAGACTCCATTTTCACCGAGAATCGAAGAAGACAGCGAAGAAGGGCGACAACTCAGAGAAAAGGCCCGCGCGGCGATCATGCGCACCCGCGCCAAGGAGTTTCAGCACGACTCCGCCGGCATCGAACTTGGCTACCGCTACGAAAACTCGCCGATCTGCGTCGCCGACGGCACCCCAGCACCGGAGCTCGATCACGGTCTTTACGTCCCCTCGACCTGGCCCGGCGCCCGCGCGCCGCACGTTTGGCTCAAAGACGGGCGTTCCACACTCGATCTCTACGGCAGAGGGTTCACTTTGCTGAACCTGTCCGGCGCGATCACGGACACGAACACGATCACGGAGGCGGCCCACCGCGTCGGATTACCTTTCGCAGTCGTTGAGCTAAACGAACCGAAAGTGCGGGAGGTTTATCAGCGCGACTTCGTGCTGGTCCGGCCGGACGGCCACGTCGCCTGGCGCGGTGACGAACTGCCGGCCTCGGCCGGCGAAATCATCGACCAAGTGCGCGGCGCGGAACATTGAGCCGATAACACCACCGAAGGACAGATCATGAGCCGCAAGAGAAAACTTTTCTTTATCGCCTGGTGCTGCTTCTCCAGCGTATTTATTTCGCCCGCCCACGCCGCCATCAAGGTTTCTTTCCCCTATACGCCGATCAGCGCCGCCAGCCTGCCCTGGTGGATCGCCAAGGAAGCGCGCTACTACGAAAAATATGGTTTGGACGTCGACATGATTTACGTCGGCGCCTCGCCGGTGATCATCCAGGCGATGCTCGGCGGTCAAGCAGGCGTGGGCGCCGGCGGCGGGCCGCCTTTGGTGACCAATATTTTGCAGGGCGGCGACATCGTCGAAGTCGCTACCACGGTGCCCTACGCGATCCAATCGCTCATCGTCAAACCGGAGATCCGTACGCCCGCAGACTTGGTCGGCAAGAAGATCGGCATCAGTCGCTTGGGCGCGATCCCGCACTACACTTTGCAAGCGATCGTTAAGCTGCACAATTTGCAGGGCGTCAATATCGTTCAGACCGGCACGACGACCCAGGCCATCGCCGGCCTGTCTCAAGGATTGGTCGACGGGATCATCACGTCGGCACCGTTCACTTTCCGCTTGATGAAGGACGGTTATCGGGAATTGGTCGGCCCGACGGAATTCAAGAAGAGCCGGAGTCGAATTTTTGATCCAAGGTTTGGTCGCGCGCAGATCTTTTGCGGTTAAAAATCGTGATGTCGTCATCGGCATGATCAAGGCGACCATGGAAGGCACAAAGCAAATCTTTGCCAACGAGAAACAAACCAAAGCCGTATTGGCCAAGTATACCCGTCAAAGCGATGCCGAGATTATCGACCAAACCTACAAATTTGCCCTCGACATCTTTGTCAAAGACCCCACAGTCACAGCGCAGTCCATCCAACCGATCGTCCAGCAATCGGCGCAATTCAACCTGGTCGACGCGAAGCTCGCCGCCAACACGCCGTTAAGCGCCTATTACGACAACAGCTACGTCGACGAGATCAAAAAATCCGGTTTTTTCTCGCAGCTCTGGAAATAACTTTGCGCAATACTCATAGCTGCCGAACCAGCACGGGCCTTCAGTCTTGGTTCGACGCTAAAGCTGCCGTATCCGCCCAATCCGGGGATCGCTCCATGGATTGCAGCCAGGCCATAACGCGGCCCGGTTCGCCTAAATCATTCCATCTCACACCGCTGACCTTGAGCACGGCAAGTCTTTCAGGGTGGCACGCCAAAACCGCGTGAGAAAAGTTGGTTTCCTCGATCCAGTCATAGATATGGCTGCTCAAGACCGCCTCCTCCGGTTTGCCAACATTCGGCGACAACCAGGACATGATCCGATAGAGACCCGGCAACGTAGCCTGGATCAGATCGAGCAACGCCCGCACGGAAGAAATCATCACGAAGCTGTTCCATAAACAGCCGCGTAGTTGAAGCACCTGAGCTTGTAATTTGTTGGGTTTCTCCCAAAATCTCCGAACGTTGAAAATACGCCGGATTTTGTGGATTGGGCGGGCAGGCTCAATCCAGCCGTATTCCACCTCCGGCGAATCGGCCTCTAATCCTAGAAGGATGACCGTTGCCGGGCGAAAGCGCGCGGTTTGAAGAGCGGTATGGACCTGGGTCATGAACTCGTGATTGTCGGACACGTAGTGATCCGAGGGAAACAGCGCGACGATCGCATCCGGATCTACTGCCGCGATCCGCAGCAAGCTGTAAAGAATCGCTGGCGCCGTGCCGCGATTGCGCGATTGAACCACCAGGTTTGTCATCGGCACGTCCGACAACAGCGGCGCGTAATAAACTTCATGACATCGATTGACGACATAGAGCGTGCGCGCGACGGAAAACTGCAATGCCACGCGGCGTTGGGTTTCTTCCAGCAACGTTATCCCTCTCAACAATGGACAAAACTGTTTTGGCCGTTCGTCGCCGCAAATCTTTCGCGTTAAAGGCTTAAGGCGGACTCCGTCCCCTCCGGCTAAAACAACTGCCCATTCGTGTTGTGTGCGATCGATTGATCTGGCTTGTCGAAGCATGAGGAACACTTCCTTTCTTCCTTGTGACTGCAAAAATGAAAAGACTTCGTTGCGGACGCCGCCGGTAAATCAACTGCGCTGCTGTTTTTTTCTTTGCGCAACCGGTGTGCCAAGCAAGCGAAGACATTCTCCAAAGAACCCAAGATGGTCATGAGTGCTCAATTCGATCTTTGTTTCCGCCGACAAAGAGCCACGCATCGTTCGCTCATGACGGTGATCCGATGAAAAAACAATGCCAAGTGTCCATCCACGCTGTGTTCAATTGGCACGATGGCGCGTCAATGTGCCCCGGTAATCACAATCACCGATGCCAGCCTACGCTACGGACACCAAACAAATTATAGGGAGCCCATTAAGTTCCTTCGGGATCGAAACGGTCGCCCGTAGAACGGCAACTCATCGGCGCGCGCACTGTGGCGTAACGGCGTGCTGGCTGTGACGTTTATGCGGTGGTAGGCTAAACCTAGCGTGGCGAACCGCAGAATATCCGCAAATGCGCGATGTTGCCCGCATGGAACGAATCTTGTGAAGACCCTGGGAACGATATCAAGTCCGGCTGTGACTCAATGGTCGCGGTGGTGCAAGTTATGGAGCCAATTCAAATGGGCGCCGCCGGAAGCGCGCACGTGTTTTCATGAGTTCAATAACCTATTCACGCCGCAGCGACACTCAAACCTTTTGCCGGTGGTGCAATCAGATGTTGGTTGAGCGCCGGCCGTTCTTACTGCGCTACGTAATTGCCTTACTCAGCGTTGGCACGGCTGTCGCGATCGCCTCCTTATTGCCATGGCGCGCCGACCCGAGCCATTTCACTCTATTTTTCCTCGCCGTTATGGTCAGCGCCTGGTACGGCGGCCTCGTCGCGGGATTGGTTGCAACGGTACTATCCGCGTCATCCCTCGATTTTTTTTTCATTGCGCCGATTCATTCGATCGATCTCAACTGGCCAGCCTTAATGCGCCTGAGCGTTTTTTCCGCAGTGGCGGCGATTACAGGCTATCTCACCGCGGCGCGCAGACATGCGGAAGGCGCGTTACGCCAGCACCAAGCCGTGCTGGAAGAGCGCGTGCAAGAACGGACCGCAGCGCTCGCTCAAGCCAACACTTCACTCCACGCGGAAATCGCCGAACGGAAGCGCGCCGAAAACGAGTTATTCAAGCTGCAACTGCAAATGGGCCATGTGGAACGCTCGGCGACTCTGGGGCGGCTGACCGGCACCATTGCTCATGAGCTCGGCACACCACTGAACTCCGTGCTCGGCTACACCCAGTTATTGGCGCAGGACGAGCTTTCGGAGCAGGCCCGGCGCCGGCTCAACATCATCGAAACGCAGATCCACCGGATGGAAGAGATTATTCAGCATTATCTATCGCACACCCGCGGCGCCTCGCCCAAAAACGAGATCGAGATCAACGCCTTGATCCGCGAAACCTTGGTCTTATTGCAACCGATATTCCAACAGCGCAAGATCGCGGTGACCGCCGAACTTTGCGACGCGTTGCCGACCACGCAGGGAGACAACATTTCGCTCCGACGAGTGTTGATCAACTTGATCAACAATTCTCTCGACGCCAGCGCCGAAGGCGGCAAAATTACGATTCGAACTTTGGCGCGCCACAGGCAACAGGCTCAATGCGCCGGCGTCACGATCGAGATCACCGATTGCGGCATTGGTATTCCGAAGGAAATCTTACCGAAGATCTTCGATCTTTTCGTCACCACCAAGCCTTTCGGCAAAGGAACCGGCCTGGGATTAGATATCTGTCAGGAAATCATCAAGGCCCACGGAGGAACCATTCATATCACCAGCGAAGTCGGCCAGGGCACGACGGTCTCTATCCATCTCCCCGCCGGCGGGAGTACTGCGGATCTAGAGTGTATCTGAGGCAAATCTATGAATGCGCACATTCTCATCGCCGACGACGACGAAGTCAGTTGCCAGCTTTTCGCCGAAGCCCTGACCGCCGAAGGTCACCGAGTCGAGCTGGCTACCTCGGGGGACGAGGCGCTTTCCCGGCTGGCGGAGAACGGGCACGACCTGCTGATCATCGATGTGCGCATGCCGGGCACATCCGGTCTAGAAGTGACCCGGGTGGTCCATGAAAAATATCCCTTGCTGCCGGTCGTCGTCATGACCGCGTTCGGCTCTATCGAAACTGCGGTCGAGGCGATCCATGAGGGCGCATTCGACTTCATCTCGAAGCCGATGAACTTGGCGGAACTTAAAAAGACGGTGTTACGGGCGCTCGCCCAACGGGCGATACATCGCCGGATGGCGAAGGTGGACCACCAGGAAGAGGAGGATCCGCCCCAACAACTTGGCCGGATTATCGGCAAAAGCCCGGCGATGTTATCGGTCTACAAGACCGTTGCGCGGGTCGCTGCGACCCGGAGCACCGTCCTCATCCTCGGCGAAAGCGGCACGGGCAAGGAACTGATCGCCCGGGCGATCCATCAACACAGCCCGCGCGCCAACAACCCTTTCGTCGCTGTGGATTGCGGAGCGTTGACCGAAACTCTTCTGGAAAGCGAGCTATTCGGTCACATGCGCGGGGCCTTTACCGGCGCGCTATCCGACAAGAAGGGCGTTTTCGAGGATGCTCAAGGCGGCACCTGCTTTCTCGATGAGATCGGCGGCATCAGCGCAAACATGCAGGCGCGCTTGTTACGCGTGCTCCAGGAACACGAAATCCGCCGGGTCGGCGGTAGAGATTGGATCGACGTCGACGTGCGCGTGGTCGCCGCTACCAACTACAACCTGGCGCAAGCCATGGCTAACGGGGAGTTCCGTCAAGATCTTTACTATCGTCTAAACGTGGTCGCTATCCATCTGCCGCCGTTGCGCGAACGGGTCGAGGACATACCGCTGCTAGTGCAACATTTTTTGCGACACTATAGCCAGAGCAATGGTAAATCGCTGCCGACGGTTTCCGACGAAGCGATGGAACTCCTGTGCGGTTACCCTTGGCCAGGTAACATTCGCGAGTTGGAAAACACCATTGAACGCGCCGTCGCCTTGTCCTACCAGCCGATCCTGACCCCGGAAGACTTACCGCGCAACCTGCGCGAACGAGAAGAAGCAAAAAGCCCCGGGCCGACAGCGGGAAACGGACAATTTACCATCGGCGATACACCCAGCCTCGAAGAAGTCAAAAAGCGCTATTTAATGCATGTACTACAGCAAGCCCAGGGCAATGTCTCCGCCACGGCGCGGATCCTGAGCATTGATCGACGTTCTCTCTATCGCATGTTAGCGCGCTACAAAATCGAACCTTTCGTGAAGGAAGGCTGAGGCGTTTTGCCGCGCCCGCCAACCAGGCGGCCCCAACTAACTTCCGCCACTTGCTCCTCTTAGCATTGCCACGACTAGATTCGCGCCGCGAAATTCGCAGCTAATAACGGCATTCGAATTGCGTGGCTATTCAATCAAGGCTTGCGCATGCATGTACTGGTAATCGACGATGATGAAATTTTTTGCCGGCTCTTGGTCGAGATCCTCGAGAGCAAGGGAATCGAAACGACTGCGACTACCGACGGCCTTGCCGGTTATGAATTGCTCAATCGCAACCGTTTCGATCTTTTTATCATCGACGTCAGAATGCCGTTGATCCTCGGAACCGAACTGGCCGAGGCCATCAAAGAAACCAATGCGCAAGCTCGGATCATCCTCGCGTCCGCCTTCGCCGATTCGAAGCTCGCAGACTTCGCAGCCGAGAAAGGCATTTTCCTGCTGTCGAAGCCGTTTAATCTTGAGCGACTATTCGAGACCCTCGAACAGGCGCTGCCTGGTTCTCTAGCCCTCTCCTAAAGCTTTTATCTAACGTCCGCGGCCGATGAAAAATAGCGGTTAGCTTAGCACGCACTCAGATCGCTCACACCGCGCGTGAGCAAATTGACAGCTGCCCCACCCTTTGTTATGCGATGGACATCGATGCCCAATGGAATGAGGAGAGATCAATGAAAAACGGCTTCAAAGCGATGGATTCGGACATGCACGTCATGGAGCCCTGCGACCTTTGGCAAAAATACATCGATAAACACTTCCTCGATCGCGCGCCCGTCGGCCTCAACCGCCACAAGCGCGACCTCGGCGTCCAGGTCGATGGCAAGATCATGCCGCGGCCGACGCCGAAACCTATTCCCGCGCTAAGACCGATCCGCGAACGAATACTCAACGAAAAATATCCTGAGGAAGAAGCGCGCGACTTCGACAACGTGGCGCAAGTGCGCGCCATGGACAAAGAAGGTCTCGACGTGGCGATTCTCTATCCGAGCCGCGGCCTGTTTGTGCTCGCCGTCGACGGGCTCGATCCGGAATTGGCTGCTGCCATCGCCAAAGCCTACAATGATTGGATGCACGATTTTTGCCAAGTCGCCCCCAACCGCATGTACGGGGCCGGCATCGTCGCTCCACACGACGTCTCATCGGCGGTCGAAGAAACGCGCCGCGTGGTCAAGGAGCTCGGCTTTCGCAGCGTTCTGATGCGACCGAATCACGTCAACGGCAAGATGTGGAGCGATCCCTATTATGATCCGTTGTGGGAAGAATGCCAGAAACTCGACATTCCCGTCGGTTTCCACGAAGCCGGCCGAGTTTTTCTGCCGCAGCCCGCGATTATCGGAATTGATTCCGAGCTTCGCTATGTTCAATACGCTTTCGTTTCCGATGGCCAACATGTTCGCTTGCGCCGACATGATCTACGGCGGCGTAATGGAGCGATTTCCCAAACTCAAAGTCGCCTACCTCGAAGGGAACTGCGCCTGGATTCCGTGGCTGCTCTGGCGCATGGGCGAATACGCAGAACTGACCGGTATCGCCGAGCATCCCGAGATGAAACTAGAACCGCTGGAATATTTTCAGCGCCAGTGCTGGGGCGCGGTGGAGTGCGATGAAATAGTCGCGAAGAATATCCCCGACTTCGGCTTGGAAGACAACATCGTCTTCTCGACGGACTATCCGCACTTAGATGTGAAGTTTCCCCACGCGGTGGAAACTTTTTTGCAGCTGCCGTTCAGCGATCAAACCAAACGTAAATATCTGTGGGATAACTGCGCCCGGCTATATGGGTTCGGATATTAAACCTGATTCGAGATTTGAGCGTGCAAAAGTTCATGGGCAGAATTCAGACTACGCTTTCTAGAATTTACTTGAACTTTTGAATCTTTGAACGGATTTTACTTTCCCTACACAACCTTAATCTCCGCCTTGCGGCTCACCGCATCATTGACCCACGCCATGTCGTTCAACGGCGCAAGGTAGGTGTTAAATGTGCCATCGGCAGGACTGAAATCCGATTGACACTGCGTCGGGGGTCTGTGATTCGATGTTGGTAAAAAATGAGATAAATTTTTGCGGTGGCGGAAACGAGGACAAGAGAATCTTTACCTTGGCTAGAAAGGCATCCAACCCTTCAACAAATGTCCGGTTAATTTTTTCATCGCCGCGATCGTGCCCGTGAAGACGGCGCATGTGTCGGTAGGAAAGCATGGCTTTGTCATCGTTGACTACGCTACCGAGTTTGACTCCGCCCCGGCGTGCGAAATAGCCTGCGGCCCACTAAGCGTAAAAGGGACTTATGGACATGCATTGGTTGAGACCGTCGATTGAACTGAGAACTAATCCGAGCCTTATTAGCCGTTGGCGAGCGCGGCGTCTTTTGATTTCGGAGATATGTCTTCTCTGTCTTTCTATTTTTCTCGTGCTAATTGCCGAATCACCCGGCGTGGGGTCAGTCCAGCCGAATACTCAGGATCTATTTAGCTCGCCACGGAGAAACAGACTGGAACGTTGAACGCCGCCTTCAAGGCGGTATTGATACCGCGCTAAACTCGACAGGGCGGAAACAGGCCGCTAAACTTGCAGAGTGGCTCAAAGGAATTCGTCTCGATGCAGTTTACTCCAGTACTCTTAGCCGCAGCCGAGATACCGCTGAGATCGTGCGCGGTGATATCCCGCTGAAAAGCCTCGCCGGATTGAACGAACGCAGGATCGGGAAGTTTGAGGGCAAAAAGTTAGATAAAATTAGTGATCCGGCGACGGCGCTAGAATACCCGAAACGTAGTCGCGATCCCGATGATGAACTTGATGGAGGCGAGTCTTTGAACCAATTCTATGAGCGGGTTCGCACGACCATCGAATTCATCCGGAGTCAACACAGTTCGGGAGCCATTCTCATCGTCGCCCATGCGATTACGAATCAAATGATTCTCCGAGCGATTTTTAATCTGACCCTGCAGCAAGCCATTTCCATCAGGCAGGCCAATGACGAGCTTTACCTGATTGAAATTGATGCCGGAAATGCTCCGCGCTTGTGGAAACTGATCACGGAAGCGAATCTTGGCGATCTATGAAAACTTAGAAGCGATCTCGGCACGACGCTTAGTTGACCGAAAGCCGGCCAAGCGTCTGCAAAAAATTGATTTCGCTATTACGGTTAAATTACACCAGGGTTAGGCGCCCGGGCGAGTCAAATGCGCTTATCTCTCACCACCAACCTCTTGGCGAGTTGATAAAAATCTTCAACGCTCAATGGCAGCCACCAGGCTTTGTTCCTGATTTCGTCCAAGTTGTCCGGATGGGATATAAGCTCGGGCTTGTGGAACGGAACCTGTCCGGGCGAAAGCGCAAGACTCAAAGGATGCTCTCCCATTCTGTCTCTAATTTGAATCAATTTATCCCCGCTAAATTCCCTGCCGAAACGTTTCACGCAATTTCTAATCGCAATATCTTGTATGTGTGTTCTTAACTCACCACGTTGCAAATAATCCAAGCCCGATTCCACATTGCTCGGATCGTCGTCATATACATTCGACGCGATTTCCAGTAAATACTCCAAAAGCTCGGACCGCTTCTTGAAATATTCGAAATAGGCATCTTCATAGAGATGGCAGGCTTCCTCATATTCAAGATATTTACCGCCTACGAGCCAAATAGATCGCCAATTTTCCTTGCCAAATTTAGCGTCCCGCTCCGCCCAAAGCTCATTGCGGCGCTTGCCGATGTATCCCGGCGAATTATTGTCAAACAAAGTCCACTTGTCTTGGCTCAACATGAGCGTAGTTCTCTATAGTAACATTTTCGATCGATTCGACCGCTGCTTCTTTTACCTGTCGGCTCATCCATACGGGGCAATCCGGCCGAGGCGATTGGAGTGAAGCCAGAGTGGAGTTTGCTCATTGGCAGATATTGACCGGTGAACTTTTTTAAGACTGCGCTTCCAGGGCTTACCTTGATCATTTCCCCTTCGCCGCATTGACATATGCCGCGTCATAATAGACCGGCAGCTTGTCGCCTTTGGGAAGCTTAAAGGCAAACTGGTTTCTGAGATCGAGAACAATTTGCAATCCCGGCAGGTTCAAAGTGCCGGTCGTTGACAATTCTTCGACGCTCTCTTGCGCCTGATTTGGGTTGAGCTTCAGCTCGGCGCCGATCAGCTTGATTGCCGCGTCGCGATTCGCGGGATCTTTGACCCATGCCATTCCTTTGAGCCAAGCGCGTAAATAGGCGACCAACCGTGTCGCGATTTTTCTGCGCCCAGTCGCGACTCACGGCGAGAACTGTATTGGGATAGTCGGGCAACACTTCTTTCGAGTCGCCGATGCGGCGCATTCCCGCCGACAAAGCCTTCGTGTCAAAGGGCGGGTTAAGAACACCGGCGTAGGTGTCGCCTTTGGCCATCGATTCAAGGCGCGCTCCCGTAGCGCCAAGCGCGACCAATTCATAGTCGCCCTTTGTCATATCCAAACCGTGCGCAAGCAGAACCCGGCGCAACACCAGCGCGAACGCGGTGTCAACTGCGTCGGCAGCAAGCTTCTTTCCCTTCAGGTCGCTCCAGTCCTGAATCTCTGGGCGAACAAAGATCGGCAAAACCGTCTTGTCTGAGATCTGCGCGATCGCAATAATCTCCGCGCCCTCTCTTCCGGACCACGCCAGCACGTTGTCGAAGGCGGTCGAAACGATATCGAATTTGCCCTGGCTCAAGCCTCTCATCTGATCCGTTGAGTTCGGCGTTGCCGTTACCTCGACGTCGAAGCCTTCACCCGCAAAATAGCCGTTGCTCTTCGCCGCTACCGTCGCGGCGTCCGTGCGAAACACATTCAAACGGATTTTGCGCAATTCCTTCTGCTGCGCGTTCGCCACCGAAGTCAGCAGCACGAGCGATAAAGCGATGACAATTCCGGTCTGCTTTTTCATTCCTTGCCTCCTCCAACCTGTCTCTATTGGCCGGCGTCAAATTAATTCAAGAAGGCCTCTGCTTCAAGCACTCTTTTCGCAGATTTTTCACGAACAGAGATAGACTACGCGGTGACTCTGACGCAACCGAGGGATAAAGGGTGAAACAAATGTCGTTAGGATTGGTTAGGCAGTTAGATGCCTTATCGTGGCTGGGTTTCAACCAGTCGCGATGGCGCGCCTTCCCAGCATAAGGTCCATGTGTTGGATGTCGATCGCGGACGAGAAACCGAGATTCAATCAACCGAGTCGATCGGTTGATCGTTCAGGCACTTGAGCCGTCGACATTGGAGTTGAATCGCTGCCTAACCAACAGTTCCGACTAGGAGGGAGGCAAAATGATCCGAATTCAACAGCGAGAAAATGAGCGCGAATGCCTGACGATAGTGCTACCTAAAACGAACCGCCGGTCTCTCGCGAAACCTAGCGCGCTTCATCTAAACCAGAACGCACGTCGGATTATCTCTTGGCGTTTCTTTTCGCAGCCCAAAACGCCTTAAGTTTGGCAGACAGCTTCGCTCTAGCCGCTGGACTCATACTTTTCTTTTTGGCCGGCGCAGTAGATTTGACCGACGCCGTTGCGGGCCTCGCACCATGAATTTTCGCCCACCGCGCTTTTTGAGCAGCTGCAATCTTCTTTCTCACAGCAGCGCCCATAGTTCGATGAGTCCCCGATGCAGTCCGGGATTTGGTTTGGGTACCGACGATACTAGCGAGCTCTTTGTTGAGTTTCTCGACTTGCTCTTTGATTGCCGCAGCTCGCTTAAGTTGGGTAACCGTTAGGTCTATTAAGTTCATAGCGCAAGTAAACCTTTAGTAGTGGTAAAAATCAAGTACTATTTCATAATAATTGAAGCCGATGAGGTCGTACAGTCTTTCGATCTGATGATGAAGTACAGGGTCGCTAAAACGCAACCTCGAGCAGAATCGCTGTAAGAGTCCGGCAAAGCTGCTGCGTAAGGTTGCCTTCAGTAAAAAGGATCGTTACAGGCCTAGTCTAACTCTGGTAAGGGTGTAACGGCCCGGCATCAGTGAATTCTGGCGTAAGGAAAGACAAACAGATCACAGGCCTGCACAGATGTCCGCATTGTTGCGTCATACTCCAGACCCGTCTTCAGGGTCAATCAATCAACAAGACCTCGTAACCTCGAACAGACCAAGATAGGCTGGCTTCCCCCGCTAGCGGGTACTGCTAAGCGCGTAAGATACGAATATTCTTCACTCCTCTACCGCCCTTGGCCTGCGGCAATCCTTCTCGACATCATCTTTGTAATTGATCAATCTCACGGACCCAACTATACGGATCGTAGACAAGGCCAATCACTTCAAAGCACTACAAAGCGCACCCTTTACTCCCCTGCAGTCCGGTATTTCAAGGCTTCGCTTACAGGATTGAAGTAATCGGCATCCGGGACCGATTTATGACTTGAAGAAGGATTCCTCGTTTCACTCGAAATGACAAGGAAGATAATTTGAATTCTAACTGGTGAACACAAGCACGGTCTTACATCAGTTGACCGCCACCCACGCCGTGAGTATCGACGGTGTATCAACCAGGATCGGCTGCCACGATTCACCGCGATCACAGGTCGCGTAGAGCGCGCCCTTGCCTTTAATACGCGGGTCGAAGCCGTAGCCCCGCGCGCCGTCGCCCATGCCGCAGAGTAGAGCGTTCGGATTGGTGGGATGATGCACCAGCACCCATGGCATCCAGGGATTTTCTTTCTCCAAACCCTGAGTGACGATACGCCAGTTTTCGCCGCCATCGTCGCTCAACAGGATGTGGCCCTTGGGATTCATCTTCTCGCGCACCCACACACCCGGCGAGCCTTTGCCGCCGCAAAGCACCATGCGCGGCGTCTCTCCCGGCAGGAAATGCCACTCGTGGGAATAACTGTGCAGCTCGGTGTAAGCCCAGGGCATGCCGTTCTCGACGCGACGCCACTGTTGACCGGCGTCGTCGCTGCGGTAGAAGCCGCGCGCCGATGAAACATAGTAGCGCTCTTTGCTGCCGGGATAATTTTCGATGTAGTGCATGTCGACGTAGTCGATGCCGTTGCTGCGGTCTTCCCAGGTCTTGCCGCCGTCGCGCGTTAGTAGATTACCGCCGTGTTCAAGCAGGACGAAAATCAAATTGCGATCGTCGGGATGGACATAGATATGCCGCACATGGGGGAACTCGATGCCGACCAGACGAGGCGGAACGCCCCATTTCTTTTTCACGTCGTCGTCGAAGTCGAGCATGCCGTCGAGGGGCTCCCAGGTTTTACCGGTGTCCTCGCTACGAAACAGACGAATCGGACCGATGCCCATGTACACCACGCGCTCGTCATGCGGATCGACCGTGAACGTGCGCACGTCACCTTCCATGATTTTCGTCCAGCTCTTACCCGCGTCTTCGGTGCGATAGCCACCGTCGAAGGCCACGGCCGCAAAGACCACTTCCGGCTTTTTCGTGCAGCCGATCAAATGCTCCAGTGTTTTACCCTGGAAGAACTCGCCAACTGTGCTCATGGAACTGCCGCAGTTATCCATCACATTCAATCCACCGTTGTGAGCGATGTAGTAGCGCAACGAATCAGCCATAATTATCTCCTATGAAAGAAAGGATGAAGGATGAAATGCGAGGATGGTTCGGATAACTTCGAGCCATTCATCCCTTCATCCTTCATCCTTCATCCCTTTTCTACGCGCTTCGCGCTCTGAGCGCTTTGTAAACCTTCTCCGACGTCACCGGCAAATCGGTAATGCGCACACCGCAGGCGTCGGCCACCGCGTTGGCGACCGCGGCCGCAGTCGGCGTGTTGGCGACCTCGCCGATGGCCAAGCTATTGTATGGCCCCGGTCCTCCCGGCACGTTTTCCATGACATCGGTCTTGAGCGGCGGTATGTCCGTAATGTTGGGAATCTTGAATTCGCCAAAATTGGAAGTGGTGATCTTGCCGCCGTCGAACAACACTTCCTCCGTCAATGCATAGCCAAGACCGAACACGATGCCACCCTCGATTTGCCCCTGATGCATCAGCGGATTGATCACCTTACCGGTGGTGTGCGCCGAGGTCATGTTGCGCAGCGTGACCTGACCGGTTTCCGGATCGACGTGAACTTCGGCGATCTGCGCCGATACCGAAGCGTCGTGCGACTTCTCCGAGCTCTTGTAGTAGCCGCGCACATACACCGGCGCACCTTTGAACTTCACCACCTCGGCAAAACTGATCTTGCGCTTGGATTTCTTGTGCAGAACGAAACCTCGGTCGGTTTCCAGCTCTTTGGGATCGACTTCGAGCGCCTGCGCCGCGAACATGAACAGCTCCTCGCGCGCCTTGACGCCCGCCTCAAAGGAGGCATTGCCATAGACCCGCGTGGCGCGGCTGCCGCCGACACCGCCATCGCTCGGCACAACGGTGCTGTCGACCTGCTTGAGCTCGATCTCATCCGCCGGAATCTGCAGCTCTTGGCCGACCACCTCGACGATTACCGTGAGCACGCCGGCGCCCTGCTCGACCACCGGCGATAACACTTTCACCCGACCGTCTTCCTCGATCGTCACAAAGACATTGCCTTCGCCGCCGCTCGGACTCCATTCGGAAAATGCCAACCCGCGCCCGACATTTTTCGGCTTCGGCTTGCTGTAGCCGGAAAGCTCGATCGCTTTGTCGAGCGCCTCGTTGCCGCGGATATGCGTGACATGACCACCGATCGGCGATTCATCGCCATCTTTCATCATATTCTTGCGCTTGAATGAAGCCGGGTCCATGCGTAGTTTGCGCGCCACGATATCCATTTGACTTTCGTTGGCGAAAAATCCTTGCGGATCTCCCGGCGCGCGCATGTGTCCGCACGGGATCTTGTTCGTGTAAACCATGCGCTCTTCGATCAAGCAATTGGCGATCTTATACGGGCCGGCGCAAGTCGATGCGCCGATCAGATAGCCCGCCGGCTTCATCGAGCCGTAGGCGCCGCTATCGAAGAGAAACTCCATATGGTGCGCCGTGATCAGACCGTTTTTCTTGACGCCGGTGCGCACTTTGATAATCGAGGCATGGCGCGGATTGCCGGCGGTCAATTCTTCGGTGTAGTCCATCACCATTTTCACCGGCTGGCCGCTCTTCTTGGACAAGAAATAGGCGACCGGCACGTCCATGAATCCGCCTTTGCCGCCGAAGTCGCCGCCGATTTGCATTGGGTGAAAGATCAACTTCTCCTTCGCGATGCCGATGCAATTAGACAGTTGGCCGCGCACGGCGAAGGGCGTCTTGCTGCACGACCAGATATCCGCCTCGCCCGTCGCCGGGTCGACTTTTGCCACGCAGGCGTGTGGTTCGAGATACGACTGATGCGTGACTTGGGTCGTGAACGTGTTTTCGATGATCAGATCGGCTTGCTTGAACCCTTCTTCGATGTCGCCCTTGCCCCATCTAAGATAGGCGAATACGTTGCCGAGTTTCTCGACGGGAACGGGAAGACCTTTGTAGGACAGCAGATCGGGATGCAGCACCGGCGCGCTGTCTTTGATCGCCTCAACCGGATCGAGCAGCGCGTCCAGCTCTTCGTACTCGACGTCAATCAACTCCAAGCGCCTGCTCCGCTGCGAGTCTGGTCTCCGCCGCCACGGCAGCGACTTTTTCACCGATGAAGCGCACCACGCCATCGGCCAGCACTGGCGTGTCGTAGATGCACCGGCCAATGCGCAGTCCTGCGACGTCCGCGCCGGTGATCACCGCCTTAACACCCGGCACCTCCGAAGCCTTGCTGGTATCGATCCGTTTAATCCGTCCGTGCGCGATCGGGCTGCGTAAGCATCTACCCCATAACGTGCCGGGCAAACCCAAATCCGCGCTGTACTGCGCCTTCCCCGTCACTTTTGATATGCCCTCGACCCTGGGTGTCGACTTGCCAACAACCTGCGTCATCTAGTTTCCTCCCTAGTGGTAAATCCAACGCGGTTAAGCCGTGTTGATGTTCATTTTTAAACCGGAACCAGTCAAATTGTCCAGCGATGCGAGAAGACGGTTTGATCCGAACGTATATACCATGTAGGGGCGACCCTGCGTGGTCGCCCGTCCGAGCGGGCAGACACGTAGGTCTGCCCCTAGACAACGATTTGAATTTTTGAACGGGTCGGAGTTATCCCCAAACTCTGCGCGCGACCTTGGCGACCAATTCCAGCTTGCGCTGCATGTCGTCCCAAGTAATCAGATTGCCCGACGCGGCAGAGGCAAAGCCGCACTGCGTGCTCAACGCGAGATTTTCCATCGGGATGTAATTCGACGCCTGCTCGATCCGGCGCAGGAGATCATCTTCGATTCGAGCGTCGGCTCTTTCGTCGTGACCAGTCCGAGCACGACCGTCTTGCCTTTGGGCACAAAGCGCAAAGGTTCGAAACCGCCGGCGCGATCGGTATCGAATTCCAACAAATAGCGATCCATCTTAAGCGAGCCGAAGGCCTTCTCCGCGATCGGCTCATAGCTCCCTTCAGCGCCCCAGGCGCTGCGCTTGTTGCCGCGGCAGAAGTGGATGCCGAGCACGACGTCAGGATTTCGCTTAATGCCGTCGATCATCGCATTATCCGCCGCGATCGCCGCGTCCAGCGCCTCATCCAGGTCGATGCCGCTTTGCTTCAGCACTTCGCGTCGATTTTGGTCAAAGAAATTTGAATACGACGGCGCGTCCAATTGCACGTACGACGCTCCTTCATCGATCAGCGCTTGGACTTCCTGCCGCATGATCGCGGCCACGTCCTGGAGCATGTCGTGAACCGTCGGGTAAAATTGGTCCGTCACGCCGGGCCGATAGCGCATGATCGCATGCTGCATCGCCGCCGGCGTGCAGACTTTGAACGGCCCCGGCGCATGTTGCTTCAAAAATGGCGCTTCGTCAGGCGTGAAGCGGCCTTTTCTGCGCAACTTGCCGCCGACGATATATTGCAAGTTGCCTTCTTTCGATTGTTCCGCCAGCTCCTTTCCCTTGCCGCGCCATTCGAACTTCACCACCGGCTTTCCCGGCACGAGTCCGTCCATGGCTTTGGTGATATCGGCGGTGAAAATATCGCGGCGATATTCGCCGTCGGTAAAGACCTGCACGCCGGCGGATTTTTGCATTTCCAGCGCGGTGAGAATCGAGCGATCTTCGATCTCTCGCACTTGGGCTTCATCGATATGCCCGTCACGAAACGCCGCTCGCGCTGACCAATAGTTCCGCCGGACGTAAGAGACTGCCGATGTTATCTGCGCGAAATTTTATAGCCATATAAATCTCTTCGCCGAAGAATAGAGGTTACCACCAAAGACATGCGAACGATTTGAACTGTTCAACCGTTGAACGCTTGAACCTTGAACGAGCCCATTCAACCCCAGACTTGCCGCGCCGTTTCGACGACGACTTCCAGTTTTCTTTTCTGGTCGTCTTCGCTGATGAGGTTGCCGACCACGTCCGAAGCAAAGCCGCACTGGGGGCTAATTGCCAGCTGTTCCAGGGGAATATACTTGCATGCCGACTCGATGCGGCGCTTGAGATCGTCGACCTTCTCGATCTCGGGGACTTTGGTGCTGACCAATCCCAAAACCACGATCTTGCCTTTCGGCACAAAGCGCAGCGGCTCGAAGGTCCCGGCGCGCGGGCTGTCGTACTCGAGTAAAAGCCGATCGTGGCGCAGTTCAGTGAAAAGCTTCTCCGCGATCGCGTCATAGCTTCCCTCCCGATGCCACATGCTGCGCTGGTTGCCGCGGCACAAATGAATGCCAAACGTCACGCCGTCGAAGAGCCGCAAGATCTCATTGTCGGCTTGGATCGAGCGCATGAGATTTTTCATCGGGTCTTCGCCGCGCTGCGTCATTTCATCGAGAGACGGCGCATCGACATAGGCCGTATAGCTGGGCGCGTCGATCTGAACGTAACGGCAACCGGCGTCGATCAGACTGCGAATCATCTCGCGCTCGATCCGCACGACGTCGGTAACAAAGTCCTCATTACTCCAGTAAACGGATTTCGAGTTCTGGTAATCGAACCGTTGGACAATCCGATCAGGACCGACGAGAGTCACTTTTGCGGGCTGTCGGGCCACGCCGCTGACAAACGAATATTCTTCCAGAGGAAGGTTGCGCACAAGACGGAGCTTTTGCGACACCGGACGGCGCTGCAAAATCGCCGCGCCGTCAGCGACGTGATAGGGATCCCAGCGCTGCAGCGGCTTGCCCTCGCGCGACAGACTTTCCATAAACGATAAGCCCACCGCCCGCGCGTCGAAACCGCTCACCGAGGCGGCGAAGCTATCCTGGAAATTCAAACGGCGAAACTCGCCGTCGGTGATCACATCGAGCCCCAAGCTTTCTTGGAGTCGCACCGCCTCACGGATCGCATCGTCTTCGATGCGGTGCAGCTCCTCTTCAGAGATTTTCCCTTCGTCGCGCTGCGCGTAGGCCTGTTTGAGATGCGCCGGACGCAACAAGCTGCCGACCACGTCGGTTCTGATGTTAGATAATGGCGTCGTCGTTGTTTGATTCATAAAAATCCTCGCGTTCGAATAAAAATATCAGCATTCCGCCGCGGCTCAGACCGCTGCGCGGGCGCGCAACGTTGCCATCGACTCCGATGCCTCGCGAACAATTTTCTCCACATCCAGGGCTGTCATCTGCCCGCCGCGCTTCAGGATGCGCCCGTCGACGATCACCGTATCGACGTTGTGCGGCTGCGCCGAGCGCACGATCGCCTGCACTGGATCTCCCAGCGGTGCCATGTTGAGGTCGGTTGTGCGAACCAAAATCACGTCCGCACGTTTGCCGGGCGCGAGCGAGCCGACACGGTCGGCAATTCCCAGGTCGCGCGCGCCATTGATCGTTGCCAGCTCCAGAATTTGCCGCGCCGAAATGCTCATCGGGTCTTTATAAATGACAAACTGCGTGTCGATGAGCGTATGCATGTTGGCAAACATGTCGTTGTTCCCCGAAATCGCCGCGGTATCGATCGACAGGCTCACCACAATACCATGCTTGAGCAGGTCGACCAGCCGGGTTGAAAGGAACGACGAACGCATTTCGGCAAAAGGACTGAAGGAGACGTGGGCTTTTGATCGAACAATTCGCGCGTAGTCGGCCTCGTCGAAACCCGTCGGATTGATGAGCTGGACGTCGGGCCCCAGCATGCCTTCCTTCTCCAGCAAAGCGACGCGGCCTTTTCCCCCGCTGTGTATCGTAATCGGCAGCCCGAGCTTGCGCGCTCCCGCCCAATCGAGTTGGAGCGTAGGGACCGTTACCGCGCCGCGCGGCGAATCGCTGAGACTGCGCGCGGCCATCCCTAAGCTCAAAAGTCCGTCGCTCGAGGCGGTAAACCATTCCCGTTGCACTCGCGCCAAGTCGGCGAGATCCATCGTCTGATCGGCGGGCAGCCCGCCCTGGGGAGTCCCGTAGGAGAATCGAGCGCGTATGCCGGTATCGCGCAATGCGCTTAAATCGGCGTCGGCATAAGCGGGACCACGAATATTGTGCGACCAGTCATGGACGGTGGTGATCCCTGAATAAAGCATCTCCGCCACTCCCAGGCGCACCCCGCGATAGGTATCTTCCGGCTTATACTCCTTGCCAAGCCCGAGCGTCAGAGCGAAGTAGCCCATTTTCGGCCCCTCGTCGACCAGATTGCGTAGCGGCGTATTCCACAGATGAGAGTGTGTGTCGATCAAGCCCGGCAACGCTATCATGGCCCTCCCGTCAATGATTTCGCCGCCCGCTGTTCGAATATCTTTCCCCACCGCGACAATCTCGCCGGCGCGCACGTGGATGTCACCGCCTGGGATATCTCCCAGCGCCGGGTCCATAGTTAAAATATGCGCGCCACGCACAACAAATTCACCGCGCCCAGGCAGCTTTGCCGCACTTCGATCCGGCGCAGCTACGCTCGCCCGATTGGTGGCTTGCGTGCCACAGGCCGCGACACCGATCGACCCGAGCGCTGCTAGGGCACCCAGGAACCCGCGCCGACTAATTGTCTTCTTGTCGTTCATCGCTCTCCCTCAATCGCGCGCAATCGTCATCACCGCTTGCGTCAGTCAACTTCCGACGATCGGCATCGTTCGTTTTGCCCGCTCCTCAAAAGGCCTTTATTGCGATTCACGCACGACTAGCGCGTAAACAATTCGTTGATTCCCTTGCCCGCGCCTTCCTTACTTGCTTCCTTGCGGGCGCGCTCGATGGTGTCGGCCGTGTCGCGCGCGAGCTGCGCCATGTCGATGGTCGTGAGCTTGCCGTCGCGCTTGAGAAAACGGCCGTCGACGATCACGGTCTCGATGTTTGACGGCTGCGCCGCCTGCACAATCATATTCGCCGCAATCGTGAAGGGCAGCATGTTCACGTCCGTCGTGCGCACCAGAATCAAGTCGGCGCGCTTACCCGGAGTCAGCGAGCCAATGTGATCGGCGAGACCGAGGGCGCGCGCGCCGTCGATGGTCGCCATCTCCAGCACTCTCTGCGACGAGATCGCGAACTCGCTCTTTTGCAGCCCGTTCTCGATGTTCGACATCGCTTTCATGATCGCGAACATGTCCGCGTTGCCGCAGAGAATCGTCGTGTCGACGGAGAGACTGACCGGCACTCCTGCGCGCAGGAACGATCCTACCGGCGTGATGCCGAAGCCGGTGCGCAGCTCCGTGTACGGGCTCAAGCTCACCGGCGTCTTGGTCTCGGCAAGGAGCTTGAGATCTTCGGGGGTATTGTTGGTTGCGTGAACCAGCACAACGTCGGGTCCGAGAAGCCCTGCCTTAGCGAGTTCCTTAATTCCCTGGCGCTTCATCACCCGTTCCATGCTCGTGCCCATGTGCGTCGTGATCGGCAGACCGTGCTCACGCGCGAAGGCCCACTCTTTGCGGGCAATCTCGATGGAATTGGTTTCAGGTCCGCGCGGCGCGATGCCCAGTGTCAGCAGCGTCTCCCTGGAGTCGCCGAACCATTGCTTTTGCACGCGCGCGACGTCGGCGAGCGGTAAGGTCGCGTCGGGCGGGGTCTTGCGCGAATAACCATAAGCGAAACGGGCGCGCCCGCCGACCTCTTTGTGCACTTTGATTTCCGCGTCGGCATATTCCGGCCCGAGCAGATTATGCGACCAGTTGGTGACCGTGGTGATGCCGGAGTAAATCGCTTCGGCAAGCGCGAGACGCACGCCCCTGGCGTTATCTTCCGGCGTGAAAAACTGCCCGAGCAAGCGGCTGATATAAAAGTAACCGGTATTTTCGGTCGGACCTGCCATGTTGCGCGCCACCGCGCCCCACATATGCCAGTGGGTTTCGATGAAGCCGGGCAACGCGATCATGCTGTCGGCGCGAACGATCTCAGCTTTCGGCGCGGCGAGATTTTGGCCGACGGCAATAATGACGCCATCGCGGACGTGAATGTCGCCGCCGCGAATCTCGCCCAGCTTGGAATCCATCGTGAGAACGTGCGCGTTCTTCACGATGAACTCGCCACGTTCTGGAAGTTCTCCTGGAGATCGGGTCTCGGCGAGACCTGAGCTTGTCGCCATTGGTGTGGTACAGCCGGCCAAAGCCATCGTCCCAAGCGCTGTCGCTGCGCTCAAAAAACCCCGCCGGCTTATCTTGAGATCTGTTGCTCATAGGACAAATTCCAAATCTGCGGAACTCCCGCCTGTCTCTGCTGCTATAGTTCAAAGGCAGTTGCTCCGACAAGCTGACAAATGGTAAACACTTTGTTAAATATTTTTAAATAATAATTTCGAGCCATGGATCGCTTTAAAACTATCGATAGCTTCGTCCGCGTGGCTATCGCGGGGAGCTTTTCCTCGGCGGCAAAGCAGCTTGGCATGTCGCGCGCGCTGGTGTCGCTCCACGTCACCGACCTGGAAAAGCGCCTGGGCGTGCGCTTGCTCAATCGGACCACGCGCAGTCTGAGGTTGACCGAGGCGGGAGCAAATTATTTGGAATATTGCCAGCGCATGCTGGCGGAGATGAATGAGCAGGAATCCTCGATCACGCAACTGCAAAAAGAGCCCCGCGGCTCATTGAAGGTGGCAGCGCCGAAGTCTTTTGGCACGCTCTATCTTGCCGACGCGGTGGTGAGTTTTTCAGCCCGCTATCCCAATATTCAGCTGAGCTTGATTCTCGAAGACTATTCTTTTCGCGCCTACGATTTTGTCGAGCAAGGGCTCGATGTCGCCGTGCGATTGGGCGATTTACCCGACTCAACCTTGGTCGCCCGCAAGATCGCGACGCTGCAGTGGATAGTCTGCGCATCGCCCAAATACGTGGCGCAGCACGGCGAACCAAAGACGCCCGCCGATCTCGGCAAACATACCTGTCTAGCGCACGTCAACCTCGATCCCAACGACCGCGCCTGGCGCCTGCACAGCTCCGACCATGTGATCTCAGTCAAAATCAGCGGCGCCTTTTCATCCAACAGCGCGCTGGTGTTGCGCAAGGCCGCTCTCGCCGGTCTGGGCATTGGATATCTGCCGCTCTACTGCATCGAAGAAGATCTGAAGACTGGCGCTTTGCGCAAGGTCTTGACCAATTATTCGCCGCCGCAACGACCGATCTACGTCGTCTATCCGCCGGCGGCGCGAGTTCCCGAGCGAGTGCGCACCTTTGTCGACTTTCTCGCGGATTGGTTTGGAAATGCCGCTCCGGTGAATGCGAAGCAGAACGCGGAAAAGAAAAATGTTCGCTCAAAGCGCAGCCGAGAGCCGACTCAAGCAAGCGCAGAGAAAGTTCTGTCTTAGAGTTGATCGGCTGATCGTCGCGGCAAAACAGATCTGTAATTTGCTGATTAGCTCTGTCTCAATGAAAACCATAGAGAGCCCGCGGGTTGTCTCCTAAGATTTTATCGATCGACGCGGCGAGGATCTTACCGTCCGCTTTGAGTTTCCTCAGCGCGTTGATCTCTGAGGCGGTATCGTTATGCCCATAATCAGTTCCTATGACTAAATTGTCATCGCCCACGTGTTCTAGAATATAAGGCAGGTCATCGCTCGTCTGGCAAGCGACATAGATACGATTCTCCTTGAGGAGTTCCTTGTCGGACCAAGGCTTTCCTTGCCTGCGGGTGCCAATCTCCATGTGGTTCATCACGTAGGGAAGCCACTCGGCGCTGACCTCGACAAAAGCCCAGCGTAAGTCTGGAAATTTTTGCGGCAGCCGGGTGCCGATAAGACTGGCGAACAAATTGATCGGGCCGAACTTGAACTGGGCGAGACTGGCGCCCCGGCCAAAGATGTCGAACATCTCCAAATTTCCCTGCGAAGCATGCACACAGATCGGCATCCCCAACCGGCTGGCCTCTTCGTACAGCGGAAAAAAGTATGGGTCGGTGGGAAGCTTGTCGCCTTCCACTCCCCGTATAAAAACACCGCAGGCGCCGTTGTTTTTGCCGAAGTTCAATTCTTCGATGGCCTTGTCAATGTAGTGCAGCGGCGGAATCACGACCCAGCGCAGCCGGCCCTTGCCGGCTTGCCAAATATCCGCAAGCCAGCGGTTGTAACTTTTGCATAGAGCCGCGTCCACGTGAGGCAAGGGCGTGAGGGTCCTCAGAAATAGGCTCGGGTAAAGCACCTGAACGTCCACCCCGAGCTCATCCATATGGGCGAGACGGGCATCTAAATCCGCTGCCTCGCGTCTCTCTTTGGCGATATCGAAACCGATGTTCCCGTCCTTGGAGAAAACCCGACCGCCGATCATCCAGTACTCGCTGGCCCTCTGACCCGGAAGGTTTCTGTGCAGGGTCTTTAAACACCATCACGCGGGGCCTCAAGGCCCTCTCGCTTTCTTCCATGTAGTCCCACGTGCGCTCCCACTCTACGACATGCGCATCGGCATCGATCACCGCCATCGGTTCATTCCTTCTTTCTGATGAATTTACAACACACTGTTAGGGCGGCGCACACCGTGCTGTCAAGAGGAACTGCGCTGTGTGTTGCAACTATCACAATTTGGACGGCATCATGGTTTGTCTTAAAAGAAAGCGGGTGACGGAATGAAGAGACTTCGACACCATCAAGGCGAGATCAACGTCGACGAAGATCGTGTAGCGCTTTCGGCATCGTCAGCGCCGTTTTCTTTTTCTTTGCAGCCCGGGCCTCTGGTCTCGATACCATCTACATGGCCATCACGCCCGGAAAAAACTTTCAGCATGTTATTTATCCGATTGCCCAAGAGAACGGTAAATTGGATACTGCCGGCCAACAGTCCCTGGATACTGGGAGTACCGGCGATGACGAGCATTTGAGTAAAGCTGAAATCACCACCGGAGGTGTGGTGTCTTCGGCCACGTTCATGCTCAAGCAGATCCTGATCAGGCAGGGCCTCGATCCCAGCCGCGATGTGGCCTATATCTACCAGTCGGGAGGAACTCAACTGGGGGCCCTCCTGTCAGGATCGGTGGACGCGATCATTCTGGGAGTCCAGCCGCGCTATATGGGCGTTAACGCAGGGATGAGAGAGCTGTTCTCTTTCGGCAACGAGGTGAAGAACTCGTGGGGGACGCTGGCGACGTCCGATCGTTTTATCAAGGAGCCCAAGCAGGTCGCCGGTTTCATGCGCGCGGCGGTCAAGGCACTGCGTTTCATTCGCCAGGAGCGGAACGCCACCATTGCCGCCAACGTAAAATTCTCCGGCGTGGATCGTACACCGGCAGACTCATGATCAAAAAGATTCTGATAGCTGGCGCGGGCATTGGTGGCTTAACGGCGGCTTCCTGTCTCATGAAGGCGGGTTACGACGTCGAGGTCTACGAGCAAGCGCCGGAGTTGAGCGAGATCGGCGCGGGCATACAGATCAGCGCCAATGCGATGCATGTTCTCAATCATCTCGGTCTCGGTGAAGCAATTGCCAAGTTGTCGGTTCGGCCCGGCGCTTATGTTTTCCGACTTCATGATACGGGCGAGGTCATTGGTCAGTTTCCGCTGGCCGATGAGCATGAGCGGCTCCACGGCGCGCCGTACAATCAACTTCACCGGGCGGATCTTCACGATTTGCTTGCCGCCAAGGCACGAGAGTTTAATAAGGACGTCGTGCGGCTGAACAGCCGGGTCGCGGGCTTCGAAGAAAGTGACGCCGGTGTCGAGCTGCTCTTCGCGGATGGTTCCAAAGCCAGAGGCGATATGCTGATCGGCGCGGATGGCGTCAAATCCGCGGTGCGCGCCCAGATCGCAGGCGCAGATCACGCCGCTTATACCGGCGATGCCGCTTGGCGCTTGACGCTCCCCACCGATCAGCTGCCCGACAACTTCATGGGTCAAGTCATGTCGGTGTGGATGGGCCCCGGACGACATGTGGTTTGTTACTATCTCCGGGGCGGCGCTTTGCTGAATTTCGTGGGCTTGGTCGAGACCGAAGAGATCTCCGAAGAGTCTTGGACCGCCAAATTCCCATGGGAACGGTTGAAAGCAGATTTCGCGGGTTGGCACGAGAACATTCAGACCGTCATCGATAGGACAGACAGAGACTCGTGCTTTCGCTGGTCGCTCTATTACCGGCCGCCGATTACGACGTGGAGCACGCGTCGCGCGACATTGCTCGGCGATGCAGTGCATGCGACGTTGCCTTATCTCGCCCAGGGCGCCGCGATGGCGATCGAAGACGCCGCCGTGCTGACGCGCGCTTTGCAGTCGACCGGTTCCGTGGCCGATGCTCTGCCGCTGTACGAACGCAACCGGATCGATCGGACTTCGCGCATTGTCAAAGGGGCGGACGCCAACCGCACGCTGTTTCACATGCGCGATCAAAAGAAACTGCGCCGTGAGTTTGCGGCGCGCGACGAAGGAGCCGATCGGAATGCGTGGCTTTACTCTTACAATCCGTTGACCGTGACACTCACGTGACAACCGACCAGTCTCCAGCATAGAAGCCGCAACTGATCGTTCCACCCAACGGCGCGCACGATGTTCACGCTGAGAATCAAGTGGATCGGGCTGATTCTACGATCAGAAAATATTTACTTTAGCCACGAAGCGCAGCGGCACAAAACCGCCGACGCGGCTCCGTCGTACGCCATGAGAAATCGATCACGGAGTGTCCCCGGTGCGGGCAATTTGCCATGGCCAAAGCCAGTTGCCGCGACAAGCTGACAAGTGATAGAAACCTTTTTGAATTTGGCTAAAGACTCGGCTGGTTATGGATCGCTTTAAAACCATGGAAAGCTTCATTCGTGTCGCTCGCGCGGGAAGCTTTACCACCGCGGCCGATCAAATGGGAATGTCCCGCGCAATGATTTCCAGACACATTCAAGAGCTGGAGAGCCGTTTGGGATCGCGGTTGCTCAACAGAACCACACGCTTTGTCAAGCTGACTGACATCGGCGTTGCCTACTTTGAATTTTGCCAGGAAGTGTTGGGTGAAATCGATGAGCGCGAGCGGGCCATCATACGCCCGCAATCCCAATTGCAAGGTTCCTTGAAGATCAGCGCATCGAGAGGTTTCGGGACTTTGTGCATCACCGATGCCGTCGCGCAGTTCTCCCTGGACCACGAGCAGATCGTGGTTACCTTGCTGGTTGGTGATTTCTCGCCGCGGGCCTATGATTTTGTCGAGCAAGGGCTTCACGTTGCTATTCGACTTTCGCCGAACCGGGACTCTGCAATCGCCGCGCGCAAGATCGGCACTTTGAGTTATATCGTTTGCGCTTCTCCGAGTTACCTTAGCCGGCACGGGCAGCCGAGGGTCCCGGCGGATCTGAGCAAGCATAAATGCCTGCTCCATTCGAGTCTTCGCGGTCGCGTGTGGCCGCTCAAGGGACCAAGAGGTCTGGAGTCAATCCAGATCGACGGATATTTCTCATCGAATCTTTCGTTGGTTCTACGCAAAGCAGCGTTAGCGGGCTTGGGAATCGCGATGTTACCGAACTACTGCGCGATGAATGATCTGAAATCGGGGAGTCTGGTTCAGATATTAGAAAGATACGAGGTCCCCGAAAGACCTGTTTATGCATTATTTCCCCATGCCAAGCTCATACCTGCGACAACTCGCGCTTTTATCGAGTTCCTTGTTAGGTGGTTCAAGGATCCTGCCAGCCCTCTCGGGAGGAGCTCTGAAGAACTTCTGCCGAACAGCGCGGGTCTTTCACGCTCAGTTGCCGATTCGGTAGCGGGCAAAATATTACTGCCGAAGTCCGCTTCCAAAACGTCGCTCCGGCCCGGCCGCTGACGGCTTAGCCCTGCCATTCATAAGTCAACGCCGGAAAGTCGATGATCAGACTACCGCCGGCCTTGACGTGGCGTGGCAGTTTGTCGGCGTCCTTTACCCCACGCTCGCAATAGAGTTCGAAAAGATTCCCCGACGGGTCGCGAAAATACATCAGCGCTTCCACGCCGTGCCGGGTCCACGGCTGATGAGTTCGCACCCCACTGGCCTCGAGGTGCTCGATGAACGGATAAAAATTCTCGCCCGTCATGGTGAAGGCATAGTGCGGAAACTCCGCGTTGGGGCCGGTCCAGCCGCCTTCCTGCTCTGACAGACCGATGATCGCTCCGCCCAAGCGGACCTCGGCGAATTTCGGATTCGTTTCCAACACCACTTCACCGCCAAGGACTTCAGTATAAAAACGCTTCGCCTCTTTCAGATTTCGCACCGGAATACTCGCATGGTTCAAAGGACCGAGTTTGGGCTTGTTGGAATCAGGCATAGTCTCCTCCTTAATTTAGGACGCAATTGGTTCGATGCACTTGCGGAACTTACAATGGATCGATTTTGCGCGTCAATATTTTGATTGTTTCGTCGAGATAGATTGAGAGTTGCAAATTAGTACGCTGGTCAAGCCACCACGCACGGAGTATAGGATGTCAAGTTCGAGAGTTTTTGCAGAGCAGTTGTATGAAGCATAGCACTGACAGGATTCTAACCACGCATGTTGGCAGCCTGCCTCGCCCGGAAGATATGCTGGAGGCCTTGACGGCAAAGATGCGCGGCCAACCGATTGACGAACCGGCGTTGGACGCGCGGCTACCCCGAGCCGTAGAGGACATCGTCCGCCAACAAGTCGATCATGGGCTTGACGTCATTGATGACGGCGAAGTGGGCAAACCGAGCTTCATCTTGTACGCGGATGAGCGTCTGTCCGGGTTCGAGCAACGCGATGCGCCGGAAAGCGAGATCGCGCGAGCACGTCACTACCTGGCAGGCTCTCGGGAATTCCTGGCGTTTCCCGAGTACTATCAACCGGAAACCACCACGTCGCGTGGCACCGAAGGTCAGCGGCCGCGCCAATCCGTCTGCACCGGACCGATCGTCTATAGAGGACACCGCCAATTGCAGCGGGACCTGACGAACTTCAAAGCGGCTCTGAGCAAGGTCAGCGTGGCGGAAGCATTTCTGCCCGCAGTTTCGCCGAATCAGATTGCTTACCGGCGGCCCAACGAATACTACCGCACGACCCAAGAGTACGAGCTCGCCATCGCCGAAGCGCTGCGCGAGGAGTATAAAACGATCGTCGCTGCCGGCTTTCTCTTGCAGGTCGATGACCCGCAGCTGGTCACTCATTACATGCGCAATCCGGAACTCAGCATTGAAGAGTATCGCCGCTGGGCGGAGCAACACGTGGAGCTGCTCAACCACGCACTGCGTGACATTCCCCGAGAGCAAATCCGATTTCATACTTGTTACAGCGTGGCCTTCGGGCCGCGCGTCCACGACATGGAGCTCAAAGATGTCATCGACCTCGTCGTGAAGATCCGCGCCGGCGCCCATTCCTTCGAAGCGGCCAATCCGCGCCACGAGCATGAATGGACACTCTGGGAATCGGTCAAGCTACCCGAGGGAACCATTCTTATTCCCGGTGTGATAACCCAATCGACCGCCGTCGTGGAGCACCCGGAACTGGTCGCACAGCGGATCGAGCGCTTCGCCGGTATCGTGGGAAGGGAGAATATCATCGCGGGTGTCGACTGCGGCTTTGCCAGCACCGCGCGCTCCGCGGACATGCCGACCAGCGTGGTCTGGGCGAAGCTCGATGCCTTGGTGGCAGGCGCGCGGATCGCAAGCAAGCGTCTTTGGCGTCGTGGGTAGCCGAGTTTCGACAAAAGTATTCGAGACCCAAACGTAGAGGAGGGATGAGATGGAGAGCCAAGCAGCACAGTTGCAAGAGGCAAAAATAGCGGTGCCGACGCCTTGCGGCCTTAGTCATATCGCCATTCCCAGCCGCGATCTGGATCAATCGAAGCAGTTTTTTGTCGATGTCTTAGGCGGGGAACTCACTGTCGATGAACCGGCGCTGGCGCGGATTCAATTTGGCAACTTCGGTATCGTTCTCGCCCCCCAGGTCGGCGGCGCGACGCCGGCGCATGCGGAGTATCCCCATTACGCTTTCACGGTGGCGCCCGAAGATTTTATGGGCATCAAGCAGCGTTTGGAAGCCTTCGGCGTTCCAACGCATGATCCCTGGGGCCGAATGAACCGCCCTCATGCGCTGATGTATTTCCGCGATCCTTCCGGAAATGAGTTCGAACTATTTTGTCCGAGCGGTTTTAACGCTGTGCCGCTCCGGTTCGGGAGTCGTGCCGGCGGAGACTATGTGATTGACTTCGCCGCGTTGTGTTACAGCAAACTCCAAAAGCCCGCGCCAGGAACCGATCTCCCCGCCGTAGGTCCTGGAGGATACAACCACATGACCTTGCCGGTGCGTGACATGCACGAAGCCAAGCGCTTTTTCGTCGCCGCGCTCGGCGGCACGGTGGCATTCGAACGGCCGGAACATATAACCGTGATCGTCGGCGGTGCTGAAATTGGCTTGTCGTCGGAGGCCGAAGGTTGGACCGCGGCCGATGCGGAGTATCCGCATTACACTTTATTGGTCAAATCAGCGGATATGATCCCTCTTAAACAGCGTCTAGAAACCTACGCCGTTCCGACATCCGACCTTTGGAGCCGCAACGGGAGTGACACCGCAATGTATCTTCGCGATCCATCCGGCACCCTATGGGAGCTCTATTGTGAAAGCGGATTCCAAGGCGTGGCGCGACGCGGAGTCTCGGCGGGCGGCGACTACAAACCCGACGTCAAGGCGCTCAACTACGATACGTGGAGGGATCCGGGGAAGTAGGGAGTCGACTAGATCTCCACCGGACTGGCCGCCGCGCGCGGGCTAACGGGGTAGGACAGAATTGACGAAGTCGACGACTTCATCCCTCAAGACAACGAACGGCTCTTTGTAATCCGCCAGGTACGTAACACCCTCCTTCGGCACTAAAACCTCGGGGATATGGTCGTTAGGAACATCGCGACGACGACTCGTCAGACCCGTCGCTTTGCTCCAGACATGCTGCCCTTCCCGGGAAAATAGATAGTCAAGGTACACTTTTGCGGCGTTGGCGTGAGGCGCGTTTCGCGGCACCATGACCGTGCCGTTACTCGCCGAGATGACGCCGCCCTCCTGTAAGGCTGCACTGCCGAAAAGCTCCACGGGCAGCCCCTTGTTCTTCATTTCAAAAGCCTGTGTGCCGCTTGGGCCGATAGCGATCGGATAGCGGCCGCGCGCGACAAAATCCAAGACCTGGCGTTCATCGTTCGAGAGCGAAACGTCCTGTGTCGTAAACAGCTGTCGCATGAAGGTTTTGCCGAAGCCTTGTGACTCTTTGATATACCAGAACGTCACCCAGCCTTGGCTCGCGCCGGCGCGCGCGGGATTGAGCATAGCGATCTTCCCTTTCCACTCCGGGCTAAGAAAATCTTTCCACGACCTGATCTTGCCGGAAGGGACCATGTCCCGGTTGTAGACAAACGCCACCTGCAGTCGGTTGCCGAAGACCAGATTGTATTTTTCGGCGTTGTCGGAAAAATCGAATTTGCCTCCCTTCCACTTTGACAGGTCCTGGCTCGCCGGTCCGGCCAGGTACGGCTGAATCGGCATAATCGCTTTTGCCGGAATCAGGCTCTCGATCGCCGTGATCGTGCCGGCAATAACCAAGTCGGTCCGATAAACGCCGGCCGAGAGCTCGTTGAGAAGCTTGGGCGCCACTTGAGCACCTGCCATCCCGTTGTAGTCCAGCCGGATGCCGGGATACTTCTTCTGAAACCCCTCTGTAAAGGCGTCCCGTACATCTGCCCCCGCCGGTCCCATGATTACCACGCTTCCTTCTCCCTTGGCCGCCGCGACGGTTTTTTCCCATTCGGAAGTTTTGGGCGCGGATGCGGCCACGGCGACTGCCGCGAAGCATAGAACGCCCACGCCCATTATTGAGGCTGGCGCAAGTTTGAACTTCATGGTGGCATCTTCCCTTTTTTGACAGGCAATTCTTGAATTTTTTTTCTTGGCGGATTCTAGTTACCGCGTTCTTGCGCGTCAATGGTCTGATTGTTTCTACTGGAGAAATTGTCAATTGCAAATTTGTATAGTACCCAACAGCCATGGGTAGGAAGTATACATGGTGACTTCTGAGCGAGAGGGTCGACAACGGCGTGTAACCGGATCGATAAAGAGATCACAGCAATCCGGAAGCGGGAGGAAGCATGATTAAAAGTTATAGCTTGTCTGCCGTTTTTGTCTTGGCGATTTTGCTTTGGCGCGTGCCGGCGTACGGGCAAAGCGACGCGGAGGGAATCCTAGCGAGCGTCAATGCCCTGTCCCCGAAACAAAGAATGGAAGTTTTAATCGCGGAGGCGCGCAAAGAAGGCTTCATTGAGTGGTATGGCTCGCTCTTGGTTCCAGAAGCCACGCAAATTATCGAAAGGTTCAAACAGCGATACCCGTTCGTCGAAGTCAAATATTCCCGTGGCAGCGGAACCCAGGTCATCAATCGATTTTCCACCGAGGCGAAAGCAGGTTCTTACCGAGCCGACGTCATCGGTGCCCGTACTAATTTTCACCCCACGCTGATGAAAGCGGGTTTGGTTGCTAAGAACCTTGCGCCGTTTCGACAGGAGCTCCGCGAAGGCTTTATCGACAAAGCCGGCTACCTTCTTGGCCAGCACACTTTCGGCCTGGTGATCGGCTACAACAATAGAAATATTCCGCCCAACAAGGTTCCCCAGTCGTATCAAGATTTGCTGAACCCGGAGTGGAAGGGACAAATGGGCCTGGACCTCGAGTCTTACGACTGGCTTGCCGGCATCCTCGACACCATGGGCGAAGAGAAGGGGATGGATTTTGCCAAGAAACTCGCGGCGCAGAACGTCCATGTCCAGCGCGGTCATTCGCTGTTGATGCAGCTCGTCGCGGCGGGCGAGTTGAAACTCGAGATCGACAGCTATCACTATCAGATCAGCGAGTTCAGGAAAAAAGGCGCTCCCCTCGATTTATCCATCCCCGATCCGATGGTGGTCAAAGAACCGAGCGGAATTTGGATTCCCAAGCGCGCGCCGCATCCGCATGCCGCCGCGTTGCTCGTCGACTTTCTTTTTTCGCGCGAAGGGCAGCAAATCCTCGCGGGACTTTCGGTCCTCGTCGCCAGAAAAGATATTGCGTGGGACTTCGGCGGCAAGCAGGTCAAAAACATCCACGTTCTTTCGGCGGAGAAGTGGGGACCGAAGTACAACGATCTCGCGCGCCAGTTCGATGAGATATTCCGTAAAGCTAAATGATCGGCCGTTCGGAGGGCAGACACGAAGGTCTGCCCCTACATCCATTCCCAGAATGGTTCCGGGTGCTATTGTTTAATTCCTAATTCTCGATTGACGTTACGTTGCAAAGTAAAATCGAACACCTTCGATGGCGCCACCGTTTCGGTTAGCTTCAGCGCCTGGGCCTCGTCCGCGAGAAACTCCTTGATTTCGTCATCGGTCGGAATCCCGGTAGGCGTGAACGCCGGCTTGCAGCGCCGATACCACTCGGTCGCGCTCGCCAAGTCGCTCTTCCATACTCGCGCCAGGAGTTCCGCCGTTTCCTTCTCGTTCTCGTGGAAGAATCGCGCCGCCTTCGCCTTTACGCGCAGCAGTCGCCTTAACCAGTCCGGTTGTTCCTGCACGATCTTTACTTGAACGCCGATGCCTTGCTGGATGCTTGCAAACTTATCGATGGAACTTTCCAAAACGTTCATCTTGAACTTATCCCGGGCGAGAAAAACATAGGGCGGCGTAAGCGCGGCGACTTGAATCGAGTTACTGATCATCGCCTGAAGCTGCGCGCTTTCATCGCCCACCTGCACGAAGGTGAGATCTTTGTCCGAATCGACGCCGTGAAGCGTCAGCATCTTGCGCGCCGCGCTATGCTGGCTGCCGTTGATCGTCGCGATGCCCAGATGCTTTCCCTTGAGTTCTTTGGCCGTGCGGAATTCGCCGCGCGATACTAACCAGAAAATGGGCCGGCGCAAATCGACGGAAACCACCCGTAGCGGCACACCGCGCATAATCCCGCGAATTGCGCTGCCCACCGATCCGAGAGCGTCCAATTCGCCGGCTACGCCGGCGGCAATGGCCGCGTTGGCGCTCATGCGGATGAGCTGCGGATCGAACCCCTCTTCGCGGAAAAAGCCCTTCTCACGCGCGATGAACAGCTGGATGGAGGGCATTCCCGTGCTTGACATGCTGATGCTGAGTTTCTGTGCCGGCGCTTGCGCCCCAGCCATGCGCGGAGATAAGAACGAAAGACAACACGAAAATAGCAATAACCGCAGCGCTAAACATCGTAGATGCTCCCCGCGAAACGTCGTCTTTCGCGCGATTTCTTTTTCCCTCGCGAACGGGATCGCGTATCGCCGTGAGAGTATTGAACTTGGAATTGCGCTGTCAATCAATTCACCCTTTAATGCCGAGCTCGCGCAACACATCTCTCTGGAGACTGAAATCAACGACCTTAGACGGCGGCACCGGCTCGGGCAATTTGAGCGCCTGCGCATCGTTGGCGAGGTGCTCTTTGACTTCGTCGTCGGTCGGGATGCCCGTGCTGGTGAAGGCGGGCTTGGATGCGCGGTACGATTCCAGAGCGGTCTTGAAGTCGACTTTATAAAGCCGCGCCAGGAACTCACTCCCTTCCCGCTCGTTCTCCAAATAAAACCGGTTGCCCTTGGCGCGCGCCCGTAACATTTTCTTCACTAGATCGGCCTTTTCTTGCAGGAGTTTGAGAGATACGACGAGCCCACTGTCGATGCCGGCGAAACGTTCAAGAGCGCTGTCGAGAATATTCATCTTGTATTTGTCTCGCGCTACAGCAACCCAAGGCGGACTGAGCGCCGTAATTTGCACGGAGTTGTTGATCAACGCTTGCAGTTGCATGGTCTGATCGTTGATTTGAATCGAGGTGATGTCTTTTTCGGCATCCAATCCAGCCGCCGCCAACATTCCTTTCGCCCGCAGATGCTGGCTGCCGCCGATCGTGGAAATACCCAGGACCTTCCCTTTGAGCTCTTTAACCGAGCGGAATTCCGGCCGAACAACGAGCCAAAAGAGCGGCCGGCGCAGCGTAACTACCACAACCCGCAGCGGCGCGCCGCGCTGGATGGCGCGAATGGCGCTGCCTATGGCCGCTTGCCCGTCCAACTCGCCGGCGATATTGGCGGTGATCGCGATGTTGGAGCTCATCTGAATGAGCTGCGGCTCCAATCCTTCGTCACGGAAATAACCCTTCTCCTTACCGAGAAAGAGATCTACGTAGTTGACTCCCGTACTCGAATAGCCGAGCCGCACCCGTTGTAGCGGGGTTTGCGCTCTCGATGGCAAGGTCAATAGGAGAAGAGGAATACGGGCAACGTGAGAAATTGCAGCAAAATCATCTTCATGAGTTTTATCCTTCTGCTACTGGCCAAGCCTACTCGACGGACCACGAACGCCGGCGATTTTCGCCCATGAAAACTGCGCCACATCTACCTCGAATCGCGCCAAGATGTCCAATCGCGCCGAAAGGAATTCTTTCGCTTGGCAGGAACAATCTATTTAGCTAGTATTCCTTCCAGATTCCGAATCGTCTGAAATATTGCATCAGTTCATCGCGCCACCGAAACGAGAGGAATCAGCGTGCCACGCCATTACCGTTACATCTCCGCCGACTCCCATTTGGAAATCGATTCGAAGCATTGGCTCGACCGCGTGCCGGAGAAATATCTTGACCTTGCGCCGCGACTGGTTCGGCAGTCCGACGGCAGCGATGCGTGGCTGATCGGCGACAAGATCACGCGCCCGGCGGCCGCCGCCGATCTCTACGGCGGCAAGGGGCGCGACAACTACGTTCCTTTCAACGGCCGCTACGAAGGCACGCCGGGCACCGGCAGCGCCGAGCAACGCCTGCGCGAGCAAAATCAAGACGGCATCGACGCCGAAGTCCTCTTCCCATCCCAGCAAGGCGGCCCCAAGTTTTGGCGTCGCATCGAGAACAACGACGCCTACAAAGCCATCGTGCGCGCCTACAACAGTTGGCTGGCGGAAGAATACTGCGCCGTCGATCGCGATCGGTTGATCGGCGTCGGCATATTGCCGCTCGGATGCGAGATCACCGACGTCATCGACGAATTGAATTATTGCCATCGCACCGGTTTCAAAACCGTCTTGCTCCAAGGCTTCCCCAGCGGCCAGGCTTATCCCTCCGATGAAGACGACCGCTTTTGGGCCCGCGCCCTGGAGTTGAACATGCCGATCAGCGTGCACGTCGACCTCGACCGCAGCGGCGAGCGCAAAGGGCCGCTCTTCAAATATCCCAACGAGTCGGACGACATTCTTAAAAAGCTCACCCACGACCTGGTCGATCAAGTCAGCCGCTTTGGTCCGGTGCGCGGCAACGGTTCGATCGCCGCCGTGCAATGGGTCTTGTCCGGCCTGTTCGATCGTTTCCCGACGCTGCGTATTTTCTTCGCGGAAAATCAAATCGGCTGGATCCCATTTTTCCTCCAGGCCGCCGACGTGCGCTACGACCGCCATCATCGCTGGGCCGAGCGCTTGCTCGGCCTCAAACCGCTTCCCCGTCCGCCGAGCGAATATATCCGGGAATATTTCTACTGGGGTTTTCAATTCGACCGCGTCGGCGTCGAGCTGCGCAATAAAATCAACGTCGATCGTCTCATGTGGGGCTCCGACTTTCCGCACCAGGAGTCCGACTGGCCCGAGTCTCTAAAAATTATCGACAAGAACTTTGCCGACATCCCGAGCCAGGACAAGCAAAAAATGGCGTGCGGCAATGCGGTCGAGTTCTTCCGATTGGGTATTTCGTAAAGGAAAGTCGACTCAGCCGCTCAGAAAATAATGTTCTCAGAGTTGCCTAGCTAAATGAGTTATTTGCGCGGCCATTCCGCACTCCGGCATTCCACTGAAAACGCGAATCCAGCTGCTCTTCTTTTCCTTGCTATTCGTTATGCAGTGCATAGTTGCGGCCCGCGGTTATGCCGCGCAATCCGCGCGACGATTGGCAGTCAGAATGGGATCAAACGCTTAAGGCCGCCGAACAGGAAGGCCAAGTCGTCTATGCCGGCTGCGGCAGCCACGACCACCTGGTCGAGTTCCAGAAGAGATTTACCAGGATCAAACTGGAGGTGGTAAACAGTCCCTGCGCCGAACTAACCTCCCGCATCATGGCCGAACGGCGCGCCGGGAAATTCCTCCCGGACGTCGTACGCCTCGGCCTTACCTCGGCCCATTCGTTTTATCGCGCCAAAGTACTGCAGCCGATCGCTCCGACGTTCATTCTTCCCGAGGTCAAGGATCAGTCGAAGTGGTGGCAGAAAAAACATCACTATTCCGATCCTGAAGAAAAATATCTCTTTGTTCCGGCGGCGAGCGTTTACGTTCGGTTCGCGAGCTACAACACATCGATGATCAACCCGGGCGAGTTTACGTCCTATTGGGACTTGCTCAATCCGAAATTGAAAAGCAAAATTGTCGCTTCCGATCTCAAACAAGGGGAAGGGCGCAATGGCGCCCGCTTTCTTTACTATCATCCGGAGCTTGGCCCGAATTACCTGCAACGGCTCTTTAGTGAGATGAACCTCACCTACTCGCGGGACTATCGCCAAGCCACCGACTGGCTGGCGCAGAAACGCTTCGCGCTGTTCCTGTTCAGTCAATCCGACGATACCTTGAACGCCAAGGAGCAAGGTCTGCCAGTGCAGATCCTCGACACGGGCGGTTGGAAGGAAGGCGTTGGCCTGGACGCCATCGGCGGCGCGTACGCCTTGATGGACAAGCCGCCGCATCCGAATGCCGCCAAAATTCTCATCAATTGGCTGCTATCACGCGACGGCCAGATCGCTCTGCAACGCGACCGCGAAGCCGCCGGTCGAACGGATTCATTGCGCATCGATATTCCCAAGAACGATGTCCTCCCCTTGGTGCGTCGCCGCGACGGCATCAAGTATTTGCTTATGTGGAATCCCGAGTGGATGGACATGAAACCAGTGCAGGACCTGATTAGTCAGGTGATGGGCGAGAACAAGAAAAACTAACTGCGATTCCGAATAACGATCACGTCCCTTCAGGAGCAACTCATGGCCGAACCGACAGTCGTCTGTCCGCAGTGCAAGACTGAAATCAAACTCACCGAGTCGCTCGCGGCGCCTTTGCTCGAATCGATACGCCGCGACTACGAACAGCGCCTTGTACAAAAGGACAACGACGTAGCAAAACGAGAAGCGGCGCTCACCGAACGCGCGCAATCGCTGGAAAAAGCCAAAGCGACCCTCGACCAGCAGGTCGCGCAAAAATTGCAACTCGAACGCTCCCGCATCAGCGCCGAAGAAGCCCAGAAAGCTAAACTTGCTGTCGGCAATGATCTCAATCAAAAAACTAAAGAAATCGATAATCTTCAGGAGATATTGAAACAAAATAATACAAAACTGGCCGAGGCCCAAAAGGCTCAGGCCGAGTTGATCCGCAAGCAACGCGAGCTTGACGATGCCAAACGGGAATTGGATCTGACGATTGAAAAGCGCGTGCAAGCCGATCTCGGTGCGGAACGGGACAAGGCCAAAAAAGAAGCGGAGGATGAATTGAAACTTAAAGTGATGGAGAAAGATCAGACCATCACCGCCATGCAAAGGCAGATCGAAGAGCTCAAACGCCGCGCCGAACAGGGATCGCAGCAACTTCAAGGAGAAGTTCAGGAACTGGAGCTCGAAGCGCTGCTCACCGCCAAATTTCCCCGCGACACGATCCAGCCTGTGCCCAAGGGCGAGTTCGGCGGCGACGTGCTGCACCGCGTCATGGGACCGCTCAACCAGATTTGCGGCACGATCCTTTGGGAATCGAAGCGGACCAAGAATTGGAGCGACGGCTGGCTGCCCAAGCTGCGCGAAGACCAGCGCGCCGCCAAAGCCGAAATCGCCGTTATCATCAGCCAAGTGCTGCCGAAAGAAGTCGAGACTTTCGGCTTCATCGACGGCGTCTGGATCGCCGATCCGAAAGTTGCCCTGCCGGTCGCGCTCTCGCTGCGTCAGACTTTGATCGAGGTCGCCACGGCGCGCCAAGCATCGGAAGGCCAGCAGACGAAAATGGAAATGGTCTACGGCTATCTCACCGGCCCGCGCTTTCGCCAGCGAGTTCAAGCGATCGTTGAAGCTTTTTCATCGATGAAAGAAGACCTCGACCGCGAGAAGAAAGCCATCACCCGCCAGTGGGCCAAGCGCGAAGAACAAATCGACCGCGTCATGCAAGCCACCGTCGGCATGTACGGCGACCTCCAGGGCATCGCCGGGAAAACCTTGCAAGAGATCGAAGGCTTAGAGTTTCAGGCGACGTTGGAATTGCCCGACTTAGACGCTCGGCCAGACAAACAAGAAGGGCTTTTCAAAACGAAATAGACCAAGAACGATCACCAGAAAACCGAGAATAATCCTCTGGCTCCGCTTCATTTTCAGATCGAGAATTCCTGCCGTCCTCTTGACCGTGAACCGCCGTCCACTTATTGTCGCTCAGATTTTTCGGCCGGTCCCGCTGGGCAACAGGCTTCGATCCGGTTACAGGCGCTAAATGCGCGACACGGAGGATCAACCTTTATGCTTTCACGTTTTGTCCGATTCATCACAATCAGCATTTGTCTGATCACGGCAAACACCGCCGGCGCGGAAATGATTCGCACCGCCGTGCCGCGCGCGAGCCTGAACTATCTGTCGATTTACGTCGCCGAAGCCAAGGGCCTTTTTAAAGACGAAGGTTTGGAAAACGAAACCATCGTCATCGGTGGGCCGGCGGCGATCGCCGCGCTGGTCAGCGGCAACGTGGATTTCAGCGGCGCCGGCGGCAGCGGTCTGCGCGCGGCGGCCAAGGGAGCCGAGCTGAAAGCGATCCTTTACCAGACCGAGAAAGTCACCTGGTATTTCGTCGTGCATCCGAGCATCAAACAGGTCGCCGATCTCAAAGGCAAAAAAATCGGCGTTGGCTTGATCGGCGACAGCGAAGATCGTTTTTCGACTATGTTCGTCGAGCGCGGCGGTCTCACCGCCAAGGACATCACGCGCATTCCCATGGGCACCAGTTCCGGCGCGCGGATTGCCGCGATCAAAAGCGGTTCGCTGCACGCCGCCGTTCTCGACCCCGGCGGACTGATCGTCGCGGAAAAGGAAGGGCTCCGCTCGCTGTCGCTTTCTTAGGCGATCTTGTTTCCCCTGCCCTTCCAAGGCTACGTCGTCACCGACAAGAAGATCGCCGAAAACCCCGCGCAGGTTAAACGCTGGGTGCGCGCCATGGTCCGCGCGCTGATGTTCCTACGCGACCGCCCGGAGGAGTCAGCCGACATCGGCATAAAGAAACTTCAGTTGGGCAACATCAATCGCGCCATGCTCATCGAGGCGACCAAAGCCTACGCGCGGGCGTTCACTCCCGGTGTGCCTGGCGTGCCCGTCCGCGGAAGGAATCAAGAATATCCTGGAATACGAAGTTCGCGTGCCGATGAACATGGCGGCGCCCCTGCCGGCGCGGCAAATATTGGACCTCCGCTTTGTCGAGGAGGTCAAGAAGAGAATTGGAACAGAAAGGGTTGGGCAAATAGTAGGGAGATGAGGATAGGATCTCTGTGAACTCTGCAGCTCTGCGCTGCAATTTTTCTCACTCTGTCCTCTTGTAACACTCCCAACCAACCGAGTACGCTCCGCGCCGACAAATCTCTCACGGGGAGGATTGCCATGAACCGAGTTCTGTTCGTTCTCGCTCTCGTCCTGGTTTCATCCGCCAACGTTTTTGGCCAAGCGCCATTTTTTCAAGATAAGACAATACGCATCATCGCCGGCTACGGCGCCGGCAGCGTCGACGACGCGTGGACGCGCACCATCGCCCGCTACCTCGGAAAGTATATTCCCGGCAATCCCGGCATAATCGTCCAGAACATGCCCGGCGCCGGCGCGATGATCGCCGCCAACTACGTCTACAAAGTCGCCAAGCCCGACGGGCTCACCCTCGGCGGGCTTCGAGCCGGGCTCTATTTCGATCAGCTCGTCGGCAAAAAAGAAGTTCAGTTCGATTGGTCGAAATTTACCTGGCTCGGCACGCCGACGCAGATCGAACAGCTGATCTACATCCGCGCCAACAGTCCCTACAAAAACATTCAGGACGTGCGCAAAGCAGCCGTTCCGCCGAAATGCGGCGCCAGCGGTACAGCCTCGACAGGATACTATTTCGGCAATCTACTGGAGGAAACCATCGGCGCAAAATTCAATACGCTCACCGGCTACAAAGATGGACCCGAAGTCGACCTGGCCGTAGAGCGCGAAGAGGTCCATTGCCGCGGCATCTCCATAGAAACTATGTTCGGGCGCGAACCGCTGATCGGCTGGCTCAAGAGTGGTTTTGTCCGCGTGCTGATACAGACCGGAAAAAAACGCGATCCGAGGTTATCGGACGTTCCGACCATCTGGGAACTCATGAACGAATACAAGACTCCGGACGCCGGAAAACGACTCTCGACGATCATTCTCGCGGCCGGCGCGTTTGGCCGGCCGTACGTTGCGTCCCCGAGCATGCCGCCAGACCGCGCAAGAATCCTTCAAGCCGCCTTTCAAAAAACCCTCACCGATGCGGATTTTCAAGCCCAAGCCAAAGAACGAAATTTGGAAATCAGCCCCGTCGGCGGCGAAGAACTACAAGCACTAGCCCGCGAAGTCATCGCCCAACCTGTGGACGTTGTCGAGCGGATGAAGAGATTGCTGGAGAAATGAGACAGCCACGCGCAGGTCTGTCCAATCGATGCCAGTACGGCTTAATTGCTGTTCCGATTGACTCTCCTCACATGTTAGGCTGTGCACAGCATGATCAACTCAGATCTATCCGTTGAGCTTGGCCCGGCTGCGAGACGCGGAGACGATCGCTGAAATGTCCCGAGTCATGATCGAGTATGGACTGACGTGGCGGTGGACGGCGAAGCGGGTCATTGCAAGTATTCGCGCCGCGAACGTCAACGTCCTCGTAGCTCGCGCTAATGGTCGGATCGTCGGGTTTGCGATCATGCGCTATGGCGACGACGATGCCCATTTGGATCTTCTCGCCGTGGCGCCGGCGTACCGGCGTTCAGGCGTTGCGCGCCAACTGCTTCAATGGCTCGAGAAATGCGCTGTGGTGGCAGGGATATTCAAGGTTGAGTTGGAGGTGCGATCAGAGAACGAAGGATCGCAGCTTTTTTACGAACACATGGGCTATCATAGTCTCGTTCAACTTCCCGGCTACTACCAAGGCAAGGAGTCGGCGCTGCGGATGGCCCGAGATTTATCATGCAAGAGTTCGGATCCGAGCAGTCAAAAGTAAATATCGCGAAGGAGTTTGGCATTGTTTCAGAAAACCTTCCGGGCCTGGAGGCTGTGTGTGATGTCATCCTGAGGACGCCAGTCGAAGGATCTCGACTTCCTCAGTGGTAGGACATGCGAGATTCTTCGCTAGCGCTCAGAATGACATTCATGCACTTTCGGCAACCGCAATAAGTCTTCTAGATCGTAGAACGTTCGGATTCAGCAGTCATCTCAGCGAACCGGCAACGGCAAACCGGGAATCTTCAATTCCTGATCCATGCAGGAAATTTTTCCTACGCCCAGTGCGGCATTGATTTCGCCGGCGCTGCGCGGCGAATTGTCTCTCCGATCGCCGTCCGACTGGGACGTACAGAAGACTTTGCCACTGAGAAAAGGACTGGTCGGAAATTCCAGGATGCGAGTGTTTCCCTCAGCAGTGTCCGCCGAGTTTCTCAACCCCGCGGCGTTCACCGGATTGCGAAAAATCTCTCTGACCTTGCCATCTTCGGTCACCACCGCGACGGCGTTGCGCTCGTTGGCATCCACCCAAATATTGCCTTCGCGGTCGAGAGCGATGCCGTCGCCTCCTTCGAGAATCGGGTGCGCCACGAAAACGTTGCTGAGGCAGAGCGTATTGGATGTGAATGTCGAGTCGCAGCCGGTGGGACTTTTGAGATTGCCGTGACGGTCGAATTCGACTTTCCACAGCGCGCCGCGCGCGGTGTCGATGATGAACATGGTCCCTTTGCGATCGAAGGCGATGCCGTTGGCGACGAGATCTTGCCCGCCGGCTGGCGTGATCGTGGCCGGCAACGTCGTACCCACCGGGACTATGATCGTTGATGTCCCCGGAGGAAAGTCGCGAACCTGCCGCCCCACGCCATCGCCAGACACGCTTCCACCGAGTGCCGTACTGTTACGCATCGGCGGTATACGGAACACTTCGACACAATTCACGGGCGTCGGCGGCGCACAGTTGGCGCCCGCACCGGTAATTTTCCAGACTCTACCCTGACCTGTGACACCGTCCCCGGTCCACAGATTTCCATCCTCGTCAAAGGCCAGGCCATTGGTTCCGGGAACTCCTGACGCGAAGATCGTGGCGTCGGGCGGGCTGCCGGCGTTTGGCGTAAAGGTGTAGATCCGGCCGGCGGTGCCGTCGGCCTGGTAGAGATTGTTCAGCGCATCGAGCGCGATGCCCGAAAAAGCGCAAGTCGCAGCGAGCGCTACTGGAATGTTACCAACCACGGTCAAAGACGGATTGTGCAGATTGATTTTCCAGATTGGGCACGGCGCCGCCCCTGAGCCGCCCACGTAAAGGTTGCCAGCATGATCTCCGGTCAATCCTTCGATGGAGCGAGGCGTGGTGATCAGAGTCGTAAAGGTTGCGTTCTTCGGGAACTGGCGTCCGTCGTCGTCCGCCCGCAGCATCGGAACCGAGAGAAGCGAGGCAAAAATTAAGGTCGCTAAATTGATCCATAGTGATTTCATGTTTCATCCTCCGCATGACGTAATTTTTTCACGTGTAACTGGAATGAATCAGTTATGGGTTTTTGTGCTTAATGGGTTAGCTCATACGCTGTCCTCCTTTCGTCGGCTGACCTGACAGGTGATCGATGTGAGTACGGCGGCAAGCCGGGGAAACGGGCCCTCACGAACATCGCTCCGAAGGGTTCCAAGCGTTTATCAAAGTCCTAGATGCGAGGCAATCGGATGTTCAACTCCTTCCGTCGCGGTCGACCGGAGCGTAAAATAGATTCAAGATAGCTTGTGCCCTTCCCGCTGCATTCGATGAACGCTCTAGACGATGACCAAAACTTTCTCTGTTTGAACGCCGCTCCGGCGGAGATGGATCAGTTCTGGGCCGACGGATGGCGCCACTTCGGCATTTACTTTTTTCGCTACCGGACCGCGACTCATGGCGACAAACGATTTTCGGTGATGCCGTTGAGAATCGATCTTGAGCGCTTCGCCCTCAGCCGCGGTCAGAAGCGCGTGCTCGCGAAGAATTGCGGCGCGCGTATTGTGCTTCGACCGACGGCGATAGATGCAGAGAAGCACGCGCTGTTTAACCATCATCGGCGGCGCTTCAAAGAGAACGTTCCAACCTCGCTCGATCAGTTTTTGTCGCCGGTGCCCGCCTCGGTGCCCTGTCTCAATCTGGAGCTTTGCGTTTATCATGGCGAAAAGCTTATCGGCGTAACTTTTCTGGACGTAGGGCAAACCGCGACCTCGGCGGTCTACGCCATGTTCGATCCGGCGGAGACGAAGAGAAGCCTGGGAATCTTGATGATGCTTCACTCGATCGAGTTTTCGCGCGAGAACGGCTTCCGCTATTACTATCCCGGTTACGCTTACCACGAGCCTTTCGCCTACGACTACAAAAAACGTTTCCGTGGTCTGGAATACTTGGACTGGGAGGCGGGATGGAAGCCGTACGTGAAGGCATAGAAGGGCGTATGCCATACGCCCCTACGAGACAATGCAAACTTGTCTGCCAGTCGCGACGCGTGCGAATCTTCGGATCGAATTCTTAATTCAGTCCTGAACCCCTTGAAATAGCAGTCGCGGTTGGAGTTGTATGCCGATAGAAGATTACCCACCTTTAGAAAGGATCAGCGATGCTTTATTCCGATTTACGGAGCTGGATCACTGAAGTCGAAAAGTTCGGCGAGTTGAGACGAATCCCGGGTGTCGATTGGGATCTCGAAATGGGCGCGCTTACCGAAGTGTATGCGCGCAACGAGCCCTACCCGGCGATTCTTTTCGACGACATCAAAGACTATCCCGCCGGTCATCGCGTACTGGTCGGCGTGCACCACCAATCTTTGAAACGCCAATGCCTAACCACGCACCTGCCGCTCGACTACGGCCGCAACGAATTTATTCAGGCATGGAAGGAACGGCTCAACAACCAGAAGTTCATCCCGCCGCGCGTCGTCCAGAGCGGCCCGGTGATGGAAAACGTTTTTGAAGGCAAAGATATTGATCTGCTTTCCCTGCCCGTGCCGCGCTGGCACGAAGACGACGGCGGACGCTATCTCGGCACGGCCCATCTGGTCATCTCCCGCGACATCGACGAAGGCTGGGTCAATCTCGGCTGCTACCGCGTCATGGTCCATGACCGCGATACCCTCGCTCTCTACATTTCGCCCGGCAAGCATGGCCGCATCATGCGCCAAAAATATTTCGATCAGGGCAAACCGTTTCCCGTCGCCATCAGCTTCGGCGACGATCCACTGCTGCTCATGACCGCCGCCAATCATATGCCGTGGGGCAGATCGGAATACGACTACGCGGGCGGTATTCGCGGCGAAGCGTTCGACGTCGTTCTCGGCAAACACACGGGTCTGCCGATCCCGGCGTATTCGGAAATCACCATCGAAGGCGAGGTCATTCCCACCGAACAGAAACGCGAAGGGCCCTATGGCGAATGGACCGGCTACTACGCCAGCGGCGAGCGCACCGAACCGATCCTCAAAGTGAAGCGCTTGATGCATCGAACCAATCCGATCATTACCGCCGCGCCGTCTTCGCGGCCGCCCGGCGGCGCCGACGACGGCCTGCTCCGTTCCGCGTTCATCTGGGATCATCTGGACAAAGCCGGCGTGCCCGACGTGCGCGGCGTCGGCTGCTATCAAGGACGATTCTTTACCGCGGTCTCGATCAAGCAGCGCTATCCCGGCCACGCCAAGCAAGCTGCGCTCATCGCCGCGCAATGCCAAACCGGCGCCTACCTCGGCCGCTATGTCGTCGTCGTCGACGACGATGTCGATGTCTACGATATGAACGACGTGCTCTGGGCCATGTGCACCCGGGTCGATCCGGCAAGTGGACACCGATTTCATCCGGCGCGCCTGGAGCGGCCCGCTCGACCCGGTCATCCCCAAGGATCAGAAAGGCTTCAGCTCACGCGCCATCATCGACGCCACCCGGCCGTACGAATGGGCCAAGGATTTTCCCAAAGCATCGGCGGCGAGCGAAGAACTGAAGAAAAAGGTCGCGGAGAAATATGGAAAGTATTTTTCACAGAAATCATAACTCCAGGATCATCTGCTTCGAGACAACCAATTCACGGTTCCGGCGGCACCGTGAAAGCGGATCTAATTTACTCAATTGGGAATTCGATTTATGATCCGTTATTATCGAATCCGGTGCTCCATGGCTCAACCTTTTGCTGTAGAGCATCCGGACTGAGGTGCGTCATGTCTGAATCGGCAAACCTATTGATGATCGAATTTCTCGCCTGGATTGCAAGCCGCCGTCGCACCTATAGCGAGACCATGGAAGCCTGGCAGACGACGTGTCCGAGACATGCGGTCTGGGAGAACGCGCTGATCGATGACCTGATTCAGCTCAATCGATCGAGCACGATTCGTGATCCGGAAGTAACCCTTACGCCGCGCGGAGAAGCTTTGCTTGGCGGGGACAACGAATCACGTTAAGCGATTCAATAGAGTCGTTGGAGTCCCTTTCAGCATCTTTCGTTCTATCGTCGCTCACTGCGCCCGCAAAGCGCATCGAGCTGCCGCCTAAAAGTGCAAAGCTGGCGCTTAGCTGACGAATTCCTCGAATTACCGTAGTGAACTGCAGTTTTTTCAACATAAGAGCCGCCAAGCCTAAGACAATGGTTGCTATACCACTCCCTAGGCACTACAGTGAAAAAATGAAAACAGATAATGAGGAGAAATCCCGCTACAAAATCAGCGATTCGCACCGAAACCAGACTTTTGTCGGAGTGGTAAAAAGAGACCGGGAAACTTACATGTGGTCATGGAAAGGTCATATCGACTACTCCGATGGACATAATTTCGAATTCGCCAGTCAGCGCAGTTTCATGACCAAATCTGAAGCTGAAGATTACCTGCGTCGGTTCGCCTGCGACCGCATCGACAATCGCCTCAACCTGGCCTAAGCGAGTATTGACGAACGCGCCATCGTTGAACGTCCCTTCTCCGGGCATTGATTCTTGACCAAAGATCCGCAGACCCCTTAATTCTCTAGTCAAACTCTGCGTCTCGTCCAATACCTCTTGGTTAGCTCCGCCCGTTTTCAGCGCGGCGGCAGCGTGCCGGCATCAGCTAACTGCTTGTAGAGTGCGATTACTTCCCGATCGCGCGGCAGCTCTTTCACCGCTTTCTCGACTTCTTCTCCGGTGAGCGGGGTCGGCTCACGGCCCATAAGCTTTTTGAAATCCTGCTGGAAGCCGGGATCTTTGAAAGTCTTCGCCATCGCCTCGCGCAGGATTTTGACCAGTTCGGGCGGCGTACCGGGCGGCAGATGATGCGGCCAGCGCGGCACCTGAAATGCCCGCAAGAGATCGATCACCTGGCGCTCTTTCTCGTTCTTCGTGAAGCTGTCGAGGTCGGGCAGGCCAGGGAGGCGCGCATCGAATCGCCCTTTCGGGTTGGAAATCGTCGCGTGGAATTTCACCTGATCGCCAAGGTCTTTAAAAACGCTGTCGATGTTACCGCTGGTTCTCGCGTCAAGCTCGTTATTGTTAAAAGCGACGTCCATCTCGGGATCGTTGAAGCCAACGACAAACTTCGGTTCCTTGAAGTCGAGCATATAAGCGAACATGCGCGCGGTGACATAAACGGAATGACCGACCGAGTGCGCGCCGATGCGGACACCCGGTGTCCGCCGGACTTTGTCCAAGCTATCCAGCCCTGCGGTTTTGCGGGTGAAGAATGCATACGGGTTGCCGGTCTCCGTCGAGCCGATGTAAATGAATTTATCGATGTCATAATTACTCCCGGACAAACCAAGAATGGGTCCGGGAATCATGGCGCCGGCAGAGCCGATCTTGAGCCCGTCCGGCTTGGCAGTGTAAATATAGTTGGCGCCCTTGCGTCCCGACGCGCCGTCCATAAATTCCATCATGATCGTCGGATTGCCGGGAATATATTTTTTCAAATAGGGAATCAGCGCCCGCGATTGAAACTCGCCCGAGCCGCCGGGGCCGCCGCCGCGCACGAGAGTAATCGTCTTGCCGGCGTAGTACGGCGTCTGGGCAAAGACGCAATCCATGGACAAAATGGACGTGCAAATCGCGGCCGATAACGTCCAGCGCCAGAGTCGAATAACGGTTCGCATCGTGAGTGACCTCCGTTCGGCCAACCCATAGCGCATTGACGGCTTAAGTCAATCGAAAATTCGCGCTGCGCTTTTGCTAAACTCTCGGGTAGTGGTTCATTTTCAATCCGCCGTAGGCTCAACATGGAGAAAGATTCCTCGCTCGCTCGGAATGACAACTGACAAGCAACTGTCATCTCGAACCCTTCGGTGCAGACTCAGGGTAGACTCCGTGAGAGATCTTTCCCAAACTGAACCATAACCAAGGCTCGACGTTCGTTGACAAGCCATCAAACTCCTGCGAGAAACCGGAGAAAGGAAATCGAGGAGGCGGTCGAGTCATGAAAGCCAACAAGCAACATCGAAACGCGAAAAACAATTCGAACGGCGCGACTCGGATCATCGACGCAGACGGACACGTGCGCGAAACCGACGAAGAAATTATCGAATATATGTCGCCGGGCTACCGCAACCGGCGCGACGCAATGCTTTATTTTCCGCTAACGCCGCACCATGGTTGGCACCGCTCGATTCCCGCCAACGATTTCCGTCATCAGGACTTTCGCGTGCCGGACTGGCGCGAATGGGTAGCTAAACTCGACGAGGGCAAGTTCGAGTTGACTGTGCTTTATCCGACCCGTTTCATGCACATCGGTCAGATCGGCAATCCACCCTACGCGGTGGAACTGTGCCACGCTTACAACGACTATCTAATGACCGTTTTCTGACGCACGATCGCCGCTTTCGCGGCATGGCGCTGTTGCCGATGCAGGATCCTGCGGCGGCGGTGAAGGAACTGCGCCGGGCGGTAAAAAAATATGGCATGCTCGGCGGCATTCTGCCGGCGGACGGCCTGCAACTGCCGTTGGGCCACAAGCAATATTGGCCGGTGTATCAGGAAGCAGATCGTTTGGGCTGCACGTTGTCGATCCACTCGTGCAATTCGCTGCGCGACAACGACCGCTACCTTCAGCCCAACGAAGCGGCGACGCTCACCCATGTGATGCCGCAGATGCGCCAGTTCACCAACATCATGTTTTCCGGCGTGCTGAACAAACTCAAGAAACTCCGGGTCGGCTTTCTCGAAGCGGGCTGCGGCTGGGTGCCGTTTCTGATGAGCAAGATCGAAGAACGATTGGAGCGCGTCGATCCGAAAGAGCGGCCCGTGCTGCCGAGCGAATTGCTCGCGCGCAAGCAACTCTTCTTTCAGTGCGGCGAAGAGGTCACGACCAAGCGGGATGTCGAACTGCTCGGCGACAATTGTTTACTGTGGGCGTCCGATTTTCCCCACGAAGCCACCCGCACCGACATGCGCCAGCTGGTCAAGGAACATTTCGCCCGCAAAGACCTATCGCGCGAAGCAAAGAAGAAAATCATCTACGACAACGCGAAAAGGTTCTACGCGCTGTAAGCTGCGCTTCTCTTAGCCGAGTCGGGATCTTCCCGCGGTGATTCCGCCGTTCATACGCTTATAAACCATAAAGCTCCCGCGCGTTGTCGCTGAGAATTTTTTCTTTGACCTTGGGAGTAAGGTCGGTTCGATCGCGAAATATCTTGATGGCATCGATGTCGCTGGACGTGTCGGTGTGGCCATAGTCCGTGCCGATGACCAGACAGTCTTCGCCGCCTTGCTGAACGATGTAAGGCAAGTCATCCGAGTTTTCGCAGGTGACGAACATACCGTACTCGCGCGCGACGTTGTCGGGCCATTCGCGCCCCAGGGTTCTGAATCGATTCTTCGCTTCATGCAGGACCCACGGCAGCCACTGCGCGCTGGCCTCGATGAATCCCCAGCGCAGCTTGGGAAACACCTCGTGCAGCTCGCTCAGAAGAATATCGCTGAAGGACGCCACCGTGGGCATGCGAAAACGATGCAACGTTCCCGCGACCCGGACCGGATGATCGTAAAGGTCGTTGAGCCATTTGTTGCCGTTGGCGATATGAATCGCGATCGCCATATCGAGCCGGCTGCGCCTCCTCGTAGATCGGGTAAAAATACGGATCGCAGAGCAAACGATGCCCCTCGACGGGACGCATGAGCACGGCGCAGGCGCCGTTCTCTTTGCCAAAGCGTATCTGATCGAGAGCGTCGGACATGCTCAACGTCGGCGCCATGCAGGACCAGCGCAGGCGCTTATTCGACTGGCGCCAAATATCAGCGAGCCAGCGGTTCCAGCTCTGGTACAACGCCACTTCGACCCCGGGACGGTCCGTCACCGACTCGATGAAGATCGTGTTGTGCAGCACCTGGACGTCGACGCCGTTGCGGTCCATGTACGCGAGGCGGAGATCGACGTTGCCCATCTCGCGCGACTCCTGGTTGTCTGCGAACTTCCGCCCCGTTCGCTGGGCGAGTTGTTCCAGCTGAGCCGCGGAGAACGCCGGGAAGCGCAGTCCCCGCACCTTGCCGTCGATCAACCAAAACTGCAGTTTGACGCCGGCCTCTTCGCGGGTTTCCAGCGACACCGGCCGATACTGTTTTTCCGAAGCGTCCAGGTAATCCCAGGTGTGAGCGGATTCGACAACATGGGCGTCGGAGTCGATGATTTTCATAGGAACCTCCCTTTCACGGAGAGCGAGCCGGCTGGCGCAGTCGGCGCTCTCACTCGAAAAAATTTAGTTTTTTACTGTCTGAGATCATCACTTAGCTTGAAATTCTTTATTGACCGCTTCGACAAATCCGTCGGCTTCCAATCGGCTCATGATCGACGTGTCGAGGAAGGCTTCGGCCTTTTCTTTTTCCAAGCCGGCTCGGTCTCGGCCATCATGTCGAGCGTGATGCGCGCTATCTCGAATGCCCAATCCCGCCAAACGGCTTGAACGATTTGAACTTCCTACTATGGCAGCGCTTTGACAAACCCGCTCTGCTCGATCTCTCGCACCAGCCGGCCATCGGCGAATTCCTCCGGTTTGGCTCCCTTGGCCTTGGGATTTTGTTTCTCCAGCTCTTGGATCAAGCTCGCTACGCCGGCAATTGAAGGATGAGGCGGAATCGCGAAATTGGTCCGGATCGTCGTTTCGTAGCTTTCTTCCAATATCTCTTTGTCGTCAGTGCGAAAATATTTGCCCATGACCTTAAACGCGAAAGCCTTGTCCTTCTGGGCGCGGGCCGCTCCTTCGATGTAAGCTCTGAGAAAACGCCGAACCGTGTCCTCGTTGCTGCGCAAAAATTTCCGCGTCGTCAGCACGCCGTTGATATGATACTCGGCGTCGAGCTTGGTCATGTCGAAGAGCAGTTTGAATTTCAGTTTGCGCGCCTGAAGTGTCCCGGGCGGTGTCAAGGAAGAGGCAGCGACCTTCCCCGCTGCCATTGCCGATAGACCCTCCGCCGGGCCGCCGGTCTGGACCATGGTGACGTCTCGGTCCGGCTCGACGCCATGGGCACGCAGAGCGATGCGCGAGGCGAGATCGGAAAGCGTGCCGAAGCGGGTAACGCCAAAGACTTTGCCCTTGAGGTCTTCCATCCGGTTGATGCCCGGCACGGCGTAAACCCAGAAGAGAAATTTCTTGACGATGGTGGCGATGATCACCGTATCGGCGCCGGCGAGGTTAGCCTGGATCGAGGCGGCGCCGCCTAGTTGAATGATCGGCAGTTCCCCGGAGAGCATCGCCTGGAGCGCCAGCGAGCTGCCAGGGATGCTGATCGTCTCGACGTTGAGGCCATGCTTATCGTAAAAGTTACCTTCCTTGGCGAACCAGAGCGACATCTGCGTCGAAGACGCCGATCCACCGCCGACGCGCAGGCGCTCGACCTTTCTTTCCTGTCCGTCTACGGTGGCGGCAAAAGTAGCCAAGCAAACCATTGCGATCCAACACTAGGGAATTGGTCATTCTCACGGCACTATCTCCTTCCCAGCGATTTCATAAAACCCACCGTCATTAGCGCGCTCCGCAATCGAGCGCTTTTTCCAGAGCCCCCAGGGCCACGGAGACGAAACAGTCAGACACCAGCTACCAGCGCGCGCTTCATTCTTGGCCAACAATTTTTCATAGAGTTGAATCAGCCGCTCCGGTGCATGGTCGATCGAACTGGCGATAATCTGCTCCGAGTATTTATTCACGATCACCGCGCTGGGGATTTTGGCTGCACCAACGGTATTGGCAGCGGCGTTATCAACGCTGACGAGAAAAACCCAGCCGAACGATCGCTCCAAGCTGCCGGCGTCCGCGATCGAGAGTTGCGCCGATTCAAATCGGGATTTGAGCCGCGCAAGGACTAACTTTTCGGCTTGCGACTTGGTCAGCATCCTGTCATTCCGTCTCGGCGCTCTTGAATCAGGCCATCGGCTAGGTTGCCACAGCAGCGAAACCAAGCAACTGTGAGATTGCAGAATTTGAGATTACTTTGCCGTAATGAGTTGTCGCGCATTGCGGTCGTTGACATTAATCGCTCAGCATCGTGGAGGCAAACGCAAGACAATCCCCTCAAGCTATGTCGCGCGAGTGGCTGCGGCGAAAAGCAACTCGGTATCCGGTAGCTCGCGAACGAGTCCCTCTGAGTAAACCTCCTCGGCTACCATCTTGAGCATAAGCCGGTTGGCGGCGAGGCCGCTGGGGTAAGGATCCTCGCCGAAGAGTTCGGCCACCTTGGCGAAATGATCGTCCGGGAACAGAAGGTATCCGCCCGCCGCCTGCCGTGCCCGCCGGTAGGCTTCCTGCTTTGATTGCTCGAACGCGCGAAATACCTTCATCGGCAGATCGGGATACTGCTCGACCAGCCGCTCTTGCATCATCAGGACGTGGTTCACCGGGGTGATGCCGGTCTTGGCGCGGAATGCGCCGACAATCTCCGTGGCATCGCCCGGTTTGAACAGCGGGCGGACGGAGGAAGACGGCTTAACGTCGGCCGAATCATTGTCGCCGTAAGCCGCATCCACTTCGCCGCGCTGCAGCAAATCGTTGAGCGATTCGCGCCCATCGAGCCGGCGCAACCGGATACCCGGCGCGAGATAGTCCGTTGCCCCCTGCCCATGGGTATGGGACGCCGGCCGGCCATTGACCCAATCGATATCCTGAGGCGTGATGCCATAAAGTTGGCGCAACACGATGCGCATCCATACCGCCGCCGTCATCTGGAAGTCGGGAAGTCCGAACCGCTTGCCCTTCAAGTCGGCGAGACTGCGAATGCCCGAATCTACATGCGCGTAAATATTCAAATGCAGCCACATGGTCGCCTTCGAGAGAAAAATGGGAATCGCCTGCCAGCGCAGCCTCCGGCGTTGCTCCGGTCGGTCGCGCACGATCAGAAAGTTGGCAAGGGAGAACTCGAATATGTCGAATGCGTCGTCCGTCAAATGCCGCAAGTGCAAGGAAGCGGGACTGCCCCTTTCCCATTCGCACTCCGCCCCTTCGATCCGCACCGTGCCATCAGCGAGCGGTTGCACCCGCGGGTTGTTCGAGAAAGCACACTTCAAGCGCATAGGATCCTCCGGTGAACTTTTGCTCTCGTCCTAACTTTTGAAAAGACACTTCCTACGACTTTGCTTATTGAGCTTTGCCTTTGCCGGCGAGAGCGTCATCGATAATTTTGACCGCCGGTTTCACGTCCATGAATTCGGGTCCCTCGACAAAAAAATACTTTCTTCCCGCCACCCGCCGCGCCGCCACGGGAACTTTGTCTTTGGCAATGTCGACTCGCAGCGAATCGCGATCACCGTGGCTCTCCTGATAAACGATCTGCCCTCTGCGGGAGAGAAACCAATTGATGAAAACCTTCGCGCCATTGGGATGAGGCGCCTTATTCATCAAGGCCATGGCGCTGGCGCTGCCGCGCAATCGCGGCATTTCTTTGAGATCGTTGGGATTGACGCTATCGACGGGAAGTCCCTGCGCTTTTGCCTTGTCGGCGATATCCTCTCGACAAAAGACGCATAGAGCGACTTTGTTGGTTGCAACCCAGTCGATGGCTTGTTGCGGCTCACGGCTCAGGACAACATTCATCTCGCCAAAAAGCCGCCGGATAAACTCCGGACCCAGGTCGGGATGGTAATACACATAGCGCAATTCGCTGGCGCCAAAGCCCGGCTCCCGCGCGTCGAGCGAGACGATTCTCCCCTTCCATTTCGGATTGAACAGATCCATATAGGACTTGAACTCCGCCGCTTTCACCGCTTGGGTGTTGTAACTAATCGTGAAGCCGGACACGCTCCCTTCATTGACAAAAATGTACTTGCGCTCGGGCTCGATGTAGAAGTGCTTCCCTTCCCACCACAGCGAAGGGTCCACGACCTCGGGCAGCACGAGGAGGGGAGCAAGCGGATCGAACAGTTTGTTCTGATAAAAGCTGTAAAGCGAGGTGGGGCCGCCCATGTACACATCCGCCAAATATTTGCCGCCTCTTCTTTCGGCCAGAAGGCGAGGTGAGACGCGGCTGCTATTGCCGTGAACGACGTCGAGCTTGATCTGGGGATAATCCTTCTGAAACTCGGCGAAGATCTGCGGATGGTAAGGGCCCAGCGCGGCATAGATTTGGAGCTGGCTTTCCTGCTTTGCCGCTTGAATGGTTTTTTCCCAGTCCGATTGCCAGGCCGCTTTCTCGGCGGCGGTGCTTTTCCCGACTGAGGAATAAAAAGCAACGAGAAAGAAGAATGTCGGTTTATTCATAGGACACTTATTCTTCGAACCCATGATTGAGAATGTCAGAATAGCCGTTAGCCCAATACTTCGTTACTTCACCTTCATCCTAGACCGTATCGCAATACAGCATGTCGCACGGTATGTCATCCTGAGGCGAAGCCGAAGGATCTCGCATTTTCCTAACTTTCAGAACTGACGAGATGCTTCGGCTTTGCGCTCAGCATGACACTGTAGTGTTTGCGAATTGCGACGCAACCGCTACCGGTAGGCACCTAAGACGCCGACCGCCGATTGCAGGAATCTGAGATCGACCATCCGGTTGACATCGACTTTCGTCCCGATCAATCCCCGCTGAAAATACCATTCCTGGTCGTCCTGGATTTCTTTAACGTTTACGTCCCCGTTGGGCGGCGAGTCTTGAGCGATCAACCCGATCTTGAGCGTTTTCTTGTCCTTGACCCGAAGGTATTTGCCGACCAAATCCACGATTTCGTCCAGCGATTCTTTCTTCTTGGTCACGGCATCATGAAAATCGCGCTGGCCTTTCAGAAAGCCGTTCATAAACCGCTCCGCCGTCTTGGGCCGGTTGCGGATGAAAACATCCGAATAAAAGAGATTGTTGGTCATATGGCCGGGAAAGAAATCCGCCAGGTCGGCGACGGCAACGGCGGTGCCGCTGTCTTCTACGACGCTGGCAAAGGGTTCAACCATGAAAGCGGCGTCGATGGCCGCTCTCGATAACGCGTTAGCCATATCGGTAAACGGCATGACCCGGATCGTTACATCGTTGTCCCTGAGCCCTGCCTTTTTCAGCAGCCCGTCGAGATACAGACGAGAGGCTCCGCCGGCGCTGTTGAGGGCGATGATCTTACCCTTGAGATCCTTGAGGGCCGGTGGTTTCCCCGGTTCCAGTAAGGAGCGGCGCACAAGATATTTCGCGGTTCGCCCCTGCCCCACTCTCGATTTGGTAGCGACGATTTTCAGTCCTATGCCGGCGGACACCGCGTTGTAGATTCCCGGACTGATACTGCCGCTGCCCGCATCCAACTCGCCAGTGGTCAGGGCGGCCATCTGCGGTCCGCCCGATGAGCTAAAAAAGATGGTCTCGACGGAGATTCCCAGATCCTGAAAATAACCGCGCTCCTTGGCGACAAAAATGCCGGCATCGGCATTGATCATCAGCAAAGCGACCTTGACTTTCTCTTGTCCGGCAACGTGGATCGGCGTCAGAAGAAAAAGGCAAACACAGAAGAATTGGAGTAATGGAAGGTTGGAGTGTTGGAGGAATGGGTTTGATGTCCGAATGTTCCGGTATTCCATCACTCCATCACTCCATTCGGAAGGGTCGCAATCTCTCGGCTCGTCGTCAAGCCGACAACCGAGGCTTGAGCTCGTCCAGCAATAGACGCATCTGCACCAACGGTTCGCTCGTGATCACCCGCGCCACGATCGTCGTCAGGCCGGCGTCGAGATACGGTTGCAGGTCTCGCGCGCATTCCTCCGGCGTGCCAAAAAACGGTGCTAGATGATTCAACTTGGCGCGCGGCTGGCGAAAATATTTTTCCGCCAGGCTCCAGCCTTCTTCCTGCGCGCGCTCTGCGCCGGAACCGAGATAGAAAGTCGCAAACAATGCCGATGGGATCGCTTCACCTCGACGGCCATACTCTCTCGCATAGCCGTCGATTTTCCGGCGGCGCGCGCTGAACTCTGCCGCGGTATGCGCCACGGTAAACCAGCCGTCGCCGAGTCTGGCGACGCGCCGCAAGGCATTTTCGTTTTCGCCGGCGGCCAGCCAAATAGGGATCGGGTTTTGAACCGGCTTGGGCTCGATGCCGATTTCGTCGAAACGATAGTATTTTCCTTCAAAGGAAAAAAAATCTTCCGTCCACAAGCGCCGAATCAATCGGATGGATTCGTTAAGGCGGCCGGCTTTTTCGTGAAACGGCACGCCGCAGGCTGCGAATTCTCGCTCGGCATAGGGGTACTGGTGGCCGGAGCTGACGCCGATGATAATCCGACCGCCGGAAATCACATCCAACGTCGCCACTGCATGCGCCAACAAGACCGGATTGCGTAGTGCCATAATGAGCGGCACCGTGCCGATTCTTATCGTGCTCGTCTTTGCCGCCAAAGCTGCCATGATAGTCAGGCAATCCGCGTGAGCCCGATCCAGTAATGAAAGTCGCGGACTGTCGCCGACCCAAACGTGACTGAAGCCAAGCTCCTCCGCTTGAGCCGCGGTCTGCCAAAGCTCCTCCACGTGAGAGAGGCTTCGCCTTTACGGATCAAGTGGCGGGTGTGGAGCAACAGACCGAACTCGACGCTGGAAGAGGACATGGTGAGTCTATCTTTGGCCCACGCGTATGCTGGTAACCTCCGGCAGGTCGCTGAGAATCTGACGAAAAGAATCGCCGCCGTCGCTGCTCCACCAAACGCTGCCATCGGTCATGCCGACGAAAAAGCTGTTCGGTTCCGCCGGGTCGCTGGCGACGGCCCGCGGCGCGGCTTTGAAATGGCTGGGCAACCCGCCGGAAAGTCTCTCCCAGGATTCTCCCTGGTTTTCGCTTCGATAGAATGCAGATTGCGCTCCTTCGGGGCGGCGCCAAAACGGTGGCGGCACCGCCGCCGCCGCCGTCAAAAGTACTTTGGGCCGCGCCGGATGAACCGCCAGTTGAGCCATGTAGGTACAATCGAGACCGTTACCCCAATTGACAAAGCTCGCGCCGCCGTCGACGCTTCGATAAACCCCTTTTCCCGAAGACGCGATGACCACGTCTTGGTTGTCAGGCATCACGGCGACGTAGTGCGCATCGAACTCGACGCCTTCCTTGATATTTTGCCAGGTGTCGCCGCCGTCCTGGCTGCGGATCACCCAGCCTTCTTCCACTGCGCCGAGGATCGCCCGAGGGTTGTCCGAGCGCAGAGCCAGCCCTTTGACGTGGCTCACGTGAGGCGGCCGAGGGAAGGTCCAATCGATGGTTTCAGGCAAATTCCTGAGCTGCTCGCAATCGCTCCAGCTGTCGCCGCGGTCGGCGCTCTTGAACACGGCCGACGGGCCTGTGCCGGCGTAAAGCTCGCCCGTCTTGGGATGCTGAGCCAGTGAAAAAATTTCTTTGTAGATAATGCCGTCATTGATTTCCCGCCAGCTCCCGCCGCGGTCCTCGCTGCGGTAAACGCCGCCCTTGCTCGTGCCGGCATAGAGACAACGCGGGTCTTCGCGATCTATGACCACCGTCGACCTCAGCGCGCCTTTGCCTTGAAGTCCCAAGAGCCGAACCTCGTGGCCATTGCTTTCCGACTCCGCTTGATACAGGCCGTTCGCCGTACCTATGTAAAGGACATGGTCCAATCCCGTCGCCATGATCTCCCCCTTTCAGTTCGGGTTATGGGTTTCGTGCGTATTCGATCAACGTGAGCGGCTTACTTAGAGACGTCACCGTGGTTGCATAGCCCACAACAATGACTTTCATTGGCGTGGCTATGATTCGCTTCATTAGCTTCTCGAGTCACGTTGAGTCAAGCGATTTCGTCTCAATTCTTGTTGAGATTAAGCACCAAAGTTCCGGCAGTGAAAGCGCATGAATACGCAACGCCGACCGTCTGGTGCGTCGAATGACGAGGATGAAGATTTCTCGCCACCCAGGTGGAGATTTTATCCGTCGGCCTTTAAAAAATCAGCCACCAGAGCTATTGAACCGATCTGCCTGGTCCCATTGCACCCAGTGGGCGCAGCGGTCGAATAAGTGAAACTCGGCGTTGGGGATAAGTTGAAAGAGCAGAATGCCACGCTCCACGGACACGCCGCGGTCCTGGGCGCCCCATAAAAGCAGCGTCTTCGTCTTGAGATTGGGCAATTCGTCGAATAGCGCTCGCGGCGATTTGGCGCCGCGCCGCAACCGCGCGGCTTCTTGGTTCTTGCCGATGCTCATCTCGTGACGCGCGCGCACTAATTCTTCGGTGACGAGTTCTTGGCGAAAGAGAGTTCCTAGCGTCAGCGCGCGCATATTATCCAAGCTCGGCACATACTCGCGTAACTCTTCGGAGTGCTTCTGTCCCAGCGCTTGCGACTGCGCCGATCCTTTGGGCGCCAGCGTACCGCTGGTGGTGGTGACGAACTTACCGACACGAGAATCTTCCAGAGCCAGGCGCGCGGCGATGTAACCGCCGACCGAGTTGCCGATGACGTGATAACGATCGAGCTTCAGGGCGGCGATGAAAGCCTTGGCATGGGTCACGCGATACTCGATGGAAAGATCGGCCGGATTTTCGCGTGCGGCCGAACCCGGCTGGTCATAAGCGTAGACGGTAAAACCCGCCGCAGCGAGCGGTTCGATATTGAGCTGCCAGTTGACTTGAGCTGAAGCGCCGGGCGCGGCGCCATGGAATAACACGACGGGAAAACCGCTGCCGGCTTTAATATAAAAGGTTTTCAGCCCGTCGGCCTCAATATAGGCATCCATCGCCAACTTGCCGGCTATTTTCCGATACCGGCCTCGGCGTAGCGCAACACCTTACCGCCCTTCGGCGCACGGGTCGGACCGTAGGGAGTGTCTTTCTCGATATAGATGCAGGCGCCCGCGGCGTAGGTTGTGCCGCCAATCTCGATCTCGCCTTCGAGCACGTAAAACATCTCATGATAAGGGTGGCTGTGCACCGGAATATTCGTGTCCGGCCCCCAGTGGCGGATCATCATCTCCGGCCCCGATCCTCCCGGCGAAACGTGCAGCCACTTGGTATAACCGCGCCCGCTTTTAGCCATCTGCACGTCATTTTCATTCACTGCATGGATTCCCATAAGTTCTCCTCCTATTGAAAAAGTGCGTGTATTTGCGGCTAGATCCTTCCCCTCCTCTTTCCGGATGACCCCGCATTGCGGGGGAGGAGCGAAGATCGGCATTGGCGCGTAAACTTAAAATTTCTCGGCCGTGCAGATCCTTATGCCACCGCCGCCGTCTCGCCCAAATTGCGTTCGCTTTCCGGCACCCATTTTTCATAGGCGGGAATGACGATCATCTGATTCTTTTCCGGATCGCGCACAATACACTTCGGGTCTTCGCCGCGTTTCACTTTATCGATCTCGCGCAAATACATCTGGCGCAGCTTGATGATACCGTCGTCGATCACCGGACCTAGGTGTTCGTTTTCTCGATCGGCAATCGGCGGCATGCTATCGACTACCATGCCGTCTTCGATGAAATGCAGCGGCGGGATCTCATAGCCCAACACCGGATTGTCGGAGTCGCGATATTCTTTGTAGGGCTCGATAAAATTCTCGCGGCGGCTTCCAGCGCCGGCTAAACGGATCGCCTTCGTATTTGCCGGGATTGTCCGTCGGCTTGAAGCGCACGCGCATCAGCATCGTGTGGGTATCGTCGATCGGCACGCTCCAGCGCGCCGCCGACACCGGCGTGCCGGCTTTGCCGCCCGTCAGATATCGGCCGCCGCTGCCGCCGCAGCTGACACCGGGCATCAATAAATGGTGCTCGCGATAATTGAGCATGCCCGGCTCTTTGGTTTTCCGATAAGCCTTGTAGACCATACCCCATTCGGTTTCGTGAAAGCCCAGCTCAGGCTCGGTGCTCATAATATCCGGCCACGCGCCGCCGTGGGTAAAACTCGGATGCACCGGGTCCATACCGTTTTCGACGCACTGCAGCCAGTTGCAGTTTTGAAAGCCTTGAATGGTGATGTAAACATCGCCCTGGCCGACGAGAAAATTATAGCGCGGCACCAGCGGCATCGGCTGCGGTCCGAAATAGGCGAAGATCAATCCGCCGAGTTCTTCGACAGGATACGAGGGTAAGCGAATATCTTGTTTCCTGAGCGGGCTATCGGCGGGCTCGCCGGGAATCTGCAAAAGCTTGCCGTCGGTATCGTAAAGCCAGCCATGATAGCGGCAGCGCACGCCGTCGCGCTCGATATCGCCGAGACAGAGATTGGCGCGCCGATGCGCGCAGAAAGCGCCAATCACGCCGGCCTTGCCGGTCGCATCGCGAAAGAGCACAAGATCTTCGCCGAACACGCGGATGAAAGTCGGCTTCGTTTTAAGATGCGCCGAAATACCGATGGGCCACCAATAGCGGCGCAAAAACTCGCCCATCGGCGTGCCGCGCCCGGTGCGTGTGAGAATCTCATTTTCCTCTTTGCTGGTTTTGTACATCGATTAAACCTCGCTTTCACTGCGAAGATCCCCTCGCATCGAGACTGTGTCGCAATCGCAAAACTCGCATCAATGTCATTCTGAGCGCCAGCGAAGAATCTCGCATTTCCTGTTGCTTACGAAGAAGAGATCCTTCGGCTATTGCCTCAGGATGACATTCCGACAGGTCTCCTCGCGGAAAAAAGATGGGGCGTGACCTTCGTGGTTGTAGTTCTTCTCAGCTCGCCAGGACTTTTTTCATCCTCTCAACGACGTCCGGCGGCTGCACGACAACCTTCTTCGCAATCGCTTCGAGTTCCTGCCCCGTCACCGGCTCGATTTCCCAATTTCTCTTCTGCGCCTCCGCTTTGAACTCAGGATCGGCGAGAGCTTTGATCAGCGCCTCGCGCAACATCGTCAAGCGATCGGCGGGCATGCCCGGCGGCGCGATCAGCGGCCGGCCGATGGAATCCGGGGCCATCAACACCACCGCCAAGCGACGGGTCACGTCCGACGCTTTTCGTTTGTCCAAGATTTCGTTGACCGTCGGAACATCCGGCAAGCGCGGAGTCGCGCTTCGGACTGCCGTGCACCAACACGCGGCGTGAAACCGCTCTTCGCCCAACCGCGCGTCGGTTCGCTGCCGAAATATCCCTCCAGACTGCCGGCGCGGCACTGCACTTCGCCCTTTTGCATGGCCAGGTCGATTTCTGCGGCGCCGGGATAGCCCGTAACGATAGCGAATTTCACGCCCGCGACTTCTTCGATCAGGCGCGGGAAAATAGTGGCCGACGGTGCCGAATGCGGTCGCTCCGCAGCGCGGTTGCTCGGCCGCGTGTGTGGATGTCCTCTAGCGATTTATACGGCATGTCCGTGCGGCCGTAAATAATCCGCACCGTTCTCTCCGGTGAGCCGATCCAACCGAACTTAGCCCAATCGAACTTCACTTCCTTCATGTCGGTAAGCTGATTGAAGTAAAGACCGGGCGTGACAAAACCGATCGTCAAACCATCCGGCTTGGCAACCCCATAAACATAGTTCGCCGCCGTCAGCGAACCCGCGCCCGGCATGTTTTGCAGGATGATGTTGGGCTTGCCCGGGATATGCGGCGTCATGGCGCGCCCCAGCGCACGCGCCCACAGATCGCTGATCCCTCCCGGGGAAAAGCCGAGAACCAAGCGAATCGTCTTGTCTTCGAAAAATGGCGACTGTGCGCTCGCTTCTTACGCACGCGCAAGACAGTAGCAAGAAAAATCGACGACAACTCGTTTCAACAAAAGTCATTCTCCCATCGTGCTTTTGCAGATTTTGCCTTTGAATTTTCACTTTTACCTTTCTTCATTAAACCTTCTTATTCTTTAAAATCCATCCGTGAGTCCCACGTCCGGAGCATATCGAGTTCGTCCAGAGTTTCCTTGAGATACTTGAAATTGTAGTAGTCGCTCACCGGCTTTTTCGGCAAGTTCCATTCCTTGGTATAGAAATCCACCTTGCGCTGATAGGCGTCGAGATCAAGCACCGGCCCCCATTCCTTGTGCACTTCCTCGTAGGCCAGGCTCGCCAGCTCGCGGTTGATGAAATGGTTGTGGCGCAGAATCGAGTCGAGCGTTTCTTCCTTGCTATACTTGGCGACCATGACGCCGCGCAGGAGCGCCCGCACCATCCCTTTGACGACCAGCGGTTTCTCCGCAATGACCGCAGGCGAAGTGGAAAATCCGGCCTCGGGAATCGAAAATAGATCACGGCACGACTGGAGCGCATGGCCACCCATCTGCACCGCGATATTCCAGTGCGGCGGATCGCAACAGACTGCGTCGACTTCGCCTTTTTCGAACAACGCCAAACGGAAACGTTCCGTGTTGGGCGGCTTACCGCGGCTATCGATCCAGGTCACGTCTTTTTCCGGATCGACACCGAAGTGGCGCATCACCATTTTGGCGTCCATGCTCGACCCGCCTTTGAGATCCCCGGCGATCTTTTTGCCTTTGAGATCCGCAACATCTTTGACGTACGGCTTGGCGACGAATACATGCGCCGTGCGGTTGGCGATCGACACGACGTTGACTTCGCCGTCGATGTGATCGCGATTTTCCAATACCGAGCGAAACGGCGGCGAACCGCCGGGCGACTGAAAAATAATCGCACCGTCTTTGCGCCATTGATGGCGCGGATGCTGGCTGTCGGGAATGCCTTGGACCGGCCGCAAGTCGACGTCCAATCCTTCCTCTTTGAAAAAGCCTTTGTCATGGGCTACCCACATGGGCGCCAAATTCAACGGTAGAGCCGGTCCGAAGACGACGATCTTCTCATTAGAGCTCATCCAGGATTTCCTTTCTAGAACGGCAAAAGTTTGGTCTGGCCAAAGAAACTGAGGTTTGATATATAGCAGCCAACTTCGAACTGTCAAGGAGTTTTTGGTCAGACCAATGATTGAATTTAACAGCCGGGTCGACAAAATCGCGCAAGATCTGCAAGAGCAGATTGCCCAGGGCAAACTAAAATCGGGCGAGCGTTTGGCCTCGGAGCGCATCTTGTGTTCGCTCTTCGGCGCTGGCCGGACAACCATTCGGGAGGCATTGAAGTCGTTGGCCGTGCGCGGACTGGTGACCCGCTCGGCCCGCGGCGCGGTGGTCGCTGACATCGAATCGCTACATCTTCCCGGCGCAGATCTGCCGAGCCTCGCGGCGCAAACTTCGATTCGCCAGCTTTTTGAAGTGCGCAAACTGATGGAAGTTAAGGTTGCCGGATGGGCGGCCTTGCGCGCCAGCGCCGAAGATATCGAAGCCATGCGCGCGGCGATCGCAGCCGAAGCCGCACGAAACACCGCCGGCGGCAACCCCAATCGATTGTTCCATGACGCCTTGGCAAAAGCCGCGCACAATCCCGCGCTCGTGCAGGTCTATGAATCCGGGCGCCATCTCTTCTTCCGTCTGCCTTTTTACTGGAAGTTGTTCGACGACGCGCAAGTCAAAATGACCAGAGCCGAACGCCACGAGATGGCCCGGCGCTGGCACGAGCAAATTTTCCAAGCGATCGTCGAGCGCGATGCGGCCGAGGCCGAAGGCGCGATGTTTCAGCATCTGGACATCATGGAGAAAGACTTGCTCGCCAGACTGCCAAGCGCCGACGGCGACGGCAAAAATCACCGGCTCTATTCTTATCCCCTGTTGGCTGATCTCGATCCGGAGAAGAAAAAAATCCTGGAAGGAAGTCGTTAGCCGCCATGAAAGACAAACCATCGACAACGGGAGCCGTGAATGTCCTGATCGCGTTTTTGATCGTGCTCGCTCGCTTGATGCCAGCGCCGCTCGAAGCCGCCGAAGCAAAGCCGCGTGAGATGCTCAAGCTGCGTTTGGGACTTGGCTCGGCGCCGGCGCCGCCGCTGCCCAATTCGGTGCTGTGGCTGGCCAAGGATCTCGGATTCTACGCGCGCGAAGGACTCGACGTCGAGCTGACCGAATTCCAAGGCACGCCGCTGGCGATCGCGGCGATGGTTTCCGGCGATGTCGATGTGGCGAATGTATCGACTTCGGAAGTCATCCGAATGAACGCCACGAAAGGCCAGCCCATGCGCGCCATCCACTCCCCGGATGCGCGCCTTTATTTTCTCATCGCCGCCAGGGAAGAATTCAAGTCGGTCAGCGCCCTCCAAGGTAGAACTTTCGCGGTTTCGCGCATCGGCAGCGTGGATCATTCGCTGTCGTCGATCGCGTTAAAGGCGCTCGGCCTCAATCCCGCCAGCTTAACCATGGTCGCCATGGGCGTTCCCTCGACCCGTGCCCAGGCACTGGTGGCCGGACGAATCGACGCCACGTCGCTTTCAGTGGGCACTTGGATTACGATCCAGAAGGAACCGGGCGTGCGCATTTTGGTCGATCACAACACCTACTTCGAGAACACCGCGGTGGTCGAAAAAGTAAACGCGGTCACGACTAAAGTTCTGGACGAAAAACCCGAGCATCTGCGGCGCTTCACCGGCGCGATCCTCAAGGCCAGCCGGCATTTTGCAGAAAATCAGGACGCCTGGGTCGCGGCCATTACCAAGCGCCGCCCCGACGTCGACCGCAGCGACGCGGCCAATCTCTGGACAGGTTTTAAAACCGCATGGGCGGTTAACGGCTTGATGAATCTAGACGCGTACAAGAAAAGTTCTGACTTTTTTTATCAAGTGGGAATGTTGGAGAAGGTTCCGAGAATCGAAATTGCGGAATGGGCGGATACTCGATTTGTCGACGGCGTGCTGAAGGAAATCGGCGTCAACGCCAAAACCGATCCCATCGACCGAGCGGCGCGTTAATCGTCGAGCGACGCTCGCTGTTTGACCCATCGTAAATGCGTTGTTCAAAATGGTTGGAAGCGGTATAGAAAACTTTAACTGAAGAACCTCGCAACAATTTTCCTAGGAGGATAAACCCATGGCAATCACACTATCCCACGGCGGCACCACGATCTATTCTTCACCCTCGCCGTCGAACGAAGTTTTGGTCGGCACTCGCGAAGGCGTCCTAACCATCGCGAGAGAAAACTCTGGTGCGGAATGGCAGGTCACCCACCGCGCCATACCCGACAAACACATCAGCGCCATGATTACCGAACCCGAGAGCGGCTTGATCTTCGCCGGCGCCTTTCATGGCTCAGTGCAAATGAGCGCCGACGGGGGCAAAAGTTGGGAGCCGCGAGCCAATGGCATGACGCAAACCAACGTCTATTCGCTGGCGGCGCGGCGCATCGACGGGCGCGTTCGTCTGTTCGCGGGCACGGAGCCGGCGCATCTTTTTGTCAGCGACGACCTCGGCGTGAACTGGAGCGAGATGCCGTCGCTGCGCACTGTGCCGAGCGTGCCCAAGTGGAGTTTTCCCGCGCCGCCGCACATCGGCCACGTGAAGCACATCAATTTCGATCCCGACAATCCCGCCACAATCTACGCTTCCGTCGAAGTCGGCGGCCTGCTGAAAAGCACCGACGGCGGCCAAAGCTGGCAAGAATTTCCCGGTCTGTACGAAGACGTGCACCGGCTCATGATCCATCCGAGTAATCGGACCCAATTTCTCTACGCGGTCACCGGCCGCGGCCTCTACGTCAGTCCCGATGCCGGCGCCCATTGGGAACAGTGGACGCGCCGCGAGGATGAAATCGGCGGCTATCCCGACGGCTTCGTGTTCCGGCCGTCGGACCCCAAGCTGATTCTTATGACCGCGGCCCACGACGCCCCCGGCACGTGGCGCACGACTCATTTTGCCGGCGCGCGGATCTCGCGCAGCAAGGACGGCGGCCGCACTTGGGAAATCTTGCGCAATGGCTTGCCTGACCGCTTGCAAGCAAGTATCGAAGCTTTCTGTCTCGAGGAGGCGGGCGCATCGTGCGCAGTCTACGCCGCGACGACGTCGGGAGAAATATACTGCAGCGAGGATCTCGGTGAAAATTGGCGCATCATCGTCACCGGCTTGCCGCCGGTCTCCAAGGCGGGACATTACCGGGCGCTGGTTGCGGCTTAACCCCGCCATGAAAATTTTGATATTCTTTTCACATTCTTAGGAAGCACACCTAATTTCCTAAAGGCTATCGTCCTCCAAGATGACGGCCGCGGCGGCTCGCAAAGAACCCCGCGGCCGGTCGAGCGGTCTTCCCGTCTGCTCAACTGCTTTGAGTGCGCCTCGCATCCCCGCGGTACTGGGCCAGTCATCTCGGCATAGCAGAAATTTAATATTTCGAAGCTCGTTAAAGATGGAGCGAAATCGCGAGATGGATCGGCCAATTAGCCGGGGCCGACCGGTTTCGATCGCCGTCGCAACGACGCGCCACTTTCTACCATCTTGGAATAACTCTGCATGAAGGCTAAAATCAGACTAAAATCAGAGCGCACATGCAACCCGTATACACCGCCGGCGCCGGCATGACCAAGTTCGGCAAAGATCCGCGGCCGCTGGTAGAGATTTTCAAGGAAGCCGCAGCAACGGCCCTCGACTCGAGCGCAAACGACGGCATCGACGCGATTTACATCGGCGTCATGAATGCGGAAGAGTTTACCGGCAACAGCAACATCGCCTCGCACATTGTCGATGCGCTGGGCCTTGCCGGCACGCCTGCGCTGCGCGTCGAGACCGCGTCCTCGGCAGGTGCGGCGGCCTTGTTCGCCGGCTTTCAAGCCATCGCTTCAGGATATTATCGGCGCGTCCTGGTGCTGGCGGGCGAAAAAATGACCCACTTAAACACCAGCACGACGACGCGTGTCCTGGCCGAAGTCATCGACTCGGAGGAGCGCTTGTGCGGCGCCACGATGCCCGCCCTCGCCGCCATGATCACGGAAAAATACCGCCGCAAGTATCATCTCTCGCAGTCGCGCCTCGAGAATATGCTGTGCGCGGTGGCGATGAAGAACCATCTCAATGGCGTGCGTAATCCGCTCGGGCAATTTCACAAGGCGATCAGCCGCGACGACTACTTCAACAGCAAGTTCGTCGCGACGCCGCTGCGGCTCTACGATTGCGCGCCGATCACCGACGGAGCGGCCGCGGTGGTGCTCAGCGCCGAGGAAACCGACGTGCGCATTTCCGGCATCGGCCAAGGCACCGGCCCGCTCAGCCTGCGCGATCGTGAAATCTTTACATCGTTCCCCGCCACCCGCATCGCCGCCGCGCGCGCCTATGAAATGGCCGGGGTAGCGCCCAATGAAATCGATTTCGCCGAAATTCACGATGCCTTCACGCCGTTTGAAATCATTACGACGGAAGATCTGGGATTTTTCCCCGCCGGCAAAGGCGGCGAAGCGGCGCTCGATAAAAAAACCGCGATCGACGGCGTTGCTGCCGATCAATCCATCGGGCGGTTTGAAAGCGCGCGGCCATCCGGTCGGCGCCAGCGGCTTGGCGCAAGTCGTCGAAGTCATCAAAGGGCTTCGAGGCGAGCTGCCGCTGAAACGCCCGCCGCGACGCGGTCTGACCCAAAGCACCGGCGGTTTAGCGACCAATAACTTTGTCACCATTCTGGAGCGCGCCGATGCGCCCAAAGGAAAGAAGCGAGACATTGCGGCGCCGATCCCTCGGGTCGTCAAACCCGCGCGCAAAGCAGCTCGCCTTCGGTTTGCCGAAGAAGGGGTCATCGAAACGTTTACGATCCTTTACATAACACCCGACGGATTTTTGCCGCCGCTGGCGCTCGCGCTGATCCGCGATCGCCAAGGCGACTTGCTCATGGCTCAGGGCGAGGACAACGCCCAGCTCAATATCGGCCAGGAGGTTTTTCTTCGACGCGTTGACGGCATCTACCTGTTCACGGTGAAAAGCCAAATCCAGAGAGTTCAGGATGCCTTCCTGAAGTTGTTTCGCCGCCACCAAGCGACCAATGGCGACGGAGAGCCGTCATGATGCTCGGACGGCGCGCGGAGAAGGCCGAGAAGCGTTTCAGGTCGGTGACCAAGCTTTTGATCGAGAAGCTTAAGGAAGCGATCATCGGCGGCAAATTTGCCCCGGGGGAGCGTTTATCGGAAAGCTCACTCGCAACCTCCTTGAAAGTCGGAACCGTCGCATTGCGCGAAGCGTTCCGCAGCCTCGAAGCCCAAGGCTTTGTCACTTTCCGGCCGCCGGATGAAGTGGTGGTGAGCAAGCCGACGCGCGAAGAAATCGAGGACGCCTACGCCATTGCCGGCGTACTCGAAGGCTTAGCGGCCCGCCTGGGCGTGGAACGGGCGCAACCCGAGGAAATCGAGCATTTGAGAGAACTGCATCAGGCCATCAAAGATGCCGCCAACAAACGCGACCTGATTCGCTATTTCGACGCCAACAGCAATTTCCACCGCTTCATCGCCGAGATCGCCCGCAACGAGCGGCTTTATCGGCTGATCGTGCAACTGCGCCAGGAACTGAAAAAGACCCGGATCCTGGCGTTGCAAGCACCGCAAAGACTCGATTACTCCATGCGCGAGCACGACCAGATTCTCGACGCCTTTTTGAAGAAGAACCCGGCGCTCGCCGAGAGCACGATGGTGCGTCACTTAACCAATCAGATGGAGGCGCTGCGTAAGATCTTGACGGTTACAAAGGGAGAAAAACCATGAGCGACAAGAAAGCCCGCGCCGTGGGCATCAATCATGTCGTGCTCGAAGTCGACGACCTGGATAAGGCGTTGGAATTTTACGGCGCGATCTTCGAGTTCAGCTTGCGCGGCAAGAGCGAACACAACGCTTTCATCGATCTCGGCGACCAGTTTATTCAACTGACGCTCGGTAGGACTCAGGTGGCGGATACCAAGCGTCATTTTGGCTTGGTGGTCGATGACCGCGATGCCGTAAGACGGGCGCTGGAGCGCCTCGGCATCAAAAGCATCAACGACCGGCTGAATATCCTCGATCCCTGGGGCAACCGCATCGAAATCGTGCCCTACGACGACTGCCAGTTTACCAAAGGCGATAACATTTTACGCGGCATGGGCGTCGGCCGCTTGCAAAAGACCGCAAATGCCATCGAAGAGTTGAACAAGAAAGGCATGGCGCCCGGAAGTTAGCTGTTAACCCTAATAGTCTGATAGCGTGCACCCGCTTTCTTGACTTTCCATCTCATTTCTTGCCAGCATTTGAATTGTTACTTCGCCGACGGAGAATTTTTTCTCGGCGGGCTTTCACAAAACCTCACCTGTGAGGTTTATCTCCGTATGAGGAACCTTCCGTTTGAACGATACGATGGCAGTCACAACCGATCAGCGCGCGTCGACGCTGGCGATTTGGTCGGCGCTATCGGTCGTTTATATTATTTGGGGATCGACCTATCTGGCGATCCGATTCGCCGTCGAAACCATGCCGCCATTTCTGTCCGCGGCTGCCCGGTTCACAATCTCGGGTGGATTTTTGTATTTTTGGCGGCGGCTGAGCGGAGATCCGGCGCCCACGTCCTTGGAACGTCGCAACGCCGTCGTCGTCGGTCTCTTTTTACTCGTCGGCGGCAACGGCGGCGTGGTATGGGCGGTGCAATATATTCCGTCGAGCTTGGCGGCACTTTTAGTCGCCACCGTGCCGCTCTGGATGGTGCTCATCGATACGCTTGCGTCCGGGCGGAGCGCGACCGGGCGCAACGGCATTGATCGGAATCCTGATCGGCCTCGCTGGCGCGGCCATGCTGGTCGGCTGGACTGCGGCCAGCGCGACTAGCGCGAACCTTACCGGCGCCATCGTCGTCTTGGCCGCATCTTTACTCTGGGCAATCGGTTCGATCTACGGCAAGACTGCCATGCTGCCCAGTTCGTCTTTACTCACGACCGGAATCGAAATGCTCGCGGGAGGGTTGGTGCAGATCGGCGTGGCATTTTTGGCCGGTGAATTCTTTGAGTTTGATATCAGCGCCGTCACCTCACGCTCGGCCTTCGCTTGGGTTTACCTGACGGTCATCGGCACCGGCGCCTTTATCGCCTACGCGTGGCTCTTGCGCGTCGCGCCGATTCCTTTAGTCGCGACTTATTCCTACGTCAATCCGCTGGTCGCTATTTTACTCGGCTATTTTCTGGGAAAAGAATTGATCACGCCGCGCATTTTGTTTGCCGCCGGATTGATTATCGGTTCGGTGGTGCTGGTGAGCCGCGCACCGAGGCGGCGCAACGAATTATCGCCCGATAAACTCCGCGAGTGAGGCAAGGGGATCGAGATGATCGGCAACGATTTTGACAATCGCCAATAGCGGCACTGCCATTAACGCGCCCGGGACGCCCCACAACCAAGCCCAAAAAACCAACCAGAGCAGTACGATTACGGAATTGAGCATCAGCCGCCGCCCGATCACCACCGGCAAGACCACATATTCTTCCAAGAGATTCAATGCGAAATAGATCGTCGGCACGAGCAGGATCGTCGATGTGCTCTCGAGAGTTACCAGCGCCACCAAAGTTACGATACTGATGCCCACGAGAGCGCCCAAAAAAGGAACATAATGCAGCAGGCCGGCCATCACGCCCCACAATACCGGGTTGGGCAAGCCCAAGAAGAACATCGCAATCGCCTACCGCTGTCCCAAACAGGGCGTTATTCACAGTGATGGCTAAAAGATAGCCTGACACGTCCAGTTCGATTTGGCGGGTGATTTCAACGGCGATCTTTTTTTCCCGCAAGTGCGGCAACACGGCTATAACCTTGCGTAAGAAGAGATCCTCCGACGCGAGAAGAAAAAAGAGCAAAATGATCAGAACCCCGCCGCTCACCAGAAAATCCTGGGTCGGAGCGAGCAGCGTCTCGCCAAGGCTCGGCTTGCGCACCTCCACTCGCTGAATTCTTTCCGGACCGCTCAAGTTCGTCAATCGATCCACTTCTTCACCCGCTTTAGCAACTTCTTGGACCGACTTTTTGAAAACCTTGAGCTTACCCTCGATTTGCCGCGCCGTCTGCGGCAACTTTGCCATCCATTCGCCCGCCGGTGCGGCGAGTTGATAGACACCGAAACCCAGAGCCGATAATAAGCCCAGGACCACGATAGCGGCGCCAACAGGCGGAGGAATATGAAAGCGCCCCATGGCCTCGGATCACCGACGCAAACAGGAACTTCAGCAGGATTGCTAAGACTAATGGCACAAAGAAAGAGCTGGCGAGTTTAAGCGTATAGAAAATTGCCAGGACAAACAGGCCCTTCAACGGCAATCGAAGGCAGCGAAACAGGCTCGGCTGGTTCCTCCGGTCGGAGCAATGTCGGCAAGCTGCGGTGACGGACCGCCTGGATCGCTCAAAGTCCATCTGAGATCTCGGGCGTTTTCATTTACGGTCTTTGCTCAGAACTTGACCTGCGATGCGCCAAATAGCATCTTTTCAGCATAACCTGGTCCGCGTGCGTTTCAACGTATGTTAAAAAATAAAACTTCTGAATCAGCCGGCACGCGATAATAGTCTTGCAGCAGATACTGGCGTGGTGTTACAGCAAATTCATTCACTTTCATCGACAGGAGACCACGATGGCCATCACACTTTATCACGACGTACCGTCTTCCAATTCCGACCGCGTGAAAATCGCCCTCGCGGAAAAGAACCTGAGCTGGGAGGGCATTCGAGTTCGACTGGCCAATCGAGAACAAAAGTCTCCCGAGTTTCTCAAGCTCAATCCCTACGGCAAGATTCCGGTGCTCGTCGAAGACGGCAAAGTGCTTTTCGAGTCCTGCATCATCAACGAATATCTCGATGAGAAATATCCCAACCCGCCGCTCATGCCGAAGGATCCTTACCTGCGCGGCCGCGGCCGGGTCCTGGTCGACTACGCTTTGAACTATGCCCACGAACCCTACTGGGCGCTGCGCGGCGAGATGCGTAAGCCGGCGGCTGAACGAAACTCTACTGGGATTGAAAATTCGCGAAACCGCTTGCGCGAGTTGTTGGTTTATCTCGAAAACGCGCTCGGCGAGCGGGAATATTTTCTCGGCGAGTTGAGCCTCGCCGACATCGCCATTGCGCCGCGGTTTTTGCGCGCCGAAACCTATGGCGCCCTGCCTGCGCCGTCGCTGCCTCGTCTCAGCGCTTGGCTCGAGCGGCTGAAACAACGGCCGTCGGTGAAAGCGATTCTTTAGTCTTGCTATTTCAGAACTTCTTTCAATTTCGCGACCACATCCGATGGGGTTTTGAACATGTTGTGGATCAATTGGTCGATCTCCTCGCCGGCGGCGGGCGCGATTTCCAGGTTGGCTTTGGCGGCGTCATTCAGAAAATCGGGATCTTTGACGGTTTGCATAAAAGCTCGCCGCAAGACCTGCACGCGATCCTTCGGCGTGTTGGGCGGCAATGAGTAACCGTAGGTAACCTGGCTCGACTGGTGCACTCCGGTTTCGATCAGTTGGCGCGCTTCGGCGCTTTTGGCGAAAGAGATCGACAGCGGCACCTTGGGCAGTTCGGGGTGCGCCTTGCCATTGCTCTGCAAGAGAATCGTCACCTGCCCCGAGTCGATCGCCTTACGCCAGGTCGCCCGCACCGAGACCCACGAGAAACCGCACAGCCCATCGATCTCGCCCGATTCGACGGCGACGCGAATATCCGCCGTGCCCTTGTAGCCGGTGATCAGACGCATCGGCAAATGGATCGCCTCTTTGAGAATTTTTGCGGTATCGTCGGTCGTGGCGCCGGGCGCGCTGCCGCCCAAACGCATCGGCGTTTTTGCCGCGAGCCATTGCTCCGCGCTGGTGATGCCGGTTTTTTGGTTGAGCACGCAGAGATCGTGGTTGTAGCCCGGCGCGCCCATCCATTCCATCTTGCGCGGGTCGAAGCTGATCCCCTGTCCGCCGATCAACTGACCGAGAATCTGGTTGCCATTGAAGGCGCCGATGGTCAAGCCGTCCGGCTTCGCGACCCGATAAATATGATTGGCCGAAATCAAACTGCCGGCGCCCACCATGTTCTCAACGATAATCGTCGGATTGCCTGGGACGTATTTGCCCATGTAGCGCGACAACGCGCGCGCATAAGTGTCGAAGCCGCCGCCAGCGGAAAACCCGACGACGATGCGAATCACTTTGCCGCGGTAAAATTCTTCCGGCGCCGGCGCGCTGTAAACCGGCGCCGACGAAATTAGCGCCAGCAAAAGAACCAGCTCGATCGCTGTGAATTCTTCGAAGCATAAGCACGCTCCTATTCAAGGAACCATGGGAGGCCATACGCTAAGCGAAAAATCTGCACGCCGTCAATACTGTGAGCCGGGAATTCGCGCCCTCGGCAAAACCATTTTAATTCGTTGACAACCCAATGGGTTTACCTATATTGAGCCGGTTCAGGAGGAACCCGGATGCGCCAAATCGGAACGCTGCTGGTCGTTTTCATTCTCGCCTTAGTTACCACGGCACCGTTACGCGCCGATGATTTCTACAGCGGTAAAACGGTCCGAGTGATCGTCGGCGGCAGCGCCGGCGGCGGCTTCGACATCTATACCCGCGCCATGGCGCGCCACATGGGCAAGCATATTCCCGGCAACCCGACGATGGTGGTGGAAAACATGACCGGCGCCGGCACACTGATCGCCGCCAAATATCTGCACAGCAGCGCCAAACCCGACGGTTTGTCCTTTGGCATTTTCAACGGCGCGCTGATTCTGAGCGGCGTTCTCGGCAACAAGAGCATCGACTTCGACATGAGAGAATTGGAGTATCTCGGCGTGCCGATTCAAGACAGCACGGTGTGCGCGCTGCGCAAAGAAAGCGGCGTCCGCAACATGGATCAATGGCTGGCGTCGAAGTCGCCGATCAAACTCGGCGGCTTGAGCCCCGGCAATAGCACCAGCGACGTGGCGCGGATTATCACCGCGGCCCTCAATTTGCCGGTGCAACTCGTGGAAGGCTATAAAGGCACCAACGAGATTCGCTTGGCGGCGGACGCCGGCGAGCTGCACGGCGCCTGCTGGGCCTGGGAAACCTTGAAGGTCGCCTGGAGCAAGGCGATCCCCGCCGGCGATGTCAACGTAGTGCTGCAAGTCACCGCGAAGAAAATCGCCGAGCTGCCCAATGTGCCGATGTCCGTTGACCTCGCCAAGAACGATGAAGCGCGCCAGTTGCTCAAAGCCGGCGCCATCGATCCGGCCGCCATCGTGCGCGTCTATGTCACCACACCGCGTACGCCGAAGGATCGGCTGCAAATTTTGAGCAGTGCCTTCGCCAAGACCTTAACCGACCCGGAATTTATCGCCGAGGCCAAAAGAGCCACCTTGGACATCAATCCGCTGACCGGCGAAGAAGTAAGAAAGATCGTCGAAGACCTTTACAAGCTAACGCCGGCGCTGCGCACCAAACTGGCCGGCATCTTGTCGCCGAAATAAACACCCCGCACCTCGGAGATAAAATTCATGATACCTAGACAAATGCGTTTTGCAGTTATGGTACTGTTCGCTGCCGTTGGCTGTCTCTGTGTCAGTCAAAGCCAAGCACGGGCCGGACAAGCAGGAGAACTCAAACCGGAAAAAAACAAGCTGGAAGTCGCGATCGCGGCCACCGGTCCGCTCTATCTACCGGTGTTGCTGGCAAACGAAGCCGGTTATTTCACCAAGCGCGGACTCACAGTGAACCTCAGCACGCTGAGCGCCACCGCATCGGTGCAGGCACTGCTCTCCGGCCAGGTGGATATTTATCAGGGCGGCACCGCGACAATCCATGGCAACGTCGGCGGTTCGGATTTGATTTACATCGCCGCGTCGGTGGACCGCAGCACGCTGATTCTGTTCGGACAAAAAGGCTTGACCACCTTCGAAGCGCTGCGAGGCAAGTCGGTCGCCACCACGTCGGTGGGCGCATTCGGCGAGATCGCCATGCGTAAGACCGCAAAAGAGCGCGGCATGGAAATGGGGAAAGACATCAAGCTGCTGTACCACAAGGCTCCGCCGGATGCGCTGTCGACTTTTCTAGTCGGCAATGCCGATGGTGTGATCATTACCCCGCCGCAAACCGAAATGGCGCGCAGCAAAGGTTTCCCGATCATCATCGATTACTATGAAAAAGGATTGAAAATTATCGGCCCGGGCACCGGTGTCGCGCGCGCCTTCATGCAAAAAAATCCCAATACGTTGAAAATTTTTCTGATGGGCTATCTCGACGGCGTCAAGCGCAGCCTCGACGATCCCGCCTACGCTCAAAAGGTTCTTGGCCAAACCAGTAAAATTACCGACGCCAAACTGTTGGAGGACAGTTATCAAGAAGGCGTCAAAGTCTGGAACAAGGACATGACAGTGGATCCGGATGCGATCAAACTCGTGCTCGAACAGTCCACCGTGGCGAAGGCCGCCGAGCTCGATCCAAAAAGATTCTACGACAACACGCTGATCCGCGAGGTCAATCGCGACTACGCTACGAAATTATTTCCCGGGCAAGTGAAATAACAGCGCCTTGTTTCGCGCCGCGGCTGGTTAATTTGGCAAGCGCGTTGCCGCCGATTTCTCAGTGTAATACGCACCAACTTTTGCCGGCAGCAAGCCTTGCGTCACCAATTTCGCCGCTGCGTTCTTGACGCAGCTTTGATAGGCGGCTGAATTTATCTTTTGTCCTGGCTTGAGCAAGCCAAGCCGTTGCCACGCCGCGTCGACGCTTTCGCGTTTGTCTCTGATCCCGTTACCGTTCATATCGACGTAATTGCCGCGTCCATCCAATGGCTCCAAATTCGTTCCGTCGAAAACCGCGAAGCGCGGTTTCCTGGCCGCCGCGCCGTCCCGGATCCACCTCTGGCGGATAGGCGAAGTAGACTCCTAACGGACATGCGACTTCGGGCAGAGCGATAGCCGCCGGCGGCTCGTCATTTTTACCGGTCTGAGCCGTCACCTTCACCGCATCTATCTTACTGGATGTCGGCGCTTTATTTTTTTCCACCCATTCGTCGAGGCGATCGATGAGCGCGTCGAAAATTCCGCCGAGATCGAGGGTCTGGTTGACCAGATCGGGCCGAGAAACTTGTCCCGCATCGAAATGGCTCACGCCGCGAATTTCGTATAAACGATGTTTCTCCGATAACCCTTTCTCACCCAGCAGCCGCGCGTTCTCCCGCTTATTTTGCAGATAATCGCCGGTATCGCCGGCATACAACATATGCGTGATGTCGATCTGTTTGGCGAACCGTCGCCGATCTTCGTCGGTTGTGAATAAGATGTCCTTGTTATCGGTGATCAATTTCGGCAGCCATAATCCACTGCCCGCATCATCGATCAGAAACCCATCGAAAAACGGCTTGCCGTCGGGATCCTGATTGGCGCCCGGCTGATAGTTGATCTGCCGGCCCAAGAACCCACCGGCCGAATGCCCATAAAAGTAGATTTTTCTCGGCGCCGTCCCCAGCCTCTTGGTAATCAGCGCGCGAGCGAGTTGACCCCACGAGGTAATCAAGCCGGCATGAGAGCTGAGGTTGTAATTGCTGAGCTTGGTGCCGTCTTCCAGCGTGACCGCAATATCGCCGCGCGTCCGGTCGGACGACCGCATGGTGTGCGCCACGGCGTAGCCTTTATCGATCATCAATCCGACATAGCGATTCAGGTCGGCGAGCGGATTGAATTTCTTGTCGGGATCGCGCGGCACCAATGCGCCGATAGCGCCATAGGATCCTGCTCCGTGGGCGGTGATATAAAGCTTGCCATTCCAGTCGCGCGCGTCTTCGGGATAGAAAATTGTCAGGCCATGACCGCTGGTAGCTTCGTATTTGCCGACGCCGCGCGAACGCGGGCCGGTAAGGCCTGATTGCGCGAGGACGAAGTCCGGGCCGTCGGTGAAATAAATCGCGCGCGAACCTTTCTCGCGCGACGCCCAGCCCTCGACGGCGCCGCTCAGACGCACTTCGAGACGGCGAAACTTTTGGCCTTTGACATTGAACACGGTTTCTTCGGAAATGATCGAACACTGCTCGATGCCAACGGCCTGGCCGAAAATCTGTTTCATCGCAGGCGCATATTCATTGCACGAAACCGCATCCTTAGGGATCTTGACGGCGCGGCCGCGCTCTTGGGCAAACGCGGCAGTAACTGCAACCAGAAATAACGGCAAATAAAAAATTTTAGATTTGAACATGATCGTCCCTCGCTGCCAAAGCTAATCCGTCAGGGCCGGAGTTGTCAATAAAAACACGGCACCCTGCGCGCCCGACGCACCTACCGCGATGCTCCCTTGAGCAAGTCCGGCGCTTTCTGATACTGATGAGACCAACTGAAATCGAAACGAGGAGTTGAAATTCATGCGCATCATCGATGCCGATGGACATGTACTGGAACGCGACATTCCCTGGGCCGACTTGTTGGAGGAACCTTACCGTTCGCGCGCGCCTAGAGCGGTAAAGGACAATCGCGGTTTTACCTTTGTCATGATGGAAGGAAAACTGACGCCCAAACCGGTGGGCAAAGGGTGCAGTTTTGTCGGCGCGCCCCGCAGCCACCACCCGCAACCGACCACCGGCATGACCGATCCCGTGCAGCGCCTAAAAGACATGGACCTCGAAGGCATCGATACCGCGGTGCTGTTCGGCACTTCGCCGTTCTTAAGCTTGCCCTTTGTGGAAGACAAAGATCTCGCCTGTGCGATCGCCCGGGTTTACAACAATTGGCTGGCCGGCTATTGCAGCGCCGATCCGCGCCGGCTCAAAGGAGTTGCCGCGGTCGCGATCCAAGATCCCGTCGAGTCGGTGAAAGAACTAAAGCGCGCCGTGGAAGATTTGAAATTCGTCGCCGTCGCCGCGCCGCCGATCTCCGCCTCGAAAAAGAATTTAGACGATCCCGAGCTGTATCCGTTCTTTGCCGAAGCGCAACGGCTGAACGTGCCGGTCTGTATTCACGTCGGCGCCGGCGATGGCGTGCCGGCGGCCACGGAGCGCTTCGATCATCCCTTGTACACTCACGCGATGGCGCATCCGTTCGAACAAATGATCGCCTCGCTTTGCGTGGTTGCCGGCGGTTTGCTCGAGCGCTTCCCACGACTCAAGTTTGCTTTCATGGAAGCAGGCTGCGGTTGGGTGCCTTACTGGATGGAGCGGCTCGACGAACATTACGAAATCTTGCAGCCGACGGTGCCGTGGTTAACCAAACCGCCGAGCGAATATATGAAAAGCGGCCAGATGTTCTACTCTTTCGAGATGGAAGAAAAGATGCTGCCCTACGTCGCCGAGTTCGTCGGCGCCGACCGACTGGTGTTTGCCACCGATTACAATCACAGCGATTCAAAATTTCCCCACACAGTGGAAGAGGTCATGGAACGCAAAGATCTCTCGGATTCACTCAAAGCCAAGATCATGGGCGAGAACGCGGCGCAACTCTATAGTCTGTAACAAATCGTTTTGAGAAGTGGTCGCGTCCGGCGTGGATGCAGAACGTCGGATTGTCGTGATGTCATCCTGAGGCCCTTCGAGGTTCTCAGGATAAACTCCGCCGAAGGATCTCGACTTTGCAATTTGTTGTCATGGCGAGATGCTTCGCTTCGCTCAGCATGACAGGAACGAACGCGGCGAATGACCGGACTGAAATCGCTTCAGTGTTCGCTATTTCCCCAATTCCTGAGCCACTTGCTTCGTCAATGAAAAATCCGCCACATCTGACGGCTTCCCGGCAAATTTTATTTTGCTCTGTTCCGCAATGCGATCTAGCTCGACCTGCACTTCCTGATCCGTCAACCAGAGCGTGGGATTGAGCGTATCCATCAGCGCGTCGTAAACCGCGCCTGATACTTCGCGCTCCATCTTGTATTGTCTACCGATGAATTCGATCATCTCCGACTTGCGACCTTTGGCAAATTCCAGCCTTGAGCACCGCGCGAATGGCAGATGAAGCTTTTGCGATGCTCGCGCATGATGTTGTCCCTTAGGATCCGTCAGCAAAGCCCGAGCGCTTGTGGGCTATGCGGCGTTTTTAGGTTGTTCCCATATCGTCCACTCTTCGAGATCGTACAAATCGGGTTCCTTCGTACCCAGCAATTTCTTGACGGCTTGTTTGATTCGATATTTCAGTCCGCCGTATCGTTTGCCCACTGGATTATCGGCGCAAATGATGACGTCGAACAGTTCAGGACCAGTCGCCGGGGCAGCAAATCTTGCGCTTGGCTAACTTATCTGCAGCCGGACCCGACCCGCAGGATCTCGTGGCCGTATTGCTTTTTGCAACAAGTCCAGATAATTGGCCGGGTCGTCAAGATCCCGTGGAATCACCGGCTGAATCTGATCGACCATTCGACCTGAAGGTTCTTGCCCCGTTTCGTGATCTGAAAGTGGTTGCGTGCGCCCAGTTTATCGCCAGAAGATAATCTCGCCGCGTAAATCTTCGAGTGTTCCCGCCGCCTGGAAATATTGCTCTTGAGCGTGTCGCACAATCCTCGACCTGGGCCACAGATCGGTCCGGAATACTTATTCATCCGTTCAATACCATCTTGATCAGGCGCGGATACCGTGTTGCGGCCGGAGATCTCCTCGCGCATCGGCTTCGAGCGATCGAACCTCGCCGTCGTAAAAGCCGGGCGCTGCCAGGACACCAGCGCGGCGAATTCGGGAACATCTCGCCGAATAGATTGGTTACCCGTTCGGTGTTGTGTACCGCTTCGTGAGCTCAAAGGCCGTCCTCAAGAAACGTCACGCTTGAGGCAAAAGGAAATGCAATTCGCCAGGCCGTTAAAGCGCGCCACGGCGAGGCACCGGGCGGTCGCGGCAAGGTGTTGCCTCTTGATGCCGTGGCAACACTATCTTTCCCGGAATTCTGTAACAATTCGGGAAATGAGACGCTACCCAGTCGGAACAAAATCAAGTAATCCACCCGGGAATACCAATGCAGCAGTCGAAGCGATGAAACTCTCGCGGATTGGAAGCGGCGCCGCATTCATGCTTTTGCCGTTATCCTATATCCTTTACATTATCGAGTCCATAAAGCGTTTCGCGTGGTCGTAAAGGATCTTAGTCCGACTTCATTTCCCAAGTCGACGACCTTCAATGGATCAATGAGCTGAACAGGAAAACCCATCGGTTTGATAGTTTCGCCAGTCGGGAAGAGTGCTGGAGACGAGCACGATGTGCGGCGCCTGAACCTGAAGAGTATTGCCTTGTGGAAATAGTCCTCAGCCCATGTGAGATATAGATGTCGTCGATTTGACGGCCATCCAGTATCTCCGTTTTCGGATTTAGGGAAAATCCACCACTGGACTCCGAAACAGGTGACCGGTAAGACGAGGGATCGGAAAGTATGTTCAGTCCGTTCGCTTGCACCAGAATGCACGCATGCCCAATGAAAGTTATCTTCATCATCCTCACTGTTGCCGGAAGGTTCGGGCTCGCGTTTGATGTTGTCGCGCTCGAATCTTCTGCCGATCTCGACGCACATGTAGGGAATCCATTGCGCCCGCACTTCGATAAAACCGCAGCGCAGCTTGGGAAACTTCTGCGGAATTCCGTCGTACACGATGGAGTGAAAAGCCGAAAGCACCGGAACTTTGAAACGGCCAAAGCCGCTCTCCCCTTCGAAAAGCTCTACCCAGTCGAAGTTGCCGGTCGACGCGTGGACACAGAACGCCAGATCCGGCTTTCTCCGCTGCTTCGAAAAGCGGATAAAAAAATGGATGACTGAGGCGTTTGTCGCCCACCAGGCCGCGGCTGAACAGCCCGCATGCGCCGTTTGCTTGGGCAAAACCGATTTCCTCGACGGCATCGCCCATGTCGATCATCGGAACGGTGGCGATCCATTGGAGCCGTCCTCGTCCCTTGCTGCAGATATCGATCAGCCACTGATTGTAGCTGCGGCAGATCGCTTTCTCGACTTCCGGTTTTGCCGTCAGCGGCCGCAGGAAAAGCGACGGGTAAAGTACTTGGATGTCGATATCGAGCTCGTCCATGTGCCGGAGGCGCGCGTCGATGTCGCGCATCTCGCGATCCGCCTCCGACAGCCCGCGGTCGACATTCACGCCGCGGCGAAATGCTTTGCCGTCAATCATCCAATATTGGGCTCCGCCGCCGTTCGGCGTTGCCAGTTGCGGCCTAAATTTGGTGTTTTCGACATAGTCCCAAGTCCGTTCGCTCTCGATCACATGGGCGTCGGCATCGATGGTCGGCATGGCTTACTCCTCTTGTTTATTACCCCGCGGGATATGAATTACCGTGGAAGTTAACTCCGTGGACGGTCGACCGTCAAATAGATTTGAGCCCCTCGCAACCAGGAGGTATCGCGGGACGTTAACGCAGCAACGTAGTACAATGCCAAGGCGAACTGAGTTACGCCTACCGTGAGTCGGGCGCTAGCTTAGCTGGGCGGCACTCATGACGAGCCGCGGAGTTGAGTACGAGGAGTAAACACATGCAAATCAAAGGACGCGTGGTCGCTTTGCTGACATTGATGTATTTCACGCTGGCGGGTTGCCACGAGTTGGGCCACATCGACGGCTTGGGCGATTATTGGAACGCTAATAATGACGTCGTTGGTGAAGTTCAGTTCGTCGACACACGAACTCGAGAGATTGAAATCCGCGACGATTCGGGACGCACGGTAACCATGCGCTATGACAGCAACACCAAAGTTGTATTTCAGCAACGAAACTATCCGGTGGCCAATCTGGAGCCCGGCGATTACATCGCCGCCCGTGTCCAACAGGAGGGCGACGGCCGCTATTTCACCCAAACCATCACTGTCAGAGAAGCCCGGCAAGAGCGCGCCAGCAACACCCCGGCTCGACTAGACAGAACTTCGGGACGCGTCGAATATATCGACGCAAGACATGGCACGTTTGAGCTGCGTGATACCCGGCAACGGTTGATCGTCGTATCGATCGACTTCAATGCATCCCGCGACGTCAGCGAACGTTTCAAACGTCTCCGCAACGGCGACACGGTGCGCATCGAAGGAAAATTTGTCGGCCAGGACCGTTTCGAACTGGGGAATTTCTTATAGGCTTTCGCGCCGCGCGCAGGCTCCGGCCATAGCAGCATGGTCGGAGCCTGCGTTGGCTAGTGAAGAATCTGTTTAAAGAAGTCGTTACCCTTGTCGTCAACCAGAATAAACGCCGGAAAATCTTCCACTTCGATTCTCCAGACCGCTTCCATTCCCAGCTCCGGATATTCGAGCACTTCGACTTTCTTGATATTCTCTTGGGCTAGAATTGCCGCTGGCCCGCCGATCGACCCGAGATAAAAACCGCCGTATTTCTTGCACGCATCGGTGACCTGCTGGCTGCGATTGCCTTTAGCAAGGGTAATCAGCGCCCCGCCCTGTGATTGGAACAGGTCGACGTAAGAATCCATCCGCCCTGCCGTAGTCGGACCGAAAGAGCCCGAAGGCAAACCGTCCGGGGTCTTGGCCGGACCCGCGTAATAGATCGGATGGTCCTTGGCGTACTGCGGCAGGCCCTCGCCTTTGTCCAACCGCTCTTTGAGCTTCGCGTGCGCGATATCGCGGGCAACGACCATCGTGCCGGTCAGCGCTAGCTGCGTCGTCACCGGATGCTTGGTCAACTGCGCAAGGATTTCTTGCATCGGCCGATTGAGATCGACTTTGACCACGTTGCTCGCGACCTTGTTGCGGTACTCTTCGGGAATCAGCCGTCCGGGATTGCGCTCCAGTTCTTCGAGCCAGATACCGTCTTTGTTGATCTTCGCTTTGGCATTGCGATCCGCCGAGCACGAAACTCCCATCCCAACCGGGCACGACGCGCCGTGCCGCGGCAGACGAATGATACGCACGTCCAAAGCGAAATATTTGCCACCGAACTGCGCGCCGTAACCGGACTTGTACGCTTGCTGCAGCATCCGGTTTTCCAATTCAACGTCGCGAAACGCACGGCCGTGCACGTTGCCGGTGGTCGGCAGATGATCGAGATAGCCTGTGGTGCCTAATTTGACGGTCTTCAGACAGGCCTCCGCCGAAGTGCCGCCGATGACGAAGACCAGGTGATACGGCGGGCAACCTGCCGTACCCAAGGTCATCATTTTATCCGTGAGGAATTTTTCCAGACTCGCTGGATTGAGCAGAGCTTTGGTTTCTTGATAAAGCGTCGTCTTGTTGGCCGAGCCGCCGCCTTTGGTGACGAACATGAACTGATACTCCATGCCCTCCGTCGCCATCAGATCGATTTGCGCCGGCAAATTCGTCCCGGTGTCCACTTCCTCGTACATGTTGAGCGGCGCGGTTTGCGAGTAGCGCAGGTTTTCTTCGGTGTAAGTTTTGTAAATTCCTTTAGCGAGATGCTCTTCGTCTTTGACCCCGGTCCAAACCTGTTGACCCTTCTTGCCGAAGATCGTCGCCGTGCCGGTGTCCTGACAGAACGGCAGGATGCCTTTTGCCGCCGTATCGGCGTTGCGCAGCATTGCCAAAGCAACGTAGCGATCATTATCCGAAGCCTGCGGATCCTTGAGAATCGCCGCAACTTTTTCCAAATGCGCTGTCCGCAAAAGGAACGACACATCGCGGATCGCCACGTTGGCAAGCAGCGTCAACCCTTCGGGTTCGATTTTTAAAATCTCTTTGCCGTCGAACTTGCTCACGGACACATAATCTTTAGTCAGGAGCCGGTATTGGGTGGTGTCTTTCGTGATCGGCAACGGATCTTGATAAACGAAATCAGGCGTGGCCATAAGAGTTTTCAACCTCTCGGAATTTTTCTTAATTTTAGTCGAAAAACGCGCCTTTGTCGATGCGGGTATTTCATCGCTAACTTGTTGACGGATCACGGCTGTGTTAACTACTTTCGCGTCAACGGAGGTCGCATGAAATTACTCGTGAGCACACTTTGGATCCTGAGCCTCGCTGCGTCGGGAGCAATGGCTCAAACCCAGGAGCAGCTCATCGCCGGCGCGAAGAAGGAAGGCAAACTGGTCGTCTACGCTTCGGCCACAGCACCGCAGCTGCAAATGTATTTCACCGCATTTAACAAACGCTACCCATTCATTAAAACCGAATTCTTTCGCACCGGCAAACAAAAGCTCGTCAGCAAAATTCTTTTCGAAGAACAGGCCAAGCAACGGATCGCCGACATCGTTCATACCAGCGTCATCGAGACCAGCATCTTGAAAAAGCGCGGCGCGCTGAGCCGCTACGTGCCGATGGAGTCAGCGTCGTATCCCGCGCAATATAAAGATCCCGAAGGTTATTGGACCTCCGCTTATGCCAGCGGCACGCTGTTGGGCTACAACTCCCGCCAGGTCAAGCGCGCCGACGTGCCGAAGAATTACGACGAGCTTTTGAACCCGCGCTGGAAAAACTTGATGGCCATCGACGCCAACAAGATCGAATGGTTCGCCATGCTGCTCAAGCTCAAGGGCCAACCATTCATGGAAAAGCTCGCGGCGCAGAACCCCACACTGCGCGACGGCAACACGCTGGTGCTGCAACTACTCTCCGCCGGCGAGTTTCCCGTTGCTACCGGCGTTTACGAATATTCCATCGACGATCTCAAGACCAAAGGCGCGCCGGTGGATTGGTTCGGCCTCGAACCGGTGATTACTTACACGGTCGCCGTCTCGCTTCCCTCCCAACCGCCTCGCCCTTTTGCCGCCAAGCTGTTCATCGAATGGCTGTTGTCGAAGGAAGGCCAGGAAGTCGTCAATCAATACGGCCGCGTGCCGATCCGCGACGACGTCGAATCGAGGTATGGGAAAATTCTCAAGCAGCACAAGCTGCTGATGACCGACGTCGATCTGGGCCAGCGAGAAGCGGAGGTCAATGAAACTTTCCGCAAGCTGTTCAGGTAATTTTTGTGTTCTTTGCGTTCTTTGTGGTTAAACTCCTGCTGGTTCCTCTTTCGAGGGCGCGATGAATCGCGCCCCTACCAAAGATCAGGAACGCGTGCCTAACGGGACTGAAACATTCCACACCTACTGCGCCATGTGCACGTCGCGCTGTGGCGTTTTGGCGACGGTTGAAGACGGCGCCTGACGCGGTCAACGCCGATCCCGATCATCCGAACGGTTGCATCTGCGTCAAAGGCACCGCCGCGCCGGAGATCGTCTATTCCCCCGATCGCGTGCAATACCCCATGGTGCGCACGCGTCCAAAAGGAGATCCCGACCCGGGCTGGGTTCGCATCACGTGGGATCAGGCGCTCAATCTAGTCGCGCTCAGGCTGACCGATATCAAAGACAATTACGGTCCCGAAGCCGTAGTCTTTTCGCGCGCCACTACCGCCGGCAGCGCGTCGATCGACTTCGACGGATGGCTGCAACGTCTGGCCAACGCCTTCGGCAGCCCGAATCTTCTGACGTCAAACCACATCTGCACCTGGAACCGCCGCGTTGGCTCTAAATACACCTACGGCACGGGAATGCCGCTACCCGACTTCGACAATACCCAGTGCATGCTGCTGTGGGGCATCAATCCAACCGCCACCTCGCCTGCGCAGGCGGTGCGAATCAATCGAGCCCGAAACCGCGGCGCAAAGTTAATCGTCATCGATCCGCGCAAAACGAATCTCGCCGCAAAGGCCGATTGCTGGCTGCGCGTGAAGCCCGGCACAGACGGCGAACTGGCGATGGCAATGATCCACGTGCTTCTCGAAGAGAATCTTTTCGATGCGGAATTCGCGCGCAGATGGACCAACGGACCGTTTTTGGTGCGCTCCGATAGCAATCAATTGCTGACCGAAGCCGATTTAGCGGCGCAAGGAAAATCCGACGGATGGATCATTTGGAACGAACGAAGTAACTCGCCCGTTAGTTACCGCGTCGATCAATCTGAAACTGCTCCGGCGCTCTTCGGCACGTTTGCCTTACAGCTGGCCGACGGAACAACCGTCGAATGCCAGCCGGCGCTGCAACTGCTCAAAGACGCCGCGGCGCGATTATGCGCCGGAAGTTTCGGAAAGCATCACCACCGTTCCGGCGGATGAAGTTCAGAAAGGCCGTGCGGCTATTCGCCACCGAAAAGCCATCGACGCTACTGTACCTGGGTCGGCCTCGAACAGGACAACGACGCGATGCAAACCAACCGCGCGGTATGCTGCTTTTACGCGCTCACCGGCCAGTACGATCAATCGCGGCAGCAACGTGCTCTTTGCCACGACACCGACAAATCCAATCACCGGTCGCGAACTGCTTCCAAAAGATAAAGCCGCTCTCCGTCTCGGCACGTGAAAACCATCCGCTCGGTCCAAACGCCGATCCGGGTCTCGTCCAAGCCGCCGAAGTCTACGACGCGATTCTTACCGGCAAGCCCTATCCGATCAAAGCGATGGTTTTGTTCGGCACCGATCCATTACTCGGTCACGGCGATCCGCTGCGCGGCAAAGCCGCGCTCGAAGCGGTGGATTTTTACATGCACGTCGACACGACGATCAATCCGAGCGCGCATGTTCGCCGATTTGATTCTGCCGGCAGCAACTTGCTGGGAGCGCGAGGCGCTGATGCCGTCGTTCGAAATGGCCGAAGACACGCTCAATTGGGCGCAGCTGCGTCCCGCCGTCGTGAAACCCGCTGCACGAATCGCGATCCGATACCGAAATTATTTTCGATTTGGCGAAGCGGTTGGATCTGTCGGAACAATTTTTCGATGGCGACATCGACGCGGCATTGAACTATCAATTGGCGCCATCGGGATTTCCGCGCAGCAACTGCGCGCCAACCCCACGGCATGAGATCACGCGCCGTGACACACGTCATCGAAAATACGCCGAGATCGAATCCTACGAACGGCGAACCGACACGGCTTCAACACACCGACCGGAAAGATCGAAATCTACTCCACAACTTTCGCCGAAAGCAGGCTATGCGCCGCTGCCGAATTTCAGATCGAGCGACGCTGAAAGTCGACGACAGACAGTATCCGCTCACACTGACTTTTTTCCGGGACGTTCATTTCTGCGACGAACAGCACCGCAACATCCCGCGCCTACGCCGCGCCGTGCCCGAACCATTTCTCGAAATCCATCCGCAGACGGCTAGAGCTCAAGGAATCGAAGACGGCGAATGGATATTCCTCGAAACCGCAAGCGGAAAAGTGAAACTCAAAGCGAAGTTCAACGAGTCACTTCATCCAGACGTAGTTGCAACCGTCTACGGCTGGTGGCAAGCCTGCCAGGAATTGAACCTCAACGGCCACGACCCGTTCAGTCGCAGATGGCGCAAACACAAACCTCTTGTCCCCAACAGCGACAACGATCCCATCAGCGCGTCAGTCGCGCACCGCGGCGCAACGATGTCGAGTGATTAAACAATAGCCGATCTGCCCACAAAATGTTTCAGGTGTCTTGAGCAAATTTGGTAATCATAGCGACCATTATAGAAAAACGATGGCGTCAACTGCACAGTTCCCTCGCAGTTGGGCTGTTTTTCTTTCGGTCGATACCATGGCGATTTCTATCCAAGTTGATTGCTTCCGCCTTAAAGAATAAAAAGGTATTGTTGAGTAGCAGCAAAGCGCCGTTTTTGATCGATTAAAGGAAACCTATGCCAGCTCATGTGACGGGTCGCATGCTCAATAGAAACTGGAGCGTCAACGCAAGCAAGCGCTTATCGCGAAGATGGACGCTGGTACCACGTCCTTAACGCTTTCCCGGCGCACTATTTGATCTCACGGGGACATCGATGTTCCACACCGAGCGTGAGTTTCGAAACTGTTCTAACCTTTCCATTAGTGACAAGTAAATGTCAGTCATCCCGAAGGCATCGCTGCCATTCCGGGCTATGTTCGCGTCAACTAGCGGGGAAATTTCATGCTCAACCTGTCGCTGTATGGGACGCCTCAGCAAGTGGGGCGCCCTGAACTCCGACTCTGTAGAGATTGGTACTCTCGTTAGTTGCGGCTTAAGAAACTCGTCAATGACTTCGCATCTGCCTTGAAAGCCGTGGATTCTCGGGCATCCGACGGGCGGCGATCCTCGTTTCAAACCCGGTGTAGGTCCGCTGACTGAGAACGAGGTAACCACGGCCATCGTGTCTGAGCTCCGCAGTCAGGGGCTCGAGGCGTATCGGGACTGCGCGTCGCGGGGGTATCTCGCACCTTCAACGGCCACATGCAATCTCGTAATTCCCGAGAGTGGGCGATTGAGATCAACGCTTGCGCGACCGTTCGGAGGGACAAATGGGAAGCCGGCGGAACGTTGTAGTCGAAAATCTTCTCGGCCCCTATCGAGGCAATACCAGCTCAATTGGAGATTGCCTAAAAGCTTCTCGGATCACAGTTCGGGAACGGAGAAGCCATTGTGGTGATTGGATATGAGCATTCACCTCGAAAGATTCCTCTTGAACAGCTGTGCGTGGCTTATCGAGTTGCTCGCCCGAGATGTTCTTAGTCTTCATTTAAGTGATCGCGTCGAAGCACTCGTCACGGGTCTTATTCACCCGTCGCACCAGCGCGCCACCATCTACGCATGGAAGTTCTTGGAACACTACCTTCTTCTGCCTAGTCAATTTTGCCATCCCCACTGCGGGTTTTAAAAAAGTGTGTTGCGCCAAGACGTTGATGCGCTAGTCTTCCCTCAATTCAACGCCAAAAACAACTCCTCCACCGCCATCTTCTTCGCCATCAAACCCTGATCCAGCGAGTAACCGACGAACCGTTCCAGATTCGCGCGATTGTTTTCCAAACCATACGGCCAAGGATCGGGCCCTAAGAGTTTTTCTTCCTCTTCGAAAGCCTGGCGGCCCCAGGCGAGCCAGGACCAGTTCGGGTCGGCGTAGAACTCGCGGCAGATTTTCTTGGCTTCGCCGAACGCTTTGAACAAGACTCTCAGCGGCTTCGGGATACTTCTTCAGCACGTCGTCCTTGAACGCGACGACGTGCATGATCGGGAAGAAACCGTTCTTTTTGTAGTAGCGCAGATCTTCGGCCTTAGGATCGGCAAAGAGGCGTTTGATCTTTTTCGAGCCGCGCAGCACGGGCTTCGGCGGGTGCGGCGTCATCATGGCGCTGATCTCGCCCTTCTCCAGCATGTCGCCGGCGTTGGCGCTTTCGGAGAGCTGGTCGATCTTGACGCCCTTCTCCGGTTCGAACTCGATGTTGTCTTTCTTGCTGAGCAGCCAGTGAATCTTGCGCCAGGGCACGTCGAACTCGCTTTGCAAATCACCTTTGGAAAGCGTCGCCAGCGTATTTTGAAAACTGTGCAGGCCGACTTTCTTGCCGACCAGATCCTTCGGCTCATTAATGCCGGCATCGACGTTGATCCACATCTGCGAGTGGCTGAACAGCCGGCGTGGAAAGACCGGGATAGCGGTAAACGGCATACCGCGGCTTTTGGCCATCAAGTAGGACGACAGCGACAACTCCGCTACGTCGAACTCGCCTTTTTGCAGCATGCGTTCGTGGCGATCTTCGCCATCCCTCTGGCGGTCCGATTGGCCGACGATCAAGACGTTCAAGTCGATTCCTTCCGTTTGCACAGTGCCGTCGAAGAACGGCACATGCCGATCGTAGTGTGAAATTGCAATAGTCAGTTTTGGTTTTGCCAAGTGTTCCTCACAATGCTTTGGTTTGTCCCCAAGCTTTTAGGATCGACTTAAAATCGAGCGGTTTAGATGCTTTACTTAGACTTGGTCGCGTCCTTAACGGAATCGGCTGCTTTCTCCATTGACTGACCAATGTCTTTTACGGTTTTGTCGACTTCTTTACCTGCCTTCTCTGCGGGACCCTCCTTTTGGCAAGCTGAAAGAGTGAATCCCAAGAGCACGACGGCAACTAGCAAGTTTAGTTTTGACATACCTCACACCTCCTGCTGATTTTTTAGATTGTTAAACGCCTAGCCATCTTCTGAGAGATTCCACACAAATCAATTTACGTCAGCCTACTACCAATAGCTTGGTGAGATCTCGTGTGCTGGTCACCGATTCGATGCGCCGCACGGATTCAATGATTTGATCCGAATTCTTCTTTCCCAGCACAGGCTCCATTAGCCAGGCGGCTTTCTTTTCGACTTCGTCGGGGCTCATCGGATTCTCCGGCCGGCCGCGGCAGTTACTCACGTGTTCGCGCAGGGTTTTGCCATCCTTGAGCGTAACTTCGACCTGTCCTTGAAAGCGCGGCCCCGACCGCTCCATCGCTTCGTCGCCGATCAGTTGCACTCTTTCTTTCAATGCCAAAACACGCGGGTTTTGAAAGCGCTCGTAATCGTGCGCCGATTCGAAAGTCAGCTTGCCGTCGATCAGGATCGACGCGACCATGTACTGAACATTCACGTCAGGCATTTTGCGATTATTAACCGTGCGCGCGCCGCCCTCGGGAATTCGTATAATAACCTTTTCGATATCCTGCGCCGGAATCGGCTGCTTGGAAAGCAGCGCCAGCGTCGCATCGACGGTTTCCATCATCGGCGAGCCCACCGGGATATTTTTTTATCAAGCAACTCGTGATCGTAAACCGCTGCCCGAGTTCGCTGAGCAGTTTCTTCGGATCGCACGGCGCGTAAGTCTTGATAATGCCTTGATCGCCTTCGAGAACGTCCTGGTTGCCGGTGAAACCGGATTTGATCAATTGCGTTGCAGTGACGCCGTTGCGCGCGGGCATGCCGGCGTAGTCGAAGGCTTTCTCGATATGGTCATCGTCACCGACCCACGCTCTCGATCCGGAGGCCTGTTGGGCCGCGTAAGAGATCAAATAGCGAAGCTGCAAGGCATCTAATTCCGCGAGCGTGCCTGCTGCCGCTGCGCAGCCGAAAGTGGCGCCGAAGCTAGTCGATCTAGGCTCGAAAGCCTGATGAAAACGAAAGCCGATATCGTAGCCAAGGATCACCGCTCGCAGCAGGGCCTCGCCGGCTCTGTCGTACAATTCTCCCGGCGCCAAAGATGCGGGCACGATCGCGCAACCGGGATGGAGTTGGCTGTTCGAATCGTCGGTCTCGTCCGCGTGCCCGGACATGCCATTGGCGAAGGCCGCCAGGATCGCCGTCGTCTTAAGATTCGTGCCGAGCACGCTGCACTGCTCTTGGCCACCCTGTTCGCGCGCGTGCTGTAACCCGAGCTTACCCGGCTTCAAGGTCGAACCCGAGACGATCGCCGCAAGCGTATCGAGCAGGTGGCTCTTGCCCTTTTGAATTACTTCCGCCGGCAGTTTCGCCGAACGAGCGGCTAACATGTACTCCACTAGACTATCGATGATTTTTGCCATCTATCCTCCTGAAAAAATTCTGGTTGTTGAATGAATGTCTATCTAGTTCCTCGCCAGACTCGCTGTCAAGATCAATTGACAGCACCTAGGCCGCCGCGTTATATGCCGAGAAGCTAAAGTAACTTCTCAACTCCGCGCGTCCATACACACACCGGTTTGGCATCAGTGCCAAGGAGGTCCGATGAGCAGGAAATCCAACTGGAGTCGCAGAGAATTTCTCCAGAAGTCCGCGACGGCGGCGCCCTACTTTCACTCACGCCTTTCACCGCTACGCGACTGGCGTATGCGCAGTCGACATCCCGAACCCGCATCACCATCGCCCATGGAGTCGGCGTTTACTCGCTGAATCCGTACGCGGTCAACACCTCACCGCTTCAGGCTGCGTGGGGTTCGGTGATGGAACCGCTGATCGACGCCGACTACGAAAAGCGCGGCTACCGCGGCATACTGGCGGAGACCTGGAAGATGACGGGCACCAAGCTGCAATTCAATCTGCGCAAGGGCATTCGCTTTCATGACGGCACGCCGTTCACGAGCAAAGACGTGGTCGCTTCGTTCAAACGCATTCTCACCGACAAACAGAGTCTGCAGGCGCCGAATCTGCAAAACGTCGGCGAGATGGACGCTCCCAACGATCACACCGTGATCCTGACGCTCAAGAAAGCCGACGCGAACGCGCTCGAGGACATCAACAGCCGCGTGATCATGAAACAATCGACGGCTGAAAAGATGGGCGAAGCGGACAATCGGCCGATCGGCACGGGTCCGTTCAAGTTTACCAGTTGGGAACGAAGCGGGCAGTTTGTCGTCCGGCGCAACGAAAGTTATTGGGGCCAGGCGCCGAAGATCGACGAAGTCATTTACAAAGCGATTCAAGAGGACGCCGCGCGCATCGCCGCGCTGGAGGCCGGGCAAGCGGATCTCATCAGCAACATTCCACCCCACGAAGTGGCGCGAATAAAATCCAATCCGCGCCTGCGAATTCAACAGGTCCAGGGCTTGCGCCCGATTTTTCTCGTGCTGAGCCCGGCCTACAAACCGTTGGATAACGTAAAAGTTCGCCGCGCCATCACGCACGCCATCGACCGGGACCGAATCATCAAGCATATTCTCGAAGGCAATGCTTATCCGTTGAGCGGACTGTTGGGTCCGCAGGTTTTCGGCTACGAGCCGAGCGCGAAGGCCTTTCCGTACGATCCTGAAAAAGCGAAACAGTTGCTGACCGAAGCCGGGTTTCCGAGCGGCTTTGAGATCGATTACTACAGTCCGACCGGAAGATATCCAAAAGATCGCGAAGTGGCGCTGGTAATCGTCGAGCAGCTTTCCAAGGTCGGTATCAAGGCGAATCTAAAAACCCCGGAGTGGAGCATCTTCAATACCGATTACAAGAACGGCAAGTATCCCATCTACCTAACCGGGCGAGGCAGCCTCACTGACGCGGACACGCTCTTTCAGCAATATTTTAGGACCGGCATGACGAGGCGAACGCTGGGCTACAGTAATCCAAAGTTGGACGGGATCCTCGAGATGCAGCAACTCACTTTTGATGTCAAAAAGCGCGAAAAGCTTCTCTGGGAGGCGCACAAAATCATCTTGGAAGATGCTCCGGCCGTGCCGCTGTGGAATGCCATGGACATTTACGCCTATCGCGCCGATCTGGTTTGGACCGCGCCGCCGGATGAAAAGGTACAGTTGAAGGAGGGATATTTGAAAGCGAAATAAAAGGGTCAAAAAACTCCTGTCCCTCGACCGCTGATCGCCTCGATGGAACGACAGCTTCACTCTGCAATTCGCGATTTGATCCGATCGATTTCTTCCAGCAGCTTTGCCGGAGCCGGCCGGTCCGCCGGATCGCGGCTACGATGGGCGAAGAGTAAGTTGCCCTTTCGATCGATGAGAAAATCACCGCCGGATTGAAAAATATCTTCTCCACCGTAAGGCTCCTGCTTCATCCCTTTGAAGATTAATTGCAGATAGCGTTTCAATGTTGCCGAGGAGAACACTCGGAATAGGGAGAACCGTTTCAAATCGAAACCCTGATAACGCTCCGCGTCCGGATCAGCGAGCATCGTGAACGGCCATCGATGCAGTTCTTGGTAGTGAGCGAGCTTCGAAGGCTCGGCGAAGGACACCACGGCGATCGAGACACCGCGCCGATCGAACTCGGATTTGTATTCACCCACCTCACCGAGGTGAGCTTGGCAAGGCAGTCAAGCGAGATGGCGCAGAAAGATCAGTAGCAAGTGTTCGCGGAAGTAATCGCCCAGCGCAACGCGCCTGCCGCGCAGATCGAGCAGCGACAACTCTTCAAGAGCGATGTTTTCCATGAAACGGAGCGATGGACGCGAGTTGACAGCTTTTCGAATCCGGAGTGCGTCCGGTTTATAAAACAATCGACGTATGACCGTAGGCTAGAGGCAAGCTTGAGAAATAAAAAGGGAGCGCCCCGACCTAGCGCCCCCTTTTTAATGATTAACGAGTAAACGAAAACTACCAGCGATTCCGACCGCCGCCACCGCCACCGCCGCCACCACGCCGCTCCCCACCACGGTCGCCGAAGCCACCGGACCGCTTTTCCTGCGGCCGCGCTTCATTCACCGTAAGATTACGGCCGTCGAGATCGGTTCCGTTGAGCGCTTGAATCGCTTTCTGCGCCTCGTCGGAGTTGGCCATCTCGACAAAACCAAAGCCACGGGAACGACCCGTGAACTTATCGGTGATCACCCGCGCCGACTCCACCGCCCCATGGGCGGAGAAGATTTCCTGTAGTTGCGCATCGGTGGTCGCGTACGGCAATCCACCCACATAAATTTTACTACTCATGTCCTCTCCTTGTCACAGAAGGTTATGGTCTTTGCCCCTGATAACCAGATCACCGCTGGCAGCAGAACATGGAAAAACAAGACACGCTCTGGTCGGATTGTCCGCGTGGCAGGGAACGGCAAGGTAAGACGCCCTAGGCCTTCAACTCTACGCTTTGTCACTATCAGAAGACCCCATACTGATGAGTTGAAAAAGTCTACCCCAAAAAACCCGGCGCGCGCAAGCCCCATTTTTTCGATATTTCTCAGCGCGCAAGCCCATTAATAGCGGACAACAGTTGCGCGAGCTGGCAATTTCGTATTAATAGGCTAATCAAATTACCTAATCTGCTGAAGGAGGAAACACCCATGTATCAGACTAACCAATACGAGGGCATGATCGCTGAAACCATCACCCTGCAGGGGCATAAAGGTGACACGATCAACGCCTACATCGCCCGGCCCCTGGGCACCGGTCCCTTTCCCGCCATGGTCGCCATCCATCACGCGCCCGGCTGGGACGAATGGTACCGCGAATGCACCCGCAAATTCGCCCACCACGGCTATGTGACCATCTCGCCGAATCTATATTTCCGCGACGGCCACGGCACCGCGGAAGATGTCGGCGCCAAAGTGCGCGCCGGCGGCGGCATACCCGACGAACAAGTGCTCGGCGATCTGGAAGGCGCAAACAAACTACTGCGTTCGCTGCCCTATGTCAGCGGCAAAGTCGGCGTGTTCGGCACCTGCTCCGGCGGACGCCATGGCTTCCTCGCCGCCTGTCGACTCAAGGGCTTCGACGCTCTGGTTGAATGTTGGGGCGGCGGAGTCGTGCAAAAACCGGACGAACTCACTCCCAAGCGTCCCGTCGCGCCGATCGATTATACCAAGGATCTTTCCTGCCCCATGATCGGGATCTTCGGCAATGACGACAAATCACCGTCGCCGGATCAGGTGAACCTGCACGAAGCGGAATTGAAGAAGCACGACAAGAAGTACGAGTTTCATCGCTACGACGGCGCCGGCCACGGCTTTTTTTACTACGACCGTCCGGCCTATCGACAGGAACAAGCGGTCGACGGTTGGAAAAAAGTCCTCGCCTTCTGCGAGAAAACCCTCAAGTAATCGGTTGCAGCGAAAGGACTGGTAACATGTGCACGATGATAACTCATCAAGCGAAAATCGAAGGCCGCGGGAAAAGCGGCAAGGATTGGTTTGAAGTGCGTGAAGCCAATGTGTCCTATGACCATCCCTATGATCTGCCGCTCGAACATGCGCTCAACATCGACTTCGTCAACGAAGCCGCCGGACCCGGCGCGCGGGTCGCGGTCGAGTTAAGTGTCGAAGCGGCGCGCCAATTAGTCCAAACCATCGAAGCGGTGCTCGCGCAAGCCGAGCAACGCGGCGTGCTCGAAGACCTGCCGCAGGCGGCGTACCCGTTAGTACAAGCCAACCCGAGGCGGGTAATTTTGTTTGAAATTACCCGCCTCGCCCTTACTCTTCGCAATTCCTTTTCGCTCACGCTATAACAGTTCCTGAAGTTTCGCGCCGATTTTTTCTTATCTTCTTGGCCAATTCCACTGAAATAGGTTCGAGCCCGGAGCCGCCGCAGCCGATCCGGCCCTGGTCGTCGCTGACGTATCGCGACTATCGCCTGCTCTGGATCGCTAGCGTGCTCAGCTCGCTTGCCGGTCAGATCCGCAACGTCTCTACCCTCTATCAGGTCTACGACATTTCCGGTTCCGCGTTTAAGCTCGGACTGACCGGATTTTTGGAAACGCTGCCATTTATCGTTTTCGGACTATACGCCGGCGCCGTCGCCGACGCCTTCAACCGAAAAAAACTACTCGTGGCGACGATCTCACTGCAAATCGTGCCGAACCTGATGCTGGGTATTCTCACGCTAACCGGCGCAACCCAGGTTTGGCATATCTATGCGCTCGGCCTTCTCGGCGCCTTCGTGGAAGTATTCAATTGGCCGGCGCGCGCCGCGCTGATTCCGCGCTTGGTGCCACCGGCTTTGCTGATGAACGCCATGGTCGTCAACACCATGATTCTGCAAACCAGTTTTCTCGTCGGACCCGCCATCGGCGGCTTTTTAATCGATCACGGCGGCTTGGCGACCGCCTATTTCGCCAGCACGCTGCTCTTCGTTCCCGCGGCGATCGCGATCCTGTCGGTGCGGACATCGGGCGAGATCGTCGGCGAACGCCGCCGCGTCAACTTGAAAAGCATCGTCGAGGGCATCGAGTTCATCTGGATTCAACGCATCATCCTTTCGCTCTTCCTCCTCGACTTCGCCGTCGTCCTGGTCGGCTTTTATCGGCCGATCTTGCCGATATTTGCCGCCGATGTTTTCAAAACCGGCGCGTCGGGACTGGGGTTGCTCTATGCCGCGCCGTCGGCCGGCTCGCTTGATCGGCACCACGCTCCTGCTCATGGCCGGCGACGTCAAACGCAAAGGCGTCCTCGTCATCGTCGCGGCTCTATTTTTCGCCGGTTCACTCGCGTTGCTGGGTCTGTCGCAATGGTTCTGGATGGCGGTCATTTCAGTGGCGATATTAGGATTGGCCGATTCGGTCAGCGTCGCGATCCGCCGCACGGTGGTCCAACTGCTCGCTCCCGACGGCATGCTCGGCAGGGCCGCAAGCTTGATCACGGTCTTCGCGCAGACGACCAATGGACTGGGCGCGCTTCTCGCCGGCATCGCCGCTCAATACTTGGGCGCACCCAACGCCCTACTGATCGGCAGCGGGCTTTGCTTTCTAATGATCCTCGGCATCTGCATCGCCATCCCACAGCTCTGGCGCTATCGGTCGTAAGGATCAGTCGCGGGAATCGCAAGAAATCAAAAGACCGATATTCGCGTGATGCGCTTTTCTCGAGGAGGGCGGACATTCGTCCGCCTGATTGGCTTGAACCGCTTGTGCGGCTTCATCCGGTAGCACATCGCCCAGAATACCGCCGCTTCGTTGGACGGATCGATGTCTTCATCGACGGCGACAACGATCTTGCCGACGCCGGGATGAAACGAGCAGGCCGCGTGCAGCGCGCGCCAAACTTCCGCTTCGTTCGGGCGGCGCATTTGGATGATCACGAGTTTATACGTGTTGGTCAGCGGCTCGTGCATTTCGACGCGCAGCACGCTGGTGATGCGGCACTCGTCGCGCAAATGCACGAGCATCAAGCCGATCATAGCCGATCTTGCGAATGACCGACGATTCGCTCGGCGTCAGCTGGCTCAACCATGAAGTGTAGATCGCGTCTTTTCGATAGGTGATCGCGGTCACGTCCATGAACGGATTCAGCTGGCGCGGGTGCATGTAGCCATGGGACTCGCCGAAGGGCCCTTCGGGTTCGATGTATTCGGTATTCAAATAGCCTTCGACGACGATCTCGGCGTCCGCCGGGACCATGATGTCGTGGGTTTTACATTTGACCATCGGGAATCGGCTCGCCGGCGAGTCCACCGGCCACGCCCATCTCGTCGACGCCGTAAGGAATCTTTTGCACGGAAACATAGGAAACGATCGGCGGCGCGCCGATGACCAACGCGGCCGGCAAATGCTGTGTTCTTCTCCACGGCTTTTTGCCAGTGCAGATAAATATCCTGGCCGAGACCGGAGGGGAACACGCCGACCCGCCGGCCCGCTTTGATCTCGCCGCGGTAATTGCCGATGTTTTGAATCCCGGTATCGATATCCGCGGTGATCCAGTGAGAGCAAGTTGTATACGGCCCGTTGTCGAATCCCGGCGTCGAAATCGGCACCGGAAACCGGTCCAGGCCATTGCCTGGTTTGTCCAGCTCGGCGCCTTGAATGACTACGTCCTGGCATTTCGCCTTGGTCACGGCGACCGGATTGATCGGTTCCGCCAAGGCTTTCTTCCAGAGCGCGTCCATCTCCTCGGCACTGTTGCAGCCCATGCCGAGATAATAGATCTCAGGTTTGCCGGCCAAAGCACCGACGACCACGGGCATCGTGTAACGCTTGCCGTTGGCGTCGGTTACGTTCTCAAACAGCCACGCTTTGCGGTCTTCTTCGGAAAGACCGCGATACTGCCAACGCACCAACGGATGCAGTTCTGTGTCTTTGTTGATCAGCCTGGTGATTCGTCGCAAAAGTCCATGTTCTTCGAGATTTTTGAGATGCTGGTGTAAATCGAAATACGGCATTGCCTTACACGCTCCTTATTTCTTTAGGAATCTGAATCGAATATCCGATCGAGCTCGACCCGTCAACTGCGAACGATCCGCGTGCGCGGCCTATGCGTCTCGATGAGAGTGTAACCCGGTCCCAGGTTTTTATTTGCTGTATTTAGCCGCGAGTTTGGTGAAGAACCCTTCTCGCTCCAAGTCGGCGAGGATACTCTTATCGATGAAGTCGACGGCGCTCTTGCCGCGAAACTCGGGAACGGTAGGTGTGAGGCTTTCCATTTCGCTTTGGATGACTTCTTCCATCGGATAGGGCTTGAGGGGCAATCCCTCTGAAATATAATTGCGGTAAAGGGTTTCGAGTCGGTGCGGATCCTGCTCGCGCAGGTGTTTGCGAAAGCTTCCCAAGACAACGCTCTTGTTCGCCTTGGCCAACCAAATCGCTTCGCAATAAGCCATCATGAAATTGCGCGCGCGCTGGCGCTGGTTTTTGAGGAAATCGCGTTTGGCCGAGAGATCGCTGGCGCTGGTGTAAATTCCCAAATCGCGCAGATCGGCAAGCACCGACAGCTTTATGTTCTTCTGCTCCGCTTCAAACAAGTTGTCGGGACTGACCAGCGTCGCATCGATCTTGCCTTGCATGATTGTCAGGATGCGCTTGCTCGATTCGCCGAGGCCGGTCGCGAGAATCTGCACGTCTTTTCCCGGAGTAAGTCCGAGTTTCACGAGCGCGCGTCGCGTGGCGAATTCGATGGTGGTGCCGAGCCGGCTGATGCCGACGGTCTTGCCGCGCAACTCTGCCGCGGAAGTAATCGACGGATGGGCGATCAGTTTCCAAGCCCCTGGACCGAAAGTACCGATGATCGCCAACGGCAGACCCTTCGCCGCGGAAACCATCGTGGTCGAACCGGGCGCGCCGAGAATTTCCACGTCGCCGCCCATCAGCGCGCCGATCGCGGCCGTCCCGGCGGCGATGATGACCAAGTTGACGTTGAGGCCGAACCGCTCGAACACGCCGGCGTCTTTGGCGACCCAGAGCGGAATGCGGCTACCGGTGACCGACGCGTAGGAAACGTTAAGGGTTTCGAGCTGCTGTGCCGAGAGGGATCGCGAGATACCCGGAGTCGCGAAGATCAACGTCCACAGAGCAACAAGGAAAGGCAATCTTCTAATTTTCATTCGCGACGAAATAACGGTAGACGATGTCGTGGCGAGTCTCTTGATTCTCCCAGCGAAAACGCGCCGCCGCCAAAGCTTTTTCCTGGAGCTCCGGAGTCGTGCAATATTTTTTTAGAATCGCTTCGTTGATGTCGCCGTGTTCGTCGTTGGCATCGCTGTGCACATGGTAAAACAGCAGCGCGGCTTGCGGCAGGCCGTAATAACGGGCCATCGCCTCGCCTTCGCTCAATAATCCTTCCTCTCGATGCTCCGGCTTGGGCGTGTAGCGTTTCCACATGCGCCCTTCCGTCGCGTAAGTTGCAGCGACGCCTTCCAACCAGCTTTGTTGTTTGGCGAAGTTGAAAACCGCATCGACGGTATACCGATAGACCGGCAGCACGTCTGCGAAACTGCGCATGACTTCCGCGTCGATACCAAGCGCATCGGAGATCTTGATCCACATGTCATAATGCGGCCCGAGCTGGCCGCCGGCGACGTCCTGACCTTCCTCGTCAAGGTATTTTCTAAGCAACATGCGCCGTGCTTCGGAAACCGGACAGTTGGCGATCACCTGCGCGTCTTTGCGATTGATATTGGCGAGAAAGTAATAGCGGTTTTTAACGTACTCGATGAGCGCCGCGCGCGAGACTTTCCCCTGGCTCAAAGCGACGCGCCAGGGATGAGGCTGTTTGATCTTGCCGTCGCTGACATAGCGACGCCGTTCCTGCCAAATTGCCGCGATGAATTCATCCGATGCCAGCGCGGCACGACCGTTCGATGGTGAATTCATCTCAGCACGCAGCATCACATGCCAATTCTCAGTACAGACTTTTGAAAAAGCCGCTGTCCTCAAATCGTTTGCAAAAGCTCAGATCCAACTGCTCCTCGGCTTTCAACTGCGCAGCTTTCGGGTTGATCCCGTGTTGCACCATCAGCTTTATCACCGCGTTCATGCCCGCCATCGACGGACAAGGTTTTCTCGGCAGCGCCGCGACCAAACCCTGATAAGCCTTCTCCATCTGGTCGGGCCTGCTCAAGCGCAAATTGCGACCGAGGCTTTTTACCACGATTTCCTTGTTAGCCGGCTTATGTATGAAAGCGACGCCTTCGATCGTCGCCTTGGCGACAGCTCTCGACGAGCAGCGGATTGCTCTTGATCAGACTGCGCGACACCACCAGCCCCGAGGATTGGAACTCAACGTTTTCTTTGCCGAGGTCGACCAACACGCGATAGCCTTCGCCCAGCACTTGTTGGCCGATTTCCGGAGACAGACTGGTCGCATCGACAGTGCCGGAACGCAAAGCCGCCATGCGCTCGGGAACGCCGCCGACACCGAGAAGCACAATATTGTCGCGGCGCGGCACCAATCCAAGATGATCCAGGGCAACATAGGTCGCTATCGAGGCCGAACCGGCGGGCGTGCCGATGCCAACTTTTTTGCCCTTGAGATCTTCGGCGCTTTTGATCGTTGATTTGGCGAGAAACAAATAATCAAGCCGGTTTTCCAAGCCGAGAATCATCGAGAAATCACCGCCGCCGGTGTTGGCGTTGACCACGTGCGTTCCGCCAACGAAACCGACGGGAACTTGACCGGCCAACATCGCCTGCATCGCCCGCCCGGCGATGATAAATACCAGCTCCGCATCGATGCCGTACTTTTTATAAATCCCCTGCTCCTTGGCGATCCAAATGGGCTCAACATTATTGCTGATCGCGCCATGGGCGATCAGAAGCTTGGTCGAGTCGGCGGCGAACGACTTAATCGTCATCGCCGCCGACAAACACCCAGCAGCAAAACCAATACCACAGCCCAACACTTCATTCGCGAAACCGACAAACTTTGCGTTATAATTTTAGCCCTTTGCCTTAATTTTTACTTTTTACTTTCTTTTACGACTTCCACCCATGCACCGTCACATCGACCATCTGTCCCACTGGATCGTGCACGCCCATTTCGGCGAAGCGGCCGTCGCGCGGTTTCTTATCCGCCTCGCCCTTTGCGCCGGATGCCGCGGCGGTCTTGAGCGTCTCTTCGACGTTTTCCACTTGGAAACCGAAGTGGTCGATGCCTTCGCGTCCGCCGCGCGCCGGCAATACCGCCATGTTGATGTAACCGTCGGTGAGATAAATCGCGCGATTGCCGTCGTCGCGCACCGGACCACGCCAGGCTTCGGTCATGCCGAAGGTCTGCTTATAAAAACTGGCGGCCTTCTCCTGATCTTCCACCTTGATCGCGATATGTCTGATCTTTGCCATAACTTCTTCCTCCTTTTTATTTGCTGAGTTTATCGATAAAGCCGGATTTTTTGATCTCGTCGAGAATGGAGTTGTTGATATAGCCGGGCGGAATTTGCCCGCCGGGAATGTTCATCATTTCTAACTCCGCCCGCAGCGCTTCCTCGTCGGCATAGGGCACGGGCTTGAGAATCGCGCGCAGTTCATCGCCCCAAAGCGTGATGTGTTCTTCGCTCACGCCGCGCATGTACTTGCTCAAGATGCGCGACGTCCCCGCTTTATTGGTCTTAAAATAATTGACGGTTTCGAGATAGGCCTGCATAAATCGCACAACGCGGCGCGGTCCGACTTGAGCTTACGCTCGGTGGTCGTGATCGGCGCATCGACTCCGCGAAAGCCCATCTCGCGCGCGCTCGCGCCCTTCAACGGCTTTACCAAACCGCGAAACACCAAGAGCATGGCCGAGTCGCCGAGCACGCCGACTTCGATGCGTCCGGATTCCAGACCTTGAGCCACGCCGGGCGTGCCGCCCATTTGCAAGATCGTAACCTCGTTTTCCTTGATACCGGTCTTTCTGAGCGCGCCCCGCAAAAACGTATCGCCGCCCGAGCCATACTGCGTGACGCCGATCAATCTTTCCCTTGAGATCCTTGAAAGCGGTTAACTGCGAATCCGCCTTGACCACCACCCGTTGCGACGAAGAGTTGGCGAGAGTCGACAGAACGACCACGTCGGCTCCCTGAGCCCGTGCTCGCAGCGACGCGGGTGCGCCCGCCGCGACATAATCCAAGTCACCGGCGAGCAACGCTTGAATCGTGCGCGGCGTACCCGGGATCAAGAGCACATCCGCGCTGAAACCATACTTTGCCAGTATTCCCGAATCCTTCGCCAGCAAAAGCATGCCCTGCGCCGGATTGATGGCGACGTGAGCGAGCATCAATTTTTCCGCGCCGAGCGGAGAAGCCGTCAGCGCAACCACTAATAACAGACTCCATACTAAACCGCGAAATTTCATTCTAACCTCAAGCTTCCCTTTACTTCTCAAACCCATTGCTGTCAACGGTAGACTGGCGTCGGCGCGATACCGCTGAGCTCCCGCAAGCCGAACGACTCGAGATCACGGCGGCGAAAACATCTTGACCAAAGGTCCCGGCTGTCATACGAAATAGGCGACCTAAATTTACTACACTAAAAAAGGAGAAGATTTTATGTCTCTACACGTTAAAAGTAGCGATGTTCCGGAATACAACCGGGTCCAGAGCGGCGAAGCCGGCACCGGCGCCATGGTCGTCCGCAAAGGCTACGGAAACGAGTGCAGTCTGATGATCGCCACCCGCAGGCCGGGCTATCACACCAAGCCGCACCAGCATGAGTCCGAGCAGATCAATTACGTGCTCGACGGCGAGATCTGGTTTTTCGTCAAGGACCAGGGTTTTCTCTGCAAGCAGGGCGACTTTCATCGTATCCCGGCCAATACCGTCCATTGGGCGTTCAATCGCTCGGACAAGGACGCCACCGTCGCCGAAGCTCACGCGCCGGGACTGATCGGCGGTCGCGCCGGAGATAGCGCCGCCGCGCTCTTTGACGAAGGCGAAAAACCGGAGATCCGCGGCCCCGGGACGAATCAGTTCGTACCCTACGACCAGGAAAAGGCCGAAGCCGCATACTTTAGCAAGTAAAACCTATGGGGCGAAACATTCTTAATCTCGCCATGGGCGCGTATGCGTCCTATTGGTCCTATCGGTCCTGTATTCTTTCGCGTCGGCGCAGGAACTTCGCCGCATTCACTACGGCACCACGACGTCGACCGCGCACCTGCCGATCTGGGTGGCGAAGGATGCCGGCTCTGTTCGCTAAGAACGGCTTGAACGTCGAGCCGGTGAAGATCCGCGGCGGCGCGCTGATTACGATGGGCATCATGAGCGGCCAGTTGCAGTTTTCCGGCGCCGGCGCGGAATCGGCCGTGGCCGCTCGTGTCGAAGGCGGCGACGTCGTGTTGCTCGCTTGTCCGGTCGATTCCGATCCGGTGTATTTCATCACCCGTCCGGAAATAAAATCGGCCGCCGAACTCAAAGGGCAAAGCGACCGCGGTGACACGCCTGGGCTCGACGACGCATTTTTATTTGCGCGCGGCAGCGCGCCACGTCGGCCTCGACCCGGAGAAAGACCTCACGATCCTGCAGCTGGGCACCGGCACGGAAACCGTCTCCGCGATGGAGAACGGCCGCATCGCAATGGCGGCGATGACCCACCGCTACGCCCTGCCGCTTCTGCAGCGCGGTTGGCCGTTGCTCGTCGACTTGAGCACGACGGATTTGGTTTATCCGTCGTCTTGCGTCGCCAGCAGCCGCGCCTTTGTCAAAGCCGAGCCGAAACTCGTCGAAGATTTTCTGCGCGCTTACGTTGCGGCCATCCAATTGATCAAAAAGGATGCGAATTTCGCGGAGAAATCATTCGCCAAATGGCTGCGCGAAAAAGATCCCTATCTGATCAAGAAAACCGTCGAGTCTTACGCAAGATATTCAAACCAGCGCCCTACGTGCCGGACAAAGGCATCGAAACTGTCCTGAAAGATCTCGCCAGCCGCCGGCCGGTGTCAAAAGAGTTCATCGGCCGTCCGGAACTATTTCGCGACAACGGACCTTTGGAGAAAGCGCTTACTGAAATGAACGAACATCACTCGTAGTCTTTCTTTATTGCCTTGCGCTGCTATTGCTCGAGTCATTTCTCGGCGCACGCTCAAGAACTTCGCCGCATCCTCTACGGCGTCTCGACCTCCATCTCGCATTTGCCGGTGTGGGTCGGCAAAGACACGGGGCTATTCGCCAAGAACGGCTTGAACATCGAGCCGGTGCAGATTCGCGGCGGCGCGGTCAGCACGATGGCGATCATGAGCGGCCAAGCGGTGCTTTCCGGCGTCGGCGCCGGATCGGTGGTCGCCGCCCGCGTCGAGGGCGGCGACATCGTTTTGCTTGCCTGTCCCGCCGATCTGGAGCCGGTGTATCTCATCGCCCGCCCCGAAATTAAGTCCCGTCCGATCTCAAGGGGAAAGCGGCCGGAATCACCCGGCTCAATTCGTCGATCCATTTTTATCTCCGTTCAGCGGCGCGCATGGTCGGCATCGATTCCGATAAAGAGATGACGCTCCTCCAACTCGGCGGCAGCGCGGAGATCGTCGCTGCGCTGGAAACCGGCAGAGTCGCTGCCGCCGCATTGACCATAAAGGACGTCCTGCCGTTCATGCAGCGCGGCTGGCCGGTGCTCGCCGATTTGACCAAATCCGATCTGGTCTATCCCTCATCGTGCGTCACCAGCACCCGCGCCTTCGTCAAAGCCGAGCCGAAAACCGTCACCGCTTTCCTGAGCACTTATGTGAGTGCGGTCCAGCTGATCAAGAAAGATCAAAAACTCGCTGAGCGAACTTTGATCAAATGGCTGAAGGAAAAAGAGTCCGCTAATTTGACCAAGTCCGTGGAAGCCTTCGTCCGTTTGTTCAAAGCCGTGCCCAACGTACCGGATAAGGGCATCGAAAATATCCTCAAAGATCTGGTGAACCAGCGTCCCGTGCCGAAAGAGTTTTTCGGCCACCCGGAACTTTTTCGCGACAACGGACCGCTGGAGAGAGTCGCCGCGCGGTAACCAAGGCAATGGGCCCTCTATTGGCCAGCATGCTTTTTATGTTGGCGCTGATTAGCTCCGCCGGCGTCCTGCGCAAGAGCTTCGCCGCATTCTTTATGGCACCACCGCGTCGCCATCGCACTTGCCGATTTGGGTCGCCAAGGACGCCGGCTACTTCGAAAAAATCGGGCTCAACGTCGAGCCGGTGCAAATCCGCGGCGGCTCGTTGATTAGTTTAGCGATCATCACCGGCGATTTGCCGTTTTCGGGCGCCGGCGCGGAGTCGGTCGTCGCCGCGCGTGCCGCCGGCGGAGACGTAGTCTTGTTGGCGTGCCCGGTGGATGCCGATCCGGTCTATCTGATTACGCGCCCGGAAATAAAGTCCGCGCAAGACTTGAAAGGCCAGGCGAGCGCCGTCACGCGCTACGGTTCCACGACGCATTTCTATTTGCGCGCCGCGCTGAAACATGTCGGGCTCAATCCGGACAAAGACATGACGATTCTTCAGCTCGGTGCCGGGCCTGAGATGGTCATAGCGCTCGACCGTGGCGCCATCGCCGCCGCCGCGCTCACGACGCGCTACGCTATTCCGTTCTTGCAGCGCGGCTGGCCGGTGCTCGTCGACTTAAGCAGTACCGACCTCGTCTATCCCTCCTCTTGCGTTACGAGTAGCCGCGCGTTCATCAGAGCAGAACCTAAAACGACGCACGATTTCTTGAGCGCCTACGTCGCCGGCATCCATCTGATTAAGAAAAATCATGCCTTCGCCCAGAAGTCCTTCGCCAAGTGGATGCGAGAAAAAGATGGCGGCCATCGTCAAGAAGACCGTCGAAGCCTACGCGCGCCTGTTCAAGACCGCGCCCTACGTGCCCGACAAAGGCATCGAGAATGTGATCCAGGATCTCGTCAAAGCCCGCCCCGACTTCAAGCAATACATCGGCTGGCCGGAACCGTTCCGAGAGAACGGGCCACTGGAGAAAGTGCTGCGGGAGAGATAGGAATTGGAGTGATGGAGTAATGGAGAGTTGGAGTGATGGGTTTTTAGGAACCACCACTCCAGTACTCCAACTTCTTCGTGGTCTATTGTTTCCACTCCAGAAACTCCAGCCGCACGCCTTCCGGGCCCTTCGAAGAAACACACCCTGCGGCCGTCGGGTAGGACGCGCTCTTCGAGAATCTTGATGCCGGCGGCTTTGATCTTACCGACCTCACCGTCGAATTCATTGGTGTCGATGGCGACGTGCTCGAGGCCGTGAAATTGGCTCAACTTCTGTTCCGTGAGAAATTCCGTGACGTTGAGCTCGACGCCGTGCAGGTCCAGGCGAAAGTTTTTAGTGCCGTCGGGCCTGGTGTTTTCTTTCACGACTTTCGCTCCGGTGTATTGAACATAAAAGTCGGCGGTCTTTTTTGGATCGGGCGTTTTCAAGTGAAGATGGTTGATTCTAAAAGCCATGGCGTCCTCCCTTATTTGCGCGGTCTTGCCGCCCTTCTTTACTCTTGTCGACCGTCACTTTGCAATCGCTGTTTCACCAACATCGAATCTCGTGTAAGTTGCCGACAATCATTCCTGAGCTGAGGCATCACGAGCAAAGTCTAATTCATCCTTCCGCCTTCATCCTTCATCCTTCATCCTTTTAAATCATGTCATCCCAATTTTTTGCCTGGCTGACCGCCTTTTCTTTCGCCTGCGCGAACGTCACGGTCGGCCATGGAATGCGCTACTCCACGCCATTGACCGCGACTTTCGTTTCGCTGATCGTCCACACGACCGTGCTTTGGACCGCGCTATTTTTCACCAGCGGAATTCCGGCGATAAACTTCATCGCAGTGGGCGCGATCTTCCTGACCGGGATCGTTCAACCCTTCATGCGCTTTTTTCAATACAAAGGGATGGAGAAGATCGGCACTTCACGCGCCGTCACTCTGCGCAATTCCTATCCCGTCCTCAGCGTTCTGATTGGGATTTTGTTTCTGGGCGAACGGATAAGTCTGCTTGGCATCCTCGGCACGGTTTTGATCGTGAGCGGCATCGTGCTCAGCTCGTGGAAGCTTGACGAGCGATTCAAGGACTTTCGCTGGCTCTATGTCGTGTTTCCCTTGATCACTGCGACGATCACCTCGGTGGTTCATCCGCTCCGGCGTTTCGCCCTCATGCAAGCCAATGAGCCGCTGTTTTTTGCCGCGCTGGTGGGACCGTTTTCTCTGCTGGCTTTTGCCGTCTACTACTGGACGCCGGCAAACACAGAAAAATTGGTCTGGGATCGCCGCGCCTGCTGGCCTTTTTTATTGAGCGGCCTCGGTGAAACCATGGCGGTCCTTTTCATGCTCCATGCCTTCGCCATCGGCTCCGTCGTGACCGTGTCGCCGATCACCGCAACATCGCCGATCTGGACGGCGCTGCTCGGCGCGATCTTCCTGCGCCGTCTCGAGCATTTCACTGTGGCCAGTGTGATTGGAACCTTGTCTGTCGTCGCCGGAGTGATCGCCATCGCGTTGGTTAAAGTAACCCTCGTGTTCGTGTCACGTGATCGTGATTGCCCTCCGAACCGAACACGAGCCACGAACACGTTTCACGATCCCGGCAAGCCCCACGCCTTAAGAATTACGTTGGCAATATTTTGCCCGCGAATGGTGACGAGTTGCGCGCCGGTCTCGGCAGTCGCCGCTTGGGGCCAGCCGAAGTAACCGCGGCCGTCGGAAATGCTACCATAATCTTTAGTTTCATTGCGGAAGGCTTCGATATCGTAGTCGAAATTGGCATCCAGAGTTTTCAGGACGTCGCCCCTTACCAATTCCGGAAACTTGTGCAACGCCACCGAGGTTTCCGACTCGCCGCCGTGGCCTTCGCGATCCGGGCGCGGGCTTTGGTAGAACTGCTTTACGCCCTCACGGTAACAAGCCGTGGTTATTTCCGGATCGCTGGCGAAGCCGACGCAGAGAACTTGCGCGGTCTTTTCTTCGACCAGAATGCTTCTAGCGTCATCCAGCGCTTTCATATGGTGCAGATCGCGATGGCCGTTCAGAATGACCAGGCGATTAAACTTGTGACGAAAGAGCGAACGGCCGATTTCAACGACCATCGACCGCAGAGTCTCCGGTTCTAATGATAGCGTGCCGGCAAAATCGATGGCCGCCCGCGCCACGCCATAATTGATCGTTGGCGCGACGATGACGGTATAACCCTTCGCTTCGAGATGGGGCGCGGCGGATTCGGCATAAGCTTCCGCGGCGAAGGAATCGACGCCCAAAGGTAGGTGCGCGCCGTGCTCTTCGACCACTCCGACCGGCAGAATGACGATTGGAGCGTCTGAACGAAGCCGCTCGACTTCGGGGAAAGTCATTTTCGCCAGGTGGAACATGATCGTTGTCCAACTCCGACTGCAAGCGATGAAAAACCTAGGATGCTCTCAGCCGCAACTCTTGCCGATTCGTCCACAAACGCGCCGACAAATACCACACCGCCAGTACATTTAGAAAGAGGATCACCGTTTTGATTAAACCAAAATGGCGTACATCGCTCCACACTTCCAGAGGAATGAACGCTGCCGTGGTGAGGACGGTTAGATATTCGGCCCAACGCTTAAGCAGCAACAAACCCACACCTTCAGCCAACAAAAGCGCGGCATAAACAAAGATGCTTGCTTCGAGAACTCCGACGTCGCGCCGGCTAAAGCCCATCGCCCAGGACAGCAACAAGCCGATGTCGCGGTTCTCTTGTCGTAACCAGGGTAGCCTCATCCACCCCATAACTTGCTCCGCCATATCTTTCTCAAAAAATGCCGTGAATCCCAATCCCACGAGCAAAAACAACAGACCCTTGACCAGCTTAAACACCGCAATCCAGCGAACCCAGTCATCACCCTTTTTCTGAAGCATAGTCCGATGCCGCAAGCTAAAACCTTCAGTGAATTCTATTAGCTCATCGATCCAGTATAGAAAAACCACAATCGTTCGGTCAAAATAGGCCATGTATGAGCTGAATAATAAACCAACTGAACCCACCTCCACTCCAAGCCGAAGGGTTCTAAAGTTTGTCGAATGAAGTCGACTCGATATTCCGTCTTTCCGGCGAAGGCCGGAATCCAGACCGAGTTTTAGAGTTAAGCAAGAATGAACCTCAGATGCCGGCCTTCGCCGGCATGACAAAGGCTTCACTTCGCCGAAAGGCGAGGCAGTGAAACCATCCCCGAACGCGAGAGTAATCTACCAATTGTGGCCTATCTAAACATCTCCCTGAACTTTTTGCTCCAACTTTCCAATTCCTCATTGCTCGGCAGACGCATCACGACGATCTGATCATCCTTCACGTCTTTCTTGAACTTGTGATCGGCTTCGGGATGAAAGACGTACTCGCCGTAGCCGCCGAAAATTCGTTGCGCTTCGGGACCGACGAAGAAGTCGGTGAACAGCCGCGCCGCGTTCGGATGGGGCGCTTGCCGGTTGATGGCGACGAAGCTTACCGAGGCGAGATACTTGTTCATCCGGACATATTCGATGGGACCGGGATATTGAAACTTATCCTTGATATATCCGATCGCAACTGGCACTTCACCCGCGGTTAACGGCTGAATCGTATCCGCCAAGCTGCGCCCGACGCGCGGCTCTTGCTTGGCCCAACCTTCGACAACCTTGAGCCACTTCGGTCCCAGCAGTTTGTCCAAATTCAACACGAACTGCAGGGTCGTCACGTGGATGCCCGGATTGGCCATGCCGAACTTGCCTTTCCACTTCGGCAGCAACAGATCCTCCCAGGTCTTCGGCGCTTCCTCCGTCTTGAGCAGTTGGTAGTTGAAATTGATGCCATAGGGTAGCACCCGCCACGGGGTCATGTGCTTTTCCGGGTCGAGGAATTGTTTGGGGTATGCTTTGGCCGCCGGCGGATCGAAGGTGGCGAACAGATTTTTTTCCTCCAAGGTGGTCATGACGACTTCATTGCCGAGCGTAACATCGAACGCCGGCTTTCCCGCTCGGGCTTCGGCGAGGCTCCGATTGATCAGCTCGGTGGCGTCGCCGCGCCAATGGCGCAGCTTGATGCCGTATTTTTTTTCGAAGGCATCACCGACCGCTTTCGACGAATTGATCGTGATGGCGCCGTAAAACATCACTTCGCCTTCTTTTTTCGCCGCTTCGATCAATTCCGGGGTAATTTGTGCCGACAGAAAGCTCGGCTGAATTACCAACATCCACACTACCGCTACCAAGATCGATCTCGAAACTCGCTCCGCCATTTTTTCCTCCCTGAATTCGTCCGTGTTTTCTATCGCCGCCGCGCCACCGCGTCAACGCGCGCAGGCGATTTTCATCCGCGCCTTGACTCCGCGTGGGATCTAGTTAACTCATGAAGAACGCTGCGATCCCATGCGCGCGCAACGAAGCGAGCCGCCGTGATCCCACTTCCCGGAACAACACCTTCACAAACCGCCAAACGCAATTGCGCCGTCATCGGCGTGATTTTGGTGATTTTGCTTTTCGCGGTCGACGCGACCATCATCAGCACCGCCATGCCGACCATCGCCGCCAACCTTGGCGGGCTGGAGCTCTACAGCTGGGTGTTTTCGATTTACATGCTCACGTCGGCGCTGACCACGCCATTGTTCGGAAAACTTTCCGATCTCTATAGCCAGCGCCGGCTCATGCTCGTCGGTATCGCCATCTTTGTTTTCGGCTCGACCTTGTGCGGCCTGGCGCAAAGCATGGAAGCGCTGGTGCTATTTCGCGCGATTCAAGGACTCGGCGGCGGCGCTATCTATGCACTGTCGTTCATTGTCGTCGGCATTCTCTACCCGCCCGCACAGCGCGCGAAAATGCAGAGCATCATCAGCGGCATCTGGGGCGTGGCCTCGATTCTCGGCCCGCTCGCCGGCGGCATCATCGTCGAACACTGGAGCTGGCGCTGGGCATTCTTCGTCAACCTGCCGATCACTGCGGTCGCGGTAGCTCTCATCGTCGTCGGTCTCAAAGAAACCGGCCAGGTGCGCCGCGCCCACAAACTCGACATGGCAGGCACCGTGACTTTGATGGTGGCGCTGATGGCGCTTGTTTTATGCGCTTTCGCGCGCCAGTCATTCTCAGCGAACGCTCGACCTTGAATTGGCGGCTCTGCTCGTGTTTGGTTTCGCCTTATTAGTCGTCTTCTATTTTATCGAACGCCGCGCCGCCGAACCGATCGTGCCGCTCGATTTATTTCATGTAAAACTTTTCAGAACCTCCACGGTCGTCGCCACCTTGGCATCCATGGGAGTTTTCGGCGCCATCACTTACCTGCCGCTCTATCTTCAGGGCGTCATCGGACTGACGGCGTCGCGCGCCGGCATGGCGCTATTATTCGTCAGCGTCGCTTGGACAGCGGGCAGCCTGATCGCCGGCCAAGCGTTGAACCGTTTCGGTTATCGCGCGCTCGCGGTGACGAGCATGTTGCTTTTGTCCATCGGCTATAGCCTATTCGTCGTCTTCAACGACGCTCTCGGCGTCGTATCCGTCGCCGTCAGCGGCACTCTGATCGGCACCGGTATGGGCATGGCAAATTTGACGACATTGATTGCCGTGCAAAACTCCGTGCCACGGCAGCGAATCGGCGTAGCCACTTCGACCCTCATGTTGTTTCGAACTTTCGGCGCCGCTTTCGCAGTGAGCTTGATGGGCACCGTGCTGCTGCATCAAATGCAACGCGGTCTGAGCCAACTCTCCGGCGGCAATCTTTCCATGGCGCTGCTCGACAAGCTGGCCCATCCGCAAAATCTCCTCGAACCTGCGACCCGCGCGCAAATTCCCGCTGAACTCCTGCCGCGCATGACCGCCATTCTCAGCGATGCGATCTGGTGCGCGTTCTTGGTCGGATTCGCGCTGATGCTGTTCGGTGCGCTCATGAGTTTCTTCATGTCGACCAGCACACCGCGGGACACGGCAACGCCGCATAGTCCTGAGTAACGAGTCCTGAGTCGCTGAGCGTCGGCTCAAGACTCAGAGTCAGAACTCGTACTCAGGACTCAGGACTCGCTACTCAGGACTATAGTTGCCGTTGACAGACCGGAGCGCCACCTTGTACACCAGACCCAGGGCATCGTCAGCCAAAAAACTTCAACGAGGAAGTAAATCGGTATGAATGAGCAGACAACTGCCATCGCTTCGGCAACCCTAACATCCGGCGACACGCCGACTCTCGAAGCAACCATCCGGCAAAAACGACTCGCCCTTGAGCGTCATCAGCGTCTGCCACACGCTCAACCATCTGCAGTACAGCATTACCTCGGTTATGTTTCCGGTGATGATGACGGAACTGGGTTTCGGCCTGCTTCAGCTCGGCGCGTTATCGGCAATTTCCAACTTCGTCGGCCAGGGATTGCAGGTTGTCTACGGCCTGTTCACGGGCTTCTTCAAGCGTTCGGTGATTCTTGGCACCGGCAATGTGATCGTCGGCCTCTCGGCGATCTCGCAGTACTTCGTCGGCAGCTACCCGCAATTGCTCGGCGCGCGCATCGCCATCGACGCCGGATCGAGCCCGCAGCACCCACTCGGCGCGAGCATCTTGTCGCGGTTCTATCCCAAGGCACGCGGTTGGGCGCTGACGTTTCATCATTCCGCCGGCAGCTTCGGCTCTTTCATCGGCCCAGGTTTAGCGTCGATCGCTTTGCTCTATATGGGTTGGCGCACCGCCTTCGTCGTTTTTGGCGCGGCAAGCCTGATCATGGGACTCGCGCTCTTCATGGTCCGCGAGCACGCGTCGGCCGCCGATGAAGGCAAAGCCGGCAAGGCCACCTTCAAAGCCAACATCGACGCCTATCGAGTTTGTTTGAAGAACCGCAATATTCTTTTCACTTCTCTCGTTCTGATGGTCGGTGCCGCGGGACGAGGGACCGGCATCAATCTTACTTATCTCGTGCCGTTCTTCATGGAGCGCTTCGACGTCACGGCGCCCGTAGGCGGATTGTTTCTTACCGTATTGCAAGGCGCCGGACTCGTGGGACCATTAGCCATCGCCTGGGTTTCGGATCGCTTGGGACGGCGCGCCGATCGTCACCCAGATCACGCTTTTGTTGTCGGCTGTGATGACGGTTTGGCTCGCTTACCAGACTTCGCTGGGGCCGCTTTTTTATTTGAACTTGATTCTTTACGGCAGCGTCGTCGAGGCGCGCGGCTCGCTCACCCAAACCATGATCAGCGACTTCGCCCGCGACGATCTCACCGACGCGGCTTTCTCGATTTACTACTTCGTCGGCTGCATCTCCGGACCGATCTGGACTTTGGTCGTCGGCTACGTGATGCAAACCTACGGTTTTACCGAAGCCTTCTACGTTGCCGCGGCCACCTACATCGCCGGCATGTTGCTGCTGACGTTCGTCAAGGAAGATTCCAGAGCGGCAAAGCACGCATAACCGTCCGATCCGGGCGCGAGTTTGCGCTTCACGACTTCCATGTTGCCGCAAACTATTGCGCTGCTGGCCGCCATCGCCTATGCGATCAGCTTCATTCTGTCCAAGCGCGGCCTGCGCCACTCGACGCCGATCACGATTACGTTCGTTTCATTGCTGATACAAACGATCGTTCTGTCCGCGCTCGTCTTCGCTTTCACCGGCGTTCCGAGCACGCCGACCTTTGTTTTAGTCATTTTCGTCATCGCCGGCGTGCTCCAAGCCATCGTGCGCCAGTTGACCTATATCGGCATCGAAAAAATCGGCGCGGCGCGCAGCGGTCCGATCCGCGCTTCCGTGCCCTTCTGGAGCGCCGCTATCGCAATCTTTTTCCTCGGCGAAAAGATGACGCTCGCAGTCGCCGCCGGCACGCTGCTCGTCTTTATGGGAATACTCTTAATATCCTGGCGCGCCGACGAAGGCGTGAAAGACTTTCGTCGTTGGTACGTCATCGCGCCGCTGCTCGCGGCGATTCTCGGCGGCGTGATTTATCCACTGCGCCGTTACGCCTTGCGCTTTTCCGACGAACCGATTTACTTCGGCGCTGTCGTGGGCATCGTCGGCTTGATCTGCACCGGTATATTTCTTGCCCTGCCGACGACCAATGACCGGCTCGTCTGGAACCGCCAATCGATCGTCTACTTCGCCGTCGGCGGCGCGTTCGAATCGCTCGGTCTTCTGCTCGTGCTCTACGCTCTGACCTACGGCCCGGTGGTCGTGGTCACGCCGCTCACCGCAACGCTGCCCCTGTGGGTAGTGCTCGGCAGCAAGCTGTTCTTGCGCGACCTGGAAAAAATCACCCCGCGCATCATCATCGGCGCGATGTCTCGTCGTCGCCGGGACGATTGCGATTACTCTGGCGAGGACCTAATCTGGGCAGCGAAATAGACCAGCCGTCTGACAGATCAAGATTTCACAACGGTTGGTTGGAATTCTAATGAACAAGAGCACTCACACGACTGCTGTCTATTGGCTCGCCGCCGCTTTCGTGGCTGGCTTCTTGACCGTCGGTTATCCCTATTGGCAAATCCCTTATGCGAGAGTTTCGCTGCCTGACACATTGTATGGCGCGGGCCTGCTCGTGGTTGGCGTTTTAGCCTTTGCCGCGCGCGCATTTGGCAAAGCGCGCTTCTTAACCGTCATCTTCGTGGTGGGCGCGGCGGTGCCCGCAGCGGTTCTGTCACGGGTGGCTGTCGATACAGCCAGTGATCCACCTCGCATAATCTATGGCCTTTGGAGTTAATCATCGCAGCGGTGGTCGGCATGGCGGTTTCGTTCGCCGGGGCATTGGTTGGAAGCTTGCCGTCGTTCTTCTCCAAGCGATAAAGACGCCGCCGACAAACGTTACCCATGGAAAGGAAGCCCGCATGCTCGAACTCAGACCGACCTGTGAAAACTGCAACAAGGCGTTGCCTGCCGACTCACTTGAAGCGCGCATCTGCACCTACGAGTGCACCTTCTGCGCACCCTGCGTCGATAACGTCCTGGAGAACGTCTGCCCGAACTGCGGCGGCGGATTTGTTCCCAGACCCATCAGACCGTCGATTAACTGGAACGGCGACAACTTCCTTGGCCACGACCCCGCGAGCACCAGGATCAAGCATAGGCCTGTCGATCCAGCGCTTCACGGCCGGTTCGCCGCCATGATCAAAACCATACCGCCGCACAAACGATAGCCTCGAAGATGAAAGTTAATCCACCGGTCCACCGAACTGCCCACAGCTTCGCTTGGCTTCCTTACCGGACCGCTGTTGATGGGCGGGACAAACCAGATGTAGCGTACGCACTCTCGGCAGCAGAGGGACAGGCCGGTGATGGGGACTAATTCGTGGACCTGCCCCACGTGTAGCAGCAGGCTGTCCACGCGCTATTGTCCAGCGTGCGGCGAACGTCCTCCGAGCGCGCGCGATCTCACGCTGCGCGGCTTCTTGCATCAGCTTTTCCTCGTATTCAGCAGTATCGATGGCCGCCTCCTTCGCAGTTTTCGCTGCCTGGTAACCCGTCCGGGCGCGCTGACCGTGGCCTACGTGCAGGGACGGCGGACCGGCTACCTAAAGCCGTTTCAGTTGTTTTTCATCGCCAACGTAATGTTCTTCGCAATGCAATCGCTGACCAGCACGAATATCGTCTCGTCGACGCTCGACTCCCATCTGCATAATCAGGACTGGCAAGCCGTCGCGCAACGCTTGGTATCGCACCGGCTGGAAACGTTGCACACCACTCTCGATCGGTATGCCCCTATCTTCGATCAAGCCATCGTGCTGCATGCGAAGTCGTTCATTGTCTTGATGGCGCTGCCCCTTGCTCTGCTACTACCCATCCTGTTTTATCGGAACCGGCAGCCATTCGTCGCCCACGCGGTGTTTTCGCTCCACTTCTACGCTTTCCTATTGCTGCTGTTCTGCATCTCGCTGGCGGTTGCGGCTGTTGATGTCTTTCTGGGCGGCGCCGGCCTGAATTCGACTCGCATGGACAACGCTTTGTCCGTCGTCAACCTGACCGCTTCCGCAACGTACCTTTACCTGGCAAGCGGCACGGTCTATAGGGTGAGCGGCGCGATTCGGATCGTCAAAGCTCTCACGCTCACCCTGGCCGTTGCCGTCATCTTATTGGGCTATCGATTCGTACTTTTTCTGCTCACGTTATACACGACGTAACTGGAAGGGAAAAAGGCAACCCGCACAATGTTGACAACTTGCGGTTAGCCGATGGATATTACAACCGATTCGGATTGGATGGATGAAGCCATCTTCCGAGATAGCCTGACGGCGTTTGTTTCCAGTGAACCATCTCAGTGAAGAGTGATGCCCACTGAACTGAGCGCAAGCACCGATCGAACCAGCATTGACTTGCCGATGCCCGACCAGAGTACACACGTCTTCGTGTCCTATAGCCATGCTGACGCATCGCTGGTTGCTCCGATAGTGAAACTCCTCCGCGTCAACAAATCCCTCGTCTTCCAGGACATCGATGGCATTCAGCCGGGCGAGAGGTGGCGGAGCGAAATTGCCAGAGGCTTGGCTGAATCCCACTTGGTCGTGGTATTTTGGTGCGATCACGCGAATCGATCTGACGAGGTATCAAAGGAGTGGAAAGCCGCCATTGAGCAAGAAAAAGATCTTTTGCCACTGCTCTTGGATGCCACTCCTCTACCCCCGGGGTTGGGCGAATTTCAGTGGATCGACTTTCGCGGAACGGTGGGCGCCAACCACAGCTCCATCGCTTCGGCGGCGAATGACACTAGTGCAAGTAGGCCACCGTTAAACCCATCCAGCGAAGTCCCGTCGTTGGCTGCCACTTGCCGGACTCGCAGCGTTTTTGGTTGTCGCTGGGGGGTTAAGCCTCTTCACCCTGAACGCTCCGCAGCTTTCTCCACCACGTCCAACGCCGGGAGAACTGGCTCCGATGCCTCTTCCTGCTCCACCGCCTCTAGGGGTATTCGATCGGCTGCTCGCCGATAATATTTTACTTCCGCTCGCCCTCCTGTTGTTCGGCGTAGCGGCGTGCGTTGCTTGGTTCTGGCGACGGCGTTCAGGACGTGAGAGACCAGCGGAGAGGGCTACACCGCATCCCCGCGAGCTCGAGCGACGTGTCGCGAGTGAAATTGAGACGGAGATCCTTCGACGCACGGCACTGAGGCGAGGTGCCGAGGAATAACCACAAGTTCGACTGCCGACCTTCGCGAGCGCACTATCCCCGCCCGCTCAGCGGGACACCGACACCGGTTCCTCCGCGCGCGTGAAACCTTGACTTTCCGCAACAACTTTCCACAATGAGACAAGTCGTACGGTCCCGCAGCGGACTTCGGTTGTCATAGGAAAAGGAGGCGACTATGGCGCGACTAACGCTCAAGGTAAACGGCAAGAATCAAACCATCGACGCCGAGCCCGACATGCCGTTGCTCTACGCTCTGCGCAACGATCTCCAACTCAACGGCCCCAAGTTCGGCTGCGGCCTATCCCAGTGCGGCGCTTGCACCGTGATCATGGACGGCAACGCGATTCGTTCCTGCGTCACTCCCGTCAGCGCGGCGCAGAACAAATCGGTCACCACCCTCGAAGGTCTGGGCACAACCAAGAAGATGCACAAGATCCAGCAGGCCTTTGTCGACGAGCAGGCGGTGCAGTGCGGCTATTGCATCAACGGCATGATCATGTCGACCAAAGCTTTACTCGATAAGAATCCCAAGCCCACCGACAGCCAAATCAAGACCGCCCTGGCAGGTAACCTATGTCGTTGCGGCACGCATATTCGTATTCTGCGCGCGGTCAAGCGGGCATCCGGACAACCGGCTTGAGGGAGGGATGACGATGAAATCCATGGACATCACTCGCAGGCAATTTCTCAAAGGCACCGGCGCGCTGATCGTAAGCTTCAACCTCTTTCCCTCCATCTCATCAGTTTTCGCGCAATCGAACCTGTTGCCGAACGGCGACCTCGATCCCGCACAGTTGGATTCCTGGCTCGCCATCGCGTCAAGACGGCACTGTGACGCTCTTCACCAGCAAGGTCGATTTAGGGACCGGTATCGTTACCGCGTTGGCGCAGATCGCCGCAGAAGAGTTGGACGTGTCGTGGAAACAGATCAAAGTCATCCAGGGCGACACCGCTCTCACGGTCGACCAATCGGCCACCGGCGGCAGCCGCACGGTTGAACGCGCCGGCCCGCAGGTCCGCCAGGCCGCGGCCGCGGCGCGGCAAAGAGCTCATGCGGCTCGCCGCGGAAAGACTGGGCGTCGACGCAGACAAACTGAATGTCAAAGACGGCGTCGTCACCGCGCTCGGCAACCCGGCGAAAAAAGACCAGCTACGGACAACTCGTCGGCGGCAAAAAATTCAACATCAAAATCACCGCCCAGGGCGCCGCCGCCGAGCTTAAGCTGGCGCAAGACGTCAAACCGAAAAGCGTCAAGGAATATCAAACCGTCGGCACTACCGTGCCGCGCTTCGACATCCCGCCGAAACTCACCGGCGAAGCAATCTATATTAACGATCTGCGCATCCCCGGCATGCTGCAGGGCCGCGTGGTCCGGCCGCCGATAATCAGCACCGATCCGCTCGCTATCGACGAAGCCTCGATTAAAAATATTCCCGGCGTCGTCATGGTGGTGCGCGAAGGAAAATTCGTCGGCGTCGTCGCCAAGACCGAATGGGCGGCGATCAAAGCGGCGCGCGCGCTGAAAGTCACGTGGGCGAAACCAGCGACTAAATTGCCGGCCAATGCGGAAGAACTTTACGCCTATCTGAAAATCACCAAGCCCATGCGCAGCCAAAAAGTGGTCGAGAGAGGCGACGTCGACAGCGCCCTCAGCGAAGCCAAGAAAAACTATTCGCGCACTTATCGTTGGCCGCTGCAGTTGCACGGCATGATCGGGCCATCCTGCGCCATCGCCGATGTGAAGGCGGACAAGGCGACGATCTGGTGCGGCACCCAAGGACCGTTTCGCTCCCGCAAGAACATCGCCACGTTGCTGAAACTTCCGGAAAAAGATGTGCGGGTGATTTACTACGAAGGCTCCGGCTCCTATGGCCGCTTGGCGACCGAAGATGCCGGCGAAGACGCGGCGCTGTTGTCCCGCGCGGTCGGCGCGCCGGTACGGGTACAGTGGTCCCGCGAAGACGAGCATGGCTGGTCACCCAAGGGGCCGGCGCAAGTCGACGAAGTCAAAGCCGCGCTCGACAACGACGGCAAATGGATCGCTTGGGACTTTACAGACTTCAGTTTGCCGCGCACCGAAGCGGACGGCACGCCCATGCTGGCGTCGGTGCAAGTCGGCATCAAGCCGGCCAATCCCGACGCCTCCAATGGCGGTCAGAGCGCCGGCGAGATCTACGGCGTCGACCATCAGCGCATTTTCGCCAACCTGATCAATTGGCGCTTCGCCGAACCGATTCCGCTGCGCACCAGCCAACTGCGCGCCCCCGGCGATATCGCGCGCTGTTTCGCGACCGAATGCATGCTCGATGAAATCGCCGCTGATCTAAAAGCCGATCCGGTGGAGTTTCGCCTGCGCTATCTGACCAAAGACCAACGGGCCAGCGAATGTTTGCAAGCCGCAGCAGCCAAAGCCCAGTGGCAAAAACGCGCCTTTCCGAGCCTTGTCGTCAGCGGCAACATCGCCAAAGGACGCGGCGTCGCGCTAACCCGACGCTCCGGCGCCTATGTCGCGCTGGTGGTCGATGTCGAGGTCGACAAGACCAATGGGCAAGTCGGCGTCAAACAAATCGTTTGCGCCCACGACTGCGGCCTGATCGTCAATCCCGACGGTGTCAAAAATCAAATCGAAGGCAACGTCATCCAGGGCGTCAGCCGGGCGCTCTTCGAAGAAGTGATGTTCGACGCGAACGGCGTCAGCAGCCTCGACTGGAGTAGCTATCCGATCCTGCGCTTCACCGACCTGCCGCCGTTGGACGTCGTCTTGATCAACCGGCCCGACATCGCGCCGCTCGGCGCCGGCGAACCGGCAACGATTCCTGTGGCGGCGTCCATCGGCAACGCGATTTTCGATGCGACAGGCGTACGTTTGTACGAGGGACCTTTCACCGCCAAGCGCGTGCTCGCGGCGTTACAGAAAACAGCCTGATGCTTTGGTGTTTTATCAGATCCGCGTTGCCTTGTGATATATGAAAAAGATGCGCTCGATATCGGCACGCACCGCAACAATAATCGCCTTCACATTTCCCGTTTGAGAAAATTATCAACTTGCGACGGCAAACCATCGCCTGAAAGGAGCTGACTCATGGCCAAGTACTCCCTCCGCGTAAACGGCAAGAATCAAACCGTCGATGCAGAGCCCGACATGCCGCTGCTCTACGCTCTGCGCAACGATCTCCAACTCAACGGCCCCAAGTTCGGCTGCGGCCTGTCCCAGTGCGGCGCTTGCACCGTGATCATGGACGGTAACGCGATTCGTTCCTGCGTCACTCCCGTCAGCGCGGCGCAGAACAAATCGGTCACCACGCTCGAAGGTCTGGGAACCACCAAGAAGATGCACAAGATCCAGCAGGCCTTTGTCGACGAGCAGGCGGTGCAGTGCGGCTACTGTATCAACGGCATGATCATGTCGACCAAAGCTTTGCTCGACAAAAATCCCAAGCCCACCGATAGCCAAATCAAGACCGCCCTGGCAGGCAACCTGTGCCGCTGCGGCACGCATATCCGTATTCTGCGCGCGGTCAAACGGGCTTCCGGTCAATTAGCCTAACAAGGAGCGAAACGATGAAAACCATCGAACTCAATCGCAGACAATTTCTCAAAACCACCGGCGGATTGATCGTCAGCTTCAACTTGTTTCCCTCGCTCCGAGCATTCGGTCAATCGACCGTCGGACCCGGCATGGACGCGGATCCGACTCAACTCGATTCCTGGCTTGCGGTAGCGCCGGATGGCACGGTCACGGTTTTCAGCGGCAAGGTTGATCTCGGTACCGGCGTGGAAACCGCGCTGGCGCAAATCGTCGCGGAAGAGTTGGACGTGCCGTTCAGCCGCATCCACATGATTGGCCTGGATACCAACAAGGCGATCAACCAAGGCACGACCTCCGGCAGTCGAACCATCGAACGCGGCGGGCCGCAATTGCGCCAAGCCGCCGCGGCCGCGCGCCAGGAGTTATTAAAGCTCGCCGCCGCGCAATTGAACGCGCCGATCGAAAAGTTGACCGTCGTCAACGGCGTGGTGAGCGACGGCGCGAAAAAGATTTCCTATGGCCAATTGATTGGCGGTAAGAAGTTCAACGTTAAGATTACCGCCACGGGTACCGGTTGGGATATGAAAGTCGCGCCGGAGGTCCGCGCCAAAGACGTCAAAGATCACAAGATCGTCGGCACGTCACAGAAACGCATCGACCTGCCGGCCAAACTTACCGGCGAGTTTTCTTATGCCAACGACGTGCGCATCCCCGGGATGTTGCACGGTCGCGTGGTTCGCCCGCCGACGATCACATCGAAGCCGGCCAACATTGACGAAAGCAGCGTCAAAAATATTCCCGGATTGGTGAAGATCGTGCAGGAAGGCAGCTTCGTCGGCGTCGTGTGCGAGACTGAGTGGGCGGCAATTCGCGCCGCCAAGGCGCTCAAAGTATCGTGGTCGCAGCCGGCAACCAAAATGCCCGCCAGCGCGGACGAGCTATTTGCTTACATCAAAGACACCAAGAGCCTCAACGACCAGGTAACGGTCAACAAAGGCAATCCCGACAGCGCGCTCGCGCAGGCGAAGAAAACTTACGAGGCGACTTATCGATGGCCGTTTCAAATGCATGGCATGATGGGTCCGCCCTGCGCCGTGGCCGACTTCGCCAAAGATCAGGTAACGATTTACACCGGCACCCAGGGTTCCTTCGAGACCCGCAAGGCGGTCGCCGAATTGCTCGGATTTCCCGAATCCAACGTTCGCGTGCTCTATCGAGAAGCCTCCGGCAGTTACGGCCGCATGGGCGCCGACGATGCCGCCGAAGACGCGGCACTCATGTCACGCGCGGTGGGCAAACCGGTGCGCGTGCAGTGGATGCGCGACGACGAACATGGTTGGGAGCCCAAAGGCCCGGCGCAGTTGGATCTCATCCGCGCGGGCATCGACGGCGATGGCAAGATCATCGCCTGGGACTTTGCCGATCGAGGATTTCCCCTCACTGCTGCTTCAGGCCGCGGCTTGCGCCTGCTGGCGTCGCGCCAAATCGGCATGAAACCGACGGCCAACGGCAATTCCAACGGCACCCGCGGCGGCGGCGAGATGTATTCGTTTGAAAATCAAAAATGTGCCGCGCCATTGATCCCGTGGGTGCAAGCCGACGAGACTCCCCTGCGCACCGGCTACCTGCGCGCGCCGGGAGATATGGCGCGCTGTTACGCCAGCGAATCGTTCATCGATGAGATCGCCGCCGATCAGCGCGTCGATCCGGTGCAGTTTCGTATGCGTTACCTCGGCGCGAACCAGCGCGGCGCTGACGCCCTGGCCGCGGTCGTGAAGCAAGCCAAGTGGCAAGATCGACCCTCACCCGCCGCTGCGTCGAGCGACTCGAAGGCAACCGGCCGCGGCGTGGCGATTTCCAATCGCGCCGAGACGATCTGCGGTGCGGTCGCGGAAGTGGAAGTCGACAAGTCCACAGGCAAAGTGACGGTCACACGCTTCGTTTTGTCCCACGACTGCGGGCTGATCATCAACCCCGACGGTCTGAAAAACCAAATCGAAGGAAATATTGTTCAAGGCGTCAGTCGCGCCCTCATGGAAGAAGTTAAATTCGATGGCAGCGGCATCAAGACGCTCGATTGGAGCACTTACCCGGTGATCAGATTTCCCGATGTTCCAACCATCGAGATCGTCTTGATCAATCGCCCGGAGATGCCCGCCCTCGGCGGCGGCGAACCGTCCAGCGCGCCAATTGCCGCGGCCATTGCCAACGCGATCTTCGATGCCGTCGGCGTGCGCCTGCGCGAAGCGCCGTTCACCCCGGCACGGGTGCTGGCGGAATTGAAAAAGGCCTAAACGTGATTGGAGGACTGGCCACTTTTCGGATTTGTGAAAAGCGGCCAGTCCTGCTTGTCTCCTCCGGAACGATTAGTATGGCCTCTCTCCTTTCTCATCCACGGTGCCTTTGGTCGCTGCGGCCGTATTGGGCTCAGCGAAGGTCTCCCGTCGCCTCCTCCTGGCCGCGGTAACCGTTTCTATACTTCCCGACCTTGACGTCGTTGGCTATTGGCTAGGTGTGCCTTATGATCATCCCGCGTCTAAGCGATCATTGTCACCTGCTCGCGGCCGTGAAGACAGCGTAAGGGTGCCTTGCAGGCTGGCTAAATTTTTGCGCTTTTCGCAAAACATGACCCGTCCCATTCCTCTAGTGTGACGACGGCACACGCAGCAATGTTTTTACCAAGATCATGATTTCTTTCCTCCTTGGCCGCAGCCTTCTTGCCTTAGTCTCAATAATGCTTATGGCGCCGCCATTGTTCGCCTGGGGCGACGAAGGCCACGAGATCGTCGGTGTCATCGCCTACGCGCGCCTCACTCCGCCGGTCAAAAAGAAGGTCGACGCGCTGCTCGCCGCCGACGGAGATGATCTTACCGCGACGGATTTTGTCAGCCGTACCACTTGGGCAGATAAGTTTCGCGACTCCGACCGATCCACCACAAAAGTCCGTTACACGGCTACACGCAACTGGCACTTCGTCGACATCGAAATCGCGGACGGTAATATCGCCGCCGCCTGCAACAACCACCCGAGGTTGCCGCCGGGCACAGCGGCGAGCGCCGGTCCCGCTAACGCCTGTCTCATCGATAAAATCGATCAATTCATCACCGAGCTGCGCGATGCTTCCGTAGCCAAGTCAGAAAAGATTCTCGCGCTAAAGTTTCTGCTGCATCTCATCGGCGATCTGCACCAACCGCTGCATGCGGCGGACAACAAAGATCGCGGCGGCAACGATGTGCCGGTGCTCAACAGAGAACGCGCTACGCCTGACAACCTTCACTCCTATTGGGACAACCACCTCGTGCAGCGCCTTGGCAATGACCCAAAGTCCGCCGGAGCGTCTCTGAACAAGCAGATTACCAAAGCGAAAGCCGAAGAATGGTCAAGAGGAACACCGATCAGCTGGGCGAAGGGGTCATTCGGCCAGGCAAAGAACGTGGTCTATAATTTTGCCGGCCAACAAAAATTTATCGACGAGCGCGGCGCCAAGGGCGTGCGTCTCGACACTGTCTACGACAATCGCGCACTGCCGGTTGTGCGCGAACAGCTGTCGAAAAGCGGCGTTCGGTTGGCAGCCGTCCTGAACCAAACTCTCAAATGACTTGGACTCGGCTCTCCTTCAGCGTGCCCCTTGCCATCGTAGCGTACTCTACAGAACTTGATTCATTCCTGTGAATGGGGATACAACTCTTTGCGTTAACGACCCCGCCAAGACTATGGAGGTTCCAATGGCAAGCCCAGCCGAGGTTTCGCTCGTCGGATCCGCAACCGTATTTGTCGTTCAAGACGTCCTGCGCAGCGTCCAGCATTATTGCGAGGTGCTCGGGTTTCACACGGAGTTCACCTATGGGGAGCCGACGTTCTACGCGGGCGTGGAACGAGACGGCGTGCTCATCCACCTGCAAGCCGCCAGTGAGACCAAACGCCAACCCGGCCACGGCGCCCTTAACGTGTTCGTCACGGATGTCGATGCGCTCTACCGTGAGTTGCAATCGAAAGGCGCCAGAACAGTGAAAGAACCGAAAGACTATCCGTACGGCATGCGTGACTTCGACATCCACGACCTCGACGGCAACCAGATCTGCTTCGGAATGGAGTCGAAGCAGCAGTAACAGCGAGGCGATCGTGCGTTACGTCATTTTGACATTGCTATTGGCTTTGCTCGCATTTGGACCAGCGTTGGAAGCTCCGGCAGCGACTCCGCGTCCTTATATTGTTTGGAACGAAAAAGGCGGCAGCACCGAAACTTCCTTCGGTCCGGATGGCAAACCTGTGTTATTTGAATGTAGGTTTTTCAAGGTCAGAGGAGATTGGGACAACGCGTTTATGTTGTGCAAGCAGCCTTCCTGGATGAGAATGAGTTGACCGTTTTGCAACTCCCAGGGATGCGCCAAAACCCGCATGGGTCGTGACCAACAGGGCAACGTGGCCGATCTCACTTGTCTGTATGAAGGTGATCAAGCTGTTCGTGATACTCGCGTTTTCGCTAGAGTTAAGATGAAGATATGACTCACGTGGGAATAAGCTTGAAGATGCTTACTTGTGCTGATATGATCAGCCGTGTTTTACGAAGAAACATTCGTCAAGACTCGGTGTAAGTACTATCTTGAAGACAAACCGACGGAGATGACGAACTTCGACGCGCGGACAAGCCAGTCGAACTCGAGATGGTTTCGCCTCGATTACCTAGTACGACTCTGCTGGCAATACGTGAAATCGCTTTTTTTGATGAAACCGTCGGCCCACGCGCGCAAGGGCGGCTACGCCAAGATCGTTTGGGCTTATGACGCACGGAAGAATCTGATTGAAGAAACTTTACTGAACACCGACGGATAATCCGTGCGCGGCGAGGATGGCTATGCCAAGGCACGATTCAAGTATGATGCGCGCGTCTACCGAGTTGAAACCAAATATTACGACGAGCATGACTTCCCGCTGCAAACGAAGAGGGATGTGCGAATGTCGCCTACACGATAATGTTAGAGGCTAGTGGACGGAGTGGGCGTGCTCGGCGCCAACGTTTCTCCGACTCTCGCCAAGAAATACGGCAATGCCAAGACAAGTCGGATGTTTGATACTAGAGGTAATATCTCGCGAATCGACTTCTTCGACGCCAATGACATTCGAGTACAAAGCGCTAATGGGTATGCCTGGATCAGGTATTTGTACGATGAACTTGGGCGCGAGACGAAGCGTGAATTTTTCGATGTCGCTGGTGTGCCTGTATTTGCGCGCGTCACCATTCAGAAGGTAGAGCCACAAAGTAAGAGTCAACGCGTAGGCTTACAGCAGGGCGATATCATCATCTCTTATGATGGACTGGATGTCTCGATGACCGTCGTTTCGAAGAACTGGAACTGACGGCTGGCGAAAGCCAACGACATTTAACCGTTGAAAGAGAGGGCATGTTTTTGAGCCTGAATCTGCCTGCCGGGTGCCTTAGAGGCCTAGAAACATTGAACAAGGCGTCCAGCAGCGAGAAACAAATCGCATGGGATAGAGCCAGCAAACCAAACCGTATGATGAAACAAATCTGCCAGTACGCCGTATTTGTTAAATTTGGAATCGTGTTTGCATTACTGTGAGAAACATTGCAATACCAGAAGAGGACTACCGAAACGAAAGAAAGACTGGCGTAGACCGTAACTTAGATTAGATTTTTGGATTTCTCCTTTACTCTGAGTAAGCTGTCATATTCGATGAGTTGGCGAGCAAGTGTCGTGCTATCGTGAGGCCTAGACCAACCTTGCATTGAAGAACGACGCACTACAGAAGCGATGATAGTATCGAGAAATTAACCTCTCTATCGCGCGATTTAAGTGATATTATAATTTTTGTTGAGTGATATGTGAATGAAACGCACGCGGCGGCGCACGGCCGTTGCGGATCGCATACTTGTTCACGTCCGGAACCATGGCGTCGATGTGGATGGCGAAAGAGAGCGGCGGTTTCGCCAAAGAGGGATTAGATGTCGAAATGATTTCCATGTCCTCGACTCTCGCCCTGCCGGCGCTGATCGCCAACGAGGTCGACGCCATCCAAATCTCCGCGGTGCCGTTGATCAACGCTTCGCTGCGGGGCTTCGATCGTCGTTTTATCGCGGGGATGCTGAATACGATGATCTGGGATCTGTACGCCAGGCCGGAGATCAAGAGCGCCGAACAATTGAAAGGCAAAATCGTCGGTACCGAGCGGCCGGGCAGTCCGGTGGCGTACGGCACGCTGGTGGCGCTGCGCAAATTGGGACTGACGGCGAAAGATGTTCAGCTGCGAATATTGGGTGGAAGTGCGCAGATCACCGCGGCACTGCTAACCGGCCAGATTGCCGCCGGCTCAGCGTCTCCGCCGGTGAGTTTCCAGCTCGACCGAGCCGGATTTCATTCCATGTCCACCACGTTGGATCAGCCCTATCAAAACGTCGGCGTGGTCATCAGGCGCGGCCGCATGGACGAATTGGCCGGGCGGCTTGTGCCGTTGTTGCGGGCGGTGCGCGCCGGCATCGACCGTTACTACAACGACAAAGCCTTCACGATGAAAGTCATTGCCAAATACACCAAAGAAAACGATCCCGACATCATCGAACGGACTTACGAGTTCTATCGCAAGGCAGGCTTTCGGCGCGAGCTGATGATTTCCGAGCCGGGGGTTCAGGGCATTCTAGATTTTCTCACCGAAACTATTCCGGAAGCGAAGAAAGCCACACCGGCGCAGTTCTTCGACGATCGCTTCGTGCGCCAACTTAACAGCGGAAAATAGCAATCGTGTTCGTGTTCGTGGCGACACTGTTTCCGCAATGGCTGTCTGTCATCAACGATGCTATAGAGTCTTCGGTTCCCAAACTGGGCACTGACAACGGATCACTGAAAACTATTTCGCGTCCTGAGCGAAATCTAAAAGGAGGGTGCTTATGGCAAAGATATCCCTGCGCGTGAACGGCAAGACGCAAATCGTCGACGCAGAGCCCGAGATGCCGTTGCTCTACGCTCTGCGCAACGATCTCCAACTCAACGGCCCCAAGTTCGGCTGCGGCCTATCCCAGTGCGGCGCTTGCACCGTGATCATGGACGGCAACGCGATTCGTTCCTGCGTCACTCCCGTCAGCGCGGCGCAGAACAAATCGGTCACCACGCTCGAAGGTCTGGGAACAACCAAGAAGATGCACAAGATCCAGCAGGCCTTTGTCGACGAGCAGGCGGTGCAGTGCGGCTATTGCATCAACGGCATGATCATGTCGACCAAAGCTTTGCTCGATAAGAATCCCAAGCCCACCGACAGCCAAATCAAGACCGCCCTGGCAGGTAATCTATGTCGTTGCGGCACGCATATTCGTATTCTGCGCGCGGTCAAACGGGCGTCCGGCCAATCGGTGTAAGGAAAGGAGCGATGAAGATGAAATCCATGGACATCACCCGCAGACAGTTTCTCAAAGGCACGGGCGCTTTGATTGTCAGCTTCAATCTGTTCCCGCCCGCTGGCAAAGTTTTTGCCCAGTTCGCCACGCTGCCGTCGGGCGACATCGATCCGACCTCCCTCGACTCGTGGCTGGCGATCACGCCGGACGGCTATGTGACTTTTTACACCAGCAAAGTAGAAATCGGCACAGGCACGATCACCGCATTGGCACAATTTGTCGCCGAAGAGCTCGACGTGCCCTTCGACAAGATCAAGATGGACTCGGGCGACACGTCGCGCACCATCGAGCAGGGCTCGACGGTGGGCAGCCGCAGCATCGAACGCGCCGGCCCGCAGATTCGCCAGGCGGCAGCGGCAGCGCGCCAGGAGTTATTGAAGCTCGCTGCCGCCCAACTCAGCGCGCCGATCGAAAAGCTCACGGTCGTCGATGGCGTGGTGAGCGTCGTCGGCGACCCGGCGAAAAAAGTCACCTATGGCCAGTTGATCGGCGGAAAAAAATTCAACACCAGAATCACCGCCACCGGCACCGGCTGGGACATGAAAGTCGCCCCGGAAGTCAAAGCGAAGGACCCGAAAACTTACAAGATCGTCGGCCAGCCGCTGAAACGATTCGAGATCCCGACCAAAGTCACCGGCGAGCACGACTACATTCATAACGTGCGCATTCCCGGCATGCTGCACGGACGCGTGGTGCGCCCGCCGGTGATCAACACCGAGCCGACCGGCATCGATCAAGACTCGATCAAGGGAATTCCCGGCGTCGTGATGATCGTGCGCGAAGGAAAATTTGTCGGTGTGGTGGCGAAAACCGAGTGGGCGGCGATCAAGGCGGCGCAAGCGCTTAAAGTGACCTGGGCCAAACCAACGACGAAGTTGCCGGCCAATCCTGACGAGCTTTACGCGTATTTGAAAAACACCAAACCGGCGCGCACGCTCAAAGCCGTCGCCAAAGGCGATGTGACATCAGCTTTGGCGCAAGGCAAGAAAAACTTTCAAGCGAGTTATCGCTGGCCGTTTCAAATGCACGGCATGATCGGACCGTCGTGCTCGATCGCCGACGTCAAGGGCGACAAAGCGACGATCTGGTCGGGGCCGCAGGGACCGTTTCGCACCCGGACCACCGTTGCGGCGATACTGGGCCTCAAAGAACAGAATGTCCGGATCATCTATCACGAAGCTTCCGGCTCCTACGGCCGCATGAGCACCGACGACGGCGCCGAGGACGCCGCGTTGCTGTCGCGCGCGGCCGGCGCGCCGGTGCGCGTGCAGTGGTCGCGCCACGACGAGCATGGTTGGGAACCGAAAGGACCGGCGCAGTTGGATGAAATCAAGGCCGCCATCGACGGCGACGGCAAATTGATTGCCTGGGACTTCGCCGATTACAGCCAACCCTGGACCGCTTCGGGCTCAACGCCGCTTTTGGCATCACTTGCAAGTCGGCATGAAACCGACCAATCCCGGCGGCTCCAACGGCACCCAGGGCGGCGGTGAAATCTATGCCGTGGCAAATCAGTCGATTCTCGCCCATCACATCAATTGGCATTTTCCCGAACCGATTCCACTGCGCACCAGCAACCTGCGCGCGCCGGGAGACGTCGCGCGCTGCTTCGCCAGCGAAAGCTTTATCGACGAGATCGCCGCCGATCAGAAAATCGATCCGCTGGAGTTTCGCCTCAACCATCTGAGCGCCAATCAACGGGGCGCCGAATGTTTGAAAGCCGCCGCCGACAAAGCCGGCTGGCAAAAGCGGCCGTCACCCGCGCCGGCGTCGTCCGGCAACATCGCCAAAGGCCGAGGCATCGCGCTGACCAATCGCGGCGAATACCTATGTCGCGGTCGTCGCCGAAGTCGAAGTCAATAAGACCACCGGCCAAGTGGCAGTGAAGCGCCTCGACCTGCGCCCACGACTGCGGCCTCATGGTCAATCCCGACGGCGTGAAAAACCAGGTGGAAGGCAACGTTGTCCAAGGCGTGAGCCGCGCCATGTACGAAGAGGTCGGATTCGATCCCAACGGTGGCGTCACCAGCCTCGACTGGGCAAGCTATCCCATTCTTCGATTTCCCGGACTTGCCGGAGCTCGAAGTGATTTTGATCAATCGGCCCGAGATGCAGCCCCTCGGCGCCGGCGAAGGCGCGACCATCCCGCCAGCGGCAGCGATCGCCAATGCGATCTACGACGCCGTCGGCGTGCGTCTCCGCGAAGGACCGTTTACAGCGAAGCGGGTTTTGGCGGCGATGCAGAAGAAGGCGTGATCGCGGGTCAAAAAATACCGTGTTCGTGAATCGTGATCGTGGGAAGAGCTTGGATTTGCCGATTTTGCGCTTCGAACACAATTAAAGTCATCCTCTAGGAATATGCATTTCCGATGACGACCACGAACACGAGTCACGAGCACGTGTTACAGATACCCTTTCTCCCGATAATATTTCTCCGCCCCCGGATGCAGCGGAAAATCCAGCGGCCCCGCCTCCGTGTTCGTGCACAACTGTTTCATCGACGGCGTCTCGGCGGCGTCGTAGGGAATCTCTTCGCGGATTTTTTCCAGCACGCCGGCGATGTGGTAGGCCAGGTCGTCGGGAAAGTTTTTGTGCACCACCAGCGGCCAGCCGCTGAAGTCGACGACCGTCGTCGGGTCGTTGATGCCGTCGATGCGGCCGTGATCGAGCCGCGCGCGTTGGAAGCCGTATTTTTCCAGTTTCTGCAGCACCGGCTCGGAATAAGATAAAAACTTCATGCCGTGCTGCACCGCCACATCGCCCCACGAATCCATCCCTTCATCGATCACCATATCGAGTTTGCCGGAGATAATTCCCTCGCGCCGGTGCGGATTGCTCGGCCGCACGACTTCGTCGACTTTGCCGCCCCACTTGATGAAATGGTTCCGGGAGATGCCGTGCGCTTTGAGCAAAAACTTTATCGCGAAGTCGACGCAGTCGTTGACCGCGATGGAAACTTTCATCTTCGGCTTCTTGGCGATCAATTCCTCCATGCTATTCACACCCAAGCGCGGCGAGACCGCGATCACCAAGCGGTCCCATGACGGAAAGACCGCGAGCGCCCGCAACGGACTCTTTTTTTGAAAGGGCCCGACCCCGCGCACCGCCATTGAAGGGATAATCGAAGGATTGAGCCAGACCAGATCGAGTTTGCCGTTGGCGACGAGCTTGGCGCCGTTCAGGCCGCTGCACCACGCCGGACTGACGCCGATCGTAAATGGATACGGCGGCCCTTTTCGTCCTTTACCGCCGGGCAGCTCGACCATCAGCCGAATCGCGCTGGTCAACATCGTCGGCACGTCTTCGTACAGTCCGGCAAGAATCTTCGTTGCGACACGCGCGCGCATCAAGCTCGCGCTCATCGGTTTCACACTGCGATCATCGTAAGCCACAGAAATCTTTCTCCTTCACGGTTTGGTCCTATCGAAGTATGCTGAAGTTTTGCTGCTGTCAACTAAGTCGAGGTTGATTTTCCATTTTCTGATTGGTAATCGCGCTGTCGATTTCGGATGCAGCGAACGACACCTGCCGTCGTTTTCGGTGCCACTGCTTTTTTATGAAAGGGCGCCGGGTTATAAGCCGTAACTATTCTTGCTGGTGCAGGGCGACAAGGAGACCATCACCATTCGTATTTTTCATTCTCTACGCCACCGTGACTACGCCCTATTCTGGTGCACGGATTTGCTCGGTTCCATCGGCCACTTCGTCCAGGAAGTGGCGCTGTTCTGGATCACCTATGAGATCACCGACTCGGCGATGGCATTGGGAATCTTGGGGCTGTGCAGCGCGTTGCCCCGATTGATTCTTGGCGCCCTCAGCGGCGTATTGGTCGACCGTTATGACCGCAAGCTCTTGCTGATCCTGGTGAATTTTGTCTCCGCCATCCCGATAGCAATTTTTCTGGCGATTTACACCTTCGGCACGCTCGCGTTCTGGCACGTGCTCGTGCTCGAAATCCTCTCCGGTTCGATCCGCGCGATCAATCCATCGGCGGCTCAATCGATCCTTGGCGAATTAGTGCCGCGGGAAGATATCTTGAACGCCGTCTCGCTCTACACTGTCGGCTTCAACATCGCTCGCATCGCGGGACCATCCCTCGGCGGCGTATTGCTTGTTTTGATCGGTACTGGCGGCTGCTATGCGATCTTCGCGGTAACCCTAATAATCGCCGGCGTGGGCATGCTGTTCCTGCACCCGAAAAAGGAACCACCGATAAAGCGCGAAGAAAACTTCCTGCGTCGAGTTCAAAGAAGGCTTTCAATACGTTTGGCACGAGCCGGTGATCTTGAGCAGCGTCGCGGCCGCCTATACCTTTGCCGTGTTCATCGTCACCTACCAGAGTTTTCTCCCGGTCTTCGCCAAGGAAGTACTGGAGGTCGGTCCCGAGGGGCTGGGTCTATTGATGGCAGCGCCGGGATTGGGCGGCATCGCCTCGCTGAGCTTTCTCGCCTCGGTAGGCGAACGGTGGAACCGCGCCATGTTGCTGTGGGTTACGACCACGACGACGCCGATTTTTCTCATGCTCTTTTGCGTATCGCCGATCTTTTGGCTGTCCGTTTCGCTCCTCGCTCTCGTCGGCGCGGGTCAGGTATGTTTCCGCACCATCAGCCGGGTGATCATCCAGATCGAAGCACCGCGCAATCTCATGGGCCGGGTGATGAGCGTGTTCAATCTCGATCAAGGCATGCGCTCCATCGGTTCGATCGTCCTGGGTACTTCTGCAACCCTTTTCGGCGCCTCGCTCGGCCTCGCGCTCACCGCCGCGGTTTCCTTGATCGTGACCACTACGCTTTTCTACCGTCTGTTGGGAAAGAAAGTTTGTGCCATGACTCCAACAAATTCCAGCGAATCTGAGCTTGAGTAGATTCGTTCTCATGCTAAAAATTTCAGGATTCTCAATCCTTCTTTGTCAAATCTGTCTCGGTCTTCCTTGTCTTTCCAGCGCCGCAGATATATAGCCAAAGAAAAATCTTATTGAGGTACATCCATGCAACTTCCGTCCATCGCCGCAACGACGATCGGCAGTTTTCCGCGCCCCAGCTGGCTCGCGCAAAATGAGCGCAGCCGCGCCGTGTTTCGCTTGGAAGGCGCGGCGCTGCAAGAAGCTCAAGATGACGCGACGGCACTGAGCATCCGCAACCAAGAACGGATCGGCCTTGATCTGCTCTCCGACGGCGAACAGCGACGCACCGGTTTTATCAATCACATTCTCGCTCGCTTCGACGGCATCGACCTCGAGCACGAAGCGGTGAAAACCATTTATCGCCGCCGCGAGCAGCCCCGACCCGTGCCGCGGGTCGTCGGCAAGATCAAACGACGCGTTCCCGCCATCGTCGAAGATCTCCGTTTCGCCAAAGCGCAAACCGGCAAGCCGATCAAAATGGATGTGCCGGGGCCGATGACGGTGGTCGACAGCACGCTCGATGAATTCTACAAAGACGAGGCGGCGATGGCGATGGACGTGGCGGCGGCGCTCAACGAGGAGTTGCTCGACCTACAGGCGGCAGGATGCGACGTGCTCGAGCTCGACGAACCCGCCATGACGCGTTACCACGAGAAAGTTTTCGCCTACGGCGCTAAAGCTCTGGACCGTTGCCTCGAAGGCATCCATATCCCCACTGTCGTTCATCTCTGCTACGGCTATCCCGGCGGCGCCGGACAACAGCATGAATACGAATATCCGGAACTGCTCGAAGAGTTGATGAAAACGAGAATCGGCGGCTTCGGCGTCGAGTTCGCCCGCAGCGGTTACGACCCGGCGGTGCTGGCCATCGCCAAAGGCCGCATCGTCATGTTCGGCTGCGTCGATCCCAGCGACACGCCGGTGCCGCCAGTGGCAAAAGTCGTCGAGCGCGTGCGCACGGCGCTCAAATACATCGAGCCGGACAAACTATGGCTCGCCCCCGACTGCGGTTTGATGACGATCAGCCGCGAGTTGGCGAACGCCAAAGCAAAACTGCTCGTCGAAGTCGCGCAGGAAGTCCGAAAGACGCTCTAGCTTGTCATTTGATCGCTTGCTCCCACTCAATGTCATCCTGAGCCGACGGCGAAGGATCTGTTTTTTTCCGCGGCAACAGGACGCAAAACAGATTCTTCGTCGCAAGGCTCCTCAGAATGACAACCGCCAAGAAGGCCTTCTCCGCACGAATTGAAAAGGATCCATCAGTGCCCAAACAACGCTACAACTCGATGATTCAACGCGCCAAAGGCTTGCTCGAAATCGCCGCCGGCATGTACGAGACTTCCCTCTCCTTTCAAACCACCCGCGCCGCCGAGCAAGTGCTGCAGACCGAATCGCGCATCGGCCACGACATCGAACTGAATCTACTCGCCGCCAACCGCGGCGGTTCCAATAGCGTGCCGCTTTCCTTTGCCGCCGCGGGCTTCGCCGAGCTGAAGGGCGTCGCCGACGGCAAATTCACCTTGGCTTGGATCAACCCTTCGGTCGCGGTAACGCTCGCCTACCGCGGCACCGGCCCGTTTCAAAAGAAATTGCCTTTGCGCGTGATCGCGACGTTTCCATCCTACGACGTCATGGGCTTCGCGGTGCACAAGTCCACCGGCATCACTTCGCTGGCGCAAATCGCCAAGGAGCGCTTCCCTCTGCGTTTATCGACGAACGTGACCTCGAAAGACGCCATCAACGCGAGCCCGACGATGTTTACGGTGGTAGCGGTTATGAAAGCCGCCGGCTTCACATTGGCCGATTTAAAAAAATGGGGCGGCAAAGTGATTTCCGTGCCGCGCCCCAGCCATCCCGATCGACGCGACGCGATTCAGAACGGCACGGTCAATGCGGTTTTCGACGAAGGCATCAAGAGTTGGGGCCAAACCGCGGTCGATAGCGGCTTCGTGTATTTACCGATCGAAGGCGAATTACTCCGGCGCCTGGCAAAAATCGGCTACCGAACTTCAGTCGTGCCCAAGGCGCGCTTCAAAGGCATGGCGCGCGATGTACCGACCGTCGACTTCAGCGGCTGGCCGATGGTCGTGCATGCTGATTTGCCCAACGACGTCGCCTACGCGCTCTGCGAAGCGATCGAAAAACGCCGCAAGCAAATCCCGAGCGACAATTTCAAACCGATCAATATGCGTCAGTTGTGCGCCAACGATGGCGAGGCGCCCTTCAGCGTGCCGTTGCATCCGGGTGCTCGACGCTTTTATCGCGAACGCGGATATTTAAAATGACGGCGTCCAAGCGTGCCGCGGTTCCAAAACGCACGGCGAAACGCGCACAAAAATCGCCGCGCAAGCGGAAGACTCCAATCTGTCCCGAATGCGGCTCTGACCAAGTCATTCCGGTTATCCATTCCCCCATCACTCCAGCACTCCAACACTCCATCGACACCGGCCGCGCCATCCTCGCCGATCGCGAAGAGTGGGAAGGCATGACCGAATGGTACTGCAAATCCTGCGGCTGCGACTGGGGCCGCCACTCGCGCCGGTTCAAAAAACCCGGCGGCGTGAACGCGACGAGAGGGTGACACATCCGTCAACAATTCTGATCAAGTAATCCTCGATACAAGGTCTGAACGGACGAATCCCCATGGCAACACCGAACCCAGACTCCGCTTGCGCGAACTCCCTCCTCAGGTATCCGTGTATTAACAGAATTCATCGCCGCGGCTCAAGCGGCGTTCGCAACCGAGCTAACGTTCCATCGTTCTCTACGGCAGCGCCGCCGAAGGGCGGTTCCGCGCCACTTCCGATGTCAACTGCTGCTTGTTACTCACGCAAGTTTGATCAAACCAGCAGCCAGCGAGCTGCGCAATCCGCTGCGCGTCGCCCAGGCGGCGATTCGCTTGAGTCCCATGTTCATTCTCGAAGCGGAATTGCCGTCGGCGATCACAGCCTTCGCGGAAAAATTCTCCGACATCCTGCGTCGACGCAAAGTCATTGTTCGGATCGGACCCGTTTATCGGCGTAAAGATTCCCACGGGAGATTGTCATCACTCGCCTCGATCAAGTGCTATTGAATCTCATTTTCCGTCTTCGCGAAGCCTATGTCATGCGCGGACTGCGCGAGGAGCAGTTGGCTCTCGCCATCGCCGACGCAGCCGGTCCGCTCCGTTCCTGTGCCGCGACCTTGCTTGAACTGCGAAGGACAAACCGATCAGGTCGCGAAAGGCGGCACTGGAAAAATTCGTCAAACGTCGGCCAACTCAGCCTGGACTTGAAACGCTCCCAGCACATCTCCGAAGCGCGCGAGCAGCGTATCTTGCCACCCGGCCTCGCCGGAACAAGCCTTCTGAAGTTGATCGAGGTCGCTCACGCAAATGAGACGTGGCTCTTAGCAAATTGACTTAGCGGTATGGCAATCCTTTCGATTTAACTGGACCTGAGTTTCTGATTTTCTATCGCGATCTTGGGCGTGCTCGACGATCGGTCTACTTTGGCTTGCACGCCGAACTTCCGAGGCGGCACGACGCGCCGCGAATCGACTACTCGGATCCCTATTTGCTCGCCTATCTTCGCGGCGGCTGAAAAGGAAGTCATCCGGGTCGTGACGGTATCGCTGATCGATCGCGGATTTGCTGCAAGCGAACGACGATCAGCTTGTCGCCGCCAATGAGAACGCCGTGGACATCGTCCGACGCCCCATTGAAAAAGCCTTGCTCCGGCATTTCAGGTTTCGCGTCAAGGCATCGTCTGTTTTTACGCAGCCCGGACAATTATATCAACCAGCCAAGAATATAGATGAGCGCTCTCCTGCGGTTAGGATTAATACCGGATGAATCCATCCTGCGCGCTCGCCTGTGGCGTCTCTGCGTCGCTGGTAATTCTCTTAACCGGCGTCGCCGGGCTCAAAATACTCATTGCGCTCCAACGGGGCCGCACCAATATCTTTTTCTGGTCTTACTCGCAGTGTTTTTTGTTTTCATCGCAATACGGGTACACAATCCATTTCGCACACGCCGTGGCGACGCGCTGTTGGCGGACTTACGAAACCTATTCTCATCCCTGAAAACGGGCGGCGATGCTTCGCCCCGGCGGCGAAACTGCCGATGCCGCATTGTTGATGGCGATTTTTGGACTCGACGCCCTCCCCGCGGCTTCATTCCCCTACGCGAAGCGGTTCCAGCCAGAGAAACACGCTTCTTCGACCAGTTCGTGCGGCTCCGGCTTGCGGCGTCGAGCTCCGGCTCGTCTTGCGGCGGCGGTGGCGGAGGTGGGCGGCGGATGCGGTGGGAGCTAAACCATGAACGATCGTTTCGGCATCGGCTGGCGGCCTGAACTTGCCGCGGGGATACTATCGAACCTCGACCGCATCGACATCGTCGAAGTGATCGCCGACGATTATTTCGACGCTCCCAGACCAAAGCGTCGCGCGCTAAGAACCCTCGCGGCCCAAGTCCCGGTCGCGTTGCACGGCGTCACGCTTGGACTGGCATCGTCCATCGCAATCGATTCGAAACGGTTAGAGCAGACGGCTCGGCTCGTCAAGGAAATCCAACCGGAATTTTGGTCGGAGCATTTAGCCTTTGTCAGAGGCGGTGGCCTGAGATCGGCCATCTCGCCGCGCCGCCAAGAACCGAGGCGACCGTCGAAGGCGCGGCGCGGAATCTGACCGCCGCCAAAAAGATCGTCGGCGCGATGCCGCTCGTCGAAAACATAGCGACCTTGATCGATCCGCCCGCGAGCAAACTGAGCGAAGCGGATTGGACGAGCGAGATTCTGGCCGCGGCGAACTCCGCGCTGCTTCTCGATCTGCACAATCTATACGCGAATTCCGTCAACTTCGGCTTCGATCCCTATGACTTCATCAACCGGATGCCTCACGAAAAAATCCGCGCCATCCACCTCGCCGGCGGGCGATGGATCAAAGCAAAAACCACCGACGAACGCCGCCTGCTCGACGACCATCTGCATGATGTCCCAGATTCTGTGTACGAACTCCTAAAATACGTGGGTGCAAAAGACATTCCGTCCACTGACTGTCATCCTCGAACGGGACGGTCGATATCCGCCCATCGACATGCTGTTAAATCAACTCGATCGCGCCCGGGACGCGCTACGCGGCGGGCGAGCAAAGCAGCTATCAGAGACCGCATGAGCGCACAGAAGCTTGAAGCTCTTCCTGGCAAAACTTTACGTGGACGATCAAGCGCGCTCGCATTTTCTCGCCGACCCGCGCCGCGAAGCTTTGAATGCCGGTTTAAACGAGGACGAATGCGCGGCCCTCGAAAAGATCGATTTTGTCGGGCTCGAACTTGCCGCTGATAGCTTCGCCCGAAAAAGGGCTTCGTGCCCGCCGAGAAAACCCGTGTGGAATTTCACTCGTTGGCTTAAGCGACACTAGACCGAAACAGCCGATCAGAACCCGTTCCGCCGAAGGAATCCCTGCGCAGTCGTCACAACATCAACAACGAAGCTTATCCGGAGCGAGCTTTTGCGAACGATGGCAGGCAGATCAAATGCTTATCTCCAACGGCGCTCTCGACCTCGACGATTTCGACTTCAACACCGTACACGGCGCGGAGGACCGCCGCCGTGATGACATCTTCGGGCGGACCGGCATAGGCGAGCCGACCCCGGTGCAGGATCGCCACGCGCTGGGCGCAGACAAAGGCCTGGTCGGGATCGTGGGTCGACAAGATGACCGCGATGCCTCGCTTCGCGAGGGTCTTGATCTCCGACAGCACGCGCACCTGATTGCCGAAGTCGAGGCTGGCGGTGGGCTCATCCATCACCAGCACCTGCGGTTCCTGCGCCAGCGCGCGGGCGATCAACGCAAGCTGGCGCTCGCCGCCGCTCACGTCCGTGTACGGGCGGTCGGCAAGATTGTCGATGTTGAGGAGTCGAAGCAGGTCGTCGGCGATTTCTCCGTCTCGCGCTGAAGGCGTGCCGAACAGACCGATGCGCGCCGTCCGTCCCATCAGCACGACTTCGCGGATGGTGAAGGGGAAAAATCCCAGTTGCGCTTGCGGCACGTAACCGAAAACCCGGGCCAGGCTTTGACGCGACCATTGATGAATTGCCGCGCCGTCCGCCATGACGGTACCCCCAAGCGGCGGCACCAGCCCCAGGATGGTCTTGAACAGCGTAGTCTTGCCGGCGCCGTTGGGACCGAGAAGACAGAGCACCTCGCCGGCATCGAGCGTAAAGCTGACGTCGTTGCCGACGATCATTCTGCCATAGCCGAAGGACAGCTTTTCTACCCTGAGATTCATCGCGCTACCTACCGCCACCCTTTATGCGACACGGCAAGCACCCAGATGAAGAACGGCGTGCCGATAAACGCCGTGAGCACGCCGAGCGGAACTTCGATGGTCGAAATCGTCCGGGCCAGCGTATCGACGCCGAGCAAATAACCGGCGCCGAGGATCAGCGTGGCCGGCAAGAGCCGCGCGAAATCGGGACCGACGAGCAGCCGCGCAAAGTGCGGAATCAATAAACCGATCCAGCCGATGATGCCGCTGACGGAAACCGCGGCGGCGGTCATCAGGGTCGCCGCCGCGACCACCACCAGGCGCAGCCGGCGCGCATCGACGCCCAACGCCTGAGCCTCTTCGTCGCCCAAAGTCAGGACGTTCATGCGCCAGCGCAGCAGGTAGAGCGGCACGAGACCGAAAAAGATCGCCGGAAGAATCGCCCAAAGATCCGCCGCGGTGATGCCGGTGAGACTTCCGAGAAGCCAAAAAGTGATCGCCGGCAGTTGGTTGTAGGGATCGGCGAGATACTTGATGAGACCGACCACCGAGCCGAGCAACGTGCCAATCACCACGCCGGCGAGCACCAGAGTAAGAATCGGATCGTGGTGGCGCAAAAGAGTGCCGATCAAGTAGACCGCCGCACCGCGGCGAGTCCGCCGGCAAACGCCAGCGCCTGGATGCCGAAAACCCCGAGTGAAAAATAAATGCCGAGAACGGCGCCGAGCGCGGCGCCCGACGACACGCCGAGGATATCGGGCGACACTAGAGGATTGCGGAACAGTCCTTGATAGACCGCGCCCGATACCGCCAGCGCGCCGCCGACCATCATCGAGGCGAGCACTCGTGGACCGCGCACTTTGAAAACTACGGTTTCAACGGTCTCGGGCAGACCGCTCGGCGTCCCCGATACTTTGAACCAGAGCAGGCGCAACAGCTCGTTCGCGCTCACCGGATACCTGCCCGACGGAAAATGAAATCACCAACAGCAGTGCCAGAGCGGCAACAGCGACCGCGAAATAGCGCGCGGTGCTTGGATGAACACCTCGCTTGACGGGTCGGTCGGTAACTCGCTTCATTACCGGGCGCGCCCCGCGCCGCTCAGCAACTCGTTCAGCTGCCGTTCGTCCGGCGCCCGATTATAGAAAAGACTGTAGAAATTGCGCGTCTCGGCGCGCAGATCTTCCGGGAACGCTTCCGGGTACAACATCCGTCCGAGCCACTTGAGGCCGATCAGCCGGTTTACCGACGGCGGCGAATCGAGCCAGGGAAAAGGCAGCTCCGGGGCGACGTAAAGACGCCGCTCACGCACCGCCTTGATGCTTTTCCAGACATCGTCGGTGGCTGCAATCGCGGCAAAAGCCGCCTCGGCGGTAATAACGATCGCGGGATTCCACATCAGCAGTTGCTCCGGCGACACGGAGACGAGACTCCCCTGGCCGATACGTTCGGCGGCGACGTTGCGCGCGCCAATACGCTCGATGCTCTCGACGTTGATCGAGCCCTTGAGACCGGTCTGCATGCCGCGCGGTCCACGCGCATAGTAGACCAACGGCCGCTTTTCCGTCGGCACCCGCGCGAGGCGTTTATCGACGTCGGCGAGCAACGTTTCCGCATAGCGCTGACAATTGCTTGGCCCTCTCATTCACAGCGAGCACCGTTCCGGCGGATTTGAAAACCGCAGCGATCTGGTCGAAAGCGCCGTCGAAAAGCAAATACGGTACGCCGGTCTGTTTCTGGATGCGGTCGGCGAGCGAGACATAGGTCGGATTGATCGTGCCATAGTCGAGAATGACATCGGGTCGAGCCGCCAAGACGGTTTCTACGCTGGCCGTATTGCCGCGTCCGGTCAAACGTCCGAGGGCGGGCAACTCAGCATATCGTGCCGGCATGTAGGCGCGCTGCTCGGCGGACAGCGGCAGGTTCCAGTTGATCAGCTTCTCGGGCGCAAGCGTGTAGATAAAGACTCCCGCCGGGGCTCCGGCCGCGAAGATGCGCTCGATCTTTGCCGGCACCTCGACACGGCGCCCGGCGGAGTCGACGACGACGCGCGTCTCGGCGCCGAAGACTTTCGCGCTGGAAATCAAAACGCCGAGCACCGCGACGGTGTAAACACCGATGCGCCAGCTCGGGCGAGGATGGTTTAGCATTAAGACATTCCTTCCGACAATCGGGTTGTTTGTAAATGTCTTCTTACTCGTCTTGATTCAGACCGCTATGCACACAGTTTCGTCTTTTATGGTTCCTCGAGTCTATCCAAACTTTTCTTTTGCTTGCCGGTTTGTCCACGCGGCGACTCAGTACGCGGCATCGAGATAACCACCATCGCAGGTCACCAATCGACCCGAAAGATCCATAGCCGCGCCGGACGCAGAACAAACCGGCCGGCGATCATTTCGACCGCCGGAAGTTCCCTGTGCGGTTCTCGGTCGAACCACTATCCGCGGCGATCGGACAGCTCGCCGGGACCAGCACGACCACGCAAACGTTCGCATCGCGTACTTGGTTCGCTACGTAACTTGTGAAGCATTGGAGCGCGTCTCTCGACGCTGATGCGGCGTAACCGTCAGTCGCGTTGCCGGCCACCGCTCCGTAGACGTTGATAATGTGGCCGGAGTGCTGTTGCTTCATGATCGGCAACACATGCTTGGTGCAGACGTAGGTTCCGCCGAGACGGCTTTTCATGATCGGGTCGCGAAATTCCGTGGTCGGAGAGGGCGGCGCCTCGTCCATTTCGTTCAAGGCATAGTAGGGCTCGATGCCGGCGTTGTTCACCAATACGTCGATCCGATCGAATCGAGTCGAGACTCGCTCGACCATCTCCGACACTTCGCTTTCCCGGCTCACGTCTGCTTTGATGCCCATCACGTCGGTGCTGAGGAATAGCAATTCGCGAACCGTTCGATGCAATAACGCTTCGTCCTTATCGACGATAGTGACCTTACCTCCCGCATGGAGGAAGGTTTGCGCGACGTAGCGCCCGATCCCCTTCGCTCCGCCCGTAACGATGGCAACTTTTCCTTGTACGATCATCACCCTCCTCCCTTCTAAACGATCCGCCCTGGCGGAGTCCGGCTATAGACGTACCTACAAAAATTGCTTCACGGGGCGGAGCGAACCGTGATCGTAGTGACGTTGGAAACGAATCGTCCGCCGGCTTTGTCGCCGGGAACAATCAAGACGCGCCATTCCCTCGCTCGCATCCAGGGGTTGGCCGTCGCCGGTCTCGAAAGCGATGAGCATCTGCTGGTGCCCGAAATTGGATAGCATTTCCGCCACCGAAACGATGACCTCGTAGCAGTCCGTGGCTTTCACGTGAACGTATTTTCTCAAAAGGTCATTTCTGTGAGCAGGATCGGTAACGATAACCGCGTCGTTCAACAGATCGATGAGCGGCACGCCCTCGTAGGTCTTGGTGACCAGGCCCGAGCTACCGGAAAAGTAGCTGACCGTCAAATGCACCGATGGCCGATATTGCAAATCGGCCAAACGAAACCGGGAAGGATTCGGAACCTGGCCGTTCAAACGAAACTGCTCCGAAAAGCCACCGGGACAGGATGCATCCGCGGCGAGCGCGTTCGTGCCCGCGGCTAACAAAACCATCGTAACTAGGAGCGCTCCTGCATATCGTGCGAATTGCATAATCATTCTCCCTTAAAGTTTAAACAAAGATGTTTTTAATTCAGATGGCTTGCCGCGACGCTTTCCGGGTCAGGGCGGGCGCGCGCCGCGAAAGACAATCCGCGCCGATGAAACCGGCGACCTCGAAGCAAACTTTCTGATCTTCATGGAACTTGCATATTCTCGCAGCGCCTAAGCGCGACAAATCGACATCGCGACAATCTGCCGCACCCAGCGGGCGTATCTTTTCTCGTGCGGAATAATCAGTCGTAACCTGCCGTCAGTCCCTTCAAGCGGCTTGCCGTCGCGGCAATCGGCCAGGAGAATCTCGCTATCCCTGAAAGTTGAATCGAGCTCCGGCAACGCGAAGACCACGCGGTAACCATCCTCGGTTTGCACCAACAGATAATCCTCCAAGATTTTCCCGCGCAGCTCTTTGCCGAATTGCATTCCCGCCGTTCACAAAATTTCTGCGAGCGACACGCCTTCGAATAAAGATTCTTTTCCCAATTCGTCTTTGGCGCGAATGCTTACGCGCGGGAAGCGCGAAAGATCGCCGCGACTCAGCGCTAAATCGCACGCGACGTGTCCGTTTACAGTGAGAACGATGTCGTTTTTTTCTCCGTCGGTGCGCACAAATCGTTGAGTATATGATAGCGGACATAATGTCAAATATAGGTGCCAAGGATTGCCCTCAACTTCACTGCGATGGGACGCAAATCGACGCAACAAATTCACATGATTACGAGCCGAGATGCGAATGGTAAGCTGTCGAGCGTCTTCGAGTATTTTGAATAGCTAAAGACGAATACGGAAAAATTTGGCGGAATGATTAAGACGGGTTAGGTCGATCGAAAAAACGGAGCGAGAGTTTAACAGGCACGGCCGTGTTTTCAACGGCTTGAATCCTGTACCGAAGAAGGAGGTAAAAGAAGCGAAGAAAACATTGTCGACCGCCACCATGAAAAGAGCAGATTTCAGCGAGTCTTATTCCAGCGCTCTGTACTAGCCTCAAAGCTCATTGATGATGAATTCGGTAGATTTCCAATTCCTCTAAGACGCTATGTATGAACTTTAGAGAATATGCCGGTCCGATATTCTCTTGCACCACGGTTTCAATTTCCCGTTTCAATTTCTCCGTCATCGGCGGCACGCTGTTTAATGGGAAGTAACTGCCGACAATCACCATAGTGGGAAGACTTCTATCGTTGAAAAACAATGGCTGGATGGAAAGGCGCTTACCGGTGGACTGGTCAATTACCAGGATCTGTGTGCCATCCTGATGATCGTAGGCGCGGAAATTCCAGCCTGGCGCCGCCATCATTTCCATGGTGGCTTGCTGCCATTGAACCTTGTTGCAGCTGAAGATCCGATCAACATCCGCTTTGTTCAACGGTATTTCTGGCGCATTGTTGTCCATAGACGTCTTACACGCGCGCTCACATTAAATCCCACCGTTGTAGGGTAGTCCGCGTGACCTAAACGTTTCGTACATGGTAGCGGACTATATGTCAATTATTCTGTCTTAAGACGCCACGGCGAGGGTCTGACCTCGGTCTCCCTACAGGAATATCGCTGCCTAATTGACCTGCCCGGTAAGGGGTGCCGACTAGCGCCGCCGCAGAGCCGACGTTGATTCAATCGCCGACCGGACCAAGCGCTATTTTGTCGAACCGACAAGCACCGGCTTGGGATTGTAGAGGTCGGGAAATATGCGTTTGAGATTGTCGATCTTCGGAAGGTCATGCATCACGATGTAGGGCTGCGTCGGATTCCGTTCCAGAAAATCCTGATGGTATGCTTCGGCTCGATAAAAGCTTCGGCTGGGCTCGATCTTCGTCACGATCGCCGCGCCGAAAGTCCGCGCCTGGTTGAGCTGGGCGATGAAGGCCTTCGCGACGTTGCCCTGCTCGGGATTCATCGGAAAGATCGCGGACCGGTACTGCGTGCCGACATCGGGTCCCTGACGATTCAGTTGCGTCGGATCATGGACCACCGAAAAGAACACCTGCAGGATTCGCCCGTAGGTGATGACACGCGGATCGAAGGTGATCTGCACGGCCTCGGCGTGGCCGGTCCGTCCCGTGCTCACGCGCTCATACTCGGCCGTGCTCTGTTCTCCACCGGCGTAACCCGAGACCGCGCTGGTCACGCCCTTCAGATGTTGATAAACGGCCTGAACACCCCAGAAACATCCCCCGCCAAGAACCGCGATCTCGGATGAACGAGTTCCTGCCGGTTCGTCAACGGCTGGAATGGGCACGACTTTGGCGTTTTCGGCCTGCGATGCAACGCCTCTGAGCGAAACGGCGAGGATGACAAGCGCCAAGGCTACGAGAATCAAGCACGAAGTTAACTTGGACATGAACACCTCCGACATCAACCGAATGTGAATGCAAAAACTTCCACACCGGGGTCAAGAAAACGAATCTTGAAGGTACGTTCGGCAACCGCCCCTTGCTGCCGGACGAGTTGATAAAGACGTTGCTCAACTATAACACCTTCGCCGGCGGCAGTGATATCGACTCCGTGGTCGTTGCCCGGCGCGGTCTCGTCTACGGTCACGCGGAATCGAACCGGTTTCCCGTCGATCCCGGGCCGAGCACAAGGTGCAAATCTCGCGCGTGAAATCGATAGACGACGGTGCCGTTGGCTACGCTCAATCTCGCATGTTCTTTGCCGATGGTCCACTCTCCGGCCAGCCCCCACTCGTTGAGACGCGGCGCGCCCGTCGTGTAGCAGTGCTTCTTGTCCCCGACGGCGCTGAAGATCGCGGCCATGCCGACGAGGCAGCGTGCTGCGCGTGAAGGGCCGGTCAGCGCGGAGCGAACACGAGAGGCAGCAGGGGCACAAGGCACAACGCATGGGCTGACGATGGTTAGGACACCGCCGAGGTAGTCGAGGACAAAGAGCAGCGCCGTCCGCTTTGCCGCGCGACCAGCTATCAAACTCAGGGCGAATCATGCACACACAATCCAGCGATTCGTACGCCAAGCACAGCAACTTGACAGTATTATTTGGTAATGATACCGGACATAATGTCATCTATTCTGTTGGAGGATGCGTGGAAATAGAGATTCCCAAGCTCGAGATGGAAAATCACTTGCGCGAGAAGCGGCAAGCGCACGCTCTCTCGCAAAAACAACTGGCGGACCTGGCGGGCATAACGCGGCAAGCAATCAGCGCCCTGGAGTCCAATCAGTACTCCCCCGCCACCTCGGTCGCGCTCCAACTTGCGCGAGCGCTCCAATGTCGCGTCGAAGATTTGTTCAGCATCAAACGAGGCGGGGAAATCATCGAGGGAGAACTGCTCGGCGCGCTTCCGCAAAGTGACGGCCCGGTGCGCGCTCAAGTAACTCAAATCGGCCACCGCGTGCTCGTACGGCCCCTCATCGGCATCGGCGAGTTAAGTAGCTTGAGCGCTAACGCCGACGGCCTGATCATCGGGACCAGTCCCGACAAAAATCGGGTCAAAGTTAGATTGCTCAAAGATCGCGAGGCGGTGCGCCGAAAGATCGTTGTCGGCGGGTGCGATCCGGCGATGTTTCTGGCTGGCGAGCATGTTCGAAAACACGATCAAGAAAACTTGGTGCCGTGTCTGATGGGCAGCAGCGTCGCTCTTAACGCGCTGAAGCGCGGTGAAATTCACGTGGCGGGCATTCATCTGGCGGAAGAGAAATCAGAGGGCTGGGAACTTCCCAATTTGAAGCACAGGCTCGGCGACATGGACTGCATCGTCGTCACTTTCGCCCACTGGGAAGAAGGCTTCATTGTCCGCCAGGGCAATCCCAAGAAGGTGCGCGCGATCAGCGATATTGCAAAACCAACCGTCAGAATCGTCAACCGCGAAAAAGGTTCCGGCGCGCGCCGTCTTCTCGACAAACAATTAAACACAAGCGGGATCAAGCCAGCTCGCGTGAAGGGCTACAGCGACGAAGTTTTGTCGCACCTCGACGTCGCGTCGCGAATCAGGAGCCGGCTTGGCCGATACCGGCATCGGCGTTCGCTCGGTCGCGTCGATCTGCGGCTTGGACTTCGTGCCGTTACAGCGCGAACGCTACGACCTGATCATTCCGAAACACTATTACGAGAGCTTGAGCGGCTTGCGCGTCCTGCTGGACACCATTGTGAGCAGGCCTTTCCGGGACGAGCTCGATGCGCTGGGAGGCTACGATACAAGGGAAATAGGTAAAATTGTCGAGGCCAGCCATGGATAAACAAACTTTGAACTCTCCTGACGCGGCCGTCCAGCCGCGCTCGTGGTGCGTCGAGTGGTTCGGTTCTCAAGGCGATTTCATCGCCGGGAAAAACCAGGAACCGATTTCCCTGGAGCGCTTTGCCGGCCTGGAAAGTTTATATGCCGTCGGCCCCTTGGAACTCGCGCGCGGTGAGGTGTCGATCTTCGACAGCGTCCCGCTGATTTCCGAGGTCCACGACAGCCGAACCAACGTGAGCGTCGACTTCAGCCGGCGCGCCGCTTTCCTCGTCTACGCCATCGTCGAGAACTGGCGCCGCGCAACGCTCCGCAAACCGATCGACGGCGAACAACAGCTCGAAGAACAACTACTGCCCTTCGCGGTGGAGAGCGGCATCGACGTCGATCAACCCTTTCCCTTCTTGCTCCACTGCCATGTGGCGCAGGCGACGTTTCACATCCTGTGCAATCAGACTAGCGGAGAATACAGTCCGGAACTGCACGAAAAGGCCAAGGTACGCCTGCCGATGGCCGACGAGTCGGTCGAGATCATCGGTTTCTACTCACGCCGGCACCGCGGTGTCTTCACGCCGCGCGACTCGGATTTTCATATGCACATCCGAACGCTCGACAACCAACTATCCGGCCATCTGGAGACTTTCAGTCTTAGCCAGGGAACGATGCTCTATCTGCCGACAAATGAAAGCTGACAAGCAATTCCCCTGAAAATCAACAAACAACCTCGAACAAGGAGAATCCCATGAAACTTAGCGCACGGAATGTCTTAAAGGGAAAAGTCATCGCAGTGACGAAGGGCGTGACCACTTCCAACATCAAGCTCGATCTCGGCAATGGCATCGTCATCACATCGTCCATCACGGTCGAGGCGACCAAGGATCTCAAACTCAAGAAAGGCGACGACGCTTACGCCATCATCAAGGCTTCGGAAGTCATTATCGGCAAGGAATGAACGGCGGCACTCGCACGAGGATCAATATTCAAAGAACACAAGGAGGCTCGGCAACGATGTTTCTAGTACACCCAGATTATGCGCAAATCACTTTCGGTGGCGGCGGTATTCTTCGTCTTGGCCTGGACTCAGGCGAGTGCACGGGCGGATGAAATTCTAGTCTCGGCGGCGGCCAGCCTCACCGACGTGCTTGAAGGAAATCAGCAGCGGATATCAGTCGAAATCCAAGCACACCGCCAAATTCAATTTTGGCCCGTCCAACGGCCTGGCGCGGCAGATCGAAGAAGGCGCGCCCGCGGATATTTTCTTTTCCGCCGATTTAGCGCAAATGGACAATCTCGATAAGAACGGCCGGCTCGAGCCGGGCACGCGAAAGAACCTGCTTTCGAATCAATTGGTGATCATCGTGCCGGCGGATTCCAAGCTTGCCATTTCTTCGCCGAAGGATTTATTGAAGGCCGACGTCAAGAAAATCGCGCTCGCCGAGCCGGCCTCCGTGCCGGTGGGCGTCTACAGCAGCAAGTACTTGACCGACGAAGGCTTGTGGGACCAGGTCAAACCGAAGGTGGTTCCGGTGCAAGACGTCCGCGCGACGCTGGCTTCTGTCGAGTCCGGCAACGTCGAAGCGGGCTTCGTCTACAAAACCGACGCTGCCATTTCCAAGAAAGTGAAGATCGTCTACGAAGTGCCCATCGATAAAGGCCCCAAGATTACCTACCCGGTCGCGATCGTCAAAGAATCGAAACGGAAGGACGCGGCGCGGGATTTTATGAACTACCTTTTGAGTCCGGCAGCGAAGGAGGCTTTTAAAAAGTACGGCTTTGTCGTATTAGATTGATCCCGAGGAACTCGTCTATTCGTGATCTTCTCCTTTGAGACTTGGCAAATCACCCTCTTCTCTATTTCAGTCGGGCTTGCTAGCACACTGCTGATTCTGCCGTTCGGCATCTCGCTGGCATGGCTCTTCGCACGCAAGGAATGGCCGCTCAAAAGTGTTTTGGAAACGATTGTTCTACTGCCACTGGTCATGCCGCCGGTATCGACCGGCCTCATCCTGCTGAAAATCTTCGGACGGCGCAGCCCGCTCGGGCAATGGCTTTACGAGCGCGGCATAGAGTTCGTCTTCAACTGGAAAGGCGTGCTCATCGCCATGTCGGTGATGTCCTTTCCCCTGCTCGTCCGCTCGGTGCGCACTTCTTTCGCGGAGGTGAATCCGCGCCTCGAACAGATCGCCGCGACCCTCGGCGCTTCGCCGCTGAGAATTTTCTTCGTCATCACGATGCCGCTCGCCTACAAAGGGATCGTCGCCGGCGCGCTGCTGGCGTTTTCGCGCGCGCTCGGCGAGTTCGGCGCGACGATCCTGCTGGCGGGAAATATTCCGGGACAGACCCAAACCTTGTCGCTGGCGATTTATAATTTCGTTCAACTAGGCAAAGACTCGGAAGCCTATACCCTGCTGGGAATCACCGTCGCATTGGCCTTTCTGTTCGTCTGGTGCTCGGAGTGGCTGCTGCGCTCGGGAAAACGGACCTGAAATGAAACTGCGCTGCCGCATACCGTTGGCGAGCTTTGAGCTGAATATCGACGTCACTTTCGATAGCCGCGTCACAGCGATTTTCGGGCCGTCAGGCTCCGGTAAAACCACACTCCTCGACGCTATCGCCGGCCTGCGCGATATCGCGGATGGCGACATCGAGATCGACGGCAGAGTGCTTTTTTCCTCGGCGCGCGGGATCAACCTGCCGGCCCGGCAAAGAGACATTGGTTACGTGCCGCAAGAGGGCGCCTTGTTTCCGCATCTTTCCGTGCGCCGGAATATTCTTTTCGGCGCCGAGCGCGAAACCGACACCGCCACGCCGATCAGAACGGACCATGTGCTAGATCTTCTCGAAATCACTCACCTGGTGGACCGCGCCGTCACCAAGCTTTCCGGCGGAGAAGCCCAAAGAGTTGCGTTAGCCAGGGCGATACTATCTCGTCCCAGATTGCTTCTACTGGACGAACCCCTGGCTGCCCTGGATATCGGGCTTAGAGAAAAAATACTGCCCTATTTGGGCCGCGTTCGGGACGAATTCGACATACCGATAGTCTACGTGACTCACAATTTGACTGAAGTGCTGACCCTGGCGGATTGGGTCTTGATGATCGGTCAAGGGCGATTGATCACGCAGGGCGTTCCAAGAGAAGCCCTCCGGTCATCTCACGCGATTCTACAAATTCCCGAGGAGCAATTTGAAAACGTCTTCACGGTAACGTTCATTGAATCGGACACGACGACCGGTCGAAGCAAGGTCCGTCTGCAAAGCGGCGAACAACTTTTTATTCCGTGTCTGCCTCAGTCACCGAAACGCCCTTTGCAGATTCGTATCAGCGCCGACGACATCATCGTCGCAACCCAGAAACCTGAAGGCATCTCCGCGGGCAACGTCGTGCCTGGTGCGATTCGGACGATCGACTTCCTTGAAGGTCAAGCCATGCTCACGGTATTTGCGGGAGAAGAATTTTATGTACGGATTACCGCCGCCGCGGTAAACAGACTCGGCCTGATCGAAGGCAGGCCGGTATTTCTGATTATGAAGACCAGGTCTTTTCATCTGCTCTAATCATTTATATCGTTGTCGACATCGGAAATATCTCCTATGACAGGCGACTGGTAAAGGTAGCTGGGGCGGCATTCACGCTGCGGGAGGCACGAATGAGAGTTTTTCACTTCAGCTTGGCGATTTTCCTCGCATCCTTGATCCCAGCGCCGAGTTTTCCGCGGAGGAAGCGCGCCCGCCTCTGACAGCGGAATGGGAGAAAACAATCGAAGCCGCCAAGAAGGAAGGCAGGCTCGTCGCGGCGATCCCCGCCAGCGCCGAACTGCGCAAAGCGATCGGCGAAATATTTCCCAAACGCTTTCCCGGCATCGAGCTCGAATTAACCAACGCGCGCGGACCGTCCAATGCAAGTAAGATCGCCGCCGAGCACGCCGCCGGCGTGCGCTATTTTGATTTATTGATCAGCGGCACCGCGACGCCGTTCAATCTGCTTTACGCGAACATCCTCGATCCGGTCGAGCCGCTGCTCATTTTGCCCGAAGTCAAAGATCCCCAGCGCTGGTTCGGCGGCCATATCTGGCTCGACAACGCCAAACGATTTATTTATGCGTTTCAGGTCTACCAGTCGGAAAATATCTGGCATAATCCGACGCTCATGAAAGTTGAAGACGTTCGTTCCTATGACGATCTGCTCAACCCAAAATGGAAAGGCAAAATCGGCATCCTCGATCCACGCTCACCGGGAGCCGGCACCGCCACCTGGGCATTCTTTTTGAAAATCAAAGGCGAGGAATATTTGAAAAAACTTGCTGCCCAGGAAATGTTCCTGTCGCGCGATCAACGCCAACTCGCCGACAGCTTGGCCAAGGGCAAGATCGCGCTCACCATCGGCCTCACCTATTATACATTTTTGCCATTCATCAAGGCCGGTCTGCCGATCAAACCGCTGCCAGACATGAAAGAAGGCACCTATACGAGTTGCGGCAGCAGCGCACTTTCGGTCGGGAAAGGCTCGCCGCACCCTAACGCCACCAAAGTTTTCATCAACTGGCTCCTCGGCAAAGAGGGCCAGGAGATTTATGGCAAAGCTATGGGACAAGCGACCCGCCGCTTCGACGTCGATACCAAATGGATGGCGGAACACGGCGTGCGCGCGTCAAAAGATTTTCTGACCGTGGAGGAAAACAACCGCCTGGAAAACTACGGCGAAAACACGATCAATAATTACTGGGCGAAGTCGGCCAAGATCGCCGAGGAGGTTTTCAAATAGGATGCCTGCCAGCCTCTGTGCGCTGCTCATAATATCGCTGACGCTGGGATTAGCGCGCCAATTGCCCGCAGCTGAAACCAAGCCTGCATGGCAGATTGAATGGGAGAAAACCATCGACGCAGCCAGGAAGGACGGCAAGGTCGTCGCGGGGGTTCCGGCGAGCGCGGAGTTAAGAAAGAGTCTCGAAGAAACTTTCGCCAAGCGTTTTCCCGGCGTCGAGATCGAGGTCACCACCGCGCGCGGTCCGACCAACGCCAGCAAGATCGCCGCGGAACACGCCGCCGGCGTGCGCTATTACGATGTTTTGATCAGCGGCAGCTTGACGCCTTTGAGCCTCTTAAATGCCGGCATCTTGGAACCCATCGAGCCGCTGCTGATCCTGCCTGAAGTTAGGGAGGCCAAGCGCTGGTATGGCGGCCATATCTGGGCGGACAACGCCAAACGGTTTCTCTATTCCTTTCAAGCCTACCAATCGGAAAATCTTTGGCACAACACACAGCTCATGAAAGCGGAAGAGTTCCGATCCTTCGACGACCTGCTCAATCCCAGATGGAAAGGCAAAATCGGCATCCTCGACCCGCGCTCGGCGGGCAGCGGCACATCGACCTGGGCGTTTTTTTACAAAACCAAAGGCGAAGAATTTCTCCGCAAGCTCGCAGGGCAAGAGCTTTTGCTGTCACGCGACCAAAGACTACTCGGAGACAACCTTGCCAAAGGACGCTTGGCATTGACCATCGGCCTCACCTATTACAGCTTGGCGCCGTTCATCAAAGCCAACCAGCCGATCAAACCGTTGCCGGAAGCGAAAGAAGGCAGCTATACCAGCAGCGGGAGCGGCGCGTTGTCCGTAGTCAAAAACTCCACGCGTCCAAATGCGACCAAACTCTTCGTCAACTGGTTGCTCAGCAAAGAAGGCCAAGAAGTTTATGGCAAAGCGATGGGACAAGCGACCCGCCGGCTCGATGTGGATACTAAATTTCTGCTGGAGTCCGGTACCCGCGCATCGAAAGATTTTCTCAGCGTCGAAGAAAACCAGAAGCGGGAGAACTCGAGCGAAGAAGTTCTGACGCAACTCTGGCCCAAAGCGATCAAGCTGGCCAACGAACTTTTGCCATGAGTCGACGCAACTCGGTAACCATAGTTGTCCTGTTACTCGTGTTTATTGTGCTCATCCCGTCCGTCCAGGCGCAGAGGGACAAGAAAACTGCCGTCAGCCTTATCTACGAAGCAATCGCTGCAACCAATGCAACTCTTTGGCTGGCCGAGGATGCCAGGCTGTTCGAGAAATACGGCCTCGACGCCAAGGTCGTTCACGCGCGTGGTGCGATTCCCGTGCAGGCGCTGGTGAGCGGCTCGGTGGAATTCGGCGCCTTCAGCGGCTCCTCAGCGATCGCGGCGGTGCTCGCAGGCAGCGATCTCGTCTTTGTCGCGGCCAAAGGCAACTTCGCGGTCATGTCGTTTTGGGTGCGGCGCGACTCGCCGATCAAAACGCTCACGGATCTCGGAGGAAAAACCATCGGCGTCACCCGCGCCGGTTCGGCGACGCATACGATCGCGAGAATTGCGCTCAAATCGGCCGGCCTCGCCGATCGCGACGTCAAATATCTCCATCACGGCGGCTTGCCGGAGTCCTTCGCTTCCCTCGATCAAGGCATTGTCGATGCGAGCCTGGGCTCGCCACCGCGGCCCGGCTTCAAAGAACTCGTCGATTTATCGTCGCTCGGTATTCCGTTTTTGCAGGGCGCCATCGAAGTGCAGCGGCGCTTTTTGCAGAACCGGCGCGACATCGTAACCAATCTTCTCAAGGCCTACCTAGAAACGATCAAGCTCGCCAAGGAAAAACCCGACCTGGCGATCGCGGCGATTTCCAAACGGATGAGAGTGCCGGTGGACTATGTGCGTTCCGTCTATCAGCCGCACGACAATGTTTTAGAGGAGGTTCCTTATGTCCGGCGCGATTCGGTTCAAGCGATTCTGGATCAGTATCCCAAAGAGCAACTGAAGAATCTCTCCTACGAGAAGCTGGTCGACAACAGCGTGCTGCGACAACTCGATGACTCCGGATTTACCAAAACGCTCTATCGCAAATAGTTACTGGAGATAAGCAGTCGACGCCTGTATCCACAGCCTATTTCACTGAAGCTTGAAGCCTGACAAACGACGGACACAGGATCGACCTGTGGCTGCGGACATCACTTGGGCACGTGCATTAAACCGATAAGTACAAAGACGTTAACCAAGTTTCGGGAAACCGTGGAACCGGCCGATGGCAGAGAAGCAACGGTTCGATACTGGCAGATATCCCCTATTCTATTTCGCCGGTTCACACTTGATCCCCGCGCCCTCATCACCGGCGCCGAAGATCGTACAGCGGTAGGTTTGACCTTCCGGCGATCTAACGGTGGAAAATGCTCCCAGGTCCGTGACCACATACTGATTGACATTGGTCGATGGCGTGTTGAACCTGTTGCCGCCTTGGCTCGACGAAAACGCGTCGAGTGCAAGGTTTAACAGGCCTCTCGCTGCGATGCCCTCGATCGGTTGACCTTCCTGCGAAATCTGCAGGTTGGCCATTTGCGATTTGATAATCGGCTTAAGCGCGGCCATATCTTCGTCCATTTTGATCAACTCGTCTTTCATTTCTTGCAATCGATCCGCGCGCAAAGAAGTTTCTCGCATGGTGACGGTGTATTCGCGCTTCTTCACGTCGAGATCGACCAAGCGGTAAAATTCGTGGGATGCCCCGACGGTGCCGGTGATGATGGTTTTCAAAGTCCCGCCGGCGCGCTGCCGTTCGGGCCAACGGGCCACGGAATTACCGCTCCCCTGCATTTCGCCATCATACTGCTTCAATCCAGACAGCAAAGTCGGCCCTGGGCTAACCGTTACGGATGAACAGCCATACAACCATCCTAGGCACACCAACGTGAGTATTATGGGACGCATCATGCTGGGAGAATACCACATAGGGAAAATCCCTTGAAGTTTTTTCCGCGCGGGTCCCCGCCTTGACGGCGCTTCGCCTTCTGACTTACTGTGCAAAAGCGCCACTATGGACGCCGATCAACGTGCCGATCTGACCGCAAACTTCATCAAGAACCACGGCCTCGACGGCGAGATTATCAGCATCAGCGCCAGCCCGATCGCCATGCAAGCGCTGATGTCCGGCGATCTCAATTCAGCGGTAACTTCGCTCACGAGCGTGGTACCGTCCCGTCCGATCAACAACTCACGCGTAGTGGTTGCGGCATAGCCGCGTCGCCAATAACTTCATTGCTGGAATCAAAATAGAAGCCGGGGAACAAAAAACTGGATTCAGTCAAGGGAGACAATTTATACGCAAAAGTGCAAATTTGGTTCGAGTGATTGCCCGTACCGGATGGCCGGGCAGTTTCTCAAAGACAGTCGGTCGAGCTATCAGAGAAAAGACTGAGAAAAAACAAGAGAGTTAGATGAACAGGTAACTAACGAGACTCGACGTGCGTCGCTCGTTTCATCCGGCGCGAGCCAATATACGCAAATAAGATCATCGCTAATCCAACCAATATCCAATAGATTGGATCAAAACCTATGCCGGTCTGGTGATCGATCCCGTTCGCTCGCAGTGGCAGCGAACCAATGGCTTGGGCTGCACCGGCAAGACTTCCCGAAGCCACGATTTCGGTATTAAACGCCAATTTCTTGTGCGTCAACTTTAACTTGCGCCGGTGAATGGCTCGTGCCCACAATAAGCGGGAACAAAGCCAGGAAAATATAGAGCAGCCCGAGCCGACCTCGCGCTGTAAACCGATTTCGCCCTACGTTGTTCGTTACTCGCCTGTTTCACTATACTGTTCCTTATGAAGATTTATGGGGATACTCGATTGGCGTAAGCAAAGCAAGTGCCACTATTAAGCCCAACAAAAACAATATGTTATGTCCTGTCGATTACGTTAAACTTGTAAGCTATCTTTACAGCGCGTGGGGCCGAGCCGGAGTTGGGTTGAATAAGGCTTGCTAGTTAAAGGATTTATTGCGCAAACAAAATTGCTAGTTTGACTTACACTTTTACTTCGCCAATTAGAGCTCAACAACTTCACAACCGCATCTTGGCTGCTTCAAACACATGGATGAGATCTATCACAGTTGTATTGTCTGCTCCGGACCCGTTATGCGCAGCAAAAGTCATCAGGACCGTTGCCAACAAAGCCCACCCAAGCTACAAGGAGAGAAAAGGTTTTTTTACTTAGAAATCGATCAATTGAAGGAGATCTTCATGCGCAAGGCAGTTCTGTGGATCGCGTCGATCACACTTATCTTCACTATGAGCCGTTCGGCATTGGCGTTAGAAACGCTCACGGCCGCACTTACATCGAAAGCGTTTCAGTATATTCCCCTGGTCATTGCTCAAGATCGCGGCTACATGAAAGAAGAAGGTATCGAGTTAAAACTGGCTTTCATGCAAAACGCGCCCGGCCTGCAAGCGCTGATCGCCAATCAAGTGCAGTTTTCCGGTTCCGGCAGCAGTGCTTTGGTCGCCATTTCCAAAGGCAACGCGCCATTAAAAACCGTGCTCGCCTTCAACGATCAGGTGCTGCAATGGATCGTCGCCCGGCCCAACATCACCAGTTTGCGCGATATCTCGGGGAAGAAAGTCGCCACCACCGGGGTTGCCTCCATCGCGGCTTACATGTTTAGAAATATTCTGACCAAATATAATATTCCCAAAGACATCGTGCTGATCGATCCCGGGCCGGTCAATCGTTTGCCGGCCCTGCTGTCCGGCGCGGTTGACGCCGCCATCGTTAGTCCCGAAGAACGTTACACGGCGCTCGACCAAGGCATGAAGGACCTCGTGTTCATCGGCAAAGAAGTGAAAAATTCTTGGGGCACCTTCGCGACCTCCGACCGCTTCATTAAGGAACAACCGAAACTCATGGCGGGCTTTGCGCGCGCCGTCCTAAGGGGCCTTCGGGTTGCCCGACAAGAACGGGAAAGCACCATTGCGGCAGTTGCCAAATTCAGCGAGCTGGATAAGTCGCTGGCTACGCGTATGTACGACGACCTTGTCGGCACTTTCACCAAATCGGGTTACGTCGACGAAGAAACTCAGAAAAACGATCTCGCCATCGTTCGGTTGGTTGCTGAAGTCAACGACGTTGTGCCCAACAAGCGAGCTTACGACTTCAGCTTCGCGCGTCAGGCCGAACAGCAACTCAACAAGCAAAACTGGAAACCGTGATAGAAAAATATGACGGCAAAAATTTTCTTGACAGATGAAATCCTGGACCTCTAAAGTGCGACTTGCAAAATTTCAAAACGATGGGGGGACAGTCATGGCAAAAGGTATTTCCATCCATATCGGTCTAAACCACGTCGATCCGCAACACTACCAAGGCTGGGACGGCGCATTGAATGCCTGCATCGCCGACGCTAAAGACATGCGCGCGCTGGCTAAGAAGAAAGGCTTCACCGGTAACACGCTGCTGATCGACGGCCAGGCAACCGCCGCAGCGGTGACCGCCGCCTTGCAAGACGCCGGAAAAAAGTTATCTAAAGGCGACCTGCTCTTTCTCACCTACTCCGGCCATGGCGGCCAAGTCCGCGACACTAACGGCGATGAGAAGGACAACGACCGCATGGACGAAACCTGGGTGCTGTACGATCGTCAGTTGGTCGATGACGAGCTTTACAATCTGTGGGCGAAATACAAGGCCGGCGTGCGCATCTTGGTGCTTTCCGATAGCTGCCACAGCGGCACGGTGACGCGCAATATTCCGGAGTTTATCGGCGGCGGCCCGCGACCGCGCGCCATGCCGCGTTCGGTCGGCATTAAAACCGAAAACGCCAACCGGGCCCTTTATCGCGCGATCCAGGACAACAATCGCGGTTCGGAAGAAGTCAAGGTCAACGCCAGCGTGCTGCTGATCTCCGGTTGCATGGACAACCAAACTTCCATGGACGGCGACAACAACGGCGCTTTTACCGGGATGCTCAAGAAAGTCTGGAACGGCGGCAGGTTCCCCGGCAACTATCGCAAGCTACGAGATAAGATCGTGTCCTTGATGCCGTCGACGCAGACGCCGAATTACTATTTCGTCGGCGCGGCCAACACGGTCTATGAAGGACAGAAACCGTTCAGTATCTAAAACTCAACACCTTCGTGCGGCCATCGGCATCTGTGGCTGGAAGCGGCATTGTGCGACGCCTTCGACGGTGACTCGCCGCCAGCATGATTTGTAGATGCGTTATTTCCTACGCCTCCGTCATAACATCCTAAAGGGGCGACCGCAGAGATAGGTCGTCTGCAAGGCCATGGCCTGATTCTCGTCCCCGGGTGGCCCTATTGTTTCGGTTCTTTGGTGATGCTTTGCCAGTTCTTTGAGGCCATTAACTATTTCGGGGGCTAGCGGGAAAGTCTTCTGGGCTCATCTCAGACAGGCTGCCGGTGTTTGAACTAATTACCCGGGACCGCTTCGGGCCGGGCGTGGTCACCGATGCGGCGTCGATGTAATTGAGCTGGCGATTCTCCCGTACGCAGCGAAGCAATAGCCCGCCGCGGCTCATGTCGCCGAGACCGACAAATTCAGCGGGAATGCGCAGCCGGCTGCCGAAAATCGGCGCGAGGATATCGAGATATTTTCCAGTGCCAATGCTTCCCAAGAGGATTAGATCACAGTTCGGCCCGATATCTGCTGCAAGCTTTCTGGCGCTGCGCCGAAGCGAGGAACAGTAGAGCCGGTTCTTGAGATGGATCGGCACCCGGCCAAATCCTCTCAACTTCGGCAATTGAATCAACAAATCGTGTGGTACCAGACCGGCGGTGGGCGTGATGATCCACACTCCCGGACAACCGGGCGGCGGCGCTGCGTACGCCTGAGCATAAGCCAGCTTACCGCGAAAATAGAGCGCACTCAGATATGTGAACACCTCCCCCAACGGCACGCCGCTGCTGCGTAGTCTTAGCGCCAGATCGGAGCGGCTGTTCTTCTTGAGCACCCAGCGAGCGCGCAGACCATTGCAATTGGCTGGCGAGAGCACAAACACACGGTTCATGGACGAACCGCCATCATGAAACGTTCGGCATCGAGCGTGTTTAGAACTTCGTCCCGGCTGAGCCAACCGCGCCGCGCCATGGAGACACCGTAAGACAGATTTTCCAACCCACCGGTGGAATGAGCATCTGTCGAAACGATGAACTTGATGCCGCGCTCGCGCGCCACGCGGATCCAGCGCGGCTCCAGGTCGAGACGGTGCGGATCGCCATTGACTTCAATCGCACATCGGGACGCCGCCACCGCGTCCAGCACTTCTTCCATGCGGCAGGCAAAAGGCGGGCGCGATCGGATCAATCTGCCGAGCGGGTGCCCCCAAATTTTGAAGTACGGCAGTTTGAGCGCGCGCAACAGCCGCCGCGTCATCTGGTCGGAGTCCATCTTATGGCGCGCATGGATGCTCGCGATGATGATATCGAATTGCTCCAGATAGAAATCGGGATAATCGAGCGAGCCGTCTTCGAGAATGTCCGATTCGGTTCCTTTGAGAAGTCTTATGTTAACCCGCTCTTGCACCCGCGAAATCTCATCCCATTGGGCGCGTAACCGATCGATCCCAACGCCGCCGGCATAGTGAGCACTCGGCGAATGATCGGTGATCGTTAAATAGCTCATGCCCATCGCCTGGGCCGCCACTGCCATCTCTTCGATGCTGTTCCGGCCATCGGAATAGACCGTATGACAGTGCGTCATGCCGCGAATATCCTCCCGCGCCAGCGGTTGGGGCAGAGTGCCGTCCGTAGCGGCTTCGATTTCGCCTTCATCTTCGCGGAGTTCCGGCGCGATATACTGGCAGCCCCAGGCACTGATAAATTTCGCTTTCACTTTTGAAACGCGGCGGTTTGCCGCTCTTGGGACTCGGCGCATCGGCGAGCAAAGTTATCCCCTTCGAGCGCGCGATACTCCCAAGTTTTGCGAGATGGCCTGGCGCGCCGGTCCGCTCGTGAAGCACAGCGACGAAATCATCCGGCGCCACGACGGTAAGGTCCGCTAGGACGCCATCGGCGAGAAATCCACGACATCGATTCTCGTCAAGCTCGGCAGTACGGGAGAGCGCCGGAAAGCGCAAAAAATGATCGAGCACCGCTCGCGGCTGATCGCTGGACGCCACGATCGCAATCTCCTCGACGGTTTCCTTGCGCCGCCGCAGCGCTCCCGCGACTTCCGCACCGATCAACTCCGGACAAATGCGCAGGTGCTGAAGAATTCTTTCCGCTTGTTCGTGCGCACGATGGAGCAGCAGAGAGCCGTCTTCTTTATGAGTTCCGAGCTTTTCGATATCGGCGAGCAGCTTCGCCTGAGACTTAAGTCCAAAGCCTTTAACCTTGCTGACCAGGCCTTGCTGGCAGGCCGACTTGAGATCGCCGATGTTTTCAACGCGCAATGCCTCATTGAGAGCGATAATCTTTTTGAGGTTCAGGCCCGGCACCTCGCTGAGCTCCACAGTCCCGCGCGGCAGCTCCTGGCGGAGTTGCTGCAGCATCCAACATTCGCCGGTACGGTAAATCTCCTCGATGATCGCCGCCAGCGCCTTGCCGACTCCGGCGATTTCCGTTAGGCGTCCAGCTTTGACGAGCACATCGAGATCGCTCGTTAAGATTTTCCAGCGCGCTCGCCGCTCGCACGTAGGCCTGCGCCTTAAAGGGATTATCCCCCTTGATCGTGAGCAGGCGAGCCATCGCCCGCAGCTCCGCGGCAATCTCGAACCTATTCGTCACTGCCGGGTCTCCTGCATTTCCACTGATTGCACATTCATTCAGTGTATAACTCCAAGCCCACGTCTCAAGTGACCGTGCCGGCTAGCCCAAGAATTTCCGATGTCAATCTTGCGGCAGCTCAACCTCTGCGCGCCGTTCACCCACGTTAAGATAAAGCCGGATCTTTGAAGGCTCGATCGCGCACTTTGAGCGAAAACTTTTACCTGGCGCGGTATTTCCAATGTCCGGAGTGCTATGTTTGAATGCATGGCTGACGGCTTGGCCATTCAGGAAAACCGCACACTCGGACGGAAAATGCTCAAAAACTCTTGGTTTAGGCATAGCAGGTGAGTGAAGTGGCTGACTATCTTCGATGAGAACTTTGAGATTTTGCAATAATCGTTATGTCTGAAGCCCGCATTGTTTTGAAGCATCCGGCGGCTTTCGCGATCCAGACGCTCAAGGCATTTCGCGCCAACCAGGGACTTCTTTTGGCGGGCGCCGTCGCTTACTATGCGCTTTTATCTATTGTTCCGCTGCTGATTCTTACGGTCATCGCGCTCTCCTACGTTATTGATCAGGCCGAGTTGCTCGGTACTCTTGGCCACTATCTAGAGTGGCTGATTCCGGGTCAATCCAAAATGATTGTGGCTGAGCTGATGAACTTTCTTAATCATCGCGACATCCTCGGCTGGGTGCTATTGGCGACCATGATATTTTTTAGCTCCCTCGCATTCTCCGTTCTGGAGAACGCAATGTCGGTAATTTTCATTCACCGGATCGCCACCCGCAGGCGCCATTTTCTCGTCTCTGCGCTACTTCCCTATTGCTACATCTTGTTCCTGGGCCTCGGCGTGTTGCTGGTGACGCTCGTCTCCGGCAGCCTGCAGGCGATGGGGCAGGAAAGCGTTGATGTTTTGGGCCGTAACTGGTCCCTTGGCCGTGTCTCCGGCGTGCTTCTCTATCTGCTCGGATTCGGTGGAGAGATCTTTGTTGTCACATCCATCTACTTGGTCATGCCGGTCGGACGGTTGTCACTGCGGCACGCGCTGATCGGCGGCGTAACGGCGGCACTGCTTTGGGAGCTCACGCGTCATGTGCTGGTCTGGTACTTCGCCACTCTGTCGCAGGTCGGTCTGGTGTACGGATCACTGACCACGGCAATCGCGGTATTGCTTAGCTTGGATGTCGCGGCGACTTTGCTGTTGCTGGGCGCTCAGGTCATTTCCGAATATGAGCGCGTAGCGGAAGCGAGCCCATAGAAGCGCGAAGGTCTCGGGGAACCATCGCCAGTGACGCAGCAATCATTCATAGCATACAGCAAGGCACATTTGAACAGGTCGCCAGATGCCTTGGTTGTGTTCGTATCAGCGACGCAGAGGCGCGACCTCAGGCATGTCGACTGCGCGGTTCTTCCACGTAGCGTATTCGTCGGCTCGTTCTTTGGCCTTCGGGCCGGAAAACAACGCTAGATAAATCTCACCTCCGTTTTGGGAGTCTATTGCGGAAACAACGAATTCAGCATGGTTTTCCGATTGTTGTACTTCGTATTTCAGCATCGGGAGATTCCTCCTAACATTGAGACTTCAATGACTCCAGTGAGGACGAAACAATGGCGAAGATTTTTTACTTAGCTCCCCTACTATCGAGAATCGCTTTTAGGGAGTATCGCTCGCGGTCAATCTCTTCACGCGTACGAAAACCAAGCTTTCTTAGGATGGGCAAGGGCGGACACCATCCTTGCACTGCATGCATTAGAAGAAACGAAAGAACGATGGTCGGAACGATGAACCACAGTTTGTTTTTCGTTCCGCCAAGAACTAGGCCCGTGAGTGAAAACGACGACGCCATCATCTCAAGCACGCGTTCAATATCCCACTCCCGTTCCAGCTCATAAAGTCGTTGAAGAATATCGGTGGCCTCTTTGCTTCGGTATAACTGGATATTCTCATCGATTCGAGAATCGATTTTTTGATTCACTTCACTCTCTGTATTCGCCCTAACTCTATCGACTTCGGTAGTGTTTAACATCGTGTTTGCCTCCATTTCTGCTGAGAGCGGTTTCTGTGTTCAGAAGCATGCCGTCGTTGAACTCTTTTTATTGCGTCGATTAGTCAAGGACGCGCCCATGCGCAAGAAAGAAAAAAAGGCGCCCTGGCCGGGTTAGACAGGACGCCTCGTGAAGCGACGGACTCGTAAGCTGCGAAATCTCACCTGCCACCCTTTGCTGAGGGTTTTAGGATCCGCGGCAGGGCTTGATAGTCAATAAGTCTCGCCAACTCCCAATCGAAAAGACGACGCACCCCTCGATTGTTCTTTGTTCGTTCCTTCAGTTTAATTCGGCTGATCGGTATCTTTTCTCTCCTTGAGGATTGTTGGTTATTACAAGGGCGCAAGCCTTATGCCAATTTCGTTTCACCTATTCACGAGCGCGAAATCTTTGGAAAATTAGCTGAGTGTTTCGAGTTTTCGCGAATTGCGCGCTGACTTTCTTGGAGGAATTAGACAGCCGGGGGAGGACGATCTGTTTGAAGATTACTGACGGGAGAAACCTTTAGGCAGTGGCCGCATTTTCCAATCTGCGGAGTGCTAGGTTGTAGGCATATCTGTCTTGCCGGAAACCCGCCCGTCCCGTAAGATCCGCGGGTATTTCATCGGACTTGTCGAATGGAGTAAATCCGGTGGCTAAAGCATTGCCAATTGAGAGCATCGAAAAATCTATCCTCCTTATTCGTGGTCATAAAGTCTTGCTCGATGTTCATCTCTCAGCTCTGTATGGTGTAACAACCAAGCGACTCAACGAACAGGTCAGGCGTAACCGAGCCCGGTTTCCGGAAGATTTCATGTTCCAACTGACCGCAGAAGAAGCCGCATCTTTGAGGTCGCAATTTGCGACCTCAAACAAAGGGCGCGGCGGTAGACGCTACGCGCCGTATGCCTTCACCGAGCAGGGGGTCGCCATGTTATCAACCGTCCTGAACAGTGAACGTGCGATCCGAGTGAATATAGAAATCATGCGCGCCTTCGTTCGGCTGCGGCAGATGCTGGCGACGAATACGCAGCTGGCTCGAAAGTTAGCCGAATTGGAGAAGAAATATGATGCGCAGTTCAAGGTCGTCTTCGACGCGATCCGCCAACTGATGGCGTCACCGGACCCGAAGAGAAGGAAAATCGGATTTCTGGTAGAAGAAAAAGCCGCTGCGTACGAACCAAAGTAACCGATCCCGGCGAACAATCCGAATCTTTCTATTCATCCAGTCCAACCGTGTTGAACATTGCATGGCCTCTTTTTATAATTTTGCCAAATGCTGAAAATCGCCACTTGGAACGTTAATGGGATCCGTGCGCGTGAGGCTCAGGTTCTTGAATGGATCGAGCGCGAGCGGCCGGACGTGGTCTGCCTGCAGGAGCTCAAATCGGCCGTGGCTCAGGTGCCGGCGGCGCTGTGCGAGCTGCAGGGATATCGTTGTTACTGGCACGGCGAGCGCGCTTACTCGGGTGTGGGGCTGCACATCCGGCGCGATGCATTTGCTGACGAGCCGCAGTTTCGCCATCCCGCTTTCGACGTCGAAACCCGTATCGTGACGGCGCAGGTAGGCGATCTTCTCTTCGTCTCGGTATATGTGCCGAACGGCGGCAAAGATTTCGCCGCGAAGATGGAATTTTTGCGGCAGATGGAGCCGTTCATCGACGCCGCTCACGCGGACGGCCTGCGCATCGTTTTGTGCGGCGACATCAATATCGCGCGCAGCGAACGCGATGTGCACCCTAAAGACCGCAATCCCGCCGTGGTGGGACAGCGCCCCGAGGAAAGAGAAATCCTCGAGCGCATGCTGGCGCGCGGGCTCGTCGATGTCGGCCGCGCGCTCGACCCGGACAATGATAATCTTTTCACCTGGTGGGCGCCCTGGCGCAAGTTGCGCGAGCGCAACCTCGGTTGGCGCATCGATTACATCCTGGCGAGCGAGTCCTTGGCAGCTAAAGCCGTCCGGTGCGTTGCCTATCGCGAGGTGGGCACTAGCGACCATGCGCCGGTTATCGCGGAGTTCGATCTGAATGATGAAGCAAGCAAATATAGACTCGTGTACGTGCTCGTGGGTCGTGACGGTTCGACTGTCGGACTATGACGTAGAAGCGTGTCTGACGATTAAATTGCGCTTCATCGCAACGAAATGAAAAAGCCGACTAAGAAAATCCGTTCGCCGACGTCCGACTTGAGCCTCTTCGGCAAACTCGCCGAGTACAGCCGCAAGCGCCGCTTCGACGTCACCCCCGAGCCCGCCGGCAAGCTGAAGCGATCGCGTAAAAAAGCTCTGGAATTCGTCGTCCAAAAGCACCGCGCGAGCCGCTTGCATTACGATTTCCGCCTGGAACATGACGGCGTCATGCTTTCTTGGGCGGTTCCCAAAGGTCCGTCCCTCGACCCGGCGAACAAACGCTTCGCCATGCAGACCGAAGACCACCCGATCGAATATAATCGCTTCGAAGGCGTGATCCCGGAAGGCGAGTACGGCGGCGGAACCGTGATGATTTGGGATCGCGGCACCTGGGAGCCGGAAGTCGACGATGTCGACGCAGCGCTCGCCAAGGGCGATCTCAAGTTCACTCTGCACGGCACGAAACTCAAGGGCTCGTGGGTGCTGGTGCGAATGCGCGACCGACAATGGCTGCTGATCAAGCACCGCGACAAAGCCGCGTCGACATTGGAAATCGTCGGGGCTAAACCGCGCTCAGCAGTATCCCGTCGAACGTTGGCGGGGATAGCGCGGCGCGCCGGCGCCACCCCGCGCCAGCTGAAGCAGGCCGCCGATGCCGATCAAGTCCTTGCACAGAACTAAGCTCATCTTTTAGTCAAGGGGATCCATTTTCATGATTAGGATTCATCGCCGCTTTGGCTAAAGGATCAACGCATCGAGCTTCAAACAATCACGGAAGGAAATAACGGAAACTCCGCCTCCATGGGACGCGCGCTGATCACGCGAACCTTTCTGGCGCGCAGGGTAAACACTACCGTTAAAAGCCGACTTCCGTAGGTTTTCCCTAGCGCCGCAAACCGAATCTCCGATTCGCCTTTTGCACTCCGGGCGATGACCAAAGGTCTATTAAAAAAGATTTCCTCCGACTCGCGATCCGTGACACCGTGTTTGCTTTCGTTCTTGCCAGTATTTCCTTTATCCCAGTTAAATCCAGCAACTCCACGCAAGAACTCAGCCATGACAGAAGTATATGATTATCGTATACACCTGTCAATTTTGCCGCGGTACGTGATGCCCGAGCGATCGGACCGTTTAATCTGTTTTGACCGACGGTAGATTCGCACGGCCGGCGTCCAATTTTTGCCGGATCTCCAAAACCCTCGTACAGCTTCGAAAGGAATCGTTCTGTCAGCTCATTTGAATGTAATCGAAAGAGCTTGACTCCTCTGTTCCCTATTGGAGAATCCGACAAACTCAATCAAGGAGAACAAAATGATCACTTCGAATGATCTCAAGGGCATCATGGCGATGATGCCGGCGTTTACGACTAAGGACGGCGACCGGATCGATGCGACGGATACGGTCGATACCGACGAGCTGACGCGAACGGTGGACAAAATTATCCGCGACGGCGGAATCAACGTTCTTACGACGACCGGAAGTTTCGGCGAGTTTCACACGCTGCTCTGGGACGAACACAAAAAATTGATCGAGGCGACCGTCGCGGCCGTGAAGAAGCGGGTGCCGGTATTTGTCGGCTGCACCAATTTGAATCCGCGCGAGGCGATTCGTCAGGCGAAGTTTGCCCAGGAAGCTGGGGCAGACGGTTTGCTGCTGGGTGTGCCCTTCTATTATCCGGCGACCGTCGACAACGCCGTGCAGTTTTATCATGACGTGGCGGACGCGCTGCCGAAGATGGGCGTGATGATTTATCACAACCCGACCCATCATCGCGTAACGATTCCCGTCAGCGCATTCAAGAAAATCACCGAGAAGCCCAACATCGTCGGCATGAAAGATTCGCACCGCACGCCGCTGCAGTTCGTCGAGCTGTGCAACATCACCAAGGGCAAGATGAGCGTTTTCGTCAACCAGACACAGATGTTTCCTTATTATCAGCTCGGCGCGGCGGGCTGCTGGTCGTTCAATGTTTGGATGGGACCATCGCCGGTGATGGCTTTGCGTGACGCTTGCTTGGCGCAGGACTGGGACTTGGCGACACAGATCTGTCTCGATCTCGAAGGCCTCAATCGGGTCGGGCCGAACATCGGCAATCTGACCTGGCGCGAGAATGTTTTCAAACTGGCCGTCAACGAAGCCGACTATTGCACCGCCGGTCCGCTGCGCGCGCCGTGGAGAATCATCCCCCAGGAAGTCAAAGACAACAGCAAGAAGATCGCGGCGTATTGGAAAGACGCTTTGCGAGAAGTATCCGATGGGCAAAGAGCAGATTAGAAAAACAGCGTAGCTGTATTCGTTCAAGGTTCAAAGGTTCAAAGGCCTGCCCTGAGTAAATCGAAGGGTTCAAGGTCAGACACGAAGCCTCTCGGCATTACACCGAGGGGCTTCGTTTTTGGCTGCCGCGGCGAAGCGCAAATCGACCTGCCGTTTGCTGGACCTTAGCCCAGATTTAAGTATAAAAGAAACGCATTGCAGCCAAACCCAATTCTAGGGAGAAATCATGAGCACAGCAACCGCACACAAAATCATCGACGGCGACGGCCACGTGGTCGAAGACATCGCCAGCATCGTCAAGTATATGCCCGAGGAATATGTCGGCCGAAGCTTTTCGGAAGCGCGCGGCAAGAATCCCTTTCCGCCCATCGACCATCTGCATACCGCCAACCGGCACTACACGCCGAAGGGCGCGTTTGCCAACGTCGGGCGCGAAGGCTGGGAGCTGTTTCTCGAAGACGTCGGCATCGGCACCACAGTGCTCTACACCAGCGCCGGTCTCGCCTTCGGCAAGATCGTCAGCCGCGACTGGGCCATCGAGCTGGCGCGCGCTTACAATAACTGGATCCACGACACCTATCTATCGAAAAGCCCGCGCTTCAAGGCGATGGGCCTGATCCCGCTGCAGGAACCGGCGGAAGCGGTGATCGAGCTGCGGCGCATCGTGCGCGACTTCGGTTTCTCCGGCGCGATGCTGCCATCCATGGGCGTCAACATGCCGCACCTGGGCTCGCAGAAATATTGGCCGATCTACGGCGAAGCCGAACGGCTCGGCTGCGCGATTGCCATCCACGGCGGCGCCCATGAAAATTTACTGATGGATGATATGAGCCCCTACGCCGTCGCCAATGCGCTCGGCCATCCGATGAGCCAGATGATCGCCTTCGCCGGGATTATTTTTAACGGCGTCTTCGATAAATTTCCCGGCCTGCGCGTGGGCTTCATGGAAGCGGGCTGCGCCTGGCTCTTGACCTGCATGGAACGCTTCACCGGCTCATGGGAAAGCCATGTGCAATACGATCCGCGCGGCCGCTTCTTGCAGCTCAAGAAAGGCGAAAAGATCATCGATTATATTCTGCGCCACATCGACGATGGCCGCATCTTCATCGGCTGCGAGGGCGAGGAGCTCAGCATCGCCGAGGCCGTGCGCATCACCGGCAACAAGCCCTACGTGTTCTCCACCGATTATCCGCACGAGGTCGATGCGCAAACCTGCAAGCACGAGCTCGAAGAGCTGCGCGAGAACAGCCAACTGACGGCGGCGGACAAGGACGCGATCCTGTTCGGCAATTCGCAGCGGTTTTATCAGTTGACCCTCTCGTGACGAGAGGGTCATCCTGAGCGCGAGCGAAGGATCTCGACGCGTGTAAAACGAGATTCTTCGCCTGCGGCTCAGAATGACACTTCGAAAGAAGAAGGATGACCCCATGAATACCAAGAAACATAAAATCATCGACGGCGACGGCCACGTGGTCGAAGATCATTCGGCGATCGCGGCGCGCATGCCGGAGAAGTATCGCGACCGCTTCGGCTCGAGCCGCAGCCCCTATCCGCCCAACGATCATCTGCACTCGGCCAACGCCCATTTTCTTCCGCCTGGCGCCTTCGCCAAAGTCGGCCGCGAGGGCTGGATCGATTTCATGGAAGACGTCGGGTTGACCAGCGCGGTGCTCTACCCGACCAACGGTTTGTCTTTCGGCCGAGTCGTCAGCTTGGATTGGGCCGTCGAGCTGGCGCACGCCTATAACGACTGGATGCACGACGAGTACTTGAGCAAGAGCAATCGCTTTCAAGCCCTCGGCTTGATCCCCTTGCAAGAGCCGGCGGAAGCGGTGAAAGAGCTGCGCCGCAGCGTCAAAGAGCTGGGCTTTTGCGGCGCCATGCTGCCGAGCACGGGAGTGATGGGCGCGCAGAATCATCTCGGCGACGAAAAATACTGGCCGATCTACGAGGAGGCCAATCGCCTCGAATGTTGCATCGGCATTCACGGCGGCGTGCACGATCACATGGGTCTCGACGACATGACGCCCTACGCGCCGGTGAACGCGCTCGGCCACCCGTTCGGCCAGATGGTCAACTTCGGCGGCGTTCTCTTCAATGGTATTTTCGACAAGTATCCCAAGGTTCGCTTCGGCTTCATGGAGGCCGGCGCCGGCTGGTTCGTCAACTGCATCGAGCGCTTCGAGCGCGCCTGGAACAGTCACGTGCAGTACGACCCGCGCGGCAGGTTTTTAAAATTACGCGACAAAGAATCGATCACCGATTACATCAAACGCCACGTCGACGAGGGCCGCATCTTCATCGGCGTCGAGGGTGACGAGCTTACCCTGCCCTTCGCGGTCAGCATTGTCGGGAATAAACCGTTTATCTTTTCTTCGGACTTTCCCCACGAGGTGAACAACGACACTTGCAAAGCCGAGCTCGAAGAGCTGGACGAAAACAAGCGGTTGAGCGACGACGACAAAGACGCGGTGCGTTATCGCAACGCCGAAAGATTTTACGGCTTGAGCAGTCACTAGGTCGCCGAAACCAAATCCGTTGTGCAAATCAGGGCAATATTTCGTCATGCCGGTGAAAACCGGCATCCAGGAAGGGCGTATTTTATACGCCCCTACACAAATTTCGATCTGGCAGGCAATCCATCCGAATGATGCCGCTCACTTCTGAGGCAACAACAAGACGCATTACATGTCCTCCGACTCCGCTTAATAAAGACTCCTCATCGTGATAGCTTCGAGTTTACGTCGCCGCCGACTGCTCAATCACCGATGATGCTTTTAGAAATCCTCGCATAGAAATGCCCGTCACCTATCTTTGGTTATTTCCCCTCGGGCTGGCCATCGGCGCGTTCGGCACCTTGATCGGTGCCGGCGGCGGCTTCATCCTCGTGCCGATTTTGCTCATCGTCTATCCCGACGAAAACACCGAGCTGATCACGAGCATTTCTCTTGCGGTGGTGTTTTTTAACGCGCTGTCGGGCTCGTTCGCGTATGCGCGCATGAAGCGCATCGACTTCAAATCCGGCATCGTCTTCGCGGTCGCGACAATCCCGGGCGCGATTTTAGGCGCGATCTCCGTGGCGTATGTACCGCGCCAAGTCTTTGATATCGTTTTTGGTGTACTCATGATCGCGGCGGGCGCTTTTCTCTGGCTTTCGGCCAAAGAGGATCATGCCCACGGTTCGGCGAAAGCGGCAGCTACGAATTCAAGTGCCAGCACCAGCAAACTGACGTTCCGTGATTTCATCGACGCCGACGGCGTGCGTTATCAGTATGCGTACAACCCGGTAATCGGCATCGTGCTGAGTGTTTTTGTCGGCTTTGTTTCCAGCTTGCTCGGCGTCGGCGGTGGTTTCATCCACGTGCCGGCGCTTTCTCGCCTGCTCAATTTTCCGGTTCACGTCGCCACCGCGACCTCCCACTTCGTGCTCGCGGTCATGGCTTTGACGGGCACGATCGTGCACATCTTCAACGGCGCCTTCGAGCACGGCGTGCGGCGTACCGCGATCCTAGCCGTCGGCGTCTTGATTGGCGCGCAGATCGGCGCGCGCCTGTCCAACCGCATCGGCGGCAAATCGATCATCCGCGGCCTCGCGCTGGCTTTGGTTTTTGTCGGCCTGCGGCTCGTCTGGTCGGAGCTCCGGCCGCATTAAGCAACGCGAATCTTCGCCGAGGCTTATCGCTGCTTTTTTGATTCTCCGCTTTTGACAACCGACGCCTTCTTGATCTAATTTCCGGGCTCTATCAGACCCATCGTTCAGGAGAACTACACTAGATGAAATTGGCTCATGACGATTTACTTGACACCTTTAGTCTTCGGTTGCTCGCAGTCGCGGTGCTTTGCGCCTTGATTTGGGCGCACCCGGCCGCGGCGCAAACAGCATCGACATTCCGCATCGCCAACGGCACGAGCGGCGAGAATCCCGCCGTGCTCTGGGTCGGCGTCGAGCAAGGGTTTTACCGCAAGCACGGCCTCAACGTCGAAGTCATCTACATGCGCGTTGGATCGCTCGCCGCTTCGGCCTTGGTATCCGGTGACGTGAATGCGGTTCTGACCAGCTCCAACGCCGTGTTGAATCTCGCCGCCGGAGGCTTGGACGTCGTGATCATCGGCGCGCTGTTCCAACGCCCCGAAGGCGATTTCATGGCGCGCCCGGAGTTCAAACGACCGGAGGATCTCAAAGGCAAATTGGTCGCGATCCAAAGTATCGGCGGCGGCGGTTGGGCGAACAATATGCTGGCTTTGGATTACCTCGGCCTCGACCAGGACCGTGACAACATCCGTTTTATCGTTCTCGGCGATCAACCGTCGCGCATCCAAGCGCTGGAAACCGGGCGCGCCCAGGCATCCTGGATGGGCTCGACCTTCAGCGCGCCGCTCAAGAAAAAAGGCTACACGCTGCTGGTCGATTTGAGCCGAGCGCCGATCCCCTACGTCGGTTCCTCTTTGGTGGTCAGGAAGAACGTCGCGCATCAGGATGCGAGAACCTACGAAGCGCTGCTCAAGGGAACCATCGACTCACTGCGGTTCTTTCAAAAGCCGGAAAACAAACCGGTCGCCTTAAAGACTATGGCCAAATATCTCCGGCTTAACCGCGTGGAAGACGCGGAAATCGGCTACAACGCGATGGTTGCGGCGTACAGCAGCGATTTGCGGCCCAAGCCTGAAGGCCTACAAAAAATCTACTCCATCCTGTCCCGAAACAATCCCAAGCTTTCGACATTGAAGCCGGAGTCCATCCTCGACCCCACATTCATTCAGAGAATCCAATCGAGCGGTTACTGAGCGAGGGAGAACGACATGAAGCGAGTCGCGTTCCTGGTTGTTTTACCCACGCTTTCGACCGTAATACGGCAAGCGACTAACGGTGCGTGGTGTCGGATCCGGACGGCTACAATATCGCGGCGGTTTGTCGGGAAGCAGAAGAGAACGAAGGAGATCGCGAGCTGAAATTTGTCAGGGCGATTTCAAACGGAGGCTGACTTGGAATCGGCGCGCCGCACGTTGGAATGTTGGTTCAACCAGTTCTCGATCATCCTTCTTTTGAATCGCCACTGGTTGCCGACTTTGAAAGCCGGCAGCTGCTTATCAGATAGTAAACGGTAGACCGTAAACTTATCGACGTTTAAGTATTCGGCGACTTGTTCCAAGGTTAAAAGTTGTTCCGGCATAGTCCCTTATTCCTCATCTGATTGGTCTGTTCAATGTTGTAAACTTCTTTTACAAATTTATTTTTCGCCGTGAGGATTTTGGGTTAGTATTTCAAATGAAGCCGAATAGCAAGCGCGAGCTGGGCACGCGCAAGATGCGAATAGGCTGTTCGCCTGAAATGCATCGATCAGCCCGTGAAACGAAAAACTGGGTGCGGTGACAACAGCGCGCGATGGAGGACGAGAACCGACCACGACGCGTATCAAGTAAAATTGCCGAGCAGGTCAACGGAACGATTCATAAACTCTCAGCAAGAGTAACCAGCAAAACAAAGAGTTTTACTGCTCAACACCAGTTCGCAGCGCCGCGTTTATTTCGCGGCGCAGATCGTGATCTCGACCATTGTCCCCGGAGTCAGCTCGGCGCCCACGGCGGTGCGCGTCGGCAGATTCGAGCGGTCGACCCACGCCATCCACGCCTCATTCATCTCGTCTTTCAAACTGGCGTCGGCCATGTACACCGTCGCGCTCACGATACGCGATTTGTTGGTGCCGGCTTTTGCGAGTACGGCGTCGATCTTTTGTAGCACCTGCGCGGTCTGCCCTTTCATGTCGAGCGATTTGTCGTCGGCCACCGTGCCGGAAAGAAAAACCAGATCGCCGAACACCGCCGCGCTGCAGTTCCACTCCCGCGGATTGATTCTCTGTATTTCCATGATTCTCCTCTTCTCGAAAAGATTTGAGCTTTTTGAACGGCTTGAACGTCGACCCATCAGGCAGGGCTTTTGATCAAGCCAAGAGGGCGCGATAAATCGCGCCCCTACGCGCCTCTTGCCTAAATAGTCGGCCGTCTCTCGTACCATTTCATCTGCTGCTGATACGTGTATCCCGCGCGCAGCACCGTCAGCTCGTCGAACGGCTTGCCTACGAGTTGTAACGCGATCGGCAAATTGTTCTCGGAAAAACCGCACGGCACGGACAACGTGGGCAAGCCAACTAAATTGAATGGCCCGTGATATTCGGGCACAACATGCTTGAATAGAGTATCGATCGGTCCCACGTCTTCCACCCGCGGAGCTGGGCCGGCTTGGTTCGGTAGCGCCAGACAATCAACTTTTTGAAAAACCTCCGCCAACTCCCCGCGGCAGCGGCTGCGAATCCGTTGCGCCTGAATATAATCGGCCGAGCCCGTGAGCAGTCCCAAATAGATCCGAGCGCGCCGCTGCGCCGCGCCGGTTTTTAAAATCGCCGCCGCGTCGCTCTTATGCGCCGCCCAAAATTCGTTATAGTAGATCACCGCGTTGGCGATCGTCGCCAAGTGCAGCGTCGGGACTTTGATCTCTTCCACCCGCGCGCCTAAGGATTTTAATGCGCCGATCGCTTCTTCCACGCGTTGCAGCACGATCGGCGCGGTGCGCGGCGCGCATTCATCTATGTAAGCGCGCGGCACGCCGACCACCATCCCTTTGATGTCTGCGTGGAGCGCGCCGGCGTAATCGACGACCGGCATGCTGCTCGAAGTCGGATCTTTCGGATCGTGACCGGCGATCGCGTTCAGCATATGCGCCAAGTCTTCGACCATCCGCGCCATCGGCCCGCAATGATCGAGCGACCAACTGAGCGGCGCCAAGCCGTGCCGGCTCACCCGACCATAAGTTGCCTTCAATCCCGCGAGACCGCAAAAGGCCGACGGGTTGCGAATCGAGCCGGCCGTATCTTCGCCGAGGGAGCCGAGACAAAGGCCCCCCGCTACCGCCGCGCCCGATCCCGTGCTCGAACCGCCGGTAATATGCTCGGTGTTCCATGGATTGCGCGGCAATGGCAGATCCGCGTCAGGCAAGCTGCTCATGTGCAGCTTGCCCATCATCACCGCGCCGGCTTCGCGTAGCTTGCGCACCGCCGTGGCATCGCCGACGCCTTGGGTGAACTGCCGAATGCGCGCCGGCGCGCCCTCGACATCCAACTGATCTTTGACCGCGACGGGATACCGTGCATCGGCCCGCGCCATTTGCCCTTTTGAATCTCCGCCTCCGCCGCGCGCGCTTCCTGCAGGGCGCTGTCAGCCATCAAGATTGATGTAGGCATGCAGCTTATCGTCGACCGCAGCAATGCGATCGAGAACGGCGCGCGTCAACTCCACCGGCGAGAGTTTGCGGTCTTTAATCAGTTGCTGCGCTTCATGAATCGACAAGTAATAGAGAGGTTTTTCTGCGACGGCCATGGCAAGGCTCCTTTCTGTTTCTAGACTAGTGACGAAGAAATGGAGAAAGATTTCTCCCTGCGGTCGAAATGACACGTGCACTCTGGAAATACGCCGATCGATTGTCATCTCGAACGAAGTGAGAGATCTTTCTCTTGACTCTTACTTCCCCGTCCACTCCGGTCGAAATACCGGCCCGAGCTCTTCCGCTCCGAGATTTACCGAGTGAAGCTGCTTCAGGTTTTCCATGTAGAGCTCGATGATCTCCGAAAACTGCTCCAAGTCGCCCGGCGTCGGTTCCAGACCTTCGCGCTTGAGCACCGCCATAAGATTTTCCTCGATCAGCTTGTTCATCACCTATTCTCCTTAATGCAGACAATGTCCGCACAGTCATGGTTTCGCTTCCGGCGCGGCCGGAATCACGGGCAGCGGCACCTGGTTCTTCACCGCTGGAATACTGCGCAAGTAGGCAAACATCGCCTTGAGATCGTCATCGGTCATCGCCTTGGCATTTTCCCATGGCATCGGCGGCAAAATAGCTCGGCCATTCGGTTGGCCTTGATGCTTGCCGGTGCGCAGCGACTGGATAAAATTATTCTCGCTCCATTCACCGATCCCGGTCTCCTTGTCCGGCGTCAAGTTAATCGCAAAGCTGACGCCCCAGGGGCCGGCCCATGCAGTCAGCATCGGATTTGCCAGCGCCATCGCATTGCGCTGTTGCAGATCAGCGGGATTCCAAGTCGGATACAGCGCATCCTGCGGATGGCCGGCAAGCAAGTGCTTCTCGTCCAACATGGGGCTGCCGCCCGGAACAGGAAGCTTGGGCGTGTGACAGTCATGACAACCGCCGAGCGTGACCAAATATTTGCCGCGCTCGATTGGCGTCGGCTCAGCGATTTTTTTTTCCGCGCATCCCCACGCGGCAAGCGACAAACCCAGCAAAATCATTTTAATGATGCGCGCCATTCATTCCTCTGATTCAGCGCGGCTGCGTGATCACATCGACCACTGCCGGTTTGCCGCTTTCGACGATCGCAATCGCTTTGTCCAAAGTCGCTCCCAATTCATCAGGTTCGGTGACCGGACCGAACGCATCGACATGGAGAGCGCGCGCGATCGCCCCTAGGTCCGGCGCCGGATCTTCGATGCGAATGCCAATGCCTTTGTTCTCCATCGGCCGTTGACGCGCGCGCGCCATGCGCTCCTGATGTTCTTCGTCGTTATAGTAGGACCGATTGTTAAGCACCACGACCAGCAGCGGGATCTGATACTTCGCCGCGGTCCACAGCGCGTTCGAGGTCATCAGGAAATCACCGTCGCCGATAATGCTCACGCAGAGTCTGCCGCTTTCCTTGAAACCCAGAGCCGAGCCGATGGAAGACGGCAAACCGTAGCCGACGCCCCCGCCGCGACCGCCGCCCATGCCGTGCGCCGGCTCGGTGACTTCGATGGCTTCGCGCCAGCGCCGCCCGTGCGACGAGACCAGCGCCCACGCCTTCCCTTGCACGCGCTTGTTGATCTCGCTGAAGAAGCGCGCCTGTGAGATCGGTTTTTCGTTCCAGGTTTTCTCGATCCATTCCTGGCTTTTCTTGCGCGTCTCGCGATAGATCGCTTCGACCTTCGCGCGCCGTTCTTGAACTTGCCGCGCGGAATCGGGGTTGGCGCTCAAGCGCTCGCGCACCTGCTCGAGCAATTGCGGCAGCGCCACCGCGGTATCGGCAGCCATCGGCACGTGCACCGGCAAGAGCCACATATTGTCGGTCACCCAACTCTGCCGCTCGAGATCGAGCATCGTGATGTGGATCACTTTGCAGCTCGGCGCAATGATCGGCGCAAAGTTGCCGCGCTCGCGCACCGACGGACCGAGCGGCACGCCGAGACTGGGAACGTCGAGAGCCAGCACGACGTCCGCGCCGCGCAGCGCGTCTTCGCGCGCGTTGGTAAGATTCAACGGATGCGTGCTCGGAAAAGCGTAGCGGCCGTCGGAGTCCACTACCGGCGCGCCCAACGCCTCGGCCAGGTCCAGCATCGGCGGCAACGCTTTGGGATTGCGGCCCAGTTCACCGGCGACGATCACCGGCCACTGCGCTTCGGCCAGCAAGCGCGACGCATTGCGCAGCGACTCGGGATTGGGTCCCGGCCCCGCCGGCGGGCGGAAGAATTGCGCATGCGGCACCACCATCGGCTTGTCGATCTTCGCTTCCTGGACATCGGAATCGAGGCAAATATAAACCGGCCCTTTCGGTTCGGTCATGGCGATGCGATAGGCTTTCAGAAAAGATTCCGCGACGCCGTCGACCGTGCTCGGCTGGTCGTCGAACTTGACGTACTCGCGCACGGCCAAGCCTTGTACCAGCGCCGTATGCACCCAATCCGTCGAGCGGCGATTGGTGGTATCCTGCGGCCCGCCGCCGCCAAGATTGAGAATCGGCGTGCGGTCGCACCAGGCGTTGAAGATCGCCATGCTCGCGTGCTGCAAGCCGACGACATTGTGCAGTCCCGTCGCCATGATCTCGCCGGTGGCCCGCGCGTAACCGTTGGCGATCGCCACGGCGATCTCTTCATGCGTGCACATGATCATCTCGGGCCCTTTGCCGGGCTCGAAATTGACCATAGAATCGTGAAAGCCGCGATAACTCGCGCCGGGATTGAGCGCGATATATTTGATCCCCAACTCGCGCAAGACTTCGACCATCAGATCGGAGCCATACTGCGCATTGCTCTTGCGGCCGATGCCCGCCGCCCAGACTTCCGGCGTTCCCTTTGATTGTTCCGCCACAGTTTATTCCTCCATTGTTTTAGAATGTTCTTACGTAAGCGAATGTAAGTTGAGTCGACCACAAAGAGCAATTCATCTGATGTCACAATCCGACATCCTCCCCGTCGACGGGGAAGAGAATGAGGGGGCGCCTGCGACCTCATACACCGCGAAAGCGGCGTATCCCGGCTGCAATTCGACGGCACCCGAATCCTGGATTCCCGCGTGCGCGGGAAGGACAGCATCGTAGAGACCTACGGAATGTCATTTGAATCGTCGAACTTCAGCCCTTTCGTGGTCAATCGTCGAATTTCTATCGCCCTAACCGCTCCAAAGTCGCAACATAGTCGCGCACGCCGCGCTCGACATCGTAAGCCGGCTCGTAGCCGATATTCTTCTCCGCGGCTGAAATATCGAAAACGCAGTAGCTCTGCTTGCTTCTGCCCAACTTGCTCGGACCGGGACCGAGCTCGATCTTGTGATTGGGAAATAGCTTTGCCGCGGCATGCAAAAATTCCCGCGGCGTCGACGCTTTGCCGGTGCCGATGTTGAACGTCCATTCCTTCGGCGTCGGCGCTTTGAGCGCGAGATAAACCGCGCGGCCGACGTCGCCGACGTAAACCGCGTCGTTGAGCTGGTCGCCGCCCTGCGGAATCTCCCATTTCTCGCCGCTGCGCGCGCGCTCGATCAGTTGACCATAAAAAGACAGCGGGCCGTGGCGCGCTTCTTTGCCCGGGCCGTAAATCGACACGAAGCGCAGCGCGATAAACTCGATGCCGTAGGTCTCGCGGTAATATCGTCCCAGCTCTTCGCAGCAAACTTTCAGAGCGCCGTAAAGATCCGCCGGTTGTTTCGGATAATCCTCGCGCACCGGTTTGCAGGTGGGCGGCGCATATTCGCCGGTGATCTCGCCGTAGGCTGCTTTCGAGCTGGTGAAGACAACTCGTTTGATATTCTTTGCGCGGGCCACTTCCAGCACGTTGATCGTGCCGTCGGCGCTGACCTTCACGCCGAGGCGCGGATTGGCTTCCGCCGGTTCCGGCATCAGCGCGGCAAGGTGCGCAATATGCGTCACCTGGTAATCATCGACCGCTTTCTCCAGCGCGGCCTGGTCGCAGATATCACCGATCACGATATCGACCTGATCTTTGATGTCGCCCATCAAAGTCAGATCCATGCGGTTATCCATCAACACCGGCCGCAGTCCATCTTTGACCATCAGCCGCGCGGTAACGGCGCCATTGACGCCCAGGCCGCCGGTAATCAGCACGTTCATCACTTCTCTCCTTCTTTCCAGCGCAAACATCCTTCTAGCCGTTTTTCTGCGGCTTTGTCCAGTCAATCCGGCCGCCTTTTGGCGTTTTTAAGATCCGCTTTCGAAGGACTCGCAACCTGGCGGGAAAGTATTGACCGCCTTCGCCTGCCTTAGTACAACAAGTCATAAGCGAGGAGAGTGAAATATGTCGAATACAAACAATAGCTGGCGGCCGCCTGAGTTTATTTCGCGCGAACAGTGCATCAGCGACACCGAAGAAGTTCTCGGTATGCCCGAGATCCCGATCAAGAGCACCGAAGATATTTTTCGCATCAACACGCTCGGCATGGACTGGGACCTCGGCATGGTCGTCCACGAACCGGTGGATTCCAGCAAAATTCCCACCGGCGCCGACGGCAAGAAGGCCGGCTTCTTTCTACTGCACGGCGGCTCGAGCGATTTCAAAGGCATCGAGCGCCACGCCAAGATGCTCGCCAGCAAGTTCGGCTTTCGCGTCATCGCCGGCACCTTTCCCGGCAGATTTTATTTTCCCGACCCGAGCCGCGATTGGCCCGACGATACGATCCACGCCGACGGCACCGTGCGCACGCCGATCTGGAAACAAGACGAGCTGATCACGCGCCGACCAGTACGACGTCGTCAAAGATCCGACCAAGCGCAACCGCTACGGCACGCGCACGCTCGCGAAAGCAAAACCAGAAACAATTTTTTGGTATCGCATGGCCGCTTGGCCGGCGGCGTTCGAAGCCGGCATGATCGAAGCCTGCCGGCGCCACTTTCCCGTCGGTGAATTTTCCGTCTATGGCCAGGGCCATTCCACCGGCGGCCCGTTCATTTGCATGCTGTCGCAGCGCATCCCGAATATGGCGGGCGTCTGCGCCACCGAGCATTCGCCGTTCGGCTATCTTTGCTCCGGCCGCGAGGTGTGGGGCGGCGAGCTGGGTAAAATCAGCGGCTACGAAAAACCGGAGAAACAAGGCAAGCCGCGCACCGATCCGTTCGATGAACTCTACATCCGCACCTGGCGCGACCTCGCCCGCTATCTTGGCCCGGAGTCACTCGGCCAGGAAGGACCCAACGCACTGATGCGTTTGCCGGCGCTCATGGAAGAAGTGCTCGACGCCTGGGAGCGCGCCAAGAACCGCCCGCAGTTCAAAGCGGAGTATCTCGTCACCCACGCGATCACGGGTTCCCTTGCCGAGGGCGCGAGAGTCAGCGCAGCAAGAATGAAGATGAACAAGGACGAGACCGAAGCGCTGGTCAACCAATTCGTCGGCTACACCAGGGAGATGTCCGGTCCTAACGTGAAACCGGTGCCGCCGTTTCTATTCGAGATTTCCAAAGACAGCCGCGATCACAGCCCCGAAGTCTACGCCGAGGTGATCATGCCCGGCTTCCGCGCCATGAATCCCGCGCCGAAGATCGGCATCACCCGCTTCGGCGCCGGCGTGCATAGTTTTTGGAAGCCGGAAAAGGATTTGCCGGCGGGCATCGTGCCGTCGGTGATCAAGTCGTGGAAGGAAGCGGTGACCGGCGGGTATTTTATTGATCAGACCTAAATCTGACTCATGAGGAGACGTGAATGGAAATCGCCCTTTACTACGCCCCCAACACCTGCGCACTCGCTCCCTATGTCACGCTGACCGAAGCAGGCGCCGATTTCGAGGTCCGGCCGCTCAATTTCCGCAAGCGGCAGAATTTCTCGCCCGAGTATCTGAAGATCAACCCGAAGCACAAGGTGCCTTCGCTCGTCGTCGACGGCAAAATACTGCACGAGAACGTCGCCATCCATCAATGGGTCCATCGGACCTTCCCCGACGCGAAGATCCTGCCCGCCGATCCGTGGGACGAGTTGCAGGCGATATCGCTACACGGCTGGTGCGCCAGCGGCATTCACCCCTATCTGAGCCGGATCAACAACCCGGCCAAAGTCTGCGACGCAGCCGGCGCGTCCGACAGCGTGATCAAGTTCGCGACGGAAGCTCTCTACGAGAATTTCCGGATCGGCGACGATTTGCTGGTCGGGCGCGAATACTTCTTCGACCATTTCACTGCACCGGACGCGCATTTCTTTTGGTGCTGCCGCCGCGCCACCCAGTTGGAGGTGGACATCTCAGGCTTCCCCAGCGTCATGGCGCATTACAAGCGCATGCAGGAGCGCCCGAGCGTCAAGAAGCTGCTCGCCTACGAGAAAGAAGTGAATGAAGGGTTTGCCAAGACGGCCTAGACGACTATCCAGTTTGGCAGATCACGCGGTAGCCGAGAAGCAGAAGTATCTCGCTGTGCCTTACGAGGACGAGAAGGGGATCAGCGAGAGTGGCGAAATCGAGCCGGCCATTTCATTTCAAGACTGGACACCAAATTTTTTCGAACTTATCGGCGCGGACGAGGACATCTGGCCCACTCGCAACCGCGGGCAATTTTACCGGTTCATTCCAAGTGCTGTTGGAGAGATCTCGATCCGGGACACGGTCCACGAAGATGCGCAGTATCCGAACCAGCACACGCTGCGCGCATTCCAGGACCAACCGCGTGATGACACGGAGGAAGCGCAGATCGCTGTTCGTCAGCGCGCTGACCGCCTCCGCCTTCGGCCTTGCGCGCCACTCGGCTGGCCTGGACTATGCCTGGAACAGGTTTGAAAACGGTCTTAAGAAAGGCATTTTCTTCAACGCGAGGAGGAAGTGATTGTCATGCGTTCAGTCAAATCGTCGGTGAAAGGATCGAAGACCGCGGCAACGCGCTTGGCCGTTCTGATCGTCATCGTGGTGCAGGCGCTTGGGCTGGGAGCTGGCTGGCCACAGGAACCCACTGAACCGCGGCTCGACAAGGAATTCGACAAGCAGGAAAAAATCTACCGCAGCCGGGGCGCCGATGTTCCCCGCGGCTACGTCACCGGCCGAGGGCTCTCGGACTACGCGGAGCTTCTTCCCACCGGCTTCTGTGACGCGCTCGGCAGGCTGGGCAGCTCGGACCGATGGCTGGATATCGGAGCGGGCGCCGGGCAGGCCATACTCGACTACTACGCCCCCGAAGACGCCGCGGCGCCGGCTGAAAAATGCGGCGGTCTGGCGCCAAGGCGCGCGCGGTCGCGATGTCCATAGAGGACCGCCGGACGGACAAGTGGCGAGAGCAGGCCGCGAGTCTCGGCGATGACCGTATACGGTATCTCTCCGGCAAGCGCCTGCGCGACTATGCGCCCGAGGAGCTTGGAAAATTCCAGATCATTACCGACGTGTTCGGCGGTTTCTCCTATACCGAGGACTTGTCGCGGTTCGTTGACAGGGTGCTGAGCTTGCTGGAGGTCGGCGGTAGCTTCTACACGCTGGTGCCGGGCGTGCACTTAGAGAATGCCAAGGACAAACTCGGCATCTTGTATCTGACCGAGTTGGAGGATGCCGCCGGCCGCCCCGAGAAAGTGTGCTCCTGGCTGAAGAAGACCACCTGCGTGCAAGTCACCTGCGAGTCGAAGAGCGACTGGAAAAGGCCCACCGAGCTGATAAATATTCGGAAGGTTTGCAGCGACGTTTCGGTCCCGCGCCTGAAACTGTGGGAGTTCGAGGCGGGATATCCTCCCGCGCGGCGCTTCCAATTGGAGCCGTAGGTCATGCAACTGATTCCAGGTTGTTCAAAAAGGTCCAGATGCGAGGCGCGCATGGACGTGATCGTGTCCGTGAAACGTGACCGAGAAGACCGCACGAGCACGACCACGCTACACGAACACGAATTCAAGCGAGGTGATCGAGCGCATACGGAAGCAGGTGGGCCTTTTTCAACAGCCTGCTCGCCATTCTTTTTTTTCTCGGTACCAGTAGTTTTGCCGCATCAAACCCTTTTGATGACGCAATCGCTGCGTACGAGCGCGGCGACTATGTTCAGGCGATGAAACTCTTTCGCCAGCTTGCCGAGCAGGGACACCAATGGGCGCAGCGGAGGGTAGGTTCGATGTATGCAGAGGGGAAAGGCGCGCCGCAGGATTATCAGGAGGCTGTAAAGTGGTATCGCCTCGCCGCAGCGCAGAGAAATACCCCGGCGCAGTATAGTCTCGGTATGGCGTATGAAAAAGGGCAAGGCGTGCCGCAGGATTTTCAGGAAGCCATTAAGTGGTATCGCATCGCGGCGGCGCAGGAAGACGAATGGGCGCAGACGAGGCTGGGTTCGATATATGCAGAGGGGAAAGGCGTGCCGCAGGATTTTCAGGAGGCCGTAAAGTGGTATCGCATCGCGGCGGCGCAGGGATACGCACCGGCAGAGTACAGTCTGGGTGTAGCGTATGAAAAAGGGCAAGGCGTGCCGCAGGATTTTCAGGAGGCCGTGAACTGGTATCGCCTCGCGGCAGCGCAAGGAAACCAATTTGCGCAAATTAATCTGGGTGTGGTGTATGCGCATGGGAGAGGCGTGCGGCAGGACTTCGTGCGTGCGCATATGTGGTTTAACCTCGCTGCCGCAGCATTGAGCGGCGATTCTGGAGATACGGCGATAAAGAAGCGCGATAGAATTGCATCAAAAATGACCGCCGAGCAGATTGCCACCGCCCAGGAGATGGCACGGCGCTGTCAGGAGTCTAAGCTTAAGAACTGCGACTGAAGCACATGCACTCAAGGTCATGGCGCCAGTGCGCGATCGAACAAAACAAAAAGCTCGAAAGTCTGGAAGTAAAAATCTGACCTTTGTTTCCCCCTGTGAATCATTCTCGGAATAACGTGTCAAGAACCGCAGTCGCGATCGGCCGATCAGGTTTTCGCATTCCCGCCCTTCTGCTGATTGCCCTCATAATGTATCCGCTTGGCTGTGCTCGGCAATTTCCGGCGACTGAAGTCACGCCGATAAAGGCCCCAGACCCTGCCGAGCTGCAGCGCTATCTACTGTCCCGCAAGCCCGACGTAGCGGAATTCAGGTTGCGCGGGCCCTTTGGCGTCATCGAGCGCAGAGACCTGGAAATTCCCGTGTCTCCCGATCTCACGGTGGAAGCGGACTTGTACCTGTGCGCGGCGGCCCGCAAGGCCCCCCTGGTTATCGTGTTGCACGGTCTCGACAATTCCAAGGAGGACCACGCGTTCCAGGCGATGCACGTGGCCTCCTGGGGCATGCATGGCATTGCCCTCAGCTTGCCCAAACATGGTCCGTGGATCGCCAACGGCAGAGCCCTTGCCAGGCTCGTCGAGGCCGTTCAACGGACGCCGCAGCTCGTCGACAACCGCATAGACGCGGACAAGATCATTCTCGTGGGCCACTCATTCGGCGCGACCGCCGTCGCCGCCGCGTTGGGCGAAGGCGCCCGCGCGCTCGGCGGCGTACTGCTCGATCCCGCCGGGATCGGCCGGCAATTGCCGCAGTTGCTGAAGCGAATCACCGTTCCGGTGATGGTGATCGGCGCGGACGAGGACATCTGGCCCACGCGCAACCGCGGGCAATTCTACCGGTTCATTCCGGCCGGAGTCGGAGAGATATCGATCCGGGACACGCTGCACCAAGACGCGCAGTATCCGAACCAACACACGCTGCGCGCATTCCAGGACCAACCTGATGATACCGAGGAAGCGCAAATCGCTTTCGTTAGCGCGCTGACCGCCTCCGCCTTCGGCCTTGCCGCCACCGGCAGCTTAGATTATGCGCTGGACCAGTTTCGAAAACGCTATTCAGAAGGGCATCTTTTTCAACGCGAGGAGAAAATAACTGTCATGGGTTTAGTCAGATCATCGGGGAAAGGATGGAAGACCGCAGCAACGGGTCTGGCCGTCCTGATTGTCATCGTTCTGCAGCTGCTTGGGCTGGGAGTTGGCTGGCCACAGGAACCCACTGCCACCGCAGATCGACGAGGAATTCGCACAAGCAGGAAAAAATCTACCGCAGCCAGGGCGCCGACGTTCCCGGCGGCTACGTCACCAACCGAGGGCTCTCGGACTACCTGGAACTTCTTCCCTCCGGCTTCTGTGACGCGCTCGGCAGTCGCGGCAGCTCGGACCGATGGCTGGATATCGGAGCGGGCTCCGGGCAGGCGATACTAGACTACTACGCACCAGAAGATGTTGCGGCGCCGGGTAAAAAGTGCGCCGGGGCCGGCGGCAAGGTGCGCGCGGTCGCGATGTCCATAGAGGACCGCCGGACGGACAAGTGGCAACAGCACGCCGCGCGCCTCGGCGATGACCGTATACGGTATCTCAGCGGCAAACGGCTGCGTTACTATTCGCCGGAAGAAATCGGAAAATTCCAGATCATCACCGACGTGTATGGCGGCTTCTCCTATACCGAGGATCTGTCCGTATTCCTGGAGACGGTGCTGAGCTTGCTGGACATCGACGGCGCCTTCTACACGATCGTGCAGAACGTGCATTTAGAGGCTAGCAAGGACAACCCCACCAAAGGTTATCAGACCGAGCTGGTGGATGCAGGCGGGCGCGGCGTGAAAGTCTGCTCCTGGCTGAAGAAGACCACCTGCGCGAAAGTCGTCTGCGAGTCGAAGAGCGACTGGGACTCGCCCAGCGAGCTGATCAACATCCGCAAGGTTTGCAGCGATGTCTCCGTCCCGCGCATGAAACTATTGAAGTACGAGGCCGGGAATCCACCCGGGAGGCGATTCCAATTGGAAGCCATAGGCGGTGGAAATCAAAGCAGCCCGCGCCGCCGGAGCGAATAAGCTGCGGTTGGAGTGGCTGCAAAATTGTCGCGATATGAAAGCCGACCCTTCGTTCCGTTTTGACGATTGAACGGAGGTGATCGGCACGCTCACCGTCGTGTCCCGAAAGTTTGAAAGAGGCAGCCGCCAATGAAACGAAGCACTGAACGCATTCTTACCACCCATGTCGGCAGCCTGCCGCGGCCGGCGGACTTGCGCGCCATGTGGGCGAAAAAAGCCGTCACGGCGGAGGACGAAGCGGCGCTGCAAACGCGGCTGCGCTCGGCCGTCGGTGAAGTCGTGCGCGCGCAGAAAGACCTGGGCATCGACATTCCCAACGACGGCGAGTTCGGCAAGCCCATGCGCGCGTCCACCGACCGGGGCGCTTGGGGCAATTACATCTTCGACCGCGTCTCCGGCTTCACGCCGACTTCGGCACAGACCATTGCACCCGATACTGCTAAACCTGGCGCCCCGATGCGCATCGTCGGCGTGCGCTGGGAGCAGCGCGAGTTCGCCGAATTTTACGCCGACACCGGCCTGGGCGCGCCCAGCACCGCCGCGCTGCGCCCGACCTGCACCGGCCCGATCGCTTACACCGCGCAACAGTTTCTGCGCGACCAGCTCGTCAACTTGAAGCTCGCCGCCAACGCCGCCGGCGTCGAAGAGGCCTTCGTCAGCGCCATCGCGCCCGGCAGCCTGGAGATGTTCTGCCGCGATCAGAACAGCTACTACCCGAGCACCGAGAAATTCTTGGAAGCGATTGCCGATGCGATGCGCGAAGAGTATCGCGCCATCGTCGACGCCGGCTTCATCCTCCAGCTCGACGACCCCGGTCTCCCCGGCGCCTGGGACATGCTCGATCCCCAGCCAAGCGTCGAGGAGTACCGGCGCTACGCGTTACAGCGGGTTGAAATTCTGAATCACGCCCTCGAAGGCATCCCGGTCGATCGCGTGCGCTATCACATCTGCTGGGGCAGCTGGCATGGTCCGCACACCACCGATTTTCCGCTGCGCGACATCGTCGACGTCATGCTCCGTGTCAACGCCCAGGCGTACTTGATCGAAGCCGGCAACGTCCGCCACGAGCATGAATTCAAAGTCTGGCGCGACGTGAAACTCCCCGCCGGAAAAATCCTCATCCCCGGCGTCGTCAGCCACTCCACCGATCTCGTCGAGCACCCGGAACTGGTCGCCGATCGCATCATCGCGTTCGCCGACATCGTCGGCCGCGAAAACGTCATCGCCGGCACCGACTGCGGCCTAGGCGGCCGCGTCCATCCGCAAATCGCCTGGGCCAAGCTGCGCGCTCTGCGCGACGGCGCGGCGCTCGCGAGCAAGAAGTTGTGGAGTTGAATTCAAAAGTGCCTATGCAAGCAGAATGTCTGAGTAAAAGTCAGCCCCCGGACAGTTCCTCGCTTCAACGATTTTGTCGAGAGTCACCTGCGCCGCGTCTGTCTAAACGATTTCAACTTGGGGATGTGAAACTTCCGCCGGTACGCCCCGGCCGTGACACCGGTAATTCGCTTGAATAGCCGGCGGAAGAACGCCGGATCTTCGTAACCCACCCTCCAGCTGATCTCATCCATGGGGCTTGCGTGCGTTCGAGCCGCCGCTTTGCTTCCTCCACGCGCAGCCGCTGAACGTAATCGATGGGCGCGTGCCCGGTCGCGCTCTTGAAGCGCCGCTTAAAACTGCGCTCCGCAATCCCGGAGATGCGCGCGGCCTGCTCGATGGGATTCGCCACCGAGAAGTGGCGACTCAGCCAGTCTTGCGCTTTTTGAATCGCTGCGTCGCCATGCCCGGTCACGGGCTCGAAGATAACATATGGCGCGAGACCATCGGCATGCCATTGAAACGCGAAGAATTTCGCAACCGTCTGGGCCGCGGTGGGCCCCGCGTGCTGCGCAATCAGATAAAGAATGAGATCGTGCCACGATGTGGAAGTACCGGACATGAGAAACTCTGATTTTTTCCGGCGGCGACCAGGGCCCTATCCAGCCGCAATCGCACCTTGGGAAAATTGCGCTGAAACGTCTGCGCGTACATCCAGTGCACCGTCGCATCCTTGCCGTCGAGCAGGCCGGTCTCCGCGAGCAGCAAAACGCCCGAGCAGGTGGAACACAGTTGCGCTCCTCCGGCATGCATCTCGGTCAGCCACTTGACGATCGCCGGATATCGACCTCGTTCCCACTCCCCACGCTCGACTAAGATCGACGGAACGATGACCACGTCCGTCGAATCGATTTGTTTGATCGATCGTTTGGCCTCGACCGGCATTCCGCTCGCGGAGGAAAGCGAGCCAGCTTTGGCCGCGACGATTTCAGCTTTGAACTGAGCTCGCCCGGCCAACGCGTCGGTGTAGGTGCCGAGTAAATTAAACGAGGTCAGCACGTCGTAAAGCCCCATCAACGTCGAAGCCATCATCTCGGGAATCGCCACAAGGCATACGCGCAACGCTTTTGGAATCTGCACTCATTTTTCTTCCTTCATGGCCTAAACGAACCGATTTTGCGCAATCTCCCTCTCCCCTTGCCCGCCCAGCGGGGTTATCTTTATGCACAAGAAACTTTTTCGAGGAGGATTTTATCATGAAGGTCGACGAGGGAAAGCTAAATCAATTTGTTGAAAAGGCCGTCACCGATTTGGCCGCCGGCTACGGCGGTGTCATGACCGCGCTGGGCAACAACTCGGACTTTATAAGGCAATGGCTCATGCCGGACCGCTCGATTCATCGGAAGTCGCCAAACGGTCGGGTTGCGCCGAGCGCTACGTGCGCGAATGGCTCAATAGCCAGGCGGCGTCCGGTTACGTTCTTTATCACCCCGCCGGCGCCACCTACGAGCTCACACCGGAGCAGGCGCTGGTGTTGGCGGAAGACGACAGCCCGGTATTCATGCCGCCTGCTTGGGAAGTGCCGGCTTCGATGTTTATCGACGAAGAGAAAACCATCAATGCCTTTCGCACCGGAAAGGCGTCGCCTGGGACGAGCACGAGAGCGGCTCTTTCGCGGCGTTGCGGCCTTTTACCGAAACGGCTACCGCAATAGCCTGGTGCGCGAGTGGCTGCCGGCACTCCGCGGAGTAGAGGAAAAACTGCACGCTGGCGCGAAAGTCGCGGACGTCGGCTGCGGGCACGGTCATTCTACCATCCTCATGGCCGAAGCGTTCCCGCAGTCGCGCTTCTGGGGCTTCGACTATCATGAGAAATCGATCGACCGCGCCCGCAGCAGGCTCGAAACACGAAGATCGAAAATCGCGTGAGCTTCGAAGTCGCCGATGCCACGAGTTATCCCGCTGAAGGTTTCGATCTGATCTGCTTCTTCGACTGCCTGCACGAATGGGCGACCCGGTGGGCGCTGCGCGGCATGCCAAAAAAGCGTTGGCCGAGGACGGCACGGTGATGCTGGTCGAGCCCTTCGCCAACGATCGGGTAGAAGAAAACCTGAACACCGTCGGCCGGCTTTACTACTCTGCTTCGACAACACTCTGCTGCGCGCACTCGCTGTCGGAGGATGGCGCGGCCGCCCTCGGCGCTCAGGCTGTGCGGCGCGTCTCAGCTATGGTGTCAAAAAAGCCGGCTTCGGTGAATTTAGAAAAGCCAAAGCGACACCGTTCAATTTAATTCTCGAGGCGAAGGTTTAGAGTCACGGTACCGAAATCTTCCGGGCACCGACTGCGGCCTGGGCAGGCAACGTGTCCATCCGCAAATCGCCTGGGCCAAGCTGCGCGCCCTGCGCGACGGCGCGGCGCTCGCGAGCACGAAGTTGTGGAGTTGAATTCAAAAGCGCCTGTGCGGGATGAACGAAACAAAAAAGAAAGTCTAGAAGTAGGAGTCTCATCCGTGATTCCCCCTAAAGCAATGTCAAAGGTCAAGATTCGACCAAGCAAAGCGAAAACTTTGCTGGGACAACGCGGTCAAGCTATACGGACAGCGCTTGATAAGCTAACTTGATACGTTAACTATGGAACTGATGATGAATCAACTCGGGAGGATTCGATGGCCGACTACAAACTGATCTCCGCGGATTCCCACGTCAACGAAGTCGCTGCAACTTGGGAGCGGGTGCGCCGGAAGTACGGCGAGCGGACTCCGGAGATCGTGTGGAATCCGAGCGAAGAGGAACGCGGTCCTTACCTATCGATCCGCGACTGGGAAACGAGTCTCGAAGGGAAAAACCGGGAGTCCTGTGCGATGGAGTTTCTCGGAATGATGATCGGCGGGCTTGGCGTAGGCAATATTATCGGCCGCACTTCTTCAAAAGCAACCGAATTCCGCAAGGATTTCCGGTTTGAAAGACTGGCCAGGGCCTTGGGAACCAAATGCCCGTCTCAGGGACATGGACCGCGATGGAGTGGAAGTCGATATTTTGTACGCAAGTCACCTGCGACACGTTTACGGCTTGAGCTTAAAGGACGAATCTTTTTTTCGAGCCATCGTTCATTCTTACAACGACTGGTTAATGGAATACTGCAGCGTCGCGCCTAACCGGCTGATCGCAGGCCTCCCCGTTCTTTCGATCTTGAACATCGAGGGCGCCGTTGAAGGGTACCCCCGACCGACTATGCGAAGCAGGCGGCGAAGGGCTTCATGATTGCATCCTCAACGCCGATCGGAATGAATTACGGCGAAGCGAATTTTGATCGATTGTGGGCCGCTGCCCAAGATGCAGATGTGCCACTCTGCCTTCACACGACGACAGGCGCCTGGAAAAAATCAAAATTTCATCATCCGAAAAATGCACCTTCATTCGCGGCGAAGGAGAAATTCAAACATCTCTCCTGGAGATGATCTATGGGGGAGTTTTCGATAGATTCCCCCGCTTAAAAATTGTCGCTGCCGAGTGGGACATCGGCTGGGTCGCGCACATGGTTGCCAAGCTTAAGGACCATGATCCGAAAGCTGGGCTCAGGTTGGCGCCGGCGGATTACTTTCACAGGAACATCTGGTTCAATATCGCAGAACGATCGGGCCGGAGTTTTGACTGACGCCACTCTACGGTGCGGACCGCTCTGGTGGGCAAGTGACTATCCGCACGGCGCCACACTTGGCCAGGCTCTCAACAAATCGTGGACCAACAATTCGAGGGCATTTCAGAAGAGACCAAACGTAAAGTGACGCGGCAGAACGCCATTGACTTGTACAAGCTATCGCTCTGACGCAAGGAGCGTCTGCGTCGGCAACAATGAAACTGCCTAGGGCGTAAGAAAGAGTCGTTTGAAAACGATATTGACAAGTATCGAATCCAGCCTCTATTCCTTCTCGGTTTCGCGCTCCGCTGACAAACCAGGCGTTGTACCGACGCTTGACTGTTCCGGACTGTTGCTAAAAAACTCCTGGTCGGAAGCAAAGCCGAAGTTGTCCTGCTTTTTCTCCCCCGCCGAATTCAAGGCCGCGCACCGGATACAGCAATCTTTGGGCGCAACGGATGAAAGGTAAATTCGATTTCGCCCGCGCTCTGGTTCTCGTTGCGTTTCTGCCTGGTGATCTGGACCGTGGCAAACCTGGGCTGAGCAGCGTTGATGAGATACACACTCATCGTGGTTAGATGCCGGTTCTCGAGCGTGAGCCTGTGGGGACCGGCCGCGAGCGGGCCGAGGATTGCGGAGAATTCCATTTGAATTGTTCCCGAACCGGTGCGGAGCTCTTCAGGCGCGGACGAATTCAGACGCGGTAAGTTTCAATTCTAACTTTCGCCCGTCTATGCGGAGCGTGAGATCGCGTTTCAGCAACTTGGCATAAGCTGCCGCTTCGTTCTTGGAGATCGCGCCGTCGCGGTCGCGGTCAATCTGGGCGAGCACCTGTTCGGCGACAGCCACGCCCGGCGTAAGGTTGATTTGCAGCCGGATGCCACTCGGTTCGATGGCCACAAGCGTTGCTTGCAGATACTGGTCATCCCGATGCGCGAAAACGGCGGACGGAAACGCAAGCAACGCGAGCAGCAGCGGCAGACGACAGAGTGTCCTGGTCACTGCTTCCACCACTTGACTCCGTAATCGTTCTTTGGATCGCGGTAAATCGTGTGGATGTGCTTTGTCGCGTCGCCCCCCAAGCGCTGCGGGGCGTATTCGATGATGACCGTCGGCCCTTGGATGCGGAAGTAAGCGGCGCTGCCTTTTTCAGTTGGGCCGCTCCACGCGAACCAGGTTTCGGCGATATTCTTTCTCATCTCGTCCATTTTCGCTTTCGCGACAGCTTCGTGCAGGATGCCGGTCCATTCGCTGGCGAGATCCAGCAGCATCTGGCGCTGCTTCTCGGTCAGGGCCGAGCCTTTGATTCCTTCCGGCTGAATCGTCTGCCCGTCGCGGCCGGGCCCGAGCACAAGGTCGCGCATCTGGAAGTCAAGGATGGCCTGCTTGCGCTGCGCTTCGTTCAGCGAACTAAGCAGGGCAAACGCCTTGTCGGTCTCGCGACCAAGGGGGCGCACCGTCTTGCCTTCGAACTCGTAAATCGCCGGCTGCGCGCCGGTGTGGCTGGGGGCGAGCGTGCGTTGCTCGCCGGCAAGCGTGATGTTGAGGCCGAGATGGTGCCCGCCGAACTGAATCATCCACGGCTCGGTGGTGGAAGGCTGGCCGAGGAACGAGACATAATATTCATCGCGCCCAAACATCGTCTCGCCGCTCGATTTTCTCAACACCTCGTCGGCCTCGACGATCTGCAGAACTTTCTCGTACCCCTGCGGACTCAACGCCGCTGCCAGCACCGCCAGCGCGGCCTCGCGCTGCGGTTTTGTGAGGTCGCCCATGCGTAAGCCCTGTCGTTTGAAGATCGCTGTCGGAAGATTCGACCAGCGCTTGCGCTGCGCCTCGTCTTTGAAATCAAAGACGACCTTGCCACGCTGGGCATCATCAAGCGTCGCGAGGAATTTTTTGGTGGCTGCGACGATACCTGCGGTCGGCGCGCCGGGTGTGGAGTTCGTCTGGGCAAAACTGTGGCAACCCAGCGCCAAATAACAGGATCAAAACCCGCCCAATCTTTTTGTTCATCGCTAAATTGAAACGTAATCCCAGCCACGGGTCAACACACACAGCGGTTCATCGAACAAATCCGAAACAGTGGAGGTCGCTCTGGACAGGCGGATTGCCGCGGAAAATCGAACGCTGGTCACCGATGTGGCTTTGTCGTCTAGCGAGTGGGGCGTGAGTAGCGTGCGTATCTTTCTCAAAAAAAAAAAAAAAAAAAAAAAAAAAAAAAAAAAAAAAAAAAAAAAAAAAAAAAAAAAAAAATGTACGATTGACGGTTCGACGCGATCGCGATATGGCCTCCTTCAGTAAAAACGGGTCTTTAAATTTGCCCCCCCTATGAGCAGGAGCACCGAGATGACCATCGCAATTTTCCTGGAGACTCGCGTGCGCGGTGGCGCTCGCCGTCTCCATCACCGCACACCGCACCAGCGTTCAGGCTCAACAGCGGGCGGGGACCGCCGAGACCGAAAAAATTCAGCCGGTCAACAGCGTACCCAATCCCTATCGCGTCATCCGCGA
>CAWERH010000035.1:0-65291 GCA_963811315.1 uncultured delta proteobacterium
CGATCTGCGCCTTGCCGCGAAATCCGGTCGCGATGCCGGTGTCCACGTTCCAGTCTTCGTAAGCCTTGATCCAGGGCTGCGCTTTGATCTCTTCCTTGGGCAGCATCGCGCCGAGCTCCATGCCGGTGTGGATCTCGTCGCCGGTGCGGTCCAAAAAGCCGGTGTTGATGAACACCACCCGGTCTTGGGCCGCGCGTATGCATTCCTTCAAGTTGACCGTGGTGCGCCGCTCTTCGTCCATGATGCCGATCTTGAGAGTTTTCCGTTTGAGTCCGAGAGCGGCTTCGATCCGTTGGAACAGCTCGACGGTGGCGGCGACTTCCTCCGGCCCATGCTGTTTCGGCTTGACGATATAAATACTGCCGGTTTTGCTGTTGCGATGTTTGCCCTCTCCCTTGAGATCGTGAATAGCGGCGAGCGCCGTCACCATTGCGTCGAGGAATCCTTCGGGAATTTCCTCGCCATCGATGGTGGTCACGGCGTCGGTGTACATGTGGATGCCGACATTGCGCACCAGCAACAAGCTTCTTCCCGGCAAGGTGAGCTTTCTTCCCGTCGGCGTGAGGTAAGTCTTGTCCGGGTTGAGCCTGCGGGTCAGCGGCCGGCCGTTTTTTTCAAACGTCGCCTCGAGCGTCCCTTTCATGAGGCCGCACCAATGGCGATAGACCGTCACCTTGTCGGCGGCGTCCACTGCCGCGACCGAGTCCTCGCAATCCTCGATGGTGGTGATCGCCGCTTCCAGGATCACATCTTTCACGCCCGCGGGGTGGACCTTGCCGATCGGATGGCTGCGGTCGATTTGAATCTCGATGCGCGAACCATTGTTGCTGAGCACGATGTCCGTTAGCTCACCGGCTTGCTCCCGATAGCCGATGAATTTACCGTCCCTCGGCCAGGCCAACGGTTTTGCCATCCTTGAGCGTCGCGGCCAGTTGTTTCTTGCGACCGACGCGCTTGAGAAAGAATCGGCTGACATCCGAGAAACTGCCGCGCTTGAGGGCGACGACCTTGTCTAAAAATTCCTCCGTGTAGGCGACGACTTTGGCGCCGCGTCTGGGATTGTAAGTCTCGCCTTTTTCCGCGCCGTCCTCTTCCGGGATCACGTTGGTGCCGTAGAGCGCGTCGTAGAGACTGCCCCAGCGCGCATTGGCGGCGTTCAGGGCATAGCGGGCGTTGTCGAGCGGCACGACCAACTGCGCCCCCGCGATCGCGGCGATCTCGGCGTCGACTTTGGCCGTGGTGATTTTGAAATTCCTGCCCTCAGGGAGCGGCGATCTCGGCGTCGACTTTGGCCGTGGTGATTTTGAAATTCCTGCCCTCAGGGACGAGATAGCCGATCTCTGTTAAAAAAGCAGTGTAATCTTTCAGGTTGAAGGGCTGGCCGTTGCGTTCTCCATGCCACTGGTCGATTCGTTCTTGGAGCTGGTCGCGTTTTGCCAAGAGGGCGCGATTCTTCGGCCCCAGGTCGCTGACGATCTGGCCCAAAGATTTCCAGAAGCCGTCGGCTTTCACGCCGGTTCCCGGCGCGATCTCGTCGCGCACCAGACGGTAGAGCCCTTCATCGATCTTCAGACCGCCGATTTCGACTCGGTTGGCCATGTTCTTCTCCGTTCGGTCAAAAGCATTCGTGCAGCTCGATCATGTACCGACCAGCACAAGAATCGCACTTTCGAGACTGGGCCTATGTGGCGACGCGAACTTTCTGCCTCGATCCCGTAAGCTGTCCGCGTGAACAGACCCTGAGCGGCAATTTATCGCGTTGCTAACCCGCGGCGCTCCACTTGGGCGCGACGGCGCGGCTGTCTGACGCCGGGAGCCGTTTCGCGATGAATCGTTTGATCGAATCGTCGTTGGCAAAAATCTTTTGCGCCCGCGCGGTATCGACTTCAATGGCGATGATGTTCGGATCATCGGTCCGCGCCGACCGGAACACGCCGTTGTGAGTCATCCGCTGAACCGACAAGCGATTATTACTATTGGGCGTCACATAATGGACCAAATCGGTTTTGTAGCGGTGCAGCAGAAAGAAATGCATCAGCGACATCAAGCGCCGATTGCGATATTTTTTAACCGTATTCTGGTCCTTGACCGCGAGGAATTTTCGTTCCGGTCCGATCCTTATCGACCCGGAAGATGATTTCGGCGATTTTATCGCGCGCCTCGTCGAAAACATTGAGCATCATCTCCTCCGCGCCCGCCCAACGTTCCTTGACCTCGACGCTCAAGCCCTCCCTGGTCGTAGAGACCCCGTTTGTTCCAATGATCGGTCCAAAAGCGCAGCCACCTTTCGAGCACGCTGGTCGGTATCTCAACGGACTTTCGATGCTGGGTCTCCGTCGACTTGCCGCCCATGGAGGAGGTGGTTAGCGATGGCCCGCGGGCGGCGCGGCGGAAGCGATCCGCCCACTCACCGCCGACGAAAGTCTGCGGATACTGCGCCGGATCGTTGGCTAAACGAAGCGCGCGCTGAACCAGTCTCACGAAACCCAGCACGCCTTCTTCTTTAAGCGCTCGCGCCAGCCGGCCGTTCATCAACGCTTCGCCTTGATGGCCGCCGTAGGTAATGAAGTTAAAGACATAACCCATTTTTCCCAACTCAGAGGCGAAGCTGCGGATCTGGTCGTCGGTGAACCCCCATGCATCCCAATTCCACGAAGGCGACAAGTTGTAAGCCAGCATCATGCGCGGAAAAACCGCATGAATGGCATCGGCCCAGCGCTTGTCATCCTCCAAATCCGGCTTGGCCGTCTCGCGCCAAAGCAAATCGGCAAACGGAGCTGTCGCCAATCCCCTCTGAATCGCCATACGGCGCCCACCGGTAATCGGGTAAAAACCTTCCGGCGTTCGGGGCAGGTTCCAATCCCAGAAAATGTCGACACCCATCGACCGCGCGCCTTCGCGCGCCTCCTCATGGGAGACGCCGTTGGCAAATGCCTGCCATTGCTCGATGGACATCGTGAGCCCGCCGCGGTTTTGCAGTCGCGCTCCCATGGCTTCGGCTACGGCGTCAACGTAGGTTTTGAGGCACGCCTTTTCGGCCCAAGCCTGGCGCGTCTCCCCAAGAACCCCATCGAGCGTTTCTTCGGTGACTTTCTTCGTCATGACTTCCAGCGCGGCAATCTGTTCAACGGAATCGCGCTGGACGGTTCCTTGACGGCGGATGCGCTGGCGCAGCTTCTTGAGCGCATCGGTTTCCTTTTGCACCCTTGCGATTGCTTCATTGATTCGAATAGTCAGATGCGCTTGTCTCAGCCATTCCTCCGCCGCTTTGTAGGCCTGGTCGGAAATCTGATGCAGCAAATGGCCGTTTATTTCTTTAAATCCCGCCCGATAAAATCTTCTGATGACCGCGAGGTTGACATTCTTGAAGGCGACGATCGGCTTGGTCGCGCCGTAAACGAAGGGATGATCCCGCTCATCGTCGACGCTGTCGATGGCGGTGGCGTCATCGGAATCGGTGCGCGCGACGATCACGCCGGGGACGCGCATGATGTCGTATTGGAGCCGGGCGGTATTGAGGCGGGAGATCATCTCGGCGGTGGAGACCAAGACTTTTTGTCCCTGGTGGCCACAGACTTTACAGCCCGCGCGCTGGTCTTCGATGTGGACTGCGCCGATTTTGCTCTCAACGAATTTCTTCACCAGGTTGCGGATATGATGCTCACCGCCGTGACCGGTATCGCCGTCCGGGATGATCAGCGGTGGACTGAATTCGATCGCCGGATGCTTCTTGCGCTGCGCCGAGGTCATTCTCATGCGCACGGCTCTTTGCGCTTCGTCTTGATGCAACAGCGCGCGCACCCACGAGGCGCCTTCTTTCGGCACTCGGTCGAGCGCGTAATTCGCTAAATCAGCGCCGGGATCTTCGGAATCCGATCCTTTGGCGGAGGTCGCCCAGCCGCCGAGATAGAGAACTTTGATGCCCTCCATCACAGCCCTGACCGCGCCCGTCGGAGAAAACGGGCCGTAGGTGGTCTCTTGCTTCTTTTCTTTGAACAAGCGCTGAAGATAGTCAAACAGCTTCACGGCCGCCTGTCTGGCCACGGCGCAGTCCTCCGGCGAGCTGCCGCGCAGCGCGACGGCTTCATAGGGCGTGTGCAGTCGCGTGATGTCACGAAAACGCTCGCTATGAAACCACGCCTCGGTTTCACGCAGTTCTTTCGCCCACTCGATCGCTTCAGCATCACGGCGGGAATCCAGTCGCATCACTTTGCTCATGGTACACACCTCACCGCTGAATTATTTTTCATACTTTAGCAGTATCGAGACCAAGCTCCAACACGGAATAAATTCCCCGAGTCGCCGCGTGGCGGTTTATCGCTGTCTCTCGGGCGATTAGAAAGAGTACGGGCAAAAGTATGGACAGTGGCGAAAATTCTCGGTTGATCTAAACCCGTGTCCGCTCTTTCTCCAGCCGCGCCATGAACTTCGGTGACAGCTCGCGCAAGCGCTCGTCGGTCATGCGTCCGCTGCGGGTCATGTAATCGTACGCAAGCTCCCAGGGCGGCAATTTCATTTTCTCGGCTAAGCGCTCGTACCAGTAAGAGCTGGCGTTGGCGGCGGCGATGATCTTTTCGACGATCGGTCGGCGCTCGCGCTCGAAGGCGGCAAGGGCGCGGGGCACGTCAGCGCCGGTTTCGCCAAACGCGCGGTCGAGGGCGATGGCGTCCTCAAACGCGAGCCGGGTGCCGGAGCCGATGGAAAAATGCACGGTGCGCAGGGCGTCGCCGATCAGGACGGAATTGCCAACGTGCCATCGGTCGCTGGCAAGAATCGGAAACTGGCGCCAGATCGATTTGTTGGACACGAGGGGATGTCCACCTAAATCCGCGGCGAATACGCTGCTCGCAGTAAGCGCGGCTCTCGTCGTCGGACTTAGCATCGAGACCCGCGCGGCGCCAGGTAGCCTCGTCGCATTCAACGACGAAGGTGCTCATCATCGAGCTATGGCGATAGTGATGGGCGACAAAGTGGCCGTCTCTATTTGCGCGGAAGGTCAGGCTCAAGCATTCGAACGGCTGGGCCGTGCCATACCATGCAAAGCGATTGGTCAGCCACTCGATTCGCGTCGCGAATTCGCCTTCCTGGGCGCGGCGGACAAACGAATTCGCGCCGTCGGCGCCGACCAGCAGGTCGCAGTCCCTCACTTGATCGAGCGCATCGACGATACGCTCGTACTCGATGCGCACACCGGCAGACCGGCACAGCTCGTCAAGAAATTGATTGAGCTCGAGCCGGCCGATGGCCGAGAAGCCGTTGCCGTCGATATCGACCCGCTCGTCGCGGTGAACGATGCGCTGCATGGGCCAAGATTCCAATCGACGTATGAGATGCGCGTGAACGTCCGGCACATCGCGCTCGAGAAACGCCAGAGCGTTGAGAGAAAAAACCACGCCGTATCCGAAGGTAGCGTCGGGCGGATTCTGCTCCACGACGTTGACGCTCCAGGCCGGAAAGCGGCGCTTGATGAGCAGCGCGAACAGAAGGCCGGCCGGACCGGCGCCGATGATATTAATTCTCACGGACTAGACTCACCACGAAGGCCACGAAGAGCACGAAGTCTAAATAACACATTTATCCGAACCCTTCGTGTCCTTCGTGCGCTTCGTGGTGAACAGTTCCAATTCGCCCCGAGCAGGCTTCTGCTCACTTTCCCTGCTCGCCATACAGCTTCTTCACAAACCCGCTGGCCTCGATCTCGCGCAACAGCCGCGGGTCAACAAAGTCTTTTGGGTCGGCGCCTTTGGCGCGCGGGTTGGTCTCGCTGACTTGGGTGATGCCGAGCTTCATGTCTTCGATATTCGGATAAGGAATTCTCTCGAATGCGTCGGCGTAGACTCGCTGGGTCTCCTCGAGCATCGCGCGGTCCGTGGTCTGAGTATATTTTCCGACGACGTTCATCGCAAAGTTTGGATCGGTCTTGAATCGATGCACCGCTTCGATGTGGGCCTCGAGGAATCTGCGGATAGCGGACTCCCGCGTGTGCAGCAATTTTTGCGTCACGATGACGGAGGAAAGCGGATAGCGGTATCCCGCGGTATTGTAATCCACCAGAACGCGGAAACCCGCGGCGCGAGCGTGAAGTACGGCTGGGAAACCGAACGTGCCGCCCTCGATGAGTCCGGCTTTGAGCCCGGCCACCGTCTCCGGCAAACCGCCCATCTGCCGAATCATTACATCTTTATCCGGCACGAACCCGTTTTGCCGCAAAAATATCCGCGTGAAGAAATCCGTGACGGTGCCGACGCGGGTAACCCCGATGCTCTTGCCGCGCAGATCCTCGACCCGCTGGATTTGCGGCGCCGCGACGGTGAAGACGATCACGCGATTGACCGGGATGGCAATGTAAACGGTATCCGCGCCGGCGAGCTTGGCATCGACGCCGGCCGGGCCGCCGATGGCCGCAACGTCTATGCTGCCGCCGACGAGGGTCTGGACCGCGCGCGATCCCGCGGCGATGTAGACCAGCTCGACATCCAAGCCATGGCGCTGGAATATGCCCGCCTCTTTCGCGATCCACGGGATTGAGAAGGCCGCGGTGACCGCAGCATAGGCCACGCGCAGCTTTTGCGGCGCTTCGGCGGCGAGGCGTGGTTTGGCGCGATCGGGGATACCAGACAAACCGCTAAGACAATAATTTTGCTTAGCGACGAAAAGGATTTCATTGTTTCCTCCCGCCGGCGCAGGTTAGCGACAAATGTCGCCCCGAGTTGCCGCACGCGTATCATCGGATTTTCGGCCTGTCAATGTTTTAGACTCTGCGGTAGTGGTTCATTTTGAATCCGCCGTAGGCTCAACTAGAGAAAGATTCCTCGCTTCGCCAGACTGTGTGAAAACTCGTTCATGGTTCGACTAACCTCACCACGAACGGGGTTGTTCGCATTAAAAATTGAGTACTTATCCGTTCGCCCTGAGCGACGTCGAAGGGCTCCGAGAGAGTTTTCACAAAGTCTGCCGCTCGGAATGACAACTGACAAGCAACTGTCATCTCGAACGAAGTGAGAGATCTTTCCCAAACTGAACCACTACCGACTCTGCGTCTATCTAAGAGAGGACCAGAGCACCTCAGTGTCGTTTTGTTCGACATGAATCATTGCCGACACAATCGCGTGATGGTCGATTCCATCGCTCACGCCGACGCGCATCGTGTAGACGCAGCCGGCTTCGATTACATCGTCGCCGGGTTGCCGATAGCCGTGGCTCTTCGGTCAAAGACAGACCGATGGAGTTGCCGATGCTCGCAGCCGTGATGGGGTGAGACGTGTATGGACGAATTGCCTCTTCGGTCATGCGAATTAGATCGCGGGACTTGAACTCCAGAGCGGGTTCGCGAGATCAGTTTATCGAGCGCCGCGGAGGCTTGCGCCGTAATCGCGTCCGATGAATCCGCTAGGCGGAGAAATCCATCGGCCCAATAACCCGCATAGCGCACGGCGAAATAGACTTGCAACGGATCAACCACGCGATCGATGAGTTGTTCGAACGGCCTGAGCGTGCGGCCGCGGTCGAGACTGAATAATGTCCGGACATCCTGGGCGCCGGCGTGCCGGGCTGCGCCCTCGGCCGAGAGAATTGCCGTGGTGACGCTCGCACCCGATGCTTTGGCTTTCGCAAGAGCTTCACTCGTTGTCGACAAGATCGAACAAGCCTCCCGGATCAACCTGAGTTCCATCGGACGCTTGCGGAGCATGAGGGCGCGCAACTTAGAGGTAGCGTCTGTAAGAGAACCTTGCGGCGCAAAAACTTCGCTAATTGATTTGTAAAGTGCGCCGCGCATGAACTCGCCGCCGATCAGCAAAATTTGCTGTTGCGACTGCGCTTCGCTCGGATTGCCGCAATCGCTCGTCCATTCACGCACAGAGTTGGCGAGGTCGCCGAGCGGTCGAGTTCTTTCGATCCAAGTCATCCGTTGCGCCGCCGAAAGCATATTCGGCGCGCCGGAAACCAGCAGCGTTGGCTCGCCGTTCCGCGGCATCAGCAGGAGTGCCGGACCGAGCTTGGGCAGGAAATTGCTCAAGTACATGAGCTCGGCATGGTTGCGGCTGTCGCCGTAAACCATCGCGCGCGAAATCGTTGAATCCGGTATCTTTTCCCAGAAGGCTGTAATGCGCTCGCGAAATTCGCTTTCGGGAAGACATTGCGAATCCCAATCGTAGGGTCCGATCAGCAACGTTGGATGCATCGTCAACAACGGCAAATCTCCGTGGTTCGCAGGAGTTAAATCGGGATCTCACGCCAGTGACGCCATTTGATGGCTGAGCAATTCCGGCTCATGGAGCGGTGATGAGCACAGGCTCGCCGCAAAGCAGGTAGCCGGTCTCCGGCAGGTATTGATTGGGATGGATGACAAAAAACATTTCCGGTTCCAGGGTTGTTGGATTGTCGACGCTCACGTCGCCCGGCAGATTCGAACCGAAGCCGAGACCGTGGCCGCGCCGCCGGATATGCGGCGGGTGGCAGAATTCGCCGTAGCCTTTCGCTGCGAGAACTGAATCGATGGCGCGGCAAACGTCCGCCATGGTCGCGCCGGGCAGCGCCGCGGCGATTCCTTGCTTCATCGAGTCGACGACAAGATCGTATCCTTGCCGCAAAGCATCACTGGCTTTTCCCAACACAGCCGTCCGGCAGATCTGCGCCATCTGGCCGCGATAGCTTGGCGTGATCTCGGCGAGAATAATATCGCCCGGCTCCAATCGCCGGCCGCTCGACGGCTGTACGGCGCGATTGTGCGGCGCGGCGCAGAGCATCAGAAAATTATCCTCGGCGCCGAAGGATTTCATGTAGAGTTGCAGCTCTACCGCCAGCTCATCTTCGCGCATGCCGGGCCGGGCGATTTCGAGCAGCCGCTGCATAACCCTTCTCGGCGATCTCGGCCGCCTGGCGCGCGCGGGCAATTTGCTCGGCGGTCTTCCGGCGAGCGTTGCCGAAGACAATTTTTTCCGCGGCGCGCGGTTGACCGCGCAGCAATCTGTTACACACGCTCTTCGATCGTCCAGGGCATGCTCGCCAGCCCGGCGCTGGCGACGCGTGAAGGCTCACTTGGGCACCGCGCGAGATAGTCTGCCAGTGCACTGACGATGTCCTCGGCGCCGATGATATTTTTGATATACGAAGCGTCAGCCGCTGCGTTCGACGTCCCAGGACGGTGTAACGATGAGCGTTGCTTCGCCTTCGCGCGGCAGGATCACTAACGCATGACCGAGCGACTTGAAGCCGCTCAGCACCATGACCGCGTTGGGTTTCTCGATGAAGTGCGCGCCGTCGTGGAAGGCGAGCAGCAGATCGATGCCCTGCTGCGCCATGTCGCGCTGGATAGCATTGAGTAAATCCGCAATGCTATTTGTCTCGGGCTCAGACATGATCGACGTCGCCGCCGTCTTCCGGATCGGTGTCGATAAACAACTCGTCGATGGACCTCGCTTTACTCGTCAGTCCCTGCTGGTGACAGTAGCCGATGACGGTTTCGAGATTTTTTCTATTGGCTTCGCCCAATCCGTAGACCCACGGATCAGAGCCGAGGATCTTGCGTTCCTCCTCGTATTCGGTTCTGACCCAAGCGAGCGGCGTGATGCGCGGATTCGCCAGCCGTTTGTAGGCGAGATTCTTGGCCTTCTCGAAGGCTTTGACCAAACTGACCGCGCCCAGGGATATTTGTCGACAATCTCCTGCTTCATCACGGTCACGTGCATGATCGGAAAAATACCGGTCTGCTGGAAATACTCGCGCTCGACCGTTTTGTAGTCGGGAAACAAACGCGCCACCCGGTTGTCGCCGTCGACCATCGGCTGGGGAATGTAGGGATTGATCATCGCCGGGATCTCGCCCTCGGCGAGCATGGTGTCCATCGACTTGCCGGCGGGAATCATTTCGATCTTCAATCCCGGCGGCGGCGTGAACGGAACGTCTTCGCTGCGGTCGACGACCCAGGTGATCGACCGGTGCGGCACACCGTAGTGCTGTTCGAATATGCCGCGCAGCCAGATATTGCCCGCCGGCTGAAAGTTGGTGCCGCCGACTCTTTGACCGATCAGATCCTTCGGCGACTTGATGCCGGAGTTGACATTCACGAAGGCAAAACCGTGACGAAAGCGCCGGTGCAAAAAAACCGGAATCGCCGCCAGCGGATCGCCGTGGTCGCGTGACATCAAATAGCCGCCGACGTTGAACTCGCAAACGTCAAACTCCTGATTACGCGCCATGCGCCAATGGCGCTCGCGCGGCCCGTGGCCGGTCAGGACCACGAGTTCCAGCCCGTCGGCCTCGACCGCGCCTTCTTTGAGCGCGCGGATGATTTCGTAATCGCCCACCGCCACTGAAAGTCTAATTTTGGTTGCCATCACGGGTCTCCTAGCTAGTTGGAGTGAGGAGTGATGGAGTACTGGAGTATTGGTCCGGAACGCACCACTCCATTACTCCATCACTCCATTCTCCCAATCTTCACTTCCCGTACAGCTTCTGCACGAAGCCTTCCTTTTCGATTTCATCGATCAGGCTCATATCGACAAACTCCGCAGGAGTCCTTTGACCGGCGCCGATGGACCCCAGGATATTTTTGATGCCTTCCAATTCGGTGCGCGGCGAGCGCGACAATCGATCGGCGAAAAACTTATGTGTTCCTTCCACCGCTTCGGCATCCGTTATTTGGAGATATTTGCGAAGAATCTTTAGACTGCCCTCTTTGTTGGTCTTGACGTAGTGGATGCCTTCGATCTGGCCTTTAATGAAACCCTTAATCGCCGCGCGGTTTTGTTGGAGGTAGGAGCGGGTGACGATGTTCGACGTGTTCGTGAAGTAACCGAAGTCGCCGATGTCCGCCAATACGTTCATTCCAAGTTTACGCGCTTGATAAATTTCCGGATAAGACTGCACGGTCGCATCGACCTTTTTGCTGATGAGCGCGGCCATGCGCGCCGATGTGCCGCCGGTTTGCAACATGGAAATATCTTTCGGATCCATTTTCCACGCTTTGACCGCCATCAGCACGGCGGCGTCGTTGGAACCGCCGAAGCGATTGATGCCGATGACCTTGCCGCGCAATTGCTGCGGCTCTTTGATCTCAGGACGGGAGACGAGCAGCATCGGCAGCTTATTTTCCAAGGTCGCGACGATCACCACCGGCGCGCCCTGGGTGGCGCCGATCACCGCCGAAGAGGCCGCGGTTTGAGTCAATTGCAGGCTGCCGCCGAGCAGAGCCTGGATGTTCGGCGACCCTGCTTGGATCAAGATAATCTCCAGATCGACGCCATGCTTCTTGCTAAAGCCCAGTTCCTTATTGACCCACAAGGGAAGCTGATAACCGGCTGTGCCGCCGTAGCTGACAAGAAAGCGGGTTGCTTCGGCGCTCCATGCGCCGCGGGGCAATCCCGCGAGCATCCATAGAAGGTGATCAGACCAAAAAAAATCCGCCGTGGTTTGCTCAGGTTCATAAGTCTTCCTCCTCGTTCGCAGATTGCTGAAAATCCTCTCGGCCTTCGAATCCGTATTGGGCGAGCACTCGTGCTCAGCCGGCGACCGGCGGTGCCAAGCGTGGGAAGAGTCTGAGCGCATTGAGCTGCTCGACCGCGGTTCGGCCGGCAGCGTCGAAGCCGTCATAATGTTGCCAATGATCGATCTCTTCCTGCAGCCTCGCACCGTAAACGAACGGCAAGTCCGAACCCCACAGAATATGCTCCGGGTCGGCAAGCTCTTGCAAAGAACGGAGGGCGAATGCCGAAGTCGTGCTGGCGATCTCGTAGTACAAAGATTGCAGCGCCGGCAGCACGTCGGTGACATTTCTGGCGCCTCGGTGACCTTCCATCATGGCGATTCTTTGCGCGAGAAAGGGCACGGTGCCGCCGCCGTGAGCGACGATAACACGAATATCGGGACAGCGCTTGAGAGTGCCGGAGTAGATGAGGTTGACAATAGCCCGGGTGGTATCGAAGACGTATTCGACGACGAACGGCGGCGCGTGCAAGCCGGTGTGCTCGGCAGCTTCGCAGTGGGTCGGGTGGATGAATACGACCGCGTTGCGGCGGTTCAGTTCATCGAACACCGGATCGAACAGCGGATCGCCCAGGTAGCGGTCGGTCACGCTGGAAAAAAGCCCGACGCCGTCGAGGCGCAAAACATCGAGGGAGTAAGCGATCTCTTCCAGTGCGCCGTCAACGTCCGGCAGCGGCAATAGAGCGAAGGCGCCGAATCGCGCCTGATTGTCCCGTACTCTTTGGGCTTGGAATTCATTGCATGCGCGAGCCACACCGCGCAGGCGATGGAGATTTTTCAACAGCACGCGCGGCGTGAGCGAAGTAATCGCCGCGCGAATATTCCAGCTGTCCATCGAGCGGAGTTGCGCTTCAGCGTCCGGCAGTTTGATCGGCATAGAATCGTCGGCAAACTCCGGCGGCACCACGTGATGGTGCACATCCATGCGCCAGGTTTCGACACTCGATTGACTCATGTGGTTCCGATTTTCATTTGCTGGTGACGTTACAAGAAATGCTTCGCTGGTTTGCGGCCAAACCTAATTGATCGGCGGCGCTGCTGTCAACATATCCAAGGGCGCAGGCGACCCGCTGAGCAAAATTGCTTGTGGACATTGTACTCCGCTTGAGGTATTCGGCGCGAGGCGTCCGGTGAATCAGCCAACGGTTGCCTGCCGGTGCGTCGCGCCAACGCGCCCCGGGCACAAAAGGAGGCACACGATGATGGCTTTCTCCAATTTCGTAGCGTTGGTTGGTATCTTCATTTTCACCGCTATCGGCGCGGTCAAAGAGGCCGCTGCACAGTCTTCTACGCTCACCGCTTTCTACACTGCGCCAGTGGTCTCGATGGCGCCCATGTGGATCGCCAAAGAAGCCGGATTTTTCAAGAAGCAAGGCTTGGATGTAAGGTTGGTGTTCATCGCCTCGGGCCCGCTCGGTACCACCTCGATCTTGTCCGGTGACGTCGATGTCGGAGTGATCGGCGGATTTGCGCCGATTCGAGCGATTGCCGGCGGGGCGAAGAATCTGGTCATGATCGGCCAAACCAAGAATCGCATGACTGGCGCCATCGTCGGCAAGAAAGAAATCGCCACGGTCCAAGAACTCAAAGGCAAGCGTCTCGGCATCGACCGCATCGGCTCCAACCCGGACATGTTCACGCAAGCGGCGCTCGCCCGCTTCAATATGGATCCACTCAAGGATGTGAGCTACATCCAGCTTGGCAGCATCGGCCAGGGCATCCCGGCGCTCAAAGCGGGCACCATCGATGCGGTGACCACCAGCGCGCCGCACGATCTGTTCGCCCAGCGCCTGGGTTTCAAAGTGATCTTGGATATTACCGCGCTCAAGATTCCCTTCGCCTCGACGGTGCTGCTCTCATCGCGCAACACGGTGGCGCGCAAGCAAGCGGACTTGATGAAATTCATGCGCGCCTATGCCGAGGCGATGCATTATTTTCTGACCAACGCGGAAGGGACCAATCAAATCGTCGCCAAATACACCAAAGTCGAAGATCGCGAGGTCAACGCCTACGCGATCGACTCCGAGTCGCAGGCGGTGGAACGAACTCTGCAAGTCGATCCCAAGGGCATCGAACTCATTCTCGGATTGATCAGCAAATCGATGCCGCAGGCCGCATCGGCCAAGCCGCAGGATTTCTACGATCCCCGTTTCTTCACCGAGTTGAGCGACAGCGGCTTTCTCAAGCAATTGTGGGGAGACAAACTATGAGCCGCAGAAACCGCGGACGAAAGGTCGTTGTGCGCTGCACGATCAGCGTCGGCGCAGTATTAATCATTCTGCTGACCGTGCCGACTTTAGCTCGCGCGGCCGACAAACTCATCGGCATCCATTCCTCCCGCGTGCTTTCTCAGTCGCTGCCGTGGATCGCCCGGGAGGCCGGACTTTTCAAAAAATACAATCTCGATTTTGATTTGGTCTTTATTGCCTCCTCGCCGTCGGTCACAGCGGCGATGCTGAGCGGCGAAGCCGAAGCCGCCCTCGGCGGCGGCGAGGGTCCGGTGCGCGCTTACCTGCAAGGCGCCACGGATTTTGTTTTTATCGGCGGATTCAAAAACGTCTTGACCCACAGCATACTGGCTCGTCCCGAGATCGCGCGACCCGCCGACTTGAAAGGCAAGAAAGTCGGCATCAACCGCGTCGGCAGCAATCCGCATTACTTCGCGGTTCAGGCGCTGCGCCGTTCCGGCGTCGATCCCGCCGATGTCAATTTCATGCAGTCCGGCGGCTCGCCTGAGACTTTGGCCGCTCTCTTGAGCGGCAGCCTCGATGCGGCGTCTTTGAATCCGCCCGCGGACGCCCAGGCGATCGCGCGCGGGATGCACTACGTCGTCTTTGGTCCCGAGCTGCGGCTTCCCTATGCGGCGACGGTGTTTTTGACTCGCCGATCGATTCTAGCCAAGCGTCAAGCGGTGATCGGCCAGTTTCTCAGAACCATGGCCGAGGCGGGCAAAATCGTTCACACCGACAAGGAATTTGTCTACAAAGTCATGGGCAAGTACTTGCGGCTCACCGATCGCAAAGTTCTCGACGCGGCTTACAACGGCGAGGTGAAAGTCCTGGAAAAAAATCTTGAGCTGAACAATGAAGGACTGCAATCGATCTTGGACGAAGTTTCGCGAACCGACCCGCGGGCGAAAAAGATCAAAGCGGAAGATCTCGTCGACCGGCGCTTTTTGGAAGAGATGAAAAGCAGTGGGTTTTTCGACAAGCTGTGGAAGAGTTGAGCCGTTGCGCTCTGCACGAAATGACAATGCCTTTCATTTTGCTGCCTCTTGGACAAACTCTCTCGGAGCCCTTCGACAGTCATCAGGCGACGGATGAGCACTTCGTTTGTTTATACAGACTAAACTCAATGACAGACGAGATCCTTCGGCTTGCGCCTCAGGATGACAGCACTGCGCAGGTTCTCAACAGGAGACGAAACTGGTTTCGCGAGTTTGCGGCACGGCTCGATTATTTGATACAGCGAGCGAGACTCCGACCTAAACGATTTGAACGTTTTGAACGGCTTGAACCATTTGAACTCTTCATTCCGAAAAGGAGATTATGATGATCGAAACTGAAGGCCTGACCGGCGCCGATCCAGGCTGCGGCCTACCGCGCGGCCTTCTGAACAAAGCTGAAATCGAAGACCTGGCTGGATGGAACTTCTTTGGCTGCGCCGCCGAGGGTTTTCTGGGTGAACTCGATGGCGCCTTTCATCCAGGGTTCATCGACCGATCCGTCTACCGATTGGCGGGTTAAATAAAGATCGTAGAGTTGATCGATCAACGCCGGGTCTTTGATGCCTAGATATCCCGGCATGATTTTTATCATCTCGCCGCGGTTTTTCATGGAATACTGAAGAGCTTTGAGGGTGCCTCTTACGAACGCGAGTACTTCGGCGGGATTGGTTTTTATTTTTTCGTCCGTCAGGCCGATGCCGCCATTGGCATAAGTGGCCATGTAATCGCCGGAATAGGCGATGCGGTTGAAGCCATCGCGCTGCAGCATGAAATTTCTCGGCGGAGTGATCAGCGCGGCGGCGATTCTTCCGGTTCGCAGAGCGAGGACCGATTCTTCTTGGGCGCCGACAATGATGACCGAGACATCCTTGTTGGGCGTGAGGCCGTTTTTTTGCAGTATCATTTGCAGCATCAGATCATTGGAGCCGCCGCGGGATGAGATGCCGACGATTTTTCCTTTCAAATCCTGAACGGACTTTAGCTGCGGCTGAGAGATCAGCTCAAACTGCGGTTTGGATGAAGAAATAAACACGAGTTTGACCGGCAAACCGCGCACGGCGGCGGCGATGGTCGAGCCGGAAGCGGAAGTATAGTCCACAGATCCGCCCAATAACGCCTGCATCCCGACGGCGCCGCGAATCAGAATCGCTTCGACATCGAGGCCTTCTTCGCGCCAGAATCCTTTGACCTGGGCGACTTTGAAGGGTAGTTCGGAGATGGAGATGCCGGTGGTGGAAAATCTGACTTTCTTCAATTGCGCCGAGGCTGAGGACATGCCGATGAGCAAAATGAGAATCACGAGAAAGGCGACAGAATAGATTCGCATAGCGACTCCTTTGAGTGCGAATGACGGCACGGTCGCAATTGAAACAAGATATTTAACCACAAAGGACACAAAGATCACAAAGTAATCTGGTGACGCAATCGGAACTTGCACCGTCAAAGCACGCAAAAAAATGCGATTCGCAGCGATGGGTTGGGAACCCGTTCTGTTCGCTTGACGGGCAGTTAACAGCGTTGTTAGTGTTCGCTACAGAGTCGAATTTCGATGGGAGATATTACCATGGCTGAGGCGCATATTCTCAGAATAGATTCTTTGCCGGTGGTCGACCGCGGCAATGGAATCCAAACGATCCCACTGGTCACCAAAGAGTTGGGTTCGAAGCATTTGACGACGGGGATCACGCGATTTCCCGTCGGCGCAAAAGTTCCGATGCATTCTCATAACTGCGATGAGCAGGTGACGATTCTCGAAGGCGAGGCCGAAGCTGAGCTCGACGGCGCAGCGCCATCGGCTCCACGCTTACGACACGACGCTCGTCCCGGCCAACAAGCCGCACCGTTTCGTAAATGTCGGCACTTCGCCGCTGGCGATCCTATGGATCTATACCTCTACGGAGGTGACCCGAACCTTTGCCGAAACCGGCGAAACGGTCGCGCATCTTTCCGAGCGGGATCTCGTGAGTCCCGTGACTGCCAAGGGAAAGTAAAAACCTATTCACCACGAAAACAGCGTGGTGCGCCAAGGAAAGAAGATCTAGTCTAGTATCCTGCCCCAGAAGTTCGACGAATAAGTTGATCACGCCTAGCCGTCATACCGGCGGAAGCGGGTATCCAGATGGTTTCGAAATTGCTGGATTCCGGGTCGCGCTAGCCTATCGCCAGCTTGCCCGGAATGACGATCGAATTATGTTGCGAATCTCTGAGCGAGGACACTAGCAGATCGCTGAACAACGGAACTAAATGCTTCGACAAGCTGCTCCCATGAGTCCGGCAAATTTATCTGTCGCCGATGCCAAGTTCTTTTTGCGTTTCTTTGAGAATCGAGAGATCGGCAACTTCGCTGAATGAAACCTCACGGGCGACTTTGCCAACCCGTTTTGCTTCTTCGATTGCGATGCGAAGGCCATTTTCCGGCAGGCTTCCATCGTCGCTAAAAGCTTTCCAAACCGACTCGTAAGTGGTCGCGGCGATATCTTTGTCGATTTTCAACCACTCCATCATGACCGGTAGAGTGCCTTCGCGGTTCTGGCGGATATAACGGCTCGCCTTGATGCCGGCCTTGATCACTCGCTTGATTTCATCGGGCCGCTCTTTGATCTTTTTCACAGTGGCCACGAGACCGCTGGCCGGGAAGCTGAACAATTCATGCGCTCTAGCAAGCACGACGAATCCAAGCTTCTTCGCGAGAAAATCCAACGGCGGAGAACCCAAAGTCGCAGCGGTCAATCCTTGCCCCATGGCGGCGAAGCGCGAGTCGACGGTGCCGGTGGCGAGAAACTTCACGTCCTTGTCCGGATCGAGACCGAAATGTTTGACGATCAACCTTGCCGTGGACTCGAGAGTGCCGCCGAATGTGTTGAGCCCGATCGTCTTACCTTTGAGCTCTTGGACCGACTTGAATTCAGGGCGAACGATGAGCGCAATCGGGGTGGCAGGCAGGTAACAAGCCACGACTTTCACGGGCAGGCCGCGGATCGCCGCGGCGATCCCATTGCCAATGACCATATCGAAGTCGATTTCTCCGCTCACCAGGGCCGCCGATGAGATTGCCGGCCTTATTCGGATGAACTCTCCTTGCAGTGCTTGTTCTTTCAAGAAGTCCTTTTTCTCACCTAGAGGGAGCGGGATAAACTGAGCCGCCAGATCCGGAAAGCCAAAGCGAATCTTCTCCGCCGCATCGGCGGAATCGAGCAATCCGAGAGCAAAAACCATTACGCCAAGAGTCTTGAACATGGAACACCTCCATTGTCTCGTCCATCGACTACGTTCGGCGTCCGACGAGCGATCTCGATCGGCAACTTGGCGCGTATTCTCATCGCGCTCATCGGGGGGCGTTTAATTTATCGTTGGTGGAATGGTCGTGTGCCTAGAGCCGGCCAATTTTGAGCAACTTGCTGGCGTTGCCTTCAAGAATGGCTTGTTTGTCCGATTCCGAGCAGGGCAACGCTTCGACTTTGTTTACACCCTCCCAGTCACCGAGAATGTAAGGAAAGTCGGTGCCGAGCAGCAAACGTGATCCGCGCCGACTTTGCGGCGGAGAAAATCGAGAGTTTCGACATCGTAAACCAACGTGTCGAAGTAGAGATTTTTCATGTAGGCGCTCGGCACTTCAGCGCACCTTGGCGCATCAGGCCGGTCGGCGCGCCGAATTGCCTGTTTTCCGGTAAGAAACTCTCGGTCGAAGCGGCCTACGTGATAGGGAAAGAAACCGCCGCCGTGGCAGGTGCAGAGCTTTAAATTGGGAAACCGGTCGAAGACGCCGCTATAAATAAGTATCCCGAGTGAAAACGTGGTATCGGCCGGATTGCCGCAAACTAACCGAAGCCCAAAGGAGCCCATGAGCTCGGTGCCCGCTGGATTGTCCGGGTGCATGAAGACGAGCACGTCGAGCTCCTGCGCTTTCGCCCAAAAAGGATCAAAATCTTCGCTCTCGTAGTAGCGATGGTTCACGTTGGTGGCAATATAAGCGCCGCGAAATCCAAGCTCGGCGACCGCATGCTCCAATACTTTCGCGGCGCGCTCCGGCTCCTGAATCGGCACTGCGGCCATCGCGGTGAAGCGGTCGGGATATTTTTTCAGGAAGCCGTTGACACACTCGTTGTAGACGCGGCACCAGCTCTCGGCCTGTTCGCCTTTCAGATGATAGCCGAGAAGTTGCGTGCTCGGTTCGAGCGCCGCCAGGGCGATTTTGTTCTTTTCCATCATCGCCAGCCGCGGCTCCTCGTCCGTCAAGCCTTGCAGCAGCGGATACTTCGGACCGCCATTGAAAGAAAAGCGAAACGTGCCGTCTTGGTCTTCCGAGACTTCGATGCCGAGCGCCTTGCCGTGCCGCTTGGCCTCGCCGATCACTTCGCGGGGAACGTAGTGGTGATGAATGTCGATGGCGCCCATGCCGCTATTCCATCAATAGGCGTCGATCGCTCGAAGACGTCTTTATCGTTTTTGTTCACGAACGATCGATGCTGTCGTGCGCTGGTTCACGCCGGTGTGAAAGCCGACGTGACTTTCTGATGCCCGCCGTTCTCTCTGAATTCTTCCTCGTAGAACAAGCCCAGGGCATTGAGCACAGGGGCGTCCTGGATCGAGAACAGGACGGCGTCGTCGGTGGCCGAGCTATTGGCGTGCTCGTGCAGCGACCAGGGCGGCAGCAGCGATGATGTCGCCCTTGCGCCAGGAAAATTTCTGGCCGTCGATGATCGTTTCGCCTTGGCCTTTAGCGACATGGTAAACCGCGCTGCCGGTGTGGCGGTGCGCTTTGGTGTGCTCATCGGGCCGAAGCAGCTGGATGCGGCAAGCCCATCGTCGGCATCACCGGGCCGCCGGTCTGCGGATGACGATAATCGAGCGCGATACCGTCGAACGGGCTGCCGGCGTGATCGCGCAACGCGTCGAGCGCGGCCCAGGTCTGCTTCCAGGAATAGAGCAGCAACGGCGAGGTTTGAGATTTCTCCTTGACCCAAGTCGGATTTAGCTGGCCCTCGCCGTACAGGGCTTTTGACGCGTTGGCGGGACGCGACGCCGGCACTTGCGGCGCGCTGTAAAACTGAAAAAACATCGCCTCCAGCGACGCGATCAACGGAATGTCCAGACCGTCCATCCAGACTACGCGATCCTTGGTCTCGTTGCCGTGGTCGTGCCACGCCCAGCTCGGCGTCAAGATCAAATCTCCCGGCTCCATGTACACGCTCTCGCCATCGACGGCGGTGTAAGCGCCGGTGCCTTCGATAATGAAGCGGATCGCCGTAGGACTATGGCGATGGGCGCGAGCAACTTCGCCGGGCAGCAAGAATCTGCACCGCGGCGATCAAATTATTGGTCGTCGCCCAGCGGCCGCTCGAGCCCCGGGTTGAACAATTGCAGCGCACGCCGCTCGTCGCCCACCGGCACGGCATCGGCCGATTCCGCGATGATCGAATCCAGCGTCGACCATGGCCACATGTGCGCAATCATCTTCGGCTGCGGCTGCGGCGTCATCTGACTGGCGAGCTCCCAAAGACCGTACATGTGATTGGCGTGCATGCGCTCGTGAAAGGCTTCGCGCATGGAATCCGATTTCCGTTCAGCTTTCATCGCAGATCCTCCTTGCTAATTACCAACTTCGCCATCTAGCAACGGTACTAATATGGTGTAGAGCGGTCAAGGCATGGTCGTTTCGTTCAAGACGTTCCAGCGTTCAAATCGTTCAAGCCGTCTCGGAAACCGCGCGGATTAGCCGAGGCGTGCCAATATGGGCTTTAAAGCCGCGGCGACGCCTTCGGCGATGCGGTGCATGCCGGCGTCGTTCGGATGGACGTTGTCGGTGACCAGGAGAAACAACGAATCGTTGACCATCGTCAAGCCGTCGAGAAAGTACAAGTTAGCGTCGCTGCGCTGGCGTTCCCGTACCAATTGCATGATGCCCTGACGATAAGCTTCGGGCCGTTCACCGTTCCGGTTCGGACCGCGCGTTAAATCCGCCCGGTTCAAGATCGGTGTAATGCAGAGAATCGGCTTGGTTGGCGCAGCCGCGCGAATGGTCGCGAGGTAAGTGTCGTATTTGGCGATGTACTGTGCGGCAGTTTCCGGCTGACCGGTGGCGTCGCTTCCGATCAAAGAGTTGGTGCCGATCATGATCGTCAAAACATCCCAGTCGGTGCGCTCGGCAATCGTCTGGGCGACGACGTTATCCGCCCAAGCGCTGCCGCCGAAGCCGTAATTCAACGGCACGCAGTTAAGTTTTTGCGCTGCTTGCCAGACATAGGTTTCGCGCGGGCTGGTGACGCCGTGCCCGTGAGTAATCGAATCGCCGTGAAATAACACACGCGTGCGATGGTCCGGCGCGGGACGCTCTACGCTGGCGCCGCGCTCGATGCCGATGCCGTGCAGAATCACTTCGGCGTTGCGATAATAAAACGGCAGCAGGACTTGAAATTCCGCTTCCCCGTGCAGCTCAGAATCATCGAAAATGGTCACCTCTTGTTGCGTGAAGACGGTGAGCGCCGCGATACTCGAAACGTATTGGCCGTTGCGATAAAGCGAAAAGAAGGAAGGCCGCGACCTTTCCCAAGCGACTCCCGGATTGTCGGGCGCATCGGGCGAGTCGACAAAAGTCACGCGCAAAACCAGCTTTTTTGAGCTCGTGCGCAATCGTAACGCCACGCCTGCCGCCGACATACCGCGCCGCGCGGTGCGCGCCGGCCATCGATCGCGCCACACTTTCGGCACGCGCACGGGCTGAAGCCCGCCATCGCGCGGTTCCCAGTCAGCGACGTTGAGCCAGTCGAAGCGCTCATCGAGCACGTCGAGCCATTGCAATGCTACATTTGTTTGTTCGTGTTTCATTTGCTTATCGTGTCATTTATCCTTCATCCTTCCGCCTTCATCCTCTTTTTTACGCGCCTAATGCCGGCATCACTTTGGTGGCAAACAGCTCAATGGAGTGCATGACCTGTTCATGCTTCAAACCGCCGAAGCTGAACATACCGACGAGGCTGTCAGGCTTCGCGGTTTCGATCATCGAGCGCGCTTTCTTCAGAACTGTCTCCGGACTGCCGATCAGCGAGGTGCCCCACTCGTTCATTTTCTGCAGTGTCAAACCACCGGGAAAATAGGCGTAGCGCTCGGTATATTTCGGCAGACTCTCCGGCGAAATCGTGTCGCCGCGCCAAACGTTGTCGGTGGCGAGCTGCCAGAAGCGACAGATCTCCGGGCCGGCTTCGCGCCACGCTTGCTCGTCGCTATCGGCGACATAAATGTCGCGTACCATAATTGCGTCGCCGTTGCCGGTCAAGCTCGGATGCTTGGCGCGCTCTTCACGATAGGACTTGATCGCCTGGGCGCAGTTGGCGAGCGGCTGGCGCGAGAGCGCGAGGTTCCAGCCGCGGCGCGCGACCATGGCCGGGCTGTCCGGCGACGATGCGCCGTAATAAATCGGCGGATGAGGCTTTTGCAAAGGCAGAGGCCGGCACGAAATTTCCTCGTAGCCCCACGCCTTACCCGAATAGCTGAAAGTTTCGCCGGTCCAGGCGCGCAGCAGGATTTCGATGCCTTCCTCAAAACGCGCCTGTGCGGTCTCCCGATCGAGCCGATGTTTCATATCGTCTTTCGGCACGCCGCGGCCGAGGCCGACGTTCAAACGCCCGTTGGTTAGAATGTCGAGCATGCCGCATTCTTCGGCGAGACGCATGGGATCATAGAGCGGCAACACGCTGACCAGATTGCCAAAGCGAAGGCGTTCGGTGCAGCGTGCGAGCGCCGCGATCATCAGATTGGGCGACGCCAGCATGCCGTAGTCCGAATGATGATGCTCGGCGAACCAAGCCTCATGAAAGCCACTTTTCTCGGTGAGCAGAATCTGTCCGAGCAATTCTTCGAAGGCTTGCTTTTCCGGCACCCAGGGCCGGGCTTGATTGTAACTAAAGGTTCCAAAACGCATCGTCAGTCCTCCGAAAGCTTTAGGTGGCTACTGTGATTGATACCATATTCACAAACTGTGCCGCGAGCGAGCGCCGCCATGTTCCAGGTTGGCAATCGTGGACGGGCGTCGGCATCACAGCCCGAGCCAGGTCTGAATCGCGCCGGTTTCGAACTGGATGTGCACTAAAGATTGAAACAGCAAGTGGAAGCAGCCCCATGTGATGCCCGTGACGAGGATCGTCCAGAGCCAGGTCACCTCGCTTTGAAACTTGAGATATAGAAAAATAAATAGCGGAACCGTGATTGGAAAACCGCAGCAGATAGACGAGCGCGATAAAGGCGATGATCCAGCTAAAGATGCCGAGCACCCGGCGGCGCACGATTTCCGGCGCGACGTCAGTCGAGAACTCGACATCCATCGCGCCGCCTTCGTTGGTTTCCTCTTTGCCGAAAAGGATCAGCAGCAACTGTACCGTCGCAAGCATGAGCAGCGGAATACTAATCGAAAGAGGAAAAAGCTTGGCTTTGAAGGACCAGCCGATCGACGCAAAGATGGCGTAAGCGGTGACCGTGATCAAAAAAATACAAAAGAGTATCCTGCCCTTACGCATGGAGCGGCTGCCCGATCTCGTTGTCGGCGCTGTTGAACGTACGGATACGCGATGACGACCGCCATGATAAGGATGAGAACCATGACGATCGGATGCGTGAGCCAGCTGAAGCCATAGCGGGTCATCGAAATGAACAAGTAAGTTTCGATGACTTTGCCGAGAACGAAACCCAAGACAAACGGCGGGCGCGGCCAACCGAAAAGCACCATGAAATAACTGAGGACGCCGAAGATCAAGGTCACCATCAAATCGATGATCTGGCCATTGGCCGTATAGCTGCCGACGAATACCAGCAACAAAATAAACGGAATGATCAGGCCGCCGCGCACGTAGGTGAGCTTGGCCAGTTGATCGAGAATCGCCAGACAGAGAATGACCGTGATGACGTTGGCGATGGCCAACGTCCAGACCATCGAGAACGTGATTGCGAGATGTTTGGTCAACATCTCCGGTCCGGGCATGATGCCCATGATTAAAAACCCGCTGAGCAAAATCGCCATCGCGCCGCTGCCGGGAACGCCGAACGCCACCGTTGGAATCAACTCGCCGCCTTCTTTTGAATTATTCGCAGCGCCGGGTCCCAAGACGCCGCGGATGTCGCCTTTGCCGAAGCCGCCGCGTTCCTTGGAGTCTTTGGCGCTTTGAACCGCGTGCGCGTAAGCCATCCATTGCGCGACGCCGCCGCCGGCGCCCGGCATGATGCCGACGAAGACGCCGATGATCGAACAACGGAAGACCAGCCAGAAATGGCGAAAGGTATCTTTTACGCCTTCCAGAACACCGCTGCTTAAATTTTCCGGGGGCCGGTCGCCCGCGATCGAAGTGCCGCGCACCGCGAGATCGATAATTTCCGGGATCGCGAAAATGCCGACCAACACGGGCACGAAATCGAGACCGTCCCAGAGATACATCATGCCCATATCGAAACGCAGCGAACCGGACTGGCGTTCCTGGCCGATGGTCGAGATCAACAAGCCAAGCAGCCCCATGGCGAAGCCTTTGATCTGGCCGCGGGTGCTGGAGCCGCTGAGTGACGTGATGCAGGAAATGCCGATGATCGAGAGCATGAATAGCTCGGGTGATCCGAAGGTCAGCACCAGCGGGCGCACGATCGGAATCGCCAGCGCCAACGCGACGGCACCAATCAGCGCGCCCAACAGCGAGCTCATTAGCGCCGCGCCTAGGGCGCGTCCGGCTTCGCCCCTTTTCGCCATCGGATAGCCGTCGACAACGGTGGCGGCCGAGATCGCTTCGCCGGGCACGCCGAACAGCACGGACGTAATATCGCCCGTGGTCGCGGCAACGGAATGCATTCCTAACAAAAAGGCGAACGCTTCCGCGGGACTCATCTTGAAGATGAACGGGATCATCAAAGCGAGCGTCGCCGCGCCGCCGATGCCGGGGAGCAAACCGACGCAGAAACCGAGACCCATGCCGACCAGCATCAAGCTGAAGGCTTTCCATTGGAGCACCAAAAAGAGACCGTCGATAAATGCGTCGAACATGAGTGTGCGCGACTCCAGTCCGCGGCTTCTAGCCTCACTGTTCGTTCAATGAGGCGAGGGCCGATCCGTTTCGGGCGCGACTATAGTTCAAGGTTGGTAACCGTTCAAGCGACTCGAATCATTTCCGGCGTTCGATTCGTTGCGCGATTGCGCATTGGCTAAATGACGCGAAATCTCATTGACGCAACATGGTCGCGATGTTAAGAGAGTCGGCAGATTTATCATCCGGAAACGGCGTAATTTACACAGAACGCATCGATGTCATGCTGAATAAAGCGAAGCATCTCGATCGATCATGGTGGCAAGACGAGATCCTTCGGGCGGAGTTTATCCTGAGCGAAACCGAAGGACCTCAGGATGACATCACTACGCCGTGGGAGAGGAGAGGAACATCATGGCAAAATTGGTTTTGGCAGCCGGAGTGCCGCACCCGCCGCGTTTGGTTTTCGAGATGCAGCAGTCGCCGGGCAAAGTACGCGGCGCGGCGCTGATGAAGCCAGGTGCGTGAACAAGTGGAAAAGGCCGAGCCGGATCTGATCATCGAAGTCGACAGCGATCATTTCGTCAATTTTTTCTATAACAACTTGCCGTCGTTCTGTATCGGGATGGCCGAAGAGGCGCAGGGGCCGCAGGAGGATTGGTGTCCGATGCCGCGCTATACCGTGCGCGGGCACGTGCCGCTGGCCAAGGCGCTGTTTCAAATACGGCGTGCACGACAAATTCGATCTCGCCGCGGCGCACGAGTTGCGCCTCGATCACTCGCTCACGGTGCCGCTGCATTTTCTCAATCCCGAAATGCGTTTGCCGGTGGTGCCGATTTATACCAACGGGTTTGCATCGCCGCTGCCGCTGGCGAGCCGCTGCGTGGCGCTGGGCCGCATGGTGCGTCGCTTCATCGACGCGTGGGAAGGGAAGGAGCGCATCGCGCTCATCGCCAGCGGTTGCTTCGCCATGGACGTTGGCGGACCGCTGCGCGGCTGGGTCGATACCGAGTGGGCGGAGACGATTTCGAAACTTCTGGTCAGCGGCCAATATCAAAAGCTCGCGCGCCAGGCTACCGAGGAACGCATCAACGCCGCGGGCAACAACAGCGGCGAATTATTGAACTGGATTACCGTCGCCGGCGCCGTCGGCAAGACGAAGCCGTTGTTTTTCGAAGGCGATGAAGGCAACGGCTACGCGGTGTGGAAGTTCGAGTAAATTTCATGAGCGTCTATCAAGTCAACAAGCTGCTTTATCGCACCGACAACGATCTGGCTTTTCGCAAACGCATGATGGAGGAGCCGGAGGCGGTGATCAAGGAATTCAGCCTGACAGAGGAAGAGCGCAATGCTCTGACTTCAGGCGCGGTGGGAAAGCTCTATCAGATGGGCGTGCACACGTTTCTGCTGAACCATCTTTATCGCTACGAGTTGTTCGGCGTGAACCGGGACAATTATTTAACGCGGATTCGCGAAGGCATGGCTTACGACCCGCGCTTTGAGCAGGGCAACATGCCGGTGCAGCGGTTTATCAAAAAATAGCTATCGAAACTTTCGGTGGCGGCTTGAACGATTTGAAACCAATGCACCGTTCGCGGTGAAATGGAGCTTTTCGTTCAAAAAGTTCAAATCGTTCAAGCCGTTCAAAACGTTCTTCGGAAAGACACCTCGGATACGATTCTTATGAAGTCAGCTCTCCGCTTTGATGTACTTGCCCATTTCTTTCAGCGTTTCGGGCGTTTGATTCATCAGCGCGTTGAAATCTTTGAGCACCTGCTCGGCTGAAATGAACTGCATTTCGATCTTCGCTTTTTTCGCTTCGGCGATCAGTTCCGGGTCTTTGATCGCTTTGGCGAAGGCGTCGCGCAAAATCGCCACGCGATCCGCCGGCGTTCCCGGCGCAACCGCAAACGCACGGCCGATCGCTCCCGGAATCGATTTGATCGCCATCAGGGATTTGCCCAAGGCGCTGGTCGCCAAGTCTTCATCGATGGGCAAGTTTTCAAAACCTGCCAGGGCTACACGTCCTCGCACCAGCGGGCGCACCGCGCCGCGGTCGACGGCGAGCTTGATCGTCGTCGCAAGCGCGGACCAGGCGTCGACTTCTTTGCGCTCGATGGCCAAGAGCACATCGCTGTTCGAAGGATAGCCAGACACGAGCTTTAGCTTAACACCGGCAAATTCCTTGAGCAGCAGGGGAAAGTCGTGCGCGTTGGAGCCCGGGCCGGTGGTGCCGGCGATCAATTCTTTGTCGGCTTTCTTGAGATCGTCGATGGTTTTGTAAGGCAAGTCCGGGCGGATGGAAAACATCACGCCGTCCGCGCCCGAGGAGCCGAGCCACTGAAACTTGAGCACGTCGAAGCGGACCTGCTCGACTTTGGAGAGTTGCGCGATGGCGACGTTGGGATTGGAGGCAAGGATCGTCAAACCGTCCGGCTTGGCGACGTTGAAAACATTGTTGGTCGCCAGGAGATGGGCGGCGCCGGGCATGTGCTGGAGGATCACGGCCGGCTTGCCGGGTAGATATCTTCCCGAGATGGTGCGAGACGATTTGCCCGGCGATTTCCAGACTGCCGCTTTTGGCGCCGATGAGCACGGTGACCGTTTTCCCCTCGTAGAAATTAGCTTGCGCCCAGGACCGTGCCGGTGAGCGCTGTCGACGCGAGAAATGCGAGAACTGTCAACGTTCGAGTATGCTCATTTGTGCCTCCTAAAAGAGTTTCAAACCGCAAACCGACGATAGATGTTCTTTAACGCCATCGTAATTGCCGCTGCACTACCCAAAGCCGCCGCAAACGTATTGCATAGGCGGTATCGAGTCAAGGGATTTTGTCCGTTGCGCGAATTTCGATTGACACGACTTATGGGCGGCACGTAATTAAGCCGTCATGGTGTATTCGCACAAAAAGATAGGCCCATTCCGCATCTTGTGTGGCGAAGCGCATTGATCGGTTTCGTTTTGCTCTGCCTGCCGTGGTCGGTAGGCGCGCAAAGCAATTGGCAGAGCCGAATGGGACAAGACCTTGCGCGCTGCCGAGGCGGAGGGTCAGTTGACGCTCTACGGCTGCTGCTATGAGTACGACCGTGTGATCGAGGGATTCAAAAAGAAGTATCCGAAGATCAAAGTCGCCACAGTGCTCGGCTCCGGCAACCAATTGGCGGTCCGAATTCTCGCCGAGCGGCGCGGTGAAAAGTTCATTCCGGACGTCGTCAGCGCGGGTGCCAACACGCTGCACGACGCGCTTTATAAAGCGCAGCTGCTGGAGCCGATCAAACCCGCGCTGATCCTGCCGGAAGTTCTGGACACCTCGAAATGGTTCGAAGGTGAACACCGCTACATCGATCCGGAGAAGCGCTACATCTTTGCTTTCGTCGCCAACTCGCAATCCGGCCAAATTATCTACAATGTCAAACAGGTCAATTCGGCGGAGTTCAAATCTTACTGGGATCTTCTGAACCCGAAGTGGAAAGGCAAGATGGCCTCGCTCGATCCGACCAGTTTCGGCATGGGCGCGACACTGCAGTTTTTTTACTTATCATCCGGAATTGGGGCCGCCGTTCCTAAGAAGACTCTACGGTGAGATGCAAGTCGTTCAATGAGCCGCGATCCGCGGCAGATGACCGACTGGCTATCCGCCGGAAAATTTTCCCTTTGCATTCGCTGCAACGCCGGCAGCGAAGTCGGCAAGGCGGTGCAGCAGAAGTTGCCGATCGCTTATCTCGATACCGAGGATTGGAAAGAGGGCGGTAGCTCCAGCGCGGCAGGCGGCACATTGGCGCTGCCGACGCGCGCGCCGCATCCGAACGCGGCAAAAATATTTATCAACTGGCTGCTCTCACGCGAAGGCCAATTGGCGCTGCAGAAATTCGGCCGTCCTGACGCGCACAACTCGCGCCGCATCGATATTCCCAAGGACGACGTCGATGCTTTCAATCGCTTGGAGGACGGCAAGAAATACTTCGATCTGGCCAAGCCCGAGTATCAGGACCTCACGCCGATCTTCAAACTGGTCAAGGAAGTTCTGCCGCAGAAGTGAACCGAAAAAAACCGTTTGGTCTTACTTGTTCAGATTTAATTCTTTGACCACGCGCTGTAGTGGAGCGAAATCGGCGACTTGATTCACCGAGATTGGATTTTTTACGCCGAGCAGCTCGCGTTGCTCGTTGATCAGCTCCTGAACCACGGCTTCGCCGATGCGACCGTCGGGGCTCATCGCTTTGATATAGAAATCCAGTGTGCCGGCCAGCGTCGCGCGATCCAGGCCGGGAAATTCTTTCATCAGGATCGGCAGCGCCTCCTGTCGATGCTCGCGGGTGTAGATCATGCTGCGGACTGTCGCCCGCAGCATGCGATAGACTTGATCGGACTGCTCCTTCAACTTTTTTGTCGTGGTGCTCAAGCCGTTCGACGGTACGTCGCCCAAAATATCGCCCAGCCACACTAGATGGTTCAAGCCTTTTTGCTCCGCCATTACGGTATACGGCGGCGTCAGGATCGCCGCTTCGATGGCGCCTGAAGTCAAGGCTTGAAAACGCACGTTGGTGTCGCCCATGGCGATCAACGTCACGTCGCGCAGCGGCTCCAGCCCGTAATGTCTGAGCGCTGCCCGCGCGCTGTTGTCCGTGGAGCTGGCGAAGTTGGAGATCGCCACGCGCTTGCCCTTGAGATCCTGCACCCGGCGAATGTCCTGGCGCGAGTAAAGAAAGAAGCTCTGCTTGGTGATCAGCGTGGCGATCACGCGCACCGGCAGCCCGCTCACCGCGGAGCGGATCGTCGAGCCGTAGAGTGTCGTGAAATCCAGCTCGCCGGACAGAAGCGCGGGAAAGATGATGCCGCTGCGCATTACGATAAACTGCGGCTCCAACCCCTCGCTGCGATAGATCCCCGTCTTCAAACCGACGTAGAACGGAGAAAAATCGACGAGCTTGCCGGGGATGCCGACACGGATGGTTTCGGTCGTTGGTTGTGCGGCGATGACTGATGCCGGCGCGCTAAACGTCGCGATTAAAAGTAGGCAAAGGATTCGCGCAGTCATATCCTGCATCTTATAGGTGGCGGTTCCGCAGTCTGTCAATTCCTGCGCACGCAGGGAGTTAAGCGTCGCGCCAAAGTCGCGGGTCCTTGTGTTGTTCACCCCGATGCCCTTTGAGAGCAGCTTGATGAACTCTTCGAGCGTCGCTTCGAGGGCAGATTGGCCGGCGAGGAAATTTACCAGCACACCAAAAGAGCGTTTCCCAAACATGCCGACGCGGATGAGATTTAGATTATCCGCCGCGCACCGGGATGCGAAAAGTTTGTTGGTGTTCGGTGATCCAGGTCTGAATGCGCTCGCTGACTTTTTGATCGGGCGGCGCCGGGTGCTTGATGTTGTCGAGATTCATTTTAGGAAATCGCGGTTTGACGCCGCTGTGGGAGCTCAAGAAGCCCTCGTCCGTGAATAGGCTCTGGCCTTCGATCGACGTGAGAAAATTGTAAAACAGGCGCGCTGCCGCCGGGTGCGACGCGCGATCCGAAATGCCGGCGGGATGGATGCTGATGACGATCGGGTTGGCATCAGTGGACCAGTCCACCGGCGCGCCTTTGGCGCGGGCGTCTTCGATCCGGTGAGCCCGAGTAATGGCGACGGGAAATTCTCCCGCGGTGAGAAGGTTCGACGTATTGGTGTATCCCTGTTGAGTTTGCGGATCTTGCGCCGCCAGAGCTTTCATAAAGTCGCGGCCGGGTTTATCGCCCAAGTAGCTGATCATTCCGCCGTACCACTGAAACGCCTCGGCAGGCAGGCCGATTTTTCTTCCTTTCCATCGCGGGTCCAGCAAATCTTTCCAGTCCTTGGGCGCCTCGGCAGGTTTCACCATCTTGGTGTTCCACGCGATCGTCGCGATGGCGCCGTAGATGCTAACCCACGTGCCGTTAGGGTCGCGGTATTTGGCGGAGATGTTCGCGCTATCCGGTCCGGCGTAGCGCGCCAGGGTTACATGTTTGGACAGCTCGAAGAACTGAATGTATTCCGACGTCACGACGTCCCACAAAAACTTCCCGGCGCGCGCCTCGCTTCTGATTCTTTCGACGAAGGACGCGCCGCCGAGACGAAGATATTTGACCTTGATGCCGGGATATTTATTTTCAAAGCTCTTGAGTATGTTGCCGACGATCGCTCCGCCCGTGAGCGTGCCATACCAAACGACTTCGCCTTCCTTTTTTGCCTGTTCCGTCGATGGTGAACTTTGCTGCGCTGTGGCGGGGTTTGCCAGAGCGAGAGAAATGACGAGAGATGGCACGATCATCATGCGTCGAAGATTTGCCATGAAAAGCTCCCTTCCGCGTCGATGGGGCCTCTGTAGCGAGTTGCGTTGGCTATCCTATAGCGTCAATCAGAGCCTGCTGTAAACGACTAATTCAGCCGCGTTGGAAAGTTGTTCGTAACGTTGACAGCCGCTATGGCCAGGGCTATGCAGATCGATGGTAGGTTCATGGAGGTGATCGATCATGAAACAAGCTGCAAGCGCCGATAGCGTTGCGCTCCTCGACCGCGACATGGCGGAGAAAAATCTCTCGGGGTATTGGCGGCTCGGCATGGAGGGTTTGCCTTCCGAGCCGATGACTTCCGTAGAGCCCTGTTTATGGAAGTGGGCCGACGTACATGAGAGTCTGCTGCGCGCCGGCGAAGTGATCAGCCTGGAAAACAGCGAGCGACGCGTGGTGCGTCTGGTCAATCCGGGGCTCGACCAGAAACACGCCTTCGCAACGCATACGATTCAAATCTCTTTTCAATACGTCAAGCCCGGTGAAAACGCGCGGGCGCACCGCCATACGCCGGCGGCGCTGCGCTTCGTGGTTCAAGGCAAGGGCGCCTACACCACGGTCAATGGCCAGCAATGCGTCATGGAGTCCGGCGATCTGATTCTCACGCCCAAGCTTACCTGGCACGATCACTCGAACGATTCCAACGAGCCGATGCTCTGGCTCGACGGTTTGGATTTTCCGCTCGTCACGGCGCTGCACCAAGTGATGCAAGAGCGCTATTCCGAGCGCCGCCAGGCAATCGAGAAGAGTAGCGAGGAGGTGATGAATCAGCTCGGCAGTTCGATTCGCCACGGTCTGCCGCTCGCGGATTTCTTTCATTATAAGTGGCGCGACACCGAACCCGCGTTACGCGCGTTGGCGAATTCACCCGCTGCGCGAGATCGGTTCGACGGCTTCGTGCTCGAATACCGCAATCCACTGACCAAGGGGCCGACGATGACGACGATCCAATGCGCGGTCCAACTTCTTCCCGCCAACGATGAAACCGAAACGCACCGCCATACGAGCACGGTGATTTACCATGTGTTCCGTGGCAAAGGCGCGACGCAAATCGGCGAGCGCCGCTTCGATTGGGAGCAGGGCGACTCGTTCGTCGTGCCGCTCTGGTATGACCATCGGCACTTGAATCGGTCGTCATCCGACGAGGCGATTCTTTTCTCCATGAGCGATGCGCCGGTGCTCAAAGCGCTCGACCTTTATCGCGAAGAGTCGTAACGCAGAAGGGAGTATTTATGCTCCGCATCGATCGTGTCGTTGTGGTAACGACATTGTGTCTGCAAGCGGCGCTATCGCTGGCCCTGCCAAAATCAGTGGTCGCGTTAGAAGAGATTTTCGCTTCCTATGCGGGCCCGACGGTCACCTTTCTGCCGGCTGAAGTTGCACGCCAGCGCGGTTTCATGCGCGAACAGAATCTCGACATCAAGTTTCTCTTGACTCGGTCGGAAGTCGACCGCGCCGCGCTGGCGAGCGGCAACGTCGACTACACGCTCAGGGCGGGCTCCAGCTTCGTTTCGGCTGCGCGCGGCCTGCCGGTGAAAATCGTTTTCCTGGGTACGATGAGACCGTTTTGGGGCTTGGTCGTCCGTCCCGAAATCAAGTCGGTGACGGAACTGAAAGGCAAATCGCTTGGTGTGCCCGGCCTGCTGGGCTCGCAGCAGATTTCCGCGAAATTCATTCTCAAGCATTACGGCATGGATCCCGACAAGGATGTAATTTACCGGGTGGTTGATACAGGAACGCGGATCGCGGCGATGCAATCCGGATCGATCGACAGCTCGATGATGGACTATGGCGAGGCGTTTCGAGCAAAAAAGGCCGGTCTCAAATTTCTCGTCAACGCCGCTGAGCTGCATGGCCTGCTAGCCGGCGGTGTCGCCGTCAATATCAAAAAACTCAAGGAGCAGCCGGATCAGGTGCTGCGGATGCTGAAGGCGATGACTCGCGCGCTTAAGTACATTCAAGAGAATCCCGAGGGCACGCAGCAGGTGATGATGAACTGGCTCAAGCTCGATCGCGAAATGGCGGCCGATATCTATCAGATGGCCAAGAACAATTATACGAAAAACGGCATGGTGGAAGAGTCGATGCTGAATTCACTCGTCACAACGATGTTGGCTGAAGCGGGTATCAAGAATGTCGCGCCAACTCAGCTGGTGGATTTCACGCTCCTGCAGCAAGCCCTCAAGTGAGAGCGACACGAAGACACGGCGCGACAGAGCCGCAACCAAAGAAATGATTCGGAATCGGATGATTGACCGCAAAGAACGCAAAACATTTTGCACGAACAGGTCCGGATGTAGGGGCGTATCGCGATACGCCCGGTAATGGCGGAGTGGTGGTCCGGGGTGACCAAACGATGGGCGAAATGTCTAGGCGGAATTGAGAATGACTTCGGGTTATGAATAACAGTCGCTAGACAACCGGAAAAAAACGATGATGCGAAATCTTAAACTGAGATGCCCACGCCGGTTGGGTCACCTCTGGGCGTTCTTTCTCCCTGTTTATTTCTTCGCCGCCGCAGCATTCGATTCTACCGAAGTCACCAATGGCGAATATCTGAAATTTGTTCTGGCCACTCGGCACTCGCCTCCTGAGTATTGGAGCCACGGCCGTTATCCCAAGGGCAAAGAGAATGAACCCGTCGTATTAGTGAATTTTCACGACGCGGCGGCGTATTGCCGCTTTATCGGCAAGCGATTACCAACGGTCGATGAATGGAAGTCGACCTGCGAAGGAGGCCAACTCAAGAAGCGCGGCGATATCTGGGAGTGGACTTCGACCGATGTTGACTATGGGCGGGCAAACCTACAAAGCACTCTGCGGCCCCGGCTAATACATGCGATTGCTCGCACCGCTATCTGCCGGAGTGGAAAAACGAAGTGAAAGGATTTCGCTGCGTGCAGGATCGACGCCGGTGACTTCGTTGCCGGATTTGTCGCCGGGAGAAGTGTTTTTGTAAAATGACGATCATCATCAGCCACTGCGGGCCAGCGGTCTTGGGGGCACTGCATGCTTGCGGCGCCCCGCCGCATGGCGCGGTTAGAGCGCCGGCTCCATGCCCTGTGCCCTGATCACAGGAATGGCCGCCGGCCCGGTAAGGAATTTCATCAATTGCTCGGCCGCATCCGGCACTTTTGAGTTCGCGCTGACGCCAGCAGTAAACACGACGTAGGACTGTATCTCCGGCGGGAGTGGGCCGACCAGGTCGACGCCAGGGGTCGTCAGAATTTGAGTGATGACGACCATGCCCAGTTCGACCTCTCCCTTGGCGACAAGCTCGGAAACAATATCGGATTCCGGCCGTGTGACTTTCGACTTGACGGCCTCGGCGATTCCGAGGTGCTCGAGCACGCCGGCCACATGAAGGCCGCTCCCGACTCTAAGATAGGCGATCGACTTCGCGTCGAGCAGTGCGCGCTTGAATGCTTCAACCGAACTGATGTCAGGTTTCCGCGCGCCCGCGCGCACTTCCACGCCGATACCCGAACGCACAACGTCGGTGCGCGTCGCCGCGATGATCTTGCCGTCTTTGATCCAACTATCGACGGGGCCCGACCCACTGATCAAGACATCGAATGTTTCTCCGGCATTGGCGCGTCGCACGAAATCTGCAGGCAGGCCACTGTAGACATTGAGATTGTGGCCCGTCGTACGCTCGAATTGCGGGCCAATCTCGGCGAGCACGGTCGCGATCGCCCTTGCCGTCCAGACTTTGATCTCGGCGGCGTTTGCGATAACCGGTTGAGCAAGAATGAACGCCAATGCTACGGCTGTTGTAGAAATGATCCGATTCATTTTGACTCGCCTCCGCCCAGTGAGAATGGTAGTGACGAGCCCGCCGGAAAATCACAGTCGCTTGCAATATCCACGGCTATCTTGACGTTGTCAACGTTTCGATGGCTGCCAAATACTGCTGATCTGCGTTCTTTTCGTCACAGTCAACGACGGTCTTGATAGAGACCGAGGTTTGATATTTTGATGCTTGCCAGTCCGATTCAGTCGATATATGAGCTAGAGATCATTTCATTCATGAATCGAGGAGCACTTCAATGGAAACTAACAAAACCGTGACAATTCCCGTTGAGACCGTCGGGCAGGCCTATTTGGAGGTGCTGCGCGCACGTGGGATCAAATATTTTTTCGGCAACAGCGGCACGGACTTCGGACCGATCATCGATGCGCTGGCGAAATTTGCCGCCGATAAAAAAACCCATCCGATGCCGATCACCGTGCCGCATGAGTTCGTCGCGGTGAGCATGGCTCAAGGTTACGCCATGATTACCGGTGAGCCGCAGGTGGTAATGGTTCATGTGATCGTCGGCACCGGCAACGCCTCGGCGGCGGTAATGAACGCGTCGCGGCTCAACGTGCCGATGATCTTTTCCGCCGGGCGGACGCCGCTCACGGAAGAGGGGATGACAGGCAGCCGATCCAACTTCATCCACTGGGGACAGGAGTCTTTCGATCAGGGCAGCTTGCTGCGTGAGTTCACCCGGTGGGACTATGAGTTGCGCAATGGCGATCAAGTGGAAACCGTGGTTGATCGAGCGTTGGAAATGGCGCTCGGCAATCCGCAAGGTCCGGTTTATCTAACGTTGCCGCGCGAAGTGCTGGCGCAAAAAATGGATTCGATCACAGATGCATCCGTTTCGCAAGAACCAGGAGGAAGCCTTGCGGCCAAGCGACGAAACGATCAAGCGCACCGCTGAGGTGTTACGCGGCGCGGTGAATCCGCTGATCATCACCGGCCGATTGGGCTCCGATCCCAGCGCGGTGAGCGCGATGGTTTCATTCGCCGAAGCGCTGGCGGCGCCTGTGGTGACGCCGGCGAGCCCGTTCGTGAGTTTTCCCAACACGCATGATTTTCATCTCGGCGTCAGTTCCGCGCCGTATATCAAAGACGCCGATGTGATCGTCGTGGTCGAGTGCGATGTGCCTTGGTACCCGTTTCAGGGCAAGCCGCCGGAGAACGCGAAAGTGATCCAGATCGCGCGCGATCCGAACTATAGCGGCATTCCGATTCGCAATTTTCCTAAGGACATTTCCATCGGCGGCGATCCGAAGCTTGCCCTTGAGCTGCTCGCGCAGGAATTGAAGTCACAACCGCGAAACGACAAGGTCATTGGCGGAGCGCGCCGAGAAAATCCGCGCCGAGCACAAGCGCTATCGCGAGCGGTTGAAACAAAGAGCCGAAAAAGCGAGCAGTCAAAGGCCGATCGATACCGCATGGTTGTCCTATTGCGTCGATCAAGTGAGAGATAAGGATACGCTCATCGTCAACGACCACGGTGTGTCGCAAGAGCAGCTCAGCTTGAGCGAGCCGGCAAGTTACTTTGGCGGCTCTCCGGCCGGTGGCTTGGGCTGGGGTATCGGCGGAGGTATGGGCATGAAGCTCGCTCATCCCGAGAAAACCGTAATCGTAAGCTGTGGCGACGGAACTTACATGTTCAATAACCCGACCGCCTGTCATTTCGTTTCGCAAGCGTACGATCTTCCTGTGCTAACCATCGTCTGCAACAACGCGATCTGGCATTCCACCAAGGCGGCGACACAACAGGTTATGCCGGATGGATGGGCGGTGAGCACAGGAAATTTTCCGCTGTGCGAGCTCGCCCCGTCGCCGCGCTACGAGATGGTCGTCGCCGCTCATGGCGGTTACGGCGAGATGGTCGACGATCCGCAGCAGGTTTTGCCCGCGCTCCAGCGCGCGCTCAAAGTCGTCAAAGAAGAAAAGCGCCAGGCGGTGCTGAACGTGATTTGCGGGAGCCACTGAGGCGGCGATCTTCCATCAGGGTTTTAGTATTGTGCCAGTATTCGATGGGTGAAGAAATGAAGACTGAAAAATTGTTATTGCTGCTACTCATCTTGAACTTTACCGGTGTCAGTTTTGCGCAAGAACTGAAGAAGGAATTTATCGAGCCCCAGCCTCAGGAATCCCGTTCGACGGCGGTCAAAGTGAAAGGCGGCACGATGCTGTTTCTTGCGGGGCACACCGCCAGTCAACCGCGGCCCGACGTCGATCTGGGCAATTTCGAAGCGCAATTCAAAGCGACCTTCGAAAAAATCCGTAACACGTTAACCAAGGCCGGCGGCACATTCGACGATATCGTTTCCATGGGCGTGTTTTTGACCGACCTGCGTTACATCCCCGAGTTCAGCAAGCTGGCCAAGGACATCTTCAAAAAAAACTATCCGGCAATGACCTTCGTCGAAGTAAGCCACTTGGCGCGGCCCCAGAGCTTGATGGAGATCCAGCCGATTGCGGTGATCCCGTAGCCGCAGCTTGCTCCGGGTAGTTCACTATGGTTCGGCTAAGATAAGAACCCGATCCACGGTTTCGGCCAGGGGACGCTCAACAAATTGTCGTAAACGCCGTAGAGAAAGCCCCAGGTGACCGCGGTCAGGAGTATCGCCGTTAGCCAACCGCCGCCGTAGAGCTTGACGTAGAGGAAAACAAACAACGGCAGCGCGACGAGAAAGCCGATCAGATGGATCGCGAAGAAAAGCCCCCAGAGCCACGCCCAGATTTCCAAACTGCCCCAGCGGCCTTGGTGCTCGATGGCCTGAACTTCGTATGTCGGGCGCAGGATTTTTGCATCCTCGGCGCGCGCCGCCTTGAAATCCAGACGCAGTTGTAACAAGGCGAGGATCGACACCGATGCTTCCCAATAGAAGAATAATGATGGAAGCGCGGATCGGCCAATCCTTAGCGACGAATAAAGCCGCGACCATGACCAGACCGATAAACGCGGTAAAAAATATTTGTTCCTTGGCGCGACTCATCAGGCCTCCGACAATGACGTCTCGACGTGGCGTTTTCGGCGCGGTGAGAATCGGGTACACGATGGATGCGATCAGGAGCAGAATCAAAACGATCACCATCGGCCGCGCCAGCCAGTCAAATCCATAGCGCGTGTACGAGAGCCACAGGTAGAGTTCCATCTTGTCGCCCAGCACCATGCCCAGCACCAGGGGCGCGCGCGGCCAACCGTAGCGGCGCATGAAGAAACCGAGGGAGGAGAAAATCATCAGCCCGGTGAGATCGTAGGCGTGAAAATTGGCCGCGAAGGCGCCGATAAAGACGAAAGCGACTACCGGCGGAACGATGGCGTAAAACGGCATGAAGCAAATTTTCGCGATGGGTTTCGCGAAGATCATGCAGATCGCCGCGGCGATGAATATTCGCGATCACCAAAGTCCAGATCACGGCGAAGGTCAGGTTGAGCTGTGAGGTCAGCATGTCCGGGCCCGGCTTGATGCCGACGGCGATAAAGGCCGTAAGGACGAGCGCCGATGAGGTGCCGCCGGGAATGCCGAAGGCCAGTGTCGGAATATAATCGCCGCCTTCCTTGGCGTTGTTCGAACCTTCGGACGCGATCACGCCGCGCACATCGCCCTTGCCGAAATTTTCCCGGTTCTTTTCCGTCTGCACCGCGTGAGCATAGGCAAACCAATCCGCCACCGAGCTGCCGAGGCCGGGGAGAAAGCCTACCCACACCCCGATGATCGAAGTGCGGATCAAGAGCCACCAGTGAATGAAGACGTCCTTGATGCCTTGCACGATAGCCGCGGCCAAATTCTTCCGCCTTGGCGATGGCGCCCTTGCGGCCGGCCAGATCGATAACTTCCGGAATGGCGAAGATGCCGAGGGCGACGAGAACAAGATCGATGCCCTCCCAGAAATAGGCGACATTGAATGCAAAGCGCTCGATGCCGGATTTCGCGTCCAGGCCGACGGTGGAAATAAATACGCCGAGAATGCCGGCGAGCAAGGCCTTTGATTGGCGCGTTGCCGCTGAGAATGCCGACCATGCTCACGCCCCAAAGCGTGAGAATAAAAAATTCCGGCGAGCTAAAGGAAAGCACCAGCGGACGCAAGCACCGGTAACGAAGCAAAAAGGACCAGCGCGCCGAAAATGCCGCCCAGCAACGATGCCACGAACGAAGCGCTGAGCGCTCTGGCGCCTTCGCCGTTCTTCGCCATGGGATGGCCGTCGAGGATCGTCGCTTGGGATCCCGTACTGCCCGGCACCGAGATGAGAATCGAAGTAAAAGCGCTGGCGGTGTTGCCGACCGCATCCATGCCGACCAGGAGCGCGATGACAAGCAGCGGGTCCTTCATCGTCATGACGAAGGGAAGCATGAGGGCGAGAGTGCTCGGCCCGCCGATGCCCGGCAGAAAGCCGACCAGGCTGCCGATGCCGACGCCGAGGCACATGAACATGAATGCCTCGGGTTGAAGAACGCCGACTAAACCTTCGAGAGCAGCTTCGAGCATTTCGTGTTCCGAACAGTTGCCAAGACGAAGCTACGCATTGTTTCTCGTAACTAGATCGAGACCGAATGTCGACGAAGCAAATCCTGGCTTCTGGATGCGGAATCTCAATGATCAAATGTCGAACACGTTCGTTTGGGAGTCCTGCTTCTGCACCGTTTGGTTTGTCGAATTTCAGTCCTGCCTATTTCGTTTCGCCAATCGGCAAATTGTATTTCTGCCGCAATTTCGGTGATGTAATCCTTGGCTTCTTTCGAAATGCGGTTTGGTCGCGAATCACAGCTTCGATTTTTTCCGCCTGATAGGCTTTCCAGCCGTCGCCGAAAAATTTATCTCCTTCCTTATCCACATCCGGATCTTTCATCAGCTTGGCAAATGCGTCGCGGAGAATTTTCACGCAGATGATCCGGCGTGCCCTCGGGCGCGACCAGGTACTTATCCAGATCCGGTGAGCCGGCCCAAGCCTGATACGCCTGCCAGGAAAGGCCCGTGGGTTTTTTTGCACCCAAGAGCTTCGAAGAAAGCTGGGCGCATCGGGAAAATCTTCGCGCCGCTGGTCTTCGTCCGTGCAGACGATTTGCACGACTCCTTCGCGTTGCAGATCCTTGACGAGTTTGACGTTTGCTGTGGACCACATATCGATCTCGCCCTGGCGGATCGCGAGCTGCAGCTCTCGACTGCCCGGATAGCCGTAAATCCAGCGCAGGTTCCAGCCGAGGTATTCGGCGCCCCAAACCGTCATGGCGATCCAGGTACGGATGCCGTCCGAGTCGCCGACCACCACCGGTTTGGCGCTGCGGTTCGTAAGTCGCGGCCGCGCCTCGTTTCTGATCATGAGCAGGCTGCCGGAACGGGCGACGCCGCCGATCACTCTAAATTTTCTCGGATCGTATTTGATGGTTGAGCCGCCGCGAACAAAGTTGCCACGCCCGGAAGAGGAGTCTTGCAGGATCGTTAAGCCATCCGGCTTCGCCTCGCTGGCAAAATAGTTATTGGCAATGGTGCCGCCGCCACCCGGACATGTTCTGGACGATGACCTTCGGAGTGCCCGGGAAGATATTTGCAGATAAAGCGCGACACCAGCCGGGCCGCCGAATCAGTCCCGCCACCGGCGCCGGAACTGACGATGATGCGCAGGGTCTTCCCTTCGTAATACGGCGCCTCTGCAGCCAGCGAGCCGGCTGATCGGAGTCCGATTAGCAAATCCCGACAACCACAGCGGCAAATCAGCAACGCCGCGAATTTTTCTCGTATTCGTCATGCTTCGACCTTTTCTACCTTTACTTGTGTCGTTGTGCAATTCGGTTTTACGATTTTGCCTCGCCAACCGGCAAATTATACTTCTGCCGCAATTTGGTAATGTAATCCTTCGCCTCTTTCGGAATCGCGATATGCTCGCGAATCACGCTTTCGATTTTTTCCGCGCTGTGGGCTCGCCAGCCGTCGCCGAAAAATTTATCGCCGTCTTTGTCCACTTCCGGGTCTTTCATTACTTGCAGTAAATGCTTCGCGCAAGAGTTTGACCAGATGATCCGGCGTGCCCTCGGGCGCAACCAGGTACTTATCAAGCTCCGGCGCGCCGGCCCAAGCCTGGTAAGCTTGCCAGGATAGCCCGCTGGGCTTCTTGGCGCCCAAAAGTTCGAGGAACGTCGGCGCGTCGGGAAAATCGGCGCGCCGTTGATCTTCTTCGGTGCCGATGATCTGCACCACGCCCTCGCGCTGCAGATCTTTTACCAGCTTGGCATTTTGCGTCGCCCAGATATCGATTTCTCCCTGGCGGATGGCTAGCTGCAGCTCGCGGCTGCCCGGATAGCCGTAGATCCAGCGCAGATTCCAGCCGAGATACTCGGCGCCCCAAACCGTCATGGCGATCCAGTTGCGGATGCCGTCGGTGTCGCCGACCACGACCGGTTTAGCCGCCTTGTTCGTCAATCGGTCGCGGGCGTCGTTTCTGATCATCAGCAGGCTGCCGGGCCGCGCGACGCCGCCGATGACGCGGAATTTTCTCGGGTCGTATTTGATCGAAGGGCCGCCGCGTGCGAAGCTCGCCACGCTGGAAGACGAATCTTGCATGATCGTCAGACCGTCCGGTTTGACCTCGCTGGCGAAATAATTGTTGGCGATGGTGCCACCGCCGCCGCCCATATTCTGGATAACTATTTTGGGATTGCCCGGCAGATATTTCGGCAAATAGCGCGCGACGAGCCGGCCCGCAGTGTCGGTGCCGCCGCCGGGACCCGACGCGATCAGCACGCGCAAGGTTTTGCCTTCGTAGAACGGCGCCTGCGCGGCCGGTGCTGAAGGAACCCATGCGGCTCCTAGCCCTGCGAACGCAATGAAGACGGCGAACCTTAAACTCCGATTCATCATGGCAGGTGATCCTCCATTCGGGCGCGCGCCTTAATTCGTCGGCCGCCGCTGCGCCACGCATCTCAGCGATTTATCGAGCGCAGGCATCTTACACAAAAACACCACTTGCGCAACAATCGATTTCTGATTTTCTTAAATCGCTCGTCAACGACTCATGGTTCGGTGAACCGTGAGGACCGCCACGGTGAGCGAAATGATTCTTGAAGCTGCACCGACAAGGTGTTAGAAGAAATGCTCCAGTGGTCGCATAGCTCAGTTGGTTAGAGCGCGCGCCTCACATGCGCGAGGTCGTAGGTTCAAGTCCTACTGCGACCACCAGATTCTTCTTCGTTCCAGCCAAAATTTCCTTTTATAGGTCGAGTATTTTTCTTAGCGCTCACGCCCGGGCGAACTTGACCAGCAGTTCGCGTGTCGGCTTGAGTATTTTTGCGGAGGGAATCGCTTCCAGGGCTTGCCGCAAGTTTGCACCGCATCCTTAATGCGCTCCAAGACCGTTCTGGTGCAGCGGCTTAGTGTCGAGGCTTTTCTGGCGCAGGAGTGTTATGAAAGGTGTTCGGACCTACGCCAATACCTGAGAGGGGGGAGGATCTGACCATCAGGGCTGAAGGCGATGCAGCACACGTAAGTCAAATGTAATCTTTGCTCGGCTACTGCTACTCCAAGCAATAGTGCGTGAGCGAGCTGTTGGTTACGAGGTGAGTGGCTCTTTTTGCCGGCTCGGTCCAAGCATCACAACTCGGTTCTTGCCGGATTTCTTAGCCTCGTACAGAGCCACATCGGCGGCCTCAATCAAAGGGAGGCAGGAAACATCTTCCCGCCCTGGAATGATTGACGCGCCGCCCACGCTGACCGTGAGAAATTTGCCTACAGTCGATGCGCTGTGCGGCATTTGCAGATCTTCGATACTTTGGCACAGTTTCTCGCCGACCGTTTTGGCTCCGTCGAGCGTGGTTGACGGCAACACGATGACAAACTCTTCGCCACCGAAACGCGCCGCCAAGTCGGTCGGGCGGGTGGCAATTTTCCGCGCCGTTTCGGCGACTTTCCGTAACGCTTCGTCTCCCGCAAGGTGTCCGTAGGTGTCGTTAAAACGCTTGAAGTCATCGACATCGATCATCAGCACCGAAAGCGGGGTTTGCTCTCGCAGCGCGCGCTTCCACTCCGTCTCGATATGTTCGTTGAAGTGTTTCCGATTGCTTGCGCCGGTGAGCGCGTCCACGTTGTTCAACCGCTGCAACTCGATATTCGCTTCCTTGAGCTGTTGCTGAATCTGGCGCAGCGCCCGGTCGGCTTCGTCGCGCCGGAGCTGGTTCAGGTAGGCTTTCGAGTGGTAACGGATCCGGGCGATCAACTCGATCTTGTCCGGCAGCTTAACCAGATAATCGTTGGCGCCGGCCGTGAAAGCCTCACTCTTTATCGCCGGTTCTTCCTTGGTGGAGAGCACGAGAATCGGAATGTCCTTCGTAATCGGACTGGCGCGATATTGGCGCACCAAGGTAAGCCCGTCCACGCCGGGCATCACCAAGTCCTGTAAAATCACCGTGGGTTTGATTTCTTCGGCGACTCCGATGGCCTCGGCGGATTTGGAGCAGAAATGAAAATGCATGTCCGATTCACTGACCAATGCGCGCCGGATGGCCTCACCGATGATCTGCTGATCATCGACCAACAGCACCGTGACGGCGTGCTCGCTCCTCGCGGGTGGGGCTGTCACGGGTTCGTGATCCTGTGATTCGCTCATAAGTGTCTCAGTCGTCGGCGATGAAGCCGAGCGCGCTGACTAGCTTCGACGCGATGTTTTCGAGCGGCAAGATATCCACCGCCGCGTTCATGGCGGCAGCGGCTTTGGGCATGCCGTAGACGGCGCTGGTCGCTTGATCCTGCGCGATCGTGTAATGACCTTTGGTTCGCATTTCCTTCAAACCCAGCGCACCGTCACGCCCCATACCGGTTAGCAACACGCCCGCGGCTTTGCCCGGCCAGTGGAGATTGACGCTTTGAAAAAAAACGTCCACCGATGGACGGTAAACGTAGTCTTTCGGCTCCGCGGCATAACCCAGTCGATCGGGCGCTTTGAGCAAGAGGTGGTCGTTGGTGCCGGCAAGCAGCACGGTGCCGGCTCTCGGACAGTCGCGTTCCTTGGCCAACCGCACGGGCAACTTGGACTGCTGGTTTAGCCACTCAGCCATGCTGGCGGAAAATTGCTGATCGACATGCTGGATGACAACGATGGGCGCTGAAAAGTTATTGGGTAATCCGGCCAGCACTTTCGCTACCGCCGTGGGACCGCCGGCAGAAGCGCCGATGGCGACCAGCCAATGCTTCGACGCTGAAGCATCATTAACTTCGTCTGTACCGTAGAACGGATGGTTCTTTTCACCGATCACTTTGCTGATCCTGTCGATTTTCGCCAGCAAGGTGCGCAGCGCTCTCGCGTGAGTCGCCGGAACCGAGCGCCGGCGTATCCACCGCGTCGAGCGCGCCGTGACCCATCGCCTCGAACACCCGCATGCTGTTGGCGCCCACGCTAAAAGTCACGATGAGGATCGCGCACGGCGTGTTGGCCATGATTCGACGGGTGGCCTCCACGCCGTCCATCCCCGGCATGATGAGGTCCATCAAGATCAGATCCGGCGTGGCCTTGGCGCACATCTCCACGGCTTCCGCGCCGTCGCGCGCGATCCAGAGGACTTGATGCTCCGGCTTGGAAATGACCGCGCGTCGTAAAGCCTCCACGGCCATCGGCAGATCGTTGACAATGCCGATCTTCATACGCCGGGCTCGCCGATCAGATCCACGACGGCCTGCACCAGGGTTTCATCGTGGAAGCTGCCCTTGGTCAAATAGTAGTCCGCGCCGGCTTCGAGGCCGCGCATGCGGTCCTCCTCGCGGTCCTTGTAGGAAACGATCATCACCGGCAGGGACTTGAAGTTCGGATCCTTCTTGATCATGCCGACGAGCTCGAAGCCGTCCATGCGCGGCATATCAATGTCCGTGACGATGAGATTGTAATGACCTGTGCGCACGGCGTTCCAGCCGTCCATGCCGTCCACGGCGATTTCGACCTCGTAACCGTGATTGCCGAGCAGCTTGCGCTCGAGCTCGCGCACCGTGAGCGAATCGTCGACCACGAGCACGCGCTTGTGGTTTTTTTCGGCGCCCGTGGAGGTGTCGCGGCGGATTTCGCTCAAGCGGCCAACGGACACCAATTTATCCACCGACCGGATCATGTCTTCGACATCGACGATCAACACCGGGGAACCATCCTCCATCAGCGCACCGGCGCTAATGTCTTTGATTTTGCCGAGCCGCGTGTCGAGCGGCTGCACGACTAATTCACGCTCCCCGAGAAACCGGTCGACGAGCAAACCGTAGGTGCAGTTATGGTTGCCGACGACGACGATCGACAGTTCGTCGCCGGGCGATTTGGCTTCACCGCCTTCCTAAGACTTGATGAGCGGTAACCAAACCGACGCGGCGGCCGTCCAAGCTAAAATGTTGCCGGCCCTCGAGCACCTCGATCTGTTCCTTGGGCAATTTGAGCGTGCACACAATATACGCGAGCGGAAACGCGTAAGGTTCGCCGCCGATCTCCACGAGCAAAGTGCGCACAACCGAGAGCGTGAGCGGCAGCTGCAAGAGAAAGCGCGTCCCCTTGCCCGTCTGGGAAGTAACGCGCACCGTGCCGCGCACCTGTTTGACCATGTTCTGCACGACGTCGAGGCCGACGCCGCGCCCGGAAATCTCGGTGACGCTCTCCCTCATGGTAAACCCGGGAAGGAAGAGAAACTCGAGCAGCTCCGCTTCGCTCAATTTGCCGACGATCTCGGTCGTCGTCAGTTTTCGTTTGATAATGGCCGCGCGCAACTTGTCGACGTCAATACCGCAGCCGTCGTCGGATACGATGATCTGCAGCATGCCGGCGCTGTGACGCGCTTCGAGATGCATGACTCCTTCGGCGGGTTTGCCGGCGGCACGCCGCTCATCGGCCGATTCGATCCCATGATCGATGGCGTTGCGCAGCAGATGCCCGAGCGGCGCGTCGAGCCGTTCCAACACGTCGCGATCCACCTGCGTCGCTTGACCGACGATCTCAAGCCATGCCTGTTTGTTCAACGACTGGGCAAGATCTCGCACCATCCGCGGAAAGCTCTGGACGCCGTCGGCGAACGGACGCATGCGGCAGGCCGATGCTTCATCGTAAAGCCGATGCGCCAGATTGCTCGAGCGGCCCTCAAAAAGCTCCAGTTCTACAAGCCGATCGGCGAGGATCTTTTGGCATTCGAGAAATTTGTGTTGAACGCCGGCGAGCGCGCGCCCTGCTCCGTCCGCTGGGCGCTTGCTCCGACTGCGCTTCGCTCAAGCTAGCGATCGCCTTGCCCAAATCGTAATGCATCCGCTTGAGGCGCAACAGCGACTGAGCGAACGGCTTGAGCCAGCGCGACTCCACCAACGATTCGCCTGCTAAACCGAGCAGGCGATTGAGATTTTCGGCCGTGACGCGCAAAACCAGGTTGGAACTTTCGGCCGCGTTGGCAAGCGCAATCGGAGCCAAATCAAGTTGCGGTATCGGCGGCGCCTCGGCTCCGACAAGCGCCGATTCGACCGTCGAATCGTCCTGCGCAGCCGCACGGCTGCCGTCCTCGATTGCCACAGCTAGGGAATAAAGAAACTGGTTCACTTCCGCCGGATTCTCGCCGGTCCATTGACCGATATCCGCCTCAGGTGTTTTGGCAATGCGCGTCAACAGATCGGCGCCGCTTAGGAGCAAGTCTATGCGCTTCTGTCCGACGGTGATTTGACCCCGTTGCGCGGCGACCAAGCAATCCTCCATCGCGTGGGCGACACCAACGCCGGCATTCAGGCCAACGATGCGAGCCGCACCTTTGAGCGAGTGGGCTGCGCGCATGCACGCTTCGAGCGCATCCGCGGCCATCGGCGCGCGCTCCAGGACGAGCAGATTTTCAATCAGGACTTGGACCTGGGTTTCCGCTTCGAGACGGAACAGGTCGAGCATCGGCAAATCGCTCAGGTCTGCGACGCTCATGCGAGGCTCCGTTTAAGCATGGAAAACAACCTTTCCTCGTCGAGCAGGCCGACCGAATGATTGTTCCACGACACGATCGCCTTCGAATAGCTCGCCATGGCTTTAACGATAGTGGCCGGCACTTCCTGCAATTCGCCGCGACTGGAAGCGCTCGATGCCGTGCACTTCATCGACTGGACAAACGATGCGCACGTTTTCCCGGCGGATCACGAGCAACCGCGCGTGCTGGGGATGCAGTTTATCTTGTTTCGCGGCGGCGGGCGCGACACCGAGAACATGAGCGAGCGACGCACAGATCACCAGCTCGCCGCGCACGTTTGCTAGTCCGATCATAACGCCGCTCCGCCTATGCGGCAGCGAATGAATGGTGCGCGTGTTCGTGACTTCACTGACCACTTCCGTGGCCAGCGCCAGCCATTCCGCGCCGATACGAAAGATCACGGCCGAATGGATCTCCGCTTCCTTGGCCTGTTTGGGTTTTGCGAAATGACGCGTCCACTCGGCGAGGTATTCGTTCGGCGCGGGGCGATCGAGCACTGCCACGGCGCCGGCGAAGTAGACCGGACAATTGCGGCAGTGAACGTAACGCGTTAGTTCCGGGCATGAACCGTCGCCGCGCACACCGATTTTATTCCAGCAATCGTTGACGGCGGCGCCGGCGGAATTTTGCCCGGCGTGCGGTTGGTCGCTCATGGTCACGCCTTATGCTTCTGTTCCACGCGGCGCGCGCGATCGCGCAACGCTCGCGCGCCCGCCGCGCTGCCCTGCTGTTCCATCAGCAATGCGAGATGGATGAGCGCCTCGTGATGATCGGGATCGAGATACAACGCCTTGCGGTAGTAGGTGGTCGCTTCGGGATGATTGCCGGTGGCGTCGCGCACCAAGCCCATCAGATGAAACGCCTGCGCCGACGGACCATTCTTTAGCACATACGTTTCGCAACATTTCGCGGCTTCGACGAAGCGCCCCTGATCAGCGAGCCTCGCGGCCTCGTCCATACCCATCTTTGGTTCTCCTGCTGCCGCGATTACCGGTAATGAATTGGGGGTGGATAGTGCGCTCGCCGAAAACGCCCGTATCGGCTTGGGATTTGTCGCCGGTTGGATCATGCGGCCACGCACTTTAATGAAGCGAGTCTGGCTTGAGCCACTGCTTCCGTCTGCTTTCCGCTCGCATTCACGGACGGTTTGCGGAATGCGAACGCCAGCGGCAGGTTCGCCGAAATGAACTCGTGGCTCAGCAATAACCCAGTTTCCGACGGTGCGACGAAGAGCACCCCTTGCGGCCGCAGCAGACGCTCGAGGATCTTGATCGCTCGGTTCTGGGTGGCCCGGTCGAAATAGATCAGCAGATTGCGGCAGAACACGACGTCGTAACTTTCCACATCCGGCATGAAATCGGCCGCAAACAAGTTGCCCGCCTGAAACCGAACCTGCCGACGTACGTGATCGCTCAAGCGATAGCCCTGCGCCGTCGCTTCAAAATACCGCTCGCGAAAGTCGAGATCATTGCCGCGAAAAGAATTTTTCCCATAAACCGCGCGCTCGGCTAGCGCCAAGGCACGCCGGCTGATGTCGATGCCATCGACGCGAAAGCGCTCTACTGTCAGACCCGCATCGAGCAGGGCCATGACGATCGAATACGCCTCCTCGCCGGTCGAGGACGGCAGGCTCAACAGGCGGAGAGGTGACTGAGCGCGACTTGCCGGCCAGTCTTCCTGGACGATGCGGACCAGCCCCGTAAATGCCTCGCGGTCGCGAAAGAACCACGTCTCCGGGACCACGACAGCCTCGATCAGCTCCTGGCGCTCGCTTTCAGAAGTACTGACGAGTTTCCAGTACTCGCGTAAACCCTCTAACTTGCACTCGGCGAGCCGTTTCTGGACCGCGCGCTCGATCGACGTAGAACCAATCGACGCGGCGTCGAGTCCCATCGCTTGCTTCAGCAGATTTTCAAACTCGGCGAGGAGCATCAGTTTTCTACAGCCTCTTGGAACAACACGTCACGTATTGACGCCGGCAATAGTTTTTTCACGTCAATCCATTGCAAAAGTCCGTGCGCGTCGGTGGCGACCGGTTCGAGATACACGATGCGGTCGCTGCTCACCCCGGTGGAGAAGAACTCGTTGGTGTCGCGCCTTACAGTCTCCAGCGCTTTTTCGGCGATCAGGCCGAGCAATCTTTTGCCGCCGCGGTCGGTGGCGTAATGGACGACGAGGATGCGCGTGCTCAGACGCCTCTGCGCCGGCCGGCCCAACGTTAGCTCGCTCAAATCGATAACCGGCACCGGCGCGCCGCGATAGTTGATTACGCCGGCTACGCCGTTCGGCGCATCGGGCGCTGGCTTGATGCCTACGAGCGGCAGGATTTCCTCGATTTGACTGACGTCAAACGCATAACGATTGTCACCAAGTTGGAAGGTAATGAAGAGCATACGGTGCGGTGTCTCCCTGCTAATGGAACGATCGAGCGCGATGCCGAAGCACGACGACCGATCACGCCGCCCGCAAGTTGAAGCGGGAAACTCCGCTGCGTAAGTCGGCGGATACCTGATTCAGCCCGTCGAGAACTAGGCTCGACTGGCGCAGCGAGTCGACGGTTTGCTGCGCCGCTTGGCTCAGTTGGCCGAGCGCCTCGCTAATCTGCTCGGCGCCGGTTGCCTGCGCCTGCATCCCTTCATTGACCGATTCAACTCGCGGCGCTAACGCCTCTACTTGCTGAATGATCTGAGACAATTGCCCGCCCACCTGGCCAATTTCATGCATGCCGCGCCGAACTTCCTCAGAAAATTTTTCCATGCCCATGACCCCCGCCGAGACCGCCGACTGGATCTCCTTGACCATCTGTTCGATGTCGTAGGTCGCCACCGCGGTCTGGTCGGCGAGCCGCCGGATCTCCGTGGCGACGACCGCGAACCCGCGTCCGTACTCGCCGGCCTTTTCGGCCTCGATAGCCGCGTTGAGCGAGAGCAGATTGGTTTGGTCGGCTACTTTGGTAATCGTCGTGACCACCTGGTTGATATTGCCGGCCTTCTCGTTAAGCACCGTGAGCTTTACGTTGATGGTGCCGGCGGCATCCATGATATGGCGCATGCTCTCTTCCATGCGCGTCAGGCCGGCTTGTCCGCTGCCCGCCAGACTCGCCGATTGCTCGGCTACCACGGAAACTTCATTCATCGTCTTGACCAATTCCTTAGAGGTGGCGGAAATCTCCACGGATGTCGCACCGATCTCGGTTGTCGTCGCGGCAATCTCGCTGGCCGTCGCCTGCTGTTGCTTGGCGGTGGCCGCGATCTCCGTCACAGATGTGGTCATCTTCATGCCGGATTTCTGCACCTCGCCGACGAGCAGCGTCAATTGCGTGACCATGTCGTTGAAACCGTCAGACAAGATGCCGAGTTCATCCTGGCGGTCCAGTTTCATGCGCCGCGTGAAGTCGCCCTTGCTAACGCCTTGCGTGAGCGCCACCAATTGCCCGAGCGGCGTGACGATACTTTGGGTGACGTAATAAGCAACGACGCCGGCCAAGATCAGCGCCAGGACAATGGAGGCGATTATGATTGTACGGGTTGTGGCTGCGCTGGCTTCAATGGCCGTATTCTTGGCGGCACTCCCCTTTTGTTGCAACGCGATCAGACCGCTGAGTCCCTTGACGGTAGCCGCTCCAAAAGGCGTGGTCATCGTGGCGCGCCAGTCCGCGGCTTCCGCTAACTTGCCGCTTGCTTGAAGTTCGAACCATGGGGGGCGAGCGTCTACGTACTTCTTGTAAATCTCGCGCACCCACGCGAGCGCGCGCTTTTCCTCATCCGATAGGTTTAGCCTGGCATAGGCTTCGAGCGCGTCATCGCTCTGTTTGTACCATTGAGATTCTTCGGCGATGATCGTAGCCCGGCCGGCGGCGTCCCACGTGATGAAATTCGCAATGCCGAATTGGAGCTGCCATAAGGCGTTTTGTGCGTCGGCCAACAAGACGGCGCCGTGTGTGTTCTGATAGAGGCTTTGGTAGTTCTGCCGCGCCTGGGTCGTGTTATACAGAGTAAACGCGGCGCTTCCCACAATGAGCGCAGCCATCAGCCCAAAGCTAAAATATAATTTGGCGGCAATTGTGGTTCGCATTTGCTTCCTAGTCTATTCGGAGACCCGCTATAGTTATGCTTTGATCGTCCGACATGATGGTCATTCCCAGAATAAGGAGCGATCAGGCTCACGGAAATCAGGCTCAGCGTCGCGCGTGCTACGCCACTAACTTGAAACGCGAAATGCCGCTGCGCATGCCGGTGGCAGCCTGGTTCAGTCCGTCAATGGTCTCGCTCGAACGGTGGAGCGATGCTACAGTTTGCTGCGCGGCGTCGCTCAGCAGGGCAAGCGCATGGGTGATCTCCTCGGCGCCGGTTGCCTGCGTTTGCATCCCCTCATTGACCGATTCAATCCGCGGCGCGAGCGCCTGCACCTGCTGGATGATTTGCGACAGTTGACTGCCGACCTGCTGCACCTCCTGCATGCCACGCCGAACTTCCTCGGAGAATTTGTCCATACCCATCACGCCGGCCGATACCGCGGACTGGATTTCCTTCACCATCTGCTCGATGTCGTAAGTCGCCACCGCGGTCTGGTCGGCGAGCCGCCGGATCTCCGTCGCGACGACCGCAAACCCGCGTCCGTACTCGCCGGCCTTTTCGGCCTCGATGGCCGCGTTGAGCGAGAGCAGATTCGTTTGGTCGGCTACTTTGGTAATCGTCGTGATGACCTGATTGATATTGCCGGCCTTTTCGTTGAGTACGGCCAGCTTGTCCGTAATAGCGCCGGCGGCGTCCATGACATGGTGCATGGTTTCTTCCATGCGCGTGAGGCCGAGTTGTCCGCTGCCCGCCAAACTCGCCGATTGGTCGGCCACCGCGGACACTTCATTCATGGTTTTGACCAGCTCTTTGGAGGTCGCGGAAATTTCCATGGATGTAGCACCGATCTCGGTCGTCGTCGCGGCGATCTCGCTAGCTGTTGCCTGTTGTTCTTTTGCCGTCGCGGCGATCTCGTTTACCGAGGTATTGACCTGAATGCCGGATTTCTGCACCTGACCGAACAGCACCGTCAACTCGTCGGCCATCCGATTGAAAGCGTCTCCCAAAGCGCCGAATTCATCGCGCCGGTTAACGCGCTGGGTAAAATTACCCTGACGCATCTGGTCAATGACGCTGACCAGTCCATCGAGTGGTTGGGTAACCGCTCGCAGCAGGTAATTGCGCGCATAGCACGGCGAATATCAGTGCACCGGCGATGCTCGTGAAGATGCCGATCTCGGTAGAGGCGACGGCGGCGACGATTTGCCGGCCGGATTTGTCGGTGTCGTCTTTGTTAGCCTCCGCGAGCTTATCGAGGATATCCCGCACTTTATCAAAATCGGGCTCCAGCTGGGCCAGCAGTGTCGCCGGCGACTGCTTACGGTTCAAATCCGCGCTCGCCTTCAAGACTTCTGCCTGAGTGCGTCTGTAAGGGCCAATCCGGTCTTTGACGGTGTTAAACTCTTGGCGCTCTGTAACCGAGAGACTGGTCGCGTCGTATTTTTTTACCAGATCTTCCAGCGTGGCCCAGTTGGTGTCGATTTCCTGCGCTTCCTGATCCTTCTTGCTCTTCTCTTCTTGCAGGATATGCTCTGTCGTGAGCCCGAAATTCGCTTCCCATAGGGCATGAATACGGGCGGTGTAATACACTCCCGGCAGCGAATGCCTCTCCACATTGGTCGCTTCCCGCTTGATGGTTGCCAGGCGGTTGTAAGCGACGCTGCCCATAACGATCATCAGGGCAATGATGGCCGCAAAACTGCCAAGAATCTTTTGGCGAATGGTCCAGGTTTGCATCGAGATCGACTCCATTTGGCGGCAAAGTGAAAAATGAGCGCGAACACCATCGGTAATCTGCTCGACGCCGGTCGTCTGCCGGATTTGCTTCGCTGGGTGGCGCTCCGCGAAAGATCCTCGAATTCAATAAAACGCTTAGTACAACGGTGCACGAAGCGTGCCGGTGTATAATAGCCCATGTGGAGGCATTGCATGCCGCAATTATCCCGACGGTGTCAGGATTGTGACGAGTCCTCGCCCTTCGTCCTAGTATTCATTTGTCTCGAAAGGTCGCTAAATTCCCCCTGACTTCTTTACATAGCGTCAGCAGTGCCTGTTGCCATGACACCCCTAGGCCGGACACATAAAGTGAGCAACTGATGTTTCTGTCCATCGCTTGCCAATTTTGGAATAGCTTATCGTGGTACACCGGACGGCCCCACGCCCGCTCGGTAGGCGTCAGGTTTTTAAGATGTCGACGGAAGAGTTCCGATAACTCTCGTTAAGCTGCGAATTGCCTCCGAAGGAATACCGAGATAACCCGGCTGAACCAATTCCTGGCCAATCTTCCCGGCGAAGATCGCAATGTCCGGCGTAGTTGCTGCCGCCGTGTAGATCGGCAGGTGCGACTGAAAATCTCGACGAGCCGCGGCGGTCTTCTCAAAGACGGGCGCGATGAATCGCGCCCCTACAAAATTCCCTAATGCTTAGTGCCCATCTGGGCGGATGATCGGAAGCGCGCCGTGCTCTCGGCCGGGTTCACTCCTCAGTAGCAAGGGATAAGTCTACCTTTATTGTGAAAGTTTAATTTGAGACAGTAGTGAGTGCGGGCATAGTATAATATCTCTCTTCTCGTTAACCGACTATGCAAATGCATAAGCAAAAAGGTAGCAAGGCGACGCACAGAATTAATAACGAAGAACAGTCGTTATGAAGGTTCTGGTCGTTGACGATAATGCGGCGAATCGTAAATACTTGCGGGTTCTCCTGACGCAAGAGGGCCACGCCGTCCTCGAGGCCGAGGACGGACTTGAAGCACTGCTCGCGCTGGATCGGGAGAGAACATCGACGCGGTGCTTTCCGACGTTTTGATGCCCCGTATGGACGGCTACCGCCTTTGCTATGAAATCCGCAAAAACCCGCAACTAAATCCGATTCCATTCATCGCGTTCAGCGCCGCTTATATTTCATCCCACGACGAACAAGTGGCGCTGGATTTCGGCGCGGACCGATTCCTAACGAAACCGGCTCTACCCGAAGTTATTATCAAGGCGCTTCACGAAGCCGTTAAGAAGAGAGAGAGCCGAGCCAAACAGTTCCGCAAACCCGACGAATTGTCGGCAATGAAAGAATATAGCGAGACATTGGTCCGAAAGCTGGAGGAGACCAATACTGAACTTTCTCGGGCCAATCACGCGCTGAACGAGCGTGCAGTCCTGGCCGAGTTCATTGCTGACATCAGCAACGCCTTAAACCACAGCGAAACTCTTCCCGTCATTTTGCAACTCTGTACTGAAGCAATGGTTCGTCGTTTGGACGCCGCTTTTGCGCGTATTTGGACTCACAATCCCAAGGACCATGTCCTCGAATTACAGGCGAGCGCGGGAATGTACACGCACATTGACGGAGGACATAGTCGAGTGCCCGTCGGAAAGTTCAAAATTGGCCTCATTGCTTCCGAACGAAAACCACACTTAACCAACTCCGTCATTGGCGACCCACGCGTAAACGATCAGGAATGGGCGAAACACGAAGGGATGGTCGCTTTCGCCGGTTATCCTCTTCTCGTCGAAGAAAAGCTCGTTGGCGTCATGGCGATGTTCTCGCGTAAGCCGCTTATGGCAAGCACTCTCCAGACAATGGAGTCGGTCTCGAAAGCCATCGCTGCCAGCATCCTACGAAACGGAGCGATGAAGAAAAACAGCAAGAAACGGAACGTAGCCGGGCGATTCTGGAAACCGCGCTTGATTGTATCGTCACTATGGATCATGAGGGCAAAATTCTTGAATTCAACCCAACGGCGGAAAAAACATTTGGCTACGCCCGATCCGCGGTTATCGGCAAGGACCTGGCCGAGTTGATTATTCCACCGCACTTGCGCGAGCAGCATCGCCGTGGACTCGCACACTATTTGACTACAGGCCACGGTCCCGTGTTCGGAAAACGACTTGAGATTACAGCTATTCGGTCTGATAGAACGGAATTTCCCGTTGAGCTGATCATCAGTCCTATGTCTATAGGCGGGCGCACGACCTTTACTGGATTTATCCGTGATATTTCCGAGCGCAAACGGGCCGAAGAACACATTCAACGCAATATAGAACGTATGGCGGCGCTGCGCGAGATCGAAAAGTCGATCACCTCTACGCTCGACCTAAACACTGTCTTGAATGTTCTCCTTGAAAAAATTGACATCTTCTTTGCCAAATCTTCGGCTGCCACCGTCAGACTGTTCGATAGAGACACCGGACAGTTAGAACCGGTGGCCGCGCGGAATATCGAAATCGGCAAATGGGTCGGGGCAATGCGTGGCGTTCAAGACAACTCAAAGTCGTATGCAAGAGTCGTCATAGACAAACGAGCGCCCTTGTTGATCCCCAATCTACAAACCGATTCCCGCACACAAAACCCGCACTTCTATCGCGAGCACGGTTTGATTTCTTACGCAGGGGTTCCCTTGATCGCGAAGGGCGAAGTCCTCGGTGTTCTAGGCATTTATACGAAGGAAGAACATTCTTTCTCCGAGCGAGGAAATCGAATTGCTCATGATCCTTGCCGGGCAGACCGCCATCGCCATTCACAACGCCCGGCTTTACGAACGCGCTCAGCGGCAGCTCAAGCGTATGCAGGGAGTTTCTGAAATTAACAAAGCGATTACGTCCACTCTCAGCTTGAAAAATGTTCTCGATGTTTTGCTCGAAAAAACTGAACTATTTTGTCCCGTTGCTGTGGCCTGCGGCGTCAGACTATTCGACGAGGCGAGCGGGAATATGGTTCCGATGGCTTCCTGCCATCTTCCTTTCGAAGAATGGCAGCAGGACGTCGGCAACGCCAAGGGACGACTGACTACGATCCTCATGGAAACGCAACGGCCTATGGCAATTCTCAACATGCATACAGGTTCTCGCAGATCGGTGAACCACTTCGCGCGTAAGCACGGACTCATTTCCTATCTTGGGGTGCCGCTGATCTTCAGAGAAAAGTTTATGGGCAATCTGGTGATTTACACGAAAGAGGAGCATGCCTTTAGCGAGGAAGAAATTGAATTCTTCACCAACCTGGGTAGCCAAGCCGCAATTGCGATCCATAATGCCAGTCTCTACGAGCAGACCGAGCGGCGGAGACGCGAAACAGAAGAACTCGCACGAATAGGACGATCTCTCACGGAAACGTTGGATATCGTTGCGGTCGGCAGCCGGATCGTGACCAGCGTCCGTGAACTCTTCCATGTTAAGGGTTCGACGCTTAGAATTCTTGAAGCCGATGGATCATTGCGAAGACTTGCATCGTCCGGAGATTCATTTTCCCAGACCCATGAGGGGGAGGTCATACCCTGGGACATGGGCCTGATTGGCCGAGCCATCAAGGAGGAAAGTCCCATTTGGTCGGCGGACATATCGACAAATGAAGAGATTACCCTTAGTAAGTCCATGCGCGATTACAGCCTTCGATCCGGAAATTGTTCGGTCGTTGTTGTACCTCTTCGCGCGCACGAGAAGATTACCGGAACACTGACGTTAACCGATCAAACCGGACGGGCTTACTCCGAGAATGAACTACTATTGCTGCAAACTTTTGCAAATCAAGCTGCCATGGCCCTCGTGAACGGCCAGCTTTCGAAACGATTGCGGCGTCCAAACAGCAATTGGCAACCACAAACCAATTTTTGGAGCATTCGCTCGAAAAGCTCGGTAGCCTTTATACGGCAATGACACCTCTGGCGCTCTCGGAATCGCTCAGCGAAATGGTGAACGCGATCATCGAACGGCTCATGGAAGCTACGGGAGCAGACGCGGCGTTAATCCGCATTTGGGATCGTCATGGCGGCAATTATCCTGTGATCGGACAACGCGGCTACACCGATGATTTTGTCGAGAGCCTTAGACCTGAACGCAGCCGAAGGAGGGATCCAATGGGTGATCGAGCATGGTGAGCCCATCATCGCGCCCGATGTGTCTTTGGAAGCTCGGTTTCGCGGGAAAAGGCAGATGGCTCTAGGCTTTAAATCTTCCGCGATTTTGCCGCTTCGAGTTCATGGCGACATTCGTGGCGTGATCCAACTTTCAAGCCGGAAGCAGGGGTTTTTCGACGACTGAACAGAAGGATCACCTTATGGCTGTTGCGCGACAGATGAGCGTCGCGTTGGAAAACCGCGAGCTGTTTTATAACCTTCAAGCGTCACGGAACGAGCTGGAGCACGCCAATAAGGTCAAGGATGAGTTTTTAAACGTGATGTCCCATGAACTGCGTACTCCCCTAGGTATCATAATCGGTTATAGCACCCTGCTGCGTGAACAACAGTTGGGTCCATTGACTAAAGGGCAAGAGGACGGGATCGCCGTCATTCAGCGAAATTCAAAAGAGCTGTTCACAATGCTTGATAGCATCATGAATGCCACGAAAATCGAAGCGGGATCGATGATCGCGGAAAAAGAGACAGTATCGCCAGTGGAATTGTTCGCGGAATTGAAAGTGCTTTATGACTTTCCGACTGGTAAAAAAATTCGCTTCGAGTGGAAATTTTCGGAAACGCTGCCGCTGCTTTGGACGGACGCGCGCAAGCTTCGCCAAATCCTTACAAACCTGATCAACAATGCGGTCAAGTTCACCGACGAGGGTAGCATCGTGATCTCAGCTGAAGAAAAGCTAGAAGGGAATGACGGCTGCCACCTGCGCTGGATAGAGTTTCGTGTCTCGGATAGCGGAATCGGAATCCCAGCCGAAGAGCGCGACAAAATATTTGAGCGTTTTCATCAAGTCGACAGCTCGGCAACACGGAGCTTTGAAGGCGTCGGACTCGGCCTCTATATCGTCAAGTCGTTCGCCGAGATGTTGAAAGGGCAAATATCAGTTTCCAGCGAAGTTGGACAGGGCTCGACGTTCACAGTACGAATACCCATTGAGTCGATCCCAGTCGCTCGTGGGAAATGACATGTCGTGACGGATTTGAATTCTGACTGAAACCCATTACTGCTGATGAACAGCAAGCAATGCCGCTGTCCGTTCGATAACGCGGATGCTTAGTTTACTCCTTGTTTTTGAGACTGTTCAATATTGGACAGAAATAAGATCCGGGTTTTGGAATGGTTTGATGCAAAACCATCTTTGCATCAAACAGGAGGACCGTTATGGGCGGCACATCTGTCAAGTCGCAACAGTCTTGGAAAGAATTGCCCAACCGCCTGAATAAAAAATTGGCCACAAATAATCCAGATCTTCCAGCATCGACGAGTTCGCTTATTATAAAGAAGCACAGGAAGAAGCGTGTAAAGACGTGCGCAGATCAATGCAGCACATGAACAAGCGTTTAGCGAGCAGGAGAGGCAATCCGGCCTAGCTCATAGCATAGAGAGGACCGTTCGAAAGGAAAGCGCCATGCTTTTGCTCTCCACCAAACAGATCACCATCGGTAATGGCGTCGTCAAGCTTTACTCTATCGACGGCGGAAAACTCTGGTTTAGTCGTGCCAGAGATCTTCGGCTTTTCAAACAGCGACTACGTCACGAAGTGAAAATAGCGCAAAAACTGGTTAGCACTCATGTGAAAGACCTTCGCTAAAACATTGTCTGGATGCAGTGCTGGAGCAGATGCAAGTCGCGGTAGCCGGCCTCTTCCTCCTAAGCGTAGGACAACGCTAAGTGACGCGGCGGTGCCATATCAAGCCGCCAACTCTCGATTTGGCACTCAGACGCATTTACTGATTCCTGAATTGATCACTTGAGATGCTCACGGATCGTGAGAATCGACCACCATTCTCCTGGCGGCGGTTGCATGACAATGTTTAGACCACGGCATCCAACCATGAATATAGTTCTTAAAAGGCTGCCAGCACATGGATGAAGTAATCCCTTTAGGATCTTTGACTAACAGCCTGCAAACGAATCCCACGCAAGCGCTCCATTGCGGTCAATCGATCGACGGAGAAATGAAATATTCCGTTGACAGTAAAAATCGATCTGATATCTGTCGTTGCGTGGAACTGCGGAATCACCCGCTTATCAGCTATCACGGGTTGCCGTCTTGGCCACCGACTTGGTCGCCGGCAAATCCTAAAAGTGATCTCAAATCGTTGAGAGGCGAAATCGGGCGGCTTAAATATGTACTCCCCAACAAAACTTCCGACAGATGCTTTCTAATTATCGAGCATGAAAACGAAGCGTACATCGGCTGTCTGTTTTTCGATGACCGTATTTTCTGTGCCCAAATGGTCACAATTTTAGGAAATCATGCCGGCCTTACAGTCAAGGAAATTGGCGATCTAGATTTGTCTCGCACGCTCTAACGACAGAAATCTATGCGTTTTAACTCTCTCGGCGTTTTCGATTGGTCGCTGCATTAAACCCTACGCGCCCGCCAAGTGACGCAGTACATTTTTCAATTCTGAGATATCAATGGGTTTAGTTAGATAACCCGCCGCGCCCAATTTTACACATTCGTCGCGGGTATCGTCGGTGGGATAGGCGGTCACCATGATCACCTGCGTCGAGGGCGACCGCTCCTTGATTTCCGCCAGGAGCTCAACGCCACCCATCGGATACATATTGATATCCAGAATAGCGAGATCGAAGGTTTCGCGATCGAGATGGTGGATGGCTCGGTGCGCTCCGCGCGCCGCGGTGACCTGATAGTCCTCGCGAGAAAGAATGCGATCCAATAGAACCAGAAAGTTTGCTTCGTCGTCGACAATAAGTAGTGAAGGACCCATGCTGCACGTCGCACTCAAGCCTGCGACACAAAGGGAAGCTGTCGGCGCCGCCAAAGGGGAGGTGGCGTCCGCTGCTTTCCCCTTTGTGTCTCCGCGCGTGTAACCTGAACGCGCGCGTGTGACGGAATAGAAGAAGGCTATCCGGTCACGGCAACGCCACGAGCAAAAAAGAGGCCGCGAGATAGATGGCGATGGAGAATTTTAGCATTACAAAAAAGGTCCGGATTTTGAAGGTTTTAAGCGAGAGTTTTCATCAAGCCGCCGTCTCTGATTACGACGCGGAGTTGGAAAATATCTTCAATACGCCCAAAGAGAGGAAGTAAATCCATGACAGAGGCCGCACGATTCCCATGGCAACCTCTATCCGAACGTCAAAGGATTGCACCGCGGCCGCGGCCGTGCGTAAACACAGACTGATTGGTTACACTTTTCGTCTGCCCCGTCCAACATTTGGATTTTGCCAAGAGCGGTAGCTTCAATGTGAATGTGAGCGCTTGTTTCTTTGAGGACGCTTCCAAATCCCGTAATGGCGAGAATCGAAGTCCATTTCGTTGCGCCGTTGGTTGCCGGGTTAAAAAACAGCAAAGGCGGAGCCGCCCTACTTTTGTCTTGTCGCCGAAATGGGACGTACGAAATTTTTCCAAACTCCGAACGAAATTCTCTTCCTAATTAGTCGTCTCCATTTGCAGAAGCCTCAAGTTATCCGACGTTTATGCGTTTGGTATGGCGCTTGCGGTTTATTCTCATGTACGCAACGTGAACGTGAAAAGGAGGAAAGACATGAAGAAATCGAACGCGATAATATCCATAAGCCTATTGGCGGGTGCTCTGATAATGCCGAGCGTGGGCGCCTATGCGGACCCGAACCCTCCGGGCAATAGCCGACAGCGCGAAGAGTTGCGCCGCGATCAGCGACAGCTCGAACAGCTAAGACAGCGGCGCGATCAGGAGCGTCGCGAAGGCGATCGCCGCGAAGCCCGTGAATACAACGAGAAGATACGCGATCAGCAAAGGGAGATTCGTCAAGACCGAAGAGCAATCTACGGTGATCGTTACGGCTGGAATCGTGATGACTGGCGTCGCAACCGTGATCACGACCACGATCACTATCGTGACTAGGTTCAAATTTGCCTTTGAGTGCGCAAAGGGCCGCCAGAGATCTGGCGGCCCTTCTTTTTGCACGATGCTTCCGCTGAAAATTCTCCAAGTTTGAGCCGGTTTTCAAGGCCGGTAAAAAGAATTTTGAGAGCGAAGTCGGTTCAAGTTATCAGATACGGGTGTTGGTGTTGCCACCGGCGTCTTCGGCGAACGCGCAGTTGCGGAGTGGCCAACGACGTGAGGCCATGGATGTAAACGACCGAATCGCGTTAATACGGCAATGGGCCTACAGCCATTAGATCACGGAGCAAGGTTTTGAATTCTGAGAAATTAATGGGTTTGGTCAAGTAAGCGTCGGCGCCGAGTCTAATGCATTCAGCGCGGCTCTCCTCCGTTGGATAGCCGGTGATCATTATGACACGCGTCGATGGACTGCGTTTTTTGATTCGCGCCAAGACTTCAACGCCATCAATCGGAGCCATCTTGATATCGAGAACAGCGAGCGAGAAGTCTACGCAATCGACATAGGCGAGCGCTTGGCGGCTATCGAGCGCGGTAGTTACGCGATAGCCGTCGTTGGTAAGAATTCGGTCCACTAGCACCAGAAAGTTCGGTTCGTCGTCGACGAAAAGAAGAGACGGTTGCATCTTGCACTATAGAAAGCTGGGTCGGCGTTCTGCGTGTTGTCGTAGTGCGCGCACTCTAATATAAAAGCGAAAACGGAAGCAACCTGCTCGCTACAAAATGCAATCCTCCCTTATGCTCGCGCGATTATTTCTTTCCGGTGGTCGCTTCTTTTTTTAGTTCGTCCAAGCGCCTTGCCAGATCGATAATTTCTCGTTGCATCTCCTTAGTGTGGGGGTGTTTCAGATATTGATCGCAAAGCTCGTCGAGTCTTCGCTCTAAGTCCTCGATCGTTGGTCTGTCGAGCATGGCTTACAGTGCGCCGCGGAAGCGGTGAAACTAGCCGGTTAAAGTCCGGCGCAGGGAATTTTCGGTACACCCTGCTAGCGAAGATCCGGTTTTGAGAGGCGACTCTCAGGGCTGAGCGGATCGAGAAAACTCCGAATCAAAAGAAAGGAGAAGATAAAGAGAAAGGAAAACGGAGTATCGCAAACTCACAGGCCGTACTAACCAGGAACCTATATAGAGCCTCGTAACTTGTAAATTGAGAGTGCCGACCCTGTTGTCAGATGGGGAAGGCCGCAGTCATCGGTGGGTATAACCGAGAAGAATCGGATGGACTCTCCGGGGTCGTCGGGACGGGATGTGAGGGAAGTTTTGCTGGGTAACGCGGGAGATCTCGTTGGTTGCGGGTGATGGCCGCGATGGTTCGGTATAAGGGCAACCGAAAACCGAATTAGATCAAGCGAGAAGTCGGAGGGGCGAGTAGTACCGAAGAGATCGGGTAATGCCGAAGGAGGGAAGGCGCCCTGCTTTCATCAAGTTTGTTAACGAGGGAAGGAGAAGGTGATTGCCGTGAGGCTACAAACACCTGAAAAGATTCGAGACCTCCAGCGCAAACTGTATCTCAAGGCCAAGAAAGAGCCAAAGTTTCGCTTTTATCTATTGCAGGACAAAGTGTGGCGTGAAGATATTTTGCAGCACGCTTATCGCTTGGTTCGTGCTAACGGAGGAGCCCCGGGCATCGACGGGGTGACGTTTCAGTCAATTGAGACTGGAGAAGGCGAAGCGAAGTTTGTTTCGACGCTGCAGCAGGAACTCAAGGAGAAGAGCTACCGAGCACAAGCCGGTGCGGCGGGTGTACATTCCGAAGGCCGATGGAAAGAAAAGGCCGTTAGGGATACCGACGATCCGAGACCGAGTGGCGCAGATGGCGGTGAAGACTCGTCATCGAGCCGATCTTTGAAGCGGACTTCGAGGATTGTAGTTTTGGCTTTCGCCCGAAAAGAGACGCTCATCAAGCAATAGAAGCTGTACGGCAAGCGCTTATACCGTGCTCATCCGTACGTATTCGACGCCGACCTTCAGCAGTACTTTGACACGATACCGCACGACAAGCTCATGAAGGTGATAGCCGGACGGATCAGTGACCGGCACATTTTAAACTGGATCAAGCAATGGCTTAGTGCGGCAGTGGTGGAAGAGGACCAAGAAGGAAAGCGGCAAACCAAGCAGAGCCCGAGCGAGGCACGCCACAGGGCGGAGTGATCTCTCCACTATTAGCCAACATTTATCTTAATCTATTTGACCGCAATGTTTCGTTCGTACTGTCGGGCCACAGGGCTAGCAGCGCGAGCTCGTCCGTTATGCCGATGACTTTGTCATCTTAATGCGCGGGGGAGTGGAGACAGACCCGGAGAGAAGGTTGAAGCAGATAATGGCTCGGCTGGGGTCTAAGGTTAAACGAGGAAAAGACTCGGAGTGGTGGATGCGCGAGAAGGGAGCTTTGAGTTTGTGGGATTTACATTTTCACGTAGGAGAAATCCCAAGACGGCAAAGATGATCACGTTGGTAGAGCCCTCGCGGAAAAGTCAGAACAGCACTTTCGCGATGAAGTGCGAGGGACTGACGGCGCGCTGGACCCATTGTGTATCGCAACAGGACGTGGTGGAGCGGGTCAATCGGTATGTGTGGGGATGGGTGAATTACTTTCACGTGCACAACAGCACGAGAGTGTTTACCGGCAGCGCTTTTTCTTAGAACAACGAATGCGCAAGTACCTGCAGAAGCGACGACAGATCAAAGGGTTTGGAATTAAGCAGATGGCCGGCGTCGAGGCTCTATAAAGAGTTGGGACTGTGTTGCCATTCCGCAGTCCATGCCCAATATCGGCGAACTCGCATGCCTTGAGATGAAGATGATCGGAAAGCCGTATGCGGGAGAACTGCACGTACGGTTTGATGAGGGGGAACAGGACTTTGTTTCACGGACGACTCTAAACGGGCACGAAGTTGGAAACGACGGATACAGCCAAGGATCAACCTAAAGAATGATGCGCCTGTTCTCTACTCTACCAGTGAGGTCGGTTATGATGCAGCCGAACTGTTAGTTAGTTAAGAAATCCCTCGCATGCATCGCCGGGTGCAAAACCACGATGATTCGATCCCAAGCCCGCAGTTAAACGGGCCCGGCAGTTGCGCGCTCCGGCTCGGCTTGCGCGTATTACCCTTTATAGCTGAAGCTTCCGCGGCATCGTCCTTACTGACGCCGATAGAAAGGTTTGATCAGCACGGTAATTGTTTTTAATATAGGCTTCAAATGCTCATCGAAAACCAACATATGGATGTCGTTAACAAATCCACCGTACTGCGGGACGCAAGCCGGAAGCTTTGTCTACAAGCACGAATAGAGCGAGCAGAAGCCAAAATCATTCGTGCGGCAGCTAGAAACGTACGCGCTAGGGCTGAGAAGAGGGGGGCCAGAAAATCAACGGACGCCGTAAAGTAGCTAGAGCACCACTCGCACCCGCGGCGCTTTTTCCCTGCGGTTTCCAGCACTATTTAAGAATTTCGTCGGGTGAAGAGAAAAGGTCGAGGTCGCCGATCCTTGATCGCACGTAAAACATATTTCAGCCAACCGATCTCGCCCTTTAACGATTTTCGATTATTTTCAATCTGCTGGCGCCCATGTCGGTTGGCCATGCCCCGCAACCTCCGATAACTGATGAGCGGATGATCTCGCAGTTCCATACAAAAAACTATTAAAACAGCTCAATACAGTCAACCCAAAATTGATTAGCGGATTTTTTACAACGACGCACAATCATTGCGTACTGTGCTCGAGCCGAAAGGTTGTTCCCCTGCATCTGCGCGTTTCAGAAACTCCGGGTATGGTCTGATATTGCCTCACGAAATTGTTTGCTCGTCATTTTTATCAGGAATTCCAAGGCCGACAATTTGACCGTTTCGATCGCGGATGATTTTAGCAGGCAGAATCGCCACTGATACGAAGACGCGCAATTGCTCGGATGGGTACCTAAGTTACCCAGGCAACCGTCGAAGATTAGGGCGCGGTCCTTGCTTAACACTGTCAAGCCGGGGTGGAACCCGCAACTGGAAACGACAACTGGTAAATTTCGCCCCGGCACCAGGTCCCCAGAATGCTTGAGAGCCGTGGAGGTAACATTGAAAAGCAAGACCCAAACTTCGGTGTCGATCACGCTGATCGGTCACAAGTTGGAAATGATCTTTGAAAAGGAAAGAAGATTCTCATGAGCATGCCAGCGCTGGCACGCAAGATACTGCACCAGGACGCGGTCAAGGTGACTGTGGACAACTGGCCGCGCTCTAAACAATTGATCACCTACAAATATCTGAACGCGCTCGGCTGCAAGCTCGACAGCATCGATTACGAGATCGACAAAGAGATCAAGAAGGAATTAGAGCAGGGATGATCGATCCGAGACATTGCTCGAAGCAACATTCACTCTTCGAAACGTTAGCAACGTGCTCAACAAGGAGATTAAAATGAGAGATACGAAATATGCTACCGAGTTGGCTACCGCGCAACTTGGTGAGCAAGGCTACGCTCGGATTGAGAAACTCTCTGTCAAAGGTACGAATCAGGAAGAGTTACAATTCTCGTGGTCGAATGATGGAAGACTCATGATGAGCCCACTCGATCTTCCAGAAGATCAATTTCTGGATTTATTAGGCGAGGCCCTGAATCAGGATGTGTTCAGTGATGCTTTCAAATTAGGCTTGCTGAAGCTTCTTCTGCGGTAAAGTGTAAAGCGGAGAAAAAAATTCAACCGGAAGCGAAGCAAAAGGC
>CAWERH010000036.1:0-77861 GCA_963811315.1 uncultured delta proteobacterium
CTAAGATAGGTTGGCTAGCAGTCCGTCCCGCGTCCGCGGCTTTCGCGATCAAGTCCTTCCAACGAGAATTTAGTAAACTCGGCTATTTCGAGGGAAAGAACATTGCCTTCGAGTATCGATACGCCGAGGGTAAGCTCGACCGACTCCCGGCTTTGGCCGATGAGCTGGTCCGTCTTAAAGTTGACGTGATCATCGCGCCCAATACGCCCGCTGCCGTAGCCGCTAAGAACGCTACCAAGACTATCCCCATCGTTTTTATCGACGTTACGGACCCGATTGCGGCGGGGCTGGTTGATAGCCTGCCGCGGCCCGGCGGGAACATCACGGGGTTCACCACCATTGGGTCGGTGTTGGCCGGCAAACGACTTGAGCTGCTCAAGGAAACCATTCCCAAGCTCTCCCGAGTTGCAGTGCTGTGGAATCCCCAGGATTCAAGCTCCGCGCAGAGTTGGAAAGAAAGCCAACTGCCGGCGAGAGAACTGGGCCTGCAACTTCATTCCATGGAGGTAAGCAACGCTGACAAATATGAGGCTGCGTTTAAGGAAGCAACTAAGGCGCGCAGCGGTGCTCTCGTCTGGATGTCGAGTCCGTTGGGCTCTGCTAATCAAAGATTGACCGTTGATCTAGCGGAAAAATATCGGCTGCCGGCGATTTACGCTCGGCGAAATGTTGTCGAGAATGGTGGCCTGATGTCCTACGGAATCGACCTGGAGGAAGCCTTCAGACGAGCCGCTGTGTTCGTAGACAAGATTTTGAAAGGAACAAAACCTGCGGACATTCCCGTCGAGCAGCCGACGAAGTTCGAGCTGGTAATCAATCTCAAGACCGCGAATCAGATTGGTCTGACGATTCCGCCGAACGTGCTGGCGAGGGCGGATAGGGTGATCAAGTGATCGTAGAAGCAAACCGCGACGCTAGGATTGAACTGAATTCTCCTGCTATTCAATTCGACGGCAATCGATGGCTGGAGTGCCACGGTCCGTGCTGCCCGCCCTTTTCCTGCGCGGGCGGACAGAGTGATAAAGTAAGGAGCGCATTAAAATAAGGAGCGTATATGGTCGGTGCCAAGGCTCTGTTGGAAGGGATTCGGCAAGATTTGCAGCCCGTCACGGAACAGCTTCTGGGCCATCCTTACGTGAAGGCTCTGGAGGAAGGGCAGATTGGGCGGGAGAAGCTCCGTCTTTTTGCCGGCGAGCAGTACAGCATCATAGCGAGTGATCTCAAAAGCGTCGCTTATTTGCTTAGCCGCTTCGGTAGCGCTCCGAGCCGTGATTTCTTTCTCGGAATCCTGCATGGTGAAAGAGCTGCCTGGGATGCCTTGCTAACGTTCGTCAATGCCCTCGGCCTGAGCGAAGCTCAACTGAGCGAGCACGAGCCAGCGGCTGGCGCTCATGCCTACACCTGTTACATGGCGTGGCTTGCGCTCTATGCCTCTGACGCCGAGATTGCTGCTGCCTACCTGGTCAATTTTCCAGCGTGGGGTCAGAACTGTGGCCGGCTGAGCCGGATTCTGAAAGAGCGTTTCGGTATGGGCGAGAAGGAAGTCGCTTTTTTTGATCTCTTCGCCTCTCCTCCAACTACATTTGAAGCCAACGCTCTGAAAGTTATTCAGCAGGGACTCGATCGCGGCATCGAGCCGAGCCTGATCCAACGGGCGGCTCGGTTACTCCAGGCCTACGAGCTCATGTATTGGGATACCCTCTACCGGGCGTCTTAGCCGTGCTGGCAGGGCGGATAAAGTGATCGTTTGAGCGAAGAAAACCACGCGGCGATGCTAGGATTGAACTGAATTCTCCTTCAAACAAATCACGTGAGATTTGACTGACGGTTCGTTCAGTTCAATCTAGCCGATTACGAATCTTGACTCTGCTCTCGAAGCCGAATTAGATTCAGGCAAAACGGGAGGCAGACCAGCACGACCAAGCGGCTCTATGTCAACGGAGCAGAAGCGGCCTCCGGCGGAGAAGTGGGTGCGCTACTCTATGACTCGGCTTACGACCCGGCGGGCGCTGCCATCTTCGGCGGTCCAGGCCCGCTGCTGGAGCCGGCCCACGACCACGACCCGGCTGCCCTTGGTCAGGGAGTCGGAGGCATGCTCGGCTTAGTGCGTCGACGCGAGAAGGCAGTAGAGGTTCACCGATAGCTTGTCCGGCTTCGACTTCATGTCCTTGATTAGACCGACGACCGAGGCCGCCTGGCCCGCCACCCCCGGACGTTGGGAGGCAACGATGAGCCGTCGATCGCCGTCGCTCTTGGCGGTCAGAAACTCTGCCGAATCCTTCAGAAAGCACGCCGCCTTGACAACTTTCCAGCCTTCGTCGGTCTCAACGTCCTTGGTCGCCTGCCGAATCGATCCAGTTATCGGTGCCGAGTCAAGGTTCTTAGCGGCAGTTCGAGCAGCTTCGAGTTCGGTGCCCTCCTTACAATCCTTGCGAGTTCCGACTCGTTCAGGCCTTTGGCCGCCAGTCACCGCTTGCTTGACTGTCTGTCCCTTGTTGCAGCCGGCCACGCCAACAGCGTGACGGCCAACAGGGTGACGATGGTGCTCCCCAGTCGGCCTGCCCTCGTGTGCATCGGATGCCCCCCACCTGTATAGGAAATTCAAACCACCTTTTTCCTGACCCGAGCAATATCGCGGGACCGAGAGAGTTGTCAATTACCTTTCTCCTTGATGAAAACCCCAAATGTTCTCGGTCGGCTTGGGCGGCGCAGAGGTCGGAAGCGCGTTCGGCTAGCGTTCCGCAGCCGGGTTAGATTCTGCAAAGTAGATCGGTGTGGCGGTTCCCCCCAATGTGCTGGTGCGAGCGGTGCGAGTGATCAAATGATCACTCGTTGACGCTACGATTGAATTGTTTTCTCCTTCAATTCAATCTTGGCCAAAAATATGGTCAACTCTGGCCACCGACTATTGTCGCATTCTGGTGATCTCATGGATCTGCTAGCCATCAAATCTGCTACTGCCTGTAGTTGAATTGATTCACATCGCTGGCGCTGTTCTCTGTAAAAAATGTGATTTTCATAAGCGTCGGTTTGTGGCATATCCGTTGCGTTAGAAGCGGAGTGCCCATGAACAAGAAGAGCCTCTGGCTGTTCACGATGTTCTTTGTCGGAGCTGTCGCAATCGCTGAGGCGCAGCAGCCGAAGAAAGTTCCTCGGATAATCTTAAGATCGCACAGCAGATCCGGACGGAGGATTCCGCCGAACGTGCTGGCGCGGGCAGATAGGGTGATCAAGTGAAAAAGTGCCAGAGGATGCGGCGCGCGGTCTAAAAGTGCTGCTTCAATCCCTTCAAGTGCAAGTGCCAAATCCCAACTTGCCCAGCGCTTTCCAAGTCGCCGTGAAAAAACGTGTCCATGCGATTGATCAATCTGAAAACGGCGAAGCAGATCGGCATGACAATTCCGCCCAATGTGCTGGCGCGGGCGGATAAAGTGATTCGATAAGCATGAGCCGAGGCGAATAGACATGAGTTGGATTAAGAAAGTTACTGTCAGTTTTGCACTTAGCGCTTTGCTCTTCGCGCTTACTGATTTCCGCTCAGGCGCAGCAGGCGAAGAAATTCTCGGATAGGATTCCTAGCTGCTGCCTCCCCATCCGTTATCTCTGACCGCATTGAGGCGTTCCAGCGAGGTTTGCGCGAGCTTGGATATATAGAGGGGAAAAACATTGTCATCGAGTCTCGATATGCAGAGGGAAAACTCGATCGCCTTCCCGCGCTCGCGGCCGAGCTAGTGCGTCTCAAGGTCGAGATCATTGTTACGGCTGGTCCGATACCAACCCGCGCCGCCAAGGAAGCAACTGCTACGATTCCCATTGTCATGACACAGGATACCGATCCTGTTGGCAACGGGTTTGTCGCCAGCCTGGCACGACCTGGAGGAAACATCACTGGATTGTCGACCCTTACCCCGGAGCTAAGCGGAAAACGGCTGGAGCTTTTGAAGGAGACCATTCCCAAGCTCTCCCGCGTGGCGGTTTTCGGGACTTCAACCATGCCGGGCCACGCACAATCGTTAAGAGAGATCGAACTTGCCGCGGGGGCGTTCAAGGTGCAGGTTCAATATCTAGACGTAGTAGATCCCAAGGACATCGAGACTGCATTCCGAGCCGCAAGCAAGGAGCGTGCTGACGCAGTCCTCACGCTAAGCAGCCCCATCTTCAGTTCTCATCAACACAGATTGCGAACTGGCGGTAAGGAACCGGCTCCCCAATGTACAACAGGCCAGAATATGTCGAAGCCGGGGGCCTTATGACCTACGGCGTGAACCTCCTCGACTTGGACCGCCGCGCCGCTACCTATGTGGACAAGATTCTGAAAGGAGCCAAGCCCGCCGACCTGCCGGTGGAGCAACCAACAAAGTTCGAGCTGGTGATCAATCTGAAAGCCGCGAAGCAAATCGGCCTGACGATTCCGCCGAATGTGCTGGCGCGGGCGGATAAGGTGATCAAATGAAGATTGCGGATGATGCGAGTACGGAGCATGGAGACAAGGTAACGAAGGGATAACAGCACCGCATTCAGTGTTCGATAAGCACAATGCAGAAAATTTAGATTTATTTTTGACGCTTTGCGCCATTGCTCATTGCATTTTGCTTGTCCGCCCAGGCGCAGCAGCCGGCGAAAGTTCCCCGGATAGGATATCTTCAGCGCTGCGTCGCCGTCCACAATCTGCGGCCCGCATCGAGGCATTCCGGCAGGGTCTGCGCGAACTTGGATACATGGAGGGAAAAAACATTGTCATCGAGTGGCGATATGCAGAGGGAAAACTCGATCGCCTGCCCGCGCTCGCGGCTGAACTCGTGCGTCTCAAGGTAGACGTCATCGTCACCGGGGGTCCCACAGCGACCCGTCCCGCCAAGGAAGCAACTGCTACGATTCCGATTGTCATGAGCATCGATGATGACCCTGTTGGCAGCGGATTCGTCGCCAGTCTTGCGCGCCCGGGCGGCAACATTACTGGATTGTCGACCTCGCCCCGGAGATAAGCGGAAAACAACTGGAGCTTTTGAAGGAGATCATTCCCAAGCTCTCCCGCGTGGCCGTCATCGGGACGTTCAACCGAGCCGGACATGCGCACAGAGTTAAAGGAGACTGCGAACTCGCCGCAGAGGCGCTCGGTGTAAAGCTTCAATACCTAGACGTCTAGAGTCCCAAGGATATTGAGACCGCATTCCGAGCCGCAGCAAGGGACGGGCTGAAGCAGTCCTCGTGCTAGCGAGCCCCGTCTGTCAATGCTCAGCACGAACACAGATTGCAGATCTCGCGATAAAGAACCGGCTGCCTGCGATATACACAAGCGAGAATCTGTCGAAGCCGGGGGCTTATGAGCTACGGCGTGAGCTTGACGCGACTTGGACCGGCGCGCCGCTACGTATGTGGACAAGATCCTGAAGGGCGCGAAGCCCGCCGATCTGCCCGTCGAGCAGCCGACGAAGTTCGAGCTGGTGATCAATCTGAAAACCGCCAAGCAGATCGGCCTGACGATTCCGCCGAACGTGCTGGCGCGGGCGGATAGGGTGATCAAATGAAACGATGCAAAGGTCAGAGGCATAGCGTACGAAAAGACACGCAGACATGTAATGCGAAAGACGTCTTGGGTTTGACGCTTTGCGCTTTACTCTTTGCGCTTTGCTTTCCGTCAGGCGCAGCAGCCAGCGAAAGTCCCGCGGATAGGATATCTACTGTCGCGCTCGATTTCCGCTCACTGGCCCGCACCCAAGCATTCCGGCAAGGTCTGCGCGAGCTTGGATACGTAGAGGGGAAGAATATTGTCATTGAGTGGCGATCTGCCGAGGGAAACCGATCGTATGCCCGACGCTTGCTGATGAACTTGTGCAGTCTGAAGGTCGACGTCATCGTGACGGCTCGGTCACTGCGACTCGGCCTGCCAAGAAAGCGACCACACGATTCCCATCGTCATGGCTCAGGATGACGATCCCGTTGGCAATGGCTTCGTCGCCAGCCTTAGCGCGACCTGGCGGAAACATCACTGGGTTGTCCATCTTGCGCCGGAGTTGAGCGGAAAACGACTGGAGCTTCTGAAGGAGATTGTTCCGAAGCTTTCCCGCGTGGCTGTTTCGGGACTCAGACCGACCCGATGACGCACAAATCGTTAAGAGAGACGGAACTCGCCGCAGCGGCGATGAAAGTGCAGCTTCAATACCTGGACGTTCGAGTCCCAAAGATATTGAGACCGCGTTTCGAGCTGCAACCAAGGGACGGGCTGATGCTGTCCTCTGCTGGTGTCGCAGCGTCACTGCTTCAGCTCACCGAAAGCAGGTTGCAGAACTCGCGGCAAAGAGCCGGCTTCCGGCGATATATCGACAGAGCAGAATTCGTCGAAGCCGGCGGGCTTATGACCTACGGCGTGAGCATTGCCGATCTGTACCGGCGCGCCGCCACCTACGTCGATAAGATTCTGAAAGGCGCCAAGCCTGCCGAACTTCCCGGTGGAGCAGCCGACGAAGTTCGAGCTGGTGATCAATCTCAAAGCGGCCAAGCAGATCGGCCTGACGATTCCGCCGAATGTGCTGGCGAGAGCGGATAAGGTGATTCGATGATGCCGCGAAAACCATCTGGGACCTTAGGAGTGAACTGAATTCTCCATCGGACAAATTCTGTGAGAGTTATTTGATGCGTCGATCAAGTCAATCCTAGACTGAAGAGTGGAGACGGCCCAGTAGTGACTTGAATCTTCGTACAATTCCTTCCTTGACCGCTCGTTAGCGCGTGTTGTAGTAAAGACCAATCGGACGGCGCTGAGAGTAAACAAAAGCGGGGCGCTCGATCCAGAGACCGCATTATTGCGTAGCGTGTCGTCGCCAGGACTTGGTCCATCCCAGCCGGGTTTTTTCATTCAAGGGAGCGTTGAACGGTGCCGAAGGGTAAAAACCCAAAAAGCCGACTTCGATCCAACTCTAAAGGGAAGTCTGCGAGTCCTGTGGCAAAAATACCGGGATCGTCATCCGGCGCGGCTTACTCCGCCCTGAAGAAAAGATTCGACGCGCAGGCACAGGAGCTTCGAGGCGCATTGGAGCGGGAGGCCGCGACGAGCCGAATCCTGCGAGTGATCGCAACCGCGCCTACCAAGCTGCAGACCGTGATGGATACCATTGCGGAAAATGCGGCGCGGCTGTGCGAAGCCGACGATGTATTGGTGCGGCAAACCGACGGTGTTACCTACCAAACCGTATCTCATTTTGGCTCGATCCCGCATAGTGGTGATCAAGTTTCTGTGGACATGCGGCAGTGGACCTGGGCGAGCGATTCTAGAGCGGCGAACCGTTCACGTTCACGATGTGCAGGAAGCAGAGAATGACTTTCCGGGTGCGAAGACCTATGCCATTCCGCAGGGGATTCGGACTGCATTGGCCGTACCCTTATTGCGAGACGGTATCCCGATCGGGGTAATTCACCTTCGCCGGCTTAAAGTCCTGCCCTTTACAGATAGGCAGATTAGTCTCCTCGAAACGTTTGCAGACCAGGCGGTGATCGCCATCGAAAACGTGCGGCTGTTCCAAGAACTCAAGGAGGCATTGGAGCAGCAAACAGCGACGAGTGAAATCCTGGGCGTCATCGCCAGCTCGCCGACGGATATCCAGCCGGTGCTGGATGCTGTTGCGGAAAGTGCCGCGCGACTGTGCGATGCCAACGATGCAGTCAATTCGTCGGGTGGATGGCGATCTACTTCGACAGTGGGCAGCTTATGGACCGTGCCCGCGCCGGAAGGAAGCGAAACGACCCATCACACCGTGGCACTGAGGCGGCCGAGCCATTATCGACCGGCAAACAATTCACGTCCATGATCTCGCCGCGGAGATTGAAGGGAGTTTCCGGATGCGCAAGATTTAGCACAGCAGATTCGGGCACTCGGACTATCCTCGCCACGCCATTGCTTCGAGAAGGCATCCGATCGGGGTTATCAAGATCCGTCGACACGGAGGTCCGTCCCTTTACGAAAAGCAGATCGCGCTGCTTAAAACCTTCGCTGATCAAGCCGTGATCGCCATCGAGAACGTGCGGCTGTTCAAGGAACTCGGGAGCGCAACGCAGAATTGCGCGAGGCGCTGGAGCATCAGACGGCAACGGCCGAGGTGCTCGGCATCATCAGCCGCTCGCCCACGGACGTGCAGCCGGTGCTCGACGCGATCGTCGAGAGCGCCGCCCGGGTTTGTGGGATCGATGACGTGGTGCTGCGACTCCGCGAGGGGAACATTATGGTTGCCCGTGCTCATTTTGGTCCCATACCTATCGTCCGCGCCGAGATCGAGTATCGATGAGCCAAAGTTTCGCTTGGATGCGCGAGCATGGCACGCTTCACATTCCCGACGTCCGCGCGCAGAACGAATTTCCATGGATCGGGTTCGCCGGACGACTTTCGCACCTTCTTAGCCGCTCCCCTTCGTCAGCAGGGGGAACTCATTGGAGAACTGAACGCACGTCGCACCGAGGTGCGCCCCTTCACGCCGGCGCAGATCAAACTCCTTGAAACCTTCGCCGACCAGGCGGTGATCGCCATCGAGAACGTGCGGTTGTTCCAAGAACTCAAAGAGGCGTTGGAGCAGCAGACGGCGACGAGTGAAATCTTGGGCGTGATCGCCAGCTCGCCGACGGATATCCAGCCGGTGCTGGATACTGTCGCAGAGAATGCGGCGCGATTGTGCGGTGCAATGATGCGTCATGTCTACTCGTGTCGAGGGCGATTTAAGCTGCGAGTCGGCGGCCATTATGGCGTACCGACCTGCTCGGATCTCGACCGGGAGCACGGCCATTGAGCCGTGGCTCGGTGCGGCCGGGCATTCATCGACCGCAAGATGATCCACATTCATGACATGATGGCCGATGCGCGAACGGAGTTTCCCGAGGCTTGGCGCATCGACGAGCGATGGGAATTCGAACATTGCTCGCGGTGCCGCTGCTGCGCGAAGGACGTCGCCATCGGCGCGATCATGATTCGCCGCACTGAAGTTCGAGCCATTCACCGAGAAGCAAATCGACTTCTTCAAAACCTTCGCTGATCAAGCAGTGATCGCCATCGAGAACGTGCGGCTGTTCAAGGAACTCAGGAGCGCAACGCAGAATTGCGCGAGGCGCTGGAGCATCAGACGGCAACAGCCGAGGTGCTCGGCATCATCAGCCGCTCGCCGACGGACGTGCAGCCGGTCCTCGACGCCATCGTCGAGAGCGCCGCGCGGGTTTGTGGGATCGATGACGTGGTGCTGCGACTCCACGACGGGGAACACTTTGGTTCCGCGGGCTCATTTTGGTCCCGATAGCCGATCGGCCGCGTCGAGATCAGTATTGATGAGCCACAGTTTCGCTGGATGCGCGAGCATGGCACGCTCCACATTCCCGACGTCCGCGCGACCAGAACGATTTCCACGGATGGCGGTTCCACCGGCGGCTTGCGCACGCTTCTTGGTCGTTCCCCTTCGTCAGCAAGGAGGAACTCATTGGAGCACTGAACGCACGTCGCACCGAGGTGCGCCCCTTCACCCCGGCGCAGATCAAGCTGCTGGAAACCTTCGCCGATCAGGCCGTGATCGCCATCGAGAACGTGCGGTTGTTCCAAGAACTCAAAGAAGCGTTGGAGCAGCAGACGGCGACGAGTGAAATCTTGGGCGTCATCGCCAGCTCGCCGACGGATATCCAGCCGGTGCTGGACACTGGTGGCGGAAAATGCCGCGCGGCTGTGTGATGCAGACGATGCTCAGATCATTCGCGTCGAAGGCGACGTGCTTCGGCATGTGGCCTCACTATGGATCAATGCCGCTACGCGCACGAGCGGTTGGTACCTCGACCGATCAGCCGAGGTCGCTGCGGGCGAGCTATAATCGACCGGCAGACCATCCATATTCACGACATTGCTGCGGAGGCTCGAAACTGAATTTCCCGAAGGCCAGCGCTTCACGAACGTATTGGTGCTCGCACTCTCCTTGCTACGCCATTGCTGCGCGAGGGCGTTGCCAATCGGAGCCATTATGATTCGCCGCACGGAAGTCCGTCCTTTCACCGAAAAACAGATCGCCCTGCTCAAAACCTTCGCCGACCAGGCCGTCATCGCCATCGAGAACGTGCGGCTGTTCAAAGAACTCGGGAGCGCAACGCGGAATTGCGCGAGGCGCTGGAGCATCAGACGGCAACGGCCGAGGTGCTCGGCATCATCAGCCGCTCGCCGACGGACGTGCAGCCGGTGCTCGACGCCATCGTCGAGAGCGCCGCGCGGGTTTGTGGGATCGATGACGTGGTGCTGCGACTCCGCGAGGGGAACGCTATGGTTCCGCGGGCTCATTTTGGTCCCATACCCATTGGCCGCGTCGAGATCAGTATTGATGAGCCACAGTTTCGCTGGATGCGCGAGCATGGCACGCTCCACATTCCCGACGTCCGTGCGCAGAACGATTTCCCGATGTTGGGTTCCGTCAGCGGCTCGCGCACCTTCTTAGCCGTTCCCCTTCGTCAGCAGGGGGAACTCATTGGAACGACTGAACGCACGTCGCATCGAGGTGCGCCCCTTCACCCCGGCGCAGATCAAGCTGCTCGAAACCTTCGCCGACCAAGCCGTCATCGCCATCGAGAACGTGCGGCTGTTCCAAGAACTCAAGGAATCGTTGGAGCAGCAGACGGCGACGAGTGAAATCCTGGGCGTCATCGCCAGCTCGCCGACGGATATTCAGCCGGTGCTGGATACGTGTCGCGGAAAATGCCGCGCGAGTTTGTGGCGCAAACGACGCGCATGATCCGACTCGCGTCGAGGGTGATCATGCTGCGACCGGTGGCGCATTATGGACCAGTCGCCGGCACTGCAGCTTGCGAGATCGACCCTGTCACCCGTCGATCGCTGTCGTGGCCGAGCTGTGATCGACCGGCAGAACGATCCACATCCATGATCTTGCGGCAGAAGCTGAAACGGAGTTTCCCGACGCTCAGGCGCTAGTCGAGCAGCTGGGTATCGCACCATACTCGCCATGCCGCTGCTGCGCGAGGGTACGCCGATCGGCGCGATCATCATTCGCCGCACGGAAGTCCGCCCTTTCACCGACAAACAGATCACTCTTCTCGAAGACATTCGCTGACCAAGCCGTGATCGCCATCGAGAACGTGCGGTTGTTCCAAGAACTCGAGCTCAAGGAATGCCGACTTGGAACAGCAGACGGCGACGAGTGAAATCTTGGGCGTCATTGCCAGCTCGCCGACGGATATCCAGCCGGTGCTCGATGCGGTCGCCGAAAATGCCGCGCGGCTTTGTGACGCGACTGATGCCGTCATTCTGCGATCGCGAGCGGTGACGATCGGCTTGCGGGCTCATATGGTCCGATCCCGTATCGACGCGACGCAGTCGACCGATCAGTCATGGATGTACCGGCAGAGCCGCTGGATGCGGCGAACATGTCACGTTCATGATCTCGACGCCGAGCTCGAGACGATTTCCCGAGAGCGAGTTCTCGCGAACTATCGGCACTCGTACTGTGCTTGCTCCGCCTTGCTGCGCGAGGGAGTTGCCATCGGGCGATCATGATTCGCCGCACCGAGGTCCGTCCTTTACCGACAAGCAGATCAAGCTCTCGAAACCTTCGCCGATCAGGCCGTCATCGCCATCGAGAACGTGCGGCTGTTCAAGGAACTCAGGAGCGCAACGCAGAATTGCGCGAGGCCCTGGAGCATCAGACGGCAACGGCCGAGGTGCTCGGCATCATCAGCCGCTCGCCGACGGACGTGCAGCCGGTCTCGACGCCATCGTCGAGAGCGCGCGCGGGTTTGTGGGATCGATGACGTGGTGCTGCGACTCCGCGAGGGCGACGTTATGGTTCGCGCGGGCTCATTTTGGTCCCATACCCTATCGTGGCCGCGTCGAGATCAGTATTGATGAGCCACAGTTTCGCTGGATGCGCGAGCATGGCACGCTCCATATTCCCGACGTCCGCGACGCAGAACGATTTCCCGACGTCGGGTTCCGCCAGCAGCTGGTACGCACCTTCTTGGCCGTTCCCCTTCGTCAGCAGGGGGAACTCATTGGAGCACTGATCGCGCGTCGCATCGAGGTGCGCCCCTTCACCCCGGCGCAGATCAAGCTGCTCGAAACCTTCGCCGACCAGGCCGTGATCGCCATCGAGAACGTGCGGCTGTTCAAAGAATTGGATGAGCGAACCAACGAATTGACACGCTCGGTAGGCGAGCTCAAAGCCCTCGGCGAAGTCGGCCAAGCGGTCAGCTCGACTCTCGATCTCGAAACCGTGCTGACGAGAATCGTTTCCCATGCGGTCCAGTTGAGCGGCACCGACGGCGGGGCGATTTACGAATACGACGAGCCCTCCGAAGAGTTTCACCTGCGCGCCACCGATCATATGGAAGAGGAACTCATCAACGCGCTGCGCGCCAATCCACCTCGGCTGGGAGACGGCGTGGTCGGGCGGGCGGCGGCGAGCCGTGAACCGGTACAGGTTCCCAATATCCTCGAAGAGCGCGCTTACGCGCCACGCTTGCGCCAGTTGCTGGAGCGCTTCGGTTTCCGTGCCAGCCTGGCGGTTCCTTTGTTGCGCGAAGACCGCATCATCGGCGGCTTGGTGGTACGGCGAAAATCCACCGGCGAGTTTCGCCCCGAAGTCATCGAGCTTTTGAAAACCTTCGCGACCCAGTCGGTGTTGGCGATCCAAAACGCCCGGCTGTTCCGTGAGATCGAGGAAAAGAGCCGGCAGATCGAAGCCGCCAACCGCCACAAGTCGGAGTTTCTCGCCAACATGTCGCACGAGCTGCGCACGCCGCTCAACGCGATCATCGGCTTCTCCGAAGTCTTGCAGGAAAAACTCTTTGGCGAGCTAAATGAAAAGCAAGCCGAGTACACCGACGACATTCTCAGTTCCGGCCGCCATCTGCTCTCACTGATCAACGAAATTCTCGATCTCTCCAAGGTCGAGGCGGGGCGGATGGAACTGGAGCTGGCCACGTTCGATCTTCCTTTGGCGATAGACAACGCGCGCACCTTCGTGCGCGAGCGCGCCACAAGACACGGCATCGCGCTCGATGTTACGGTTGACGATCGCCTTGGCGATTTCGTCGGTGATGAGCGCAAGATCAAGCAGATTCTGCTCAATCTGCTTTCCAACGCGGTCAAGTTCACCCCGGAGGGAGGACGGATCGGAATTAACGCCAGGCAGACCGACGGCTCGGTGGAAATCTCCGTAACTGACACCGGCGTCGGCATCGCGCCGGAGGACCAGCCGAAGATCTTCGAAGAGTTTCGCCAGGTAGGCTCCGACTATGCGCACAAGGTCGAGGGAACCGGACTGGGATTAACCTTGGCGAAGAAGTTTGTCGAGCTGCATGGCGGAAAGATCTGGGTGGAGAGCGAAGTGGGCAAAGGCAGTACGTTTACGTTCACGCTGCCGCTGCATTAAGAGGATCTCGCGGAAAGGCGCAAAGGTAACTAGTGCCTGACTCAGAGGCGAGCTAAAGACGGAGAATTCAATTCGTCATACCGGGCAAGCTGGCGATAGCTAGCGCGAAACAAATTCAGGAATTTCAAAGGCATCTGGATACAACGGCTTCCGCCGATATGACGGCTAGGAGTGATCAACTTATTCATCGAACTTCCGGGACAGGATATTAGATTGTCATTTCGAGCGGTGCGAATCTTTCTTAGATCTCGCTTTCGCTCGGAATTGACGGGCCTCGGCCTGTCTTTAAACTTTGCGCCTTGGCGACTTGGCGGGAATATAAAGCCGGAATCAGAAATGAGTGTTTTCTCGGAAATGGAGCAAGGAGGGTAGTTATCATGCCGATCGTCACAATCTATCAGGGCGCTTCCGGCGAAGGTCAGGAATTAGCCGAAGCTGTGGCCGAGGCTCTCGGCTACCGTTGTGTCGGGCGCGAGGTGCTCGTCGAGGCGAGCCGGCGCTATGGCATACCCGAAGCAAAGCTCAACGAGATCGTCGAGAAAGGCCCGCACTGGTGGGAGCGACTGCTGCTAGATCCGCGGCCCTACCGGATGGCACTTCAAGCCACACTGTGCGAACAGGCGCACGATGGTAAGGTGGTTTACCACGGCCACTTAGGCCACGAGCTTTTGTCCGGCATCGGCCATGTACTGAAAGTACTTTTGACCGCACCGATCGAATTCCGCATCGCACAAATTAGGACCCGGCAACGTCTGACGGAGGTCGCCGCGCGCCACTATATAGAAGAGGTCGACAAGGCGCGTAGCCGCCGGCTGAACGCGATGTTCGGTGCGGATTGGCGCGATCCTAATCGTTATGACCTAGTTCTCAATATGGGCAAGATGAGTCGAGACGGGGCGAAACGTGTAATTATCGAGGCAGCGACACTCGAAGAGTACCAGGCTACTTCCGCGTCCAACCAGGCTTTCAACGACCTCGCTCTTGGTTCCCGGGTCCATGCCACGTTATTTGCGTCGCCCGACGTACAAGTATCAGGCCTCGAAGTTCGCGCCGAGGATGGTCATATTTATCTCAAGGGTAGAGTGGATCAAGGATTGGAAGACAAAGTCGTAAACCTAGTAAAAAACGTATCGGGTGTGACTAAGGTAACATCCGACCTTTATTCCGCTCCGCCTGAAGGTTTTTTAGAACCCTGAGCCATGTCAAATTCGAAGCATCGAAATCCGAAACAAATTTAATGACCAAAAGAGAAAGCACCAAATCCGAATCTCGAAATCCGAAACAATTTCAAATGTTCAAAACAACACAAAATTCAAAACGACTGCCAATTGGATTCGGATTCGGCGTTTTGGAAATTCTGAGATTTGAGGTTTGCCTCCGGTTTGTTTCGGTCCGCGGGGCCGCTTTCGAAATTCGGATTTCGGATTTTCACATTAAGGTTCGGCTGCTTAGTCTGAGTATGTGTGCGAATGGCTAGGAAGATCTCAAAGAAAACCAAAGCGAAGCCGCGCGCGGTGTCCTCGCCGGAGTCCGTTGCGAAGCTGAAGAAAACGATCGCAGCGCAGGCGCAGGAAATTCGCGAAGGTCAGGAGCAGCAGGCCGCGACGAGCGAATCCTGCGCATGATCGCGCGCGCGCCAGACGATCTTCAGTCGATCATGGACGCAATCGCCGAGAACGCCGCCCGGCTGTGCGAAGCCGACGATGCTTTGGTCCGTCGGCTGGAGGGTGATGCTACTACGCGTGTGTCCCACTTTGGCGCGATCCCCATTGTCTCTGGGATTGGAGTCGAGACGCTTTGTGACCGCAGCACGCCCGCCGGCCGAGCGGTCATGCGACAGAAAGACGATTCACGTCCCAGATCTCGATGCGGCGGCCGACGAGTATCCCGGTGCTCGGAGCCGCGGATTGGCGGTTGGCGTTCGAACCGCGCTTGCCGCTCCGCTCCTCCTAAACGATGGCGGCTATCGGCTCCATTCACATACGCAGGCTTAAAGTTAGCCCGTTTTCCGACACGTCAAATTCACCTCCTCGAAACCTTTGCCGATCAGGCCGTGATTGCCATCGAGAACGCCCGGCTTATTCACGAGCAACAGGCGCGCAATCGCGATTTGGCCGAGGCGCTGGAGCAGCAGACCGCGACGAGCGAGATTCTGGGAGTCATCAGTAGTTCGCCCACTTCTCTCGATCCGGTCTTCCATACGATACTGTCGAATATAACCCAATTGTGCGAATCGCATATCGCGCATGTGGCGCTGTACGATGGCGAGGCGCTCACGGTTGTCGCGCAACATGGCACCACACCTGAGTTCGCTCACTTTCTTCAGAGCCGCCGTCGGCCGAGCCGCGAGACTCCTACCCGGCTAGCAGCCTTGGAGCTACGGACAATCCACGTGACCGATCTGTTATCGGACCCGAAATTTTCCCCGCCATCCCTGGAGATCTACCAGAAGGAAAATGTTCGCACAGTCCTGTCCGTTCCCATGCTGAGCAAGGACCGGCTTATCGGTGTCATGACGACTTGGCGACGCGAAGTCAGGCAGTTCACCGAAAAGCAAATCGCCCTTGTCCAAACCTTCGCCGACCAGGCCGTCATCGCCATCGAGAACGTGCGCCTGTTCAAGGAACTCGGGAGCGCAACGCGAACTTACCGAGGCGTTGGAGCAGCAGACCGCAACGAGCGAGGTGTTGCGGCATCATCGCCGCTCGCCGACTGAGCTGCAGCCGGTGCTCGACGCCATCGTCGCAGAACGCCGCGCGGCTATGCGGGGCCAGATGACGGGCACATGCGATCAGTATCGATGGCGAATTGTTCCGAGTGACGGCTCATTACAACGTGAGTCCCGAGACGTATCGCGCCTGCGTGAGTTGCCTATCAGATCGACAACCGACAGCCTGAATCGTCGAGCGTTCATCGAGCGAAGATCGCTTCACATCGCTTGACGCCCGCGCGGAGTGACAACGAGTTTCCCGATGGTGAAAGGTTCCAGCGTGCACGGGCACCGACTGTCTTGGCCGTGCCTCTTGCAACGAGAAGGAACAGCAATTGGCACGATCACGATCTGGCGTCGGGACGTTGCGCACCATTTACCGAGCGGCAGATCAAGCTAGTTAAGACATTCGCCGACCAAGCGGTGATCGCCATCGAGAACGTGCGGCTTGTTCCAAGAACTCAAGCGAATGCACTGGAGCAGCAAACGGCGACGAGCGAAATCTTGGGCGTCATCGCGAGCTCGCCGACGGATATTCAGCCAGTGTTGGATACCGATCGCGGAGAACGCGGCGCGGTGTGTGCGACGCGAATGACGCTTCGATTCGACTTGTCGAAGGAAACATGCTCCGATTGGCGGCGCACTACGGACCCGATTCCGACTGTTGACGGCGCCGAGAGCTACCGCTCGACAGCCGCATTCGCTGGTTGGTCGAGCCATGGTCGAGCGCCAACTGATCCACATTCAGGATTTGCTGCGGTAGTGCAGACGGAATTTCCCGGAGTCAGAGCTTCCACCGAACAGGGGTATCGCACCGTACTGGTCGTGCCGCTGATGCGCGAGGACGTGCCGATCGGGACAATCATGATTCGCCGCACGGAGGTCCGCCCTTCACCGAAAAGCAGATCGAGCTGCTCAGAGACCTTCGCTGACCAGGCCGTGATCGCCATCGAGAACGTGCGGCTGTTCCAAGAACTCAAGCGAAGTCACGTTGGAGCAGCAGACCGCGACGAGTGAAATCCTGGGCGTCATCGCCAGCTCGCCGACGGACATCCAGCCGGTGCTCGATACCATTGCGGAAAGCGCCGCGCGGCTGTGCGACGCACACGATGCAGTGATCTTTCGTACGTCGACGGCGACATTCTTCGCGTAGCGCGCAGCCTATGGAGCCATGCCCGTGAGTTCGCCAGGCTGGAATCCTATCAGCCGTGGACGACCCGCTGGGCCGAGCGATTCTGGATCGGCAGAACGATCCATATCCATGACCTCACCGCGGAGATCGAGCGAGTTTCCGATGCGGAAGCTCATGCCGAGAGCTGGCACTCGGACCGTTCTGGCCACGCCATTGCTTCGCGAAGGATTCGCCATCGGTGTCATTGTGATTCGCCGACACCGAAGTTCGTCCTTTCACCGAGAAACAGATCGCGCTTCTCAAAACCTTCGCCGACCAAGCCGTGATCGCCATCGAGAACGTGCGGCTGTTCAAGGAACTCGGCGAGCGCAACGCAGAATTGCGCGAGGCCCTGGAGCATCAGACCGCGACCGCCGAAGTGCTCGGCATCATCAGCCGCTCGCCGACGGACGTGCAGCCGGTGCTCGACGCCATCGTCGAGAGCGCCGCGCGGGTTTGCGGGATCGATGACGTGGTGCTGCGACTCCGCGAGGGCGACATGTTGGTTTCGCGGGCTCATTTTGGTCCCATACCCATTGGCCGCGTCGAGATCAGTATTGATGAGCCACAGTATCGCTGGGTGCGCGAGCATGGCACGCTCCACATTCCCGACGTCCGTGAGCAGAACGAATTTCCCAATGTTGGGTTCCGTCCGCGACTGTCCGCACCTATCTTGGCTGTTCCCCTTCGTCAGCAGGGGGAACTCATTGGAACACTGAACGCACGTCGCACCGAGGTGCGCCCCTTCACCCCGGCGCAGATCAAGCTGCTAGAAACCTTCGCCGACCAGGCCGTCATCGCCATCGAGAACGTGCGGCTGTTCAAGAATCAGAGCGCAACCGCGACTCACCGAGGCGTTGGAGCAGCAGACCGCGACGAGTGAAATTCTGCGGCGTCATCGCCAGCTCGCCGACGGATATCCAGCCGGTGCTGGATGTAGTTGCCGAGAACGCCGCGCGGCTGTGCGATGCGACTGACGCGGCAGATCTACTCGAGTCGAGGGTGATATTCTTCAGGTCTGCGGCCACTTACGGCGCCCTCACCAGAACTGGTAGCGATGCCAGCATCAGTCCCGATCGCCGCAGTGTCGCCGGCCGAGCGATACTCGACCGGCGAACAATCCATATTCACGACCTGAGCTGCAGCCAGAGAATCGAATTCCAGAGCGTAAGACGCTTCCAGCAGCGCACGGTATTCGCACGGTGCTCGCCACGCCGTTGCTGCGCGAGGGCGTCCCGATCGGGGCGATCATGATCCGCCGCACGGAGGTCCGTCCATTCACCGAGAAACAGATCGAGCTGCTCAAAACCTTCGCCGACCAGGCGGTGATCGCCATCGAGAACGTGCGGCTGTTCAAGGAAATCCAGGAGCGCAACGCCGAATTGCGCGAGGCGCTGGAACATCAGACCGCAACGAGCCGAGATGCTCGGCATCATCGCCGCTCGCCGACGGACGTGCAGCCGGTGCTCGATGCCATCGTCGAGAGCGCCGCGCGGGTTTGTGGGATCGATGACGTGGTGCTGCGACTCCGCGAGGGGAACAGCATGGTTCCGCGGGCTCATTTTGGTACCCATACCCATTGGTCTCGCCGAGATCAGTATCGATGAGCCACGAGTCCTCGCTGGATGCGCGAGCACGGCACGCTCCACGATTCCCGACGTCCGCGCGCAGAAACGATTTCTCGATCTGAGTTCCGTCGGCAATTTCGGACGCACCTTCTTGGCCGCTCCTCTTCGTCTGCAAGGAGAAGTCGATTGGAGCACTGATCGCGCGTCGCAACGAAGTGCGTCCCTTCACGCCGGCGCAGATCAAGCTACTCGAAACCTTCGCCGACCAGGCCGTGATCGCCATCGAGAACGTGCGGCTGTTCCAAGAATTGGAAGCGCGGACGCGCGAACTGGCGCGATCCGTCGGAGAACTAAAAGCGCTCGGAGAAGTCGGTCAGGCGGTCAGCTCGACTCTCGATCTTCAGACCGTGCTCAGCACGATCGTCGGCCGCGCCGTGCAGCTCTCCGGAACTGATTGCGGCATCATCTACGAGTACGATGAGCCGACGCAAGAGTTTCACCTGCGGGCCAGTTACCAGATGGAACAGGAGTTGGTGGATGCTTATCAGGCGACGCCGCTCCGTTTCGGACAAGGAGCTACCGGCCGAGCAGCGCAAACGAAAGAACCGTTCCAGATCGTCGACCTGGGTCAAGAGCGCGAGCTTGCAACGAGCGGAATGCGCCCGATCCTATCCCGACTGGGCTATCAGTCACTGCTCGCCGTGCCGCTCCTTCGCGAGCAGAAGATAGTCGGGGCGTTGACGATTTATCGGCGTGAAACCGGCAGCTTTGTCCCAGAGATCGTCAGTCTTCTGAAGACGTTCGCTACGCAGTCGGTTCTAGCGATCGAGAACGCCCGGCTGTTCCGCGAGATTGAAGTGAAGGGCAAGCAACTTGAAATCGCGAGCCAGCATAAGTCGGAATTTCTCGCTAACATGTCGCACGAGCTGCGCACGCCACTCAACGCGATCATCGGCTTCTCGGAAGTGTTGCAGGAGAAACTGTTCGGCGAGTTGAACGAGAAACAAGCTGAGTACACGGACGACATTCTTTCCTCCGGCCGCCATCTGCTGTCGCTGATCAACGACATCCTGGATCTATCCAAGATCGAGGCCGGCACGGATGGAGCTTGGAAGTTGACGACGTTTCTACTCTGCCCGATGCGATCGAGAACGCGCTCTTGCTGATTCGCGAGCGCGCCAGTCGCCACGGCATCAAGCTCGACCGTGTGATCACGATCGCCTCGGCGACTTTACCGGCGATGAGCGCAAAGTGAAGCAGATATTGGTCAATTTATTACCAACGCCGTGAAGTTCACGCCCGAAGGCGGACAAGTGAAAGTCGAGGCGAATGTCGGCGACAGCGCAGTGATCGTGTCGGTCATTGATACCGGCGTCGGCATCGCCAAGGACGACCAAGAAGCAATCTTCGAGGAGTTCCGCCAGGTGGGCGGCAACTACGCACAAAAGCGCGAAGGCACTGGACTTGGGTTAACGTTGACACGAAGATTCGTCGAACTTCACGGCGGCAAGATTTGGGTTGAAAGTGAAGTGGGCAAAGGCAGCAAGTTCACGTTTACCTTTACGCGACTACACCACCACGAAGGATGCGCGATGCACTGCAACCACAATGGGCAAGAAGATTTTGCACGAAGGTGACGAAAGACGCGAAGTTCGTCAGTCTCTGAAAACGGGAATCTCAGTGACTTCGATGGTAAGTTCAGCCAGCGGATTTTCGCATTGAGCATAGCCTAGAAATGCGAAATTTGGGACGCGTAATTTGAATATCGGACGTGACGAGCTCGAGCTGCAAAAACGAATCTGGCGAGCTTCAAACAACGGTCTTGCTTGGATCGAGTTTCACAGGAAATTGGGCTTGGATCGGCTGATCGAATTACGAGCTGCTGTGGAAGACATGAATCAGCGATAACTGAGAGAGCATCGATCAAGCTAGATGGATTCCGGGCCGAGTGTAAGCAAACTAGGAAGACTAGCGGGAGCAAAGATCTGCTGATGGATTAATTTGTCAATGAAGACGCGATAAGATGTGAGAGAATCACGAGATGCATGTGATTAACCTACGTGTAACTAGCGGGAACGGCTGGTCTGCTGATTAACTCAATATCGACGTGTAAGGAACATGGAATGAAGATGGGTCAAACCTAGAGTCCGAGGAGCGAAACCGGTGGCGAACGAACTGATTTTGATCATCGAAGACAATGAGAAGAACCGCAAGCTCGCTCGTGACGTGCTCCAGGTGAAGGGCTTTAGGACCATCGAAAGCGAGACCGCGGAGGAGGGGCTTGAGCTGGCGCGAGACCAATCTCCGGCGCTCATCCTTATGGACATCCAGCTCCCCGGCATGGACGGCATTACCGCCATGAAGCAGCTCAAGGCCGAGTCGAAAACGCAGAACATCCCGATTATCGCGATCACGGCTTCAGCGATGACAAATAACCGGACGGCGATGTTGGCCGAAGGATTCGACGGCTATCAGACCAAACCGATCGGCTTGAAAGATTTTCTCGGGGAAATCGAACGAGTGCTCACAGTGTCGGGTAAGGCATAGAGAGTTAGAATTATTTCTCCTGGATCTCTGTGGGTAGAAGCCGATGATGATTAACGATGGCACGATCGGTCGTACAAAACGCTATGCGGCGGGCCAAGCTGTGGGCGACGAGCAAGCGGTCGAAGGGATCGCGAGTCCAGTCCAACTGAAGCGCGTAGCGCACGAGGCTGGTTAGCGGAATGTCATCGACGGTAAAGCGTGCATCACTCATCACCGCATTTGTAAATTCGGGATTACGAACAGTTAGACGGCCAATTTCGGCGAGAAATTGTATCTCAAGAAAAGACACGGGCGAGACACCCCACGGACGGTATCGATCGAGCCAGGGAAATTTCGCGATTCGTTTTGAGCCCAGGACGAGCCAGATCAAAAAGTGCGTGTCGAGGAGAAGTTTCAACGTGCTCTCCGCCGCGAAACGAGCGCACTTTCCGGACCTCGCCACTCCCACGACCACTGATCTGCTCGATCGGCATTCGGTACGCGAAGAAGATTTTTATATTGCCTCGTTTCTGAGCCGTTCTTTCTCTTTTTCGATTCTTCCCGGCGGAGCACGAGCCGGGCACCTTTGCGTTGGACCACGATCACCTCGCCATCGAGAGCTTCGTCTAGGAGGCGAAACCAGTGCTTTCTGGCCTCAGATGCGTTGACATGCTTCATATGTACAATGTACAAGAGCGGACAGAAGGAAGTCAACTCAATCATCCTGACATTCAAAGGCCTAGCTCTTGGCGAATTTTAGGAAGCCGAGTACCAACGTGAATAACCCGGCTAAAATTCTCGTCGTCGACGACACTCCCAGAAACGTGAAGCTTGCTCGCCGATCTGTTGGCCGTCAAGGGATATGCCGTCGTGACCGCTGCGTCGGGTCGCGAGGCTTTGGCTCAGGTGGAGACGCGAGCGGCCGGACTTGGTGTTGTTGGACGTCGTGATGCCGGAGATGAGCGGTTACGAAGTCTGCTGCAAAATTCGTGACGATTCCGCGACGGCGATGCTGCCGGTCGTTATGGTTACGGCGCTCGATCCCGCGGAGGAGCGGGTCAAAGGGATCGACGCCGGCGCGGATGATTTTCTCACCAAGCCGATCAATCAAGCGGAGCTGCTTGCGCGCGTAAAGTCGCTGCTCCGAATCAAGGAGCTTGCACGACACCGTCCAAACTCAAGCGGCTCAACTTGCTGGATTGGAACCAGACTTTGGAGCGGCGGGTTCAGGAACAATTGGAGCAGCTGGAACGATTGGAACGGTTGAAACGGTTTTTCTCACCGCAGCTCGCCGAAATGATCGTCAGCGGCGATGCTGAAGACCCGCTCAAAACGCACCGGCGCGAGCTCACGGTCGTCTATCTAGACTTGCGCGGTTTTACCGCTTTCGCCGAAAACGCCGAGCCCGAAGAGGTGATGGACATTTTGCATGAGTATCACGCGGCAATGGGTAAATTGATTCTGGAATACGAGGGAACGCTGGAACACTTCGCCGGCGACGGCATGATGATTTTTTTTAACGATCCCGTGCCGGTCGAGGATGCAGCCGAGCGAGCAGTTCGCATGGCGCTGGCGATGCGCGAGCAAGTGAAGGAATCTAACCGTCAAATGGCGCAAGCTTGGCCATGATCTCGACTTCGGCGTCGGCATCGCTCAGGGCTACGCCACCATCGGCGCCATCGGCTATCGAAGGACGTTGGGAATACGGCGCGATTGGCAGCGTGCCGAATCTGGCGGCGCGTCTATGCGGTGAAGCAAAACCGGGAGAAATATTGGTTTCGCAGCGCGTTTCCTCGCGTAAAGTGGAAGATTTGGTCGAGTCCGAATCTGCCGGTGAATTGACTCTCAAAGGGTTTCATCGACCTGTGACCGCATACAATATCGTTCGACTAAAAGTGTAGAACAAACCCGAATATCGAAATCCGAAATTCGAAACAAATTCAAATGACTGAAACTGGAAAAGATCAGTCCGAAACACTCCACGCAGCAAATCCCCTTTAATCCCCCTTTGCCAAAGGGGGAAAGAGGAGGATTTTCGGAAGCAAACATTCATCGCCAATTAGCACGGAGACACCCATGCGAGACCAAGCTACCGTACTTGAGGCCGGTCGAGGGTACGGTACTCACTGCGCGCGGCAGCGCGATGTTTTTCAAAGCGACACGGGCCAGTACGAACGGCGCTTTTTCGTTGATGGAACGTACGCTGCCGCCGGGAGGCAGAAAGCCGCCGCCTCACATTCACACTAACTGTGAGGAGGCCTTCTATGTTCTCGACGGAACCGTAGAGTTTTCACTTGGTGAAACCACGACTATCGGCCGGCCCGACACATTCGTCCTGGTGCCCGGCGGCGTAGCCCACACCTTCGCTAATGCTGGCTCGACACCGGCACGCCTACTGGTCATTCACGCGCCCGCGATGGATGATTACTTTGAAGAGCTTGCAGACGCTGTGGGCGCAAGAAATTCCGCCCAGCCGGCAAGAGGAGATGGAATTGATGCGGCGACACGGCATGGAGCCAGTAGAGAAATAATCGGCAGGACCGGTTACTCGAATCCACTTTCCGCAAATCTACACGGTTGACTATCTCTGAGGTGCCGACCCGCTCAATAAAAAAAGGCGGGCCGGCCTCGGGCGCAAAGTTAGTCTTCGCCGCATAACGGTGATATTTAACAATACGGAGAAAGAATTCATGACCAAGGAGACACGAATGAATGTGCTCTTGATGGTTTTACTCGCCGTATTTTTCTGGACGACATCTGCTTCGGCGCAGACGGTAAAGCCAATGTCGATTGCCGAGCTTGCGGCCTATAACAAGCCGGATCGAGAGAAGATTCTCTACGAGGGCGCGAAGAAGGAAGGCAAGTTGATGTGGTACACGTCGCTCACCGGCGGGCCCAATACCGAAGCGCCGAAAGTTTTCGAAACAAAATATCCCGGCGTGCAATTGGAAGTTTATCGCGGCGACAGTGATGCGATTATTCAGCGCGTATTGCAAGAGTCTCAGGCGAAACGGTTCCTGGTGGATTCCATCGAGACCACGTTTCCGGTCCTAAAAGTGATGCAGGAATACAAGCTGCTCGCGGCCTACTTCTCGCCGCACCTGGCGCAATATCCGGACGAGGCGAAAGAAAAAACCAACAAAGGGTTGGTCTACTGGGCAACGGACCGCGAGTCCTATATCGGTCTCGCCTATAATACCAACGTGATTCAGGGCGACGCCGTGCCGAAGAGTTTCGACGATTTGTTGAAACCCGAGGTGAAGGGCAAGATCGGCTTTGCCACGAGCGACACCGGCGCGCGCGTGATCGCCGCGATGCTGGCGAGCAAAGGGCCAGAGTTCGTGCAGAAACTGAAAACCCAGCAGATCACGCTGCATTCGGTATCAGGACGAGCGATTCTCGATATGGTGATCTCCGGCGAGCTGGGCATCTCGCCCAGCGTGTTTCTAAGCCATTCGCGGGTATCGATTGCCAAAGGTGCGCCGATCAAATGGGTAGCAATGGATCTCGTGCCGACCAACGCCGGCGGTGTGGCGCTGCCGCTCAATGCGCCCCATCCTTATGCCGCTTTGCTGTTCGGCGATTTTCTGCTCAGTCCCGAGGGGCAAAAATTTCTCGGCAAATTCGGTCTCGATAGCGCCATGAACAAGCCGCCTTTCAAGCGATTTTACGCCGAAGCGGGGCTCACTGCTGAGCAGTACGAAAAAGAAAACGAAAAATGGGAAAAGCTTTTGAAGGACATCGGCAAGAAGTGAGGAGTAGATGGTAAGGAGATAGTAAGGAGTAAAGAGTAGGAGTACTATTAAGGAGTGAGGAATCCATCTGACTACTGACACTACTTACTACTCCCCCATTTATGGTTCGCCCCCGCTATGCATCCACTGTGGCGCTGGTTCGGCCGGCCGACGCCGGCGGTTTTGAAGTGCTTCTGACCCGTCGCCCCGAGGGGATGCGCTTTCTCGGCGGCTTCTATGTTTTTCCCGGTGGGACGGTACATCAGAGCGACTATTCCCCCGAGATGCTGCGCCGGTGCATCAATCTTAGCGGCGCAGAGGCGCCAACGAATGCTTGGCGGCAGTCATGATCCCGACGTTGCCTTGGGTCATTGGGTCGCTGTCTTCCGCGAGCTCTTCGAGGAAGTCGGGATGCTGCTTTGCGTCGACGCTTCCCGCGTTGTTGTCAGCTTGAGTGATCTAGGCTATCCAGAATAAATTCGACGTGCACCGCCGCTCCATCGTGCGCCAGGAAATCGAGTTCGGCGCTTTCCTCGCGGCGGAGAATCTTTTCTGCGATTTGTCGCAGGTTGTTTATTTTGATCACTGGGTCACGCCGGATATTTATTCCATGCGCTTCGACACCCGCTTCTACATTGCGGTGTCGCCGCCGGCGCAAACCCCGCTCAGCCATTCCGAAGAAGTGACGCACAGCCTGTGGATCAGACCCGACGAAGCGATGGCGCGGCTCCATCGCCGCGATTTTCCGATCCTGCCGCCGACGACTACGGTCTTGCTAAATCTGGCGCGACTGGCGACATGGGAGCGGCTGTGCGGCGAATTCAAACTATCTTAGTTACGCAAAAGGATTGACCTCAGCAACTCTTGATCGCTGCTGCTGAAGTGTTAAAGGTGAGGCGATCCACAGTAAAATCAACCAAATGACGGGAGGGACTCTCATGGCGACGGTTAAATTCAAAGATACAACATTAACGCTGCTCGGCAACGAAGTGAAAGCCGGTCAAGCGGCGCCGGACTTCAAGGTGCAAAAAAGCGCGGATATGAGCGACTACACTCTGGCGAGCGGCGCGGGGAAAACTCGGATTATCGCCACGGTGCCATCGCTGGACACGCCGGTGTGTGATTTGGAAACAAAGCGCTTCAATGAGGAGGCGAGTAAGCTCGGCAATGTCGAGGTCGTGGTCATCAGCATGGACTTGCCGTTTGCGCAGAAGCGCTGGTGCGGCGCCTCGAACGTCGACAAAGTCGTCACCGCCAGCGATCACCGCGAAGCGTCATTCGGCAAAAACTATGGTCTGCTCATCTCCGGCGGCCCGCTCGATCGCGTGCTGGCGCGCGCAGTTTTTGTCATCGGCACCAGATAATAAACTCAAGCATGTCGAGTACGTACCGAGCATCGGCGAGCAGCCGAATTATGACGCCGTGCTAGCCGCGGCCAAGTAAGTTGATGCCGATTATCCTTACAAAAGGCCCGATCGTGATTGTCACGATCGGGCCTTTTTATTTGCCCATCCTCCATGCCTCACGGGTATCGAACGGAAGTCTCGAAGTCGATCGACTTCACATTTGAGTAGTTAGTTGTAGGCGAAACAACGCATAATTTTATAGGCAGACTGCCTCTATCTGAATAATCTCTTTGCGAGCTGGTTCGAAGCTGAATTTGCAACTCAGTTTAACGTTGACACTGCAATTGTTGCAGAGATACCATAAAAATACCAGGGACTGCGGCGGAACCGAGTTGATGGAGTAGGTCGCAAGTCGCAGAGGATTTGTCGGCGCGCGAGATAGATTCGAAATCTTCGGCGCCACAACAAGATATTGCAACAGGAGGACACATCCGTGATGACGTGCGTCTCAAAGCATAATCGTTGAAACAGGAACTCAATCATGGAAAAGGATCGCTTGTCCGTTCTGATTGTCGACGATGAACCTTTTCAGAGACGGATACTGCGCGAGGTTTTGAGAAGCCTCGGTTTCGTGAAGACGTACGAAGCAGATTCAGGACAGTTGGCGATCGCAGAAATGAAAAAAGAGCGTTTTGACCTGATCCTGAGTGACGTGCAAATGCCCGGCATGAATGGTTTGGAGTTGCTGCGACAGCTTCGTACCGGTCAAACCAAACTGGCTAGAGATACACGCTTTATCATCATTACCTCCTTTTCCAACACCGAGGTGATTGGCGCGGCGATGGCGCTTGATGTTAACGGTTTTCTCGCTAAGCCGATCAGGATCGGCGTCGTGATAGAAAAGGTTGACCGAGCCCTACAAGAGACTTTTCAATTGTGCGCCAAAGACGAGTACGAATCCGTGTCGACCAATTTACCCAGCCTGGAGGAGGCGCAGCGCGAATCTGCGGGCGCTGCCAGTCAGGCGCGTGGCTGCCTCCGAAACAGGCGAGAAAATGATTCCGTTGATGCAGCTGCGGCCTGGGATGCGCGTAACCAAGCCGCTGTACACCGCCGATGGGACTCTTTTGATTCTCACCGGAACCGTACTCACAGAGATCTCCATCAATCGACTCTGGGACGTAAGTTCAGTTTTGACGGACGAACTCGTGCACATAGCTGACGTTCGGTGAGAGCAGATAAGATGCTGTGCGCTACGGTGCAGGTCTGGCGCAGCTTGATCGGCGAAATGGAATCATTGTTCAAGTACAAGACACGGTATCGATTCCCGCCCATACTCCGGGCCGGCGAGCGCGTGAAAATAATACCAACTAGCGATGATTTATCTTTCAGCGGTGTGGTCACGAAAGTTTGCAATCCACTGTTTCACCTCGGTGAAGTGATTGGGCAGCTTGGCCATATGTTCATCGATGTGGATCCAATCCGCTGATTTGCCGGCGAGTTCCAAGGCGAGGCAACAATCGGCAAGGACGTTGGCGCCGATGGTCCGGGCGGCGGACTTCAAGCGGTGGGCAAGGGCACCGACCTCGTGGCTTTGGTGCCCATCATAGGCCGTACGCACGGCGGCAATCGACTCATCCCCGGTGCGCAAGAAATCCAAATAGAAGTCGGCAAATAGCGCCCTATCGTCACAGCCGAGCACCTCGGTGAGCGCAGCGGGATCGACGACCTGGCTGTCGGCGCTGACGGTGTCGGTAGGTGAGCTATTGGATGCGCCGCCGGCTAGGGCATTGTCCGGCAGCCAGCTCTGTCAAGATTTTCTGCAACGCGTTTAGTTGGATCGGCTTAGAAAGATAATCGTCCATACCGGCAGCGAGACAACGCTCTTTGGTTCCCGTCAAAGCATCGGCGGTGATGGCGATAATGGGCATACGCCGACCTTTGCCTTCTTCCTCGCGCACCGCCTGAGCCAACTGATAGCCATCCATCTCCGGCATATGGCAATCGGTCAGCAACAGCGCGTAGTGTCCCTGGCGCCAACGCTGTAGAGCCATTCGGCCGTCCTCGACGATTTCGCACTTATAGCCAAGCGCGCGAATTTGATAGGCGAACACTTTCTGATTGGTTTCATTATCCTCGGCAACTAAAATCAGTTGTTCGCCCATGGACGCATCGGTTTTGATGAGCGGACCGGTGTAATCCGACTCGACTTGACTGTCCTCGGACTCGGGCGAGGCCCGCCCGCTGGCGAAAGCGACGGCGTGCAGGAAAGTCTCGAAACGCATGGCGTCGAGGGTTACGACGACGGTATCGCCGCTTTCGGAGTAAAAACCTCGGCGGCCCTGGCTAATGAGCATAACGAAGCGCGGGTTGACCGCCGCGGCTTCGTGGCGGATGCGCTCGCGCAGCGCCTCGGCCAAACCGAGGTTGCCCGGGGTTTCGATGATGACGACAAAGGAGCGATTTTCCCGAGCCAGATTTTGCGCGAGACGGCTCAGCTCCTCTTCATCGTCAAGCCCCGTGACGCAAGCATCGGTCGCGGCGAGGTAGCCTTCTATCGTCTTCGGCAGCTCGCGCTGGATCGAGTTGAGCATCAAGATGTTGACCCCGGCGAGATCGAAGGTCCGTTGCGGGATTTCTTTGGGCGCGATGTCACAAGTGAGTCGAACGGTGAAAGTCGAGCCTTCGTCGGCGCGGCTTTCCGCGCTAATAGTGCCGCCCATGATGGCAATAAGCCGGCGGCAAATGGACAGTCCCAGACCGGTGCCGCCGAAGCGCCGGGTAGTCGAGTTTTCGCCCTGGACAAAGGGGATAAACAAGCGCTCCAGCGTCTCCGGACTCATGCCGATGCCGTTGTCCTGGATGCGTATCTCGATGGCGACTTGGTCGTTGGGAAGCGGGCGAGATTCGGCGACGATGGCGATGCGGCCCGTTGTTTGTCGTTGCCGGTGAATTTCACGGCGTTGCCTAACAGGTTTAGAATGATCTGGCGCAACCGGACACTGTCGGCGTACACCGAAGGGATGAGCGGATCGGCATAGATTCGCAGCGCGATGCGCTTTCTTTGAGCGATGGGCAAAATAGTCTCCGCGACGGTCTCGATGACACGGCCCACCGATACCGCTACTCGCTCCAGTTCCAATCGGCCGGCCTCGATTTTGGAGAAATCTAAAATATCGTCGATGATGGTCAGCAGGCCGAGCGCGGAATCTTTCGCGGTGCCGATGAGATCCCGCTGGTCGTCATTGAGCGGAGTCCGTTGGAGCAGATCGATCATACCGACGACGCCGTTCATCGGCGTGCGTATCTCGTGGCTCATATTGGCCAAGAAATCACTCTTGGCTTGTGAGGCCGCCTCCGCCGCCTTTTTCTCTTGTTCCAATTCCTCGGCAGTCTTGTCCTGCGCCTCGGTGCGCTCTTGGAGACGTGCCGCCATTTTATTGAAAGTATTCGCTAACTGACCTATTTCATCATGGGTTGGCGCATCGATTCTGCGGGATAAATCGCCTTGTGCTATTGATTCCGCGGCCTGTGTCAGCTTTTTGATCGGAACGGAAAATGATTTTGCAGCAAATAGTGCTATGAGTGCGACGAGCAGGACAGTCGCCGATCCAGTGACCAGAGACAGGTTCCGCAGATCGCGAATCGGAGCCAGCATTTCCGCGGCATCTATCTTGACCACGACTCCGTAACGGGCGTTAGGGAGATATCTCCAGACGGCAAGCACCTCTTTGCCACGGTAGTCTGTGACTACGCCCCGACCGCTTTTACCTTGAACGGCTTCTTGCAAAGCCGGTGCTTCCGCCGAACCTAGGGGGACGCGCCTGCGAAAAGTCGCCTCGGGATCATGTCGCAGAGGGGCCACGATCACCGCCATGTCGTTCATTCTTTGTCCTATGACGGTTTCGCCGGTTTCCCCTAAGTCCCTGTAATCCTCTGCGAGATGGTGGAGTTCCCGATTGCTGAGCTCGAGTGCGAGGGTGCCGATCAGCCTGCCCTTTTTTTCAAAGATCGGCGCAGCGACAAATGCCGCCGGCATCCCGGTTGTCCGATCAAGGCTAAAGCTGGAGTTCTCGGCCTGCAGCAACATATTCGCGTTGCCGACAACCTTTGCCAAAGCGGAGTCCTTGTCAGGTCCCGAGTTGAGGTTTACGCCGATATACTTCCCCTTGACCACCGAGAAGACCACATCGCCATTGGCAGAAATGAAATGGAGATTGTCGTAACCGTACGCCTCTCTATAGTAGGAAAAATATGTATTAATGCGGTCATTAATAACCCTGTATGCGGGCGAACCGACGCCAAATCTGTGAAAGGCGTAATTCAGTTGCTCTAGAGCATCGATGACCCAGGGAGCGCGAGACAGTGTCATTCCGTCCCGTCTGCGCTCAATAAAGTAGGCTTCGATCCGCCGGGCTTTGTCCGCGGCAATCTTTGAGAGGTCTTCGTCGATATGACGTGTCAGACGTTTTTCGGCAGTGCGTATAGACCAGATAACCGGCGCTGCTAAGGGGCAACAAGGCGATTAACAAGAACCAAAGGGTCAGTTTCGTGGCGATTTTTAGCTTCATACAATGCACTACACACTACCCTGGGTTTGCCCAGCTTTGCCCCCATCCTTGATAATGGTCTTGGAGAAATTTCTCCCATTCCGTTTTCGAGCGGTAAGGCGGATAAGGCGTGGGACGGATCGGACTGTCGGAGGTCCAGACGATATCAAACTGTCCATCCGGCCTGATTTTTCCAATTCTGACCGTTTTCCATAGGTGCTGGGTCTCTGGATCCAAATGAACAATGCCTTCCGGGGCATTAAAGCTCTGGTCCAGTACCGCCTTTCGCACCGCAACCGGGTCGGCGCTTCCGGCGTCCCGCGCTGCCTGAGCCCATAAGTGGACGCCGATGTAGGCGGCCTCCATGGGATCGGTAAGCACGGTATCTGCGCCGAATTTCTCTTTGAAGCGTCTGACAAACTCGTGGTTGTCGCTGCTGTCAATGGTCTGGAAGTAATTCCACGCTGCATAGTCGCCTGCCATGGCGTTTGGGTTCATGCTGCGGAGTTCTTTCTCGCCGATGCTGAAGGAGACCGTCGGGATTCGGTCCGGCATGACGCCGGCGATGCGGAGCTCTGCAAAGAAGGCGACATTGGTGTCTCCGTTGAGGGTATTCAAAATCACATCCGGTCGAGCCACTTTGATTTTGCGCACTATTCCCTTGGCTTCTTTGCTCCCAAGCAGCAAATATTCTTCGCCCACAATTTGACCGCCCAAAGCGGCAACTTGAGCCTTGATGATCTCGTTGGCGGAATGCGGAAAAACATAGTCCGAGGCAACCAGAAAAAATTTCTTGCCGAGGTTATCGAAAGCCCACTTTACCGCAGGGATAATCTGTTGATTGGGTGCGGCGCCCGTATAAATAATGTTGGTCGATTGCTCCAGTCCTTCATACTGCAGCGGATAAAAAAGGAGATGCTTGTATTTCTCAAAAATTGGTTTGACGGTTTTACGGCTCGCCGAAGTCCAGCAGCCAAAAACCACAGAGACTTTTTCCAGAGTAATGAGACGTTCCGCTTCTTTGGCAAACGTCGGCGAGTCGGATTTTCCATCCGATACAATGGCTTCGATCTTTCGGCCCAGGATGCCACCCTTGGCGTTGATTTCTTCGATCGCCAGCAAGGTGGCGTCGACTACGGATTTTTCGCTAATCGACATCGTGCCGGTCAAGGAGTGAAGAATACCTACCTTGATCGGTTCCGCGCCGATTCGTCTGGGCAAACCCATAAAATAGCCAACCTGTCACCCCTAGGACGACAAGCGACACGGCCATTAGGGTAGTTTTAATCATAGCAATCACTAACCAGTATGATTTACTCCTTACGACGATCGAAGGAGTGTCTGTCGCCGTAGTCGGACCCGATTATGTCCCGGGCATTTTCGATGCTTTAATTCCAGGACAGTGGTTTCGTACTTAGAACCTAATTGTTGCCGGTAAATTTGCCAGCGTTAGCTTCAGGCTTTCGCGCAGTGCGAAAGGTTCCCACCTGCTTGTAACACTTCGCCATGATAGCTTTCGCTCCCAGCCGTCAATCTGACGCGCAGGCTTGCCAAAGTTTTGCGAATCAGTTTATTCCGGCGAAAGCGGAGCGGGAATGTTGTTTCGCCGATCCCGACCGGCACCGCTTTGCTGAACAGAAGCCCTTGCATTTGGTCGGAGTCCAATAGCTCAGGACTGCGGCGTGTGCTTGGTCCATGGCATCGAGCCTATTCCCGCTGGCACTCTCGTAGCCTAATTATCTCGCAAATTACGGCCATCAAGGTCTTCGACGATGAGTGTCCGCTTCCTGTCCACACTTCTAGGAGGCGCACAAATAATGCCGATTCAAACTTACCGCGATTTAAATTCGGCGAGGTAGTATGAAGGAGTCTTTTGGATAGACTAAGCAATCCTTTGATCTTCCAAGATGCCGACATTTTTAGTTAAAATTCTCAACAGCTGCGAAAGGTCATTTTTGAATAAGCGAACTTTGCTCAGCGACACCTCAACCGGGAGTTAAACCCAGGATCGTTGGAAAGACATTTACAAAAAATCGCGACTAAAATAGGCGCATCTTCAAAGGCACTATGCGTGCTTCAATAGCTATGAAGAAGTTATCGCTCAGACAGCCGGAATCTTAAAAAACTTTGTTCTACTTATGGACGAACTGGCGCACATTGCAGAGGTTCGCGGTGAGAGCAAGGTTTGAGAGCCAGCGGTCTGAATTGGGGCGAGTGCCGATGTTCTTGATTAAGGAAAACCATCAAACCGTACTTGCAGTTCTCCCGCATACGGCTTTCTACCGGTGCTGGCCAGGCAACGCGTCGAGGAGGACCACGAGACGCGTTTTATCTTTCCACCCGCCGTGTTGTGTCCAGGTGCGGGTTTCGCTTCGCCTTGGCGCTTGTCGCGGGGTAATCTAAATCAATGAGCTGTAGTATATAACTGAATCACAAGGTATTCTTCTACGTTCACAGTCACGTCCTATAATGTTTTAGCCAGCGCCTATATTCAGCGCGCCGCGTACGCTCGCTCGCCGGCATTGGTGTTGAATCCGGTCTGGCGCGTTCCTGCGCTCGCGCAACATATTTCAAGCCGCAGAACCGATATCTTCTGTCTTCAGGAGGTTGAAAGTGAAACGCTCTCAGCCATTCGGGCGCGCCTCACTTACCTCGGGTATGCTGACCACTACGCGCGCAAGCGGGGTAAGTCCGATGGTTGCGCGATCTTCTATCGGCGCGATCTCTTTGACTTGATCGGTGCCCAGGTGATCCAATTTGCCGATGGCGGTGAGGACAGGCCGGACAGCGGAAATATTGCTTTGGTTGGGATGTTTCGCGCAGCGAATCGCGTCATCGGCGTGATCAATGCTCATTTGACTTGGGACCCGCCGGATACGCCGGTCAATTCTCAGCTTGGCTACTGTCAGGCGCGTCAACTGCTGCTCGAGTGGGAAAAAATCGCAGGCGCCGCGGATGCTTGGATCATTGCCGGCGATCTCAACGTCACTCCGGACCAGGAAATGGTTGCCATGATCGAAGCTTCCGGGTTTGCGTACGCGCATCGCGGTTGCCTGGACGCGAACACCTGCAACTTCAATGGCCAGGCAAAGATGATCGATTATCTTTTTTATTCCGCAGCGCTGCGCGCCCAGCCTGAAGCGGTTGTGCCCGTCGGCGAAGAGACGGTTCTACCGTCGGCCGAGCAGCCGTCGGATCATGTTGTGGTGACGGCGCGATTTGAATGGAAGATTTAGCCCAACTGATCGAGCCGCCAGGTCGTTCGGAGACTTTCCTGAATCTGCTTGACGATAATCAGCGCCTCTTTCAGATGACGTCGCTCCAGTGTCGACAGGGTAGCCAGTTTGACGGAGTGATCAAGCGGCAGATGGTTTGTATAAGCCGCAAGTTGCGCGCGTAAGCGTAAACGCAAGAGGAAAGGAAATATCTCGGCGAGCGCCGCGGCGCTCTCCTGGCCTAAAACAGCACCTGAGCTCGCGGCGATTCTGAGTCGCTCTACGTCGAGCGCTCGCGTGAACCGGCTGCAAGCGCACCGACGCGCGCCATTCCAACGATCGCCGCGATGCCGCCTTTTTTTAAATCAATTTTGCCGTTCGTGCTTTGTAGTCGATTGAAGAATCCCAGCGGTGGACGAAAAGCCAGCGCGCTATGAAGCATCTGGGTGAGAAAGAGTTTTTCACTTGTCGCCGCCGCGATGATTCGCTCCAGTGGTTCCAAAGAGAGTGTGCCGGCGACGGTGCGAAAGTCGAAAAAAATCGAAGCGTCGAGCAGCGCCTCCGGTGCTGGCAGCCGTATCCATTGGGTAAAAAGCTGCTGCGCTTCCTCGATCGGTTTACACCAACGGGTCGCCATGAACCCGCCGGGACAGGGTGGAAACCCAGCCTCGATCAGGCCGTCAACCACGCGTCGGGAAAATTCCGCAAAGTACGATCGCGCATCGGTCGTCGGGTCGTCGTAAATCAATGCATTGTCTTGATCCGTCAGCAGCGCTTGCTCGAGCCGCCCTTCGGAGCCGAATACGATCCAAGCATATTGCCCGGGCGGCGGGCCGAGTCGAGCTGGGCCAGTTCCGCGAGGCGTTTGACCAATGCGTCGTTGAGACTGGAAATGATCTGGCCGATCTGTGCCGCGCCGAGACCGCTGTGAAACAATGATCGGACCGCACTGCCAATGACTTCGCTGTAGCGTGCCGCGCCGATCGGTTCGGTGAGTTTTTCTAGCACCTGGCGCAGGTAAAGCGGATTGTTGGCTTGGTTGAACAGCAGGTCCGTGGCGCTGATGACCCCGATGATTTTTCCTTCTTCGATTACCGGGAAGATGATGGATATTTTCATCGAGCATCAGACGCAGCGCCGTGAATGCCGGGGTATCGGCATCGATGGTTTTCAGCGGGCGCGTCATGACCTTTGCGATTTGGGCAGTCCGCGGCCAAACCCGCGGCGAGCACACGTCCTCGCAGATCGCGGTCGGTGACGATGCCCGGCGGAGCGGCGGCGACCAAAACCGAACCGACGCGAGCATTTTGCATGGCGTGTGCGGCTTGGGCGATCGTAGCGTCGGCGCCAACGAAGAGCGGCGGCTGCCGCAGTAAGTTTTTAATCGGCCGTGCTAGGTTCGTGTCCGGTTGCGAGAAGTCGAAGGTCGCCATGGGAGTCAGCTGAACAAGCGGCGCGCCGCCGATCGACGGCTGAACGATGACCCAGGAAGGGACTCACGCCAATGCAATCGCCTGCAGCGGATCCTGGCACGCACGTCAACCCGGCCGTTGATCAGCGTAAGTTTTCGGCCAGGAGTCGTTCTAGCACGACTAAGAAGATCCATACGAGCGCGTAAATAAACAATGCAGCAATAAGCCGGCGGCGTTCCGATGCCGGCGACGGGAGCCAGATCCGAAACGGCCGAGTGAGCGGCGCGGTAATCACGGAAAAAAACCAAAGTATCTTGCTCGTTGGTTTGACGCCGCTGCTTGCGACTAACGCGTGGAGCGCCAGATAAGTCACGGCCATGAAGCAAAGGAATCGCGCGAATAGAAAAAAATGGAAGATGGGGTCGATCAATTTGGTGAGTGTGGCAGGACGAGAGGAAAGGTTCGCCTCGTCCTGCCACGATTAGAAGATCTCAGTGCGCGCCGACCGGTGCGTCGCGTCCGAGCGGATCGCCTGTGACGGCTTGGCCGCTCTTCGGATAGCGCACGCTGGCGACCAGATCTTGGACCTGTTGCGGCGGCGCTTCGGTCAACAGCGATACGATCCAGATCGTAAGGAAACCGACCGGCAAACCGAAAACCGCCGAGGCGATGGTTTGGGTGCCAAACCAGGAGACGCCGTAGAAACGGCTGCCGATCATATAGTACGCGGTCACGGCCAATCCGGCGATCATGCCGACGCAAGCGCCGGTCTTGTTTGCCCGCTTCCACCAGATGCCCATGACCAGCGCGGGAAAGAAGGATGCGCCCGCCAAGCTGAAAGCCCATGCCACCAGCTCGACGATGATGGCGACACGGAAAGTGGCGACCCAAGCAGCGACCAGGGCGGTTACGACCAGCAGTATTTTGGTGATCGTCAGCCGCTTGGTCAGCGATGCCTTGGGATCGATGACGTTGTAGTACAAATCATGGGAGAACGCGTTGGCGATGGTCAACAAGAGGCCGTCGGCCGTGGACAGCGCGGCGGCCAAACCGCCGGCCATCACCAGCCCGGTGATCACAAACGGCAGTCCGGCGACCTCAGGCATCGACAGCACGACGAAGTCGGTGGATTTGACGACGAAGTCCGCCCACTGCACGATGCCGTCGCCGTTTTTGTCGATGACTTCGAAAAGGCCGGCGGGCTGCCAGAGCGTGATCCAGCGCGGCAGCTCCGCGATTTGGGTGCCGACCAGTTTCGCGTAGATCACGAAACGGGCGAAGGCGGCATAGGCCGGCGCGGTGAAATAAAGCAGGAAGATAAAGAACAGCGACCAAGCCACCGATGTGCGCGCCTCGCGCACCGAAGGCGTCGTGTAGTAGCGCGTCAGAATATGCGGCAGCCCCGCGGTGCCGACCATCAAGCAAAAAGTCAACGCCAGAAAGTTCCACATGCCGACGCCGGTCGGCACCGTCAGATAACGGCCGATTTTGGCGTCGTCGCTGGCCGCCGGCGCCGTCGCTTGCTGGGTGGCGGTTTTCGCCGCCGCTTTGAGTTTGTCGGTTTCCGCGTCATTGAGATTGCCCATCTTGATTTTGGCGTTGGCCTCGTCGGCGTCTTTTTTCCACAGGGCGCGCGTCTCTTTCTCCTTGGCATCGCGCGTGATCTCGATCGCTTTGGCATTATTGGTTTGCAGAACTCTGCCGTAAGTGAGCTCGGGAATCGGAATCGCGAAAAGCTGGTAGGAAAGGTAGACGACCGGAACCAGATACGAAACGATCAGGATGATGTATTGCGCCACCTGCGTCCACGTGACCGACTTCATGCCGCCAAGCACCGAGCAAAAGAGCACGCCGATCAGGCCGACGAAAACGCCGATGTTGAAATCCAAGCCGATAAACCGCGAGACGATCAAGCCCGACGCCGGTGACCTGAGCGATCAGATAGGTGAACGAGCAGGCGATCGCGGCGACGACGCCGATGATGCGCGCGAAATTGCCGCCATAGCGGGCGCCAAGAAAGTCCGGAATCGTGTAGGCGCCAAATTGCCGCAGGTAGGGCCCCAAAAATACCGCGAGCAAGAGATAGCCGCCGGTCCAACCCATGACATAGGCAAGTCCGGCGAATCCCTGGGCGGAAAGCGCGCCGGCCATGGAGATAAACGACGCCGCCGACATCCAGTCCGAGCCCGTGGCCATGCCGTTGAACACGGCCGGAACGCCGCGGCCGGCGACATAGTATTGGTCGGGGTTCGAAGTGCGCGTGATGATGCCGATGACGATGTAAATGCCCAGCGACAGACCCATGAAGATCCAGCCGATCCACTGCGGCGACAAGCCGAAGAGTTGCTCGGCGATGCCGATGAGGATGGTCACGCCCAGGAAACAGATCGTATAGAGACCGAAAATTTTGGCTAGACTCATAGCTTATCCCTCCTCTCGGATGCCGTAGTTGCAGATCGAGCTTGTTCATCAGATAGGCATACACCGCGATTTCGATGACGAAGATCGCCAGCGAGCCCTGTGCTGCCATGTAGTAACCGAGGGGAAAACCCAAGAAACGAAAATTGATTGAGCCAAGCCGGCCCAAAGGCCCGAGATCAGATAAGTGACGACGAACCAGATGATCAGCAGAATGGTCGGTGAGTTTGATATTGTAACGCCAGTACGACTTTTTTTGTTCCTCCGTGAGATCAGCCATAAGCACCTCCTCGATGCAAATTGCGTTCTGATACTACGAGTGAAAAACCTGTCGCTGCGAAATATTTCAATCTCGAGCCTCGCCTTGCTTTTGCAAACATTCGAGCGCTGCCCGAGGGAAGGATGGGTTGTTCTTGCGGGACAGAATGAGAAGCCGTCCAAATCACAAGAAGGCTGCACATCTCGGCTGGCCTTTAGCAGAGGGTGGAACAATCTGTCAAGCGGATTCGATCCGCTCGTTGACGCTCGTTGATGACCTGACATAGGGTAAGGTGGTATCGAGACTGAGATCAAGTTCAGGATGAAGGAGTTAAAGGCTTCTATGAAAACCGCCGCTACGATTATTCACCGATCATTAACCGACCGAAGATTGAATGGCCCGAGCATGGGCGCATCGCGCTCTGGGTCGCGCCGAATATCGAATATTTTCACTTCGACATGCCGATCCGCGGCTCGGGCAGCAATCATGCGCCCGACGTGCCGGGTTACACGCTGCGCGATTACGGCTCGCGCGTCGGCGTATTCCGGATCATGGACGTCCTCGATAAATTTGCCATACGCGCCAGCGTATTGCTCAACGCCGAAGTGTGCGAACAGCATCCGCCGATCATCGAAGAAGGCAACAAGCGCAACTGGGAATGGCTCGGCCACGGCATGACCAACAGCGTTTCGATGCTGGATTATCCGCCGGAAGAAGAGCGCTCGATCATTCATAAAGTCAAAGAGATCATCACCCAGGTCACCGGCAAGGCGCCGAAGGGCTGGCTCGGTCCGGGCCTGGGCGAAACGTGCAACACGCCGGATCATCTCGCCGCCGAAGGCTTCGAATACGTCTGCGATTGGGGCAACGACGAGCAGCCGACGCCGATGCGCGTGAAAAGCGGGCGGATGGTCGTCATTCCTTATGAGCTGGGCGTCAACGATATCCGCGTGTTCATTCGCGAGAACCACACGCCGGAACAATATTACCGAATGGTCTGCGATCATTTCGACACGCTTTACAAAGACAGTGAATCCGGCGGGCGCGTGCTCTGTTTGCCGCTGCATCCGTTCGTGATCGGCATGCCGTTTCGGATCAAGTATCTCGAAAAAGCGCTCGACTACATGTGCTCGCATGCCGGCGTATGGCGCACCACGAGCGGTGACATCGCCGAGTGGTACTACAAGCACTATTACAAGGATCCGGGGAAGTTCGAAGGGTGAGAAGATTGGAGTGGTGGAATAATGGAGTGATGGAGTGTTGGGTTATCCGTCCCACCCAGTACTCCAATACTCCACCACTCCATTACTCCAGTCTTATAGGAGTTAGCGCATGAGCAATCCAAAACAGTTTGTCTTTGATACTATCGACCGCAACTGCGAGGCGCTCGCGCTCTTGTGCGACAACATTTTCTATTTTGCCGAGCTGGGCATGCAGGAATTCGAAACATCCGGGTTGATGACGGATCTTCTTGGCAAAGGCGGGCTTCACGATCGAGAAGAACTTGTCCGGCATGCCGACGGCGTTCGTTGCGAGTTACGGCGCGGGCAAACCGGTGATCGCGCTGCATACCGAATATGACGCCACGCCGGCCTGCTCGCAGCGAGCCGGCGTGACCGAACCGACGCCAATCCTCGAAGGCGCGCCGGGTCACACCGAAGGCCACAACGTCAACGGCGCGGTGATGGTCGGCGCGGCTTTGGCGATCAAAAAAGCCATGGACGAATTCGGCCTCAAGGGCACGCTCAAGGTTTTCGGCGCGCCCGGCGAGGAGCAATTGGTGAGCCGGCCTTACTTCGTGCGCGACGGATATTTTAACGACGTCGACGTGGCGCTGCACGATCATATCGGCAAGGAATTCGGCACGGTGTACGGCCTCCGGCAATACGCTCTGATCTCCGCCGAATTCACGTTTCAAGGGACAGAGCGCCCACGCCGCGACGGCGCCGTGGAATGCCAAGGACGCGCTCGACGCGGTGGTTTTAATGGACATCGGCTGGGACAAGCTGCGCGAGCACTTGGAGCCGACGCAGCGCAGCCATCGGGTGATCACCAACGGCGGCGATCAACCCAATGTGATTCCCAACAAGTCGTCGATCTGGTGGTTTTTCCGCGAGGCGACCGCGGAGAAAACTCGCGCGCTGTTCGAAAAGGCCAAGCGCATCGCCGAAGGAGCGGCGATCATGACCGACACGAGCTATTCGGTGAACGTGCTTAAGCGCGGTCTGGCCGACCCGTGCCAATCGCACCTTGGCCGAAGTCATTCAAAGCAATGTCGAGCAGATCGGCATGCCGCAGTGGTCGGAGGAAGAGCAGGGCATGGTCCATGAGCTTCAAGGCGAAATTGAAAATTAAGCCGACCGGGATGCCGAGCAAAATAACTCCGCTCAAGGAATGTGTGCAGTCGGTTTCGGCCAACGATTCGGGAGAAGTTTCCTGGGTCGTGCCGACCGGATTGATCACGTTCCCGTCCAATATTCCCGGTGTTTCTTACCATCATTGGTCGGCTGGGGTGTCGCTGGCGACTTCCATCGCGCACAAAGGCGCCGTGGCCGGCGCCAAGGCAATGGCGGCGTCGGCGCTGGATCTGTTTTTAGATCCGCAGCTGGTTGCCACGGGCCAAGGAAACTTTTCAGGAAGAAATCGGCGACACCGAATATCGCCCGCTGTTGCCGCCGGAGCAAAAGCCGCCGGTGGATTTGAATCGTGTCATCATGGAACGCTACCGGCCGGCGATGCGCGAATATTATCTCAAAGACAAGCCCGTGTTCAGCTAATCACAGAGGCTAGGGCTGGCGATTGAGGCAGCAACTGGAACGAGCAGCTATTTATCGCCGACCTCGGCCGTCAACGTAACCGCCGAGCGTATCTCGACGGTCCCCGGCTCAACCGGCGTTGGCGCGGCGGCGAGTGCTTCGCCTCGGGCGGCCATGGCCTGGCGAAAGACCGGCTGAACGGTTCGCTCGCCTTCAGTGACCGCGGAGATGGCAATAATCTTAAGTCCTAAGGAAGCCGCGATCGCTTCCGCTTTCACTTTCGCTTTGGCGGACGCCGCGCGCAGCGCGTCGAGCTGAGCGGCCTGTTCGTCTTTCAAAGTAAACATCAATCGATTGATGTTATTGGCGCCGGCTTGCATGGCCGCGTCGATCAAGCGGCCGACTTGATCAAGGCTAGTGGTTTTGATGCGCACCGTGTTGCTGGCGTTGTAGCCGACGATCTCTGGCTTGCCTCCTTGGGGATACCGATAAGTAGGCGTCAATGAATAACCGCTGGTTTTGACCTCGTCGCTCTTGTCTAAGAGTTTTTTGACTTCGGCGAGTACCCGCGACAATCGGTCGGCATTATCTTTTGATGCTTCAGGCGCGGTGCGCGCCTGAGTGACGACGCCGATGTCGATCTGCGCTTGATCCGGCTCGGCGGAAATCGTCGCTTCGCCGCTCACGGTGATCGAGCGCGGGCGCGGACGCGAGTCACGCTGTTGGGCATCGACGGCGGATGTAAAAAACACGACAACGGCGGCGATAATAAGAAAGTGTTTCATTGCCGGATCCTTTCGCAAGAAGGATAGTTCGAAGGCTTACGTAATATTACCCGATGTTACCAGCATAACGCTCGACGGCAAACTGGTGAACACTTAGACGCGCTGCCTATGAAAAAGTTCATCCGCGCACTCTCGTTACAATGAGCGATCATGACACTCGTATCGTCCAAGCAATGTACGCGCAACTGATCGTGAGCTGGTTGTTCGATCAGCACACCGCAGGAATTTGAGCTTGATCGTCGCTTCAATTGCAGTTGCAGACCTATTCCTGTTACATCCTGGTTAGTGAAGTCCGCAACGCAGCTCGCGCAGGTTAGCAGCACTCCCCGGTTTTTTTACGGATGGTACATCGTCGGCGTTGGATTTCTTGCCAACGTCGCCTCGTCTTTCGCCCTCGCGAGCACGCTCAGTATTTTTCTCAAACCGTTGACGGCCGAACTCGGCATCTCGCGCGGCGTGTTTTCCCTGTTGCGCTCCGGCGAGGGAATTGTCGGCGCTTGCCTCGCGCCGTTTGTCGGCACTTTGGTCGATCGCTTTGGCGGGCGCTGGCTGATGGCTGTGGGCGCGGCGATTGTCGGTGTCGGCTATCTGGTCCTCGGGCACGTCGATAGTTTCGGCCAATTCGCCGCGCTCCGCCTGTCGGTGATAACCTTCGGCGATGCGCTCATGGGCTCGATGGTCGTCAATGTGGTGATCTCGCAATGGTTCGTGCGCCGGCGCGGGCGTGCGCTGGCGTTCACGAGCATGGGCGTAGGTTTCGCGAAGGTATGCATGCCCGTGGTGGCGGCTTGGCTGCTGCTCACCATTGGCTGGCGCCAGACCTGGGTGGTTTTCGGCATGCTCACGATGGCTTTGCTGGTGCTGCCCGCGCTGTTCGTCGTCCGGCGAACGCCAGAGAGCATGGGGCTTCGCCCCGACGGCGAGGCTCAACTGCCGCTGGACAACAATTCAAAATTGTCGGCTTCGATGTCCAGGGAATTTTTATCCGACGATCCGACGGCAATTTGGACTCGTGCCGAGGCGATGCGCACGAGCACTTTTTGGTTGCTTGTCGTTACATTCGGCATTTCCAGCGTCGGAGTGACGGGACTCAATCTGCACGTGTATCCGTATGTCACCGATATCGGCCATTCTCCCGTGGTTGCCGCGACGGTGATGAGCGTGATTGCGTCGATGCAACTTGCTTCGCCGCTTGCCTGGGGACTGGTTGCGGAAAGGGTCGACCCGCGCATCGCCGCGATGCTGCGATTTGTCGTCCAGGGCGTCGGCTTGGCGCTGGCGATCGCGACCAGCGATCTTCTATGTCTTTACGCCGGATTTTTTCTCTACGGCATCGGCCTGGGCGGCAACATGGTGTTGCCCGATCTGCTCTGGGCAAATTATTTTGGTCGCCACTCGCTTGGCAAAATTCGCGGCATGGGCTTGCTGATCTCTCAAGTGCTGGCCGCCGCGGGACCGCCGTTCTTCGGATTCCTGTTCGATCTGACGGGCGGCTACAACGTGTCTTTTGCGCTGTTCGGCGCGCGCTCTCATCACGTCAGCGTTTCTCAGCCTTATGCTGAAGCCGCCGCGGAGAGCATAGTGGAGTGATGGAGTGTTGGAGTAATGGAGTATCGGTGGGATCAGAACCCATCACTCCACCACTCCAGGACTCCATCACTCCAATCTTCTCTCGTCTTGCCGCAAGTCGCGAGTCTCTGATAGGTAAGAAGCCAATCATCACAGAAAGGAATTCGTCATGATCATCGATATTCACAATCATATAGTTGCCGGTGAGCAGCTTCAGACCTTTCAGGCGGGTTTGATCAATAGCGCGGGGTTTCATCGCCCGCGCGGCGTGGTCGTCACCGAGAAAAATATTCAAGAAGCGAAGTGGCATGGCCATGGGCATTCCGAAGTTTTGGACGAAGTCGGCACCGATTTCGCCTTTATCTCGCCGCGACCTTACACAATGATGCACTCGGCAAAACCGGAGAAGATCGTGCACTGGTACTGCCAGGCCGTGAACGACGCGCTCGCGTTGCAAGTGAAAATGGAGCCGAAAAAGTTTCGCGCCATCGGCGGCCTGCCGCAAAACGGCGGCGTTGCGGTGACCAACACGTTTGATGAGATCGACCGCTGCATCAACGATCTCGGTTTTGTCGGCATCATGATCAATCCCGACCCGGGCGAGGGTGACGGCCAGACGCCGGCGATGGGCAACGAATACTGGTATCCGCTTTACGAAAAGATGGTGAAGATGGATATTCCCGGGCTTGTGCACGGCGCGAGTTGCAAAAACCCGCGTGAATCGTTCCACGGCCACTTCATCACCGAAGAAAGCATTGCGATCCTGTCGTTAGTGGATTCCAAAGTCTTCCAGGACTTCCCGAAACTGAAGCTGATCATTTCCCACGGCGGCGGTTCGGTGCCCTATCAAGTCGGGCGCTGGCGCTCGCAATTGCGCGGCCCCAACGACACGGAAAATTTCGATCAGCGATTGAAGCAGCTTTACTTCGATACGGCGCTCTACAATATCGAATCTTTGAAGCTGTTGTTTCGCATCTGCGGCCCCGAACGTTGTCTGTTCGGCACCGAACGTCCCGGCGCCGGCTCGAAGACCGACCCGCGCACCGGCAAATGGTACGACGACGTGCGGCCGAATATCGAAAGCATCCCCTGGCTGGCGGCGGAGGACAAAGCCAAGATCTTCGAAAAAAATGCCCTGCAGGTGTTCTCGCGGTTCAAACAGTAGGAGAAAAAAATTTGGAGTGATGGAGTAAGGGAATGGTGGAGTGACGGGTTCTCGGATTCTCTCGGCACTCCATGACACCTTTGCTTCACTACTCCAGCGATTTTCGCCATGAGCGCTGAAACTGTTAATCTCGATCTACAGACGCTGACCCCCGATCAACAGGTCGATCGCCTAAAAGAGCAGTATCGCTCCCTTCGGGGCAAGGGCGCTGTGGTACGCGCGCTCGTTGGGGCGTTGCCTGTGCGGCAATATATTTCATTGCTGGAACGCGGCTACCGCGTCTTTTTGGAACGGCAAGGCGACGTATTTAGTCTGGTACTTCACCCCGACGGCTCGACTCCTCGTCTAGGCTTGCGTGGCGCGCACTCGGTGGTGAGCCATCGAGATGGCCGGGTTTATACGAATACAACCGACAATCGCGTGGCGGTCATCGATGCGTCGACGCGGCAGGTAAAAAAATATATTCGCACGGGCGATGATCCATCGCATTTGGAATTGTCTCACGACGGCAATCGGCTTTACATTGCGAACAGCGGCTCGAACGACGCGACGATCGTTGATACGATCAACGATCAGGTGATCGCGACGGCTGCGACGGGGAAGCGTCCGTTACTTCCATGCGTCGCCGCTGATGGCAATGCAGTTTATTTGCCGAGCGGACCGGATCGATCCGTGACCGTGCTCGGCGGCGCGGGCGAGTTTCGCGCTAAGGTGCCGGTCGGCAATGCGCCGCACGACATTGCGGTTTCGCCGGACAGCCGTTGGGCGTTTCAACCCAACTCAGCTTCGCATACCGTCACGGTGATCGATGGCCGGGATTACTCGGTGGTCGGCGAGATCAAAGTTGGGCTTGGCACCTGGACACATCGCTTTCGATCCCGAGAGCCGCTTCGCCTACGTGGCCAATACGGTTTCGGACGATGTGACGGTCGTCTGCACGAGCAATCACGACGTTGTGGCAACGATTCCCGCCGGCAAAGGCGCCCATTTGCCGGCGCTCAGTCCGGATGGACGCTTCGGTTACGTGGCAAATTTTGCCGACGACGACCTGACGGTCTGGGACTGTCAAGATTATCGTGTCATCGCACGCATTCCCGTCGGCATCTATCCGCACTTTTTCGCGCTAAGCCCGGATGGCAAGTGGATCGTCGTATCGAATACCGGTGAGTCTAGTATCTGCGTCATCGACGCGCACGTGCACGAAACACGAGCACGTCTTCGAGTCGGCGCCGCCCCGGCGCATATCGCGTTCAGTCCTGACGGCGAGTTGGCGTTTGTCGGCTGCGAGAGCAGCGATGAAGTTGCAGTGATCGACCTGAAGACGCAAACGGTCGTTGAATTGATCAAAGCAGGGCAGCGCGTCCAATGACCAGGGTTCTTTCCAGGCGCCATGTGAATCCGCACTTACTCCGAGCGCAATAGAACGGCGCCTTTTTCTTCAATTTCCTATTCATAGTTGAAAACTGCCGGGTTTCCGTTCACTTTCATCGGCGAGTGTTGCAACGATGAAGAGAACTCCGGCGCTGGACCTTCGTAAAGTTTCCTTTACAGCCAATGGCAAGAAAATCCTCGACTCGATCGATTGGACCGTTCAAAACGGCGAACACTGGGCGATTCTCGGGCCTAACGGTTCAGGAAAAACTACGCTGCTCAAAATCGCCAGCGGCTACCTTTGGCCCAATGCCGGCGGTGCGGTTTACCGTAACGGTCATGAGTTGATCCATCTTCCCGAGCTGCGCAAGAGTATCGGTTGGGTAACGGCGTCGTTAGCGGGTGAGATTCCGGCAAACGAGAAAGCTCTCCATACCGTCGTCTCCGGAAAATTCGCCCAGATCGGGTATCTCGGCGGCATGTGGGGGCAGGCGAGTCGAAGCGATTTTGCCCGAGCCCGGCGCTATCTTGAGGAGTTGAGCTGCGGCTATCTACGCGAACAAGAGTTTGGCTCGTTGTCGCAGGGCGAGCAGCAGAAAGTCTTGATCGCGCGCGCCCGTATGACGAAGCCTTATCTGATTATTCTCGACGAGCCCTGCGCCGGTATGGATCCCGGCGCGCGGGAAAATTTCTTGGCCTCGCTGCGCCGCCTCGGCGCGCAAAAGAAAATTCCTGCGTTGATTTACGTCACGCACCATATCGAAGAGATTCTGCCGATGTTTCGTCGACATGCTGGTTTTGCGCGCCGGCAAGGTGCTGCACGCTGGCAAAACCGCGGCGGTGCTCAAGCCACAGAGTGTTGCGAGAAATCTATGGCGTTTCGCTATCGTTTGTGCAACGCAAAGGGCGCTACTGGCCGGTCGGTCGAATAGACGATCAAATGTTCAAGGTTCAACGTTCGAAGTGCCGAGCTCTATCAGGCGTTCGAACTTTGAACCTTGAACCTTGAACGATATGACATCAATGACTTTCCCACAAGCTGCAAACAACTCGCCCACCGCGCAAACCGCTGGTGGTCTTTGTCGGTGGCTTCCGTAGCGACGTTGATCGTCACTATCGACACGGGACAATTGAGTATTGCGTTACCGGCGATCATCAAAGAATTCAACGCCGACCTGGCATTGGCAAGTTGGATTGCTCTCGTTTACGCGTTGATCACGGCGTCGCTGTACTTGCCTTGCGGCAGAATGTCGGACCTGTTCGGTCTCGGCAAATTATTTCTCACGGGCTTCATTTTGTATTCGCTCAGCTCATTTGCCGCGGGTTTCGCTCAGGGACCCGGCCAACTGATATTTTGTCGGCGCTTTACAGGCCGCGGGCAGCGCGCTCATCATGGCGAACAATTTCGCTTTGGTCACGGCGCTGTTTCCGCCCGAGGAGCGCGGCCGGGCAATGGGTATCGCGGGAGGCACGATCTCGGCACTCGGCTATTCGCTTGGGCCCGGTGATCGGCGGCGTGCTCACGCACGCGTTCGGTTGGCGTTCGAATTTTTATCTATCCGGCGCGCTTGCTTTAGTCGGTTTCGCGGCGGCGCGAGTCTTATTGCCGCGAGAAAGTTTTCACGGCATCGGCGCCAACAAGGAGCCGTTCGACTTCGTCGGTATGGTGAGTTTCGCGTTGAGCATTTCCTCACTGCTGTTTGCCTTGGCGATTGCGCAGAAGGGCGACTGGCAACAAACTTCGATATGGATAACGTTATTGGCGGGGGTGGTTGCGCTGGTTTTTTTTATTTGATGGGAGAGACAGGCGAGCTATCCGCTCCTCGATCTTAATCTTTTTCGCATTCCGGCGTTTAGTTTTGGCAACGCGGCGCGCTGGATCAGCTTCATCACCATGAGCATCAGCAACTTGCTCATGCCGTTTTTCTTGCAGTTGGGGATGGGTCTGGACCCGCTGCGCGCCGGCTTTTTAGTCGCGCCGACGCCATTTGCCATGGCACTGCTCGCGCCGCTAACCGGCTGGATGTCGGAGCGTTTTGCCCCCGAGCGGCTCTGTGCTCTCGGTCTTGCGATCAACGGTGGCAGTTGTGTTCTATTGGCGTTTCTACCGGCGGGCGCGAGCGCGGTGCAAATAATCTTGGGTTTGGCTCTACTTGGCGTCGGGATGGGAATTTTTCAGACGCCGAATAACAATTTATTGATGAGTTCCGTGCCGCGCAATCGGTTAGGCGTCGGCTCTTCGGTGTTGTCGATCGTGCGCAGTTTAGGATATTCCGTCGGCGCGGCGTTGGCCGCGGCGATCGTCAGCGCTCAGCTCGCGGTGTCGACCGGACAGACTTCGCTGCAATTTCTCAGCGGCGCGGCGGCGGAAATTCATTCCAGCGGTTTCGCGGCTTTCATGCGCGGATTTCGTCTTGCGCTGCTCGTGGCGGCGGTGCTGTGTTTCATCGGCGCTGCAATCAGCGCGGTGCGGGTTTCGCGGGAACAAGTATAGCGCGGATCAATTTTCGCCCATGCCGAGCCGGCCGATGAAGGGGAGTTTGAGTGCCGGCCGGAAAAAATCGATGCCAAAGTTGAAGCCCAGTAGATTGATTTCGAATCCTTCCTCGCGGGACATCGCCACGCCTAAGATTCCCAGCATCGACAGCTGATAGCCGGTACCGCTCGGCGTGCGGTCGAGGACGGAGCCGTTGATCGGATAGTCTTTGCCGATCGCCGTCGCCGGTAAATCCATGCGCAGCTCGGGCACTTGGCGGCCGATGTAGGCGACGAAGGTATTGCTGTTGGGGCCCGGCCACACGATGTATTCGTTGGGGTACGGGTAGCTGGCCACGGCATCGAGAACTTTTGGAATCGCTTTGGCGGCGGCATCACCGCGCAAGTCGCCGATCAGCGTCGGCTCATTGCCGAACCATCGGCCATCGGGAATGCCGGCAGCCGAAACCACCGCCGGTAAACCGCGATATAAGCGCCAGCCGATAACTTGATGCACGGTATATTCCGGCGCATTGGCGGGTTTGGTCGCGACCCAAGTGTGCACGCCAAAAATCCCCCGCCAGTTAAGCGCGCGCGCGAAGTAAACCTGTACAACAGCTTCGGGGGTGCTCGCCGCGCTCGGCGCAATGCCGGCGCTCGAACGGTCGGCGCTGCGAAAGTCGCGCCCCAGGGGCGCTTGCCCGGAAAGCACCGTATAGAGCGGCAAAGCGACAAAAAGTAGCAGAAAAATCAGTAACATTCGCGACAACATCGGTTTTGAGCTGCGATCAAACTATAACCAAAGGCAGGAGGTAACTCCAGAGCGCCGAAACCATGGCTTTTGCGGCAACGGTCGGCGGTCGCAATAAAATCCATCGACAAGGTTCGTTGTTGACAATTTCTCTGCACGACGCCGCTGCCTTAACAAGCGATGGATAATATGGCTTATTCGTAACGGGGCGGAACGTCTAGACGCATGGCAAAAGAATTTCGCATTGGGCAGGGCTTCGATGTGCATCGATTTCGCCGCGGCCGAAAACTCATTTTGGCTGGCGTGGAGATTCCTTCAGACCGCGGGTTGCTCGGCCATTCCGACGCCGATGCGGTGTTGCACGCGCTCATCAACGCGATCCTCGGCGCCCTAGGTGAAAACGACATAGGCACGCATTTCCCTGACTCGGATCCACGCTACAAAGATATTGCCAGCGGCAAACTTTTAACCGCCGTGATGAAAATCATGCGGCGCAAACGATTTAAGCTCGTCAACGCTGATGTGACCTTGGTGGCGCAGCAGCCAAAATTGTCGCCGCATTATCCACAAATGCGCGAGAGCGTGGCAAAACTCTGCGGCTTGACGCCGGACCGAGTCAATATCAAAGCGACCACGACGGAACATTTAGGCTGGGAAGGACAAGGTAAAGGACTGGCCGCGACAGCCGTAGTTTTGCTGAGCCGATAAAGGCGGTTTCCGCGGCCAATTAGTTGACAATGAATTATTTCTATAATAATCAACAACTCTAATCTCAGGTGACTTCTGAACCTCCCAATCTAGCGCCCGAAGCGCGTGAAAAAGAGATCGAAAGCTTAGCTCAAGAGCTCGGCCGTCTAATTCAGGGCGCCGATCCTGAACGGCGCGAAGATCTCAAAGAGATGGCGTTTGCGCTCATCCGCGAGGAGTTTATCCACAAGGTTGAGGCCAGCGAAAACTCGGGAGGGATGCACCGGCTCCGTTTCAACCCACTAGGGACGGGAGTTTTGATGTTTTTTTTAGGCGGGGGATTGTCGTTTGTGTTCGGACCCGTCGGCTTGTTTTTAATGCTGGGTGGGGTGGTTTTTGTGATCTGGGGTGCCTTGATCAGCTGGTTAAAAGGTAAATAGCTATGGCAGACGCAGAAAAGAAAAAAAGCGGGATCTGGTCGCGGCGTGACTTTTTTACTCGCCTCGGTTGGGGCGGTTTCGGGATATTCGGCGGCTTGGGCCTGCTCGGCTTTCTCCGTTCGGCATTTCCGCGGGTATTGTTTCAGCCCCCGGCGACTTTTAAAGCAGGCTTCCCGGCTGACTATGCGATGGGAGAAGTCAGCGAAAAATACAAACAAGATCAAAGAGTCTGGATCGTGCGCGAGGAAACCGGCATTTACGCGATCTTCGCCAAGTGCACGCATCTGGGTTGCACGCCGCGCTGGCTCACCGCGGAAAATAAATTCAAATGCCCCTGCCACGGCAGCGGGTTTTTTAAGTCCGGTTTAAACTTCGAAGGGCCGGCGCCGCGGCCGCTGGATCGCTTCAAGCTGACCGTTGGCGACGACGGACAACTTGTCGTCGACAAGAGCAAAGTTTTCAAAATGGCGGCCGGCGCCGAGCCGGATGAGCAATACGCCGACAGTATTCTCAAGGTCTAACGGATACTACCATGAGCCTTTTTGACAAAATCAAGACTGATATCGTCGAGAGCCACGTTTGGAAATCGATTTTCCGCCACGGTTACGACGACACGCCGCGTAACCGCGTCATGATGGTGACTTCGAACGTGTTTCTGCATCTGCACCCGGCCAAGGTGCGGCGTCATGCGGTGCGCATGCGATTTACCTGGTGCATGGGCGGCTTGACCTTTCTGATGTTCTTGATGACCACGATAACCGGTGTCTACTTGATGTTCTACTATCGTCCCGTGGCCGAGTACGCTTACGCCGACATGAAATATCTCGAGTTCGATATGCCCTTCGGCATGCTCATGCGCAATATGCACCGCTGGGCCGCGCATGCGATGATCGTTTTTGTTTGGCTCCATATGTTTAGAGTTTTTCTTACCGGCTCTTACAAGCCGCCGCGTGAATTTAACTGGATCGTCGGCGTGCTTTTGTTGGTGCTCACGCTGCTTTTAAGTTTTACCGGTTACCTGCTGCCCTGGGATCAGTTGGCGATTTGGGCGGTGACTGTCGGCTCCAACATGGCGCGCGCCACGCCACTGCTCGGCTACGAGGGTCCGTTCGCCGACTTCGTCGGCGCGAACCCGATTTACGATGCCCGCGCATTTCTATTCGGTGGCGGCGAAATCGGGCCGCATACCCTGCTGCGATTTTATATCCTGCACTGCATCTTCATCCCGCTGGTAGCGAGCATTCTTATGGCCGTCCATTTCTGGCGCATCCGCCGCGACGGTTTCTCGGGCCCATCGCTGTAAGCAAAAGAAACGGGGAAAGCCAATGGCAGAAGTTGCTCGCGAAAGAAAACTTCCGGTCGACGACAAAATTCACACTTGGCCGCATCTGGTGCGGATGGAGTTTCTCCTCGCGTTGTTCGCGCTGGTGGGTTTAACGTTATGGTCGATCATGATCGACGCGCCGCTCGAAGAGGCGGCCAACCCGACGCGCACGCCGAACCCTTCCAAGGCGCCATGGTACTTTCTCGGCTTGCAGGAGATGCTGGTCTATTTCGACCCGTGGCACGCCGGCGTGGTGCTGCCCAGCTTGATTATCGTCGGTCTCATGGTGATCCCGTACATCGATATCAATCCCAAAGGCAACGGTTACTACTGTTTCAAAGATCGAAAATGGGAAATCCTGACTTTCTTCTTTGGCTTCCACATACTCTGGATTGTGATGATCATCATCGGCACCTTTTTCCGCGGCCCCGGCTGGAACCTGTTCTGGCCGTGGCAGAGGTGGGACCCGCACAAAGTTGTGGCGCTCACCAATGTGGACTTGCCCTACCTCTTGGGGTTTCGCGATTACTGGTTGTCGGCGGCGTTTAGTTTGTTCGCGATCGGCGCCTATTTTGTCGTCGGCATGATCGGGTTTTATTACTTTGTCTTGAAGGTCAAAGGCAAAGACTTCCTCGAGCGCTGGGGGATGGTGCGGTTTACGCTGGTGGGGATGCTTTTGGTCTTGATGATGTCGCTGCCGGTTAAAATGTTTCTCCGGCTGGCCTTCAACGTAAAGTACGTCTTGGTGACCCCCTGGATTAATATCTAGAATGTTCTACGTAGCGAAGATTCTCCAAGCCCTGGGGCTGGCGGATATCGGCTATGCTCTGTATGTGGGCGTCATGAGAAACTCTTCCATGGCTGAAGAAATCGTTTTAACGCTCATTGGTCTCGGGGTTTTTTCTTTAGGCCGTGCGCTTGAGCGCAAGGCCACGTAAGGGAGTCGGGATGGCGGAACGAGGGATCGACCAAAAAGAAGAGAAAAAATCCTACGGCAGCGTCTTTCTTGTCGGCATTGCTCTGTTGGTGGCGTTGACGGTGTGGGCCTATGTGGATGACAACTTCACGCGCCGGCCGTGGAAGGATTTTCAAGCGCGGTTTTATCGCTTGGACTACAGCCGCGCCAAGGCCGCCTATGATGAAGAAGACAAAAAACTTCAAGCGGATGCCAACTACCAAGAGCTGTCGAAGAAGCTTGCGGCGGTGCAAAGTAGTCAAACCAACGGCGAATTGTCCAAGAAGTTAGCGGAGCTGGATAAGGAAGAAGGCAAAGCGACGGTCCGCTACAAGGAGATCGACCAGGCAGTCAAAGATATCAAGAGTGAGTTGGAAGAGGCATGGTATGAACACGATCATGCCGTGCAGCAAAAGCGCAATCCCCAGCCTTACCTCGATCACATCAAAGAACTCGATGCGCGCAAGAGCAAGCTCGACCCGGTGCTCGAAGCGGCGCGTTTAAAGCGCGAGCAAATCAAGGACGAGAGCAAGAAAATCCGCGCAACCGCAAAAGACCTCGAGACTGAACTGACAAAGCTGAGCGCTGACCGCGACAAATGGGTGCGCGTGATGGAAAACGACACCTTTAAGCTCGGGCCGGTTTCCTTCTACAAAATTGCTAAGATCCAGCAGGTCTCCCTGCCGGAGTTCGATCGCAACCGATTCGATCAGCCGGTCGCTCGGGTCGATCGCTGCCAAACCTGTCATATGGCGATCAATCGCCCCGGTTTCGAGAAAGACCCCAATCCTTTTAAGACCCACCCGCGTCGTGAGCAACTGCTCGGTGATTCCGCGCATGCGCCGGATAAGTTCGGTTGCACCGGCTGTCATGAAGGCCAGGGCGTTGCGGTCAATAGCGTGAATCAGGCCCACGGCGAAGTGCATCTGTGGGAGTTCCCCTTGTTGCGCGGCGCCAAAGTGCAGTCGAGCTGCACCTCCTGTCACCTCGATGCGCAGAAGTTTAACGAGGATGTGCCGCTCCTTACCGAAGGGCAAAGATTGTTTGAACAAGTCGGCTGTACCGGCTGCCATCTCGTCAAGGGCTATGAAAACATTCCGAAGATCGCGCCGAGTTTGACCAAGATCAGCGCCAAGGTCGATCCGAGTTGGATGGTCCGCTGGATCGAAAACCCGCACAAGTTTCGGCCGCGCACGCGCATGCCCAATTTCGAGCTCAAAGAAGACGACGCCATCGCCATCGCGTCTTATATCTGGTCGCAGTCCAAAGAAGAGAGCGACAAATGGGTGCAAGAGCATCCTTTGCCGGCGGGCGTGCGGGAAGGCGATGCCAACGAAGTTGCCAAAGGCAAGAAGCTAGTCGAAACGATTGGCTGCAAAGGCTGCCATGGCTTCGCCGACGGCGAATTCACTACCCCGCTCGGTAAATCAAAAGATCTCATTCCCAATCTAAAAGACGTTGCCGCCAAAGTCGCGGGACCTCAGTGGATTTATCACTGGCTTAAGAATCCGCGCGGCTATCAACCGGAGACCCGGATGCCGAGCTTGCGCTTGGCCGACGACGAGGCGCGGGCAATCACGACGTATTTGATGACTCTCGGCGGCAAATCGGAAGCGCTACCGGGGATCGAGGCGAAACTCGCCGATGCCAACAACATCAAGCGCGGCGAAGGTCTGGTGCGCAAGTGGGGTTGTTTCGGCTGTCATGACATCAAGGGAATGGAAAAAGAATCCCGCATCGGCGCCGAGCTGACCACTTTCGGCTCGAAAACGGTTGAAGAGCTTGGCTTCGGCAATCGCACCGATATTAAAGAAACGTGGGATGATTGGACCTACAACAAACTTAAGAATCCACGCGGCTACGCGACTGAGCGGATCGACCAGCTGATGCCGCAGTTCGATCTCGCCGACGAGGACATCAAGGCGCTGCGCACGGTGCTCGGCGGTTTCCGCGAGCGCAAGGTCGGTCAACGCTATCAAGCCGACCAGGGTCTGCGGGTCCAGCAAGTCGTCGAAGGCCGCCGGCTGATGCAGCAGTACAATTGCATTGGCTGTCACGAGATCGAAAAACGCGGTGGCTTCATCAGAAAGTACTACCAGGAAAACGTCACGTTGGCGCCGCCGGTGCTTAACGGCGAGGGCGAGAAGGTTCAGTCAAACTGGTTCTTCAGCTTTTTGAAAGCACCCGTACCGATTCGCCCATGGCTGGAAATACGGATGCCGACGTTCGGTTTGTCCGACGAGCACACCAATCAGCTGATCAGTTTCTTTAACGGATTGTCCAAAGTCGAGATTCCCTACGCATACATCGATGATCGAAAAATTCCCGCGGACGCATATCGAGGCGGCGAAACTATTGGTGACGAAAGATTATTTCAATTGCTTCAGCTGCCATCAGCAGGGCGAAAGAAAGCCCGAGGGACCGGTGGATGGTTGGGCGCCGGATTTGACCCTGGCGCGCCAGCGGCTCAATCCCAATTGGATTCTAAAATGGCTCAAGGATCCGCAAAAAGTTCAACCGGGAACCAAGATGCCGTCTTTCTATCCCGGTGGTCCGGATGACATCTTAGGCGGGAAAGAAGACCAGCAGATCGAAGCGTTGCGTGATTACCTCGTAACGCTCGGACAAGGGGCCGCAACGGCCCGCGCCCGCGCGGCAAGCAGTCGCAACAAAAACCAAAGCTGCAAAATAATGAATAAGGGGTTTTAACAGCTCGTCTAAAGGAGTAGGTTTATTATATGTCTGGAGGAGAAATCATGAATAAATTAGCTTCATTTTTATTGTCAGCGGCCCTGGTTACGGTGCCCGTTAGCGCTCTGGCGCAATACAAGGGCGGCGACGTAAAGGACGGCGGCTCGGTCTCCGGGACCGTCAAGTTCAAAGGTACCGCTCCGGCGCCAAAGAAGTTGGATGTTGGCAAAGACAAGGAAGTTTGCGACAAGTCGCCCAAAACGGACCCGACCTTGATCGTCAGTAACGGCAATCTCGCCAACGCGGTGATTACCATCACCGATATCAAGAGCGGCAAGAAAATGGACGGGAAGAAGGTTACCTTGGACCAAAAAGGGCTGCGAATATCATCCGCATGTGCTGGCTTTCCCGGCCGGGACGCCCGTGGAAATTTTGAACCCGGACGGAATTCTGCACAACATTCACTCGTACAGCAAGGTGAACAGCCCGTTTAACCAGGCGCAGCCCAAGTTCAAGAAAACCCTGGATGTGAAAATTGACAAGCCGGAGGCGGTCGAAGTGAAATGCGACGTGCACGGCTGGATGCACGGTTGGCTGGTTGCTACCGAAACGCCTTATGTGGCCGTATCCGACAATTCCGGCAGCTTTAAGCTGACTGATGTTCCGGCCGGAAGCTACACCGTAGAGGTTTGGCACGAGAAGCTCGGCAAGAGCACTCAAAAAGTCACGGTGAAGGCCAAGGAAGAGGCAAAAGTGAATTTTGAGCTAGCCGGCAAATAATCAGGTTCCATCGACTCCATTGAGCACGGCATTCGGATTTTCCGGATGCCGTGTTTTTTTTGTTCAGACTCGACAATGCTGCCCTCACTCTTGCGGTTATTCCCTGCCGACCTGGCGCTTGAAAAACCGCCAGGCGCGCTCTAAGTCGACCGGAGGCAGCGCCTCAGTTTGGCGCTGCTGATTTTCGGTCAGCGTCAACGGAATCGGCGTGCCGATTTGCAAAGCGCCGTAAAGGATTTGTGCTGCTTCCTCCAAATAGATCGCCATCATCACCGCTTCCGGGATGGTTCTACCGACCGTGACCTGACCATTGCCACGCAACAGTATCGCTGGTTGGTCGCCCAAGGCATCGGCAACTTCGGTGCCCAGTGTTTCGTTAGAAATCAAGTCCGGTTTGGAAAAAACCGGCACGCCGCCGGCAAAAAAGCTGCCGTGATTGTGCACCGGCTCTAGCTTTCGATCGGCGACCGAGAAAATATTCGCGCCTCGGGCGTGAATGCGCGCGATCGCGTTAACCCTTGGTTTAGCTTTCATAATCGCGGCGTGGAGCCACGCCTCGAAGGGCGCTGGCTGCGCGCCGTCAATGACCGCGCCGGCGAGGTTCATTGTTAGCAACTCAGTTTTTTTTACCAAGGCAAGGCCAATTCGCGGGGTGATTAAGAAATGGTCGGTGCCGGCAATCCGCGCGCTGACATGGCCGAAGCCTTCGACCAGTTTTTGTTGTGAGAGGATTCGGCAGGCGCTGACGATGTCTTGTTTAAGCTGCTTGAGGGGGTCCATTTTGCTCCTTTGAAAACGGGGGAATTTCGGCTATATATTATGTTGATCTATTTAAGGGGAAAAGCGAGCCGCCGATGAAGATTAAAGTGGAATCTCACTCAGACTCGAAGGGCCATGAAACTCCAGCCCACTTCACGCTAGGAACGCGGACTATTCGGGTCGAATCCTGCGTCGATCGGTGGTACGGCGAGCAGGCATGCTATTTTCGCGTGCTCGGCAGCGACGAGAATTCTTACATACTTAAAGGACCCCTGGAAGACGGTTCGTGGGAATTGGTTTCTTTTACGCACAAGGATTCCCGCGGCACCGAATTGGAATACGAAGGCAAAAGGGAACTTCAGTAAGGCATTTTTCCCTCCGTTCGTTCTCGCATCGTTGCTTTTTCGCACTACTCTCAACGGCGAGAGAAACTTAGTTCTTGTGCTGAGGTACGAATATGTCGCAACAACACTTAGTCGTTGTCGTCGGTGCGGGACCGGCGGGAATCTATGGCACGCGCAAGCTTGTCGAAGCCGGGCATCGTGTCGTCTTGCTCAATCGGGACATCAAGCCGGGCGGTTTGGCCGAGTACGGCATCTTTGTCGATAAAGAAAAGATGAAGACCGGTCTCAGAAAGCAATTCAAGAAAATTCTCGCCGACCCAAAGGTGTTTTATCTCGGGCACGTTACCGTCGGGGCAAATCAAGCGCTGACGTTGGATGCGCTCAAAGCTATGGGATTCGGCGCCGTGGTCGTGACTGCCGGGGCGCAGGGTACCAAGAAACTGGGGATCGAAGGCGAAGATGCCGTCGGCGTCTATCACGCCAAGGACGTGGTCTATCATTACAATTCATTGCCGCCCTTCAGCGAGCGGACTTTCGAAATCGGCCGCCGCGTCGCCATCATCGGCATGGGCAATGTCATGGTCGATATCGCTAATTGGCTGCTCAATCACAAAAAGGTCGATCAAGTGGTCGTGGTGGCGCGCCGCGGGCCGCTCGAAAAGGCTTACGACGACAACGAGTTTGAATACATCGACATGTATCTCGACAACGCTGATATGAAACAGGAGATCGAGCGCATCAGCTCGCATTTAACCGCCGTCGGACAGGACGTCGAAGCGATCAAGGCGAAATTTATTGGGCAGGGAGAGCCCCTCGAAGGACGCAAGCTGACCTTCCGTTATCTTTATTCACCGATCAAAGTCATTGCCAACGACCAAGGGCGGGTGGCGGGGCTCGAAGCGGAACAAAACATAATGGTCCTGCAAGACGGCAAGACCGTTGCCAAGGGCACCGGTACGACCCAGCGGATCGACGTCGATAGCGTGATTTACGCCATCGGCGATCAGGTGGACGCCTCGCTCGGCTTGCCGTTTTCCCGCGGCGCCTTTGTTACGAATCCCGAAAAGCTTCCCGGCGATCCCAATCCTGCGGCCTACCAACCCTACAATCCCGAGTTGAAGAGCCCATTAGAAGGAATTTTTGTCGCGGGCTGGTCGCGCAACGCTAGCGTTGGTTTGGTTGGTGTAGCCAAGCAAGATGCTGAGCGCGGCATGAAAGTGGTGAACGCCTATCTCGCGCAGAAACCGGATTCCTCCGCCGGCGAGATGGAGACGAAGGTTGAAGCGCTCATCGAAAGGTTGAAAAGCAACGGCGTATCGCCGGTGACCAAAGAGGACGTCGAACTCCTCGAGGGCGCCGAACAGGAAGAAGCCCGCGCGCGAAAAACCTGGGACTTCAAATACATCAGCGACGACAAGATGATCGAGGTGATCGCCGCGCGCAAGGCGGCGCGGTAATTCGCTCAGCTCCAACTTTCTAAATTCCTGACCTAAAGCCGGAAGTGTTGACGAGAACACTTCCGGCTTTTTTTATTGTTATAAGCGTCGGCGGCGATCAAGTCATAATTCTTCCGCCATTCACGTGAATGGTCTGTCCCGTCAAATGTTTGGCCCCGTCGCTGGATAGATAAGCGACGGCTTCGGCCACGTCTTCCGGGTCACCGGCGTGGCCGAGGGGAATTCGCTTGGCGGCGGCATCCCATTCCGCATCGGAATAGTTCGCTCTCACGCGCGGGGTGGCGATGCGTCCCGGCGCGACGGCGTTGACCCGGACGCCGTCGGCGGCGAGTTCGAGCGCCAGCGACCGAGTCAACCCCAGGATACCGGCTTTGGCGGCTGCATAGGCGGATCGTCCGGCGTCGCCGCTGAAGGCAATGTCCGACGAAATGTTGATGATGGCGCCCGATTTTTGATTTTTCATCATGCCGATGACGGCGCGGCAACAGAGAAAGGTCGACGTGAGGTTGGCATCGATGACAGCTTGCCAATGCGCCAGTGGAAATTCCTGGAGCAGGTGTCTGTGCACGCTGCCGCCGGCGACGTTGACTAGCGCATCGATGCGGCCATGATCGGTTTTGATTTTGTCGAAGCTGGCCTGCACTTCCGCCTCACTTGTCAGGTCGGCGCGCAGGAAGGATTGCTCGATGCCGCGTTTGCGGAAGGCGGCGATGGCTTCCTTGCCGGCGTCTTCGTTCATATCGAGAAGCACGACTGTTTGTTTATCCTTGGCAAAGCGCTCAGCGATGGCTCGGCCGATGCCTCCGGCTCCGCCGGTAACGACGGCGATTTTGTTCATCGACAACTCCTTGTGGTTCAATCAAGTTTCCTATCGCAGGCGCTCGCACCGCGTCAATTGGTTGCAGAACATTGAGTGGTCTGCAGGTCGCGTGTCGGATTCGTAAATCAGCGATGTGTAAGCGCCGTAGTTTGGCTTCTGCCGACGCGCCAAGGTCTTGCCAAGCGGGTACGCCTCCCATAGAATCCAAACGTTTTCTCAGTCTTACCGCAAACGATTTGGCAAGGAGGCTGCACCATGGCAGACAAGGCCATTGAGGTTTTGTTAGACGAAAAGCGAAATTTTCCGCCGCCAAAGGAATTCAAAAAATCAGCCAATTTCAAGAACGCGAGCGTTTTCAAAAGCGCGCGCAAAAATCCCGAAGCCTTCTGGGCCAAGGCGGCCAAAGAGCTGCACTGGTTCAAACCGTGGAAAAAAGTTCTCGAATGGGATTCGCCGTGGGCCAAGTGGTTCGTCGGCGGGAAAATAAACGTCTCCTACAATTGCCTCGATCGCCACGTCAGTTCCGGCCGAAAAAACAAGGCCGCGATCATCTGGGAGGGCGAGCCGGGCGACTCGCGGGTGCTGACCTACCGCGACGTCTGGCGCGAAGTTAACAAGTTTGCCAACGTGCTGAAAAAACTTGGCGTAAAAAAAGGCGATCGCGTTTGTCTGTATATGGGCATGGTGCCGGAGCTGGTCATTGCCATGCACGCCTGCAACCGCATCGGCGCGCCGCACAGCGTGGTGTTTGGCGGCTTCAGCGCGGAAGCGTTACGCGGTCGCATTAACGACGCGCAAGCCAAAGTGTTGGTCACCGCCGACGGCGGCTATCGGCGCGGCACCGTCGTGCCGCTCAAGAAAAACGTCGACGACGCGCTCACCGACACCCCCTCGATTGAAAATGTCGTGGTCGTACGGCGGGTGGGGGCCGAATCCGACGCGCAAATGACAGAGGGGCGCGATCACTGGTGGGATGATCTGATGGCCGACGCGCCGCTATGGTGCGAACCGGCGCAAATGGACAGCGAAGATATGCTGTTCATTCTGTACACCAGCGGCACCACCGGCAAGCCGAAAGGGATCGTGCATACCACCGGCGGTTATCTCACCGGCGTGCACCTGGTCAACAAGTGGATCTTCGACTTGAAAGAGGACGACGTTTTCTGGTGCGCCGCCGATATCGGTTGGGTGACCGGGCACACCCACATCGTTTACGGGCCGATGGCCAACGGCGCGACCCAAGTGATGTACGAAGGCACGCCGGACTGGCCGGACAAGGATCGCTTCTGGCGCATCGTGGAAAAATACGGCGTGACGATCTTTCATACGGCGCCGACGGCGATCCGCACGTTCATGCGCTGGGGCACGGAGTTTCCCGCCAAGCACGATCTGCAAAGCTTGCGGTTGCTCGGCACCGTCGGCGAACCGATCAATCCCGAAGCTTGGGTGTGGTATCACAAATACATCGGTGGCGGTCGTTGCCCGGTCATGGATACCTGGTGGCAGACCGAGACCGGTCATCCGCTGATCACGCCGCTGCCCGGCATTACCAAATTGAAACCGGGTTCGGCGACTCTGCCGTTTCCCGGCATCGAAGCGGACGTGGTGGATGAAAGCGGCAAATCGGTGCCCAAAGGCGGCGGCGGTTATTTGGTATTGACCAAACCCTGGCCGGCGATGATGCGGACGATTTACGGCGACCCGGACCGTTTCGTGCAAACTTATTGGACGCGGTTCCCGGGAAAGTATTTTGCCGGCGACGGTTGCAAGCGCGACAAAGATGGATATTTTTGGCTGCTCGGCCGGGTTGACGACGTGATGAATATCGCCGGCCACCGGATCAGTACTATGGAAGTCGAAAGCGCGCTCGTCGATCACCAAAAAGTCGCCGAGTCGGCGGTGATCGGCAAAGCACATGAAATCAAAGGCCAAGCGATCTGCGCCTTTGTTTCACTTAAGGCCGGCGTCGAAGGCAACAGCGCGTTGATCGATGAGTTGAAAGCTCACGTCGCCAAAAAGATCGGGCCGATCGCGCGGCCTGACGAGATTCTTTTCGCCGCCGAGTTGCCGAAAACCCGCAGCGGTAAAATCATGCGCCGCTTGCTGCGCGATATCGCCGACGGCCGGGCGCTGGGCGACACGACGACGCTGGCGGACCCGACGGTGGTCGCGAAATTGAAGGAACAGTACGGGGAGGAGTGAGGCAATAGGCATTAGGCAACAGGCAATAGTCTAAGACAGGGAAGGAATAAATTGTGATTCGTTCGAGAGTTCTACTGGTCGTTATTATTATTACTTCTACCCGAAATGGGTTCGGCGCAGACGGGCGAGAAGGTTCGCGTGGCGCTCGGGTCGATATCCGTGAATACCAGTGTCATTCCGGTCGGTCATCAATACGGATTGTTTGCTAAATTCGGTGTCGATCTCGAACCGATCTATATGGGCGGCGGGATGAACTCGCTAGCGGCGGTTACTTCCAATTCGGTTCAGTTTCTTTCAGCCGGCTCGACGGCCACGATCAGCGCGCGACTGGGCGGGATGGATATTACGATGCTTACCGTCCAATCGAGCAAGCTCGAATACAGCATATTCGCCGCGCCGGAAATTAAGACCCCGCAAGATTTGAAGGGCAAGCTCGTCACCGGGACGCGGCCGGGCGCGTCGGCTGACAGCGCCTTGCGATTAATGCTGCGCAAATGGGGATTGGAGCCAGGCAAGGATGTAATCTTTATGTCCGTCGGCGATAGCCAGCAGGGACGCATGAATGCATTGCAGCGCGGCTCAGTTGCGGCCACCGCTTTGACGCCGCCGTTTAGCGGCATAGCGAGGCAGCTCGGTTTCCGGGAACTTATCGACATGCGCAAAACGGATATTGAATATGCCGGCTCAGCCATCGCCGGGATGGTGGGCTATATTAAGAGTCACCCGCAGTTGGTCGAGAACTTTCTCAAAGGCTATATCGAGTCGCTACATTTTTTTCGCAGCCAGAAAGAAAAGACCGTCGCCGGCATCATGAAGTTCATGAAGCTCAACGACCGGTCGCGGGCTGAAGAAGGTTATGAGTATTATCTCGATCTTATGCCGGTCATGCCCTATGCCAGCGTCGCCGGTGTCAAGGCGGTCTTGCAGTTTTTGGCTGCGGGCCAACCCAAAGCCGCGACGGCGAATCCGGAGGATTTTTACGACATGAGTATTCTAAAAAAAATCGAGGACAGCGGGTTCGCTAAACAGTTCGCGATTCGGCGCTGAAGGAAGGCGACGAGGCAAAGGCAATAGCAGGAGATCGAGGAGAGTCTTAATGAACGGTAGATTCTCAACAGGGATGGTTGTTGCCGCGCTTTGGCTAGTTTGTGCGGTTCGTGCTTGCGGCCAGGCGCAGGCACAGGGCGCTGAAGAAGATTCGCTGGGGCTAGACTTCGATTGTGCGCGTCGCAGTGGATTCCCTGGATTGCCAAGGACGCGAAGATTTACGAGAAGAATGGACTGGACGTCGAGATTGGTTTTGCTGCGCAGGGTCGGGCCAGACTTCGCAGGCGATGATCGGCGGGAGTATTTTTGCCGCGCCGGTGACGTACGGCAAGTGATGATGGCGAATCTCGGCGGCGCGGATCTGGTGACCGTCGCCCATACGGTTGCCGGGGTTCAGAGCAAAATGTTGGTCAAGCCGGAGATCTCAAACGCCCGAGGATATCAAAGGGTAAAGAGGATTGCGAGCTCAGGTTTGGGCTCGCTAGGCGATTTTCTGTATCGCGTGGTCATGCGCAAAAACGGGCTGAACCCGGATACGAGATGTCACTGGCTTACCGATCGGCACGCCGCCGGGGAGCGACTGCAGGCGTTGGCGTCGGGCGCGGTGGATGCCGCGGATCTGTCCTATCCCGATGACGCTCAAGGCGAGAAGATGGGTTATCGCGTGCTTTGGGATGCGCGAATGGAGGTGTCTATCCGTCCATGTCGGTGGTGACGCGGCGCAAGAGCGTTCAAGAAGATCGGGACACGGTGATGCGCATGCTGCGGGTCGCACGTCGAAGGCATCATTATTCTCAAGACGAACAAAGAAGTCAGCATTAAAGATCTTGAGCAAATATCTGAGAAACAACGACCGGAACTGCTCGAAGGATCTTACGAAATCTACAAGCAGGATTTTATCCCGACGCCCTATCCGATCATGAGCGGCTTGCGAGGCGGCCTACGAATACGTCGCCGCAGCGCCGGCCGGAAATTTACGCGGCACAAAGCCGAAGAGTTCATCGACCCGAGTTTGATCGCCGAGCTGGACAAGAGCGGCTTCATCAAGAAGCTTTACGAGCCAGAAATGACGGAAGGCATCAGGCAATAGGCGCGAGGCATGAGGGGAGAAAATCATCATGAGATCGATCGCGCGTAATCGGGTGGATAGCGGCCTTAGTCGGCTTCGTCTTTTTTTCACCGATCGTTTCCGGCCAAGATAAACCTCTTAAAAAAATCAATTGGGGAGTAACCTCGCTCTCCGCCGGCAATTGGATTCCCTGGATCGCCAAGGAAGCGAAGATCTACGAGAAGCACGGTCTCGACGTGGAATTGATTCTGTTGCGCGGCTCGGGGCAAACCTCGTCGGCCATGCTTGGCGGCAGTATCTTTGCGTCGCCGGTCGCATTACCGACCGTCATGCTCGCCGACTTGAGCGGCGCCGATCTCATCAACGTCGCGCACACGGTTCCGGGCGTGCAAACCAAAATGCTGGTGAAGCCGGAGATCAAAAGACCGGAAGATCTCCGCGGAAAGCGGATTGCCACTTCGAGCTTGGGCTCGCTCGGCGATTTTCTGTTCAAGTACATGTTGCGCAAGCATGGTCTGGACCCGAACCGAGAAATGATTTGGTTGTCGATCGGTACGCCGCCGGAACGGCTTCAGGCATTGTTCTCCGGCGCGGTCGACGCCACCGAAGTTTCTTATCCCTTCGACATGCAGGCGGAGCGCAAAGGCTATCGGGTTTTGCTCGACGCGCGAAAAGAGGTGGTCTACCCCTCGATGTCCGTGGTTACGCGGCGCAAAAACATCGTCGAAGATCGCGACACTGTGATGCGAATGGTCAGGGCACACGTGGAAGGGATTGCTTACTTCAAGAACAACAAGGAATTCAGCATGAAAGTCTTGAGCAAGCAGCTGAGGATCAACGATCGGGAGACATTGGAGAATTCCTACGAAACTTTCAAGCAGGATTTCATTTCTGTTCCCTATCCGATCACGAAAGGGTTGGAGGCGACCTACGACTACGTCGCGCAAACCCGGCCGGAGATACGCAACCGCAAACCCGAGGAATTCGTTGATCCCAGCTTCATTGCCGAGCTGGATAAAAGTGGGTTCATCAAAAAGCTGTACGAGGGGAAATAAACGTGAGACGCGAGGCGCGAAGCTTGAGGGATTCAACGGCGGTGCGATTTATTCGGCTTGCGCTGTGGCTCTTGGTTCTCATCAGCGCGGCATCGAATAGTTCAGCGCAGGATCGCGCTCTGAAAACAGTTACCTGGGGAATGACGGCGCTTTCCGCCGCCATGTGGATTCCCTGGATCGCCAAGGATGCCAAGATCTACGAGAAGAACGGACTCGACGTCGATATCATTTTACTGCGCGGATCGGGCCAGAGTTCGCAGGCGCTGCTGGGTGGCAGCTTGTTTGCAGCGCCGGTGGCGCTGCCGCAAGTCATGCTCGCAAACCTGAACGGCGCGGACCTGGTGAATGTCGCTCATACCATTGCGATGGCGAGCAGCAAACTGCTGGTCAAACCGGAGATCAAAAAGCCCGAGGATCTGCGCGGCAAGAAGATTGCGACTTCAAGCATCGGCTCCCTCGGCGATTTTCTGTTCCGTTACGCGCTGCGCAAGTACGGAATCAATCCGGACCGTGAGATTACCTGGCTTTCCATTGGCACCAACGCCGAACGGCTGCAGGCGTTGTTTACCGGCGCGATTGACGGCGCCGATGTCGCCTATCCAGCCGACGTTCAGGCCGAACGAAAAGGATACCGCGTGCTGATCGATGCCAGAAAGGAAATCACCTTTCCGACCACGTCCGTTGTCACTCGCCGCAAAACCATTCGCGAAGATCGCGACACCGTGATGCGCTTCGTGCGCTCCCACGTCGAAGCCATCGCGTTTCACAAACAAAATAAAGAGTTCAGTTTGAAGGTCCTGACCAAGTACGTGAGAACCACCGACGCGGAGTTTTTAGAAGGCTCGTACAATATTTACAAGCAGGATTTCATCGCTGCGCCTTACCCGATCACCAAGGGCTTGGAACCGACCTACGACTACGTGGCGCAAACCCGCCCCGATATCCGCACGCACAAACCGGAAGAATTTGTCGATCCGAGCTTTATCGCTGAACTGGAGAAGAGCGGATTCATCAAGAAGCTGTACGAGCAAAAGTAGGCGCCGCCCTGACATGGAAACGGAGACTTCAAAAGCAGATAGGTGGATTCTTGAGATGATTTCCGCTATTTTCCTTCTGCGAAGATTTTGGCTTTTCTTCGCCTCCGCGATCAGCCGCTCGGCGTCTTCCAGTAGTAGAAATCTTTCGTCCACTAGCGTCCTCGCCGCTTGACTGACGCGTTGTACGTAATCGGCTTGGTCCTTGTAGCGCTCTTCGACAGACAAGCGTGGGTCGCCGGCCTTTTCTCGTTCTTCTTTGGTTTTCGCGAATGGGATGTACTGGCCATTCAAATAGCAAAGTTCGTCTTCGACGAATCCTTTAGCCCGCAGATTCCAGCCGGCGTGGGTGGCGAGGGGAACCTGCAGAGCGACGGCGCGGACGCCGCCGATCTCATTGCCGTCCTTGTCGACCTTGGGAACGAGAAGCGGGTACTCTTTGCCTTTGACATGATGGGCCGGCTGCATATTGCCGTCATTAATCGATAGATCATTGGGTTGGCCGATGTAGCGCACCCCAGGAATATCGGGAAAGCCCTGCGCACTCTGCTGCGCCGATACCAGCGTTCCATCGGAAATTCGGGGATAGCGCGTGGGCGGCGGCGGGACGTTTTTGGTGACCCAAGCGTGCAACGCGACGATCAGCGCGCGTTGAGTTTCCATGTAAGAAAGCGGATTGGTTAGTTGCTGGCACATGCCGCGGTCGGGTTTATCCGTCGGGCCATGCTGCGTGCTTGAGAAATAATAGAGCCGCACGTTGTCGGGAACCGGCACGTCTTTTTTCGCGAGCGGATCGCCGACGACGAGAGAGTTTCGCCCTTGCCACGATTCGGTGCCGGAGTCCCAGTGCATGATCTTTGGACAGGATTGTTGCTGACGGCAGCGCACCAGCCAACCGTCGGTTTTCTTGCTGATCGGATCGGTCAGGGTTTCATAGGTAAACGGGAATTCATCGCCGGGGGTAAAATGGCCTTCCAATCCGGTTGCGAAACGGCCGGGCATCGCAAACTCATAGTTGGTAAACGTTCGGCGCGATGCCGAGATGTGCGGAATCGCGCCGTCGAAAACAATTCTACCAGCTTCATCCTGGTTGAAGCCGTGATAGATGAGGTCTTTTAAAAAGCGGCCGCTCTGCGAAGAACCAAAGCCGATGGCCCACCGCGGCGCTCTCTTTTCTTTGTCGGCTAAGGGATTGGCATCGCTCGTGTCATAGCGCAGGAAAGAAATCAGATCGCGCGTCGCGGCGAAGCCGAGACCCATGACCGTGGGATCGCGGGCTTCGTAGGTCAATTCGTAGATATAGTTGGGCGAAAAGCCGGCGGGAAAGCAAATATCCGTGTTGCTCGGTGTCTTGTTGTTACCGTCCGGGCAACGCGCGAACGACCACTGATCGCTGGGCAGCCGCTCGCGCTGCGCATGGGTGCCGACGCGACGGTAAAGCCGGGCTTTAGCCAGGCTTTCTTCCGCCGGAGGATAGGGTCGAACATCGAGCGATCCGCGATCGAAGCTTAGCGGCACCGAGAAAGTTGACTTCTGAAAAACGAATTCCGTAGTAATCAAGCGCTTGATTGAGCTGCCGTCCGGGTTCTTCGCCACCGGAAAACTTGCGGTGAGCCGACCGCCGCTGGGCAGCAGGTCGCCCTGCCAGCCGCTCCAGACGAGCGTATAGCCTTGACGCATCATGAATCCATCGCCGGCGTGGGCCAGCGTGGTCGGATCGTTGCTACGTTCCGCTCCCACGTTAACGCGCAACGCTTGATTGCCGCGGTTCACGACGTCATAGAAAATGGTCTGGTTGCCGCGCTTCATATCCGCTGGTTTCAGAATAAAAACATCCATCGAGTACTCGACGCGGCCGCTCCCGTTCTTCGGCGCTTTTGGCAAATTTACCAGGACTTTGTTCTGTTTGGAGTGCGGATCGACATCACCGTAGGCTTTGCCAGAGAGTTTTTCATAAGCGCCGGTAATGCCGAACTCATGACCGCCAGCAAAAGACTCCCGCTTTTCGATGACGAGTTTTGTGATCACGGCGAAGGATGATGCCGGCAAGAGGACCGACGCGACGAATAGAGCGGTCGTAAGGTAGAGCATACTAACCTCCGAGTTTGGGTTTCGAGCAGGTGACTAAGTCAATCGTCGCTCCTTTGCCTCTGCGATCATGCGCTCGGCATCTTCCGGCAGCAAGTAGCGAGCTTCGACTAACGCTCTCGCGGCGCAACTGATTCGCCGCACATAATCATCTCGGCTCTTGTAGCGCTCTTCGAGCGACAAGCGGGGGTCGCCGGACTTGCGGCGTGCGGCTTTAGTCTTGGCGAAAGGAATGAAAGAGCCAAGCAAACCGGCCAGCTCGCCTTCGGCGAGCCCGCGTGGACGGAGGTTCCAACCCGTATACGTGCCGATTGGGACTTGCACGGCGGGTAGGCGAATGCCGGCCAGAGTCGTTACCGTCGGCGTCAATTCTCGGCAGCAGAATCACATAGCCATTGCGGCCAATGGGTCTGGGCGGATGGATCGTCATTTTGCCGCGCAGAATCTGCGGGCCATAGTCGAGAAACAGTTGACGATTATACAGGCCGGTGAAATTCATGCCGGGAAGCTTCGGAAAATTTGCCGCGCCTTTGCCGGGACGCACCAACATTCCATCCTGCACTTTCGGATATTGGCTCGGCGGCGGCTCGATACCTTTCGTCACCCAAAGATCCATGGCGACCATAAGCGCGCGCAGGATATCGCCGGCGGGCAGGGGATTGATTCTGAGCTGAGAGTCGTCTTTGATCGGCTCCGAGCCAAACGGACTGTTGTGCTGTGCGCTGGCGATGACATACAGACGCACGTTACTCGGTAACGCAAGGTCACGACCCTTGCCGTCTGTGTGCGCCAAGCAGCCGCGCTTTTGCCAGTACTCCGTCGAAGTTTGAGTGTGAAACACGAGAGGATCGGTCTTGGGTCTTTTAAGAATGCCGTCGCGCCGTCCGGTTTGGGCGTCTTTGATAACGTTATAGGTGTGGGGAAAAAGCTCGGGGTCAAGCTGATGGGTGTGCTGCTGCGACGACGTGACCGGCCGGGCGAACTCATAGTTCAAATACAATCTTCCGCCGCCGGCCACGTGCGGCGCCACGGCGTCAAAGACTTTGCGATGCGCCTCGTCCTCGTTGAAGCCGTGGTAGACGAAATCGCGCAGATAGCGCCCGCTCTGCGAGCGGCCCCAGGCGTAGGCGAGTGATGCCGGTGACCTTCCCCACTTTTGTTCTCCCCCCGGGGGAGATCGCGCTTGTATCCGTTCAACGCTAAGCAGCGGATTGGGTTTTCCGCGGGCGTCTTTGATTTCATAGCGCAAGAAGGAAATAAGATCGCGGGTTACTGCGAAGCCCAAACCGAGCACCAGCGGATTCTTCGCCGGATAGATGAATTCGTAGATGTGACCGGGTTTGAAGCCGTGAAGCAAATACAGGTCGCGGGTGCTCGGACGGACGATCTCCTTGCCGCTGCGCGGATCTTTCACGCAGGCGGCAAAATCCCATTCGGCTGGCGGCACGAGAATTCTCCTGCCGTAGGACTTTTCGCGCACGGTCAGCGTCGCCAGCGATTTGTCGCGCGACGCTGCTTCATAGCTCTTCACCCGCTCGTCGCCGCTGAGAGGTTGCGACTTGACGCCGCTTTCGTCGACGACGATCTCGGCACGTGATTTTCCAGTGATGGGTTTGCCGCGGTTGCTCGCGATAGGGACGTTTAGCACGAGCCAGTTTTTGAGCGGCATCAGATCACCTTGCCAGCCGCACCAGACGATCGTGTAGCCTTGGCGCATCAGAAAACCGTTGCCGGCGTGCTCCAGCGTGGTCGGATCGTTCGCCTCGGGCGCGTCGTTGAGAAAGCTCAAGATGCGCTTGCTGCCGCGATTGGGCGCGTCGCAAAAAATCTTGCCGTTGCCGCGCGCCATGTCGAGCGGTTTCAAAATACAGATCGTGCTGCGGTATTCGACCCGGCCGCGACGATTGCGCGGAGCCTTATCCAAGTTGACGATGATTCGATTCAACCGGTGTCTTGGCTCGACTTCGCCGATAACGTAACCGATGAGTTTTTCATAGGCGCCGGTGACGGGAAATTCGTGGCCGGCGGCGAAGAGTTCTCTGCGTTGTATAATGATCCGAGTGATCATGCGGCGCTGTTCGTTTCGCACTTGATTTATCGACGCGCTGGTCGAGTGTCAAGCAGAATATCCGCTGAACAAGTATGGTTCGAAATTACCTTGACTCCGTTTTCGCTTTCACATACAGGTCTGCGAATGCAGAGACCGATCGTGGAGATTTTATGCAGGTAAATTCGTTGCTTTCACTTTTTATCATGGCCCTCCTGGTCATTGGACCGAAGCTGGATACCGCGCTCGCAGCAGAGGCGCGGCGTGTCGGCGAGTGGGAGAAAATTGTCGAGGCGGCAAAAAAGGAAGGCAAGATCGTCCTCGCGATTCCGCCCGCGGCCGAACTCCGCAAAGAAATGGAAGGTACGATTAAGCGAAAGTTAGGGCTCGAAGCCGAATTAGTACCCAATCCCGGTCCCAAGAACGCGAGCCGGATCGCGGCGGAGCAGAAGGCGGGAGTGCACTATTTCGATGCGCTGATTGTCGGCACGGGTACTGCGGTGTCTCTGGCGCATGACGGCATGCTTGAGCCGATCGACCCGTTCCTAGTCTTGCCGGAGGTCAAGGACCCGAAGCAATGGTGGGGCGGACATATCTGGGAAGACAACATCAGTACCAATCGTTTCCTCTACTCCTTTCTTGCCGACGTAAGTACGCACGGCATCTGGTACAACACGAGTCTCGTCAAACCGGAAGATTTCCGTTCCTTCGACGATTATTTGAATCCAAAGTGGAAGGGCAAGATCGGTTTCAGCGATCCGCGCGTGCCAAGCTCGGGTCAATCGATCTGGTCGTTTATGTGGGAGTTGAAAGGCGAAGAATTCCTGAAAAAGCTGGCTCAACAGGATCTATTTCTCACACGCGATTTGCGCCAGCTGGCCGACGCGCTGGCAAAAGGCAAAGTGTCGATCGCCTTCGGTTTAGGGCGGAGCCAAACCGATCCCTTCATCAGCGCCGGCTTGCCGCTCAAACCAGTGCCGCCGCCGAAGGAAGGCTTGCCGGCGAGCAACAGTTTCGGCGTGATCGGCATCGTCAAGAATCCACCCCATCCCAATGCCACGAAAGTTTTTATCAATTGGTTTCTCGGCAAAGACGGTCAGGATTGGTACGGCAAGCTGATGGAAAACGGCACGCGGCGCCTCGACGTCGACACCAAGTGGCTGAAGGACATCGGCGTCAACGCGGCCAAGGATGCGCTGACGATCCAAGATTATCATCGGCTGCGCAATCATCTAGAAGATAAATACACCAGAGTGCGCGTCCCGGCTGGAAAATTTGCCGAGACGATTCTGCAGTGAGACGGCGGCGGCGCAAGATTTCTCGCATGCGTTGCGGAGGCGGAAAGATGACGCATCTAACCATCGTGGGCGTGATTATTCTTTCGGGTTTATTCAGCCAGTGGACGTTGGCGGCGTCGGTGGAAGAAATTGCGCTTTATAACAAACCAGACCGGCAAAAAATTCTCGCCGAAGGCGCGCGCAAGGAAGGCAAACTCACTTGGTACAGCTCGCTGATCGTCGATCAATTGGTTCGGCCGGTCAAAGAAGCGTTCGAAAAGGAATATCCGTTTATCCAAATCGACTATTTTCGCGGCAACTCCGAACGCCTGGTGCAAAAAATGTTCACCGAATACCAGGCCAAGCGATTCGAAGTCGATGTGCTCGACGGCACGGTGTCGACGCCGATGATCGAGCGGGCCAATTTATTGCAGCGCTTCTATTCGCCGCATTTGGCCGAGTATCCCGCCGAGTTAAAGGACGCCCAGGGGCGGTGGGCGTCCAACGAATCTCTATTTCTTTACCCTCGGCTACAACACGCGCATGGTGAAACCCAACGAAGTGCCGAAAACTTACGAAGATCTTTTGAACCCGCGCTGGAAAGGACAGATGATGTGGTCGACCAGCCGGGGCTCCGGCGCGCCGATGTTCATCGGCAATGTTTTGCACACGATGGGACAAGAAGCCGGCAAAGCTTATTTGCAAAAGCTCAAAGCGCAAAACGTCGCCAAAACCACGGCGAGCAATCGGCAGCTTTTAGACTTGGTGATCGCCGGCGAGTATCCGCTGGCGCTGCATATCTTCCATCACCACGCTTATATCAGCAAGATCGCGGGCGCGCCGGTCGATTGGCAAGCATTGGAACCAGCGACGGCGTCGCTTAACACGATCGCTCTGGCGCTGCGAACGCCGCATCCGTACACTTCAATGTTGTTCCTCGATTTCATTCTTTCCGACAAAGGCCAGCGAGTTTTTCAGCAGGTGAACTATTTGCCGGCTCATCCCAAGGTTCCGGCAAAACAGCCGGATCTAAAACCGGGCGGCGGTCGATTCAAGAACGCGCTCTACTTCACGCCCGATATTCAGTACGACCAGGGCAACAATTGGGTTAGCTTTTTCGAGAATAATTTTTTGCGATAGTCCGCTCGATTTCAGCAAAATTCACATTCCCGCAGCGCGTATTGACCTTGACAAGAGAAGCCGACTCAGAATAGCTTCGCCTTGATTTGAGCTTGCTTCCTTAGCGAGGGGAGAGTCACACATGACGCTGTGCAGTTTGAGGTTGCGGTCTTTTTTTTGTTTGATGATGATTACTGTCGGCTTTCTCAGCGCATTCAGTGCTGGCTGCGACCGTCGAAGAAATCGCCCTGATGAACCGCGCCGACCGCCAGAAGATTCTCGTCGAGGGAGCACGGAAAGAAGGTAAAGTTTCTCTCTATACGACACTCATCGTCGACCAAGTTATACGGCCGGTCAAAGACGCTTTTGAAAAAGAGTATCCGTTTCTCCAAGTGGAATTTTTTCGCGGCAATGCCGAGCGTCTGGTGCAAAAAATGATGGCCGAGTATCAGGGGAAGAGATACGAGGTCGATATTATCGACGGCACGGTCTCGCCGACCATGGTGCGGCGGGCCAATCTGTTGCAGCGTTTCTACACGCCGATGTTTGCCGAGTACCCCGCCGAGCTCAAGGATTCCCAGGGTTTTTGGGGTTCGACAAATCTCTATTTCTTCGCCACCGGCTACAACTCGCGGATGATCAAGCCGAACGAGGTGCCGAAGACTTACGAGGATCTGCTCAATCCGCGCTGGAAAGGGCAGATGATGTGGTCGACGAGCCGCGGTTCGGGCGCGCCGATATTCACCGGCACGATCCTCAACACCATGGGCGCGGAAGCGGGCAAAGCCTATTTGCAAAAATTGAAAGCACAAAACATCGCCAAGACCACCGCCAGCAATCGCCAGGTGCTCGACTTAACCATCGCCGGCGAATACCCACTGGCGCTGCAAATATTCAATCATCACGCTTTTATCAGTAAATCAGCCGGCGCGCCGGTGGATTGGCAGCCCCATGAGCCGGTGACCGCAACGGTTCAAACGACGGCGCTGGCAAAGAACTCGCCGCATCCGCACGCGGCGATGCTTTTCCTCGATTTCGTACTGTCCGAGAGGGGACAGAAAGTTTTTCAGCAATCGAACTACTTGCCGTCGCACCCGAAAGTCCCCGCCAAACAAGTCGATTTGAAACCCGGCGGCGGGCGCTTCAAGCGCGCTTATTACATCAATCCCGACGCGCAATACGACAAAGGCAACGAATGGGTCGAATATTTCAATAATGTCTTCCTGAAGTAGCGGCGAAACACTCGTGGCAAAGCAATCTTCATCCGGGGCTTTTCCGCTAAAGTCGGGCGCAGCCGGCGGTCTATTCCGCTTTGCCGCTTTGGCGCGCTTCGACGTCGCCGCGGGGGTCATGATCGCGGTCTCGCTCGTGACGGCCTACTTGGTTTTGCCGCCGCTCTATTCAGTGATTCAAACCAGCCTGTTCACGACAAAACTTACCGGCGAGATCGATCAATTCACGCTGCGCTACTATCAAGACCTATGGACCGAGCTCGGGGTCATTGGCCCATTGCTCAACACGATTTATTTCTCCATCGGCAGCGCGTTCATGGCAACGCTGCTCGGCGGCGCCATCGCGTGGATTGTCGTGCGGACGGATGCGCCGCTGCGCGGTTTAGGTTACTTCACGGCCTTCGCTTCGTTCGGCACGCCGTTTATTCTTTACACGATTGGCTGGATTCTGTTGCTCGGCAAAGCCGGGCCGGTCAATTACTGGCTTAAAACTCTGCTCGATCAGACCGGACCCGTTATCAATGTTTACTCGTTGTCGGGGATGATTTTTATCGAAGCGCTGCTCTGGTCGCCATTTGTTTTTCTCATGCTGGCCGCGGCCTTTCGTTCCATGGATCCGTCGCTGGAGGAAGCTTCGGCGGCGTGCGGCGCGCAGCTTTGGCAAACCCTGCGCCGGGTGTCGTTGCGCTTGATGATGCCGGCATTTTTTTCCGTCATCTTGTTGATCTTTATTCGCTCTTTCGAGTCTTTTGAGATTCCCGCATTGGTTGGATTGCCGGGCGACGTCCGCGTGCTCACGACGTCGATCTATCAAGACGCGCAGAGACTGCCGCCGCAGTACGGCAGCGCCGGCGCTTTTTCAGTGCTGCTCATGCTCGTCGTCGCCGGCACGCTGTATCTTTATTTTCGCGTCACGCGCGAAGGTGATCGCTTCCAGACGATTACCGGCAAAGGTTATCGCCCCGCGCTGATCCGTCTCGGCCGCTGGCGTTACCTGGCGGCTACCGGGCTGCTGGCCTATTCCTTGGTGCTGCTGGTGCTGCCTTTCTTGATCATTCTGTGGGCCTCGGTTTTGCCGTTCTACATGCAGCCATCCATTGAGGCGCTCGGCAAATTCACAGCGAAGAACTATGTCACGGCGTTGCACTTTCCCAAGATCACCGATTCGATCAAAAACAGCATCCTTCTCGGGCTCGGCAGCGCCAGCGTCGTCATGGTGCTGACACTGTTCGCATCCTGGGTTTTGGTGCGCACGAAAATGCGCGGCCGCTGGCTGCTCGATATCCTCACCACCCTGCCGCTGCTGTTTCCAGGTATCGTCATGGGCTTGGCAATCCTGCGCTTTTATCTGTTCGTGCCGATTCCGGTCTACGGCACCTTGTGGATTCTGCTCATCGCTTTCGTAACCCGCTATATTCCATACGGCATCCGTTATACCCATTCTGGTTTACTGCAATTGCACAAGGAATTGGAAGAAGCGGCGTACACTGCCGGCGCATCTTGGGGCAATTGTATGCGGCGGATTATTTTGCCGCTGATGACACCGTCGTTTCTTGGCGGCTGGGTGTTTATCTTTCTTTTGTCGGCCAAAGAGTTGTCCATGTCGGTTTTGCTGGTGAGCCCGCAGACACCGGTGGTTTCGGTGGCAATTTTCGAGCTCTGGGAAAATGCCCAGGTCGGCGAACTTGCCGCCTTCGGCGTAATCTGGACGACCATCCTGGTTTCCGTCGCAATCCTTTACTATCTCGTCGCGCGCCGCTACGGCATCCAGCAGAATTGACAAAAGCATTCGAAGATTTTAACTGAGCGCGAAATCGGATCGCCGATATGCCGTTTACTCGAAAGCCTGTCAAAAATTGTCCCGACTAAGGATTACCATACCGTTGTTGCATCTTTCTCGCAGATCTACGGGCAGCCATTGAGTTTTTACCCTGCGGTTGGCGCATGCCTTTGCGCGTTGCTACTATCCTCCATTTTGCAGCTGACCCGTGCCGGACCGATCTTCGCGCAGGCCTTGCCGGTAGCCGAACGTGCAACGACCCGCGACTTTGTTGAATATTGGTCTGCGGCTCGACTTCTTGTACAGGGTGGCAACCCATACTCGCCTGACGAACTACTCGTACTTCAACGGACGGTTGGACGGCGCGATGTTCAACCTCTCATTATGTGGAATCCGCCATGGGCCTTGCCGTTTGTCGTGCCATTCGGCCTGTTGAGCTTTACGACAGGGCAGTTTCTTTGGCTCCTCCTCCATGTGTGCCTGATAATGACCTCCGCTCAACTACTTTGGCGAATTTACAGCAACTCCGGCCAATCCTCCCGTCTTTCCTGGCTTGTCGCGCTGACCTTCGTGCCAGCGGCCTTTGTTCTCATCATCGGACAAATTACGCCGCTCGTTCTTGCCGGGTTGGCTTGTTTTCTTTATTCCGAGCGAAAACAAAACTATTGGACCATGAGCGCTTCACTCGTAGTTCTTTCGATCAAACCCCACCTTCTGTATCTATTTTGGATTGTATTCTTACTCTGGATTTTCGAGAAGCGTCCGTGGCGTCTGATTTTCGCTGCCGCGCTAACCGGCCTTAGTGCGGCGCTCTTGCCAGTGTTGTTCGATACTAGAATTTATTCCGAATATCTCGCTTTGTATGGCGTTGCAGGAATTTCCAAGCCCTTGGACTGGCCTGCGCCAACGCTGCGCAACGTGATGCGAATATTCTTCGGAGCAGAAATATGGTTGCAGTTCGCGCCAACAGCTATGGCCGCGGCGTGGTTGATCTATCATTGGGAGCGTCACAAATACCAATGGCACTGGCATAAGCAGCTTCCGCTTATTACCGTGGTGTCCGTTACCAGCAGCATATTTGTTTGGACTTACGATCAGGTTGTTCTTCTCCCTGCAATCTTAGAGGCGGCGGCGTGGATGATTCGAAAACCCCACTCATGGCATCAATACTGGGCGGCGCGAGTTTATCTGGCGATCAACGCGTGTCATTTCTTCTTGAGATTTTGGCTGGCGGAAGAACTTTGGTACTTCTGGTTAGGGCCGGCGCTGTTGATCAATTATTTGATATTTTGCTGGGAGCGAAAAAATCTTCATTCAAGCTCACCGACGACGTCTTGAATTGCATTGTATATTCTTACAAGAAATAAAATTAACGAAATACGCGATCGGCCATTCATGCGATGGATGAAACCTCGGCTGATCGACTCCTCTGTACGGCGCGTGAACACACAGGCGCGGTGCAGTTTCGGTTACGAGTGCCCTTAATTTGTGGTATTAATGGAGCCCGCGATAGGTATTTGCCGGCCTGCTGGGGGGGGGGGGGGGGGGGGGGGGGGGGGGGGGGGGGGGGGGGGGGGGGGGGGGGGGGGGGGGGGGGGGGGGGGGGGGGGGGGGGGGGGGGGGTCGCTCTGAGGAATAATTTTTTTAGGAACTTATTATTTGCCAGAGAGAAGCAGCCTCTCGTGATTTGGGTGTGACCGATTAGCAGTGCCTGCTGACGTTGCTCGGGCGGTGCCTTTGGCCCTTTCGATGCGGTCACGTGATCGTCGCTGCGCCACTGTTCTTGTGACCGCTTCGATTGAGGAGCCGTTATATTCAGGACGACGAATAAGGAGAGGTTATGGTTCGACTCGGGGCGCGCTGGGTACTGATTCTTTCCGTGTGCTCAATGGTGCTGCTCTCGTGGCGGTTGCTTGATGCTCAACAGCAAACGCTCGCCTTCAGCTCGGTCGACTCGCCCAATGCCAATTGGTATATCGCCAAAGAGCGGCAGCTTTACAAGAAGTACGGCCTCGACGCGGAGCTTATTTTTATTCCATCTTCGACGACGACCGTTTCCGCCGTGGTGGCGGGGTCGGTTCCCGTGGGTAATATTTCCGGCGGAGCGACGGCCAATGCAGCCGTGGGCGGCGCCGGCGTGGTCGCCGTCGGCTGCTTTATCAACACGCTGCCCTATGAATTGATCGTGCGCGGGTCGAGATCCGTTCAGCGCAGCAACTCAAGGGCAAGGCCATCGGCATCAGCCGGGTTGGCAGCTCATCGGACGTAGCGGCGCGGCTATTTCTTAAAGAATTCAAACTCGAGCCGGATAAGGACGTTGCCATCCTCCAAGTCGGCGGCTCGACCGAACGGGCAGCGGCGTTTCGCACAGGACGGATTGTCGCTTTCCCTTCACCCCCCGGCACGATCCATCTCGCTCAAGGTATGCCGCATCGGGTTCTGGTCAGCACGGCGGATTTTCCGAAAGGATTTATGCGAA
>CAWERH010000037.1:0-92194 GCA_963811315.1 uncultured delta proteobacterium
CGTCAGCGCCTTCGATATTACCGCGCGTCAGGCTTTCATTGTCGACATCATCGAGGATAGAAACGACCTGCCCAACGCCATCGCGTTAAACTCTTTCATTTTTAACGGCGCTCTGCTGATCGGCCCCGCGATCGCCGGGGTGCTGATCGCCTTGGTCGGAGAAGGACCCTGTTTCGCCCTCAATAGCCTGAGCTACCTGGCGGTCTTAGGCGCGCTGTTTTTGATGAAAATCCCGGAAAAGACATTTTCCGCGAGCCAACTCGATTTCAAGGCCGCGATCATGGAAGGCGCCGCTTACACGCTCGCTTCCGTGCCCATCCGATCCATTCTAATTCTCGTTGCATCGGTCAGTCTTGTCGCCGCATCCTACACACTGCTCATGCCGGTATTTGCCGAAGATATCCTGCACGGCGGCCCGCGCGTCTTCGGCTATCTCATGTCCGCCACCGGTGTCGGCGCGCTGGCAGGCGCGATATTTCTCGCCTCGCGCAGCCGCCTCAAAGGACTGGCTGAGATTATCGTCATCGCCGGCGCGCTCTACGGCGTCGGACTGGTGGCTTTGTCATTCTCGCGCTTGCTATCGATCGCGTTGATCATCGCCCTGGTACTGGGATTCTCGCTGATGATGCAGATGGCATCGAGCAATACCATCGTTCAGAGCATAGTCGACGACCAAAAACGCGGCCGGGTACTCAGTCTCTTCGTGATGGCGCGCCGCGGCGTCGAATCTTTAGGCAGCCTATTGTTCGGCGCCATCGCCCACTGGGTCGGTACGCCCGCGACTCTGATCATCGGTGGCGCTACGTGTCTCCTTGCGGTGGCTGCCTTCGCGACAAAACTTTCAGCGATACGTCAGGCAAGCCGTTCCTTCGATAAAGAAAGGAAATAGGAAAGCCGCGGAAATGCATGAGAGCCCCCGCTCACCTCGCTGCCTCAATGCGCCGAGCAGTCGCAAAGACTCGACGAAACACGAAATGACTCGGTATGTAGAAAGCAATGATGTTGATCGCCATCAGCGCTACCAACCATAGCCACGGCGCCATTAGCGTCTGCGGATGTTTGTCGGTGAAGCCGTACACGTAGTTGATATTGACCGCCCGGTTCGGGTCGTCGGCAGGAGGAGGAGGCGCCGGACCGAAGAGATAACACAGCAACAAGATCGCGATTGCGACCGCGGACTGTATGGCGAGCGCTCGACGATCGTAACCCAAGCGCCACAGCAACCACACTAAAAAGAACGGCAGCCAACCGTGAAACAACGAGAGGCTTCGAAGATAGAGCGGAATGCTGTCTTCCAGCATATAGCTGGTCACGCCGGTTATCTCCACGCCCGCAACGACGCGGCATAGCAGATCGACCACCCACAGCGTCTGCGGCACGACGATCGCGACGGCCTGCATGCTGACCAGCAAGGGACTTTCGATCCAGATCGCTACAGCGGTGACGAGCAGCGCAACATCGCAGAAGTAGAGAAAGTTCCATGGACCGTAGGTCGTCCAATAAAGCGGCACAACGATCGCCACGAAGGCCGAGTAGAGCAGCTTTATCCGAGTATGGAATGTGCTGTTTGGCCACAATTGTCATGATAAATGTCGATTTGTACTCCTAACGCAAACCGCCACAATAGCCCAATTATAGAATGCGACACCCAATCTAGGGTTCACCAAACCGCCTCGTGACGAGCGTAGCGCTCCTGCAAAATTCAATTTCAAAAAACCACGGCATAGCACGGCGGGCACAAAAGTTCTAACATTCATGTCGAAAGACACGAAAACAACTACGAGTTTCAACCGATGCCGGTCAACAGGAGTTTTTCCTCATGCGCTTTTATTTCGCTCTCGCAGTACTCATCACATTGAATTTGTCGACTCATTCAACCGAGGCCGCAGAATATAAGTATCCTTATCACGACCCTTACTTAGCGACGGCAACGGTCGCTATTTTAAGCGACGATGGCGCCACGAAGCGTGTGGATTCGACCATCGTGCGTGTGCCCGGTCTCCGCGGCAGAAATAATCTACCGGATCTCGAAGGACGCGGTGACGTGAGTCTTTCAGTGTATCGCCAAAGCCGGCCGGCACCGTTGCTTTTCATTCTCGCCGGCCTCGGGTCTACCCCCTTTTTCGGGGTCGCCCCGTACTTGGCGAGCCTGTACTATCGAGAAGGTTTTAATGTGGTCATTTTACCGTCGCCGCTGAGCTGGAACTTTGCTTTGTCGGCTAGCCGCAGCGGCGCGCCCGGTTATGCGCCGGAGGACGCCCGGGATTTGTATGAAGTTATGCAAAAAACCCTGACCGTCTTGAGAGATCGCACAGCTTCAAACCCACGTCGATCAATTTTATGGCGGTCAGTCTCGGCGCGCTTGAAGGCGCGTATCTAAGCGTGCTCGATGCCGACGAGAAAAAGATCGGTATCGACAAGTATCTTCTCGTCAACCCGCCCGTCGATCTCGCTTACGCCATTAAGAAAATCGATGATTGGAACAGGTTGGCAGATAAATTCGGCCAGGAAAAATCTCAGCAAATCGTGGCGAAAGCGGTTGCCATCGTCGAGTCCTTTTCCGACGCCGGACGAGATGATCCCGCGGTCTTCGACCGATTGGCAAAGAAGTTCTCGGAATTCACGACGGAAGAGCTGCAATTCCTTATCGCCGAGAATTTACAAAGTCAGCTTCCGGAGCTCGTCTCCGTGACTCAAGCGATTCACGATCAAAAGGTTCTCACCGCGCCAAGGGACGAAATGAGAAAACGCCTTGAAGAAGCTAAAAGTTTCACGTTCAGCGATTATAACCGAAAGATCGCTTTGCCCCTCTGGCAAAAACAAGCCGGGGATCCCCAGGCCGACTTGGAGACTTTCGGCCAACGCGGCGCCTTGGCGCGAATCGTTGATCGCCTGCGTGACAATCCCAAAGTGCACATCCTGCATAACGCCGACGATTTCTTAGCCGAGAGAAAATCCATTGAAGCGCTCAAAGAAGCCCTGGGCGACCAAGTGACGCTCTATCCCTACGGCGGACATCTCGGCAACCTGTGGTTTCCGGAAAATAAGCAATTTGCGCTGAAATACTTCCGGCCCACCGCTAGAAAGTAAGCTTGGCGCTTGCTTCAGCTGAATGCCGTCTGACTTTGACCGGCGCGTGCGCGAGAATTTAGCAACTTGGCTTTTCAGCCGATCGCCTTCGCAATCACCCAGACAATAATACCGATCACTGCAAGCACCAGAAGCACTCCTACCCAGACTCCTGCTTTAAAAATGTCTCCTATGATTTCGCACCCACTCAGAGCTATGGCAGAAAAAAGTACCGGCACTAGCCACGATTGTTTCATGAAAGTCCTCCAGCATCTCGATCGGCTAATAAATAGTCTAACAAGTGAAACGTGCCGGACAAGTAACTTTCAAAATTCCTTGTGACTAGAGTTTTAAGGGTTGAACTCTTTGAACGCGCTCCGTCGTTATGGATTCGACGCAGAGTTTTCTCGACTGCGCTCTGCACCAGCTCCGCTTGCCAGCGCAATAGGCCGCCGGATTTCATAATCTCATCGAGGCCGCGCGGCCGGCTTCGGGCAATCGCTTCGAGCGCAGCTTTGGGCGCCAAAGTCGACGCCGCGATGTCCAACTCTTTGGCGATCTGCGCGCACTCGGCGCGCAACGCATTGATCTCCTCGGCACAATCGATGTGGGAAACTTCGCGGTCTCGTTGTCGCGGCTCGGGCCACTCCGCCTCGTCCATGCGCATCGCTCGCGCGATCGCCTCCTCAAGCGTCGCTAGCAGAGTCCCGACGATGTTGCGCGGTAATTTAGGTCCTTGCTGCAGTGATGCGCCCGGGTGAGATTCGGCCCATTGGATCAAGGCCACGATTTCTGGATTGCCCAAGATTTTGAATGCCGGCCAATTCGCGTTGCGGGCGTGCTGGTCGCGCCAATGCCAGAGCTCGCGCAAGTAAGCCAGTTGGCGGCGGGTCAGCCGCCCCGCTCCTTTGATGCGCCAGGCGTTTTCGGGATCGCGCGCGCTATCGCGCCCGGTCGACTGCACCATCGCCCGGCAACTCTCCCTGTGCCAATCGAGTCGTCCCCGTGCGTCGAGCTCGCTACGCATGCGGTCGGCGATGTCTTCGAGAGAGCGCGTATCGCTGACCGCGTAACGCAGTTGGTTTTCGCTCAAGGGCCGGCGCGACCAATCGGATTTCTGCCCAGCTTTACCGATCCTGATTTCGAAATAGCGCTCGATGAGGGCGGCCAGGCCGATCTCTTCGAAGCCAAGTAATTGCGCCGCGATCATGGTATCGAAAATTTCCCGGAGTGCACTGAAGCCCAGCGACGCGCGCAACATGCGCAGATCGTAGTCGCCGCCGTGCAGGATCAACCGTTTCTCCGCCAGCACCGCCAAAAATTCGGCCAAATCCAATCCGCAAAGCGGATCGATGAGGTAATGCTCATTGTTGAACGAGAGCTGAATCAAACAGACTTTGGCGAAATAGTTGTGTAAGCTGTCGGCCTCGGTGTCCAGCGCCACCCGTTCCACCATGCCCATACGCTGGACTAGCGCATCCAGCGTCGCGGTTTCTCGAACGTAAACGTACTCCACGGATTCCAATGTATTCAAAGATATCGTCTCCTTGTCTCACACTCCTACTTTGAACCCTTGGATGACAGGATCAAGGCAAAGCATAATCGAGACCCTTATCATGATTGCCCGATTACTATTTGTAACGACTTGAACGGAGCGCAGCAAGCCTGCCCCTTCGTAGTCCGCTGCACCATAACGGCATAGTCCTCTTGGTAAAAATAACCGCCAACGAGTATTTTCGATGCGCCCAGGGAGTCTCGCCTGTAAGCAAATTTCACCGCGCAACGGCTTAGGATGGCGAGCCTTTGGAAAGAAATACTAAGGCAAAGATACTTGCGCTGACTGGCACCCTTTGTGCTCCTTCCGCTATTCCATGGGCAATACCGCCAAGAAAGTACTGATCGTCGACGCAAACGACACCTCACGAGAATCGCTATGCGGAGTCATCAAAGGATTGGGGCACGAAGTCTTCGAAGCGGTCACTGGACGCGAGGCCCTAGACCAGAGCCTCGGCCATCCATCCCGATCTTATCATGATGGAACTAAGTTTGCCTGAAATGAGCGGCGATGAAACAACCAAACGTTTGAAATCGAACCTCTCCACGCGCAACATTCCCGTGGTAATCAATACCGGCTGGACGACTACGTGCAACGTCGAAGAACGAGCCGACCGCGCCCTATTCGCAGGCGCTGCCGAGATTTTGTACAAACCATTTTACTTGCCAATCCTGCGGGATGTGCTGCGCACCTATTTGTTTGTGTAGAGCGAGACGATGAGGAGCGAGATCCTTTCGCTCTATCCTTAAACCATTGAACTTTTGAACGAGCTCCGCTCTTAAACGACTTGAACCGAGCGCAGCGGTTGAACCATTTGAACTTCTTGAACAAAGCTTTCACCGCAGCCCAGGAACACCGCCCGGATAGATCTGTTTTAACAAGCCTTCCTCGATGATCTGCTTGATAAACCCGTCGTCGTTAAACTCCGCGACAAACTGATCTGCGGCTCGGCCCGAAACTCCTAAGTTTTCCAAAATAGTCTTCGTTCCCTCGGGAGTTGGACGAGGTACCGGCTCCATAAAGCGGGTATCGGAATCATAGGCATGTTGCAAAATCGTCGCATCCGAAACCCGGGTATACTTTTGTAAGATCGCCTTGGCTTCGCTCGGGCGCCGTCGGATATACGCGATCGCTTCGGTGATGCCGGCGACAAAGCTGCGCATCCGCGCCGGCTGTTTGGCGATGTACGGGCGCATCGCGGCGCTGCAATTGCCGGCATAGGGAATATTCAAATCGCCCAATTCCAAAAGCGGCTTGAATCCCAACTGCATCGCTTGCAGGTCATTCGGCGACGTCGCGAAAATAGCCTGCACTCGACCGTTGACGAGCGCCGCAAACGCCGCGCTGGTCGAACCGCTGTAGATGATAGAAACGTCCTGACCGGCTTTCATGCCTTGACGCGCGAGAAACAGCTTCGCCGCAAAATCGCTGGCCGAACCGGGATTGGCCACCGCCAAGACTTTGCCACGCAGATCGGCAACTTTTTGAATCGCCGGCGCGACCATGATCTTCGACGTGAGCTTGTGCACCACGCAAGAAGTCACCGCGACATCGGCGCCGCCGAGACGCATCTGCACCAACGGCGGGCCGGCGGAAAAATAAACCTGGATATCGCCGCTGAGCAGAGCGGGCCGCCCGGCCGCGCGCGGCAAATAAATCGGTTTCACTTGCAAGCCATACTTCTCGAAGAGTTTTGCCTCCACGCCCACCCAAAGCGGCAGGATCGATCCCGACAGCGTCCCATGGCCGGCAAGAAGGGTCGGTCGCTCTTGAGCAAAGCAAAGCGGCGCCCAGTAGAGCAAGATGCTCAACGCGATCCTCATCACAATCATCAAGGCACCACCGGATTGCTCCATGTCAGACTCCGGAAAGCTGGGCGGCCGCTATTTGAGACCGTATTGAGCGGCCACCCGATCCACAAAGCCACTTGTTTCCAGTTCTTTAAGAATCGAGTGGTCGACAAACTGCAGCGGATCTGCTTTCAAAACATTGGGATTGCTCTTACCGACCTCTTGGATGGGCAACTCCAACTCTTCGTGAGTGGCATAGGGACGAACGCTGTGGTCATAAGCGCGAAAGTTTTCGTCGAGCACCTCGCGATCCTGAATTCGCAGATATTTGCTCATTACTTTGAAACTCTCTTCTTTGTGGGTCTTGTAATAGCATATGGCTTCAATCAAGCCCTTCATGAAATTCACAGCTACCGGCCGATTGGCTTGAATGAACGACTTTCTCGTCACGAGGACGGCGCTCGTGTACGGGATCTTAAGTCGCGCGGCGTCTATCAACAGCGGAAAACCCTTCTTTCTGGCCATGAGGGTAATCGGCGGCGTAACAATGGCAGCATCGGCCCGGTTGGCTTCGACGGCAAGGAGGCGGCCGGTTTGATTGTCCGAACTGAAAGCAGGGCGACTTCGCTTTCCGGTTTCAAGACCTTCCCGTTGAAGCAAGTAACGGCCCAATGAAATCCGAGGAACTGCCGAACCGACCGATACACGAGGCTTTTGACTGTTTAACATTGGAGAGTGCCAACTTCTTGAGAAACCGAAGATGCTGTTGTCCAGAACGGCGAGGTTTAAGCTCATCTGTTTGAAATTGGCGAGATTCTCCTCTTGCCGAAGATGCTGTTGTCCATGAACTAAGATCTGAAGCTCATGGTGATGCGCATGAGAATCCGTTCCTTTGACGTTATTACGCGAGCTGGCTAACATCGGCGACAACTGCGCTCATCTGAACGTCATGATGATCGAGAGCGCGATCATACACTCGCCATCCTGGCAATGAATATGACAGCGTTTAGCGATCCGACAGTGTGCGCATACTTTTCACAGGAAACTCCTCCGAGATCTTTGGCAAATTCTCATCAGTCGCGCTCTGCCGTATTACCCGCACTCAGCAGCGACCAGACTGATCCAATTGATCGTCTCGGCGCGTCGAGCAAACCTTGCGGCGAAACCCTCTATAAAAAGAGCCAGCCGATCTTCTCAACTACAACACCCTAGTGCGCACTGAAGATGCTGCGTGGCGTCCCTTCGACACTCTGCTTTGCCCTTAGTAGTTAGCAGTCGGCAGCGGCGGTTCTTCTCAACAAGGCATCGATACCTGCGCTGCCTTTGCGTGTCGCCGACGACATTCCGTGACCCAAGGAATTTTTCTCGGAGGGTGTTCATATGGCCGAGCCAATTCTCTCAGTGCACTTGCACGTTTTTCTTTCACTCGATTCCGCTCGGCATTCCTGCGACGGCGCATAGTACGCGCCCAAAGCGTTTCATTAGGCTGCGCTGTATCAAACACTCGGTCGATTGCTCCATGCCGTCCGAATTTTGAGTCGGCTGCCATGTTCGTAAAACGATCGTGGGCGGAAAAAACCGCCCCGTGATGGTTCGCTTCATGAAAGCTATGGTCCAATCGCACCGCTGGATCCACGAAACTGGGACGCTGCCGTCGACTTTATTTCCAAGGAAATGCAGCTCAAACCCGTTCACGCTCTCAAGGGGTGAAAATACTACACGCAGGAATCGCATTTGGCCGATGGATGGAGAACCGAACATCGAGGGGATGAAACACAACCTGCGCGCCTATGCAGAGCAGACCGGAGCCAAGGGCGCGCCGCCTGATGTCCGAAAGTTTGTTGAACTTAGTTATCTCACCGAAGCGCTGACGGAAATCGGCAAACGTTAGGCGCGTAACGGCGAACAGTTGGAAGGACGCTGCTGAAACGTTTGATACGGGCCCAGCTCAACTGTGGAAAAGCTTGAGCCGGTCGCGTCGACGCATCAGGTCTGAGGAATAACCCAGCGCACTTTCCCTTCGGCGATCTCGCGGAGAGCAATCACAATATCTCGGTTATCCGAGTCGACAACCGGCTTGGCGCCTTTTAAGAGCTGCTTTGCTCGTACTGAAGCGAGCATTACGAGCTCAAAACGACTCGAGACCTTATCCAAACAATCCTCAACGGTTATTCTTGCCATAGCTGAACACTGTAAGCTTCGGGGCCATGGAACACAAGGATGATTTCTACCGATTTGTACTTTGCCCCGCCCTATCCACCCCGTCTCCACAATCATCAGCAATCCCAATGAGTTACTTGAAACGTCGCTTGCATATCAATCCTCCCGGTCAGCTCTGACTGATCGAGGATGCAGACGAACGCGCTCGAGCTGACCGCTAAATGCGACGAAGAAGAACAACCTGCTATTCCTTTCCGTCGCCGCCAGAGACACACGACCAAACGATCTCAGCAGCCTCAGTGCGTCACTTCACGGCCGCCTGCGGCAACTGCATGATAAAGTTTTGCCCTTGCGGCACGACCATCAGTTGAATCTTGGGAGCGAGTTTGTCGATCATCGACTGCTGAACGAGGAGCGGCGTAAGGGATGCGGATAGCTTTTGATTGGCCAGCGCTTCCTTTTCCGCGCGCGCCAGCTTGGCTTCACCTTCGCCCTTCTCAGTTTCCACTCTTTGCTGTGCCTTGAATCTCTCGGCAGCGACAAGCTGTTCCTCTTCGAGCGCTTTTTGTGTCGCGATCTGCTTATTTTCAATGGACCGTTTGAATTCCGGACTAAAGTCGACGTTATCGAGCAGGAGGTCGACGATGTGAATGGAGTACGGCGAGAGTTCTTTCTCGAGCTTTGTTCGCACCGATTGGCGAATGCTCTCGCGATTGGGCGCGATTTCGACGCTGCGGTACTTCACCGTTTCATCTTTAAAGTTTTGCGCCACCCGCGGTTCGATCAGCACGTGGTAATAGTCCGGACCCACCGTCCGGAACAAATTCTGCACGGCCTTGGGAGACACTTGATAGTTCAAACTCGCTCGCACGAAAACATCCTGGGTTTCCTGGCTGAAGGATTGCAATCTTTCGAGTACCGCGCGCTGGACGCGGATATTCGTGTGCGTGACAAATTGCCAAGGTGCAAGCAAATGGAAACCCTCTTCCACTTGCCCGATGATCGATCCGAAGCTGTAGATTACACCGACTTCACCGGCGCGAACGATAACGAACGGTTTCGTGACCAACAATAAGAGCAACACGATCACGATGACGGACCACTTGATGATTCGCCCTCGCATCCCTTCTCGCGGTTGATACTCCATGGGAATCCCCTCCTTTTCCTTTGGAACGACTGACACCACGCGCAGCGTTGGAACGGTTGGAACCTGGCATAGTATCGACTCGAACGTTTTGAACAGAGCGCAGCGATTGAACAGTTTGAACGGTTAGTTTCCCACGCATCGTCTATTTCAAACTCACGCGTGACTCGCACCACGAAAGCATTTCGATCTGCGGCATGGTTTCTACTATGGACCCCGCTCGCGAAACGACGCTTTCCGCCTCGATCAACGGTTCGCCCAAGGCAAGCAGCACGGAGACGGCAAGCATCGCGGTGCGGCCGACACCGCCCGCGCAATGAATCAGCACCGATTCGCCGGATGCAATCGATTCGCAACATCGCGCGCAAGCGCCCAGAAGGCGTCCCGATCTTTGGGCACGCCGCCTTCACGAATTTCAAAATGCAGGACCGAACAGGGGACGGCGCCGGTTTCCAGGGCTTCGGCGTATTGAGAGGATTTCAGATGGATCTCGTATCTTTCATTTAAGCAAACGATCGCACCGACCGCTTCGCTCCTGAGCTGATGCCAAACCCTCTCAATCGCTTCAAAGCGGCCCGGCATGCTGTGCAAAAGCAGTTTCCCGGAAATCCGCGCGGGAAGATCAACACGACGAAACATCCAAGTCTCTCCTCTCCTCAACCAATCAATCGTTGCTCTTTAGAATTGTTTTCTAGCCGCTATCTGAGTCATTCAAGAAAAGGAGTGGGCTCGAAAGTCGATAGGGATAGGCACGCCCTGGCACGTCCCTCCGCCTCACCATGCCTTTCATTTCACGATCGCAACGACCAAAGCTGCGACGGCGATGAATCCCACGATCGCTCCTGCTACGACCATGGTCTTCAGCGACTTTTGCACCGTTTGAAGAACCGTTTCGATCAGTTTCAGCTTGTCGTTCATTTCTTTATTGACCGCGGCCTGTAACTCTATTGCCTTCTGTAAATCGTCCAGCCGATTCTGCGTCCCGGCTCCGGGTTTTCGAACGGTCTCGATTAATTCGCGAATTTTCTCGACGGAGCTATTAACCGCGGGAGTAAGAGTGGCCAGTTGTAGCAGCAGTTTAGCAATTGATGTAATTGGGAACGCCATGATCACCCTTTCACCACACGACAATAAAATCGGCCTATCGAGGTCCCAGCAAAGTTCGACTTAAACTACCGTCGCTTACAGCAATAAATAAACAAGCAACTGAGCCAAACCGATCTTGGCTAAGAGATCCTGCCTGACCGTTCTTGCTGCGAGTGTGACGCGATAGCGCGGAACAAATTAACCAACTTTTAAATATAGCGTCAAATCTCGTTGACGATGATTTGCTATCGTTCAAAGAAAGTTTATGCTGGATTTTGTCACGCTGCTATTTTCATCTATTTTGAAATAAACGCATACCGTGAAACCCCAACTATCAACTGCCAATCGATCCATTGCCGGGCGATGTTACAAGAATTTATCATTGTGATTTCGGCGATCGCCGGACTTGTGGCTGCGGCCGGAGGTTTTTGGGCCGCTCGTGCTGCCCAGCAATCGGCAGTTACGGCACAAGAGGCAGCCAGACATGCGGAAACCGTCGATCGGCGTGGACTGGTCAGAGATCTGAACGCCACCGCTCATCGCATTGCCGCTGAATCTCTCCAGATAGGTTCGCTCATCGAAGAATTGAAAGCTGAATACCGAATGTTCGCTACGTCCTCCGGGCAATTGGGAAGCTCACGAGAGAAACTACTCATCCAACGGGCCGAAGCAAAGCAAAAGGAAGTTTACCCATTGCAGGAAGAAGCACAAAAACTGATCGAAGTGCGAGCGAACCTTGTCAATGTCTCAGAAGAGGACTTGACCCAATCGCTGAGCAAGCTCGACGGCTACCTGGTTCAGGTGCTCCGGATCAAGGACAGCCTCGAAAGGGAAGTCGCCGCAGCGGCAGGCGACAACCGAATCGATCGTGAACGGCGCGTCAAAGCTCTCCACAAACACCGGCTAGGTTAATTGCCTGCGCGGCTTAGTCCTCGCTACAATCGCAGGTCTAGTTTGGGAATAACCAGCAGGCGCTCGACCAGTCGATCGTGGCCGTATTTGCTCGCATACAAACCGACGAGACCAAGCGGCGCAAATAGTCCCGTCAAGACCCACAAATGCCAAGCCGTTTGATAACCCAACAATCCGCCTAAACACGGCAATGCGGCGATCTCGAGGCAAACGCCGCTGCTAAAAACCAAGAGACTTCTTTTCCACCGGCTGGTTTGCAGTCGCACCGCTTCCGAGTCGCACAAGCATAAAAGAAATCCCTGGATCAAACCAAGCTCACGATCCTTCAACTTAATTCGCCTCCCATCGACAGAATTGTGTCGTTGCCGAATGTTTGTGAAAAGCCGGATGGAATAAAGAAAAGAATTCCATTGCGGCCAAAATTCCATTTTTGCATTTTGATACAGGATGGACATATTAAATCGACACGCGTCTTGACGCAAAAAATTTTACGCTATGGGGAGCGCGGTGACCGGCGTCCCCGTTTGAGAACCCAAGAAACGCGGGCGCGCTTACGCCAACGAAGCGCGACATGGCCAGCGAGAGCGTCTCATAGAGAGTCTGACAACCTGGGCCAGCTCAGTCTGACTGTGCGCCTTCCGCAATTACCCGCCAGACCTCAAACATGCAATTACGAACACTTTGGCAGAATCAGATAGGAGTATCTGCGTGGGCACTTATTCGAGTGTATATCTCGGGTTGAATCCTAACATCCGTCTAGACTTTGCAGCATCATAACCCGCCCAGTTTCCTTCAGTGTTTGTTGGCAGTTTCGCATTGGGCAAGTACTGCGCAACAAGCTCCGCGGTCGGCATCTGCATGATCGTATTGGGAGCGCAGATGTTGAATGTCTCGTGGCCGGCGAAGTCAGCTTCGAGGGCAAGGCGACAGGCGAGAGCTGCGTCACGAACATCGATATAAGTCCACAGCGGCCCGCTCCATCTCAAGGGGTCTTTGCGTCTCTCTCTGAGACTCTGGTGCGTGAAATCGGCGCATATGCCGGCGAATCGCAGGCTGGCGATTTGCATATCGCTCTTGCGCGCGAATGCGTCACAAGCGCGTTCAACGACCAGCTTGGACACGCTGTAGGGGTCCTGTGGCCTCAAGGGATAATCTTCATCCACCGGTAGATAGTCCGGTGCCGACCATTGCGATGGATAATAGAAACCGTAAATCGTCAAACTCGATCCCATTACGAGCTTTCTAACTCCGGCGGCAAAAGCTGCCGCCAGAACGTTATAACTGATTGTGACGTTATAACTGAATATTGCTGCGTCACCGAGCCCGTCGGGAGTTTTCCACGTACGAGACGCCGGATCGAATCCATTACTGGTATAAGGAAACTTTTTTCTCGCGAGATGGATCACTCCGTCGGCCCGCTCAAACGCCTGGGCAAGTTCCTCGGCATGGAGCAGATCGATCACCGAACTAGGGCAGACACTTTCCAGGACGGGCAGTTTGTCGATCGACTGCACTTCGTGACCATGATCGAGCAATTCGCTAATGGTTAGCTGTCCAACTCTTCCGGCGCCGCCGGTCACGATAATTTTCATACGTCGGCAAGTCCCCCTATCGCAGATTCTCCTTTAGCCCTTTCGCAAAACTCTTGTCAATTCATCGATCCTTCTGGTTTGCATTTGTCGATTCAGAACGACGCCATTGCCGCGCTGCTTGACATGAAATGGTCGCTTCAATAGATTCCACCGAAGTCGTTCGTGTCGATCGTTCCGTTCGCAAAAAGGAAATTTCGATGGGAAACAACTCACGGTTCGTGTTCCTGACGAGCTTCTTCTTATTATCAATTTGGAATTTGCCGCAAAGTTTTTCGGCGGAGGCCGCAAAAGTCATTATTGGCATGGATGCGCCGACTCTGTCCGATTTGCCGTTATCCGTCGCGCTCAAAAAGGATTTCTTCAGACCTGAAGGCTTGAACGTTTTGCCGGTACTTTTCAGGAGCGGACCGGTTGCCATGCAAGCGCTGATCTCGGGATCGATCCAATTCAGCACCGGTTTCGGAACGGGAACACGCGCCGCGATGGCGGGCGCGCCGGTGAAAGGTATCATTGGCTTCAACAACAAACCCGCCTTCATCCTTTACGGGCGGAGGGAATCGGGAATTCGCTCGATCGCCGACATCAAGGGAAAAAAGATTGCCGTTACCGGCGTCGGAAGCACGACCGACTATGCGGCAAGAGCGATTTTGACGCATCATCACGTCGATCCCGATAAAGAAGTTTCGATCCTCGCGGTCGGCAGCGAGAGCGTTTTTGGCGCGCTTCAGAAAGGCGCCGTGGATGCTGCCGTGCTTTGGGCTCCGGGCTTTGCCATCGCAGAGAAGCTCGGCATGGTGCGGATTCAGTCGCTGGCGGATATTCTCGAGCTGCCCGGCTCCGGAGTCGTCGTATCCGATCAACTCATCAAGGAAAATCCGCTGCTGATCAAGAAATTTCTGCGCGCCACGGTAAAGGGATTTCATTATGTCCATGATCCGAAGAATAAGGATGAAATCGTTGGTTGGATAACCAAGGATTTTAACCTCGATCGGGATGTCGCGGAGACCAACTACAAATTCATGCTGAGTATCTTGTCAGCCGACGGTGCGATCTCGCGACGATCGATAGAAAACGGCATCGAACTTACGCGGCAGCGCGTAAAGACTTCGGAGTCGACCAACGAGCTTGCCAAAAAGATGTACGATTTTACTCTGCTGGAAGACGTTCAGAGAGGCAAATAATTCGATCACGGAGCATACTTATGGAGGAAGCATCCCACGAAAAATTAGACCTGTCGGCAATCTGTCATGTCGGTCCCGATACTGCCGGCGGCGACCATGTTCCGGCGTTATTGGCTGGCGATTTCCCGGTCCGAAGATCTAAAAGATATTCCCGCAAGCGGTCAAGATTCTCGCTGAGGAATTGGTGCTGTTTCGCGACGGCAAGGGTCGCCTCGGTCTTATGGGTCTCCATTGCTCCCACCGAGGCACCTCCCTGGAATACGGCGACATCGAGGAACGCGGCATCAGGTGCCCTTATCATGGATGGCTTTACGATATCGCGGGAAATTGTTTGGACCAACCGCTCGAGCCGAAAGGAAGTATCTTCTGCCAAAAAGTAAAACACCCAAGCTATCCTGTTAAAGAGCTAGGAGGCTTGATCTTCGCTTACCTGGGTCCGGATAAAAGTGATCCGCCTCCGTTGCCGCGTTATTCCACCCTCGTCCGAGACGACGGCACCCGTTTGACACTTCCGCCGCGCCATTGGGATTACAATTGGTTCAATTTTTTTGAGAATACCATCGATTCTCTGCACGCTTTTTTCTTGCATAAACCGAGTCGCGCCGATCGCTCCTGGGAAAATGCCTTCTGGGATTTCCCGGGCGACCATCATATCGAGGCCCTGCCGACTGAACACGGCCTGAAGACGATCGTGCACTGGCCCGGTCCGACGCCCGACACTCTGTACGTGCGGCTAACAAGCCTCGCACTGCCGACGGTCTTTTCTCTTGGCGGACGGGGCGTAGAGGAAGAAGGCTTTGAGCGCTTGCTGTTCGTCACCCCGGTGGACGACGATAACTTCATGGTCTTCAGTAGCGATTTTGTTCCTCACGGTAAGGCCGACGTCATTAAAAAAAGGGACCAAACTCGCTATGCGCCGCCGATGGCGGAGCCGGTAAAAGAGTATGACAAGCGCAAAAACGTGCCCTACCGAGGGCAGGTGTGGAAAGAGGACTACGTCTGTCAATCTACCCAGGGAAAAATCGGTTACAGGAACGAGCAATTGGCCACCTCCGATCGAGGAGTGATCTTGCTCCGCAAGCGCCTTATGGAAGCGATTGAAACCGTTCAGAAGGGTGGCGTGCCGATCGGAGTTGTCCCGAAAGAAAAAGCAGATGAAACCATCAGCCTGGACGCCTTTCGCCGAATCTTGCCGAAATCCGAGCTGAACCAAGTCATGCGGTCTACATAACTCACACCCACGCTACTATCAGGACATCGCCATCGAGCGGGTGATGGAGGCCATCGCCGACGACCGGCAACGCATCCTGCTCACGCTCGCCACCGGCACGGGCAAAACATCATCGCGTTTCAGTTTGTCTGGAAGCTGTTTCACAGCCGCTGGAACTTGAGCCGCGAACCCTCGCGGCGACCGCGCATGCTCTTCCTCGCCGCGGTCGCGACGCTGTTACCTTGCGGCTTCGGAGCCGTGGTTTTCTCCGTCACGGACTTTCACCATGCTCGATTCCGGGTCGCCCCGCGGGGTTGCCCGGAATGACGATGTAGTTTTTGTTGCTAACTTCGGTCCCAGGACACTAGCTTGCTACCGACAATTGGCCGCTTAGAACCTTCCCACCGAACCGGTTCTGAGTCCGATGACGAAATTCGGCTTTGGAGCAAACTTCAAGCATATATTGCGCACAAGAATTTGTTGTCGTAGCAACGTCAATATGTCAGGTTAACAGCAACGTAAGAATGTCAGGGTGACACATGGGGTTGAGTGGTGAGCCGAGAAAGAGGACCATAGCGGAACCCCTGCTTCTTGGCGTTGGTTCGATATAAGCCAATTGTGTGCGTTGTTTTTGAATCGAAGGTAGCGATTTTGTCGGTCTTGTAGAAAAACTCTACCGCGCCATCGAGAAGCACATGCACATCGATTCTCTTGTTGGCGTGAGAACGAAAAGGCGAGCTCTTGGGGATCTGCAAGATCGTCCCTTCGAAACTCACCGTGTTGTCCTTAGCCACGGTACGCTGTTGTTTAAAACACAAAGCCCGTTCAATCTGCAGAGCACTGACTTTTCTCCAGGCCGGCTCGTGCTTTAGCAGGCTTAGCGAATTTACGGTTATGCACGGGGAGATAACGATCCAGGACCACGATTGCCTGTTGCACGGTCTTGACCTTGGCCAGCCGCAGTTCACTGACCAACCGATCCTGGAAAGTGTTCCACAGTCTCTCGATTCTCCCCTTGGCCTGAGGGGAATGGGCTAGGATCAAGCTCACCCCGAGCTCTTCTAAGCCTCGGCCCACCTCGGTAGTTGGTTTTCTGTTGATCATTTGCTCATCGATCGTCGGTTCCCTGTCAGTCCAGAATACCGAATGACAGTCGGTATAGATCGACTGGGACACTCCATGCTCCTTGAAGATCTCAGCAGAACAGATGGAAGTAGCCCCACGAACTCTCGGCTTGGACAAAAGAAAGCTCCCATCACCTTGTTGGTAGCATCGTCGATAGCCCCGATCAGGCACAGTCGCGGCCCCCGGCCTTGGAGCCAGTCATGCGGGGAGCCATCGACCTGAAGCATCATCCCTTCACTGGCCCGTCTTTCCCGGCGGCTTCGGTGTTTGATCCCACGGCGCTTCCTAGGTGAGGCGATCCCTTCAGCTCGAAGGATACGGCGGACTTTCTCTCGACTGAGCTCGATCTGTTCTTGTTCCTTGAGCTTCTCGGTCAAATGGTGATCTTGAACCCTTGGTATCTCCCGCGGGCTAATGCCACCACCCGTCGCACCACCTTCTCCTTGGTCTTGCGTTTACACCGCTGTCCCCGATTGCCGTGAACCACTCCCTTCGCTCCCGCCTTACCGACCCGTGCTTTGATCCGGTAACCTTGCCGTTCACTCACTCCCATGACGAGTGCGCCTCGCACCACGGTCAGCTCCCCTCGATACACTCGTTGGATTACGTCCAATCGTTTCTCGTCTTGCATGGTCAGGGTTGTCATCCTTCCACCCTGACATAATCACGTTGCCGTTAACCCCTGACACTTTCACGTTGCTACAACAGCGCACAAGAATTTGGTTGACGGCGAAAATCAAAAAGCAGTATGAGAAGATCATCTCGATCTGCAGAAACCTACCTGTTCGAGCATTGCATGATCTTTCAAAGAGCCCTTAGGCCCTGAATGGAAAAAGTAGAACTGAAAATGTTCTCCAATCACGCGTCCCCGAGAAAGTCGTGGCTCACGGTGGGCGGTGAGGTTTCCATTCGGGGCTTTCGGTAACGCTGCGCCGAAGCACCTTCTCTTTCCGAAACTTTACGGGAAATCCGCACAAGGAGGACAGAGATGATTTGCACAGCTCGGATCGTGAATCGAACCAAGACAGTCTGTGTACTAATCGCGCTGCTGCTGATTCCTGCTTTTAGCGAGGCGCGCGTCATCAGCGTTCAGTTGAATCCATCCACGATCGCGTTTGGCGGCTATTCTTGGCCGGGCGTCGGACAGTATGAAAAGATTACTGGCGTAGCCTATGCCGAGGTCGATCCTGCCGATCGCCGAAACGGTGTAATAGTCGATATACTGCGTGCCCAGACGCAGCCCGGTGCCGGACAGCCAGGCAAGACTCCCGGCGGCAAAGTCGCCTACTTATTAAATTTCTATATTCTCAAGCCGGTCAACTTGAACCAGGTCGATCGGAAACTCAACGGCTACGGCAAGATGATGTATGAGCCGCCCAACCGGGGCGGTAAGACGTGGACCGCCTTGGGCCGTGTCAGTGGCGGCGGTAACGACCCGGCCACCATTACGGACCCGACGATACTCGAGAACTCATTCTTGATGCCGCGGGGGTATACGCTGGTGTGGAGCGGATGGGAACCATTGGGGTCTCCCTTGCCCAATTGGGCACCACGCTGACCCAGGCCGTTGCATTGCCGATCGCCAAAAATGCCGACGGCTCAGCGATCACCGGTCCGGCATACGAATATATCGTGCAGTCGCGGAACTTCGGCCTCGCTGAGCTATCCGGCGGCCGACACGGGTGACAAAACCACAGCGGTACTGACCCATCGCGTTCATCTTGACGACGCCCCGCAGGTGGTTCCCGCTGCGAATTGGAACTACAACGCGGACGGAACGGCCATTACCCTAACCGGCGGATTCGTCGCCAACGACATCTATGAGTTCTCGTACACGGCCAAGGATCCGACCGTGGCCGGTCTTGGCTTTGCGGCCGTGCGCGACTGGGTTTCCTGGTTGCGCTACGAGGCGCAGGATGACAATGGTACGCGTAACCCGCTGGCCAACTACATCACCCGCATCTATACCGAAATATCCTCGCAACCCGGACGCATGTTCAACGACTTCCGCAAGCTCGGCTTCAACGAAGACGATCGCGGTGCAATCGGCAGAAAGGTGTTCGACGGCCACATGCAGTGGATCGCTGCGGGCAGCGGCATCGGCATGAACTACCGGTTCTCGCAGTCCGGCCGCACCGAGCGCAACCGCCAGGACCACCTATATGGCGAAAACCTCTTTCCGTTCGCCAACGTGAGGACAACCGATCCGTTCACGGGCATTACCGCTAGCCGGTATGACGCATGTCAGCTCACCAACACGTGCGCGTTCGGAGTTGAGATCTATTCGGCCAACGAGTACTGGGTCAAAACCGCTTCGCTACTGCACACCCAGCCGAACGGCAGCGCCGACCTTCCTGATTCGCCGTTCACCCGCAATTATTTCATGTCCAGCATGCAACACGGCACCGGCAACGCAACCAACAGAGGAAGCTGCCAGCAGTTCGGCAACCCGTTGAATTCTGCGCCGGTGCAGCGCGCGCTGTTCCTCGCGTTGGACGCCTGGGCCGACGACGGCGCACCGCCCCCGGCAAGCCGGGTGCCCCGGCTCGACAACGGGACGCTGGTGCTGCCGGCAAACACTGGATTTCCGACCGATATCCCGGATAAAGGCGGGCTAGCCCCCAGCGGCAAAGTAACTTACATCGGTCTCAAGACCAGTCGCTACCGGTTTGACTTTGGACCGGGCTTTTACGACGACAGCAACCCGGCCACCTTCGGCATCCCGACCATCTTTCCACCTCTGATCACCCCGCCGCTTATGCCGCTGATGACTGACGCAGCGGTGCCGATCATGTCGGCGAACGGTCCGGTTTATCCCAGCTTCGTGCCGAAGACGGATAAAGACGGTAACGACATCGCAGGCGTGCGGTTGCCCGACGTAACGGTTCCCCTCGCGACGTACACCGGTTGGGCGCTGCGATCGGGGCCACAGGCCAACGACGGTTGTGAAAGCACCGGGCAGTACATTCCGTTCCCCAAGACCAAGGACGAGCGCAAAGCATCCGGCGATCCACGCCGGTCGGTCGAGGAGCGCTATCCGTCGTTCGACAAGTACTTCAATCACGTAGAACGCGCGGTCGACGACCTGGTCAAGGATCGCTTGATGCTGTGTGAAGACGCCGACGACCAGATCGACCGACTGGTCCAGGCAGGACTGGCCGCGGGCGTCCCGCCAGCGGACGGCGACCTGCCTCAATCGGCATTGCGGCATTGCAAGCCGCCCAAAGCCAAGGGCGGTAAGAAGTAAACGGACTGAGGCTGCACCAATGTCGTTCCCGCTCACCGTCGCGGCGCGGCCGCGGCGGTGGGCGGAAGTCGCGGGTTTATGTGAAGCATGAAGCACCGCCTGAGTTCGAGGCCGTGCGAGATGAGCCACGCGTTTCCCTGCGCAAAAACACCGAGCCATAATGGATCCAGCTCCTCTCCCAGGCCTGTTCGGTGGTTTTCCATGCAAAGCAGAATGTTACAATAGGATCAGTGAACTTCACCGATTTTGCCTCGCTCTGTTACGAGCTGGAAAAGACGCCGAGCCGGCTCGCCAAGGTCGCCGCGGCGGCGGACTACCTGCGGCGCCTCGAGCCGGATGAAATTCGTCCTGGCGTAGCGTTCCTATCGGGCCGCGCGTTTGCTATTTCAGATCCGCGAACACTTGACGTTGGTCCCAGTGTGTTCGCTCACGTCGCCGCGATTCCGCAACACGAGACGACCGTGCTACCCCAGCTGACGATTAGGGATGTCGCTGATTGTTTCGCACAGATCGCGGAGGCCAGCGGCAAAGGCTCGCGCGAACAGAAATCTACCCGGCTGAGAGAGCTCATTGAGATGGCTTCGGCGCACGAGCGGCCGATCTTGTTTCGTCTGCTGCATAATGAGCTGCGCATCGGCTTGCACGACGGCCTTATTCAGGAAGCGATCGCCCGCGCTTCGGGCAGCGAACTGAAAAACGTGCGGCGCGCGGCGCTCTTTCTCTCGGATCTCGCTGAGGTTGCGGTCATTGCGTTGACCGGAGGCGCCGAAGGGTTGGCGCAAGTCGATATCAAGTTGTTCGTGCCGCTGCTGCCGATGCTTTCGGAGCTTTCTCAAGACTTCGACGAGATTTTAAAGACCCACAACGGGAAAACGTCGCTCGAGTATAAATACGATGGCGCGCGGGTGCAGATTCATAAGGATCGCGAGCAGATCCGCATTTGGAGCCGACGCTTAACGGAAGTCACTTCAAGTCTGCCGGATATCGCCGAGATTGCACGGAACCAATTACAGGGCGAGTCTTTTATCCTCGATGCCGAGGTGGTGGCGACCGGCAAGGACGGCCGCCCGTTTCCGTTTCAGGAACTCATGCGCCGCTTCCGGCGTGTGCACGGCATCGAAACCGCGGCGGATGAAATCCCGCTTTCCCTTTACCTTTTCGATTGCCTCTATTTGGACGGGCACTCCCTCATCGATGAGACCTATGAGACGCGTTGGCAGAAGCTAAGCGAAATCTCCGCCGGCAAACATTTGGCAGCGCAGACCATTGTCAGCGACAAAAGCTTAGCGGAGTCGTTTCTGACGGCATCACTCGCCGCGGGACACGAGGGACTGATGGCGAAGGCGTTGGACAGCGCCTACATGCCGGGCAATCGCGGCAAGCTCTGGTTCAAGGTAAAGCCGGCCGAAACCATCGACTGCGTTATCGTCGCCGCCGACCGCGGCTCCGGAAGACGGCGCGGCTGGCTTTCGAACTATCATCTTGCGGTCGCCGACGAAGCCGGTGGCTACGCTCCGGTCGGCAAAACGTTTAAAGGACTTACCGACAAACAGTTCATCGAGATGACGGCCAGACTGCAGGCAATCCAATTAAGCGATGACGGCTACACGGTCACCGTGCGACCCGAGGTTGTGGTCGAGGTAACCTACAACGAAATCCAACGCAGCCCGCAGTACAGCTCGGAGTTCGCCCTGCGTTTTGCTCGCATCACCAGGATCCGCGAAGATAAAAGTCCAAGCCAAATCACCACGCTCGCCGAGCTTCGGTCACTTTACGAACGCCAGTTTCTCACCAAAAGCCGGCGTTAGATTCCGTGCGTCGACACGTAGACTAGCCGGCCGCTGAAACAGGATCCGGAATGCTTCGACTGGCTCAGCATGACCGGAACCATTCTAATGATATTAATATTCCGTTCGTCCTGAGCAACGTCGAAGGACTCCTATTGGGTCTTTCGGCAGCCCCGAGGATTCTCGGTTGACACCAGATAAATTTATCCGATACTTGGGCTATGGCTTCACAACATGTTTCGGTCAAGCAAGCATTCGGTTTATCCGTCGGCAGCGAAATCATCCTGCGCGGCTGGGTGCGCTCGCGGCGCGACTCCAAAGGCATCACGTTTATCGAGATCAATGACGGTTCGCGCTTTAAGAGCATGCAATTGGTCGTCGACGCCGGCATCGTGCCCGACGAAACTTTGAAGCAAGTCACCACCGGCAGCAGCATCTCGGCCACGGGTGTTTTGGTCGAATCCCCGGCCAAGGGGCAGGCCGTCGAACTCAAGGTCGCGGCGATTCACGTTTACGGCAGCGCCGACCCGGCGCACTATCCGCTGCAGAAGAAAGGACACACGCTCGAGTTTCTGCGCGAGATCTCGCACCTGCGGGTGCGCAGCAATACCTTCGGCGCCGCCTTTCGCGTGCGCAACGCGCTGACCCATGCGATCCACAGTTTTTTTCAGGAGCGCGATTTTATCTACGTGCAGACGCCGATCATCACGACCTCGGATTGCGAAGGCGCCGGCCAGATGTTCGGCGTGACCACGCTGAACCTGCAGCAACCGCCGCACGACAGCGATGGCAAGGTTGACTGGCAGCAAGACTTCTTCGCCAAACCGGCTTACCTCACCGTGAGCGGCCAACTCGAAGGCGAAATCTTTGCTTCGGCATTTTCCAAAGTTTATACCTTCGGTCCGACGTTTCGCGCCGAGAACAGCAACACGCCGCGCCATCTGGCAGAGTTCTGGATGATCGAGCCGGAGATGGCTTTCTACGAGCTCGAAGACAACATGCGGCTCGCCGAGGAATTTCTAAAATATATCATTCGCTACGTCCTCGATCACTGCCGGGAAGACCTGGAGTTCTTCAACCAGTTCATCGAGAAGACGGTGCTGGCGACTCTGGAACACGTCGCCCAGTCCGATTTCGGCCACATCACCTACACCGACGCCGTCGACCAACTGAAGAAATCAGGCAAGGCCTGGGAGTTTCCGGTCGAGTGGGGCAACGACCTGCAAACCGAGCACGAGCGTTTCTTGTCCGAGGAACTTTTCAAGAAGCCGGTCATCGTCACCGACTATCCGAAAGCGATCAAAGCGTTTTACATGCGCGCCAACGACGACGGCAAAACCGTGCGCGCCATGGACGTGCTCGTGCCGCGGGTCGGCGAGATCATCGGCGGCAGCCAGCGCGAAGAGCGCTACGACGTGTTGCTGCAGCGGCTGCACGACGCGGGCCTGGATGAAAAGCCTTACTGGTGGTATCTCGACCTGCGCCGCTACGGCACCGTGCCGCACTCGGGCTTCGGCCTCGGGTTGGAACGCATGATGATGTACCTCACCGGTCTGAAGAACATCCGCGACGTGATCCCGTTCCCGCGCACGCCGGGCAACGCGGAGTTCTAATCGTCTACGGGCTGAATTTCCTGAGCATTGCCGTCTTGGCTGATGTTATTTCTCGAAAGTTCAGTCATTTCCGCATGCATTCAGCGGCAATCCAGTTCTGAACTGGCATACGACCCCCGATCAGAACGTTCGGAGCTGAGGACCTCAGCACACGGATTCGCACGAGCGAGCTAACTCGATCCTTGCGGTACGAGCGACGGCGGTAAAAGTTTGCCGATGATATTCACTTTGAAGCTCAACGCTACCGCGCGCGGGTTGCTCACGCTCTACACCAGCGCACTGCTCGCCGGGATGTGGTCGATGATCGTTCCTGCGGTGCCGGTGATCGCTAGCTCTTTCGGCGTCAGCCCCGGCACCGCGGCGCAAGTGATAACCGCGCTGGCGCTCGGCCGCTTTACCGGCATGCCGATCAGCGGCACCGTGCTCGATCGCCTCGGCACTCGCGCCGCATTGATGACCGGACCGGTGCTGGCGTGCAGCGCGGCATTGCTCGCCGGCATCACGCCATGGTTCGGTTTGATCCTGGCATTGGTGTTCATGATCGGCATCGGCGAAAGCATTTGGGTCATCGCCCGCGAAGTCGCCGGCATCGATCTCGCTCGCCAGGATCAACGCGGCCGGATCCTGAGCGGCTTTCACGGCATCAACAATCTCGGCCTCGCCTTCGGACCTTTGCTGGGCGGTTGGCTCACCGAGAGCGTCGGCTTCCGCGCGGTCTTTTTCGGCTACGCCGCTTGCGCCGCGGCATCCGCGTTCTTGGGCGCCGCGGTCACGCAGACGCATGCGGCGACAATCCCGACTACGTCCTCATCGTCGCCCGGACCTAGGGTGGGACTTTGCCGGCTATGCGACAACGGCTGCGCGGCTTGAAAGAGTTGTTTCATCAAATTCATCCCGACCTGCGCGCCACCTATGTCGTTCTGGTTCTCGCTACGCTGACAAGCTTCATGCACCGCGTGACCACCCAAAGCATGCTGCCGCTGTTGGCCACCGCCAAACTCGGCCTCTCGCCCAAAGAAGTCGGCATGCTGTTTACGATCTCCGGCATTGCGGTGTTTACGATGATCTTGCCGGCCGGTTATGTGATCGATAAGGTCGGACGAAAATGGGCCACGGTGCCGAGCACCGGCATACCGGCCATCGCATTTATGCTCATCCCCTTCGCCGACAGTTTTTTCCAGCTCGCCGTGCTGATTGCATTCTTGGGCGTGGCCAATGGCATGTCGTTGGGTTCCTTGGCGACCTCCACCTTCGATGTCGTTCCCGCCCATGCTCGCGGCCGGTTGCAAGCGGCGCGCCGCACCCTTGCCGAGATCGGCGGGGTCGGCGCGCCTTTGCTCGGCGGCATTCTCGCCGATAAGTTCAATCCTGGCGTGCCGTTTCTCGCTTACGCGCCGCTGCTGATTCTGTCGGCGATTTTGCTTGCCGTCGTCGGCCGCGAAACCTTACAAAAGTAGGCCTTCGAGCGAACCGGGGGAAGCGGTCACGTGACGGTGCCTATGAGGCCCCATGAACCGGAGGGGGAATGCAATAATCCGTAGGGGCGGACCTATGTGTCCGCCCGCTCGGATGGATTTTTCATGATTTTTGGATATAGTTATTTGTTCATTAGTGGGATTTGAACCGATATGACAAAGTACCAAACCGACGACCTGCGCATCAAAGAAATCAAGGAGCTTACTACGCCGGCGGGCTTGCTCGGCGATTTTCCGATAACGGACAAAGCCGGGAAAACGGTCTTTGAAACACGCCGGGAAATCCACCGCATCCTGCACGGCGCCGACGATCGCTTGTTGCTGATCATGGGCCCCTGTTCGATCCACGACGTCAAAGCCGCGCAGGAATACGCCGGGAAACTGAAAGAAGCCAAAGAACGTTACGTCGCCGATCTGCTGATCGTTATGCGCGTCTATTTCGAGAAGCCGCGCACCACCGTCGGTTGGAAAGGGCTGATCAACGACCCCAATCTTGACGGCAGTTTTCGCATCAACGACGGTTTGCGCGTGGGCCGCCAACTTTTGCTCGACCTCAATGAACGAGGCGTGCCGGCAGGCTGCGAATTTCTCGATATGATCACCCCGCAATACCTGGCCGATTTGGTTTCCTGGGGCGCCATCGGCGCGCGCACCACCGAGAGTCAGGTGCATCGCGAGCTCGCGTCGGGTCTCTCGTGCCCCGTCGGTTTCAAGAACGGCACCGACGGCAACGTGCGCATCGCTCTCGACGCGATCCGCGCCGCTCAAGCGCCGCATCATTTCCTGTCCGTGACCAAAGACGGCCACTCCGCCATCGTCTCCACTACCGGCAACGAAGATTGTCATGTGATCTTGCGCGGCGGCAAGCAGCCTAACTATGACGCGGCCAATGTCAACGCCGCAGCGAAGAGTTTGGCCGAAGCGGCGATTCCCGCGCGCATCATGGTCGATTGCAGCCACGGCAACAGTGGCAAGGATCCAGCCAAACAGGTCGGCGTCGGCAAGGAAGTCGCGGCGCAGATCGCCGCCGGCGACGAGCGCATTTTCGGCATGATGGTCGAAAGCCATTTGAAAGCCGGCAGGCAGGATCTGATTCCCGGCAAAGAATTGGTCTACGGCCAAAGCATCACCGATGCCTGCATCGGCTGGGAAGATTCACGCAACTTAATCGACGCCCTCGCCAACGCCGTCCGGCAACGCCGCCTCAAAGCAGCGCAGGACGGCGAAGCGGAATAAATCGGGCAAAGCAAAAGCGAAACGCAAAGAACCTCACATCGTGGCTCTCCCTTGAACTTTTGAACGCTTGAACTTTGAACGGTTTTTTTACTTGAGGTGCACGGCCAGCCAAATCGTTTCGTCAGCGGTCCGCGCGACCCGATGGCGCACATGCCGGGCAATTTCCAAATAATCCCCAGCGCCTAAGTCTACCGATTTTCCATCGGCAAACTCCAACGTCGCGCTGCCGCGCAAAACGATCACCCATTCGTCGCCCGGCTGATCGTACCAGAACTCGGCAGGACTACTGTGGGAATGCGAAACGATGCGTTCGATCTTCGTCGATGGATTTTCCCACAGCGTCAGAAACTCTTCTCCGCCTGCGCTTCCAGCAAGTCCCGCAAATAAATTTTTGACTTCAAGCGCCATAGCCGGCTAGAGCCGTGCGCGGCGGATCGCCGCCACGTCGACGATTCGCTGCTGTCCCGGCGGCGGAGGATTCTCGGCGGCATGGACGATCGCGGCCACCATCTGATCGATGGTGACCAATCCGAGCCGCAGCGCCCCTGCTCGGGTCGCTGGGATCGCTTCCAAAAGCTTATACAACGGCACCAGTGCCTTGGGCCACCAATGGCCCGGTCCGAGCACGTACCACGGTCGAACGATCGTGGCCGTGAGCCCGGCTTCGCGAATCATCGCCTCACCGAGGGCGCGCACCCAGAGATACGCCTGCATGATCGGCGCCGGCTGCGCGACGCTGACATAGATGAGTTGTTTGCAGTCGATTAGCTTTGCCGCCGACACGGTCGCTCGAATGGAAACGAGATCGACTTTCTCAAACTGCTCCGCCTTGCTGGGACTCGGATGCGGCGTGCCAACGAGATGAATGATGGTATCGCCGGCTTTCAACGCTGCGCGCGACGGATGGCGCGTCGAGGGCATTGCCGATAACGGTCGCCGCCTCGGCGGGCACGCGCTGAACCGATGCGGCGCGCGCCAGGACGCGCACCCGATGACCGCGGGCCACGAGCCGCGGTATCAAATGGCGGCCGACATAACCGGTCCCGCCGGTGACCAAAATATCGAGCGCCATCGCTACGCTATTGAGAGACGCCAAATCGAATCCGGATGCTGGATAAATGCGATTTTATCGCAGCACCGGTAGTCCGTTATTCTGCGGCTCATAATTACGGTCTTCTTTGCGCCGGAGTTGCACCGAGTCGTCGACCACTTCCTTGCCAAACTTCGCTGCGGCGATCGCGCGATAGTGCCGCGGATTTTTCTTTGCATAGAGTCCGCGGAGAAACTTTGCGTAGGAATCGGTAAACTCGCCGCGGTAGTTCTCCGCCCCGACCGTCACGGGAGTGAGTGCTAAACCGAGCGCGCTGGCCTTGCTTTGCATCCATGCAAGCGTGATATCCGCCAGCCGTCGATCCGGGTAGCCCCCGCCGACGTCGCAATGGGCGCCGAGAAACCAGCGCTGTTCCAACTGCTGCTGCGGCGCGGAATCCGGGCTCCACAAACAAACATCGTAGTCCTGACGATGTTCGTCGATCGCCACGGCATGGAAAGCATTCTCGACGATACTGCTCAAGTTCGTATCGTGAAATTCATAGAATTTCATGTTGACGTCTTTGGTAACATCGAGCGGAATGCCAAGCGCGCCCACGGTATCCCAGACGCCGACGAATTTGATGTTGAGCTCCCGGGAAAACGCGGAACGGAACATTTTCGCGGTGCGAGAGTCTGATTTGTCGTCGCGCGTGCGATAAATGCCGTAGGCCATCGCCACCCGCAGCGCCAGATGTTTTGGCTCGATCAAGCCGCAGTTGCGGATCATGCCGACCAGACTCCGCGCCGTGTAGGCGCCGCGGCTGAATCCGAGAATATAAACTTCGTCGCCCTGCTCATACTCTTTGGCGAGAAACTCGTAGCCCTGGACAATATTGAGTTCCAACCCGGCGCCGATGGCTCCGCCCAGGAAGCGGTCGTACCATTTGCTCCCGACTCCTTCGTCGTACCATTTGACCTGCTTGATTCCGTTCGGCCCAACCTCTTTCACCGACTCGTAGAATCGCACTACATTAGTTTCCACCCGTTGCGCCGCGGGCAGCGCTTCGTCCGCCGGCTTGCTCCAGGTACCGTCAAAGCAAATCACGATTCGTTTCATCCTAATATCCTCCTGTTCGTGTGCGACGACAGTTTATCAGATCCAAACATACCCGCCTAAATGTTACGGTGATATTATCTTCTACCCAATACTCCGACTCCAGCACTCCAACTCTTACTTAAACCACTGCTTCTGCCGCAGAATAAATTCCGCCGTGCGATAGCTCAATGCCGCCACCGTCGCCGTCGGCGGATAGCCGGCCATCGTCGGGAACACCGATGAGCCGAGGATGAACAGATTGGGCACATCGTGAGTCTGGCAATATTCGTTCACCACGGAGTTCTTCGGATCGGCGCCCATGCGGGTGCCGCCCGCCCAGCGATTCGGCCGTCCCTTTTCTTCGGTCCAGACTCTATTCGCGCCGGTGGCGCGCATGATCTTGTCGCCCACGCCGGCCATAAATTTATGCAAGCGCCGCTCGTTTTGGTGGAAGTCAAAAGTCACCCGCGGCAGCGGCAGGCCCCAACGATCGCGTTGGCGCGGATCGAGATCGACCCGGTTATCCTTGTGCGGTAAAGTTTCCGGTTGCATGTTGAGGTCCATAGTCCTGGTATAGTAGCGGCTGAAAAATTCTTTGAACTGCTTGCCCCAGCCGCGCACGTCCGGCGGCAAAACATCGATGCGCGTGACCGGCGAACCGTCGCCGCTGGTGCCGATGGTGCCGCCGCGAATGAAACCCAAACCGGTGTGATCGAAATTATTGCCGTTGAAATCGTCGATGCGCATCGCCGCCGAGCCCGGCCCGATGAAGCCGTTAATAATGAAATCGTCGAACGCGCCCATGGCGCGCACGTCGCCGTGGGCCATGATGTTGCGGCCCACATAACCGCTGCTGTTCGCCAGTCCTTTGGAGAATATCGGGGCGGTAGTTTTCGACAAGAGCAGCAAGCGCACATGCTCGAAGACGAAAGCGCTTAAGATCACCACCCGGGCGCGCTGTTCATGCACTTGGCCGTCGGCGTCGAAGTAATTCACCCCGGTGACTTGGCCCGAGCTATCGCTGTTGATGCGAAAGACTTTGGCGCGTGTTTTCAAATCGAAGTTGCCGGTAGCCACGGCAACGGGGATCGTGGTGTACAGCGTCGCCGACTTGGCGTGAACATGGCAGCCGTAGAAATTGCAGTGGCCGCAATAAACGCAGGCCGGCCGCTCCGCGATACGGGTATCGAACGGTTCGGATGGGCGATAAGGCTCAGAGAGAATTCCCGCGGCCGTATCGTAAGGATGATAACCGAGCTTCGTGCACGCTTCAGCGAACAACTTCATGCGCGCGCTGTGGCGCAGTGGTGGCAGTGGGAAACCGCGTTGGCGCGGTCCCGCGAAAGGATTGGCGCCGGCTTGTCCGGAAACGCCGAGCTCCCATTCGAAGCGTTCGTAGTAAGGTTCCAAATCGTCGTAGCCGAGCGGCCAGTCGATAACATCGTAGCCGCTCAAATCGGCCTGCGCGCGCTCCGCATTGCCGCTCTCGATCTCGTTGGTGTGCAGTTTGAAATCTCCCGGCATATAGCGCGACGATTGGCCGGTCCAGTGCAGGAGCGCGCCGCCCAAAACATTGAGCGGGCTGGTGCGATACTGCACCCGCGTCTTGTCGCCGGCCTTGGTTCGCGTCGTCGTCGGCTCGTGACGCACCCAGTCCAATTGTTCGGGACGGATCAGGAATCGGATCGAATCCCGGGGCGCGTAATCTTCCAGCTTCGGCGCCGGACCGCGCTCGAAACCGACCACCTTCAATCCTGCGGAGGCCAACTCTTTGGCCACGATGCCCCCTAGGCCGCCCACGCCGACGATACAAACATCCGCAGCCGCGCCCGCCACCACTACTTTTCCTCAGGCTTTCCGCTGTCCACCGAAACCGGCTCCAGGTCGACGCGGCGATTGATATAAGCATCGGCGTAGCCGAATTGCTGGCCGGGAAAATCCACCAAGCGCCAACCGGCCATGTTCTTGTTGCCGCCGTACTGCGGTTCGCAAAAAACCCCTTCCAACACGTGATAGCGCACCGTCTCAAAAAATTCCGCGGCATTTTTGAAGCCGGTCACGCGGCCGGCTTCGCAGTCTATGAGCATCGCATCCTTTTCATCGTCAACGAGATCGGCAAAGCGCGCGCCGCAGCGGGAACGCGCACAACGGTTGATTGACCGCAGGCCTTGGCGATACAGCGGCGCCAGCGCGGCATAATCGCCGGCCAAAGCGATATCGATGTAATGCAGCGCGCCGATCTGCACCGCGCCAGGCGTGTCGGTCGCGGGAAAGATGCGCTCGGCGATGGCTGCTAGGGTCTCGGCTTCGGCCGGCGTGAGCACGGTAAATTTTTCCGTAGCATGGTTCGCATCCATGATGAAGCGGGCATCCCCTTCGAGTTTTCGTTTTGACTTCAATAGCGAAATTCGCGGGCAAAGGGTAGCGAATCGAGCGACAAAACTCGGCGAGGCCAACTTTTTTCTCACCGCGCATGAAAGGAAGAAAAAGCGAAACGACGGAAAACTTGATTGGTTTTCGCGCTTACGATCAGAATTCCCGGTATGCGAGTCGCGATGCTCGGCGATTTGAATGACGCGGCACGTGGCGTGATCGTATTTGAGTGCGGCTGGCGCGAACCGACCGTCTTCAGGTTTTGCCGCGATCGAACCGCCTCGGAGGGTGAGCGACGAACCACTGTTCAAAGCAGTCAAGCAGTTTGCCCGGCTCGGCTTCGACGATGAGCAGCGCGCGATGGTTGGGCTTGATAAAGTCCTGCGCCGTTGCGCCATCGAGAAATTCGATCAACCGATCGTAGTAACCGGCCACGTTCAACAAAGCGCATGGCTTATCATGCAGCCCAAGCTGCGCCCAACTGAGGACTTCGAAAACTTCTTCCATCGTGCCGATGCCGCCGGGCATGGCGATAAATCCGTCGGAAAGCTCAGCCATCAAAGCTTTGCGCTCGTGCATGGACTGCACGACGCGCAAATCGGACAATCCTTGATGGGCGACCTCTCGGCCCACCAGTGAGCTGGGAATCACACCGGTTACATGGCCGCGCAGATCGAGCACAGTATCGGCGATCACCGTCATCAAGCCGACGTTGCCGCCGCCGTAGACCAGGCCGTAATCGCGCGCGACTAACTCATGCGCCAAGCGCGCCGCCGCTTCGCGATATTCATTCTTGGCGCCATGCCGCGAGCCGGTGAAAACACAAATTTTTCGTAGATGTTGATTCATTTCAAAATCGTCGGCCAATCCGATCGTCAGCAGGAGTCGTTGGACGCCCGCGACTTGGCTTCGACGGTCGCGCTGGGTGTTTCCTGCGAGCGTTCAAGCTCGGTGCTCATTGCTGTTCGCATAGTTTAGTGAATGGCGGCGGAAAGTTCCACCAACCGCCGCTAAATCGGCAGCGGTCAAATGCTTTGTATGCAATGCCGTGAACCAAAGTCATGCGAAAGAATCGCTTCTGACGCCGCTCATGCCGGTGAAAACCGGACATTTCTCAGAGATGCCGTAACTCCTGGATTCCGGGTCGTCCCCGGCCTTCGCCGGAGTTGCCCGGAAGGACTCCGATTTTAGTACAGTTTTCGGTTCCAGTGAATGACTAAATCGCCAGGATTGTTTCGATAGCGGCGAAAAATCGACTTTGGTCGGAAAAATCCGGCAGAATCTGGGCTGCACCGGCAGCGAGAAGTTTCTCTCTTTGCGCGCCGGCAGCGATGCCGAGAAAGGGAATCCCGACTTTACGACACGCGCGCGCATCCCACACGCCGTCACCGACATAAACTGCCTGGGGAGCTTCCGCGTCTTTCAGACGAGTTGCTCTGGCGAGCGCCAGTTTGATGATCGATTCCCGCTCCGGCGCGTCGTCGGCGGACGCCGACGGATAGTCGTCGTAATTCATGCCGGCGGCGGTCATTTTCACACGCGCGGGTTCCGCCCAGCAACCGGTCGCGAGAGCGATCTGAAAGTCGGCCGACTGCCGGAGGCGAGCCAGTAATTGCGGCGCGCCAGGCACCGGCGCAAAGGGTCGCGCTTGAGCCGCGGCACGGAATAATCCGACGAGATGCCGCTGAAACTGTTCCGTCTCAGCCACAGTCGGTGCCCGGCCAATGCGAGTTGCGAAAATTTCATGGTAAATCCCGGCATCGGTCGCATTGGCGTAGCGCGACCAATCCGGATCAACGTCTTTAAAGCCGCAGACCTCCTCGAAGGTTTGGAGAAAACAACGGGCATCGACCGCAACGGTATCCGTCAAGGTGCCGTCAATGTCAAAAATAACCAACCGCATAGAAGCTTATCGCAAAGCGGTGTACGATCGGGCGGTCGCCGTCACTTCCAGAGCTTTTGGATGAAGCCCTCTTTCTCCAGCTCCTGGAAAAAGCGCCCATCGATGAACTGTTCGGGCTTGAGATTGGCGACCCGCGGATCGGTCTCCGCCATTTGATCCATCACGGTTTTGAGCGACTCGGGCGAAGGCCGTGGGATGCGCGGAATGTTGCGCACGATATACATCTCGTAGAGCTCGTCGAACATCGAGGAATCGCTGCTGCGCAAATATTTTTTCATGACGTTGATCGTCGCCGCGCGCTGGGTCTTGGCGAAGTGGACGCCTTCGACGAAGGCGCGGATGAATTTGCGAACGCTATTCTCGTTGCGCTTGATATACGAGCGCGTGGTAATGATCGACGACGTGGGGAAATTAATCCCCAGCTTCGAGATATCCACGAGCTCGCGATAACCCTCGCGGCGCGCGAGGATCGCCAATTCCGCGTTGACCACCGCCGCATCCAGCGCGCCGGCCCTGAGCGCGTTGAAAACATCGGTGACGCCGCCGACTTGAATGACCGCAAAATCACGCTGGCGTTTGATCGGCCAGCGCTCTTCGGCGTAGCGCAGGCCGAAATCGGTGGACGAGCCGAAGCGCGAGATACCGATTTTCTTGCCTTTGAGATCTTCCGGCCGTTTGATTTCAGGTCGGGCCATGACGACGAAAGTCATGACGTTCATCGAGCTGGCGATCACCACTAAATCACCGCCCGCCAGATTGGCGCTGATCACCGAGCCGCCGGTGAATACGCCGATGGGAACTTCGCCCGATTGCACGACCGGCGCCGCGCGCCCACCGCCGGCGACGTAAAGCAGTTCCACATCCAAGCCGTGCTTACGAAAAATTCCCGTTTCATAAGGAATCCATACCGAGGCTTGCGAGCCGCCGATGGCGCTGTAGATCAACCGGAGCTTTTCCAGCGGCGCCTGAGCAAACAAATTGGCTGCCTGGGAAAGCAAGAGCAGCACGACCGCGATGCCAAACAGTTTCGAGTTTTTCATTATTCTCCTTTTCGCCGATTCTCACTCAGCTTTGCCGTTGGAGTGACGGCTGCGGTTCGGCTAGCGCGCGCCAAGAGTTGTTGTAACGGCTCGTCAGCCAGCGACTTGACCCGACAATCAGCATGGTCGAGCAATAAACCTTGGGTAATCGGGTTTGGCACGGCGACACAAAAAATGCCCGCCGCACGCGCCGCTGTGATTCCGTTAGGCGAGTCTTCGAACGCTATCGCTTCCCTAGGCGCGATGCCGAGATCATCGAGTACCGCTAAATAAGGCGCTGGCTCAGGCTTGTGCGCCGAGGTATCTTCGAAACATTTGGTCGCGTGGAAGTAGTCGAACAGGGACAAGCGGCGCAGATGCCCGCGCACGTAATCGCCGCCGGAGCTTGAGGCCAAACCAATCTTTAAACCCAACCGTTTAGCCTCGCTTAAATAATTCTCTATCCCCGGCAAAATCGGCTGGTTGAGAACCAAATCGATGACCCGGGCGCGGCGCCGGCGCCGAAGCTGGTCCAGATCAAGACCTGCTCCGTTGAGCTCGTTGAAATGTGCGTACATGTCGAAATAAGTGCGCGGCCGGCCGACAAGATCGGCCCAAAGATCCAACTTCAGCTCATGCCCGTGTTCGATGAAAATTTCTTGCCATGCCTGAAGCTCAGGACTTTCCGTGTCGAGAATCAGACCGTCGAAGTCAAATATAAGCGCCTTGATCATCGAAACGGCTAAGCTAGGTAGTTTCAAACCCGCGTGGACTTTTCCATTTCTTTACAAACACGAGCCACGATCACGCATCACGGAATTCCGCCCTCGCCGCGCTCAGTCTTCTTGCGCGCCACCTTTTCCACCAAATCGCGAAACGTCGTGTTCGCGTCGCATTTGACATCGAAGGCGACCACGAACAGCGTGATCAGGTCCTTGGCGTAGATGCCCTTCTCCGCCCATTCGGCGATCTGGCTGAGATTATGCTCCGGTTTGAGCTGCTTGATGCGTATGCCAACGATCTCGGCCAATCCGGCGGCGATCTGCTGCGCTACATCGCGATAGGGCGGTGAAAAATCCAAGCGCACGAAGGCAACTTCCAACGCCCAATCGATGCCCTTCGGCGTCGGTCGAAAAACTACCCGTCGGACAGTCATCGCCAGCAAAACTGCGGCGAGCAATAGAAAAACTGGCGCGCCCATGTTTTCTTGACCGTGCCTTTAGGCTTGATTGACTAGCACGCCGCGATCACGAACATGATTTTGCCGCAGTCGCTCCAGGGCCACATTCGCTTCTCGAGCCCCCTGGCCATCACGACGGCGCTTTTTCTTTGACCCAATCCGCCAGCGCAACGCTTGCCGCGTCTGCGTTTTCGGTCAACCCTTCAACCACACCCGCGCGGTCTGCGACAGGGCGATTCTGGCTGACCTTCCATTTGCCGATCAGTCCGGTGAGCTGGATCTCGATGCCGACGATCGCGTGCAACTGTTTCCCGATGAAAGCTGCCGGTGCATCGGTCACCTGCCAGGGCGTGGCGCGCTGCGACTCGAAACGATGGGTCAGCCGGGTCACCAGGCCGCGCAGCCATTCTGCTTCGTGGCGGATTTGCAGCGAACCATAGGCGTGAACCGCCAAGTAGTTATAGGTGGGCACCACCTCACCACTCTCCGACTTGGTCAAGTACCACGACGGCGTGATGTAGCTTTGCGGCCCGAGAAAAACCACAAGAGTATCGACTGTCTGAGAGAAGTCGCGCCACACCGGGTTGGCGCGCGCCACATGGCCGCGCAGCGTGCCCAGCGGCGCGGGGATGGAATCGAACTCGAACGGGATGTGATTGGCGTTCAATCCCTCTGCCCCCAGCGTGACGAGCATGCCGAGCGGGTAATCATGAATCAACTGGCGAAGCACGTCGAGGCGTTGTTCCGCGAAATGCGGCGGTACATACATCGTAAACCACCTGACGGACAAAGCGTGATTTAACCAAACCTTTGTCCTGAGCGAAAATGTTTAGAGTCCCAGCGCGCGCAAATTCAATTTGCCGTTACGCATGGGTGGACACCCAAAATAGCTCTCCGATATCGGTTGACTAAATTTAACCGTCGCATCGACAATGCCGTGTTCCGCGCCGATCATGAGCTTAAGCTGCCCTGCGTAACTCGACTGGCTCTCGCAGGTTATTTTTCGCGCGGCTCCAACTCGGCCAGTCGCCGGCGCAGCTCGCGCTCCTCTTGCCATCTGGCAGTTTCGTCGCGAACGATCGCTGCGATCACCCGGCCCGCCGGGTTCGGAGACTCGAGCAGACTCACGGTGAAGGCGATGGACAGCGCGCTGCCGTCTTTGCGTTGCGCCGGCACCCGAAGCACGTCCGATTGATATTTCGTTTTGCCCGTCGACATCACCTCGCGATAGCCTTGCCAATGGCGCGCGCGAAAGCGCTCGGGAATGATCAGATCGAGCGATTGGCCGACGGCCTCTTCGGCGGTGAAGCCGAACAACCGGGTCGCTGCCGGATTCCAAAAAACAATCTTACCGTCGGCGCGCGCGGCGATGATCGCATCGGCGGCGGCATGAACCAAAGCTTCCAGATCGAGAGATTCGTTCGCAGGCATCGCAGAGTTTTTGAATCCTATGAATTTATGTGTCCGCCGAGTGGCGTGGACTGTACAGCGGACGGATTATTGCAGCGGCAGAAGACCGGCTACCAGCGCCGCCGGCCCGCTCCGTAGGAGCGCTGACGTCCGGAGCGCCCGCCGCCGAAAACCGGTTTCGGATTGGGATCAAGCAAGCGGCTGAAAGCGTAGTTAAAATTTTCCAATTTTACCCGGGGAATCTTTTGACCGATAAAGTGCTCGATCGATGCAACTTCCTGGAGATCTTCCGCTGTCATGATCGTAAACGCATCGCCGACGCTCTGGGCGCGTCCTGTGCGGCCGATACGATGGACGTAGTCTTCCGGATGATGCGGCACATCGAAGTTGATCACATGGCTGATCTGCTCGACGTCGATGCCGCGCGCGGCGATATCAGTGGCGACCATGACTTCGTAGCGGCCGTTACGAAAGCCGTTGAGCGCCTGCTCACGCTCGCGCTGGGTGCGGCTGGAATGCAGCACGGCCACCGCGTGTCCCTGCTGATGCAGTTTGCGCGACACCCGGTCCGCGCCGTTCTTAGTGCGGCAAAAGATCAGTACTTGATCGTATTCGGTGCGGCGCAGCAGCTCTTCGAGCAGATCCTGTTTTTGCGCCTGGTCGACGGGATACAACGCATGCGTGACGTTCGCCGCCGGCGAACGGCGCTGGCCGATTTCGATGGTTTCGGGATTGCGCATTGCCCAGCGGGAGAGTTGCTCGATTTCAGGCGGAATGGTTGCCGAGAACAATAGAGTCTGGCGGGTGCGCGGGCAGCGTTCGACGATCTTGCGCACGTCCGGCATAAAGCCCATATCGAGCATTCGATCCGCTTCATCGAGAACCAGGATTTCGATCTGATCGAGCTTCAGCATGCGCCGCTGCAATTGATCGAGCAACCGGCCGGGCGTCGCCACTACAATATCCAGACCCTGCCGCAGCATTTGATCCTGACGTCCGTATCCGGTGCCGCCGAACAACACGACCGTGCGCAGGTCGGTAAAGCGCGCATAATCGCGAATCGCGGTTTCCACTTGCGCGGCGAGCTCGCGCGTCGGTTCGAGCACCAAGGCGCGCAGTTTGCCGTGCTGACCCAAGCGCGAGATGATCGGCAACGCGAAGGCGGCCGTTTTCCCTGTGCCGGTTTGGGCGGAGCCGATTAGATCACGCCCTTCCAGAATCAATGGAATGGCGCGCAATTGGATCGGCGTGGGCTCGGTGTAGCCCGCCGCGTTCACGCCCTCAATAACTTTAGGGGATAAACCAAGTTTAGCGAATAGCACTGTCCTTATATAGACAGAACCAGGGCGACTTCTCAAGCGATGCGCCGCGAACCGCGCGATTTTGTGCCGAATCTCCTGACAAACATAGAAACATCGCGTCGCGGGGCACGTGCCTAGAAGACGGAAGCGGCCAGCACGCTGCGGATAAAGGCGCCTTTGGCCTTGGAGTATTCCGTGCTCTTCGTAATGCCGCGCGCCAGGATCGCGCGCTTTTCCGTCTCGTAAGCGCGGCGCAAGGAAATATTGACGCGCAGGATATCGCGAAATCGGATCAGGTCGCGCGCTTCATCGACGCCGCTCTCGACCACATGGGCATGGACGCGGTACATCCGACCCAAATATTCGACATTGCCGACTCGCATCGGACGCGATTCGGGAAAAGGCTCCGGACCGGATTGCCGCTGGAATTTGAGGCGGTCCAGCGCGGCGCGCGCCGATTCAAGATCACCGGGTTTGTAGAGCACCAGCAAATCGATGATGCCTTTACCCCAGCAGCCGGCAATCGCCGTGCTGCCGATATGTTCCACTTGCAAATCACGCTTCGCCGCGACGATGGTTTCTGCCAGCGCCATCGCTACCCGAGAAAGTTCGGGATTGTAGGGTAAATATTCCGCGTCAGTCTCTTCGTACGGGCCGACGATCAAGCTTGAGCGTTGCCGAGTCCCAGGTGGTTCAGCCATTACCATGAATGCATCCTGACAAATCTTTGGATTAAAAATCTTCATGATCTCCATTATGGCGCGACAACAAAGCAAGCCGGGTGCCAGTCGCTTTCACTGTGATTCTTAAAGGTAATTCACGAAGAAATGCCGAGAAGTAAGATCCCGAACGGACACCGCGCAACTGTAGGGTACAGCGACTGTATCCTACAGTTGCGCAGGCAAATGACTTAGGTGAGCAATACCTGTCCTCGGACTATACAGTTGCCGCAACCGGCCACACAAACCGGCTAACTGACGAAGGAGCAACAGTATCGCTCAGGCGCTTCACCTTTATGGGAAATTGACACGGTGACTTTGTTGAATTCCGACATGGATCGATTCCAATTTGTTATTTCTGTTCGATTAACTTTCTAAGCCGGCACAGCCACGCGCACGACCCGCGGCTCGCGAATCGGCAAATTCAACAACGCCGCCACGGCGGCAAACAGCGCGTCGGCGTACCACATCCAGAGATAATTACCGTAGTGAGCAAACGCGAGTCCGCCCAACCAAGCGCCGAAGAATCCACCCACCTGATGCGACAGCATCGTCAGTCCATACAGCGTCGCAAGATAACGCATGCCGAACAGCTTCCCGACCACCCCGGCGGTCGGTGGCGCCGTTCCCAACCAGGAAAAGCCGAGACCCACGGCCAACAGATAGAAGGTCAACTCCGTTTTCGGCACGGCGAGATAAATAAGGATCAGCAGCGTGCGCGAGCCGTACATCCAAAACAGCACGTCCTTGCCGCGAAAGCGGCCGAGCAGCCAACCCGCAATAAAACTGCCGGCGATATTGGACAACCCGATGATCGCCAACGACCAGCTCGCCACCGACGCCGGCAAACCGCAGAGGTCCACTTCTCCGGGCAAGTGGGTAACTAAAAACGCGATGTGAAAGCCGCAGGTCAGAAAGCTGCCGTGCAAGAGCAGATAACTGTAATTGCCGAAAGCGGTCCGCAGAGCCGCTCGCATACCGCCGCCGCTCGGACTCAAGTCGATCGCTCCACCGTGACTCATCGATGCGGCGAGGGGCCGCACCAACGGCAACGCCAACAAGGTCAGCGCGGCCAGCGACCACATCGCGCCCATCCATCCCCAGAGTGAAATCAATTTTTGCGTGATCGGCGCAAAGACAAATTGTCCGAAGGAACCGCCGCCCGTGATGATTCCGGCGGCGGTGCCGCGCTGGGCCGGCGGCAAATAACGCGACAGCGAACCGATCAACACGGAGAAGCTTCCCGCCCCGGATCCCATCGCCGTGAAAACGCCGATCGTCAGCACGAGACCCAAGCTGCTCGTCAGAAACGGCGTCAACGCGGTTCCCGCCGCGAGGATCAATACTCCGCCAACGAGCACTCGCGCCGCGCCGAAGCGGTCGGCGAGCGCGCCGGCGATGGGCTGCAGCCAATCCCCACATAAACTGACCCACCGCCATCGCGAAACTGATGGTCACGATGCCAACGCCGGTGGAGCCGGCAATCGGAAAAACAAACAGCCCCTGCGACTGCCGCGCTCCCATCGTGATCATCAAGATCGCGGCGGCGGTGAGGGTTAGATAGAGCCAGGATCGGTCGCTGCTAGTGTTGTTCATTCTCAGTCCTGTCTAAGTTGTCCTCGGGTGGACCAATGAAACCAAATCGATTCCACTGCCATTGCTTGGCGCGACGATTGAGTGGACACAAATTCGATTAGCAGCATTAGCACTAATCGCAAACAATAGAGCGAATAGGCTGATCGACCCTGAGGCAAACTTAGTACTGCCTCTGCTTACGCCTCTAACCGATATCCGCGACTACCCTGCCAACCACACTTCCCGCTTTCAACTCATCCAACGTTCGGCTCACTTCGGACAGCGGCCGCGTTTGGATCGGAATCGGCTTGATTTTTCCTGCCCGCGCGAGCGCCACGACGGCTTTCAATTGTTCCACACTGCCCAAGTGCGATCCCTGGACCGTGATCGCGCGTAGAATCGTCCCGGCGATCGACAGCGGAATCTCGCCGCCGAACAAGCCGACCAAGATAAGCTTGCCGCCTTTGCGCAACCCGCTCAAAGCGAGACTCGCCGTCTCCTCACTACCGACAAAATCGACGGCGCCATAGAGCGCGCCGCCGGTGACTTGCTTCAGCCGAGCCTGGCCCTCGCGGCTGTTGAGCGCTACCGCAGCCCCCGCGTCCATGGCGGCGGGGAATTTCGCATCATCGCTGTCGATGGCGACGATTGGCTCGTGCCCGAGCGCGCGCAGCATACCGATGGCTGAAAGCCCGAGTCCGCCCGCGCCGATCACGACGACCCATTCATCGCGTGGGATCGGACTCAGCTTCGACACCGCAGAGTAAGTCGATAGACCCGAGCACGAGAGCGTCGCGGCCCAAATGGGATCGATGCCGCTGGCGTCGATCAGATAGCGCGGGTGCGGCACCAGCAAATGATCGGCGTAGCCGCCCGGACGCTGAATGCCGATCATGCTCGGCGCCATGCAATAATTGTCCAACTCCTCATGACAGCGCGCGCACTGACCGCAGCCGGTCCACGGATAGACGAGTCGATCCGCGCCGACCGGAACATCACCCGCATCCGGCCCCGCGGCGACAATCGTGCCAAGTGGCTCATGGCCGAGCGTCACCGGCAGGCGCATGCCGCGCTCGCTCATGTGCAAACGCTTGCCGCCGCCGAGATCGAAGTAACCGTCGCGAATATGCGCGTCGCTGTGACACACGCCGCAATACTTGATCCGGACGAGCACTTCCGTGCCCCTTGGTTGGGGCGTTTCCCGCTCAGTCTTGATGAGCGCTTTACCCCACTCAACAACGTCGTAGCTCAACATAATCCACCGCTCCGCTAGCAGGCCATCATAAAGCGCCGCAATTTGATTTCAACCGCCAATCACGTTAGTTCTCTTGCGCTTGACGGTTCGGAACCATCCTCGAGTTTTGAATCGCCCCTATGCACGACGGACAAGAAGTAAACGAGCAACTCGCGGCCCTCGCCGATTATCTTTTCGCGCGGCGCAACGCCATCCTTGAAAATTGGCGCCATGCCGTCGCCGACGACCCGGACCTCACTACCGCATCAACGCTGATTCGGCGAGAATTTTATGATCATATCCCGGCCGTGCTAGAGACCTTCGAAGAAGTTCTGCGGGCGCATTACCTGGCGCAAAAAGCGCAAGCCGGCGAAGAACAAAAGGAGCGCGCCGCTGAGCATGGCCAACACCGTTGGCACCGTGGTTACAAGCAACAGGACGTGATGCGCGAGTGGGCCCATTTGCACCTTTGTTTGGTCAACGAGCTGGAAAACTACGCCGCCATGAATCGCGCCATCGACGACAGCGTCATGCCGGTCGCGCGCCGCGCACTGGTGCAGCTCTGCAGCAACGGCGTCACCGAAAGCGCCATGCGCTTCGCCGAACTTCAGCAAATCGAGGCCACCGGACGCATTCGCGATCTCGAGCAGGCGCTGGAAGAAATTAAAGTTCTCGAACAATCACGCGGCGAAACCTGGCGCCGCGCGCTGCACGACGTGCGCGGCAATTTCGGCGTCATCAAGAACATCTCCGACCAACTGCAGGATGGAGAAACCGAAGAAGCGCTCAAAGCGGAATTTGTGTTGCTGCTGCAGAAAAGCGTCGGGTCGCTGCACACGCTGTTGAACAATCTCTTGGTGCTGTCGAAACTCGACGCGGGACAGGAGCAACGCAACTTGCAGAACCTCGACGCCGCCTCGGTGCTGAGAACCCTGTGCGAGTCCTTTCAGCCGTTCGCTCTCGCGCGCGGACTGTTTCTGCATACCCAGGGACCGGCATCGTTGCCCGTGCAAGGTGACACGATCAATATCCAGCGCATTGCCCAAAACTTGATTTTGAACGCGCTCAAATACACCGGTAAAGGCGGCGTGACCGTGGTCTGGGAAGCGCTCGAAACTGAAGGCGTGCAACGCTGGGCATTTTCGATTGAGGACACCGGCCCGGGTTTTCAGTCTAGCTCGGAAGCGCCGCTCGCTCATGCAATCGAGGAATCGACGCTCGAAGCAGCCGCAGTGGAACAACCTGCTGTGGAGGGTTCGCAGCCAACAACTTCAAGCGAAAGTTCTTTAGCGACATCGCGGGCGCTTTTCCGCCGCGGCGTGGCGCAACCGCCGGGCGAAGGCGTCGGCCTCGCCATCGTCAAGCGTCTGTGTGAACTATTGGATGCTACCTTGGAGCTCAAAACCGACCTCGGACAGGGCAGCGTATTTCGCGTCGTACTGCCGCGCAGTTACGATCCGGATTGAATGCCTTCAGATTCGCGGCATCCCGCCCTCACTAATCTCCCGTCGGGGATATCCGGTACTCTTTGATCGACTCAATCCGATTGAGTACTTGAGTCAATCTCCCCGCATTGGCCCGATCGTTGGTGCGGATCGTCATCTGATATTCGAAGGAGTCCGATGCGACGTCGAGTCGGTAGTTCAGGTTCGCCACCGTATAACCGACTTCCCCCAACAAGCGGCATATTTCGGCCTCCGGCATGGTCTGAGCGCGGGCAAATCTAACCAAGAATTGCGCGTAAATTTCCGTCGGCATGCGGGACTCGATCCAGCGGAACACCGACAGCGTGCCGAGGGTCAGCAGCGTCGCAATCACGGCGGGAAGATAAAAACCGATGCCGATCAATATACCGATCGCCGCGGTGATCCAGATCGACGCCGCGGTCGTGAGCCCGCGCACCGACAAACCGTCCCTCATGATCGTGCCGGCGCCGAGAAAGCCGATACCGGTCATGATCCCTTGCGCCATCCGTGTCGGGTCGAGGGAGATCCGGCCCTGGGAGAGGGTTGGGACCCAGTGGGTTTCATAAACGGTCACAAGCATCAAGAGGCCGGTCGAAAGACAAACCAGCGAATGGGTGCGAAACCCCGCGGGCCGGCCGTGATAACTTCGTTCGAGGCCGATCAGTCCGCCGATAAGTAACGAGCCGACAAGCCGAACGGTAATATCAAAATAAACCTGGTCTAGGCCATTTGGGTCCATCCCGTCCTCCGTCTACGAGTCACAAATCCTCATTAACACTGCAGGAGATTCGCCTGCGCCTAGCGGATTATACCCTGCCGGCGCAGCGACGAACGAAGATCTTCCACCCGCTTGCGGTTGACGCCGAAGTCGCCCTGGCCCAGTCGTGCCGCCGAGCGCACGGCAATTAAATGATCAGCCGCACGCAGGTGCAGCTCGAGATCGTCGACGAAGCCGAAGAATGCGCTGCTGCACTCGGCGTGGAGGTAATCGTCGGTATCGGTGATAATCTTGGTTCGCGCCAAGCCGCCAACCGCCGAGCGAGCGGCGCGCCAGGCTTCGCCGGCGGGAATAGCGAATTCGAGCGGGGCAATTCGATGTGCCGGGTCGGCGTCATCGCTCGACACGCAGTTGGGCGACGACGGGCACGGCGCCAGACGTGAATCTTTGACGCCTAGATTTGCCGGCCGTGTGCCGGCGCAGGAGAACAACGGCATGACCAAGAAAAGCGGTGATGATGAACGCGCGGCGCTGGAATCAAGATCGGCTGCGCGCCTACGCTTTTTTCTGCTCGGTTTGCTTGATCAAAAAACTTGAGCGCCATGGCGCCGTGGGTCGCCGCGCCGCCGGCGCGCAGAGCGGCGGCAAGCAAAGCCGCTTCAACGACTTCTTCGCGCGTCGCGCCGGCCGCATGCGCCGCCTTGGCGTGCGACTCCATGCAGTAGGGGCATTGGGTTGTCGCCGACACGGCGATGGCAATCAGCTCGCGGTACTTTTTCGGGATCGCGCCGTTATCGCGTCCGACAATGTTGTTCAAGCCGACCCAGGCATTGAAATCATCGGGCGCCAGTTTGCGCATCTCGCGCATGAGTTTTAGATCGTTTTCGTCGTGATAGTGCTCGGACATACAAAAATGCCTCCTGATTATCGTCGCATTATTCCGGTATTTGAATTGTGAATGCAATCGCATTGACAGGGCTGCGCCGCGTACGTTACTCGTAACTCGATGCAGGTTAGATCCGACGCTCACCTCGCCACACAATGCGGCATCTGCGGCACGCTGCTGTCCGGCGCGGCCGGCGCAGTCTACCGAATATTCGGCATCCGGCGCAGCTCGCGTAATCCGAACATCTGCACGCGTTGCAGCACCCATGTCGAAGAGGGCCGGATGATCGAGATCACCGTGCTGTTTGCCGACCTCTCGTCGTTCACGGAGTTGACGCAAGATCTCGGCGCGGAAAAAACCCATGAAGTCGTCGATGCTTTTTTACGCATGGCCACCGACGTTTTGGTCAAACACGGCGCGTTCATCGACAAATACGTCGGCGACTCGGTCATGGCCTTGTTCAATGTGCCGATTCGGCAGGACGATCATGCTCGGCGCGCCGTCGCCTCCGCCACGGATATCGGCGCCGGCCTCAGAAGCCTCGGCGCCAGCCTTGGACTGCCCCTGGAAGCTTCGGTCGGCATCGCCACCGGTCATGCTCACGTCGGCCGGCTCGGCTCCGACGACAGCAAAGACTACACCGCCATCGGCGACGTGGTAAATCTGGCGGCGCGACTTCAAGGCAAAGCGGGCGCTGGAGAAATATTGATCAGCGCGGAAAGTTACGCAAAAGATCCGCTGGAATTTGCCAGCGCTCAACCCGAGCAGGTAACGCTCAAGGGATTTCGCGAGCCGGTCACCACCTATCGGTTAAGCGGCCAAGCAGCGCGCCCTCTCGCCAATGATTTGCCGGAAACCACCGCGGGCCAGCGCACCAGCGTGGGCGCGATTATTTTTGGCATCCTCGGCGCGCCCTGCGCCGTAGCGACTCTCATCGGTCCCCTCGCGGTGGTTTTGGGCGCCGGCGGTCTCTTCGGTCTAGCGGGAACGTTAACGCTCCTCGACCAAAGCGTCTTTCGCGTGCCGGTTCTGATACTGACTACGCTGGCTGCGCTCGCCAATCTCTACACACTACGGCGCGCGTGGACGTTGAGGAATGAATCAAAGATACCGGCGCATCTCAAGAATATGACGACACTGGAAAGACGGCGCACGACTTTTGTACTCGGCGCGTCAATCGTTACTCTGGGGATCGTCGGCTTCGAAGTGATCGCCCACGCCGTCCTTCATTAAAGCCCAATAATTTTAGTTCTCACAGGGCAACTCGGACTCGTCGGTCTCCACCCACGGCACTCGGCTGCTCCAGTGACCATGCGCCGACGGTTTGCCGGGCGGGACATCGTCCAGTGTCCCCGCCGGCACGATGACGCGTTGGCGATCGCGCGAGGCATGCGGCACGGGGCAATTGCAATTGGCGCATATTTGCCGGGCAAAGCTCTTGGCTTCGGGCAGGTCGAATCGTTTGACCAAATCCTCACCCTGGGTCCAGCGAAACTGGGCGATGGGCACGCCGATGTTGGTCGAGCGCACGCCGCCGGTCGCTTTGCGGCACCGCGAACAATAACAATGACCAAATCGCGCGAAAGGCGTGCTCACCTCATAGCGCACCGACTTGCATAAACAGCTTCCTTGCAGGGTTTGTTCCGCCATCGTTTAGCTCCTTCTGAGTTCACAGTTTTTCTACACGGAATGCATCGTAGCGTGCTTTTGACATCTTGGATTTCGACTAGGCGTATTCTAGTGATCGCGTTTCGGATTGGCAAGAACAATGACGCGAGGAGCGGTGGATGGTTAGATCCCTAACGCTGATGGATTTTCCTGTCGGAAATGGGTTTATCCTCCGCGCTCAAGTTGACGTGGGCCGCAAGTTTTCGTTTTCTTTAAGTTTGCCGATGGCACACAGCTTGCGCTACAATTTCGGTTACGATTACTAAGCCATATTGATGCTAAGGATTGGAAAATGGGTATTGGTATTTTTGCTGTTGCTGGCCGGCGTGGCGGTGGTCTACGTAAAGTTTTTTGTCAATGAGCCGTTGCGCCGGAGCACCGAAGCGCAGATCAATGCGGCGCTCAAAGGTTACACGGCAAAAATTCAGCGGCTCGACTTCCATCCCATCGGTTTCTCCCTCGACCTGGAAAATTTTGTAATCACTCAAGACGCGCACGCAGACCGCCCGGTTGCCGAAATCCCGTTGCTGACGGCAAGCGTCAATTGGCGGGCGTTGCTATCGGGTAAGGTCGTTGCCGACTTCAAGATCAAAGATCCTAAACTATTCATCGATCTCAAGCGCATGCGTAGTGAAGTGCGCGACAAGGTCTCGTTTGAAGACCGCGGCTGGCAGGATGCGTTGCTGGCAATCTATCCGCTCAAGATCAATGAATTTGAGCTCATCAATGGCGATCTCACCTACGTCGATGAAGGCCCATACCGGCCGCTGCGACTGCGCAGGGTCCATTTTCGGGCGCGCAATATTCGCAACGCCAAGTCGGCCCCGGAGCAATATCCATCGGAGGTTCACTTGGACGGTGATGTTTTTGAGAAGGGCCGAGTGACGGTCGACGGCCACGCCGACTTTCTCGCGGTGCCGCACGCCAATATCAAAGCCTCCGTCGATTTGCGCCAGATCGAACTCGACTACTTCCGGCCGATCATCGAGCGCTATCACTTCTCGTTGCGCGGCGGCACCCTGAATACCGCCGGAACCATCGAATATGCACAAAAGCGCCAAATCCTCGACATCCCGAAAATCGAAATCGTCAAACTTGTCGGTGACTATACCCACACCAAAGCGGAAAACTCGCCGGGCCAAGAAATCGCCGAGAAAACGGACACGATGATCCGCGAACAATCCAACAATCCAGACTTCGATCTGCGCGTCAACGAAATTAGCGTGGTCGACAGCGAAATCGGCTTGATCAACCAGGCAAGCAATCCGCCCTACCGGCTGTTTCTTACAAGCGCCAATCTAAGCGTAAAAAATTTGAGTAATCAGAGCGAGAACGGCAGTGCTACGGGAACTTTGAGCGGGCGGTTTATGGGATCGGGGCCGGCGCGCGCGACCATAAATTTCCGCCCCAAGGGTAAGAGCGCCAATTTCGATCTCCAAATCGCCATCGATCAATCGGATATGAAACCGCTCAACCCGCTTTTTCTCGCTTACGGCGGTTTCGACGTCGCTGCCGGCGCGTTTTCGTTATACAGCGAGATCGGCGTCCACGATGGCGTCATTGACGGCTACGTCAAGCCGCTTTTCAAGGACATCAGCGTTTACGACTCCAAACAGGATCGCAATAAGTCGCTCTTACGCCAAGTCTACGAAGGCATTCTCGGCGGTTTATCTTGGATTTTAGAGAATCGAAGCCGTGAGGAAGTCGCGACGACAACGAAGATCACCGGCAAGTTATCGAATCCTCAGACAAGCACTTTGGAGATTATCTTGGGATTGGTTCAAAATGCCTTCTTCCGATCCATTCTGCCCGGCCTGGAGAAAGCTCCGGTCGCCAAACAGCCGCAACAAGTTAAACCCTAAGTACTACGCCGCCACGCCTCGCCGTCAGGCACCAGGCATTGGGGACAGACAAATTCGGGCGCGAGTTCGTCTATTGGTTGGTTCGAATAAGGCGCTTCTCGTCACTACCCAGATTGGGAAAGGAAATATCCTCGTTATGATCCGCGTCGAAGGCAACGTCGAACGTCACCATGCTCGTACCCAGCGAGAGAAATAGCTCGCCTCTAGGGCTGGCGAGAAACGTAAAGCCGCTGTAGGAATAATATTCTTCGGGCATCGACGCACCCTGGCCGTTCGGTTGAGCCGGCAATATCTTATTCGGTCGGCCATCGAAGTAGCCGATGACGTTGCGCTTGTCTTGCCATTTCTTAGCGTCGCTATTCAGCGCGCCGGTTTTGCGGTCGGTCACTCGCAAATGCTCCGCCGTATGATAGAGCGCAACTAAACCGGGGTCGCGCACCAGCGCTGCAAAAAGCTGCTCGACGGGAAGATCTTTATACTTCTGGTTCCACGCTTCTTTCGGCACACCGAGGTGAGCGTGATCGGCGTCTAATGGGAAAAGAAATTTCGCCGCGCCGCCATCGAGCATCTCTTTTAGATGGCGCGTGACCTGGGTGACAAATCGGCAAGGAACAGCAATTTTCGTCCCTCGATAGTTGGCCGAAAACTCGACATTGCGAAATACGCACTCTCCCGCCCGCAACGGCGCGCGTAGCCGTTCGCCATAATTTTGCTGATACTGATAGGCCGCCTCGACTTCGTCGGCAGTGAAATACCAGCGACTGTATGCGTCGTCCTCATTGTCTGCGGCGCGAGCGCTCGGGCCGACTGCGAGCATGCCGAGCAGCACGGCGATGCTCCACCTCATGATTGGACGAAATCCCAACCGACCTTCTGACTTTTGTATCAATACTTTCCCTGGCAAAAACATTTCATTCCTCCAATTGTGCGGCAATAAAAAAGGCGCCGAATCCTTTTGAGGTCAAGCGCCTTTGCTTCGAGGCGAAGGCCTCGTTGCCGTCGCCACGTTTAGTGAAGGAGCAATCGCCATGCCGTATTAATTTACTGAATATTGACCGAGAATCCTCTGACGTCCTAAGTTGGATCGTTAGCCTTGCCTCATTTACACTCACAGTCTGCTCAAGAACTACACACGCTCCATGGACACGAGCTAAAAAATCCGAACCTCGCATGTGTCTAAGTTTCCGGCACACGCTTAAGATTAACGCTCCGAGCTAGGATGCGATTAGCCGGCGTTGACAGAACCCGCGCGGCTCCTCTACAGTCGCATCATTTAAATTGAAGGAGACTCCGATGGCAGAACCAGTGCTGATGCAAAAAGACGGCGACGTTACAACGATCACATTGAACCGCCCGGACATCGGCAATCGCCAAACCGATACGGTCTGGGCACAGGTCACTCAGATGTTCGCTGACGCGGCGAAGGGATCCCGGCTGATTTTATTTAGAGGCGCAGGTGAAGATTTTTGCTTGGGACGCGAAGCGATGGGTCAAGCGCAACCCGGGCCGGCTCCGGAAGCCTATGCGGTGCGTGACCGCGCCGAAACGATTTTCAATCTCTACGGCGCTTTTCGTAACGCCAAAGTACCGATCATTGGCATCGTTCAGGGCCGCGCCGTGGGTCTCGGTTGCGCGCTTGCCGCGCTCTGCGACATCACGATCGCCAGCGAAAAAGCGCGTTTCTCGTTTCCCGAGACCGCCCATCGCATCATGCCCACTATTGCCTTTTCAGCCTTAGTCGATCGCGTGCCGCGCAAGGCTGCGACCTTCATGATGTACTCGGCGCAAGAAATCGACGCGCACAAAGCGCTCCTATTCGGCCTCGCCAGCAATGTCGTGCCGGCCAACGAGCTTGATGGCGCGGTGGCGACTTTGGTCGAGCATATGAAAAAGATGCCGCTCGCGGCCGTGCTCGCACTCAAAGAGTACGCCCGCACGGCGTTCAGCATGGACACCCAGGCCGCCACTGACTTCGCGCGCAACCTACACGCCACGGTCAATAGTTTTTCCGGAATGAAACAATAGCGAATGTTGTTCTTCTACGGCGCCGGCGCGACGCAATTTAGCGCGCGGCTTTTCGATGATAAAGTGAGCGCAGTTCGTCCTTCGCCGCCTCAAGCCGCGCGCGGCGTGTTTTTGGCAGCTTACTTCCAGCGCGGTTGATGTAGAAATTCAGCATCGATAATGCGGAACGAAATGGATCGCTTTTGCGCCGCCGGCTTCTTTCGGCGGAACGTTTGAGCGAGAGCGCGATCCGGCGCGGATCATCGTGAGTAAACACTCCCGATTCCAAGTCCAGCGCGTCGCTCTTCTCTGTCACATGCTGGGACCAGCGTTTGGTTTTTTTAGCCACCACGATCTAGCCTTACTCTCGCGCTCGGTTTTTCGGCGGGCCTAATACTGCGAAACCCAACTGACGTTTTGTCTCACCGCGGGCTGTTGCGCCTCCGGCAGGGACGAAATCGCCGTTCGCAGCGACGACAAATTCACCCATCCACCAGGCATCCGGCACAAGCCCGGCCTCAGCCGCCGCTAGAAAACCCGACGCGCGATCACTGTTCCCCAAATAGTAGTGCCCTTTGGCCAGGTAATAATAAATAAACGGATTAGCATCCAGGCTAAGCGCTTGCTCGAGTTGAGCAACGCTTTTTTGGTATTCCTTTTTTTGCAGGAGCATTCGGCCCTTTTCCGCGAGCCTTAGCGCCGCCGCCCGGCGCGCCTTAGTCTCCCGCGTAATGCCACGCAACAGCGACTCGTTCGGTGCAACGGCAGGCGCATCCGTTCCATAGGACGATCCAGCCCCCATGGGAGAACGGCTTCTTTCCACGACCCGGTCCTTACCGAACATCCTATCGAGCGATTCGTTGTTGAAAGTAACGACTTTTTCTGTCTGCGATACCGCAGCGGGCGGAGAAATAGATGCGGGGGTTATTCCAGCAGTGTCGAACCCGAAACCAGGCGGACAGACCAGAAGACTGGAGATCAAACCAAGCCCGGTATATTGGGAAAGCCGCGAAAGTCTGCGAATCTTCATTGTCATCTCTCAGCGCCAACGCACGTCGCTCTTTTCCCCGCAGCACGTCACGCTAGCGCGCTCAAAACCCTTTTACCCACTCGTCGACTTCCTTCTCCGCCTTGTCTTTATCGATACCGTAACGTTCCTGGATTTTACCGACCAGCTGGTCGCGCTTACCCTCGACGATGTCCACTTCATCGTCGGTCAGCTTGCCCCATTTGGTCTTCGCTTTACCCTTGATTTGTTTCCACTGCCCGGCAATTTGATCCCAATTCATAATTGTGCTCCTCCCGCTCGGTGATTGAGTCAGTCTTTCAACTGGTATTTCTCGTCGCGGCATCCCGAACGATGACGCGCTAATTCTTCAGGCGAACGAAAAACCGCGCCACAGCGCTCGCAACGATTTTGTTGCGGCTGCTCCGCGAGTTTTTCTTCAGGTTTGAAATTGACATTGTTCATTGAAATTTCGGAGCGCAAAGCCCGTGCCAGCAATTTATCATTGAGATTTCAGACACATGTCGAGCAGGGCTTGAAAAGACTGTAAGCATTTCACCTCGCGATGAAGTAAAACGCCCGACAAATTGGGCCGATTGCGATGGCACTGGTTAGCGCGGCGAGCGCCAATTTCTAACGAAGCGCTGCGGTGAAAATAGGAAGGTCGTCGAAAGCTTACGCTGCTTGACTGCCGCGACTGGCCGAGGGATCGTTCTTCTGCGCGCCGCGGATGTTGATGGCCGCCAGGCAGATCTGCAAAATAATCAATGCGTAGGCGCTCGCACGCAGACCCCAGATCACCCAGAGCACGTTACTGGCGAGAAATATCCAAAACCCTATGCTGCGTTTCAGCCGGGACTGCGAGCCGACCAGCCAGGCTGCCGCGACGGTCAATACCATGGCGGGCCATTGCGCGAGATCAGCGTAATCCATCGAGCAGCACGCCTTTCATGAAGTCAGGGATTTTTTCTTGCCGTGCTCACTTTTTTCGCCTTGGTCCGTGATCACACTAAAATGGCCGTCGCCCTCGAGGTAGCAACGGCGCACCGCATCCACGCTCTCGACTCCTTGCTGGCGCAATTCGCTCATCAATTCATCTGTCGTGATCAATTCCTGGCGCAGATTCCTCCTGAGCAACCGCCCGTCTTTGATCAACGGCAACGGCGCCGGCCGTAGCAGGTTGTGCACCCAACGAGACCGATAGCCGAGCCAGTTTAAAAAATAGTCCCATCCGACAATGGTTCCGACCAACAGGACACCTTCGGTGATCGACTTGTAGTCGCTGGCCATGGCATTTTGCGCCGCGTCGGCCACCAGCACGACCACAAGGAGATCGGCGACGCCGATCGCTCCCGCCTCGCGCCTGAGGACCCGCAGGATGCCGAACAACAGGAGGTAGATCACCGTGCCACGCAGAAATATTTCCGCTATGGGCAACGTCGGTACGAATATCGTGCTCCAGTCGAGTTGGCTCGGCGCATTCCATGGGTACCGAAAATTATTTCAGCGGGTGGCGCCTTGCGGCCTCGATGAGTTCGGTCTCGTTGGTCAGGTCCAGCCGCAGACGGCGTGAGCGACACGTAACCCTGCTCCAGCGCCCACCGGTCGGTGCCCTCTTCAGTGCCCTCGATAGGTATGACGCTGAACCAAAAATGTTGCCGCCCCATTGGATCTTCGCCGGGTACGATCTTGCCATCGTAGCGGCGCACCGACTGACGGGTCCAGCGCAGACCCTTAGGGTCTTCCTCCGGAAAGTTGACGTTAACCAGCGTCAGTTTGGGATCTTTGAGAACAATCTCCAAAACTTTTTCGACGGACTGCTTCAAATTAACGAAATCCGGCTCATCCTTACTTGCCGGCATGCTCAAGGCAATACCGCGCAGTCCTAACAGCGTTGCTTGCTTGGCCGCCGCCACCGTCCCTGAATGCCAAATGGCATGGCCGAGGTTGGTGCCGAAGTTGATGCCCGAAAGAACCACATCGACATTCTCCCAGTTGTGCACGCCAATGCCGACGCAATCCGCCGGCGTCCCGTTGACGCGATACGCTTCGAAACCTTTGATTGGCGTGCGCTTATAACTTAGCGGACGCCATGCCGTGATCGAATGTCCCGCCGACGATTGTTCGACATCCGGGGCCACGATCCGCACCTCGCCAAATTTGGCAGCCACTTCAGCAAGCGCCACGATGCCCGGGCTGTAAATACCGTCATCGTTGGCGATTAAAATCCGCATCGGCGCTAAGCCTCCTTGAATCAAGTTTGCGCGACTGTCAATCTGACAGTCACGCATGTTTCAGTATTTCATATTTGATCGATCGATCTAGGCGGGCAAAATAAAAAATGCGCGTAACGCTTATCTATAATCCCGACGCGGGCGGCGACCATCAACCCTCCGGCGACGACCTGTTGGAATTGATTCACAAGGCCGGACACTCGGCAACGTTTCAGTCGTCCACGGACGCCGGCTGGGAGAAGGCATTGCAAGAAGCCGCCGATGTCGTCGCCGTAGCTGGAGGCGACGGCATGGTCGGTCAAGTGGCCAAGCGGATGATCGGCAAGCGTGTCCCCATCGCCATCCTGCCCATGGGCACGGCCAATAATGTTGCGACGATGCTTGGAGTGAAAGACCGCACCCTCGATGAACTGATTTTCGGCTGGACCTCCGCCCGGCGGGTAAAATTCGACGTCGGCAACGCGAAGGGACCGTGGGGATCCAGACCCTTCATCGAGGGCTTTGGCATGGGATTGTTTACCAGCACCATGTCGCGGCTGGACGCCAAGAGCAATGCCCAACTTGCTCACCTCAGCGCCACGGACGACAAATTAATTTCGGTATTGCAGATCCTCAGAAGCGGCGTTGAAAACTGCCGCTCGCACGAAATGAAAATCAGCTTCGATGACCGCGATCTATCCGGGAGATATATTTTGTTGGAGGCGATGAATATTCACAGCGTCGGTCCCAATTTCTGTCTCGCCCCGCCAGCCGATCCAGGCGACGGCCTGCTCGATTTAGTCATCGCCTCCTACGATGAGCGCGAACGCATCCACAAGTATCTCTCCGATCGCATCGAAAACAAATCCAACTATCCCGGTTTGACCATTCACAAGGGTAAACACCTGCGCATCGAATGCGCGGCTGTGGAGATTCACATCGACGACGATCTGTGGCCCGAAACGGGTTCGCCTCTTCCCGAAGAACCGCTCGTCATCGACCTGAGTTTGCATGCCGAACAGCTTGAGATGCTTGCGCCGGAGTGAGACTCTGCCCCGCGCCTGGAATGAACATGCGCGCCTATCGGGAAGCGCCCTCCCCAAATCGATATTCGCGCTGGCTTACTGCGCAATTTCAAAATCTAAAAAGATACGGAAGTACGGATAACACCAAGCCGACCATCAGAAGCAGAACCGCATTCGACACAAAACAGTGGAAACACCATGAGGCCGATCCCGCAGAACAGTGGAACGAGACATCGCCTGCTCTTTCCGTAAATAAAGTCAGCAAGACTGACCGCTCCGAAGACCACTCCCCGCAGCAAGAGGCTATCCATGGATGGTTGATGCTTCATTCTGCGCGCGAAGTTGGTCGCGAAGGGAATGCGTCGGAGCACGCGTAGGCGAATAGCGCATAATTCACACCCAACCCGGCGTTCTACTTTGCTTCTATTGAAACTTCGGTGGTTGAACCTTTGACGACAAACTTGGATTTCTCCCATGTCGGTGGCCCAAAAGTCACTCTCACATTATTTGAAAACCCGTAGGGTTCCAGGGGTATCCCTACGAAGTTTTTATCCATCTTGCCGTTTTTGTTTTCATCATGAAGAACGGCAATGCCGTAGTCCCCATACGGAACATCGGTAATTTTCCAAACAACTGTTTGACCGGCCACGTCGATCGTCGATGAGTATATCGGTTGCTCGCCGAGCCATTTTTCGGGCGAGTTGAATACCGCGATCTTCACCTGCCCTTTCTCCGAGCGAAGGCCGGTGACCTTAACAACTATCGTGCCCTGTCCACTCGACTGAGCGAGCACCGGACGGCTATAACTGACGCCGATAAAAAATAAAACCACGTACAACAACTGAAAAAACAATTCGGTCGCGGCTAGACATCATGTTTCTCTCGCATCTCAAGCTCGATAGATATTTGGATTTCTATAACGGATTCGCCGGGACTGCCTTCTGAAGCTGTTCAGGCAGCCGAAGACTTCCCGATCAGATAATCATGCCACGGCGTCCAGTAATACTTTTCCCATCCCTGGCTGACACCGGCAAAGTCTTCTTCCGGAACATTGACATGGACAAGCTCGATCCGAGCGCCATCTTCCGCAGGCCAGAATGAAAGCATCAGCACCGAGTCCATAGCGGTAAGCGGCCAATTCCCCGACCGCCAGGTTTGAACGATCAAAGTCTTCGGCTCCACGTGCAGGATAGTCCCGGAAAGCATCCCATCAAAAGCCTCGAACACGCCGCCCCTATGCGGTTCGAGAATCACAGGCAGACCGGTAAACGCCGCGTGCGACTCGGCGTCGAGATACATGTCGAACAACTTATCCGGCGTCGCCGGAAGTGAAGCAGCAAGGATGATAGTTCGTGGCATGGTCGGAACTCCGTGTGTCAATTGCTACCCTCGACTTGAATGATCAAAGCAGGCATTTCATCACTTGCTATTCTATGTATCGCGCCCAGCCAACGAAGAATCAACCGATGGCATCAGTCTTAGTGGGACGAAGTTTGAGGAAAAGTCGGCCGTCGGGAGATAGGACCCGTCCAATCTTCTCCTCAAAATACATCAATGCAGCCAAAAACACAGCCGACGATAAGGGCGACGAACGCGGCACGTCGCTTGAAGGCAGCCATCAAAAAAATAACCGGATCCTCTCCAGGATCTCTGAATTAGTCGGGATTTTATGGTCGCTGCGTATTTTTGGCAACTAGTTTTCCTTTCCGCTTCTCGACCCGCAGACACTGTCACCATTGTCGGCGTGGTCAAAGTGCCGTGACATTAATCAGACATCTATACTTCCTTACATCCAAAAGAAATTTCATAAATATCTGGGGCGAACTAGCATCGTTTCTGCACTCACACAGATCTAACGAAACAGGTTATTCTCGATCACTCGCAAAGCACATCGGGCGTGACGGTACACAGACTATAACAATTACCGAACCTATTTACGGAGGATCGTTCCATGAGTAAGCGCAATATCAATAACGGCGTTGGTATCTTCGCACTGGCGATCGGCTGGTACGCATTTCGACCTGAATTGTTATTCATCAACAAGACAGTAAATGAAGAATTTCCCGGTGGAGCGGCGATAGCTTCGATCGAGAAAGGTCCGATGGAACTCACCAAGGGGAGTTTCAAAGGATATTGGCGCACGAGACTAAAGGTACGGCTTCAATCTATCAGCTCGCCGATGGCAAGCGTACGCTGCGATTGACGAGTTTGAGAACATCGTAACGATCCGGACGTGCATGTCTATCTGGCCGCGGCGGAAGTCGAGAAAGGCAGTGACGCAATCAAGGCGGCTGGTTTCATCGACTGGGGATCGATGAAGGGCAACAGGGCGACCAGAACTACGACATCCCCGCGGATGCCGACTTGAACAAGTATAACAACGTCGCGATCTGGTGCGCGCGCTTCGGCGTCAACTTTGGGCAGGCATCTCTAGGGTACACGGCGTGCAATGTCCATCAAAGTAGCTGAGGGGAATTTCCGCAGTGTTGCCCATGAAACTAAAGGCATGGCGTCGGTCTACAAACTGCCGGACGGCAAGAACGTGCTGCGCTTCAGCGCGTTCGAGACTTCGAACGGCCCCGATGTGCATGTTTATCTCGTCGCCGCTTCGGACGCCAAGGACGACGACACGTCAAAAACGCCGAATTCATCGACCTCGGCAGTATCAAGGGCAACATTGGCGATCAAAACTACGACCTACCGGCAGGCATCGACCTGGCGAAGTACCGGGCCGTCACGTGTGGTGCAAACGCTTTGGCGTCAACTTCGCGACCGCACCGCTGGCTTCGGCGAAGGGTTAGGAATTCTCGCTGCAATCCCGAACCCCACCGCCGGCTACGCTCTCAAAAGTAAACAGCCTTGCAGTTTCGCACCCTTTGCATCGCACCGGACCTCTAACGATCTTTATGAGCTGCGAAAGACCCGTCACAAAACCGTCACGGAGAGACCCCATGCCAGCAAATAACCATTACGACGTTGTCATCATCATCGGCAGCGGCGCAGGCGGCGGCACCTCGCGCACAAGCTGGCGCCGACGGGCAAGAAGATTCTGATACTCGAACGCGGCGGCTACGTGCCGCGAGAAAAAGACAACTGGAATCCACGCGCGGTCAATCTAGAAGGGAAAATACAAAACCAAAGAAAAATGGCACGATAAAGACGGGAAAGAACTGCACCCGCACACGAACTACTACGTCGGTGGCAACACGAAATTCTACGGCGCCGCGCTATTTCGTCTGCGTAAAGAAGATTTCGGCGAGATCAAACATCATGGCGGGGTTTCGCCGGCATGGCCGATCTCTTACGACGAGATGGAGCCCTACTACACCGCAGCGGAGCAACTCTACCACGTGCACGGCAATCGCGGCGAAGATCCGACGGAGCCAAAAGCGAGCGCCTGCTACCACATCCGGCGATCAGCCACGAGCCACGCATCCAACAACTGAGCGACGACTTCGCCAACCTGGGCTGCAAGCCATTTCATACACCGCTGGGCGTGATGCTCGAACGAAAAAAATCCGCAAGAGAGCAAATGCATCCGCTGCGGAACTTGCGATGGCTTTCCCTGCCTGGTGAACGCCAAAGCGGACGCGCAAATCTGCGCTGTCGATCCGGCGTTAGACCATCCGAATGTAACCCTGATGACCGATGCGTACGTCGAACGTCTGGAAACCAGCTGCTTCCGGACGGAAGTCGACAAACTTCGTGATCAAACACAACGGCAATCGACGGAGACTACTCCGCGGAATGATCGTGGTCGTATCTTGTGGCGCGATCAATTCGGCGGCGTTGCTGCTGCGCTCGGCCAATGACCAGCATCCGAACGGACTGGCCAACGACTCTGACATGGTTGGACGGCATTACATGGGCCACGTGAACTCGGTCTTGATGGCGTTATCGCAAATGCCCCAACCCGACCAGTGTTTCAGAAAACGCTGTCGCGTGAACGATTTCTATTTCGGCGTCGCAGGATTGGGATTACCCGATGGGCCACATCTCATTCGTCGGCAAACTGGACGGCGAGACACTCAAAGGCGGAGCGCCGGCAATCGCTCCAGGATGGACACTCGATCTGATGGCGCAAGCATTCGCTCGACTTCTGGCTGACCTCGGAAGATCTGCCAGACCCGAAAAACCGCGTGACGTTGGACGGAAACGGCGACATCGTGCTCGCAACTACAAGCCGAACAACGAAGAAGGGCACAAGCGGCTTCATCGCGAAACTGAAAGAGCTGATGAAGCAGCAGACGCAAATGCGCGGTTCATGGTGATGATTGCCACGAGGGCTGTTCGCGCGCAATTTGTTCGTCGGCGAGCGCATTCCACTGGCCGGTGTCGCCCATCAAAAGGGCACAATCGCTTCGGCAACGATCCGAAAACCAGCGGCGCTGGACGCGAACTGCAAAGCGCACGAACTGGACAATCTTACGTTGTCGATGGCAGCTTCTTCCGTTCGAGCGGCGCGGTGAACCCGGCGTTGACGATCATGGCAAACGCGTTGCGCGTCGGGGAACATCTGATCGAGAGAATAAAATGAAGCTAGGCATGGAGCGAGAGACAACAGGACAGGCTGAGAAGAGCGTGATCGTGGGCGTGCTCGTGGGCGTGAGCGTGTTCGGCGGCCTGAGAAGTCGCGCGTTTGGTCAACTCGTGGAGTTCGTTGACGCAGTCGGCATGACGTCACAGACATGGACCAATAGATGGATTTCTTTTCGAAAGTTTTGAGCTTCGAAAAAATTAGCGACGTTGAAGTCCACGGCGCCGAGTTATAAGAGATTGCAAGGCATCTTTGGTCTGCGCATGCGTGTAGTGGGGATGAAGCTAGGCGGTGAGACGATCGAGTTGAGCTAGTATCTGGCGCTCGAAGGGCGGCCGATCTCGATCGATTGGCGCAGCCACGATCATGGGTTTCAACACATCGCCATCGTCGCAGCGACATGGACAGAGCTTATCAGCAGCTGCGCGCTCATAAAGTTCGCCATACTTCCACCGCACCGCAGACCATCCCGGCAACCAACCAAGCCGCGGCCGGCATCCGCGCTTTCTACTTCAAGGATACCGAACGGTCACAATCTGGAGATTATTTATTTTCCTCCAGGCAAGGGCGATCCGCGCTGGCAGCAGAATCGCGACAGACTCTTTCTTGGCATCGATCACACCGCGATTGTCGTTTCGAACACGCGGGCCAGCCTAAGGTACTATCGGGATATCCTTGGGCTTAAACTCACAGGCGAGAGCATGAATTTCGGTACCGAGCAGGAACACTTGAACAACGTCGCGAACGCGCGTTTGCATATCAGCGGACTGCGCGCGCTGACGGGGCCGGGACTGGAATTCCTCGAATATCTCACACCGCGCGATGGACGGCCTACGCCCAAGGACAGCGGCGCTAACGACATTTGGCACTGGCAAACGACGCTGGCGACGGCGAACGCACTCCGATCGCTGCGCGGAAACTCCGCGCAGCCGGCGGCCGAATAATATCCCCTAGCGTGCGGCCTTGTCGGAGAACGGCTTGGGCTTTGTCAAAGGTTTTCTGCCCCGTGATCCGGACGGGCACGGATTGCAGGTGATCGAGAGATAAATGAGCGGCTCGAACTTGGAAATTTTTCTGGAATCGGCGACTTTCAGTTGCCTAGGATGCGAAACATGACACTCAGAATAAAATTCCCTCTCCACGACGTAATCGGTGGGAAGGGCTAGGGTGAGGGGGCGTTGACTGTGGCACCCTCACCCCTGCCCTCTCCCACTTTGGGCGAGGGTGTAAGAGGGCGCAGATATGAACAGTTTAACGTTAGAACCACTTGGCATACGACTACGAACAGATGATGAGTGACGAATGGCTCGAAGCCGACGGTCTCGGCGGTTTCGCTTCGGGAACCATCTCCGGGATTCGCACGCGCCGCTATCACGCGCTGCTGCTCGCGGCAACGCGGCCGCCCGCCGGACGACTCGTGCTCGTCAACGGCTTTGATGCAACGGGTGGAGACCGCCAACGGCAATTTTGCTTTGTCGTCGCACCTCTACGCCGCTCGACACCGTGCATCCTGACGGAGGCTCGGCGCATCGTCGAATTCACCGCCGAGCCCTGGCCCAAGTGGATCTTTGCCCTGGAAGACGGCAACGAAGATCCAACAGGAAATCTTCGCCGTCCACGAGCACATCGATCGTGGTTCTATGCTGGCAATTGACTTAACTCGACCGGGCAAGCCACGATTGACGGTCAGACCCTTTCTCTCGGGGCGCGACTACCATTCGCTACATCATGAAAATCGCGCTGTTTCAGTTTCAACCAGAGGTCACTGACCAACGCATCATTTGGCATCCCTATTCGCGGTATCCCCGGCATCGTCGCACTGCACAAGGCGCTTACCGGCATCGAGCCGGATTGGTATCGTAATTTTGTCTACGAACAGGAGCGCCAGCGCGGGCTGGATTTTACCGAAGATCTCGCTGCGCCCGGAAGTTTTCATTGGGGACTGAGCGCGGCCGAAGCGTGTTTGGTTTTCGCGGCTGAAGGGCTGGTCAATGGTTACGTGCGGACGCCACAAAGCACCGTTCAGCTGGTGGCGAATTTGCGCACTGCCGAACAATCTCGTCGCGCTTCGTTTGCTTCCGCTCTCGCACCGCGCCGCGGATAGCTACCTGGTGAAACGCGGCACTGGCAAGACCATCGTCGCCGGTTATCCGTGGTTCACCGACTGGGGTCGCGACACCTTCATCTCGCTGCGCGGTCTCTGTTTAGCCACCGGCCGGCTGGAGGAGGCGCGAGACATATTGGTCGAGTGGTCCAACGTCGTCTCGGAAGGCATGTTAGCCAATTTGTTTCCCGATCACGGCGACCGACCCGAATACAATTCAGTGGACGCCTCGTTATGGTACATCGTTGCAGTCCATGACTTTCTGACGCATTGCCAACGGCACTGGCAGCATCGTCTCTCTGCCGCAAAGAAAAATCGTTGCAGAAAGCCGTCGACGCCATTCTCACCGGCCACTCACAGGGTACGCGCTACGGCATTCGCACGGATCAAGACGGCCTGCTCGCCGCCGGCGAACCCGGCGTGCAGCTTACCTGGATGGACTCCAAAGTCGGCGACTGGGTTGTCACACCGAGAATCGGCAAGCCGGTGGAAGTACAAGCCCTGTGGTTGAACGCGCTCTGGATCGCCAGCCGACTTCAACGACCAGTGGCAAGAGCCGCTGATCCGAGGACTCGAAGAGTTTCGCCGGCGCTTCTGGAATGAGGATCAGGATTTCTTTACGACGTTATCGATGTCGATCATGAAGCCGGAAAGATCGACGCCGCGTTTCGGCCCAATCAGATCTTCGCCGTCGGCGGATTGCCGTTGCAGATCATGGACGGCGCAGCAGCCGAGAAGATCGTCGACGCTGTCGAGACGCTGCCTTTGGACGCCGCTGGGCCTGCGCTCCCTAGCGCCGCACGATCCCAATTATGTGCTCGCTACCAGGGCGGCGGGCGCGAGCGCGATGGCGCCTATCACCAAGGCACGGTCTGGCTCTGGCTGATAGGCCCATTTGTCGAAGCCTGGCTGCGAGTGCGCGGCAATACAACCCAAGCCAAGCGCGAAGCGCGAGCGCGTTTCCTAACACCGCTGATGAAACACCTGCAACACGGCGGTCTCGGCCATGTCTCGGAGATCACCGATGCCGAACCGCCATTCACCCCGCGCGGCTGCCCATTTCAAGCCTGGTCCCTGGGAGAACTGCTGCGCCTCGATCGTATCGTGCTAGCGCACCCACAGAACTCGCAGTGATGGAGTACTGGAGTGTTGGAGTATTGGGTTTCTGACATTACTCCACTACGCCAACACTCCGGTTCAATTTCGCATCTTCTCACCGCCAGCCTGCATCCAAACAGGTGAGTAACCGCTGGAAAGCTGGCGTCGTTACTTCAAGGAGCGTCCTGACGACTAAGGAAAGCTCCCTACAGGATGTGCTACAATGGCCGATAAAATCAGACCCCTCGCGAAAAGAAAGATGACTCAAGAAGAACTCAGACTCCAGGAGGACCGCGGCCGTAAGGCGAACTGGAAACGCTGGGGCCCTTACCTCTCAGAGCGTCAGTGGGGCACCGTGCGCGAAGACTACAGCGCTCATGGCACGGCATGGGAATATCTGCCGCACGATCACGCGCGCAGCCGCGCCTACCGCTGGGGCGAAGACGGCCTCGGCGGCATCTGCGACCGCCACCAGTACATTTGTTTCGCCCTGGCTCTGTGGAACGGCAAGGATCCGATTCTCAAGGAGCGCCTGTTCGGCCTTAGCGGCAACGAGGGCAATCACGGCGAGGATGTCAAAGAATATTATTTTTATCTCGACTCCACGCCGACGCATTCCTACATGAGATTTCTCTACAAGTATCCGCAGGCGGAGTTTCCCTACAGCCGCTTGGTCGAGGAGAATCGCCGCCGCGGCAAACGCGAACTCGAATATGAATTGATCGACACCGGAGTCTTCGACGAAGACCGCTACTTCGACGTGTTTGTTGAATATGCCAAGGCCGGGCCGGAAGATATTTTAATTCGCATCGAAGCGATCAACCGCGGACCCGCGGCAGCGCCGATCGATTTACTGCCGACGATCTGGTTCCGCAACACTTGGTCGTGGGGTTTGGATGAGAGAAAACCGAAGCTTCGTCGCGACGTGTCGACGGAAGTCGCCGCGATCAAACTCGACCACTACTACTACGGCTCGCGCTGGCTGTACTGCGAAGGCACGCCGAATATGCTTTTCAGCGAGAACGAAACCAACAACCAGCGCCTGTTTAATACCGAGAACCAGTCGCCCTACGTCAAGGACGGCATCAACGACTTTGTCGTGCACGGCGTAAAAACGGCGGCCAACCCGGATGGCTACGGCACCAAAGCCGCTGCGCATTATACTTCGCTAGTGGCGCCCGGTGAGTGCATGACACTGCGCTTACGCTTGAGCAGCGCTGCGCCCAACAGCGGCAAGTCGTTGAACGGCGAATTCGATAAACTGTTTGCCCAACGGAAGGCGGAAGCGGACGAATTCTACCGCACGGTGATTCCCGAGACGGTCACGGCCGATCAATCCCAGATCATGCGCCAGGCGCTTGGCGGCTTGATGTGGAGCAAGCAATTTTACCACTACGACGTCAACCGCTGGACCAAGGGCGATCCGGCGGGCCCCGACGTTCCGAAGGAGCGTCTGAGCGGGCGCAATCACGAATGGCATCACCTTTACAATGCCGACGTCATTTCCATGCCCGACAAATGGGAGTACCCGTGGTACGCCGCCTGGGACCTGGCTTTTCATTGCGTCGCTCTCGCCATCGCGGACGCCGATTTCGCCAAGGAGCAGCTTCTGCTCATGACCCGCGAATGGTACATGCACCCCAACGGCCAGCTACCGGCTTATGAATGGGCTTTCGGAGACGTCAACCCGCCGGTGCATGCGTGGGCGGCCTGGCGCGTCTACAAAGTCGAGATGAAGCGGCGCGGTGAAGGCGATCGCAAATTTCTCGAACGCATTTTTCAAAAACTGTTGCTCAATTTTACCTGGTGGGTCAATCGCAAAGACACCGAAGGGCGAAACGTCTTTCAAGGCGGATTTCTCGGTCTCGACAATATCGGCGTGTTCGACCGCAGCGCGCCGCTGCCGACCGGCGGACATATCGAGCAGTCCGACGGCACCAGTTGGATGGGCATGTACTGCCTGAACATGTTGGCCATCGCGCTGGAACTGGCGCGCGAAAACTCCGCCTATGAAGACGTCGCCAGCAAGTTCTTCGAGCATTTCGTTTATATCTGCGAAGCGATGAACAACCTCGGCGGCGAAAACATCGAGCTGTGGGATCAAAAAGACGGCTTCTACTACGACGTGCTCCACCACGACGACGGCAAGAACCTGCCGCTCAAAGTGCGCTCCATGGTCGGCCTCATTCCGCTATTCGCCGTGGAAACTCTCGATCCCGCGCTGGTCGACCATCTGCCCGGCTTCAAACGGCGCATGCAATGGTTCATCGAAAATCGCGCCCGGCTGAGCGATCATATCGAAACCCAAGCGACCGATGAAGGGCCGCGCCGTTTCTTGTCATTGGTCAATCGCACACCGTCTTAAACGCGTGCTGCGCTACATGCTCGACGAAAACGAATTTCTTTCGCCCTATGGCATCCGCGCGCTGTCGCGCTATCACCGCGATCATCCTTACATCCTTACCGGTCAACGGCATGAACTATCGTGTCGACTACGAACCGGCCGAATCGAGCACCGGCCTTTTCGGCGGCAACTCCAACTGGCGCGGCCCGATCTGGTTTCCGGTGAACTATCTACTGATCGAGTCGCTGCAGAAATTTCATTTTTTCTACGGCGATCAATACAAGATCGAGTGTCCCACCAACTCCGGCAGAATGATCAATCTCTGGGAGACCGCCGGAGACATTTCCCAGCGGCTCACGAATATCTTTCTGCGCGATGAAAACGGTCGCAGACCGGTTTTCGGCGGCACCGAGAAATTTCAAAACGATCCTCACTGGCGCGATCTCGTCCCATTTTACGAATATTTCCATGGCGATAACGGCGCCGGTATCGGCGCCAGCCATCAGACCGGTTGGACCGCCCTGGTCGCCAAACTGATTCAGCAGTATGGAGAGTGACGAAACCCCGGAACTTTACTGAAGTAGTTCGCGACGCATGAATTAAAGATTTTACGATAATTCGCTTCCGGTCACCGCACGGCGATAAATTCCCTCGCTCCATGTCCGAGCAAAACCAAGACCGCCAGAAAATCTTCTTTCCGGGCCTTGCCATCGGCCTAACCACGCTGGCTTTCATCGTCGCCAAGACCGGCCGAGACGCGCTTTTTTTCCAGGGCAAAGGAATTCTTCAACTGCCGATCGCAACGATCATGATCACCACGGCCTCATTGCCCTTGGCGATGCTCTTCGTGAAAGCGATGAAAACCTGGGGTGCGCGGCCCGCGCGCCTCGGATTGATGCTGTTCGCGGCCGCAACACTCGCCGCGTCGGCGCCCTTTCTCCAACCGGGAGATTCGGCGCTCTTGTTCAATATTTTTATTCTTATTCCCGCGGTTTTCGCGATCATCTTCGCAAGTCTTTGGTTGCTTGCCAGCGATATCTTCGAAACCACGCCGAAGGCGCAGGCCGCGCGGGCCTTCAGTAAAATCGGCGCCAGCTCGCTAGCCGGTGGCATGGCGGGTGGTTTTGTCGCCAAAGGACTCGGCCATCTCGTGGAACCCAAATGGCTAATTTTCTTCGGCGCGCTGACGGTCCTCGGAGTTGTCGGTCTGGTCGCCTACACGCACCGGCGGTTTCCGAGCAACGTCGCACCGAAGCAGACTCACGAAGATGCAAAATCCGGCTATTTGACGCCGCTGGCGAATCCTTACGCGTTGACACTGCTGTGCATTTCAATGACCGGTGCCCTGGCCGGGCTTCTGATCGACGTCCAATTCTATATTTCAGCCACCACCGCAAGCATGGGCTCGAAAGGCAACGCCAATTTTTTCGCTAATTTTTACATCCTGCTGAACTTCGGCTCGCTGCTCTTGCAGCTCTTTGTCACGCCCAAGATCCAAGACAAAATCGGTATCCGTGGCGGCTTGATGGTCTTGCCGTTTGCATTGGTCGGCGGCGCGAGCTTTGCCAGCGCGGCGGCCACGGCCCTGAGCCTTTCGGTATTGCGCGTGACGGAAGGCGGTTTGCGCTCGTCGGTACACCGTTCGATCTGGGAACAGGCATTTGTCGCGGTGGATTCCCGCGAGCGCTCCTTCGTAAAACTTGCCGTCGACGGCGTCGGCGCTCGCGTCGCCGAAGGCATCGCCGCCGGCGCGCTTTATTTTTGGGTGCGCCAGATCGCGCCCGGCGGAGTCATTGCGCAGCCCTTGGACACCCGTTGGATGGCCTGGCTCACGCTCGCCACTGTCGTCGTATGGTTAGGAATTACTCAAAAACTTCGCCAGCAAACCCTGCAGGAAAAACCGCCAATCGCTGGCACGCTGGAGGTTGATATCGAATGCGAGCGCTTTCCCGATCAATGTCCCTGCACCACCGAGTTGGGTAAAGGCGTCGCTTGAGATATGGTCGCCATGTGCTAGTCCGTAGCTTATTGGCCGCAGGCGACATCTAAAGTAACGGAACAGCGACCTTTGCTGAGTCGTCAGGAGAGCCGATCATGGAGATCGTCTATCGTCACAATCGCATTACCCGCTTGACTCACTGGACCAACGCCGTCGCGTTGATGATCCTGCTGATGAGCGGCCTGATGATCTTCAACGCACATCCGAACCTCTATTGGGGCAATATTTCCCAACCCGAGAACGCATTTTTTTCCATCGGCGCGGCCAATGACGACGGCGATCTACGCGGCTATGTAAAACTTTACGGGCAGCAGCTCGATACTACGGGATTGCTCGGGGTGCAGCGAACCGGTCTGATGCCCAGCGCGCGAGCGTTCCCGAGTTGGCTCACCGTGCCCGGATACTACTCCCTGGCCGCCGGGCGCCGCTGGCATTTCTTCTTCGGTTGGCTGTTCGCGCTCAACGGGCTGCTCTATGTTTTCTACAACCTTGTCGTCGGCCATCTGCGCAAGTTTTTTTTCACGCCGGCGGACGCCGCAAAGGTGCCCGCAATGATCGCGTACTATCTTCATTTGCGGAAAACATCGCCGCAGGAGAGCGAATATAATCCGCTGCAGAAAATGGCGTACACCAGCGTGTTCGTGATTTTAACGCCGCTCGTTCTGCTTTCGGGCATGGCGATGTCGCCCCAACTCAATGTCGCTTTTCATTGGCTACCCGCAGTCTTCGGCGGCCGACAGTCGGCGCGCAGCGTTCACTTTATTCTCGCGTTCGGATTTGTTTTCTTCGTCTTCGGCCATGTTTTCATGGTGCTCACGCAGGGGTTTTTCAACAACATGCGCTCCATGATCACCGGCTGGTACAAAGAAAAAGTTTCGATCTCACCAGCGCCAATCAAGCCGCCGACACCCGCCAGACCGGATATCGCCAAAGCGCTAAACGCCGCAGAACCTCCCAAGCCACAAATCGAAATTTTGTTGACCGACGACAGCAGAGTGACGCCGATCTCGGCGCCGGCCATTGCCGCCTGAAGAGAAAGCGCAGAGCGATGCCCCGGCCGACGAAACCACGGAGGAAAAAAAACATGACTAAAATCGTTACTGAAGTTTCGCGCCGCAAATTGCTCCTCCGCGCTGCACAAGGTTTCGGCTTACTGGCGCTGAGCGGCTGCGAAAAGGTCTTCGACAGTCTCAGCCAAAACTCGACGGTCCAGACAATTTTGGAATCGGCCGAGCAGGGCAACCGCCGCGTGCAGCGTTTGCTGGCGCGACGCGGCAAACTGGCTCAAGAGTTTGCCGAAAAAGACATCTCGCCCAAATTTCGCAGCAACGGCAATCCACCGCCGATCACCATGGATTATGCCGCGGACGCGCGCAATCAGTGGACGAACTGGCGGCTTGAAGTCGGCGGATTGGTGCAGCAGCCCAGCCGATTTTCACTGGTCGAGCTGCAAGCGATGCCGGCGCGCACGCAGATTACCCGGCACGACTGCGTCGAAGGGTGGAGCGCGATCGGCAAATGGAAGGGCGTGCCATTGGCACGTATTCTCGATCGCGTACAGCCAACTCCGGCAGCGAAATATATTGTCTTTCATTGCATGGACAGCGACGATAGCGGCGCGCTTTACTACGAAAGCATCGACCTGATCGACGCCGTCCATCCGCAAACCCTACTTGCGTACGAATTGAACGGTCAGCCATTGCCTGTCGATAACGGCGCGCCGCTGCGCCTGCGCGTGGAAAATCAACTCGGCTACAAGCACGCCAAGTATATTCGCAGCCTCGAATTGGTCGCGAGCCTGAAAAACATCGGTCAGGGTAAAGGCGGCTATTGGGAAGATCAAGGCTACGAATGGTATGCGGGAATTTAAATAATCCGGCTGAACGCCTATCGACTCATCGACAGGCATAATTATTTTTTTCGTTAAGGACGACGCATGCGAATCTGTTCTTTACTTCCCGGCGCCACCGAGATGGCCTTCGCCCTCGGCCTGGGCGATCACATCGTCGGTGTCACGCATGAGTGCGACTATCCCGCCGACGCCAAGAACAAACCGGTGATCGTGCGCGGCGCGATCGATTCTAGCCGCATGTCGAGCCGCGAAATCGATCACAAGATTGGCGAACTTCTGCAAGGAGGCAAAGGGCTTTATACCATCGATGAACGCGCATTTGTCGATGCATCGCCGGATATTATTTTGACCCAAGGGCTCTGCGACGTCTGCGCGCTCGATTACGACGATGTCGTGAGAGCAGCGCAATTGTTGCCGCAAGCGCCGAAAATCCTGTCGCTCAATCCGCACAATCTTGCCGATATTTTAGAAGACATCCGGCGCATCGGCGCAATTACGGAGCGTGATGACGCGGCTGAGACACTAACCCGTGAGCTCAGCCGGCGTGTCCAACAGGTGGGTTACTCCGAACCTAGCTATCGGCCTCGTGTTGTTTGTCTGGAATGGTTCGAGCCGCTTTACACAGCCGGTCACTGGGTCCCCGAGATGGTCGCGCTGGCGGGCGGCTTCGACGTGCTTGGACACAAGGGCGAAGCATCGTCGAAAGTAACTTGGCAAGAAGTGGTCGATGCCAGACCCGACATCATCTTGCTCATGCCGTGCGGCTTCGACGCTCGCCGCACAATCCGCGAGTCGACACCGCTGCGCGCTCTCGACGGTTGGAATGAGCTCCCGGCCGTCAAAGCCGGAAACGTTTTTGCGCTCAACGGCAATGCTTACTTCAGCCGCCCCGGCCCCCGGTTAATCAATGGCTTGGAAATACTTGCCCGGATCATTCATCCGGAGCAAATCACCGACACTTTGGCGTCCGAGGATACTATCCGGTTACAGTGATGTTTTGCGTGCTGAATGCCAAATCTATTGCGAGATTGAATCGAGCGAATCCACTCTCACCGTAGTCATCGTCCGCGGAAAGTGCAGCATCTACATGCGGAGAAGCCCGAGAAACATGAACGCCAAGAAACTCTGCGCGGAAATTTTGGCGCCGCACTCGCACCGCGGCCGCTTACCGCGACCACGAAACTTAGTCGACAATTAAATGACACGATGATAGCGTAACCGAAAAAACGGGGAGCGAAGATCATGAGCAAAACAATCATCGTAACCGGCGGCGCCGGCGGCATCGGTTCGGATATCTGCCGTGGACTGGGAGCGGATGGATTGAATGTCGTCGTGGCAGACTACGCCAAAGACGCGGCTGAAAAAGTTGCGGCCGAAATTCGCGATAGCAAGGGCAGTGCGGTTGCCGTACAGGTCGATGTCGGCAATCCCGCGAGCGTCGCTGAGATGATGAGCCAAGCCATCGGCAAATACGGCCAAGTCGATTATGCTTTTTGCGGCGCCGGCGTGATGGATCGCATCGCCGTCGTCGATATGCCGGAACAGGAATGGGACCGGGTCATGCGCATCAATCTCAAAGGCGTCTTTCTCTGCGCCCAGGCAGCGGCCAAGCATATGATCCCGCGAAAGGAAGGACGCATCCTGAGCATCGCTTCGGGCCGCGGCGTCGCCGGTCAGCCGCGCGCCGCCCACTACGCGGCCTCCAAAGCCGGTGTGATCGCGTTTACCAAATCCCTGGCCGTCGAGCTTGCGCCCTATAACATCACCGTTAACGCGGTTTGTCCCGGCGCCACCGACACCCCTATGTCGAGGATCGGCTTTACGCCCGAGCAATTCAAAAAACGCGAGGACATCCCGCCGCTAATGGACGGGCTCACCCATAAATTCGAAATCGTCGGACTGGTGCGCTATCTGCTCACCGATGCAACCCGATTCGTCACCGGCCAAACGTACTTCTTGCGCACGCCGAAAGTAAGCTTGCCGCTCAACGGCAGAAATCTCCGTGGGAGTAGGCCCAATTTTTCTTTAAATGGGGCGTGTGAGCGTCGCAGGCCGCCTCGGATCAAGCGACCTGCGACTGCCCGCAGTGGCTCTCAAGTGCCAAACATCGGCATGCGCGCGGCAGCGCCGCGAAACTTGCACTCGCCAAGAAACATTTGATGGATTTCGGGATTTTGATCCTCGTACTCGATCTGCGCGCCGCCCTTCTTCACGTCCTCGCCGGTATCTTTGAGATCTTCGACTTTGTATTTGAAACCCCAAGGCTTGAGCGCCAGGTAGCGCGCCGGTTCCGGGCCCGGGTTGAAGTGCTGGTGCCACCACTGCATGGGCGGCGTGAACATGCTCATTCGACCCCATTCGACGCGCCGCTTGTTGCCATATTCGCCTTCCGGCCACAGGAACGAATAGCCTGAACCCGTAAGCATAACGATATGCGCGCCGGCGCCGTGGCGGTGCGCCTTTTTATATTTGCCCACCGGAAACTCCGACAGATGGGCGCTCATGGTATTGTCGACGAATTCGAACAGCGTCGTGCGATTGTCGCCGCCGCGTTCTTTATAATCCTTCGGCTGAAAACCCCAAAGATCCGCGATGAAGTTCGACTCCCACACGCGCCCGCGTTTCACATCCGGCAAATAGCGCCCGCCTTTGCCCCACTCGTCCGCGCCGCCGCTGTAGCGATCGGTAAAGATAAAGTTGTTATTAAAAATGTAGTCGAGATTGCGATAGCGGTTGATGACCACCGGCGCATCGGTCAAAGAAATCAACCGCACCGGTTCCTTGCCCTGGGCGTTGAAATGCTGATGCCAGGTATTGAGCGGCGTCGAAAACAGACTGCCCTTCTGCCATTCCAGCGTGTGCTTCTTGCCGCCCTCATTCCAGATCGTCGTTGCGCCCTGTCCTTGGAGAATAAAAACCGCCTTCTCATACATATGGCGCTGTGGCTTGAGCTGGCCGCCGGGCGCGATCTCTTCGACCACGGTGTCGCACATGCCGCCGGCGCCGTCCTGATTGACGAACGCCGCTTTGCCGCCGCTGCGCTGCCAATCGCCGAGTTCAAGGCTCAGAAGATCTTCGACGATGAAATCCCTTATGCACCGGGATCTCTTCCCATTCCTGATAAATTTCATAGGGGCTTTTCTCTGAAAACGCCGATGCTTCATTCAAGTTTTTCATTCTTGTCCTCCTCGACAAATCCGCAATTCACCGTCTCCACTTCGTCGAGTCGTTCAACTTGGCCTTATCGGAATTCCGTGCCAGCAAGCTTACTTGATCTGTTCCATGTAATAGCCGAGCGCGCCCCGGTAGGCCCGATCGATGGCCATCGAGTCGCGCGCGCCTTGCAACACCAGATCGCAATCCTGCGGCGTTTTGACGTAGCGCTCGAACATCTCCGAAATATTTTCCGAGTGCTCGGTATCCGCGACCACGTGCACATCGAGAGAGATCATTTTTTTCAGACTGATCCCCAGCTCGTTCTCGAACTTCTTGCCGACGCGATACGACATGCCGCCGCCTTTGACGATCTTGCCGTTGTTGCGCCGTTCGAGCATGTGCGACGCAGTATAGGCCGTCAGCCAGTGATTGCGCAGAGCCACATGATGCCAGGCATAAAAACAAGTGCGCACCATGGCGGGAACCTCGGCCTTCTCGAAGTCCTCGGCTTTGAGACCGATCACTTCGCCTTGCTTGACCGTAAGCGCGTAGTGATCCATGCCGGCGCGCGGATCGTTGATCAGCTCGTCGCTCTCGTGCTCCCAAATGACTCTCTTGACTTCCAGCGGCGCGCTGCCTTGCACGTAGCCCCAGCAGTCGCGCCGGTTGCTGGTATAAAGCGCGTTTTGAACGACATAAAATCGGCCGCGCTCCAGGGTCAGCGGCACGGCAAGAAAGTTCTTGAATTCAACGACTCTCGAATTGGTCGTTGACCATTTGGTCTAAAGTTTTCAGCAGATCCGCTATGAAATCCATTTTTCTACGTCCTCCGTTCTTCGCCTGCTCGCACCGGTTGGCTAAGGCAACGCCTCGACAAGATCCGCGAGATGGCCCCGGTAGACCCGGTCGATCAGTCAGACTCTCTCGGGCGCCGCGCAGGATCGCGTCACGGGTCGAATCCGTGGTGGCGTATTGGCGCGCGACCCCATGAGCAGATGCGCATGCTCGACGTCCATCACGACGTGCTCGGCGTTATTGATTTGCTTTTTCATCGGAATGCCCAGATCGCGCTCGAACATCGCGCCGATGCGCGATGACAGCGATCCGCCTTTGATCAGCTCGGCCGAATTGCGCATTTCAAGAATCGCCGAGGCGGCGATCGCCTCGAGCCAGGGGCGCTGCGCCAGGCGAATCCAGGCGCTGAAACAAACTTCGCCGCCTTCCAGACGCGCGGTGCGTTCGAAAGCCTCGGCGCTAAGACCGAACACTTCGCCTTCTTTCACTGCCAGAGTAATGTGATCCTGTTTGCCTTCGCTTTTTCGCCCAATCAGCTCGTCTTCTTCGTGCTCCCAGATGATTTTTTTGACTTCCAGCGGCGCCGAGCCCTGCACATAGCCCCAGCAATCACGCCGATTCTGCACATAATAAGCCATCTGAATCGAATAGTGCTGCGCCCGCGGCTTGGTGAATTTGGCGCCGAGCAAGCGCTTGAATGGGTCGGACTCGAACTGCTCATTGCACATTCGGACCAACTCGTCCCACATAGCATTCCAGGCCGTTTGCCGCGATGCTCATGATACTTTACTTATCCTCATCGACGGTTCTTAACAAGCAAGTTTGCACTGTCCAATCTTCGGGCGAACGTCGAAGTCTTCCTGTTTTTTATACGCCGAAAGCCAGACTCTTGATCACCACGGGCACAAATCCTTCGCCGGCTACCACTTCGCCGATATCGATGAAGTCGAGTTCGGACAGGCTCACCTCATCGATACAAGGCATATTCCACTTCGCCGACAAGCATACCGCCGACTACCTGGCCGATGTTGTGAACGAAAACCAGCGCCAGCGGACGATCCTCAGCGGCAAAGCTCTTCCAATGCGCGATCGATGCCTTTGGCCATGTCTTGCACACTGCCGTAACCGGCAAACGGCGGCGTCGAGAAAGCCAACACGAACGGCGCGCCGCGCACTTCCGCATCGCGTTCGCTCAGAGTCTTTCTAACCGCAGCCTCCGTGCGCTCGGTTACCGGCGCCTGCCAATCGACCTCGGCGACGAAGACCCGCAGATTGCGCACGGGAAGGGTTAAATCGTCCGGAATAAAAATCGTCTCGCCGCTCAGCTGTACCGTATACTGCGACGCCCCGATGACCGTGGCGCGGATGCCCTCGCCGGCTTCGAGAATTGCAAAACCGCGTCGGTCTGCTTCGCCGCGAATCGCTCGACCGAGTTCCGGGCCCAAGTCGCCGAACGCTTCGGCTTCGCGCGCGTAAATATATTCCGACACGCCGCCGGAAAACAGAATCCCGTCGATGGCCGGTAGTTCGCCCAGCGCGGCCGTCACATAAAACTCGCTCCACGGCGCCTCGCCGTTGGTCAGCGCCTCGAAAAGCGCTTGTGCCATTCGATTTGCCACTCGAGCTTTGATCTCCTCCGAAAGCGTCGAGCCGACTTCGAGTCCAAGTCCAAGATCGTTTAAAAACCGCCGCCCGGCTTTTTCCAAACGGACAATCGAACCCGCGCCATCGTGCGCCACCAAACGCGCGCCGATATTGACCGCCGCAGTGGCGCGAATCTTGCCATTATCGATCAAACTGATCTTGGTCGTACCGCCGCCGACATCGATGTTCAGCAGCGTCTTACCCAACTCGCGGCTGTGCAATACCGCGCCCGAACCATGCGCCGCCATGATCGTCTCCAGCGTCGGTCCCGCCGTGGCGCACACGAAGCGCCCAGCGTCGTCAGAGAACAGCTCGGCGATTTTCCGCGCGTTGTCGCGCCGCGCCGCTTCGCCGGTGATAATCACCGCGCCGGTATCGATATCGTCGCGGGTTAAATCCGCTTCGCGAAAAGTTCGATCGACCAGAGCTTTGAGCGGCTCGGCTTCGATATTCCAATCGCCGCTAAACGGCGTTAACAAAATCGGCGAGCGGGCGATGACTTCTCGTTCGAGCACAATGGGCTTTCGTTGCAATACGGAGGGGTAACCGATCAATAACCGGGAAAACATCAAATGCGAGGTCGACGAACCGATATCGATGCCGACGCTGGTCAAATGGGTATGCGGCCCCACAGCGCCTTCGTGATCGTGTCCGTGATTGCCATGACCTTGATGTTCGTGAGTGGTGATCGCCATTGTGAAAGTGTCCCTCGCTTAAGATTGCGGCTCGTCGATTTGCACAAACATTTCGGCGATCGTCATTTTCTTTGCCATGAGTCCCTGCTCATCGGCGTAACGAATCAAAGTCTCGAGCACCTTCTCGTTGCCCTTGATGCCGAACTTCCACGGATCGGGTCCCATGACGGCTTGCTGTTCTTCCCAGACCTGGCGGTTCCAGGCGAAGTTGGAATAGGTAGCGTCGGCGTCGTCGCGCAGCGTGAGATTTTTCGCTTCGAGACAGGCGTCGAACATCTCCTGCGCCGCAGCCGGGTACTTTTCCAAATAGGAGGAATGAAACGTAATCGCATGGCTGGTCGGGAAAATCCGCGTGCGACGGAAATATTCCTGCTCCACGGCCTTCGAATCGGTGAACAGCCTGCGCCACCCTTTCTCCTCGGGAAAATCCGGCACGATGATCGCGTCGAACTCGCCCTTGAGCATGCGCGCCGCCAGCGATCCTTCACCCGGCACCACGTCGAGCCGGATCCCCGCCGGCAAATCCAAGTCGATTTTCGCCTTGCGCGGCGTAATCCAATGAATTTCCGTTCGCCCTGACGCCGTACTCATCGCTGAGAACTCCGCGCGCCCACAGGCCGGCGGTATTGAGCCAGCCCACAATGCCGATTTTCTTTCCCCTCAACTCAGCCGGCTCCTTGAGCGGCGATCCGTCGGGCACGAAAATATAAGAGTGGCGAAACTTGCGGTTGAGAAAGACCGGGATCGCCATGTACGGCCGGCCGCGGCTCTTGAGCGCGCAATAGTTCGCCAGCGAAAACTCGCTGGTGTCGTACTTTCCTTCGAGAAATTGTTCGTGCCCCTCACCGTCGTTCTCGAAAGACACCGTCTTTAGTTCGAAATTCTTCATCGTCACCCGGCCGTCGCACAAGGGCCGCGCGCGCAGGTGATAACCCGCCGCAAGTGATAGTACAGGACGCTGATTTTCACTCATCGCAAACTCCTTGAAATGGAACCTTTCGATGCTTCAAGCGAAATATTGGCGAAGTTTTACCGCCTACTTCAAACTGCGCAGCAATGAAAAATCAAAAACTTCGCCGACGGTTAAATGTTTGCTAATTTCGCCGCGGGCAAAAGAGGTATCCAAGTATTTTTGGATTTGGTCGTCGCGCAGAATCAGTCCATCCACCGTGACGCCGCTGATATCTTCATAGGATTCCGTAGCGTTGGCATTGCTCACTTTGAAATTTTTTTCGATGTAGGAGATTATCGCGCCCTTGTCACGCCGCATGACGGCCACGACATCTCGCATCGAACGCAACATATTGCGCACCTGCTCGGGATTTTTCTCGATCTTTTGGCGATTGGCGACCAAGCCGAGCCACGGAGCTTCGGCGAGGGACCGGCTTCGGCCAAGGATTTTAAAGCCTTTCTCCGCCATGATTCCGGTGAACGGCGGGCTCAGCACCGCGGCATTCACCGTGCCCTGCTGTAAGGCTGCCAGACTAATCGTCGTGCTGCCGGTTTGGATAAACGTGACTTTTTTCGGATCCGCGCCGCCATTTTCGAGAATCAACGAGCCGTACCGATGGCTCTCCGAGCCGATCCGCGAAACCGCCACCTTTTTGCCTTCAAGCTCTTTTGCGCCGCCTACATTCGAGGGACTCACCAGGGAAAACAGCGGCGCGCGGTAAAGAATGGCCAGAGCCTTCACGGGAAGCGAACTGGCAATGGCCGCTCCGGCCGGGCCGACGGACGGCGTAAAATCAATCTCTCCCGATACCAAGCCAGCGAGTTGGAGATCGCTGCGCATCTGAATCAACTCGACGTTCAGGCCATAGCGATCATAAATCCTGGTGTCCTTGGCGTAGTAGAAAGGGAGAAATACCACGTTGCGCACGGAAAGTGCGATGCGCACCCGCTCTTCACTACGAACCTCTTTAGCCAGCGCGAGACTTCCGCAAACGATTCCAAGCCACAGCAAAAACAGCAACTGATTCCACCGTAACCGCACACCCTTCATCATCAAGTCATCTCACCCTTTTAAATTTCTTGATCTAGCGTCTATGCGCTCTTCACCTTCGCCGGGGCGCTAATGAGCTTAAGTTCGGTGAAAAGGTCATGCAATTCGTCATAGGCTTCCCGGCTCAAGGGCTTGGACGGCCAGCGCGGATACATTTTGACATCGAAGCCGCGAAGGCGCATCGCTTCACAGTAGATCGTCCGGCCAAAGGGTCCGGCAAGCCGCAGAAAAATATCATGGATCCGAATTATGGTTTTTTGCAGCGCAAGGGCATCCTCCGCCTTGCCCGCGTCGATGGCGCGCACGAGCTCGACGCCGATCTCGGGCGTCACCGCGAGCGGCGGACTGATCGTGCCGGCGACACCGACGGACATGGCGGAAACCAGATTGCTTGCCAACGCATACGGCGCGAACGGCGCCTTGACCATTTTCATATAGGCCATCGCTTCATCGACGCTGCCCATCGCCAGCTTGGCGCCGAAAATATTCGGCACGGCCTCGACCAAACGCGCCATGAATGCCGGCTGAATGTTGTAACCCGAATAACGCGGGTTATTGTAAACCAGGATCGGCAGGCCGACGGCGCGATCGACCATTTTGAAGTGCTCGATGATCTCGTACTCCGAACGGTCGGCGTAGTAATAGGGCCCGACATGGCCGATCGCCTCGGCGCCGATCGATCTGGCGTGCTTGCCGAGATCGATGGCGGTGTACGGATCGACGGCGCCGACGTGCACGACCACCGGCACGCGATGCTTGACCTGCTGCACGACAATCTCGGCGACTTTCTTCCGCTCCTCCGGCGTCATCGCCGGACCTTGGCCGTAGGAGCCCAAAATAAAAAATGCGTGCACGCCGCAGGCGATAAACCAATCGGTCAACTCACGCATGAGCTTTTCGTCAACTCTGCCGTCTTCCAAGAAACCGTCGGACTCGGCAGCACAATGCCGCGAACTTGTTCCATCATGAAATTCTCCTAAAGGTTGAGGGCGCGATAAATCGCGCCCCTACGTGGTTGATTGCTTAGTTGCTTCGATGCGCTGCTTCCATCGCCGCGCGCAGCATCATCCCGTGCAGATCCACGGATGTCATCGCGCAATATTCAAGTCCATAGGTGGGCCGTTCATCGGCCATGCCGGTTTCCAGCAAGCGCTGCAAGCGCCATGCGATTGAAGCTCGCGTGGCCCATGACGCCCTCTTCATGCTCGCCAAGGTCGGCCTCCACGTGGGTCGCGAAGTAGGTGGCTTTCTCGCGATCGAAACCATAGTGAGTCGTCAGCGCTTTGTAGCACGCCGCCGACCAGTGGCCGATCTGCTCCTCCGTCGTCACCGCGGCATACCACTCCGCCGCCGTTCCTTCATAGACAATGCTGCGCATGAAATCGATCTTGCCGCGGAACTCCGACAGCATCGGCGTGGTGAAGACCTCTTCTTCGGTGAGACCGAACGCCTGAGCGGTCTGGAGCATGACAAGAAAATGGCCCGGCGGCTTTGGATGAATGAACTCGTCGGCGATCTTCTCGCCGATCGGTCCCATCAGATCGCGGTTGACTTTGAAGAACGTAATGTTGCGATGGTAAGTGCATGCGGTGAGCGTATTGATCTCGATCGTATAGGCGCCCCAGTTGCGAAAAAAAGTTTGCAACACTTTGAGCGGCAGCTTGCCCGCCATCAATTGTTGCATAAACGGCGTCTGGTTGACCTTGACCTCCCAGCGCTCGCGCACCAGCGCATAGAGTTGATCGACGATCGTTTTCGCCTCGCTCGCCGAGCGTTTTTTTCCCAGTTCAATTTTCAGCATAGTGACTGACCCGCCTTAGAAAAATTGCTACTTTAGTTTCAATTCCTTTTGTACTTCCCTGAGCAAAGAAAAGTCTCTTACTTCGTCCGCACTCTTCTTTTTCTCCGTCAGGATGTCCCATTCCTGATCGGTGATTTCGCCGTTCTTGCTTAGCGACATAACCAGCAGGTCGTAAGAACGCTCGGCGACATCCGGTGTCTGCAGCAAATATCGGGTCATCAGCGGTACAACCTCTTTCTTGTTCTCGAAAACATAGCGGTGCGCTTTCATCATCGCGCGGACCGTCCGCTTGACCAGCTGCGGGTTCTGCTGCAACAGGCGATTGGCCACGGCGATGCCGGAAGTCGGCAACGCGAATTCGATATCCTGCGGCCCGCCCAGAACGCGATAGCCGTCGGCTTTGAGCGTCAGATCAAACGGTGAAGAAACCGCGGCGGCCTCGACGATGCCGGTGCGCAGCGCCTGAGTTCTGATCGGTGCGTCGCCCAGCGCCAGCGGCTTGATGTAATCGATGGGAAAGCCCTTGGCGCGCAAGATCTCCTCGGCGGCGCGCTGGTCGGTGCCGAACAGCGTCGATACGGCGAGCCGCTTGCCTTTGAGATCCTTGAGTTCCTTGAATTCCGGACGCGCCACCAAAAAATGCTCCGACTTGCGCACCGACACCGCGACGAATTTCATCGGAAAGCCGCTGATGAATGCCGCGCAGCGTGCTGCCAAAGGTCGTGGTGAAATCGATGTCGCCGTTGAGCTCGCGGTGGCGCCGAGCCGGGGATTGACTTGAATGAGCTCGACGTCCATTCCTTCCTCGGTGAAAAAGCCCTTTTGCGCCGCGAGATAGAAAGGCGTCACCGAATTGCTGCGGCTGGAATAGGAAATTCTCACTTTGGCCGGCTGCGCCGCAAGGCTTTCCGAACTGGCCGCACAGGGCGCTCAACAACAATACGAAAGTCGCTCTCAAATTCATTGCTCTAGTTTCCGCTCCAACATGAATCTATTCGAACACCACGCCATATGAATTGTCGCACGGACAAATAATCCGACACTACGCGGCAAAGCGTTCGGGAGAAAAGGCCGGAGATTTCTTGTCGGCGCCACTGAGGAGCAAGTCCGCCGCCAATGCGCCGACCGCGGAGCTGGTGGTCATGCCGTGACCGCCAAGACCGGCGACCCAGAAAAAGTTGTCGACTTTTGGGTCCCAACCGATGACGAAGCGCCCGTCCGGCGTCAGAGTGCGAAATCCTGCCCAGCCTTTACTGATGCTCACTCCGGAAAGCGCCGGCATGAAACGCCCGATTTTTTCCGCCAGCATTTCTTTCACGCTCTCTTCCACCGGCGGATCGCCCGGCGGCAACTCGGTCTGGTCACAGGCGCAGAGCAGCAAACCTTCGCCTTCCGGCCGAAAATAGATATCATTCGTCACGTCCCAAACAAAAGGCCAGTGCGAATCCACCCAATCGATCGGCGGCGTTACGAAAAGATGGCGCCGGCACGGCCGCAGCGGCAATTTTTGCGCGCCGGCGAGTTCGCCTATGACGTTGGCCCAGGCGCCGCTCGCATTGATCAGCGTCTTGGCGTGAATCGTTTCGTTATCGGTAGTCACTTCGACACCGGTAGGCGTCGAGCGAAGCGCGCGCACCGTGCAATTGTAACGCATTTGCGCGCCTTTGCCGGTCGCCGCTTTTAGATAGCCCGACAACAGAGCATGGATATCGACGATGCCGTCGCTGCCGCACCAAATCGCGCCGTCGAACTCGGCGCCCTGGAGCACCGTGACTTGTCGTTTGGCTTGCTCAGCAGTCCACGCAACGACATCAATCCCGACGCTTCGGCCGATCTCGGCATCATGCTTTAATTTCTCCCACCCCGCGCCGCTGCCCAACAACAACGAACCGTTTTGCTTGAACTGCACCGGTTCGGACCAGTCGGCGGGAATATTGCGCAAGAACGCCGCGCCGTCGCGGGTCAACTCTGCCAAGTCGGGATCCGGTACGCATTGGCGCATCATTGCGGCATTGCGTCCGGAGGAATGAAATCCCGGAATGCTCTCCTGCTCCAATAACAAGATATCGCTGCTGCCGCGGCGACTGAGATGATACGCGGTCGCGGCACCGGCAAAGCCGGCGCCGATAATGACAAATTCAAAGTCGTGCATAAATTTTCTCGCCAATAATCCTCATTACTATATGAACTCTCGGGCAATTCCAAAGGGTCTGGCGGGCTCGCCGGTGGCATTGAATCGGATAGAATTGGACGGCGAAAATAGTGTTTGAAACCACCCTAATCTGCGCTATAGTCAAAACCAAATGAGAGTTCATCGATACACTGAATGGGACGGCAAACAAGAAGTCCTTTTCCCAACCACCGACGATGTCATCAAGCATCTATCCGATCATTTGCTGGAGGAAGAAGGGGTCCGGCGCGCGCTGCGGGACCTCATGCGCCGGGGGTTTCGCTCGGAAGACGGCCAGCGATCGGTCAAGGGCATCCGCGATTTCCTGCGCGAGGCCGATGAAAAGCGCAAAGAATTGCTGAGCAAATATTCGCCGGAGTCTTTCAAGCTCACACCCGAAGAACAGCGAGCTCTGAGTGACAAGCTCAATAGCCTCGCCGAAAAGCTCGAAGCGTACCATGACCAAATGCGCAATTTCATGGAGCGCATGTCGGGAAAGTACGCCGATCGCATGGACGAGCTTAACCGCAAAATGCAGGAAGCCTATCAGCGCTATCAAGAGCTCAAGAACCGCCTGCAGAACCAGATCGGCGAACGGGGTATGCAGAACCCGTCGAACATGAGCGGCCAGAATCCGCAATCCTTGATGGACATGCTCGATCGCATGAGCAAAATGTTGGAAGATGAGAACTTTCTCAAAAATCTTCCAAGCATGATGGACGCGGCCGTCAACAACCTCGAGAACATGCTCGACAATTTCGACTCCATGACTCAGGAACAGATGCAGCAGCTGAGCGACATGATGAATCAGATGCAGCAACTGGAACAACTGATGAACCAGTTTCCGTTTCAGGGTTCACAGCGCATGGGCATGGGCGAAGCAGGTCAAATTCTCAGCCAGATGCGCGGCCTCGAACGTTTCTTGCGTTGGGGACAACGCGGCATGGGCGATCCCTCCGAGCTGAATTTAGATGAGCTGCGCGAGTTGCTCGGCGACGAGGCTTATGAGCATCTGAAATATTTGAAGGGCGTCGAGCAGACCCTCGAAGACGAGGGTTATATCGTTCGCACCAATCATGGCCTGCGGCTGACTCCCAAAGGCATGCGTAAGATCGGCGACAAAGCCCTGCGCGAAATTTTCCAGATGCTCAACAAAGGCCGGTGGGGCAACCACAACACAGCATTGCGCGGCTCGCAAGGCGAGCGCCTGGAGGAAACCAAGCAGTACGAGTACGGCGATCCCATGAACGTCAACGTCGGCGAGACCCTACTCAACGCCTTGGAGCGGCGTAAACAAGGCGAGAAGCTCAAGATCGCGCCGGAAGATTTTTCCGTGAATCGCGTCGAGTATTCGACGGTCAGCGAAACCGCCCTGTTGATCGACGTCAGTTATTCGATGCTGATGAACGACGCGCTGCACGCCGGCAAGAAAGTGGCGCTGGCGCTGCATCGCCTGATTCAGATGAAGTATCCCCAAGATACTTTGCACCTGGTCGCCTTCCGCTCCAATGCTAAATTGATCCAGGCCGAAGATCTTCCTTCGATCGTATCGCTAACTTATTTTATGGAGCATGGCACGGATATCAAAGAAGCGTTGCGTTTTGCGCGCCAGATGCTCGGTTCGAACCGCACGGCCAATCGCCAGATCATTCTGATCACCGATGGCGAACCGACCGCGGCGACGCTCGACCGCGGCGGCCGGCTTCATAGCGGTTGGGGCTCAGCCCTGCTGCACAATCGCATCGTTCATGAGACGTTGAAGGAAGTGAAGCGCTGCACCCAGAGCGGCATCAAAATCAATACCTTTATGCTCGGCGCGGATTTTTATCGGCAGGGATTTATCGATCAGCTTTCACGCCTCAATACCGGCCGCGTCTTTTACACCACGCCCGACCAGATGGGCAACTACATCGTCGTCGACTACCTCAACAACAAGCGCAAGCGCCTCGGCCGCTAACCCAGCACCACTCCCCAACCCCATTTTGGATTTTAGATTGCCGATTTTGGATTGGCAGATCAGACAACAGCCAAGAATTTTCTGGATTTGTTCCGATAATCCAAAATCGAAAATCCAAAATCTAAAATTCCTATCGCTCCGTCACCAGCGCCAACACTCCGGTATAGGCAAATAGGCGATTTGCCCTTCCCAACGGCGCCAGCTCGTAGCCGCCGAACATGCCGATCAGAGGGAAATCGCCGAGCGCCTGGCGAATGTACGCCGAGTCGATATCGGGAATGCCGTAGAGCGAACTGCCGCGCGCGCAACAGTTGAAGTACAATCCGAATGCAGGCTTCTTGTCGCCGAGATGGGTCGCCTGGCGGGCCAGCATTTGATTGAGATCTTCGCGCGCCCGCTGACCATCGCGCATGGCAAAAATCATCGCCTCCCCATCGTGGACTTCTTGCGCCACGCCGACGACGCCGTTTTCGGGATCCAGGCCAATAATATTTCGCACCAAATATTTTCCGTCGGCAACGCTGTTTTCACTGCGGTCCGCGGGCAAACCGACGAACAAGACCATCAGGGCGCGGCGCAGATCTTCCGCGAGCGGGCCTTTGAGCAAGCCGGCAAAAACTTCAAGCGCGGGCTTCCCGTCGATTTGATAAATCAGATTGCGTTCCGCTTTGGTGATCGTCATCGGCGCCGTAATCGGCTGACAGCCCTGAGTAATGTCGATGAGAAGATCGAACTCGCCGGAAAGATAAGCGCCCGCAATGGAGTTGCTCGCGATCTTATCGCCGCATAATTGGTACGTCGCGCCGGAGCCAGAGCCTTCCGAAGAGCCGGCGCCGACTACCGGATGGAACCCCGCTCGGCCCGCCATGCTATCGAGCAGTGGTTGCGGATTGCCATTGTAAGTATCCGGCAACAGAATCATCAAGGAGCGTTCGTCTGGAGTCTTGGCGAGGAAATCGCCGAATGTTGTACCCAGGTTAACCTCGTTGCCCTTCAACGGCTCGAAGATAAACGGGCGGCCGATAATTTCCTCGGCTTTGATCACCAGGACAGCAATGCCGCCACTGCCCTCGATCTCGCCCTCGCCGGTCAGGACACCGACGGCGCTTGAACCGACGAGACAGTCCGTGCCGATCACGCGGCTAATCGTCTGCGTTAGGTCGTGCGGCTGTTTGGCATGCTCCGCCGTAAAAAACACCACCGCTAAATCAGCTTTAGCGATTCCCGCTTGGTTCATCGCGCGCTGCGCGGCTTCTTCAGCGGCTTGGGCGGTAGAGGACAGATGTGATTGTCCGGCGCCGGCTTGAATCATGGAAGCACTATAGAAAACTGTTGGCGAGCCGGTCAAGCGATCCAGCGCGATTATGCATTTGAAAAAAGTTCGTGTTCCGACTACTATTCAATCAGGTTCGCACTTCACTTGGCAGGTTGATTCTCACTTATGAAAATTCATCAAATTCCTCTACTCAGGGATAACTACGGCTATTTACTGGTCTGTGAAAAAACCAACAAGACCGCGATCGTCGATCCATCGGAAGCGCGAACCGGTGCTCCGCCGCATCGAGCAAGAAAAGGTCGAGCCCGTCGCGATCCTCAATACTCATCATCATCGCGACCATACCGGCGGCAACGAAGAATTGCTGGCGCAGCACAAGGTCGACGTATACGGCCACCGGAGCGACAGCGCGCGCATTCCGGGTTTGACGCGCGGCGTCGAAGAAGGCGATGAAGTTCAGATCGGCGAGTTCAAGGGCAAAGTTTTTTTTATTCCCGGCCACACGACCGGGCACGTCGCCTATCTTTTCGAAAACAATCTTTTCTGCGGCGACACGCTGTTTACCGCGGGTTGCGGCCGGCTCTTCGAAGGCACGCCGGAACAGATGCAAGCTTCGCTCAGGAAACTGATGGCGCTGCCGGACAACACCAAAGTCTATTGCGGCCATGAGTACACTGAGAGCAATCTGCGCTTCGCCATGTCGGTGGAACCGAAAAACCCCAAGCTGGTCTCCCGCTTCGAACGGATTCAAGGTCTGCGCGCGCGCGGCGCCTCGACCGTCCCATCGACGCTCGAAGAAGAAAAACAGACCAACCCTTTCCTGCGCTGGGACAGCAAGGAGATCCAAGCGAGCGTGAAGGCGGCAAATCGGGATGCGCGCCTCGATCCGGTCTCGGTTTTTGCCGCCGTCCGTAAGATGAAAGATTCCTTCTAACTAAAATTCACCGCGCTGCGTCAGATCGAGGCGCATCGAGCCCGCGTGCCGGCGCCGTTGGACACCGAGCATGAATCTCAAGGAAACAACCTATCTTTGGTACATCGCCGTACTGCGCATTTACGTCGGCTATTACATGCTCCAACAGGGCATTCGAAAATTTCAGCGCGATTTCCCCAAGGGCGACTGGATCGGTCGCCAAATCGGCGATCTAGCCACACTGGATATCTATCCCTGGTATAAAAAACTGCTGATGACGTATGTCGTGCCCCATCACGAACTCTTTGGTTATTTGGTCATGATCGGCGAAATCGCCGTGGGTGCTTGCTTGTTGCTCGGCTTATTGACCCGTTGGAGCGCGCTGATCGGCCTGTTCATGATGGTGAACTACTATCTCGGTCCCGGCATGGCGCGCGGCGGCGCAACCCTGGCGCAACAACAAACCTTTATCGTCGCTCTCGCGGTGTTCGTGTTGGCCAATCCGGGCCGCGCCTTGGGGTTGGACGGATTGTTCTTCACCCGGAAGGTGGCGCGATGAAACTTCCTGGTGCGGCGACGGTCGAAGGCACGACCCGCTATCGCGATCGATTCGCCGGGAAAATTCCCCCCGAGCACTTTCGCGAGGTGCAGGGTCTTTGGATGTCCTCCATCGGTCTCGGCACCTACTTGGGAAATTACGACGACGCCACCGATCAGCAGTATCACCGAGCGGTGGTGCGCGCGGTCGAGTCGGGCTGCAACGTCATCGACAGCGCGATCAACTACCGGCTGCAAAGAAGCGAACGCTCCATCGGCACCGCGCTCAAAGAACTATCGACCAAAGGATACGGCCGCGACGAGATCGTCATTGCCACCAAAGGCGGCTTCATCCCCTACGACGGCACGCCGCCCCAGGACGCCAAGAAATACATCGAAGACACCTTTATCAAATCCGGAATCGTTGATCGCGGCTGATCTCGTCGGCGGTTGCCACTGCATGACGCCGCGTTACTTGACGCACCAACTCGCTTGCAGCCTGCGCAATCTCGATCTTGAGTGCGTCGACATCTATTACGTCCACAATCCTGAAACCCAGCTCGGTAAAATCACCCGCGACGAGTTCGACCAACGCCTGCTCAAAGCCTTCGAAGAGTTGGAGAAAACCGTCAGTGCCGGACAAATTCATTACTACGGTACCGCCACGTGGAACGGCTATCGTAACGAAAGCAGCGCGAAAGACTATTTATCACTGGCCGAGGTGGTCGGCTTGGCCGAAAAGGCAGGTGGGAAACAGCACCATTTCAAAGTCATTCAGTTGCCGCTTAATCTCGGCATGAGCGAAGCGCTGTCGGCGGCCAACCAAACTCTGGGAGGCAAGCAATTGACCCTGCTCGAAGCGGCGCAGGAGCTAGGCATCGCCGTCATGTGCAGCGCCTCGGTGCTGCAAGGCCAACTCACCCGCAATCTCCCTGAGGTTATTCGCGACACATTCAGCGACTTCGAAACCGACGGCCAGCGCGCCCTGCAATTCGTCCGCTCGACACCGGGTGTGACCACGGCCTTGGTCGGGATGAAACAACAGAGCCACGTCGATGAGAATCTCCAAACCGCGCGCACCCCGCCGGCGGCCTGGGAGCAATATTCAAAACTGTTTCAAAGCGAATGACGAGATACCACCAGGACGCGCAAGACGGATTTCAAAACGCTGCTTCCCGGCACTAGTTTCCGGTCAGATAATCCAAACTGCCGAAGAGCTTATCCAACTTATCGAGCGCCGGTTTCGGCAAGGGCGGTTTAAGAATCGCCGACACGTTCTCCTTCAGGTGCGCGGGATTGCCCGTGCCGGTGAGCACAATATCGACGCCTTGCTCGTGCCGGCAAAAACGATAGGCCGCTTCCGGTAGCGACGCCGCGTCGGTTTCTTTAGTAAGAAATCCCAGTGGATCGTTCAAGTCGACGGCGTCCGCTTTGAGCGCGCCCTTATCGACCAAATCGCGGCAGAGCGCCCGCAGATGCTGCGGTTGACTCAAGGCGCGCCGGACGGCAAACATGTCGAGCACGCCGGCCCCGTGCTTCTGGGTCAACGGCAAAACCGTCATCCGCGCCGATGGATTCAGCAGACTAAAACCGACCATGACGACATCCCACAAATCGTCCGGCAGACTCTCCTGTAGCATCGTGTGGGCCGGATCAGGATTGAAATTCTCGGTGACCCCGATGAAGCGAATCTTGCCTTGCTCTTTGAGGCGGCGCATCGCCGGCATGAGCCGATCCTTGGCAAACGAGTAATCTTTCGGTTCGACGCCGTGCAGATGATAGACATCGATGTAGTCGGTGCCGATCAGCTTGAGACTCTGCTCCAAGCCTTTGACGACCTCTTCTTCAGGATGCGCGTGGTCCGCGGGCGGCAAAGTTTTCTTCGTGGAAATCACCAAACGATCGCGCGGCACGCCGGCAATCGCCTTGCCGAGAATCGGCTCGGTCCCATAGGTTTGCGCGGTATCGAGAAAGTTGACGCCGAGATCGAGAGCCTGTTTGACCAACGCCACGGCGTTGTCCGCCGATTGCGCGTCGTCACGCATACCGAGCCGGCTCGGCCCGCCACAGCCAAGGCCGGCGACGCTCACTCTTAATCCGGTTCGTCCGAGAGTTGTGTATTCCATGATCCTATAATCAGGTTCAAATCGTTCAAAAGTTCAAGCGTTCAAATCGTTATCGGACGTTCTTCTGACACTTGAACGATTTGAACCTTGAACTTGAACGTCTTGAACCAATCTTTATTCCCACTCCACCCGCACCCCTAACACTTCTCCGGTCGCTCGTACTTCCCCCGCGGCGCTGAGCGTACAATTCACCCAGGCCTTGCGCTGCTCCAATTTGGTGATGCGCGCTCGTAGCTCTAGGGGTTGATCGATCGGCGTCGGTTTCGCATAGGTCACCTGCAAGTTCGCCGTCACGTAACCGATGCGCGGCGCGCTGCCGATCGGCCGCCCCGCCACACGATAAGCGTGGGCGATCGCGAGATTCAAGCTATGGCAGTCGATCAACGACGCAATAATGCCGCCGTTAAGATTACCCGGCGTGCCGCCGCAGTGATACGGTTCGGCCTGCCAATTGGCAACCGCACCGTCGCCGTCCCAGTAACTTTTGAGACGCAAGCCGCGTTCATTGTCGGCGCCGCAACCATGACAATGATGCACAGAGCCCTGATCTTGAAAAGCCGGTTCGGCCATTGCAGGCGATTACTTGTCTTTATCGAACTTCAGCGACGCCGAGTTGATGCAGTAACGCAAATGGGTCGGCTTCGGCCCATCATCGAAAACGTGGCCCAAGTGCGCGCCGCATTTACTGCACATCACCTCGACTCCGGCGCATCAACAGACTATTGTCCTCTTCGGTTGCGACGTTTTCCGCCGATGCCGGCGCCCAGAAGCTCGGCCAGCCCGTGCCGGAGTCGAATTTCGTATCCGAGCCGAAGAGCTCGTTGCCGCAGCAAATACAGCGGTAAGTTCCCTTCTCGTGATGGTCCCAGTATTGTCCGGTGAACGCCCGCTCCGTGCCTTTCTTGCGGGCGACGTAAAACTGTTCCTCGGTGAGCTCTTTCTTCCACTCTTCGTCGCTTTTGGTGATTTTTTCTTTCATGGTTGGTTCCTCACAATCAGCCGATATTGGGTTACCCGCAATGATTAACGCTGGATATTGATGAACTGCAGCGGAATCGGCATGCTCGCGCCGCGCAGCATTTGAATCACTTCCTGCAGATCGTCGATCTTTTTGCCGGTCACGCGCACCTGGTTTTCCTGAATCGCCGCTTGCACTTTCAGTTTCTTGTCTTTGATCATCTTGACGATCGTGCGCGCGGTGTCCGAATCCACGCCTTCTTTGATCGCAATTTCCTTCTGCATCATTCCTTGCGCCGCCATCTCGCTGCCTTTTGGCTCGAGACATTTTCGGTCGACTTTGCGTTTGACCAAGTTTTCGATCAGCGTGTCCTGCACGGCGCGCAGTTTCATCTCGTCTTCGGTCACCACGCGAATCTTTTTATCTTTCTTATCCAAGGAAATCTCGGTTTTCGATTCGCGAAAATCGTAACGCGTCAAAATGGCCTTCTTGGTAATGTTGACGGCGTTATCGACTTCCTGGAGATCGATGCGGTTGACGATATCGAACGATGGCATGGCACTCATTCTCCTCGGCTGTGACCGGCATTCGTCTATTTGCGCTTGCATCTTGGACTGCTTCACCGCGACTTTTTTGATTGGCATCTTCTTTTTCACTAATGCGGGCGCTCGGCCGCCGCTTAGGACAAATTCGAGGATATCGCTGCGCGTGATGATGCCGACGATCCGGCGGTTTTTGACCACCGGCAGAGAGCCGATCCGATGGCGCCGCAGTAGTCCGACGGCCGCCGCCAGCGGGGTCTCGGGCCGCACGATAAATAAGTCATGGGTCATCACTTCTTCCACGGTAATCTTCTCGGCGAAGTCATCGATCTCTTTGCCGCGGTTAATCATCATGCTGGTTGGATAAGCGTCGCGGATATCGCGGTCGGTGACGATGCCGACCAGATGGTCGTTATCGAGCACCGGCAGCTGATTGACGCGATGTTTCGCCATGAGTGGCGCGCAATTGCAATGCTGTCGAACGTCTCCACCGACAGCACAGTCTCGGTCATCCATTCCGATACCCGTATCGTCTGATTGTCTTTTTGCGCGCTCGCCATCACTGTTGCTCCAGTTCATATCCGCGGTTTTTCAACATTTCGACAACTCCGTCTTTGCCGACCAAGTGCGCCGCGCCGACGACCACCATGGCGCCGCCGCCCTGACTGATGATTTGTTCGATCTGCGGCAGCCAGCGACGATTACGGTCGAGGATAATCTTTTGATAAAGTCGGGATATTCCTTCATCCCCGCCATGAGCAGCGCTTCCAAGGACGCGCTTTCACCTTTGAGCCACGACTGCACGATTGGGTCGATATTTTTATCGAGCAGATCCAATTCTCGTCACGGTTTCGCGCAACATCATCTCCTGATCGCGCTTGGGTAATTGGTCCAACAACGTCAGCTGGAACTCCAGCGTCTCTAAACCACTGGTCGGCTTTCCGCTGGCTTTGGCGCGCTCGGCTAAATATCGATCGACGCCGAAATTGGCGTCCAAACCCAACTGTTGAAACTTGATCGCCATCATCGTCAATGCGACGAACCACGGCTTCATGGGCTTGAGCACCTGCGGGTCGATACCCAGTTCGGTAGCGCGGCGCGACGCGAGTTGAAAAACATCCGGCTCGACATTCTGTTCCAACGTCGACCCATCGTGATAAACCGCCTTCTCGAGCGTCGCGCGCTGCGCGGAGCCGGCCGGCGTGTTATTCAAGTCGATCTCCAACACGAGCCGCTTGCTGCTCGCAGCGCGTCGAGAATTGGCTTTCGCAGCGGAAAATTCTCCTTCTTGAGATAGTGAATCGAACCCAAGAGATAGATCGACTTACCCTCCTTGCTGACCTTCCAAAGGAAACTCTTCTCTTGAGCGCTGAGCGGACGCGAATACGCGATCGAGCCAAAGACACCGGCCAACATGAGAAGCCAAACAATCAAACTCGGCCTGCGCTGCCGACCGTCGATATATTCTGTTTCATGAATCCGCCTTCAGCTCAATCCGCTTTCGGAAATTTACCTTTTCCTCAAGGGCTTCGCCAGAGTTTGAGCACCGGCTTGAGACCAACCGAAGATGAGGACGCTTGAGAGAACCCAAGGAAGCTTCTCCCAAATCATTCGAATCGCGAGCAGGAAGAAGAGGCTACCACTCGAGGCGAATACAAATCTCTTCGCCTCGTTCTTCGGCAGGAAGCACCGTAAGCGGCGCCGCACCTTTGGGCAGCGTGCACTCGCCGGACTGGAGGTCATAACAATAACTATGGTTGTTGCAGCGAATCTTAGCGCCGTCAAGCAACTGGCCGGCGGCCTTGAGATCGGCGTCCTCATGCGGGCACTGTCTAGAAAACGCGAAATATTTACCCTCGACGAACGCCAGGAGAACCTGGCGTCCGCCGAGATCGACTTCCTTCATAGCGCCGGCGGACAACTCTCCCGCGCGCGCCACCGGTATATAGCTAACTCCCATAGGCGTTTACGCCGCCGCCTTCTGTTGCCGATAAAGCGGACCGCGGAGCACCTGCCCCGGCAAATCTCCGGTCATGCGCTCGTGATCGTTGATCACGGTGCCATTGACGATGGTGTAGTGCATACCGATCGCGCGCTGCACCATGCGCTTGCTATTAGCGGGAAAGTCATCGGCCCACTCCGGCTCCTCGGCATGAACCGTGTTGGGATCGAAGATTGCGATATCCGCGGCATAACCCGGACGCAGCAAACCGCGTCCTTGCAGACCGAAAATCGAGGCCGGATGAAATGTCAATTTATAGATCGCCTGCTCCAAGCGTCATGACTTGACGTTCGCGCACCCACAATCCCAGCAAAGTCGTGCCGTAACCGAAGTCAGCGCCGAATAACACATGGGCGCCGGCATCGGAAGTGCCGATCAAAACATACGGGCTGCGCAGAATTTCGCCCATGGCGTTCCAGTCGCCGCCGTTGTTGGCGTTCCAAAAAATCGTCCCCAAATCTTCCTCGAGGGCAAGATCCAGGAAAGCGTCGAGCGGGTCTTGATTGCGCATCTTGCCCAACTCTTCGATGGTCTTGCCCACGTACTTTTGATTTTCCGGCTTGACGACCTTCTCGACTTTCGGAATATCCCAACGTTTGTGAAAGTTGGTCGGCGCAGAACTGGCGAGATCGGCTCTAAGTTTCTTCCGCGTCTCGGGATCGGCGAAGGCTTGCTTGCGCACTTCCACCGGCAAGAACATCAGATTTTTCCAGACCGGAAACTCGTCGAAGATTTGGCAGTCCTTCAAAGTAAAGTGGCGCACCAGCGGTACCGTATGCGACAAACCGTAGGCTTGGTAGCCGGCTTTGAAGATCGGCTCGACCGCCGCCAGCTGCTCGCGCCAGAGATTGGGCTCGGCCCAGCGATGCTGCAAGCTCTGCCAGAGAATCGGCCGCTGCGTGCGCTTGGCGAGCTCGTGGTACCATTGGAAATGTTCGATCTTGTTGCGGCCAAGAATCGTTTCGATCACGCCGGCATTGCGATCGCCCAAAACGTCGGCACAAAGCGAAAAATTCTTCGTCATCGGCCAAGCGGCTGGCCACCGGCTTGCCGTCTTCGCGCATATGGCGATCGTTGCGATTGGTCGACATGCCAAGCGCGCCGCCCTCCATCGCATCGAGCACCAAGCCGCGCATCTTTTGCAGTTCCGTTCCGGTCGCTTTGCGCTCGACGGCCTCTTCGCCCATGGCGTGGTGACGCACCGCAATATGACCGACCAGACCGCCGACATTGATGCCGACTTTGCCCTCTAAATTGTCGAGATACTCGCCGTAGCTATGCCAATTCCATTTTACGCCCTGCTCCAAAGCGATACGCGGAATCGCTTCGACGCGAACGAAGCTCTTGACGATCGCGTCTTCAATGCCCGCTCTAACCGGCGCGAGCGAAAGACCGCAGTTTCCCATCACGACCGACGTAACGCCATGCTGCGGCTCGCAGGTGCCGTAGGGATCCCAAAGCATCTGCGCATCCAAATGGGTGTGATGGTCGATAAAACCCGGCGCGACGGCCAAGCCCGCTGCGTCGATGGTGCGGGCGGCGCCATCCTTCAGCCGACCCACTTCAGTAATTTTGCCGTCTTTAACGCCGACATCGGCGACAAAAGAAGGCAGACCGGAACCGTCGACCACGCGCCCGCCGCGAATAATCAGATCGTAAGCCATAATCTTGGTCCTCCGTCCAAACTGTTGGAGCCCGCAGGGCTCGTTGCTGTTAACTCGATCATGCTTCGAAGTCGTTGTCGCAACGATACGAAATGATCGGCAGCGCGTCAACCGAGGTCGAAAACACGCATAGAACTTTCCTCCACCTTA
>CAWERH010000038.1:0-33841 GCA_963811315.1 uncultured delta proteobacterium
GCTCAACGCCAAGGATTATTTTTATCAGATGCTCAAAGACAACCCGGAGATGCTGAAGATCTATCCGGGAATCGAGAACGAACTGCTCGACGGCGCGATCGATTGCCATATTCACGCTTTTCCCGATTTTGTCCATCGCTCTCAGGACATGATCCAGATCGCCATCGAAGCGTCCAAGTGCGGCATGCGCGCGATCGCATTCAAAGATCACTGGAACATCAGCGCCACGTCCGCCTATCTGACCCAGCGCCATATCGACGACATGATTGCCCGCGGCGAGCTGACTCATCGCGTCGAGGTCTACGGCGGCGTCGGCATGTGCTTCGGCATGCGGCCGGATTACGTCCGCGTCGGCTTACAGTATCCCAACTTCAAAATGATTTGGTTCCCGTCTTTTACTTCCTATGGTTTCTGGCGCAGCGCCGGCTATCCGGACCATGAAGGCGTGCGTTTGTGCAGCGACGACGGCAAGGTATTGCCCGAAGTGAAACAGATCATGGAAATGGCGGCGGAGAAGAAAGTCGGCATCGGCTTCGGCCACACCGACTTCGAAGAACTGCTGCCGCTGGCGAAATTGGCAAAAGAGATCGGCAATCGCGCGACCCTCGATCATCCGTTGCTCGAATTGAACAAGCTTCTGCTCGACGAAATGAAGCAACTGCGCGACCTCGGCGTTTACGTCGGCACTTATTGCCAGCCGATGATCCCGAGCTTGTACCAGCCGGTGGCCGATCCGATGGAAACCATCCGCACGATCAAAGAAATCGGCCCCGACCGCTGCATCATCGGCAGCGATTTCGGCCAGGTGCTGCACATGGACGCCGTCGACGGCATGCGCGTGTTCCTGCGTGCCCTGTTGGGTTTCGGCATCAAGCCGGAAGAGGTGAAGTTGATGCTGAAAGACAATCCCGCAAAGCTGATGTGGTTGGACGATCGAATAGGCAATAGGCAGCAGGCAATAGGCGAAGTGGGCGCCGACCTGATGACGCAGATCAGATTGACAAAAATCTGAGGGCAAGAGAAGGGAAGACCCAGGATCGTCCTTTCTTTTTTGATGCCGTGGTGTACCGCGCGGCGTTATTGATTTACAATTGGGCGACGCTTCACCCGCAGGATGGAGCGGCTGAAAATCTCGCAGGTAATTTCCACTAGGGTTTGAACCATGGATAGCGAAGTGAAAGAGGCTACCGTTCTTTTTGCCGATCTGTCCGGCTGGACCGATCTTTGCGCCCGGATCGGCGATACCGCCGCCAAGCGGATTCTCGATCCGATTTTTCAGCAGCTCGGTGACATTGTTGAAGGTTGCAGCGGGCGAGTCGTGCAGCGGATCGGCGACGAGCTGATGTGTGTGTTTGCGGAGGTGACCGACGCAGCCAGGGCGGCTATCGAAATGCAGTGGCATACGGAGGAACGCAATCAGTCGGCAGCCGAAAAATTGTATCTTCGTATCGGCTTTCATGCGGGACCGGTGCTGCAAGAACATAACGATCTGTTCGGCGACACGGTCAACACGGCTGCGCGGGTAGCTGCAGAAGCGTTTCGCGAACGCATTTTGACGACCCGCGCAACGGTCGACATGTTTCCACGGGAATTCGCAGCGGTCCTGCGTCCTTGGCGCAGCGCGGCGTTGAAGGGAAAGGATGTCACGGTCGATCTCATGGAGCTGATCTGGCGGGATGGCGGCACGCAGGTCCGACATAAGACGACGATCATGACAAAGCTCAAGCACAACCGTTTGCGGCTCAAGTTTCTCGAACAAGAGTCTGTGCTCGCCCGCGGCGGCGGCTCGATTAAATTCGGCCGCGGGCGGACCAATGATCTGGTCATCGCTGATCCGTCGTCGTACGTTTCGAACAGCCACGGACATATCGAGTTTCGCGGCGGCGTGATCGAAATCGTCGATACCAGCCGCAACGGCATCTACGTCGAGTTCGAAGGCGAGCCGGTAGCACGGATCGACGAGCGAATTGCCGTGCGGGCTTCCGGCTCCATGACTTTGGGGCTGCCGCCGCACGATCCGCGCGCCGTGCGCATCGAATTTACGCTGGAATAGGATTCGCCGCCGATATTGCTTTAATGTGCGGTCATTCGAGAGAGCAAAACTTCACGTCAATTTCGCGCCCTGCTCGATCAAGAGTTCCTTAAGTAGCGATCTGTGGCAGTGGCTCTCGTCTAGGCAGTAACAGCCCACCGAAAAGTCCGTCTGCGATGACAGTGCAGCCAGCAAGCCAATGAGTCGCGAGGCCGCCGGCTTGAGCATCTCGCGCCGATACTTGCGTTTATAACTTGCCCAGCGCTCAGGTGTGAACGGTTCCGAAAGCGCCCAGGATACTAGTGGTGCGCTCGGCGCCAATTCCGGTAACCACACATCAAAGAAATTGCGCGAAGCGTAATCCGCCTTGCGCACGCCGCGCGGCGGCCGGCGCACCGTGCCGATGCGCAAACCTTCTCTCGGATGGCGGGTGGACCCCAGTCGCACGATGCGAATAGCCATGCCTTTGACTATTTCATCCTGGCGATAGCGTGCAAGAGCCCAATCAGTCCAGCTGATCCGCGGAGACAAAGATTGCGGCGAAGTTCAATCCACCTGCCGCTAATTCTTCTTGTAAAAGCTTTGGATGTATCCCGAGGTTTCGAGCTTATTCATGAAGGAGTTGTCGATGACATTTTCGACCCGAACGTCGCCAATACCAGGAGTGATCTGGGTCATCAGTTTATGCAGCCGCTTCATACCTTCAAGGTTGGTATGCGGCGCCCGCTCATAGGAATTAACGACCGAATGATACGACTCTGCCGCATCCGCCGGATTGGTCAATCGCAGGTTCGATGCCTGCAGCCGCATGACCAGTTCCTTGTTGGCCGGATCGAGCGTAACCGCGATCGCTTCGATCATGGTTTTTAAATAGCCTTCGATGACCTGAGGTTTGGCCGCCGCGATGCGCCGCGTCGTCACCAGCATGGTTTGAGGCAATGTCGCGCCGGTATTTTTGGAATTGTAAAGCACGGGGTAACCCTTATTGCCGTAGATATCGCCGACGGACCCTGTCAAAGAGGTCGCATCGATTCCACCGGTTTCAAGAGCCAAGCGCCGATTCATTTCTGTTCCCGGAATGGTCAGAAAGGCGATCTTCGCCTGGGTCGGATCGACGTTGAGTTCCTGAAGCGCCAACAATGCCTGCAGATGGGACGTGGAGCCTGGGCCGCTGATGGCGATGCGCTTGCCACGCAAATCTTCCTTACGTTTGATTTCCGGCCGGGTGTTAAACCGATAGTCCAGCTTCTGCTTCAAGTTGGCGATACCGATGAGATCCACGCCGCTGCTTGCAGCGTTAATGACATGGCCCGGACCGACGATCGCGGCGTCGATTTCGCCCGCGAGCAAAGCCGCAATCGCTAACGGGTTGCGCGGCATGAGGATGTACTGCATGTCGAGCCCGTGTTTTTTGAATAAGCCCCGGTCCCGCGCTACCCAAAGGACGGTCATGGTTTCGCTGGTAACACTACCGGCCAGATTGGTCCGCGTCTGCGCGGCGAGCCGGCCCGGCAGCGCGTGACTGAGCATGACCGCGAGAAAGATTGAAACTCCGACCCGAATCACCGGGACGGAGTTTCTGACCGAACGAGTTTTCATCGCTGTTGTTTAGTCCGGCTTTTTCTCGCCGACCGGTTGCACGTCGAGAAAACCATGCTCCGAGATGTCGAAGTAGTTGCCATCCGGATCCGATCCGCGGATCTCGGCATAGGGCCTTCCGTTGGGCCGCGGCTTTGGCAATTTATTGGGATTGATCTTTTTCATCTTTTCGACGATGGCCTCGCCGTTTTCGACCTCGAAACCGAAGTGGTACAGCCCATTGGTCGCGTTTTGATCTTTATTGGGGATGATGGCCAGATTGAAATAACCGTCCGACAGGAAGATGGTTCCTCCTTCTTCTTTGGTCTTGTGGATGACCTTCATGTCAAAGACATCCACATAAAACGAAGCCAACTTTCCCGTGTCTTCCGTACGGATAGCTAGATGCCGAATTTTCGCCATAATTGCCTCCTTGTGATTTAGTAAACGTTGATTTTGGTCGACTCTGGAATCCGCTTGAACGCTACAAGATCGTTCTTTGCCTTGTCAAGGCAAAGTCAGCGGACCCTCGGCGGGAACCGTTATCCCCTCCTGCAATGCGCTAACCGCCTTGGATGAGAACATCCTCGGCTGATTTTCGGCTGCGCCACATTTCTATAAGACCGATCTCTGCATGATTTTATTCCCGACGGCAAATTATCAGAATTTGCGGAATAAAGTAGCCGCGCAAAGCAGTTCTTCATGGCGAGAGTCGATGCACAACAATTAAGGCGTTCGCTTGCGCTCAGGTGTGCCAAATTTCAAGCAACCAACAAGGAGGGTTCGATGTTCTCTAGATCACGATACTGTACCGCGCCGGCTTTCCTGCGCCGGCGCCATCCTGGCGACATTGGTGGCAACCAGCGCTTTTGCCGCCGGCCCAAAGGCCTACGTCGGGAATTTCAAAGATAACACGGTGAGCGTCATCGATACCGCTGCCGGCGCGGTCGTCGCGACCGTTCCGGTCGCCGCAGGGCCGCATGGCATGGCCGTGTCGCCGGACGGCCGCAACGTATACGTCAGCGGCGATTTGCGTCGACGGTCAGCGTGATCGATACGGCGTCGGATCGCGTCGCGCAGACCATCGAGGTCGGCAAGGCGCCGCACGGTCTGGCGATGAAGTCCGACGGCAAGTTGCTGCTCGTCGCCGTCTACGGCGAGGACCGCGTCGCCTTCGTCGATACCTCGACGCGCGCGGTGGTAGGAACGGTGGCGGTGGCGAAACCGCATACCATCGCGATTCGCCCGGACGACAAGGTGGCCTACGTCGCGTCGCAGGAACCGGGACGCTTCGGGCTCGCGATCGTCGACCTTGAAACGCGGAGCGGTGGTACGAAACCTGCCGCTCGACAAGACGCCGCGGGACTTGGAATTCGGCTATGACGGCAAAGCGCTTTACTACACGCAAGCCGGTGTCAACGCGATTCAGGTTCTCGATCCGGCGTCGGACAAAGTCGTCGCGGAAATTCCGACCGGCGCATCGCCGCACATCGCCGGTTACTATCGAGGCGCGCCAGTCGGAGTCGGCGTCATACAAGGGCCCGGCGAGCTTCTGCTGTTCAATCCGACAACCAACGCCGCGGTGCGCAGTGTGGCGGTGGGCAAACAGCCGCATTGGGTTGCTACCGCCGGCGACGGCAAAAAAGCCTACGTGACAAACGAGGGCTCGAACGATGTCACCATCGTCGACCTCGCAACCGGCAAGACCACGACCATCGCGGTGGGCAACGCGCCGCGCAAAGTAGTCGTGCAGGGCGGCGCGGCGAGTGCAGGGAAGGGGATGTAGGATGACAACCTACCATAAACAAATTAGCAGGTGCTCTTGGAGACTGTTCGCCATGGTCGGTGGCCTTCTGACTAGCGTATTCGTGCTCGGTGTCTGTACGCAAATGGCGCAGTCGGTATTCGCCGCCCCGGCGGCCGCGGTGAAGAGTGGCGCCAAGGTCTCGATTGTCAACTTTGCGTTCACGCCGGGAGAGATCACGATCGCTCCCGGCGAGACCGTCACGTGGACCAATGACGACGGCGCGCCGCATGGGCTGGAGTATCAGGACGGCGCAAAAGGCGTGGACCCCTTGCTGCCCGGCTCAAGCTTTAGCCGGCGGTTCGATCGGCCCGGCGCCTACGAATACAATTGCTCGGTGCACCCTTATATGACCGGCCGCGTGGTCGTGCGCGCCCAGTAGTAGCGGAGCCGCGCGCTAACGTTTGGCGAGAATTTCCTTGATAAACTTCCCTTCCGAGACCTTTCAGGCCATCTCTTCTGAGAGGCGCTGCGATTTATCGTGGCGCACTTCTCTTGCCGTTTGTTGGACGCAGGCACGCGGCCTAACGGCAGGACAACCTTTTCACGGCACCGACGTACACTGCAAATCAGCACCGATGGTCAGGGGGCCTGTATAAAATTTCTTCAGCTCAGCGAGCGCAGCTCAAGATCAAACTGTCCGATGTGGCTGAGAATCAGTCGCTTAACACCGGCGTCTCTGGCGATCCGACCCACGACCGCCGGTGAAGCGTGAAAAGAATTATCACTTGCGGCAGTGGCGAAATGCATGATCAGGATATTGGCTCCCTGCGCGAACTCGATGAAACCTTGGGTTGGTTCCGGTCTGATCGGTGCTGAAGACGATCGACACATCGCGCGTTTGTACACGGTACGCCAGAGCCGGAATATTGCCGTGCGGTATTCCCAACGCTGTCACAGTGATTCCTTGCCGGTCGAGCACGGTCGATGGTTCTACTTTCGTAACATCAACGACGCCGACGTCGAGACTAACGCCTCCTCCCGTGCCGCCCAGCGTGCCACCGAGCACTTGAAAGGCGCCATTTTTCTGATCGAAGAGGCGACTGAGGAACGTCGGAAAGCTCTGGCGCCACGTTGTTACCGGAAGGCCCGGTAATGGGCAACGGTTGCTTACGCGTCTGATTGCTCAACCATAGCAGGGCGGGCAGGTCAGAGACGTGGTCGGGATGAAGATGGCTGATGGCGATCAACGATAGGTCGCTAAGCCTTGCTTGGGCCTGGCCAAAGAAGGAACGCGCCGCCGCCATGTCGACAAGCTCGCCTGAGCGTCGATCCAGAGGAGATAACTCGACGACGCGCCAGATCGCGGTTGACCCGGGTCCGCCAGAGCCCAGGATCTGGACTGCCACCGGATTCGCGGTGCAGCTTTGAGCCGACGCGGTGGACGCGGATGGAGAGAAGGGCGAGCAAGCCAACAATCGCGAATCGAATCATCGTCCGTCGTCGCGATTAAGTTTGAAGATTGTTCTTGAAGTGGTCGAGGGTTTTGGCCCAGGCCTCTTTCGCTGCTTCGGGATGATAGCGATCGGCGTTGCCTTCGTTGTAGAAACCGTGTTGCGCTCCGGGGTAGATCTTATAGTTGTACGGGCGATTGAATTTCTTCATCGCTTCCACCGTGGCGGGAATGTCTTGGTTGACGCCGGGTCTTTCTCACCGTAATGGGCCATCACCGGCGCCTCGATGTTTTTCACCAGCTCGATCGGCTTCGGACTGCGGCCGTAGAACAGCGCCACCGCCTTGAGCCCGCGTACTTGAGTTGCCGTCGAGAAAGTCATCTCGCCGCCCCAGCAAAATCCGATTACGCCGAGGCGGTCGCCGCGCACGTCCGCGAGCGTACGCAGATAGCTGTAGCCTGCGTCGGCGTCCTGCGCGACGTTCTGCCACGGCGCGAGTTCGCGGATGTTGCTCAATCCTTCCAGTTTCGGATTTACCTTTGCAGTGCCGCCGTGCCGCGAGAGAAAGTCAGGAGCGAGTGTCACATAGCCTTGCTTGGCCAGCCGGCGCACCACGTCCCGAATGTGGTCATTCAACCCCGAGTTCGCGTGAATCAAAACCAAAGCGGGAAATTTCCCCGGCGCCGCGGGCCGAGCGAGATAACCGAAAAGCGGTCCCGCCTTCCCGGCGAATTCGACTTCGTGCCAAAGCACCGCCGGATCGCTGGCGGCGACTTGGGCCGAGGCGGTAGAGCGATAGAAATGCGTGAGCAGTGCATTGGCCGCGGCCAAACTGCCAGTGAGCAATATCGCCCGGCGCATAAATTCCCGCCGCGTGATTTTTCCAGCCTGATAATCACGGATCAATTCGTTGATCTTTTCAGCCATCGCGCTCGCCTCCTAAATGCAATTTAAATCTGAGTGGTTTGTCGGAACAAGCGGAAGTTAGTGGATGGCGATCTCTTGGAGTCAAGGAAAATCAGCGGGGTCATATGATCGCCTTATGTTTTCGAATTTGCCTGCTTTCTTGTCCAGTCTACGAAGAAGCGCTCCGGAAAAACTGGGTTCGCCAATGATTTGGACGGTCAAGACGGCTTAGATGACAGTAGTCGCGTACGTATGATCAGTTGTGGTCATGAATTAGAACAGAACATTGACGACTGCTATAACGCGATCCCGATGACGGCGACGGCGAAGTTCACAGGTATCAACGGGCGCTTATGAAATATCCAAGACAACGACGCGAAGCCGGTGCCGATGTGCGTCCGGGGATTCTCTAGCAAGCCTGCGCCGGCAAATGATCCACTTCACCGTCGCGTTGAGAGTTTCGCTCGCCTCGTTTAGCAGGAACCTCACCACTCTCTCGGTCACCCGGTTGTTGTGGCCATTCCTGGTTGGCCCCGGAAAAAACGACTCGCATTCTCTCGGCAAGCGCTGAACGCTCGCTGTGAAAATCAACGGAACTAATATCCAAATCCGGTTGGTAATATTGCAATTTGGGCAAGGGACTTGGCAGAGCACTTAACGCCAAAGCTGCTTCGTCGCCAGGCGGGCGCCTTCCGCCATCGCTTTGAATTTCGCCCATACGATCGTCGGGTGAACTTCGGGGCTGTAAGTGGCCTGTGACGAAAAGCCACAGTCGCTTCCGGCGATCACATTTTCTCGGCCGACAAGTTTGGCGTAGCGCGTGATGCGCTCAGCGATGAGCTCCGGATGCTCGACGATATTGCTCGCGTGGGTGATGACTCCCGGGATCAGCACTTTGCCTTCCGGCAGTTTCACGGTTTCCCAGACGTGGTACTCGTGCTCGTGACGGGCATTGGCGGCTTCGAACGCGTAGGCACCAGCATTTACCTTTAAGATAAGTTCCACGATTTCGTTCAGCGGCGCATCGTGTACCCGCGGTCCTTCGTTGATGCCGTAGCAAGTGTGGAAACGGACCTTGTCGGACGGGATGCCGCGAAGCGCATGGTTCAATGCCTCGATAGATCTTTCCGCGAGCTTGCGCCGTTCGGCGAAGCTCAACGACGGATCCTGGCTATGCACTTCCGTGAGCCATGGGTCATCGATCTGCAGAGTGAAGCCTGCGTCGACGATCGCCTGATATTCAATCCTCAACGTATCGCCGAGCGCTTGTAGGTATTCTTCGTCACTGGGGTAATACTCATTCGCGCCAACGCCACTTGGGGCGACAGCTGGCATGAAGGCATCCTCGGGTTTCAATCCCGCAAGCGCCGTTTTGAGATTCTCGATGTCTTTTCGAAGCGCTTCTTGGCCGCGATAACTGATCGGACCGGTGCACACCATCGGCACGCGCGGCGCGATGCTACCGCCCATCATGCGCCGCTTGAAATAGTTCTCGTAGTACTCGGGAAAAGCCGCCACTTCTGCGGCCCACTGCTTCCAACCACCCGGGGCCGGCGTCTTCGCTTCAAAGCCGTTGAGCCGCTCGCGCACATAGGCGAAAAATCCCGGCTTGCCTTGCTCGCCGTCCGTGACTACATCGATACCGCTCTCGACCTGCTGGCGGACGACATCCGACACCGCGCGCTGAACACGCTCGTCGTACGTTTTGGGATCGTATGGCTCGTTGTTCAGCTTGGCTTTCATGAGATCCAGCAAATCCTTTGGTCGTGCCAGACTGCCGCAATGGGTGGTGAGAGTGCGATCCGTGCTATGTTTCATGATTTCGTCTCCTGCTCATGTACCATCATTTGTTCATCGGTGTTGGTTGGCCAGACCTTGACGTTTCAAGTGAAATCTTCACCGCACCTCGGTCACGCGAGTGTCGTATCGATAAAAAGCTCTTCCATAGTCATCTTCCTGCGGATCATCCCTTGCTCGAGGGAGTACTGCATCAAAGTCTCAATATTTTTTCGGTTGGCCTCGCCGAGACCGTAAATCCAAGGATCGCCGGCGAAGATTTCTTCCTGTTCTTCGATAAATGAACGGAACCACGCCAGGGGAACGATTCTCGGGTTCTCCATGCGTTTGTAGGAAATCATTTTTGATTTCTCGAAGGCTTGCATCAGACTCGTCGGGACCCAGGGGTACTTGTCGACGATCTCTTGCTTGATTGCCGTAGTGTGCATGATCGGGAAGATGCCGGTGCGTTTGAAGTAATCGATTTCCAAGTCGCGGTAATTGGGAAACAAGCGGCGCACGCGCGGATCTTTGGTTGCGATGGGCCGGATGACTTCCGGATCGAGCACCGCATCCAGGTCACCGGCGAGGAGCATATCGACGATGTCTTTGCCTGCTGGAGTTTTTTGAATGCTCAGGCCCGGCGGGGCTTGCCAGGGGATTTTTTCCTCTTCTTCCTTGAACCAGTGAATCTGGTTATGGGGCAGGGCAAAGTCATGCTCCAGAATACCGCGAAGCCATAAATTCGACGTGGCGTGATAACTGCCGACGCCGATTTTTTTGCCGATCAGATCAGTGGGCTTGTCTATTCCCTTAGTCGTGTTTACGAACGCGAAGCCGTGGCGAAAGCGGCGATGGAGAAACACCGGGATCGCGATGAACGGCAGGCGGTTATCTTTGGCGACCATATAATTCGACATCGACAGTTCGGCGACGTCAAATTGCCGGCCGCGGAGCATGCGCGCATGGCGCACCTCAGCGGTCATGTCGGTCAAGATCGTTAGCTCGATGCCGTCAGGCTTAACGATACCTTCTTTCAACGCGCGAATGCTTTCGTAATCGCCGGCGGCGAGGGACAATTGTAGTTTAGTTTTCACAGCATGCTTTCCTAGCGTGGAAAGCGACATCATCGGTCGCATCGCACGTCCGATGCGAAAATGTCTATTGTCTTCATGGGATCTTTCTGTGTCGGGTTTGTCTGAACGTTGCAGGCGTATTTCTTGACCGCATTCTCGATGGCGCCGCCGGCTTTGGCTAGATCGTCTGGTGTCATGACCGGATGAATCTCAACGCTTGCATTGAACGCGAGGAACCACGGCTCGGCGATGGCTGGGATTTGAGCGGCATCTTGCATGTCAAGAAAAATGAACCCCGTGCGCTGCCCGTTATTGTCGGTAAAATAGACGGCCTCCGGCTTCAGGTCTGCCAGAATGGATTGGATGGTCGCGCCGAGCTTGCCGGCCTTCGCGGCCGCGTTGCCGGCTTCAACGGGGATGTTGACCTTCAGTAAAAATCGCATGATTTACCTCCTGACGATTTGGTTTCTTGGATTCATGCAGCGTCATTTAATGACTTAGCCCATGACGGGTGCGAATTTAGGAGCGTCCCGCTCCATGCCTTTGTGAGCCAATGCGGATCTCAATTCCGCCGACATTATTTTACTGGCTTCTTTAGCTGATCTCCGAAGAACGTTATTACCTCGTGAACACTGTCGTCCCAGGCTTTGGGATCGCCGCCGGTGGTCGCACCACGCCCGGTGGGCGAATTGCCGTTAACGCGGGCCGGGTTGTAGTTCACAGGATTGTTGCTGTCAAAGGAATGATGCGCTCCGGGATAAACTTTGATCGACACCGGATAGCCTGCCTGGCGCGCGATTTCAGTCAGCTTGCGGCACGGCTCCGCCGGTGTCCAATCGTCGTTTTCGCCGATCAGGATCAATAGCGGCGCTACGGGTTTGTACACGCCGACATAGCTCGTGATCGGACCACTTTCGCCGGTTTGCCGCACGGCGCGCCAGCCCCCGAAGCGAGCGGCACAGCCGGGATAGAGAGCTACTGCCGCGCTGAAACCCGTCCGCTTCTCTTGAGCAAGCGGTTCCTTTTCCCGTATCCGGAGCCACTATCGAAGCCAAGGTCGTCGATCCGCCGTGAGACCCGCCCATGATTCCGATTCGCGATCCATCGACATAGGGAAGTGTTCGAAGATAGGCCAGCGCCGCATAGGCGTCGGGCGCGCGGCGAGAGGGGGCTACGTCGTTTCGACTCGGTGACGGGTTAGTACAAACACCACCGGCATGGCCGCGCGCGGTAAAGCTATCGGGCATGACGATGGCGTATCCGTTCTCCACCAGTTCCCTGGCCCAGCGCATGGGCGCGCCGCTCGAACGGGGCCCGAGCCCGCTGCAATCGTGCATGATAACGACCGCGGGGAATGGCCCCGGCCCGTCTGGTTTCAATATCGTCGCGGGGATTTGCACTACAGTGCCGTTAGCGGCAGTCGTGGAAAGCGTAAGACTGGAGGTCGCGGCGCTGCAGCCTGCAGACAAAAGGAAGCAAAGAACCAGAGCCGTAAGAGCGTTGTGCATAATCACCTCCCGCAAGAGGCTAAACGTTTGACATGAGCGGCACACGGAGACCGCGCGCAGGAGGTCCGCTCGATGGGTGGATTGGGTGGCGTGGTGGCAAGTACCATCGGCTTCTAGTAACTTGGGTCGAACGACAAAACATAGTGACTACGCAGTCTGTTTCTTCTTTCTCTTCACGTCTTCCTTTTGCCTGGTTCTCTCTCACTCGCGCCTTCACAATCTTGCTGATCAAGTTGTACGGAATGGGCTTGTCGAGGGGAAACCTTAAATTGCCTTTTTCTCCCTCATAGATGGATGTCTCACGCCTGAGGCTCTTATCTCTCACCGGCGGGTAGAAGCCGATGTGCTTCTTGAAAGCTCCGAAGTAAACCAGATGGCCTTTGAGAGTGAAGCTCGGAATTTGATAGCTGATCTTTTCCTCTGCACCAGGAGCGGCTTCTTGATTGTCACCTGATCCTCTCCAGAATCGATCGGACCTGTGGCGAGAACGCTGCGATATATTCGTCGATGTTCTGGGTGTTGTGTGATCGGCTTTCATGTTACTGCTTCGAGGTTTTAGCAAACTTGCGCTGCCAAACAGTGATACTCAAGACGCACCTGCGTTTCACACGGATCCAATAACAGATCCTTCACTGCGTTCAGGATGACAACCGCGCACCTGTCATACAAAGAAGACTTCCTTGACAGCGGTAATTTTATCGCGACTCCGTCCATACCACGTCTCTGATTTCTGGATCCGAAGAGAAAATCTGCTGCATTGCCTCCGTAAGCCGAGTGAGCTGTGCTGTGGCATCGATCTTCTTGAAGAACTTCTTCACGACGGGAGTGCTTGGATCGGTGAAGCACAAGAACTCATCGTCATCCCCGTCCTGGTGTCCACAACAAATGGCGAGCCTGAATCCTTCGTTCGGAATTGGGATGTACCATCCCCAGTCCTCCGCAATGATTTCCTCCGTCTTGATTCCCTTCTCGGATAGTTTCTGCACCAGGTACTCGGCAAGCCGTTTCCCCCATAAACCCGGATTGATCTGTTCTTCCTCCCCATCATAGGGCGGAAATTTACTGGACCGAAATTCCACTTGAGTCTTCATGGTGTACCCACCGAACTAAGATAGTAGGCTCCGTTGGCGCGGCTCCGGTTGAACGGATGTTAAGCCGTCGCGCCTTCTTCTGATTGTAGTTCACAACAAAGCTGCTGTTGATCTTTTTTCTTCTTTCGCTAGGCAAGCATTTCGTCCAAGGCGCTGTCTCTCGGCGGGGCTACGGCATTACGCTTCTATCAGACAACTTCGATCGCGATTACTACCTTATCTCTCTTCCTCAGCCTGCTGAATATATCTCCTATTCTCTTCATCCACCGGTACTTCTTATTCAGCAGCTCATGCCCTAGCTCTGCTCCGCGCTCATCCAGTATTTGAGCTTTTGCTTGGACCCACTCACCCTTTGGCTTGCCGCGCCTATCGCTAGGCACTACTCTAACATTTGCATTATTACGTATTCTCTTTACCTTGCCGGCATTAGCAAGGGAATAGATATACAATGCGCCGTTGTACTCGGCAAACCACATCGGGGTAGTAACAGGGTGTTCCCGTCTTCCTATAGGTTTCGAGGTTCAGGTAGCGTTGGTTCGCAAATGGGTTTAATTTATTGTTACTCATCTGACGCTATTCTAGAGCAATAGACCAGTGATCACGAGCATGGGTGTAACTGCGCAAGCCACCTAACGACTCAAGCTCTAGCCGCGGCGCTTCACGATTGTGCCAAGCGCCGTCGGCTGCAAGTGTGTTGTTAGAGCGCAATGGCTCTGGAAATCGCCCAAACATGGCAGTCGGCATGACGCTCCTCGGGGTGCTTGGTACGCAGGTCCGCCTGTACTTCGAACGCGCGAACGTGAGATGTCAGCAAGCCTTTGGCTGAGAGTTCGCTGTTTGTGAACACATCAGGGAAGCCGCCGCAGTTGGTCAAGGCGCTGGCACTTGCTTCCACGTCGACGAGGTCGTAGCCCAAGAATTCGAAATTCACAGATCCTTTGTACGGTGGTGGCGGACTTGCCGGGTTGCGGTAAACGCACAGTAGGTTCCGCTCTCGAATGCCAATAATCTGTTTTAGAAGGAACTCGAGATCAACGAACAAGGTAAGCATGAAATCTTCATTGACGATGTAGGGCCAATACTCGTTCTTTATCTCAGGCAAAACCGTTGGGCATAGGATCGGATCTAGCGATACGACTTCATCCAAATGCCCAAGACCAGACCAATCAACGTACTTTGCCCAAGTATCCCCACTGCGGGATGTAAAAGGTTCGGTAGCGATGAACCACGGTTGCATGGGCGGCCCCTATTGGCGAACGAATTCGGAAAACTACGAGGATCGTAGGATGCGGCCTGTCGACCGCGACATCCACGCTCGTGGTGCGGTGCGCAAGCGCACCCTACGTAAGCACTCAAGTTGCTTGTGAAGGTCCCGCGCGAATCGCCGAACCTTGTCCATATCCGGCGCACACAAAAGACAGCGCCCGCACGGACGCGTGTCGGCTTCAACGCGCCGCTAGACGGTTCCTTGATCCGAATAAATAATAAATTCTAGAAGATTGGTATCGGGATCGCGCACGTACGTACTCGTGCCTTTTGCGCGGCCGTTGTCGCGCCCGCCGATTCGTTCGATCGGGCCTTCAACAATCTTGGCACCGGCTTGATTGAGCATAGCTCGTAGCGACTCGGCCGAACCACTCCACACAAAGCAGAAATCACCGCAGCCAGGTATGGCGGTCGGCCCGCGCAGCGTGAACTTGCCGCTTTGCCATCTTTCGGGGCCGTGAAAGTTGATCTTGTTATCGCCGAAATGGACCGAATAAAAATGTTCCCGCTCTTTAACACCGAATCCAAGCGCTCGATAGAAATTCAGCATTGCCTCCGTGTTCTGGATCGGTATGGCAACGTGATCAAAGCTTTGAATGGTCATAAGGCCTCCGCGTATAGTTTAGTCGATGAGATTTGTCTCGAAGTTGTTACCCCCAAATGTCCTAATCCGGGATCCAGTCGGAATTCGCCTGGATTCCCGCTAAAAGCATGCGGGAATGACGGAATGGGAAGTCATCACTGCGCAGCAAGCCCGGCATAGGCTATGGGTCACTTCTGCAGTTGCTGCGCGGTGCGCTGCACTTCGTCCATGACCCGCAGCAGATTTCCGCTCCAGAGTTTTTCGATTTGCTCTTCGGTATAGCCGCGGCGGACGAGTTCTAACGTCACGTTGAAAGTTTCGCTGGCATCGTTCCAGCCGGCGATGCCGCCGCCGCCGTCGAAGTCGGAGGAGATGCCGACGTGATCGATGCCGATTAGTTTTACTGCGTAATCGATGTGGTCGACGAAGTCTTTGAGGTTGGGAGCCGGGTCGCCGGGATATTGCTTGTCGATCTCGGCGAGCTTGGTTTCGTACTCAGTCCGGCGTTGGTCGGACAATTCTTTCAGGGTGGACTGGAAGCGCGCGCGCTGGCCCGGGCCGGTGAGTTCGGGGAGATTAAATTCTTTTCGCGCCGCCGCGAGGGCGGCGCTGCGATCAGGAGAGTCGGACTGGGTCGTTTTGACGAAGCCGCCATAAGCGACGATCTGAATCACGCCGCCGGTTTTCTTTAGGGCCAACAGTTGTTCGTCGTCCATGTTACGGCTGACATCGCAGAGTGCGCGGGCCGCCGAATGGGATGCGATGATCGGCGCTTTGGATAGCGCCGCGGTTTGCATCATCGACGCTTTCGATGCGTGCGAGACGTCGACCATGATGCCGAAGTGATTCATTTCGGCGACGACTTGTTTGCCGAGTGGTGAAACGCCATTCCACTTCCAGCCGTCGCGCTCGCCGGTGTGCGAATCGGCGAGCTGATTGTGGCCGTTGTGGGTGAGTGACAGATAGCGGGCGCTCCGGTCGTAGAATTCTTTGACGCGGCCGATGTCTTCGCCGAGCGGATAGCCATTCTCGACGCCCACGAGAGCGACTTTTTTGCCGGTCGCATGGATTCGCCGCACATCGCCCGACGTGAGCGCCAATTCAATCTTCTCGTGAGCAATTTCACCGGTGAAGCGGCGGACAGCGTCGAACTTTTCAATGGCAAGTGCGTAAGCGCGCTCGTAGCCGGCGGCTTTGAGCGCGTCGGGATTCTGCGTTTCCCTTGTCTGGCCGACATAAATGACGAAGAACAGCGCATCGAGCCCGCCGCTGATCATGTTGGGTAGATTGAATTGGGTTTCGACGCGCTGCGTGTAGTTTCGCTCGCTATTAAGATCTGCGGGTTCGAAATCGATGTGCGAGTCGAGGACGATCACTTTCTCATGGATCGCGCGGGCGTTCTTAATCAACGTGTCTTCGGTAGAGGACGGTTGTGCCGATAAAGGGTGATAGTGCAAATGTGGCAAGTCGACAGTGATCAATAGAGCTCTAGAATGACCATGGCGGAAGACTAGCGACAATCGATCATTAGACCTACGATCCATTCGGACAAACATGATCTTGCACTTTCTGAGCCAGACTGCTCGCAACTGCACGAATTCTATAGCCGAGGGTGGCGCTTGGCAAGTTAGACGCGGTCATTGGCAGGACGAAATGATGCGGATGTAATTGCAACTTGTAGCGGGTTCGCTGCTACCGGCGGCGGAGCGTGATTCTAATGACGCCGTTCGGCTGGCACCGCGTAACTGTCTAAAACATGCTGGATCATGCTGCGGGCGAGCTCCTGCTCGCCGAGGAAAACTCTGCCGGCTCTTTCTTTTTGGAGCAGTGCTGCTTCTTCTTCACTGTGCGTGCGCACGACGGTCGCGATGCGCGGATTGACGGTGCGCGCGATCTCGATCATGCGACGCACGTCCAGGGTGTCCGGCGTGGCGATCACCAGCATCCGCGCCCGGTGAGCGTGGGCTTGAATCAGCGCATTGGGATCGGAAGCGTCGCCGGAGACGGCGGGAATGCCGCTCTCGCGGAGCCTCTCGACGATTTCGCGGTTCTCTTCGGCGACGACGAAGGCTATGCCGGCGGCGGTGAGCGCTTCGCCGATGCGTCGGCCGACGCGGCCGTATCCAACCAGCACGACGTGGCCGGTGAGTCGTGTCAGCTCGACGGTTGTCGGCAATACGGCCAGCGGATCGTCGGGCCGCTCCAGTGCTTGAGCCAGCTTGGAGCGCTTGCGAATCCAGGCTTGCGCCGGCTCGATAGCGTGGAACACCAGAGAATTGAGCGCGATCGAGATGATCGCTCCCGCGAGAATAAGGCTCTGGCCTTCTTCGGGCATGAGCCCCAGTTGAAGACCAAGTCCCGCCAGGATGAAGGAGAATTCACCGATCTGCGCCAGGCTTGCCGATACCGTGAGCGCGGTATTCAGCGGATAACGGAAAAGCAGAACGAGACCAAATGCCGCCAGCGATTTGCCGAAGATGATGATCGCGAGGACCACTAGAAGGTGGAGCGGCTCGCGTATCAACACCTGGGGGTCGAACAACATGCCGACCGAAACAAAAAACAGCACCGAGAAAGCATCCCTCAGTGGCAACGATTCTTCAGCGGCCCGGTAGCTAAGAGGCGACTCCCTCATGACCATGCCGGCGAAGAAAGCGCCGAGAGCGAAGGACACGCCGAATAAGGCGGCAGAACCGTAGGCGATGCCGACGGCCGCAGCAACCACGCACAAAGTAAAAAGTTCGCGCGAGCCGGTGCGCGCCACCTGCCAGAGCAGCCAGGGGAAAACCCGCCGGCCGACAACCAGCATGAGCGCGATAAAGACCGCGACCTGGCCGAGCGTGAACGCGAGGGTTGTTAGTAAACTCCGATCGCCGACAACCTGGGCGGGACCGGTATCCCCGAGCCATAACGCAAGCGGCGGTAGCAATACCAACACCAAAACCGTTACCAAATCCTCGACGACGAGCCACCCTACGGCGATGTGGCCATTGACGGTTTCCAGAACGCCGCGGCTTTCCAGCGCTTTCAACAGCACGACCGTGCTCGCGACGGACAAAGAAAGGCCGAAGACGATGCCGCCGGCGAGGCTCCAGCCCCAAAGCGAGGTGACTGCGATACCGAGCAGAGTCGCGACGGTAATCTGAACGATGGCGCCCGGGAGGGCGATGCGTCGTACGGCCAGGAGGTCTTCGAGGGAAAAGTGCAAACCGACGCCGAACATCAAGAGCATCACGCCGATCTCGGCGAGTTGCGATGAGAGCTCCGCGTCGGCCACGAACCCGGGCGTGGCGGGGCCAATGACGATGCCCGCGACCAAGTAACCGACCAGCGTCGGCAACTTTAGGCGGGCGGCGATAAATCCGAAAATCAGCGCCAGCCCTAAAGCGGCGGCAATCGTGGTAATTAAAGTTACGCTATGCGGCACGGGTCATTCTGCCATTTAGAGAGGTTAAATAAAGCCCCGCGCAATTTCATTTAGCTGTGCTTTGCTTGCCGCGTCGTCAAAATACTTTCTTGGCGTGGCTATTTGGGCTAAGGTGCACGCATTTATGCGTCTTGAAGCAGCGATTCTTACGTCGATAAACATCTCGGAGATGCACCTCTGTGCCGCGTAAATGGTGGCTGGTTATCTTTGGCTGCATCACCCACGCGGTCAACACCGGCTTTTGCTATTTCGGCATGAGCGCGTTTTTTCCGTCCATCGAGCGGGAGTTCGGTTGGAGCCGCACGGCGATTTCGGGAGCGTTTTCGCTGGCGCGTATCGAATCGGGTTTGCTGGGACCCATCGAAGGCTATTTTGTCGATCGCGTCGGGCCGCGGCGCATCATGTACATCGGCATCGTTATCTGCGTGCTGGGTTTTATCTCGCTCAGCTTCGTCGATTCGCTGACGATGCTCTATGTCTCGATCGTGTTGGGCATCGTTCTCGGTTCCAGTCTCGGCTATCACATGCCGATCAGTTTGCTGATCGCCAAAATATTCCACGAGCGGCGCAGCTTTGCGTTCGGTATTTTTCGCATGGGGCCGGGACTCTCCGGCGCGATCGTGCCCCTGGTCGGCGCGATGATCGTTTGGTGGGGCTGGCGCACGGCGGCTGTGCTTTCGGGCTGCATGCTGCTGATCGCGGGGCTGCCGATCGCTTATGTGATCAACAAGATCGCCCAAGCGGAAGAACGGGACAGCGAGTTGGCATCCGCCGCCAACGCCGGCGTTCGGTCCGCGCCGGGCCGATCGCTGGATCCCCAGTTTACGTTAAAGGAAGTATTGCGCCTCAACGCTTTCTGGTTTCTGTCGGTGGCGATGGCGTTGCGCCATATGGTCACCGAAGGCGTGTCGGTGCACTTCGTCATTCTCCTCGTCGATCGCAGTTGGAGCACGGAGGCGGCGAGCAGTTTGCTCGGCGTATCGGCGCTGATCGGCGCGCCAACGCGCATCGGCATGGGCTGGCTCGGCGACATGGCGGACAAACGCAAATTGATCATGGGCCTATTGCTGGCGCTGAGCTCCTCGGTTTTTCTCATGGGCTACACTGCCGTGCCGGTTGTGTTTACGCCGTGCATGATCATCTACTCGCTGGCCTACGGCGGCCTCGCATCGCTGCAAGAACCGATTCGCGCCGATTATTTCGGCACCAGGGCATTCGCAACGATTCAAGGGGTCAGCCGGACCATCACCACCGTAGGAACTTTCATGGGACCGATCCTCGCCGGGTTTTTGTACGATCTCACGCACAGCTATACGATCGCGTTTGGCATATTTTCCGGCGTCAGTTTATTGTCCTTCCTGCTGATGTTTTTCGCCAAGGCGCCGGCAAGGGAAAACCAGGAGATACCGCTCAGCGCATAAAATAGTTTGACAAGCGCCAGCGCTGTTGCCTACGGTCGGCCTCGTACCCGAAGGAGGATTCACAGATGAAAGCTGCGGTTCTCTATAAAGTTCACGATCCGCTAACCATCGAAGATTTCCAGGTGCCGGGGATTTCGCCGGACGAGGTACTGATCAAAGTCAAAGCCTGCGGTATCTGTCATACCGATTACAAAGTCATCGAAGGGCGCATCCCAAGCCGCATGCCGGCGATCATCGGCCATGAAGTTTCGGGAACGATCGAAGAGGTCGGCAGCAGTCAACAGAAAGCGTTCAAACCGGGCGATGCCGTCATCGTTGGCACGCGCTACCGTTGCGGTCATTGCGAGTACTGCGTCTCCGGGCGAGAGAATCTTTGCCGCGCTCGTCCGGCGCCGGCCTCGTTGACGCGCACCGACGGAAAAGAGATTTATCGTTGGAACGTCGGCGGCTTTGCCCAATATCTCGCCCTGCCGGGCTACATGGTCTTCAAGCTGCCGGAAGGATTGTCCCTCGACGAGGCGAGCATTGTCGGCTGCCGCATGACCACGGCGTACAACGCGGTGAAAAATGCCGCCGAGATCAAACCCGGCGACTCCGCTCTCGTCATTGGCTGTGGCGGCGTCGGGCTCAACGCGATTCAGTTCCTGCGCACCTTCGGCGCCTACCCGATCATCGCCGTCGATGTTCTCGACGCCAAACTCGATGCGGCGAAAAAATTCGGCGCCACCCACACCATCAACGCATCCAAGGACGATCCGGTAAAAGCGGTGCGCGATATGACCGACGGCGGCGTGAATAAGTCCTTCGAAGCGCTGGGCAATGTCAAAACCGCGGATCAAATCATTCAAGCGACGCGCCCCGGCGGGACGGCGACGATCATCGGCGGGCTCGGCAAAGTGCCGTTCACCATCAGCGATGGCAGCTTTACGATGCAGGAGATCAAAATCGCCGGAGTGGCGCTGCGCCGCCCGACGGACGTCATCGAAGTGCTTAACATGGTCCGCGACAAACGGGTCGACGTGTCGGGCTTGGTTTCCCGCCGTTATCGCTTCGATGAAATCAACGAAGCGTTTGACGATCTGGAAGCCGGAAAGAACTTGATGGGCATCACGGTTTGGAACTGAGGCTTTCCTGTGTTGGCGAAAAAAGGAGGCGATGTCACGATGCGCGGCGTCACGAAAACAGTTCTCGCGTCGGTTGCGATCCTGTTCTGTTTCTCTCCGTTATTCGCGCAGGATAGAATCACATTTCCCGTCGCCGCTTCCACCAAGACCGCCGGATACAGTCCGCTTTGGGCGGGGGTAAAGCAGGGATTCTTTGCCCAACAAGGACTCGACGTTCAGCCGGTTGTCATTCGCGGTTCTGACCGGTCGATACAAGCGTTGGTCGGTGGCTCCGTGTACGCGGCACTGCTGGCGCCCGATGCGCCGATGGTCGCCGCCGACCGCGGTTTGGATGCCGTCATCATCACCGGCAACACGCAGCGTCTGGCGCATTGGATTCTCGGCGGGAAAAATTACAAAACCTTCGACGATCTGCGCGGCGCCACGGTGGGCACGATCAGTTTGACCGCCGGCACCGGGCTGGTGCTGCGCCATGTGCTCCGGGCCAAGGGATTGGAATATCCGCGCGACTACAAGTTGCTCATCATCGGCGGCACGCCGCAACTTTTCACCGCGCTGACGGCCAATCAGATCGCCGCCGCGCCGCTGGCGTTGCCTTATAATTTTGCCGCCGAAGAGTTGGGTTATCACGCCATCGGCAGCTTCATGGAAGTGTTTCCTAGTTTTCAGTTGACGGTCCTGGCCGGGAGCCGCGCGTGGTCGGAGAAAAATCGCCGCTTGCAGGTGCGATTCCTCAAAGGTTGGGTGCGCGCGATTCGCTGGCTGCAGGACAATGAGGCGCCGGCCACGGAGTTTATGATCAAGGAATTCGGCTTTAAGCCGGCGCACGCGCGCAGAGCCTGGCAATACTACGCCGGCAACAAAGCCTGGGACTACGACGGCCGGGTGAATCTTGAGGGGATGAAAGCGGTGATCCAAATGGCGGCGGAGCAAAACCAGACCAAAGGGCCGCTGCCGAGTCCGGCGAAATATATCGACGAAAGTTACTTGAACGAGGCACTGCGGGAATTGAAAGATGGCAAGTGAATAACACAAGGGCATAAGAGGTTCAATACGTTCAAACCGTTCAAGTAGTTCAAATCGTTTGGACGGAGATCGCGAAGCGATCGGTGACGACAAAGCGTAGAACGGTTTGAATTGAACCCAAGAACAAAAAGGACATCAAAAAGATTTCATGCGAAATTCGGAGGAGAGATGGATTTCAAAGTTATTGATGCCGATGGCCATGTGATCGAGGACGAGAGCCTGTTCGAATTTTTGGACAGATCTTATCGCGAGCAGGATCATCAGTTGAGCTGGGACCGTTTGTTTCCGTCATTGGATTTTCATCATATCGGCGGGCACAGCACGCGCAACAAGAAATCCTTCGGCGGCGGCAAGCGGGTGGGGCCGAAGGAGTGGATGGAGTTTGTCGAGATGGCCGATATCGAAACTGCCGTGCTGTTTCCAACCAAAGGTCTGCGCATCGGTAATATCAGCCATCCCGACTGGGCGTGTTACGTGGCGCGTGCGTACAACAATTGGTTGCATGATCGCTACTTGAAGCAAAGTCCACGGCTGAAAGGCATGGCGCTGCTACCGTTGCAGGACGTTGACGAAGCCGTGGTCGAGTTGCGCCGGGCGATTACGGAACTGGGCATGGTCGGGGCCATGCTGCCGTCGCGCGGCTTGCCGCTCGATCTTGGTCACAAGACCTACTGGCCCGTTTACGCCGAAGCGGAACGTTTGGGCTGCGCGCTCGGCGTGCATGGCGGCGCGCACCACGGCATGGGTCTGGATACCTTCGAGACCTTCGTGCCGATTCACGGTCTTGGGCATCCGCTGTCGCTGATCATTGCTTTCACTGGGATGGTTTACCACGGCGTGTTCGATCAGTTTCCGCGTCTGCGCATGGGTTTTCTCGAAGGCGGCGCCGGCTGGGTGACTTTCTGGATGGATCGTCTGGATCGCTCGCACTCGTACCACATCGAGCTCAACCTGCGTGGAAAGTACCAAGGACCATCGTCCGATAAATCGCCGAGCGATTACATCAAGAAAGGCCAAGTCTTTATCGGCTGCGAGGGCAATGAAGAAGGTTTGCCGTATCAGATCCAGCGCGCGGGCAATCAACACTTTCTTTTCGCCAGCGATTTTCCCCACGAGATCGGTCCCGACGAGATCCTGCACGAAATCGAGGAAGTGAGCGAGGCGCCGATCTCGGATGAAGACAAACGCGCCGTGCTGAGAGATAACGCGAAGCGATTTTATCAAATCTAGAGCGTCGGATCGGAAAAAATAAACGCAGAGAGCGCAAAGCAAGCAAAAAGCGAATCAGGTTAACAGAGAGTTTCCGGGATGCAGAACTAAACGCGGGTTCAAGGCCAAGCTTATACTCTGTGTTCGATACTCCTTTGTGGTTAATTCCCCTCCTAAAAGATCTTGACAACCACTGCCCAGCCGATGGATAGATAGCGGCCACGAAATCCCCTTCGAGAGGGCTGTCTATGAGTAAGAATCGCTTTCGCCGGATCGACGGCGACGGTCACTTCGCGGAGCGCAGCAAAGAGATTCGCGAATATTCCGGCGGCAACTATCGCGGCAAACATCGTAAATTTCGCGCAAGTAAATTTCCAACAGAAGGAAGGACTCCATGAAAATTGCTGCTATTGAGTTAATCGAACTACAAAACATTCCGGTCACGCCGCCATTGTTCAAACAACCGCTGCGCACCGGCGTACGCCTGGTAAAAGTCAAAACTGACGACGGCCTGGTCGGGCTCTCGCAACTTGGCGGCTTCATGCACTCCGCGGGAGCCGCTTTTATCCGCGAAGAACTGGCGCCTTTCTTGATCGGCAAAGATCCCCTGGAGAATGAGCGTTTGATGCATCAAATGCTGTGGAAATTTAACACCCGTGCGCACTCCGGGGTGTGGAACTTCGCGGTAAGCGCCATAGATGTCGCCCTCTGGGACATCAAGGGGAAATTTTATAACACGCCGGTGTGGCGCCTGCTGGGCGGCGCGCAAAAATCCGTACCGGCCTATATTACTTTTGGGCTGCGGGCCTATGGACGCGACGAACTCGCCGCAGCGGCAAAGCACTGGGCCGCCAATGGGCAGCGCCGGCTTAAGATTCAAGTGGGTCGCTCGAACATTCGCGGCGAGATGGATCCCGCAGGAGCCGGCGCTGAGCATCGTGAAGATAACCCGGCGGAAGACGAGTCTCGGGTCAAAGCGGTTCGAGAAGCCGTGGGTGACGACGCCGAGTTAATGGTTGATGCCAACTGTCTGATGAAACTCGATGCGGCGGTCAGATGGTGCAAACGTTTCGAGCCTTACAACCTCATGTGGTTCGAAGAACCCATTGTGCACAACGATCCGCATCTTTTGGCGCAGCTGCGCAAACAGACCAGCATTCCCATCGCGGCCGGGCAGTGGGAGAACTTTGCCAAGCTCGCCGATCTGGTCAAGCAGGACTCGGTAGATTTTGTAAATATCCACGTGCTTTCGGTGGGCGGGTTTACCATGGGCATGAAGGCCGCCGGATTGGCCCAGGCGTTCAATCTGCCGATCGGTAACGGTGATCATTTCGATTTTCACTTGCAGGCGGCGGTACCGAACGGCTGGCGCGCGGAAATCCACGTGAACAACTGGTTGACCGCCAACACCGTTTACAAAGAGGTACCCAAGTTATCGGATGGCTGGGTAACGATGACTGAGAGGCCCGGCCTCGGCGTTGAACTCAACGAAGACACGGTCAAGGAATTTCAGGTCAAATAATCACCGCCAGTCAAAAACGACTTCCGGAGGGATAATGATCAACCGAAAAGTCATCGCATTATCTGTTATGGCTTGCGCGATCTACCTGCTCGGACTGCCGCCGCGTAGCGCGGCCCAGGAGCCGTTTTACAAAGGCAAAACCATCCGCATCATCGTCGGCTTCACGCCCGGTGGTTTCTATGACCGCTGGGCGCGTCTGTATTCGCGCTACATGCCGAAATATATTCCCGGCAGCCCGGAGATCCTGGTTCAGAATATGCCCGGCGCCGGTTCGCTGATCGCGGCAAATCACGTCTACAACGTAGCGAAGCCGGATGGCCTAAGCCTGGTGATGACCCACTACAATTTCTACATGGACCAGCTCGTGGAGCGCAAAGAAGTCCAGTTCGACGCGCGTAAATTCGGCTGGATCGGTTCACCCGTGGGCGAAACCGTTGTGATGTACATGCGCGCCGACGCTCCCTACAAAACCATTCATGACATGGTCAAGGCGAAGGAACCGGCCAAGTGCGGTTCCTCGGGAACGGCGAGCGGCGACTATATGCTATCGAAGCTTTTGGAAGACTCCATCGGCGCGAAGATTCAAACCGTGTTGGGCTACCCGGGAGGCAGCGAAATCGACATCGCGGTGGAAAAAGGCGAAGTGGTCTGCCGTGCCCATAATATCTCCGCCCATTTCGGCCGTGAACCCTTCGATACCTGGCACAAGAAGAATTTCGACCGGCACATGGTGCAGACCGGCGGCAAGCGCGACCCGCGGATGGCTGACGTTCCCACCGTTAACGACCTGTTTGAGCAGTATAAGACGCCCGACGTCACCCGCCGTGTCGCTCAAGTTCTACTCGCGGGTGGCGACTTCGGCAGGCCGATGCTGGTGACTCCGGGCACCCCCGCAGAGCGCATAAAGATTCTCCGCGCCGCCTACGACAAGGCACTGAAGGATCCGGAGCTCTTGCAAGAAGCGGAAAAAGGTAAGATGGACGTCGATCCAACCTCCGGCGAGGAGCTGGAAGCGCTCATCAAAAAGGTCATGGACCAGCCCAAAGAGGTGTTGGCGCGAGTGAGAAAGATGTTGGACAACTGATTTTCAACCAGACGGAAGCAGGTTTCAATACGGCGAAAGGAGCGATGGAGCAATGAGGATCCAGGGATGCTTTAAGAAACCGTTAGCGCTTGCGGCAGTCGTGGTGTTTCTCGCCGGGCAAATGCAATTCGCCGAGGCTAAACTCGACTGCAGCCCGACGGTCAACACGAGCAACGATCTGCCGCGCACCGTGGCGATCGCTTCGAACTTGCCCGGCACCGGCGCGCACTCCATGGCCTCCGGCCTGGCGGCTGTGGCGAGCAAAGTTACGCCGATCGCCACGAAAGTGCAGCCCTACAACGGCCCCAACGCCTGGATGCCGCTGCTCGAAAGCGGCGAGGTCGAGTTCGGCTTCATCAATATTCTCGACGCTCACATGGCGGCGACGGGCACCGGGAACTACAAGAAAGCTTACCCGACAATTCGCATCGCCGCGGGCGGAGTCTTTCCCTTCACCGGCAGCATCATGGTGCGCGATAAATCGGAGATCAAACGGCCGAGCGATCTCAAAGGCAAGCGCATGGCGTGGGACTTCGGCGGCCACGCGATCACCCAGACCTGGCAGAACGCCGCGATGGAAGTCAGCGGCATCAAGCCCAGCGACGTGACGCAAGTACGTTTCTCCAATTTGAACGATGCCATCCGGGCGGTGCCGGAAGGCAAGGTCGACGCGACGTTCGCCGCCATCGGCATCGGCATCAATGAGGAAGCCAACGCCATGGAGCCGATCCGGTTCCTGAGTTTGCCGCCGGGCGACGCATCCAACAAGATTCTCGCTAAATACGGCGCGTCGATCGTCCGGCAAGATCCGACGGCCGGCATCCGCGGCGACACCGACGTGATCGGCTATGCGCTTCACGTCGCGACTTCGACAAAAATCAACGAGCGCACCGTTTCGACCCTGCTCAAAGCCTGGTGGGATAATATCGCCGAGCTGCAAACCATCCATCCGCAATTCAAAAAATGGACCAAGGACACGCAAGCGATTACCAACTTCACCGTGCCGTATCATTCGGGCGCGGTGAAGTTCTACAAAGAAGCGAAAGTATGGACGGCAAGTCAGGATGCGCGGACCAAAGAGGTTTGTAGTTAGAGCTTGCCCAGGAGGCCGCGGAGAGATCGTGAGCGATCTTTTTTGCTGCGCACAGCATGGATGAAGTTCTCCTATCCGAGGAAGTTACTCGTACACGGACACTCAAGGGCCCGATTCGTTGGATCAATCAGGGCCTGCTTTTTTTGATTCCGGTTGTCGGAGTTGTCTTCTTGCTCGAGGTGCCGCAGCGAGTCGGATGGCTGATATTCAATGAGCAGTATCTGGGATTGTTTTTGGCCTTGACTCTCTGCGCGACTTTTCTGACCGTTCCCGAAGGAGCATCCGGCCACAAGGATCGGGTTCCTTGGTACGATCTTCTCGCCGCGCTCGGTGGACTCGCCGTCGGGCTTTACGTTTTCATTTATTTTCCGAGCTTCGCTTATTCACTCGGCGAAATTCATCCCGATCGCGTCATACTCGGGTGCCTGGCAGTGGTTCTTTTGGCCGAGGCTTGCCGAAGGCTTACGGGTTGGTCGCTGGTCATTATCGCCGGCATTTTTTTGCTCTATGCTTTCTTTGCTTACCTCTTTCCCGGTCCATTCTACGGGCGCGGTTGGAGTGTCAATCGTATCGCCACTTATCTCTATCTGGATCGCAATGGCATCTTCGGCCAATCCCTCGAGGTCGCCGCCGGCATCGTGTTGGTTTTTATTTATTCGGGAACGTCCTCTATGCCGTGGGCGGCGCCGCCTTCTTGACTGATTTCGCTCTTTCGTTAATGGGACGCTTCCGCGGCGGGCCCGCGAAAATGGCGATCGTCTCATCAAGCCTGTTTGGGACGATCAGCGGGAGCGCGGTGGCCAATGTGGTCGTCGATGGAACGATGACCATACCCATGATGAAAAAATCCGGCTATCCTCCTGCGGTCGCTGCCGCCATCGAAGCCACGGCCTCGACCGGCGGCCAGATCATGCCGCCGGTGATGGGTGCGGCGGCGTTTCTCATCGCCGAGTACCTCCAGATGCCCTACTCTGAAGTTGCGCTTAGAGCTTTGGTGCCTGCGGTATTATTCTATGTCGCGCTTTTTGTTCAGGTCGATCTCTTGGCAGGCCGGCAGGGGTTGCGCGGCGTCTCCTCCGCTGAACTGCCCAAGCTCGGCGCCGTGATGCGGCGCTCGGCGGGGTTCTTGGTGCCGTTGATCGTGCTGGTGACGTTTCTTTTTTTCATTCCGAAAAGACCCGAGTTTGCCGGTTTGCTGGCGGTTGGCGCGGCGCTAGTGGTTGGCTATCTCACCCCCGGCATCAAACTCGGCTGGCGCGAGCTCATGAATATACTCGTCGATACCGGCAGGGGCTTACTCGATATCGCCATTATCACCGGACTGGCCGGAGTGGTCATCGGCGTGCTTGCTCTTACAAGCTTGGATTTTTCCCTTACGCTCGTCTTGTTGAATGTCGCTCAATCGAGCATCTTCATGTTGCTCGTTCTGACTGCCATCGTGAACATGGTGCTCGGGCTAAGTTTGCCGACCACGGCGGTTTACATTCTATTGGCGGTGCTGGTCGGACCGGCCTTGATCAAGGCCGGCATTGTGCCGATCTCCGCTCACTTGTTTATTTTCTACTTCGGCATGCTCAGCACGATTACGCCGCCTGTATGCCTTGCCGCCTACACGGCAGCCTCGCTCGCTAAAACCGATCCGATGAAGACCGGCTGGGAATGCATGAGGCTAGGCGTGTTGGCTTACATCGTGCCGTTTATTTTCGCCGTGTCGCCTGCCTTGCTTCTAATCGGCCCGTGGCCGAGTGTGGCACTTACGGTGACGACGGCTTTGATCGCCACACTGTTGTTGGGAGTGGGCCTCGTCGGCTATCTTTTCCGACCCATCGGTTTTCTGCGCCGAGGACTATTTATTGTCACTGCCGCCGCCTTATTTGTCCCGGTGATTCCGTCCGGAGAGTTTGCCGCGCTTATTTGGGTGACCGACGGCATTGGTATGATACTGGCAATTACGCTGGTCACTGTCGAATGGCTGGCGCGACCAGAGAGAAGAAGCGATCCTATACTTCGGCCTGCGGCGTCAGAAGATTAAGCCATCGAAAAGGAAGACGGGCGGAGAGTCGCGTCTGTTCGAGCGAGCGTTTATTTCATCTTGCCGAAATGCCGTCGCTGGAGCGGATACTTGCAAAGAAGAAAAAAAGGTTGCCCAGCGCTGCGAGCATGGTAGCCGGCTCAATGAAATCGCGCGCATTACAGAAGAACGGTTAATTTTCCGTCCAGCCTCGTATTGCCGATCTCGATACTTGGTTTACTCGTGCGATTGCTACGTCACCTTGGGGCCGCTCTTTGTATGTTCAAGACAACCCCGCCGCTATCCGTGCGATCATAATCGCTGGTTGTCATGGTTCTTCCGCTGGCGTGATCAGTGATCCGGTATAGATAGTGCCGCCGGCGCAAACACAAAGGCAAACCTGCCCCAGATATCTGAATGTTAAAAATTTCAGGCTGCCGTGACTTGCGTAGGTTTCACGCCAGATCGAGAGTCGTCCCTGGTCAATGAGCAGTTAAACCCATTCAGGGAAGCAGGCAGCCTGATGGAAGGCCGAACATTAAAAATAATTCTCAACAATTTCAGTAACTTGCAGAAAAGCGGCGGAAGAAAAGTTGAGAACAAAGGCGATATCATGAACACGACGGGGCGGCGGAAATGTCTCGATCAAGAGGGTTTTACCCGAGGTTTATCCCAGAACAAGGGTGTCGGTTTGTCGAGTAAAGCACGCAACTGTCTGAATTCAAGCAGCCTAGACCCCAAAATGTTCGTCTTTTATCGATATTAAGCAGATCGTCGAAGGCGCAAATAATTGTCACCCAATGCCTTTTGATATGGTACCATTATCCGGTTAGGCAACGATGTCTCCCGACCCTGTATCCTTTGACCTCCCGTCTTATTTATTAGGACATTATTTATAAGAGACGGACTGCTGGCATTTGCATTGCGTTAAGTTTTTGGTTCAAGCTTGCCAGGTAAAGCCATTGCATATGAACTCGATGATCCACTCGCCATCAAAATCATGGATTGTACGGTCGAAGACTGTTGTCTCTCCATGCGTTCGATTATTCTGTTTTCCCCATGCGGGCGGGAGCGCTTCGGCTTATCGATCCTGGTTAAAAGATCTTCCCAGGAAGTTAGAGCTCTGTGGAATTCAATTTCAGGTCGAGCCAGTCGAATATCGGAGCCATTACCCCTCAACATCAGCGACATCGTCGAAGCGCTGATTACGGACGGTTACTCCTACTTCGCCGACACACCTATCGCTATCTTTGGCCATAGCTTCGGCGCCCTCGTTGCTTTCGAATTTGCCCAGCGACTTCATGCCATGAGAGTCGCCCCGCTGCATTTATTCGTGTCCGCGCAAATCGCGCCCCAACTTCCGGACCCTGAACCGCCTATGCGGCAGCTGTGGATAGCGCTTTTATCTCGGAAATGAGCCGGCGTTACGACGGTATTCCAGCTGAAATCCTGCGAGAAGGAAATGATGCAATTACTTTTGCCTGCGCTTCGGGCGGACATGACTTTGAAAGAGACATACCACTTCACATCGGGGCCTAAGCTGAACTGCCCCATATCGGCTTTCGGTGGATGCCAGGATTCCAGCGTAACAACTGAAGATCTGGATGCATGGTGCGTTCAAACGTCGGGCGCATTTAAATTGCGGATGTTCCCCGGCAATCATTTTTTCGTTCATAGCGAGCGTAAGGGTTTGCTGCAGGCGCTTGACGAAGATTTGAACCGGTCGCTCCGAGAGCTTTCCTAAAGTTTCTGGGATCAAGTAGCTAGATGGCTGAACATGCGAAACGCCGTAAGGCGCGCTCATCGGATGCGCGCCCAGCCTTGAAGAAGGGGTATTCAGCCAGTGCGGAGCCGATCGCCATTGTCGGCATCGGTTGCCGCTTCCCGGGCGGCGCAAATTCACCGGAGACGTTTTGGCGTCTCCTTTGTGACGGTGTCGATGCTATTACCGATATTCCTGCCGACCGACCTGAACTGAGAGATTTATACGATCCAACACCTGGAGCCCCTGGAAAAATCGTGACGCAGAGGGAGGTTTTCTAGCTGACTTGGATCGCTCGACCCTTACTCGTTCGGCATCTCTCCCGCGAAGCGGCTTTCATTGATCCCCAACAACGTTTGCTGCTCGAGGTCGCGTGGGAAGCGTTCGAAGACGCGGGAATCGTTCCCGCTAAAGCCCTCGGCAATGTGGGAGTCCATCGGCATGTGGACCAACGATTACGAAGATCGGATGCGCGCCGCCACACGCGACATCGATCTTTACATGACGACGGGCGGCGGTCGCTATTCCGCCTCAGGCCGCCTTTCTTTTATTTTTGATTTGCGCGGCCCGAGCATGACCATCGACACGGCATGCTCGTCCTCACTTGTCGCGGTACATTTGGCTTTCCAAAGTTTGCGCAAAGGCGAGACCGAGCTGGCACTTGCCGGCGGCGTGAACCTGATCCTGCAACCCTATATTTCGATCGGCTACTCCAAGTCGAAAATTTGTCTCCCGATGCGCGCTGCAAGTTCGGTGATGCGCATGCCAACGGTTACGTTCGCAGCGAAGGTGCGGGTATTATTTTGCTCAAGCCGCTGCGCCGCGCCCTTGCCGACCGCGATCCCGTTTACGCTGTGATCCTCGGGAGCGCGGTCAATAACGACGGCCACGAAGGCTTGTTTGTGGCGCCGAGTCGTCAGGGGCAGGAGAGCGTGTTGCGCCAAGCCTATCGCGCGGCGGGAATTACGCCGGCTCGGGTACACTATATTGAAGCCCACGGTACCGGCACGGCGGTGGGCGATCCGGTGGAAATCCAGGCATTGGGAACGGTTCTCGCCGAAGGACGTCGCAAAGATCGTCCCTTCAGCGTCGGCTCGATCAAGACCAACATCGGCCATACCGAGGCGGCTTCCGGGATCGCCGGTTTGATCAAAGCGGCCTTATGCGTCAAGCACCGCATCATTCCGCCGAGCCTGCACTTGAGCGTGCCGAGTCCAAGCATCCTTGGCATGAACTTCCCCTACGCATCCCGCAAGAAGTGACCGCCATACGAACCGAGTCGGAATTGGCAATTGCCGGCGTGAATTCGTTCGGCGTTACCGGAACGAATGCGCAAATGGTGCTTCAGGAAGCGCCGCAACGATGCGCTGTGAGCGTCGCAACAAGACTGAAGACCAAACAGGAGATTTGATATTTTTGCTGCCGTTATCTACGCCATGGACGGGTGCCTTAGCAAGGATGGCGCAGGTTTGGAAAGCCTTCCTTGCGGCAGATGATACGGCAAACCAGTCGTTACGGGATATTTGTTATAGCGCCAGTGCGCGGCGCAATCATGACGATCACCGCGCGATGTTTATCGGCACGAGCCGCGAGGAACTCGTTGAAAAACTCGAGGCCTTCGACGCCGGCGAACGCGGTCTGGGTCTGGCGCGAAGCAGGCGAGACGGCTCCGACAAGCTTGTTTTCGTTTTTTCTGGGCAAGGACCTCAATGGTTTGCCATGGGTCGAAACCTCCTGGAGCGCGAACCGGTTTATCGAGGCATTATTCAGCAATGCGATGAATTGCTGCGGCGGTATTCGGATTGGTCGCTTTTAGAAGAACTGACGGTCGAAGAATCTGAGTCGCGTCTCGATCAAACCGAGATCGCGCAACCGGCTATTTTTGCGTTGCAAGTCGGTTGCCGCGTTGTGGCGTTCGTGGATATCGTCCCGACTTGGTTATCGGTCATAGCGTAGGTGAAGTCGCCGCGGCTCATGTGTCTGGTGCGTTGAGCCTTGAGGACGCGGTGACTGTAATCTACCACCGCGGCCGGCTGATGCAGTGGGGAACGGGCCAGGGGAAAATGGCTTCGGTAGAGCTTTCCGAGGCAGATGCCAGTGACCTTGTAGTGAAGTACGGAGGCCGGCTCGCCATCGGTGCGGTTAACAGCCCTACGACAACGGTTATCTGGGTGAATTCGATGCATTGAAAGAACTTCTTGACGTCGTCGAAACGCGTAACGTGGCCAGTCATGTACTGCCGGTCAACTATGCGTTTCATAGTCCGCAGATGGATCCGTACCAAGCCGACTTGGTACGGGCGCTCAAGGGCTTGAAGGCTCACGCCTCGTCAATTCCGATGATCTCTACGGTAACGGGAAAAATCGTCGCGGACGGCGTTCTCGAGCTGTCTATTGGGGGCGAAATATACGAGACCCGGTGCGCTTTCTGACGCGGTAACCGTGGCAGTCGGATGATGTGAATGCAGCCGCATTCTTAGAAATCAGTCCCCACCCAGTTCTTGCGGCCTCGGTCGCCCAATGCGCCAGCCATCGTGATCGTCAGGTAGCGGTGTTGGCTTCGCTACGCCGAGGGCGGGAAGACCGGCTGACTATGCTCACGACGCTTGGCCAACTTTATTGTAGCGGTCACAATATCGCCTGGCCCTCGTTGTATGCATCGGGCGGCGAGGTGGTTAAGTTGCCGGCCTATCCATGGCAGCGAGAGCGATATTGGATCGAAGAACAAACGTCTCGGTTGTCCCCGAAGAGCTGGTAACGAGCCTGTGCAAGGCAAGACCAGCCAGGTCAGTTCATCGGCGAAACTGGACGATTGGTTATATGAGATTGTCTGGGAGCCAAGGCCTCGTCGCGATCAAACTTCCGGGAGCGGATTAGCTTATCTTCCTGCTCCCGGCGACATTGTCGCGGACCTCCGGTCGCGCCTCGGCGAGCTGGGCGCACGGCACGACCTACTGCAGTTCTTGGCGGTCGCGCCGCATCTCGAGAAATTGACTCTGGAATACGCGGTGCGTGCTTTGCAGCGGCTCGGCTGGAACGGTCAGGATTTCGAGAGTGAAACTTTACCAGAGCGACTGGGGATTGTTGAGCAACAGCGGCGTCTATCTTTCAGACTCCTCGCGATGGTGGAAGAGGGCCGCGTGCTCGAA
>CAWERH010000039.1:0-81249 GCA_963811315.1 uncultured delta proteobacterium
CCTCGGTGCTGCAGTAGAATGGTACGGATTAGGTAGTCTAAGAAATCAGTATTGTGTCCCCAGAATCCCCGGTCTAACGCCTAGGCTGAACGGGCGAGGCCAGCGAGCGTAGCGAGCGGGTCCGAAGATCCGTTTCAAGCCGAATGTTAGCTGGCGTCTCCACGATTAGGATTAAGCGCTCTGCCCCATCCTTTGGACAAGACTTCATGTTTCCAGCCTTTGTGCACAAGAATCGAAGAGAAGGTCGCTACGTGACGGTCGCCGCACACAAAAATGATTTTCTCGGTCTCAAAACGGCGGAGCCGCTCCAACCAATAGGACTCTCGCTGAACGTCCGTCGAAATTCCGAGCCGCAATCGTTCCGCCTTGCCTGGATCACAAAATAAATGACGAAGTTTGAGCCCGCGCGCTATCTCCTCCACCGTCGAGATCGAAGCGCTGCTTAGGGCCATAGCATCCTCGGAAAATTCCTCAGCGAGTACCGTCGCGCTGGTCAGCCGTACCTGGGTACGCAGATACGCCTGAAACTCCCGAATGGCATGCTCCTTCTCGGGCTCAATCCATCCGTTGTGTTGGATGAATGGTCCACTGAAATAATATGCACCATCGTTTGAGTCCTGCACAACTAACGTTGTGCCGCTGAGCCGTTTAAAAAAATCTCTCAATCACCTGTGATCTGCAATCGGCTCAAGCGGCGGGTTATCCGTGATCGGCTTGCATGGCACTGCGAAATCAACATGGAAGTGCTCATCGTGGCGAACCCAAGGCTTACCCTTCATGAAGGGCAAATTTTGCTGTAGGTACGAACCTCGTTGTGTCGCGAAAAGCCGGGGAGAAACGCGGAATCGAAAATAACGAGCGCAATACCGTGTCGCGTGCCTTGGGCAGCCGCGTGAAGTTGATACAAGTGCTCTGCCATTGCTGGGAAATCTATTTCATACTCCCCGTACTTGGCATCAGTGCCGAATTCGATATCGTACCCGAAACGATTAGTGATTGCCGTTGGCAGAGGAACCGATTTGCCATGGCCATTGCGAACTGGGACGAAAAAATCGACGGACAGTCCGTTCTGATGAGTACGATGTGGCCTGAAACTACCGCCTGACGGCCATCCCGTTTCACCGTAAACGTATGTTTTTGAAGGATGCTGCGCTTCAAGCGCAGAATAGGCACTGATGATTGTCTCCGCAACCACCGAATGCACATGCGTTCGACCGACAGCTGCAAGCGAACTGTAAGCACCAAAGTTTGGACCACTCATTGGAAGCTTTACGGCACCTTCGATCCGGCCATTGCTGACGGTGCCGAAGCACTGGCTTTCACCTGCGATCAGAGGACCAGCAACCGTGGTGAGGATGCAATTATTAGTAAGAAACACAGCGGGCATTGAGATTTACGGAGCGGGATAACTATTAGGGATCGCATCAGTAACTCCACAGACTTGCCTAACTCTACTAACTCTTTTTTGGCATTTGGCGGAATTGATGCAAGGCGCTTTAGGCAACGGATCTAACGGCAACGAGATCGTTTTCTTGCACCGGCCTCACGTCGTCGACGTTGAGAGTAACAAGGGCCTGAGTTTTGCCGGATGCGGTTACGAACTCGACCTCCAATCCTGCGGGCTCGTACACCTCTACAACAGCTCCCAAATCTCCGGCGCGAAGGCCATGCTGTGGCAGGTCTCGGGCAAGGACTACTGTGTCGAGAAGCTTGTATTTCATACCGTTTCTTCGGCCATTTGCTACCCTCGGTGGAGTTTTCGCTCAGCCAAATCACGTAATAACCGGTCGCGAACTCGCGGCCAAGCCTCTCCATCATCTGAAGCTGCTTGGTATTCCGTCAAGCGCTCATCGAGGATACTGCGATGCCAGTCCGGGACCGGCACTTTTGAGGCATCGGCAAAAACGTCGTCCCAAGCGCCACCAGAAGCGCCATCAGTGGCAGGCTTGCCTAACTCTACAAACCTTTTTGTCTCCATCGTCTACCCTCCGCTGCCGTAAGGCCGAGTGAGGATCTCCAGGAAATGGCCGTCGGGGTCCTCGAAATAGATGCCGCGGCCGCCGTCGTTCCGGCTGATTTCGCCGGGGCGTTTCCGGTAGGGATCGGCCCAGTACTGGAGGTCCTCGATCACGGACGCGGGCGAAGATCTGGTCGAACTCTTCTTCGCTGATCAGAAAGGCGTAGTGCTGGGAGGAAATCTCGCCGTCGTTATCGTAGAAGTCGATGGAGACGTTGTTGTTGAGCGGGACGACGAGCATCGGTCCGAACGGCGTGGCGTTCGGCAGGCCGAAGACTTCAGTAAAAAGGTTGCCGACTTCTGCTTGTCGCGGCACCAGACGATCGTGTGGTTTAGTTGCACGCTCACTTTAGAATTCTCCTTTCCGGGCCGGCGACGCATACGGTCATTATCGATTGGGCAGCGTCGCCAGATAGAAGTCACCCTATCAGTTTCCTTACATGTGGTTAATCGGTTCTTGGCCGCGGCTCTTGAGTACAAAGCAGGGCTCGAAATGGCAACCGTGGTATTCCAAAAACGCTCGCTGCCGCGTGGCGTCGCGCGTTCGAATTGTAAAGGAGGCGGTACTGGCAAATCTCCGAAAATTGCGTCAGAACATCCCTGATCGCCGCTGATGCTGTAGATTCAAATTTACTCCACGAAATAATTTGAAAGAGGATCGAATCGAATGAGAAAAGTCAGTGTGTTCTTTAAGGTGACTCTAACAGTCTTGCTGTGTTTCGTTTTTGCAGCTGGAGTCCAAGCCAAAGACATCAACCTCGGCTGGTCCGGTCAGGGTAGTTGGACGACGCTGCCTTATGTCGTTGCCAAGGAAAAAGGATTTTTCGAGAAGGAGGGGTTGAAGGTTCAGCTGATTACTTTTCGCGGCACCAATCTCATGCTCACCGCGCTGCTGACCGGTGACTTGGATTACGCGACTATCTTGCCGTTTTTAACCGGCGCGGCGGCGCGCGGATTGCCGGTGAGGATACTCGCCGCGGTGACCAAGAGCAGCTCCTATTTCATGGTCGCGCGGCCCGAGATCGAGAACGTTAAAGCGCTGCGCGGCAAGAAAACTCGGCATCAATTCCTTCGGCAGCTCGGCGGACTACGCGGCTTACGCAGCGGTGAGCCGGAGCGGTATGGATCCAAACAAAGATCTCACGATACTCGCCATCGGAGGCGGCACTCCCGAGCGTCTGGCAGCGGTGGTCAGCGGCAGCGTCGATGCCACAGTCATCACCAGTCCCGCCGAATATGCCGCGGAGAAGCAGGGGTTGCGCGTGATCATGTCGGCGCAGGAATTGGGTCAGCTGGTGCGCATTCCGATCACCGGTGTCGGCGCGACCCAGAAGAAAATGGAAAAGGACCCGGATGAAATCGTCCGGCTGTTGCGCGCACTGCGGCTGTCGACGCTGTACCTGCTGCAGAACCCAGAATACAGCCACGCGCTGTTTCAAAGAATCATGCACGTGGACGCCGCTGCGGCCGACAGGTTGTTCAAGCTCTATCGCGATCAGTACAACCCGGAGCTGTCGCTTCCCGATAGCATCATGGAGGACTTGCTCGCCGTTGGCACGTTCAGGCTAAAAGAAAAGCCGAAGAACGCGCTGGGTCCGCAGGCGGTGCGGGATTGGAGCTTCGCGGAAAAGGCGAAGCGGTAATATTCGTGGAGCGTCTTCGTGATCGTTCGAAGGTCTCAAGGTCGGCCGAAGGCGGAAATTTAGGTTCGGTCCGCGGACTTTAGATATTACTGGCGCGTGGCGGAACGCAGCGGGCGCAATCCATGGTCTCGTATGATAATCCCGGGTACCGGCGATCCGAATGACTAGGCGGATCTGAATTCGTCAGAGAGCCGCTACGCCGCCAGTGGCAAGCCGAGAATCTTCGCCGGATTGTCGCAGCTTACGGTTTTGATCTCTTCCTTGCTCAAGCCGAACGCCTCCATATAGGCGCGCATCTGTCTTATGCCTTCCACCGAGTTGGGAAACAGCGGCTCGCCGCAATCGCTGGAAAGCGTTACCTGCTCCACGCCGATGCTGCGGATCGCCTTGTACATGTCGAAGGGATCGACGCCGAGCAGCGGCGAGAGCTCATCATAGGTGAAGTTTAGATAGATGCCGGCTTTGCCGAGTTGGGTCATTTGCTCGATGCTCAAATTGACGAACGGACTAAAAGGGTGATCGATGACGGCTTGTTTGTGGCCGAGCTTCTGACACTCTTCGGCCAGAGCGAAGATTTCCGGATGGGTCGCATGGCCGAAAAACAGCGGCACGCCGCGATCGTGCAACACTTGGATGATTTCTTTGATCTCAGGTTTGAGCTTGCCGTGTTCGTCTAGCAGATATTGACCGACCTTGAGCGCTTCCTCCCAACTCAGCGCCGGGGTTAGCTCGCCGCGGCCGGCGGCCGGATCCCACCAAGATTTGCGGCCGCCGATTTGGCTGAGCGTGTTGGCGTGCATCGCCACCGGCATCCAGACCGCGTTGATGCCGGCGTCGAGCTGTTCGCTGATTTTCGCCGCCGACGGTCGCGCGGCGCGATTGGCGACGTTGCAACCGGACCAGCATAGAATCGGCTCGACTTTTTCTTCGTCGCACCAACGCTGCAGCGCTTCGCGCACTTTCTGCACCGACTCGGCGCGCTGCTTGCCGGCGATGGATTTGTAGAGAATGCCGCGCATGCCGTTCTTCGACGCGAGCTTGGCCACTGAAAGCGCGTCCTGGTGCGCCGCGTCGGCGTGACAATGGATGTCGATGGCGCCTTGGACGCCGCTGATTGCCGGCGGGTATTGAACGCCGCCTTGATAGGCGCGGCGGATTTCGTAGGATTTGATGTATCGCGATTGTGTTGTTGCGTTTTCGCTCATTTCGTTCTCGCTTTCTCATGCGTCGAGGGTGTTTTGAAGATTGCCGCCATAATGTTCCCTTCCAAGTGTATCCAATTTGCTATTGGAATGCTCGCTCGGAGAGCGCAGCGTACGATCACTGCTCCATCAAGATCTTAACCCGCTCGACTACTTCGGGCGGCTGCACCATGACTTGTTTGGCCAATGCTTCCAGTTCTTCGCCGCTGGTCGGGGTAATATCGAAATTCTTTCTCTTGGCTTCGGCCAAAAGCTCGGGGTCCTTCATGACTTTCAAAAACGCCTCGCGAAGAATTCTCACTCGATCGGGGGCCACTCCCGGCGGCGCGACGATCGGACGGCCGAAATCGTTGGCGGCCAAGACCAGCGGGACCAAACGGCGCTCGGCCTCCGGAGTTTTGTGCTCATTCATGAGCTCTTGAAGCGTGGGTACGGTGGACAAGGCGGGGATCTCGCGTCGCGCCGGTCTGCATCAGAATGCGCGCGAAGTTGGTTTTGCGCCATGTGTGGTACGGTTCGCGCGAATGATACGCTTGAACGGTGAAGGCGCGGCAGTGCAGCTCGCCGCGCTCCACGGCGAGATCGATCTCACCGCCGCCCTGGTAACCGGTGACGACAGTAAACTTGGTGCCGAGAGTTTCTTCCAACATCCGCGGCATGTAGCTGCCCGAAGTGCCCGCTCCGGTGGAGCCGCATTTAGGCGGTTCTTTGGCCTTACGAACGTCGGCTAGAGTTTTATAGGGCGTGTCGGCGCGCATGTAGAGCAAGTAGTCGGACTTATCGGAGCTGCCGATCCACGCGAACTTCGCCCAATCGTATTTCACTTCCTTCTGTTTCAACAGTTGATTGAAGTAAATCGACGGCTGAATCGCGCCGATGGTCAGCCCATCGGGCTTGGAAACGTTGTAGATGTAATTCGTACCGATGATCGATCCCGCGCCGGTCATATTCTGGACGATGAAACTCGGATGTCCCGGAATATGCTTGCCCATGAACTGCGCCATCAGTCGGGCGTATAGATCGTAGGCGCTGCCCGCGCTTGCCGCGGCGATGAGCGTGATCGTCTTTCCCTGGTAGTAGGGAGTTTGCGACCAAGCCTCGGCATGGCAAAAAATCAAAATCGTCAGCAGCAGAAATTTCTTCATGGAGCCCTCATAATCCAATCAATCACTATAAACCGTAAAAGCGCGCGGGATTTTCGGTAAAGATTTTTTCGACCAACGATCGCGAGAGGTCTTCGCGCGATCTCATGGTGTCGACCAGCGCTTTTTCTTCCGCCGGATCGTTGTGGCCGTAGTCGGAGCCGATCAGCAAATGATCTTCGCCGACGAATTCGGCAAGGTATTTGATGTCTTCGTCGGCTTCGCAGGCGACATAGATCCGGTAATCACGGAACAAGTCCCGGCACGAGGCGTGTTTCCAGCGCGCGTTGGGAAAGGACGGGCGCGGGCGAGCCGAACGTTTCAGGTGGTGGTAAAGATAGGGTACCCAACTTGCCGAGGCTTCGAGAAAGCCGAATTTCAAACTCGGAAACTTTTCGGGAATCGCGCCGGCGATCAGGTCGCGAAAACCGATGACCGGCGGCAGTTGCGACGCCGCGAAGGTTCCATTGAGTTCAAGATCGAAGAAATCGAGCAGGTGACGCGAGCTTTGCCCGGTGTGCACGCAGATCGGTAGGCCGAGCTTTTCCGCTTCAGCGTAGATCGGTAAGAAGTGGGGATTGTTCAGGGTCAGCGTTGCCGACGATACCGCTGAAGAAGATTCCAACGGCGCCATTCTGTTTGGCTGCATGCATTTGCTTGATGGATTCGTCCACGGAATTGAGCGGCAGCACCGCGACCCAACGGAGCCGGCCCTTCGCCCGCGCGCAGGCGTCACCCAGATAACGGTTGTAAGCGCCGCACAGCGCGACCTGCAAATCGACATCGTCGGTGACATCAATCAAAAACAGCGTCGGGTAAATAATCTGAGTTTGGACTCCGGCCTTGTCCATGTCGGCAAGCCGGGCGTCAACGTCTGTGAGCTCGCGGCAAGCGCGCTGGATATCGGTTCGATTGGATTCGCGTTGGGAAGCGGCAGGGGTGATGATCCGAAAGCCGCCTTTGCCTGCGGCTTTGGGAAAAATCCTGCCGTCGATCAGCCACATGACGTTGAAGTCGCGATACAGCGTGTCGCCGGGAGCCGAAAGCATGACGGGGCGGCGAGCGTACATGCTCTCGTCGATGAGTTGCCACATACTCTCCGATTCGGCGATATGAGTGTCGGCATCGATGATTCCAGTCATTGCGGCGTCCTTTCGCTGTGCCGAGGACTGTAACGATTCTCCATTAATAACGTCAAGCGCATGGTCTGAGTTTTCTATCTGAATCTCTGGAAGTGTTTCAGTTAGAGAAAGATCTCTCACGGAGTCTACCCTGAGTCTGCCCGAAGGGTTCGAGATGACAGATAAGTTGCCTGCTGTCATTCCGAGCGGAAGCGAGGAATCTTTCCCTGTCGTCGTTTGGTGACGAAAATCTAACTGAACCACTACCGAATCTCTATATCTAATTGCAGTTTGGCGCGGCGTTTCTTATGATCGCCGAAATTGTTTTCTGCGAGGTAGCCAATGACGCTTCGGAGTCGTAAATCCAAGTTTCTTGTCTGCTTTATTTTGGCTGTTGTTATTCTCACCGGCACCCATACGGCTGCCCTCGCCCAGGACAAAATTCGCGCCGCCTATAGTTCGATCAGCGGGATTTTTACTCCGGTGTGGATCGCCAGCGATCTGCGGCTCTATCAAAAGTATCAGACCGACGCCGATCTCGTGTACATCGGCGGTTCGGCGGTGGCGGTGAGTGCGTTGATCGCCGGTGAAATCGATTTTATCTACGGCGGAGCCGATCCGATTATTGCCGGTATTTTGGGTGGCGCGGATCTCACGCTGGCGGGATTCATCTCCAATAAGACACCGATCAGTCTCTATGTTGGCCCTGGGCTTACCAAAGTCGAAGATCTGAAAGGCAAAACCGTGGCGGTGACCCGGTTGGCTTCGAGCACTGCCTATATGGCGAAGGTTTGCTTTGGCCAGTATCGCTTGGAGCCGGTGAAGGATATCCCGTTGATTCAATCGGGCGGCTACCCGGAATCGCTGGCGATGCTGCAAGCCGGACGCGTACAGGGCGCGATGCTATCGCCGCCGTTTACCTATAAAGCCGAGGCTCTTGGCTTCAAACGCATCTGGAACGGCTCCGGCGTGGAGTATCCGTCTTTCGTCCTGGCGACCCGCAAAACATTCATCCGTGACTCCGCCGATCGAGCACAAAGGGCTTTTAACGCGGTCGCCGAAGGCGTGCACATCTTCAGAACCGACAAGGAGCGGGCCATTCGCGTCATGGCGAAATACACCAAGGTCAACGACCGAACGATTCTTGAAAATACCTACTTGGATAACAAGGACGTCTACAGCCCCAACATGCGCCCGACCGCGAGCGGCGTAAAACCGATTCTGGATATTCTGGCAGCGTCCAATCCGAAGGCCGCAGCGGCGAAGCCGGAACAATTTTTCGACGTGACCCTGTCACGGCGTTTGGAAGAGAGCGGCGTGATGAAAAAGTTCTAAGCGGTTCACGTCATATTGTAAAATCGTTTGGCATTCTCGCTGAAAACTTTTCGCTTGACCCGTTCCGATAGATCGCCCCTTTCCCAGAATTCGGGGATGTCCTTGGCGAACGCGCCGGCTTCGCGCTCGTGGGGGAAGTCGGTGGGATACATCAGGTAATCCTCGCCCATCTCGCGCACGACGACATCGAGGGTCTTTTCATCGGTTTCACAGGTAATGTAGATGTTGCCGTTCTTGAAGTAGTCGCTGGGCTTCTTGCTCAGCGGAAAATGTCTGCGTTTGCGATCGATGTGGAATTTCTCATCCATTCTATCCATCATGTACGGAATCCATCCAGCGCCGGCTTCGAGGAATCCGATTCTCAGCTTCGGATAAAGGTCGAAGACACCGTCGAGGACGACGCTGGTAAGCTGGATCATCTGCGCGATCGGATGTTCGAGCGTGTGGATCATCGACATGGTCTGGAGAAAATCGAAACCCAAACCGCGGCTCACCGCCCCGTGCACGGTCAACGGTACGTTCAGATCCTGCGCTTCTTTATAAATCGGATGGAAATCCTGATGGCCATAGCCTTTATTCAGCATGGTCACCGCGGGCAAGAGGCCCGCAACCATGCGCTGTTCTTTGACCGCGCGGCGCAGTTCGGCGGCGGCTTCCGGCGGATTGTGCACCGGCAGCAACGCCACGCCTTTCAATCGGGCGTCGACTTTGCAGTAACGATCGAAGAGCCAGTTGTTATACATGCGCGCCACGACGCAGGCCCAATCGGGATCTTGGATCAAGCCCAGGGACAGCCCGGCGGTCGGATAGAGCACCGCGGCGGAGATCTTCGAGCCCTCGATGAACTGGATCCAACTATCGGAGGTAACCTTGGTGACCTTGTCGATGCCGCGCACAAAGCCGCGCGGCCAGCCGTCGAGCGAGGGAAAAATTGAAAAAGTCCCGGTGCGCCGATGGCCTTTATAATCTCCATCAAAGTATTGCTCTAGCTCCGCGTCGGTTTCCAATACGTGGCCGTCCGCATCGATTACAGTGACTCCATCCATCTTATGAATCCTCCATCAGCGCGCTTTGGAAAAGCTTTTTCGTTTTGGCTTAGCACCAGCGCGAGAAGGGTGTCAATTCGCCGGATGGTGTTTCCGATGGGTAGTGACTTATGCGACGTGTGGCATGATCGAAAGTCCGGTTTTGACCGCGCCGCGGCTTTGTATTAAGTATCAGGAAGCCAGGAGGGAACGAGAGAAGATGGATGCTGCGAATCTGCAAGACAAGATCGAAGCGACCGTTAAGTCTGGCAAAGACAAAATGTATTTCGATTTGTTCTTACTTGGCGCGGGTCTTTCAAAAACGCGTGAGGCATAATAAGAATTTAAATATCTTCATACAGTAAGGAGATCACGAGCGTGGGAATTATCGACGCAGACACTCATATCGACGAAACGGACGCGACTTGGGAATACATTCAGGAAGACGACTTGCCCTACAAGCCGTCGACGGCTTATCCATCGAATCCGGACCCAAAACTGCCGCCGGCGCGTTATTGGGTGATCGACGGCAAGCGTCAGGTGCGCTTCATTCGCAGCGATAAAGATTCGGGCACGACCGTGGCGACCCGCGAGCTGCTGGATGTCAAAGCACGCCTGAAGCATATGGATGAGTTGGGCACGGACATACAGGTGATTTATCCGACGTTGTTTCTCATGGAAGCGACGGAAAAGCCGGAAATCAATACCGCGATGCGACGCAGCTATAATCGTTGGTTGGGCGAGCGCTGCGGCGAATCGGGCGGCAGATTGCGTTGGGTGTGCATGCCGCCGCTGCAGAATATGGACGCGACTGTCGAAGAACTGACCTGGGCTAAAGAGCATGGCGCCTGCGGTGTTTTGAAAAAAGGTGACCGGGAAGTGGGTAAATATCCGGCCGATCCATACTTTGAACGGCTGTATGCCGAAGCCGAGAAACTCGATATGCCGATCTGTCTGCACACCGGATCCGGGATTCCGGATTTTTCGCCGGCGCGAGAATTCTCCCACGGTCAGTTCATGCGCACGAAGGCGGCAGTGATCAATGGAGTGCTCGGCCTGGTGCTGCACAAGATCCCCTTAAAGTTCCCCAAGCTGCGCATTGGCTGCATCGAAGCCGGTTCGATGTGGGCGCCGTTCGTGGCTTACGATTTAAAGCGCCAGGCTTTAAAACAGCAGGGACGTGAGTCGGTAGGGGTTCTCGGTGTGCCGCTGATCGACATTCCGGCGAACGTCTTCAAAGACAACCGAATCTATGTGACGTGTCAAGTGGACGAAGATTTGCCCTACATCCTCAAAACCATCGGTGAAGATAATTTGATGGTCGGATCGGATTACACCCACCGCGACCCGTCAATGGAACTGGAGTTCCGCAAGGAATTGGAAGGACGCGCCGACAAAGGCGACATCCCGCAGGCGTCGGTGCAGAAGATTCTTTACGACAACCCGAAGGCGTTCTATGCGCTATAATCATCTTGTCGCCCGATTGCGGCGAGCTTAACGCCGTGAGCGGTCGTTAAACTGAAGAAGAGGAGTTTAGATGATCATTCTCAGTCCGGAAGGAAAAGCGCAGACCTCAGGGGCAAAAATCGCGAGCTTGCCGCAGTTCACCGAACTGCGCGGCAAAGTGGTCGGTTGGCTCGACAACAGCAAGCCCAACGCCGACAAGCTGGCGGAACGGTTTGGCGAGCTTTTAAAAGAAAAATACGGCGTGGCCAACATGATTACCAGGCGCAAACTGACCGCGCAGCAAGGCGCGCCGAAACAATATCTCGACGAGCTCGCATCGCAGGCCGACTTTGTCATCTGCGGCCTGGGTGATTGAGGCTCGTGCACGTCGTGGAGTGTCCACGACTCCCTCGAAATTCAAAAGCGCGGCCGTTTTGCGATCACGCTGATCACCCACGCTTTCGTGGCGCTGGCAAAATCCGAGAAGGAAGCTTTTGGCGCGCCCGATCACCCGGTGTTGGTCGTGCAGCATCCTATCGGCACGGTCAAAATCGAAGAAGTTAACAAGAAGGCCGAGGCGGCCTTCGATCAAGCTGGTAAAAATCCTGCTCGACGCCGGAAACGGCGCGGTCAAAGTCGCTAGCCTGGAGGTTGGAGTTTCGGTCTCGAGTCCGCAGGATCGTCAAGCCGGCCCTTCGAAAGCTGTCATGATGAGCGCGAGCGAAGCATCCAGGTTCGCAGTGCCGTTCAGTTAAGAGAAGCCTGGATTCCTCGTGCTCATGGCAATGACGGAAGGGCGACTTACAGTTGGCACAGTCAGGTTATTCTGGACGAAAGGTGACGGCGGGATTTGAGGGAACGTTTACGCAAAAATGGCAGAACAACCACTTCAAGCGGAACGATTCGAAATTCCCGACGACCTTTGGGCGGCGCAGGCTTTTTTTGAAGAAAAGGGATGGTCCGATGGTTTGCCGATCATTCCGCCGACGGAAGAGCGGGTGGCGCAGATGCTCGGCGGCGACGACCCGAAAACCGGACGAGTTGATCGGCGCGGTGCCGCCGCGCTGGGCGCAGGCGAGCGTCGAGAAGATCGCGATCAATGGCGTCATGGCCGGATGCAAACCGGAGTACATGGCAACCCTGATTGCCGCGGTCGAAGCGATCACCGATCCCAAGCTCAATCTTTATGCGTTGCAGGCGACCACGGGCGGACCGGCGGTGATGATCATCATCAACGGCCCGATCCGCCATAAGCTCAACGTCAACGGCGGGCCCAACGCGTTGGGCGAAGGGTGGCGCGCCAACGCCACCATCGGCCGGTTCGTGCAATTGATCAAACGCAATATCGGCGGCTCCTATCCGGGCACCACCTGCAAGGCGACGCTTGGCTGGCCGGGAAAATATTCGATCTGCGTCGGCGAAAATGAAGAGGCGAGTCCGTGGGAACCGCTGCACGTGGAGCGCGGTTTCAAAGCCGAGCAAAGCACGGTGACGGCGATCAGCGCCGATGCTTCAATACGAGCGTCGGATTTGGACAGCTCGAAAGCGGAAGGCGTGCTGATCAATTTCGCGCAGAAAATGGACGGCCCGTCCGGGCCGGAAGCGATCATGGTCATTTGCCCGGAGCATGCCAAGATCATTGCCGATGACGGCTTCAGTAAGAAAGACGTGCAGAAATTTATCTGGGAGCGCGCCGCGTACCGGATGAAGGATTTGCCGGACGAGACCTTCGCGCAACGGGTCAAACGGCGCAGCGATCTGAAGCTCACCCGCGACAGCATCATTCCGGTGACCGATAGGCCGGAGGACATACTCGTCATCGTCGCCGGCGGTGACGGCTCGCAGTCGCAGTACATCCACGTCTGGGGTCAGAGCACGCCGGAAGGCGGGTCGACGCGCAGCGTCACGAAACTCATACGGGATTAAGAGTTCCAAACGTTCAAAACGTTCCAGTCGTTCCAAGTCGTTTCGGATAACGCATTGTCCGATGTCTTACCCTCGCCCGCTTGCGGGAGAGGGAAGGGTGAGGGCGTGCATCGACGCGTTATTAATTATCAGCCTGCTTTTGAGCTTTGTTGTCCTGGTAGCGAAATTTGCTTCGCCGCCGACAAGCTGCGCATCAGTTACTCGGGCACGACGACGAGCAACGCGCTTCTTTGGGTGACCAAGGAAGCGAAACTTTTTGACAAGAACGGCATCGACGCGGAAGTGCTTTATCTGGCGGCGTCGCTCGGCCAGACCGCGTTGATCGCGGGCGAGACCCAGTTCGCGGTCTACACGGGACTGCTGATGACGCCAACCCGCCTGCAAGGCGCCGACGTTACGATGATCGCCGGGTTTCTAAATTATCTGGTCTCGCGCTTGGTCGTGCGTCCGGACATCAAGACCGCCGCGGATTTAAGAGGCAAACGTTTGGCCGTGTCGCGTTTCGGCACGGCGTCGGATTTCGGTACCCGCTTGATGGTGTCCAAGCTCGGTTTGAATCCCGACACCGACGTCACGATCTTGCAGATCGGCGACACGCCCACCCGGGTCGCCGCACTGATGGCCAAGAGCGTCGACGGCGCGATCTTCGATCCGCCCGATCACAAAAAGGCCATCGAAAACGGCGGCCGCATCATGATGAACTTGGAGGAAACCGCGATTCCGTATCAGCATGCCGGTTTGATGACGACGCGAAAGTACATCGCCGCCCGGCCGGACATCGTTCGGCGGGTGGTCAAAGCGATTGTCGAGGGCGCCGCGGTGGTGCGCAAAGATCCGGAGACCACCAAGCGGGCGCTGTCGATCCGCATGCGCATCAAAGATCCCAAAGACCTCGAAGAAACCTATCAGCAGCTGCGCGGCTTCACGCAAGCCAAACCCTATCCAAGCCTGGAAGGTTTCAAAGCGATCTTGAACGATTTGTCCAAGCGCGTGCCCGCGGCGAAAAATGCCGATCCGAAAGATTTTGCCGATCTCCGGTTCGTCGAAGAACTGGATAAGTCGGGTTATATCGATGGACTCTAAAGGCGTGAGGCTTGAGGCGGGAGGCTAGAGTCGTGTGGACAAAGACGTATTTTATGCTTGAAAAGTTAACGCCGATTCTCACTGTAATTCTGGCTGCAGTTTTGTTGCTGCGCTCCGCATCGGCCGGCGCCGCCGATAAGATTCGTATCGGTTACTCCGGCGCGACGGTCAGCAACGCGATGCTCTGGGTGACCGACGAAGGCAGACTGTTTCAAAAAAACGGCATCGATCCGCAAATCCTCTATTTGCAAACGACGCTCGGACAGACGGCGATGATCGCCGGTGAAATCGACATGTGCGTCTACTCCGGCAGTCTGCTCTCGGCGGCGCGCTTGCAGGGAGTCGACGTGGTGATGGTCGTAAGTTTTCTCAACAAGCCGCTCTATCGGCTGGTGGTTCGCCCCGAGATTCGCACGGTCGCCGATCTCAAGGGAAAACGGCTCGGCATCACGCGCTTCGGCACTGTCACCGATTCGATGTCCCGGCTCCTGATCAACAAACTCGGACTCGATGCCGAGAAAGACGTTTCTTATATTCAGGTCGGTGATGTGCCAATCCTGTTAGCTTCCTTGTCGTCAGGCAAGATTATCGACGGCGCGATCATTCAGCCGCCTTATTATTTGAAGGCGGTGGCCACCGGCATGCGCGTTTTGGTGAATATGCAAGAGATGGACATCCCGGTCCAACAAACCGGGCTCAATACCACGCAGAAGTTCATCGCGAAAAATCCCGATGTCGTGCGGCGGGTAGTCAAGTCGGTGATCGAAGGGATCCATCTGATGCGCACCAATCCCGCCGTGGCCAAGCGGGCGCTCTCCAGGCGCATGCAGATCAAAGATGAAAAAGAGATCGAAGACACCTATCAATTGCTGAAGAGTTTCGTGCAGATCAAGCCGTATCCGACTCTGGAAGGCTTCAAAACCATTTTCGAAGATCTGGCGAAAAGAGTTCCGGCGGCAAAGAACGCCAATCCCAAGGAATTTGTCGACACCCGGTTTATCGAAGAGTTGGATAAGCTCGGGGTTTATTGACGCATTGGAGCGCCAGTGATACGCGATGCTTGACGGATAATTGGGGAGGAACGATGTTGAGAATACAAAGATCGCTGATGGGTGTCGCTTTGATTGTGGCTTTCGCCACTCCTGCCCTGGGGCAAAGCCTGCCCAAAGTCCGCGCCGCCTACACATCCATAAGCATCCAATTCGATGCGGTTTACATCATGAAGGAGCTCAACCTGCCGCGGAAATACGGCTTGGATGCCGAAATTCTTTTTGTGCCGGTGAGTTCGCGCGCCGTGCAGGCGGCGCTCGCGGGCGAGATTCAATTTATCACCAGTGGCGGCGTGGCCAATATCAATGCGAACGTCACAGGCGCCGATTTCACCGGGCTTACCGCGACACTCAATACTTTTGTCTTCAAGGTCTTCGCGAGCCCGGAGATCAAAAAGCCTGAGATGTTAAAGGGCAAGAAGGTCGGCATTTCCCGTCTCGGCGGCGCCAGCGATTTTTCTATTCGCTATGCGCTAAATTACTGGGGTCTCGTCCCCGACAAAGACGTTGCCATCATCCAGGTGGGCGGCGAACCGGAGTCGCTTCTGGCGCTACAAAACAAAGCCGTGGACGCGGCGATCTTATCGGAACCGTTTGCAAGCCTGGCAAAGCGCAATGGCTCAGTGCTGCTGGCTGATTTAAGTCAGCTCGGCGTGCCTTACACGATGCACGGCTTCGGGGTGCGCAAGAGTTACATTCAGGCCAATCGGGACGTTGTCGTCCGATTCATGAAAGCCTATCTCGAAGGCATCTATGTTTTCAAAACCAACAAGGACATTGCGTTGAACGTCCTGAAAAAATATACCCGGCAGGACGATCTTTCCCTCGTACAAGTGGCCTATGAGGAAATGTCCCAGAAGCTTATCCGCAGAGTCCCGTACCCCAACCGCGAAGGGATTCAGACGATCATAGATCAGCTCGCCAAGACCCGGCCGGAAATGAAAAATCTCAACCCCGGCGACTTCATCGATCCGTCGATCTTGAAAGAAATCGAGGACAGCGGGTTTATTAAAAAGTTGTATGGAAATTAGCGGTCGATGTCTCCATGCCTGATCCAGGATCTAATCCTGAATCTGGCCCAAACAAACTAAATCTTTGACTTACTCTGACTGTGAGATTCGGCGGCATTGATGTCAAATCTAAAACTTACTCTTGCGTGTTGGGACTACGATCGTACCCGGCCGCTCATCGATGGTCGGGTGAAAGCTGAAGGAATCGATCTCGACATAAAAATCATGCGACCCCGCGAAATGTTTCCTCGGATGCTGGAAAAAAAAGAGTTTGAAATTTCCGAGCTATCGCTTGGTTCATTATGTCACCCTCAAAGGCCGCGGCAGCTGTCCGTTCGTGGCGGTGCCCGTGGCGTTATCCAAGATCTTCCGCCACTCGTGTATTTACGTGCGGACGGATGCGGGCATCAGGAGCCCCCAGGATCTGCGGGGCAAGCGGGTGGGAACTACTCAGCTCGGGTCCACCGGAATTATTTTCATGAACGGCATGATGCAACACGAGTACGGCGTAGGTCTGGAAGATATCCACTGGTTTATTGGCGGATTGGATTCCCCGACCACGAGACCGGTGATTCCTCTGAATCTGCCGGATAAAATTAAGGTTGACTTTCTTCCTTCGGATCAAACTTTGGAGGGGATGTTAGAAGCCGGACAACTCGACGCTTTGTTCGCGCTGTACATTCCCTCGATCTTTCAGAAAGGGCTCGCCGCCGCATAGCGCGCCTGTTTCCGAACTATTATGAAGTCGAACAGGATTATTATCGTCGCACACAGATCTTTCCGATCATGCACACCGTCGTGGTGCGCGACGATGTTCATCGTGAGCATCCATGGGTGGCTGAAAGTATGTACAAGGCTTTCTGCGAGGCTCGGGATCTAGCCGTCGACGGACTTTACGACACGGACGCGCTACGACTCTCGCTTCCTTGGCTCATCAACCATCTTGAGGAGACCTGGAAAGTCTTAGGGAAGGATTTCTGGGCCTACGGTTTGGAGCCCAACCGCCCGGCTTTAGAGGCGATCGGCCAGTATGTCTACGAGCAGGGTTTCTCGCCCCGCGCAGTCAGCCCCGACGAGCTGTTCGCGCTGAATGTGTGAGGACTCTTCTGCCAAGCATTCCTATTAACTCATGTTGTAAAACAATACTCATAGGTAAGTAGAGGAACATTAATGAACGAGAGCATTTCTTCGACTGAGATGAATGACCCTATGGTTCCGGTGCCGATTCCGGCGCAGGTTCCGGTCAAGGAGGGGATCGCCGAGCTTCCCGACACCCATCTTGGGTATTGGGATACGGGCGGCGGCGGAGAGCCGGTGGTGTTTCTCCATCCAGCGTCGGGTAGCGCGCTGGTCTGGCTGTACCAGCAGCCCGTATTTGCAAAAGCCGGTTACCGTGTCATCGCTTATTCGCGGCGCAACTATTACAACTCGGACTCGGCGCCCGAGGAGAATCCGGGGAGCGCATCGGAAGACCTGCAGAATCTGATCGAATTTCTCGGCCTGGAGAAGTTCCATTTAGTCAGCTCGGCCGCCGGCGGCAGCATCGCTGCCGACTACGCGCTATCCCACCCGGAGCGTCTGCTTAGCCTCACGGTATCCAGTAACAACCTTGCGGCTGCGAAAGGCTACATCGCCGAGGCCGCCGCCAGGATCAAACTCAGAGAGTGGGACGATCTGCCGCGCTGGCATCGCGAGCTCGGCCCTTCCTATCGCGCGGTCAACCCCGATGGCGTCGCCAAATGGACCGAGCTCAACCACAAATCAGAGACCGGCAGGGGCGCCCGGCAAAAGTTGGTGCATGTCGTGACGCCGGAGAAGCTGGCGACCCTCAAGGTTCGGACGTTGCTCATGACCGGCGCCGCCGATATGTTCACGCCGCCTTCGATTATGCGGATGATCGCGCGCCATGTTCCCGACAACGAGCTAGTGATCGTGCCCGAGTGCGGCCATTCGGTCTATTGGGAGCAACCCGAGCTGTTCAACCGCACCGTGCTCGGATTTATCGGCCAAACTTCGAAATAGACCCGCGGTAAACCTGTTGCCACAGCGATAGCGCGGCAGACTGGCAACCAAAATGAGAAGAGATTGACCATAAAGGGCGCAAAGATCACAAAACAAAATGGAGGGCGGGTTTTCCAACCCGCCTTGGATGACGTGACAAGATTTGCGTGAGCCGCGAAACTTTTGAAGCATAGAGTGCGGAGAACATGGAGGGCAATTCCGTAACTTTGAGACTCGCTGTCCTCTGCGTCTCGGCGGTGAATCATCCGAGTTCGAGTTTATTTTCTAGAAATTTTCAGGAGATGGTCATGAAAAAAAGTTTTTCGCCGCCGTGATTTCACTTCTGGTTTGCACATGGGCCGTCGCCGCGAGGCCAACGTCCGCGCAGGAGACCGCTGGCCAGATTTTGGCGAAGCTTGAAAAACTTTCCACCGAGAACCGGCAGAAAGTCCTGGTCGAGCGCGCAAGGAATGAGAAAGAAGTCACTTTCTATAGCTCCCTTCAGACCACCGATGCAGAACCCTACGTGAAGGCGTTCAACAAGCGCTATCCTTTTATCAAGGTCAATATCTACCGTGTCTCCGGGCAGAAACAGGTAATCATGATCCAATCGGAATTTAACGCCGGCAGGCATGCCTTCGACATTACCAATGCCTCGGCTGCTCAAGCCTTTGGCATCAAGAAGACCGGCGCGTTGGACCCGTATCAAAGTCCCCAGCGGCAATACTTTTCCACCGCGCATAAAGACAAGGAAGGATACTTCACCCCGACTTATATCGTCCCGGTGGTGCTTGGCTACAACACCAATATGGTCAAGCGCAACGAATTGCCCAAACGCTATGAAGACCTGCTGGAGTCCAGATGGAAGAGTAATATGATCTTGGACATCGAGGAGTTTCCCTGGTTTGCGGTGTTACTCAAACACTATGGCCGCGAAAAGGGTTTGGACTACATGAGACGGCTGGCCAAACAGGATATCCAGATGGGGCGGGGACGCACCACCCAGGCGCAGCTCATCAGCGCGGGCGAGCGGGCCGTCGGCATAGCGCTCAACAGCTCTTCCGTGCTCGACTTCAAAACTCGCGGCGCGCCAATCGACTGGACCATTCTCGATCCGTATTACGCCAAACCCAATATGCTGATGTTTGCGCGCCACGCGCCTCACCCGCATGCGGCGGCGCTATTGATCGACTGGACGCTCTCCGAGGAAGGGCAGTCGCTACTGGCGAATTCGGGTTACGTGGTAGCGCGCAAGGGCGTGAAACAAAGCACCCCGGCATTATTGGAAAAGGAGAGCTTTCTCGCCGATCCCGACTTTATTGGCCCGATCTTGGAAGAGACCGGCAGAGACTTTCGCAGCGTATTCACAGGCGGACGCTAGATTTCGGTCCCGGAAGTTCGATGAAAAAGTTGATCACGCCTTAGCCGTCATACCTGCGGAAGCCGGTATCCAGATGGTTTTGAAATTCCTGGATTCCGGGTCGCCCCCGGCCTTCGCCGGGGTTGCCCGGAATGACGATCGATTTAATGTTGCTGGGCCAGGACGCTAGATTTCGGCCAACAACATACCGCTGCGGCTAGGTCCGGCGCGCGGGAAAGGTAACAAGGTTTGTGGGTTGAGTTCGCCTCTTATACATATTCACGCTAGCTTCACGAAGAAAGCTCATCGTTAAGTTCTCCGACTGTACAAAGCCAGTCCGAGTTTCATATTCAACCTGCACAACGGGATCGTCGGACAGTGAAACATGGCTGTTGTCAATCCGCAGCAACTGCCCGCGCTGGCTATCAACATATCCCCCGATGCCGCGAAGTATTTCGGAGATGCTGTCGAACCGGATCCCGTCATTTGACTCGCCACGGCGCATTTTGCCTTCGCGATCAAGAACTTCTATTTGTGCGGTCGAAAAACGCATTTCTATCAGCGCGATGTAGGGTGGATTCGGGTCGCCGGCTTGTAAGCGGAATTCATCGGCATAGCTTTTCAATTCGAAGATATCGATGGTTTGTTTTTGCAATGCCTGACCGATGCAGCGAAGCACTCCGGCGTAACCAAAATTCAACGGCACACAACCTCCCGCGGTTCTTGCAATAAAAACTTCACCGCACCGCAAAACTAGCGGTACAGCAATTCAATATGCGGCCCCAAGCGGAGCAGCCTGTGAATTTCCTTTTTTCCCGAAGTCTTTCTTTGATTGACGGACGTGGTGTGTTTCTATGCGAGCTATGCCGCAAGTGGCATGCCATGTGAGCTGCAAAAAAAACACCGACGAGTATTTACCCCGTAAGCGCTTGAAAATTGCGGCTTTTTAAAAACAGCTTAGAAAATGACTGCGGTTAGGAAGAACTCGACTGTTCCATTTTACCGACACAATGCGATGCGGGAATTTCCGCTGTAGGAAAATGACAACGGCGGCGTCGGCCTGTTCCTCGTGCAGGATCGGCGATTAAGCTTGCGGCGAGGTGATTGCCGGCGGTGCGGCGTGCAGCGCGACGGCTGCGTGCAGTCATCAACGGTAGCCGGCATCGTCGGCAGGCAGACCACGTTCTTGGACCTCCACGAGGTAGCGCCAGCAGTCCGGCTGGGTGCCGTCGATGTCGGTGAAGCCGTAGATGGGGGCGAGCTGTCCGCTGGAGACGACCTTACCCGTCCAGCGCGCAACCTCCGGGTCCGCTGCGAGGGCGGCGACCGCGCGGCCGACGTAGGTCGGCGACTCGGAGATGCAAAAGTGCGGCATGCGGGCGGTCGCGTCCCGCCAGTTTGCTTCGGTCACGCCGTACGCGTCGAGCATCTTCTCCGAACGCAGCCAGCCCGGAGTTACGGCGACGGCCGCGCCGTGGTGCGGGGCCAGCTCGTGACTCTGCGCGAGAGCCATGCGCTGCACGGCGTTTTTGACCAGGTCGTAGAAGAATCCCACCTGGTGGCGGTACGCCGCGTTGTACTCTGCGGTCCCGTCGGTCATCTCGATGACCAGCCCGCCGGGGCGGCGGATGAGCAGCGGCAGGGCGTGGTGGCTGGTGATCGCATGCGTGTCGATGCCCAGGCGCAGCATTCGCAGCCCGCCGGCGAGGTCGTGCTCCCACAGCTTGGTGTTGAACTGGAGGTAGGTGTCGCCGCCCCAGATGTCGTTCACGAGCACGTCGAGGCGGCCGTGGTCTCGGTCGATGCGCTGGACGAGATCGCGCACCTGCTCGCTTTCGAGGTGATCCACCCGCAAGGCGATTCCCACGCCCCCGGCGGCGGCGATCAGCTCACCGGTCTCTTCGATCGTCTCCGGCCGGTTGATTTCCGACCGGCCTGCCCGGCTGCTGCGCCCGGTGGCGTAAACTGTCGCACCCGCGCGGGCAAGCTCTACGGCAATCGCACGTCCGGCGCCGCGCGTGGCGCCTGCGACTAACGCCACTTTCCCGGTTAATGCTCCAGCTTTTGCTTCATTCTTCGCTGTGGCTTCCATTGGCATTTTCTTCTTGCGCGCACCCTTCCGCGCGCCACGAAACTTAGGTGCGTTTTCAACAAGCCTCATAGCCCATAAAACTTCCTCGGATTGTCACACAAGATCTTTTCCACGAGACTTGGCGCCACGTCTTCGCGCGCCTTCATCTGGGTCACCAGATGAGCTTGTTCAGCGGGGTCGTTGTGACCGTAGTCGGAGCCGGTGAGCAGGTGGCCTTCGCCGGTGTACTTGATTAGGTAGGGAATATCTTCGTCGGCCTCGCAGGCGACGAAGAAACGGCAATCTTCGAAAAGATCGGCAGGGGATTGCCACGATGCTTTCCAGCGTTTGGTGTTGTCGCGCCGTAGCTTGTGGATCAAGTAGGGTATCCAACTGGCGGAAGCTTCGATGAAGCCGAAGCGCAGTTTTGGAAACATGTCGGGAATCTGATTGAGCACGAGATCGCGAAACGCGTGCAGGGGCGGAAAGCCGGAGTGAGACCATTGCCGATTGCGCTCCAGATCGAACATCGCGGTGACGGCCGGGGTGCCGGAGCCGGTGTGAATGCAGATCGGTAGATCGAGTTCCATCGACGTTTGATATACCGGGAAAAAGTACGGGTTGTCCAAGGTCAAGTTGCCTTCCATGCCGCGGAAGAATACCCCGACGGCGCCGTTTTGCTTGGCCCACTTCAGCTCCTGCACCGATTCCTCGATGCAACGCAGCGGCGGGATCGCCACCCAGTGGATGCGGTCGTGACTCTGCGCGCAGGCTTGCGCCATGAAACGGTTATAGGCGCGGCTCAACGCCACGTCGAGCTCGGCGTCGTCGGTGAGGTAGATCAGAAACAGAGTCGGATAAACCACCTGAGCCGCGATGCCGCCGCGATCCATATCGGCGAGCCGGGCCGGGACGTCGGTCAACTCTCGGCACGCGACCTGAATGTCTTTTCTGTTCGATTGGATTTTCGACGCCGAGGGGTGACGAGACGGAAGCCGCCCTTGCCGACCGGCTTGGGAAAAATGTTGCCGTCGATCAGCCAGGTCGCATTCCAGCCGCCGTATAACGTGTCGTCCGGCAGAGACAGCAAAACCGGCCGGCGCGGGTACATCTCCTTGTCGATCATCTGCCACATGGCTTCCGATTCGGCTACGTGAGTATCGGCATCGATGATGGGTTGCATATTTTTAATCCTTCCTTCGAAAGCGCAGTTATATCATAAGTCAGCTCTGCACTCAGGCGTTCTTTCTTCTATGCTGAGCAACTGTCGAAGTCATCTCGCGAAGATTTTCAGCTAATGCAAAGACGAGATTCTTCGCCTTCGGCTCAGAATGACATTGAGTCACAGTTCTCGATGGTGAAAAACCCCGGCTTAGACGTAGCATCAATACTGACTCCGATGTTATGGCAGAAAACTCAAGTCGACGAGCTGCGGCATGAAATCAAGACTGCGACCGACCAACGCTTGCATCGACAACGTGCCGCCGGCGATGTAGATCACTTCAACGTCCAGTTGGTTCTGTTTAAGAATACCGGCGTCCTTGGCGATGCTGAAGGCACGGCTTCGGTGCTCGCCGGGGAATTGGTGCCGACCCGCAGAGATGTCAACTGCGCCGCAGCTATACTCGGACCGATAAGAAACAGTGCGGCGGCAAGGATTACCCAGGCATAGCGCATCGATGAAGGAATGGATTTCAAATGAGATTCTCGCTGGGTTACGACGCTAGAGCTAGAACAATTGCCCGGACCTGTCAACGCGGAATCGCCGGCCGCTCAGGTTGCAGACACAGGATGACTTTGCCTATATAGAAACAGTCAAGTTTCGCGCTTCTTAGGAGGATTAGGTTCATGGCGACGATTAAATTTCTCGATCCCCGAGTGGTGATCAATCCCAAAGACCAGCCGCTGGTGCCGGGTCTGGATACGCTCGAAGGAAAAGTTATCGGCATCATCGATAACGGGCAGGCCAATTCGACGACGATGTTTCAAGAGCTGGCGCAACTGATGCAAGAAAAACTTCATACCAAGGAAGTTCTGTTCAAAACCAAACCGACGCACATGCAGGGCGCGCCGAAACCGATCATGGAAGAAATCCTCAACCGGTGCGACGCGGTGATCACCGGTTTAGGCGCTTGAGGGTCGTGCACGTCGTGGAGTGTCCACGACGCCATCGAATTGCAAAAGAAGGGAAAGCCGACGGTAACCCTGTGCCAGTCGATCTTTATGGCGCTGGCGCGCACCGAGGCGAAGTTTTTCGGCATCGCTAAATTACCTCTGGTCGAAATCCCGCATCATCCGAGCGGCGGCGCACGGCCTGGTGAGCATCGAGCGGATGCCGAGGGCGCGGTTAGTTTGGTTAATGAGCAGTTGACGCTGGGTGGGGCGGCGTTGAAGAAGACGCGACAGCGGTGATCCTGGAGCGATGGAGGAAGAAATATGGATAAGCGTGATCGAGTTTCGGGTTGATTTTGAACGGTGCCGCATTCCTTTCCCCCTTGCGGGGAAAGGAAAGGATAGGGGGTATGCGAGCAACAATGAACGCGAGCCCGGAAGCTGCGGAAAAATCCAACCGATGCCGAGCGTTTGCTCTGGCAAAACTTCGTTTCTGGCAAGTTGACGGTTGCAAATTTCGCCGTCAACAACCCTATAGGAAATTACATTGTTGACTTTGTTTGTTTAGAAAAAAGATTGATTATCGAGGTCGACGGCGGACAGCATGCTGAACATATGAATTACGGATACCGACCGTGATGCTTGGTTACGAAATCCGAGGGTTATGTAATTTTAAGATTCTGGAACAACGATGTGTCTAAGAAGATAGATGGCGTCAAGGAAGTGATATTTCAATCCTTGCAAAGCACCCCCTACCTTAGTCCTTCCCCGCAATCGGGGGAGGAATGGTTGAGAAGCTAGGAAGATCGCATCGAGCACGAATAATCTTTCAACGTGTGAATTGGAGTTACCGACAGTGCAAAACCTCACCTCTAACCTCATCGAAGTCGAAGACAGCTGGGAAGCGGTCAATGACTGGTTCTGCAACGAAAAACTGAGTGACGGTTTGCCGATCGTGCCGCCTACGGCGGAGCGGGTCGAACGAATGCTCGAGCGCGACGAATCGCGGGATCCGCAGGAAGTCATCGGGCCAATCCCGCCGAAGTGGGCGCCTTGTTCGATCGAGAAGATTGCCATCAATGCGGTCATGGCCGGCTGTTTGCCGGAATATTTGCCGGTGATCATCGCGGCGGTGGAAGCGATCTGCGAACCGCGCTTCAATCTCTATGGCGTGCAAGCGACTACCGGATACGTCGGCCCGGCGCTCATGCTCAACGGTCCGATTCGCAAAGCACTCAACGTCAATTGCGATGCCGGCGTGTTTGGTCCCGGCTTTCGCTCCAACGCGACCATCGGCCGCGCCATTCGATTGATTCTCATCACCGTCGGCGGCGGCTACCCGGGCGACACCGATCGCTCGACTTTTGGCTGGCCGGGCAAGTACACCATGTGCTTTGGCGAAAATGAGGAGAAGAGTCCGTGGGAGCCGTATCACGTGGAGTTCGGTTTTAAACCTGACGAAAACAGTGTGACGGTGTTCGGCATCAATGGTTTTTTGCCGATCCACACGGCCGGCAGTCGCGGCGAGCAGGCGCTTGCTTCGCTCGCAGAAGTTATTCGCATGCACCACGGCGTGAGTCATCTCGACGTCGGCAGTTTTGGCGGCGGCACACCGCTGGTTGCCCTGGGCGTCGAAGACGCCGAGATCATGGCGCGCGACGGCATCACCAAGAAACAAGTCAAGGACTTTCTCTGGGAGCACGCGTCGCTCAAATTTTCCGAAGTTCCGGCGCGCCGCAAAGGCCACAAAGACGACGCCGAGTTGCTGCGCGAATCGCCCAACGTTACCCCCGATGGCGTCGTCCATCTTTCCACGAAGGCCGAAGACATCATGGTCATCGTGGTTGGCGGCAAGCATCGCCATTCGGTATTTCTGCCGATGTGGACCGGGCGCAATACGCTGTGCGTGATCAAGCCAATTTAATAGCAATTGGAGTAGTGGAGTGATGCGGAAGAAGATCGAGGATGGAGGATGGAGGATCGCCCGCGCGGCGGCGATTTTCATGCTCGCGTTTCTGTTCGCCACGGTTTGTAATGCGCAGGAGAAATTTCGCTTTCCGATCGCTGAATCGTCCAAGACCTTGAGCTATGGTCCGCTCTGGGTCGCCTCGAAGATGGGTTTCTTTGACAAGGAAGGCTTGGACGTGCCGATCGTCACCATGCGCGGTTCGCCGCTGGCGATTCAGGCGCTGACCGCCGATTCGATTTATATCGCCAACGCGACCGTCGATACCCTGATCAACGCCTACGAGAAAGGCGCGGATATCACGATGATCGGCGGGCCTGATCAACGGGCTTGGACTTGAGCATGATCGGCGGCAAGCCCTATAAGACCTATGCCGACCTGCGCGGCACGACGATCGGCACGCAGACGCTGACTTCCGGCACTGGATTCGCTCTTCGCTTGGTGCTCAAGGTGCACGGCTTGGAATATCCGCGCGACTACGCGCTGCTCAACATCGGCGGCGCTTCGGACCGCTATCAAGCGCTGACGTCCGGTCAAATTTCTTCCGCCCCGGTCGGCGTGCCTCTCGATCTGGTTGCCAAACAGCAAGGCTTCAACATCATCGGTTATTTTGCCGATGACCAACCGAACTTTCAGTTTAATGTCTACATCGTCAAACGCTCCTGGGCGGAAAAAAACCGGCCGCTGACGGTGCGCTTCATGAAAGCGATGGCGTCGACCATGCGCTGGATGGCGGACAACCGCGACGCTGCCTGCACCTATCTTTCAAAGGAAATGGCGATCAGCGTCGAGCATTGCCGCTATGCCTCCGACTACAACTGGAAAAGCCGCATCTGGGACCGCAATGCCGATATCAACATCGAGGGCGTGCGCACGCTGATCAAAATCACCGCCGAGCAAGGCATTCTCAAAGAACCTTTACCCCAGCCGGCGAAATACCTCGATCAAAGTTATCTTAAGCAGGCGCTGGCGGAACTGGCGAAGAAATAACAAGGCGAAGAGGCACGAGGCTTGAGACGGAAAACTACAAGGGATTGAGGAGATCGCATGAGACAATCAACGCGTTTGGGATTTTTGATTTTGTTCTTGAGCGCGGTGGCTGTCGCCGCTTCCGCGAATGCTCAGGACAAGATACGCATGGGGCTCAGCTCGGTGAGCGGGTTGCACAGCGCCGTGTGGGTCGCGGCGGAAAAGGGACTGTTTCGCAAGCACGGTATCGACGCCGAAGTGATCGTCACCGGGCAGGGCGGTACTGCCGGTATCAGCGCGCTGATCGCCAACGACGTCCAGATAGTCAATTCAGCGGGTGATGTTCTAGTTGCGGCGGCGTTGCGCGGCGGTGACACCGTGATGATCGCGGGGGTCGTCAACAAGGGGCTGCAGCGATTGGTCACCAAACCGGAGATCAAAGCGCCGGCGGATTTGAAGGGCAAGCGGATCGGCGTCACCCGGATCGGCGCGGTCTCTCATTCGGTTCTGCTGATGATGCTGCAGCAGTGGAAAATGAGCCCCAGCGACGTGCAGGTCATGCAGCTCGGCTCGTCGCCGAGCATGCTGGCGAGCCTCGACAAGGGCGGCATCGAGGGCGCGGTGCTGACGATCCCGTCGATGTTCGTCGCCGAGGACCGCGGCTACCGTGTCTTGCTCGATATGGGGGATACCGACATTTACTATCTGCACACCATGGTCGCGACGACGCGCCAATACATCAAGACCAATCGCGACAAGGTTTTGCGATTTCTCAAAGGGTATGTCGAAGGTATCGCGTTCGTGAAGCAACACAAGAAGGAAAGTCTGGATATCGTCAAGAAAAAACTTCGGCTTGGCCCGGAGCAGGAACGCAATCTCGAACGGTCCATCGACCTGTTGATAGCGAAATACTACGAGTCGATTCCCTATCCGTCGCTGCGCGGCGTCGAAACCGTGCTCGGGTTCGTCGAAAAGGACAACCCGAAAGCGAAAACCGCCGATCCGAAGTCTTTTGTCGATGACAGTTTGCTGCGTGAGATCGAAGCCAGCGGGTTCGTCAAAACGCTTTACCAGCGCTAGGAAACGTTCGTTTCGGACAAGCCGATGAAAATTCTCTGCTTTGGTCTTTTTGCCGTCGGCGTTCGCGCTTATTTTCGGCAGCCATGCCGACGCGCAGGACAAAATTAGAGTGGGGTTGAGCTCGGTGAGCGCTCTTCATGGCGCCATGTGGGTGGCTGAGCAAAAAGGATTGTTTCGTAAGCATGGCATCGAAACGGAAATCATCGTCACGGGCCAGGGTGCGACGGCGGGAATCGGCGCGCTGCTTGCCAACGATATTCAGATCGCCAGCGCCGGCGGAGATGCTCTGATTAACGCCGCCTTGCGCGGCGGCGAGACCGTGATGATCGCCGCCGGTATCAATAAAGGATTGAACAGGATTATGGTGCGGTCGGATATCAAAACTCCGGCCGACCTTAAGGGAAGAAAGATCGGCGCGACTCGCGTCGGCGCCGTCTCTCACTCGGTTCTTTTGATGATGCTCAAGCGCTGGAACATGAGCCCGGCGGATGTTCAGGTTCTCCAGCTCGGTTCTTCGCCGAACATGCTCCAAGCCTTGGACAAGGGCGGCATCGACGGCGCTGTGATGACGATCCCGTTCGTGTTCATCGCGGAAGATCGAGGTTTTCGCGTTTTAGTCGATCTGGCGGAAACGGATATTTATTATCTTCACACGATGATTGCGTCCACGCGAAGCTATATCAAGGCCAATCGCGACAAGGCGTTAAGATTTCTCAAGGGTTTTCTCGAAGGCATCGCTTATTTCAAGCATAACAAAAAGGAGAGTCTCGATATCGTCGGAAAAAAACTCCGTGTCAACGCAGACCAAGAGCGGAATCTCGAGCGCTCCTACGATCTTCTGGCGACGAAATATTACGAAGCCACGCCTTATCCGTCGCTGCGCGGCGTCGAAACCGTGCTCGGAATCGTCGAAAAGGACAATCCGAAAGCGAAAACTGCCGATCCGAAATCTTTTGTCGATGACAGCTTGCTCCGCGAGATCGAACAGAGCGGTTTCGTAAAGACGCTGTACAAGAATTGACTGTGGTGCGCCAAGTCGTTGATAGGGCAAGCGCGCCACGATGTGGTCGAAGGCGGACAAAGCGAAAAATCCCTCGCTTGACGCTGTGTCGTGATCTCGACTTCTTAAGTGGTCACGAAACGCGAGATTCTCGCTAACGCTCAGAATCTTAGTGCACGTTTGGCAACTGCGACACGTCTCTGCTCGGCATGACAAACAAGTAAATATTCCAGTCCCGGAGAGAAGGAATTCGATAAAAGTAAAGCCCTGACTATAATTGCTAAGCGCGCTTGACAGATCGAGGAACGGTCGCATAAGGTCAAACAAAATTTCTCAGGAGGTATAGAAACGTGGCTGCAACATTATGGAAAGATTATAAGACGGTTAAAGTCGAAAAAGAGGACGGCATCACCTGGTGTATTCTCAATCGGCCGGAAAAAAGAAACGCCATGAATCCGCAGCTTCACTACGATATGCTCGAAGCTCTCACCGAATTGGAAGTCGATAAAGACACCAAAGTGCTGGTGATCACAGGCGCGGGGCCGAGTTGGTGCGCCGGACAGGACTTGCGCGAATATTTTCGCGGCACGGACACCAACCCGTTGGAGCGGCGCAAGGCGAGCTGGGCATCCCAAGAGTGGCGTTGGCGCCGGCTTTTCTGGTTCCCGAAACCGACCATCGCGATGGTGAACGGTTTCTGTTTCGGCGGTGCTTTCACCCCGCTGATCGCCTGCGATTTCGCGATCGCCGCGGAAGACGCGACCTTCGGCCTGAGCGAAGTCAATTGGGGTATTTTCCCGGGCGGTTTGGTCAGCCGAGTTTTGGCCGACGCGATGTGCTACCGCGACGCCATGTGGGCGATCATGACCGGCGATCCCTTCGACGGCAAGAAAGCCGCTGAGATGAAGCTGATCAACTACGCTGTGCCGAAGGAGAAATTACGCGAGGAGACGATCGCTCTGGCGCAGAAGCTGATGAAAAAGAACCCGCAGGTGCTGCGCGCCGCGAAAGAGGTTTATAAATATTGCCGCACGATGGATTACAGCCAGGCGGAGGAATACATGAGCGCGAAAGGCACGGCGCTCCGTCTCACCGATCCGGAAAAGGGCCGCGAAACCGGCATGGAGCAATTTCTCGACAAGAAGACCTACCGTCCGGGATTGGGCGAGTACAATCGGGACGCGAAATAAATAAGTTCAAGGTTCAAAGGTTCAAGGTTCAACGCTGGGTGCGGATTTTGGTTTGAAGGATTGCCGTCAAGCCGAAATCCGCAATCCAAAAGTGATCCCCGCAGACTAAATTGGAGCGAAGGTGGATTTCAATCTTCCCGAAGAGCTGCAAGTTCTAAAAGACACCGTCCGCAAATTCGTCGATCGCGAGTTGATTCCGCTCGAGCGCGAGTGCCGCCCCGAGGGCGAGGACATGCCCGAGCAGTACATCAAGCCGCTGCAAGAAAAAGCCAAGGCCATCGGTCTATGGCTGCTCGATGTGCCGGAGGAATACGGCGGCGCCGGCCTGGATCTCATGAGCCGTTGCGTGATCATGGAAGAGGTCGCGCGCACGGTGGCGATCCCGTTTCGCTATGCGCCGATCTTCGGGCCGGAAGTGCGGCCGGTATTGTTCCACTGCAACGAGGAACAGAAGAAGCGATTTTTGCTGCCGGTGATCGAAGGCAAGATGCGGATTTGCTTTGCGCAAACCGAGCCCGATGCCGGCAGCGATCCAGCCGGGGATGAAGACGCGGGCGGTAAGAGACGGCGATCATTACATTATCAATGGCACCAAGCGCTTCATCACCGGCGCAAAGCACGCCGACTACGCCCAAGTCATTGCGGTCACGGACCCGCAGAAGGGCGCGCGCGGCGGCGTGAGTTGTTTCATGGTCAGCATGAAGGCGCCGGGCGTTACGCTAGAGCGGCTGTGGCCGACGATGATGGGCGACACGCCGGGACAGATTCATTTCGAAAACGCGCGAGTGGCTGCCGCCGACATGATCGGCGGGGAAGGGCAAGGGTTTTGCGATCGCGCAAAAATGGATCGAGGAAGGGCGCATCCGCGGCCATGGCGCGCGTCCGGTCGGCATCGCGTCGCGCGCGCTCGACATGATGATCGAGTATTCCAAAGTCCGCACGACCTTCGGCCAGCCGCTGGCGAACCGCCAGGCGATTCAATTCATGATCGCCGACTCGGCGATGGAACTGCATGCCTGCCGCTTGATGGTTTACGAGTGCGCCTGGCGTCACGACCGCGGCGAAGATATTCGCCAGCTTTCTTACATGACGAAAATTCAGTGCGCCGAGATGGCGAGCCGGGTGGTCGACCGCTCGATTCAAGTGCACGGCGGCTTGGGACTAATGCGCGAGCTGCCGCTCGAGTGGTGGTATCGCCAGGTGCGCAGCATCCGCATCACCGAAGGCACGCCGGAAGTTTTGCGCTGGCGTTTGGCAGAGCACATCATTAAGAATCACAAAGGATGATTTGGCCGTCGAGGATAGAGGATCGAGGATCGAGGATAGCGTCCGGTCGATCTTCGCATCCTCCATCTTCTATCCTCGGCTGAAAACCGATTACACTATCATGGATTGCAATGACTGATACGCTCGATGCAACTGCGCTGCTGCCCGGCTACCGAGTCCTCGATCTCACCTCGTCGATCGGCGCGCTGTGCGGCAAATTGCTCGGCGACCTGGGAATGGATGTCATCAAGATCGAGCCGCCCGACGGTGGCGCGGCGCGCAGGGAGCCGCCCTTCGCCAATGGGCACGCGCATCGGGAGGGCAGTCTCCGCTTCGCCTATCTCAACGCCGGCAAGCGCAGCATCACGCTCGATCTCACCAAGCCGAGCGCGCGAAATTTGTTGCTCCAGTTAGTCGAGCGCGCCGACGTAATCGTCGAGGACTTCGCTCCCGGGTATCTATCCGGATTGGGTTTGAGCTATGAAGCTCTGCTCGAAAAACAGAGCAAGCTTATTCTCGTGTCGATCAGCGGCTTCGGTCAGGACGGGCCCTACGCGAATTACCAAACCACGGATCTGATCGGCAATGCCATGGGCGGGCTGCTCTATATCAGCGGCGACCCGAAAATGACGCCGTGCAATCCGCCGGAAACCCAGTCGCTCTATTACGCGAGTCTGTTCGCGTCCTACGGCGTCATGCTGGCGCTGTGGCAGCGCGAGACCCGCGGCATCGGCGCGTGGATCGATACTTCGGTGCAAGCGAGCATGGCGCTGCACGAGCACGTGGCGTTCAACTATTCCGCCGAGGGACGGGTGATGAAGCGCGCCGGCAGCCAGCACCAGCACAATGCGCCGGCGAATTTGTTCCAATGCAAGAACGGTTGGATCTCGCTCTTCGTCACGCAGACGCATTGGCCGCTCCTGCTTAAAGTTTGGCCCGATCACGATCCCGAGCTCGACGATCCCAAGTGGATCAACAGCAACCTGCGCCGGCAGCATGCCGATTACATCAACGCGCAGGTGACCGCGTTTACGTCGGGTTTTCTCAAGGAAGATCTGGCGGAGCTGATGCAGAAGCACGGTATTCCCGGTTTGCCGGTCAACTCGCCGTCGGATTTTATGAAGGACCCGCACATTCAAGCGCGCGGGTTTTTTGCCAATGTGACGCATCCCGTGCTCGGTTCGTTTGCCCAGCCGGGAACTCCTTTTATGGTCGACGGCCAGCGCTCGCGCGCCGTCGCCCGCGCCGCTGCTGGGACAGCACAATCATGAAGTGCTTTGTGGCGAGCTGGGATTGAGCGCGGGCGAGATGGCGGTGCTGGCGGCGGAAAAAACTATTTGAGGCCAATTAAAAATTAAAAAGGCAAAATTAAAAAAGCGGGAACCCGGAACACTTTGGACCGATTCGTAGATTATTTGAATTTTTAACTTTTAATTTTTAATTCTATGTCTCCTAGTCAGATTTTAAAAGGCGTGCGCATTCTCGCTTTCACCACGGGCTACGCCGGTCCTTACGCCGGCAGGCTGCTTGCGGCCTACGGCGCGGAGGTGATCAAGATCGAGTCGAGGAAGGGCGGGCTCGATACCTTTCGCCATTACGGCCAGCACAAGGATATCGACGCCGCGCCGCGTTTCATCGAGTGCAACCTCGGCGTGCGCTCGTTTGCGGTCAATCTCAAACATCCGACCGGCGCCAGACTGGTTCGCGAACTGGCCGGTAAATCGGATGCGATTCTGCAAAATTTTCGTCCTAGAGTGTTGGATAAGCTGGGTTTGGGTGACGACGAACTGAGAAAACTTAATCCTAAACTTGTGGTTGTGAAATTGCCGGGCTTCGGTTCCGAAGGGCCGAAGAGCGGTTACGGCACTTGGGGATTTAATCTTACGGCTTTCTCCGGCATGACCTATCTGTGGAATCATCCCGAGCAGGATCGCCCCATCGGCAGTCAGGGCGTCTATCCCGATCACTTGGGTTTCGTTATGGGGCCGACGCTGCTGGTCGCGGCGCTGCTGAACAGCCGGCGTAGCGGCAAGGGCGTGACCATCGATTTGGCGCAGATCGAAGGCACGGCGTACACGCTCGGCGCGACTTACCTGGAAACCTCGGTGAACGGCGACGATCCTCAGCCGCAGGGAAATCACTACGCGCTCGCCGCGCCGCACGGCTGTTACCGTTGCCAGGGCGATGACCGCTGGTGCGTTATTTCGGTGCGTGACGACGATGAGTGGCGCGCTTTCTGCCGCGTCATCGGCAGGGCGGAATTGATCAGCGACGCGCGTTTTACCGATCTGCAAACCCGACTGGGGCATCGGACTGAGCTCGACGACATTGTCAGCGCGTGGACGCAAGCGCGGCCTGCGGAAGAGGTCATGACCCAGATGCAATCCGCCGGGGTGCCTGCCGGTGTGGTGCAGAGCGGCGCGGACCTGCTCAAGGATCCTCAACTGCGCCACCGCAACTATTTTTCGCCATTCGCCGATTCGTTGATCGGTCCGTTTGAAATCCCGCGCAGTGGTTTCCTGTTCCGCGGCTTGAACGAAGAACCTCTGCGCTTACCCAATCGACTCGGCGCAGACAATGAGCCAATTCTAACCGATTTGCTCGGTTATGATCAGGCAACGATCGAGCAATGGCGCCAGGAAGAAGTGCTCACATAAATTCTTAGGACCAACCCCATCGATTAAATACGAGAGGGATTCAGATGTGGAAACGGGTTTTAGACACGGCTCATCCTCCTTTTGTTCCTCTCGTGGGCAATTCCGTGCTCACGCTCAAGAAGTCATTAAACTCCATGCCAGCGTCGTAGCGAAAACATTCGGTTTTGGTCCCGTCTGGGTTGCGTCCAAGCAAGGATTTTTCAATCAGCAAAAACTCGACGTCGAGGTTCTCCTCATCCGCGGCTCGGACGTTTCCACGCAGGCTCTGGCCAGCGGCTCGCTGCAAGTTTCCGGCGCATCGGCCGACGCGCCAATCGCCGCCTTTGACCGCGGCTTGGACATGGTGATTATCGGCGGGATCATCAACGGTCTCAGCCAATCGCTCATGGGCGGCAAAAACTACAAAACCTATGAAGATTTGCGCGGCGCCACCCTCGGCGCCAATAGTCTTACCGCCGGCACGGCGTTCGCTCTGCGGCGCGTGCTCAAAGCCAAAGGCTTGGAATACCCGCGCGACTACAAGCTGATCAACGTCGGTGGCACGCCGCAGGCCCTGGCGGCATTGGCTTCAGGGCAGATCGCCGCGGCGCCGCTTTCTTTGCCGGTGAATTTTGTCGCCGAGGAACAGGGGTTCAATACCATCGGCCGGTTTATCGATGTGATTCCGCACTATCAGCTTTCGGTCTATTCGGTGATGCGGCCGTGGGCCGAAAAAAATCGCGGAGTCGTCGTCCGTTTCATGAGATCGATCTCATTGGCGGCGCGCTGGATATTCGCGAACAAGGATGCCGCAGTAGATTTGCTCGCCAAAGAGATGGGCCTCAAACGCGAGTACGCGCGCAAAGGCTGGGAGTTCTACACCGAAAAAGGGTTGTGGAGTCCGGTCGGCGACGTGACGCTTGACGGCCTCGCCATCGTCGCGCAAATCTACGCGGAGCAAAACCAGCTCAAGGGACCGCCGCCCAATCCGGCCAAGTACGTCGATCAAAGTTATCTGCAGGAAGCGCTGAAATGAAAAGCAGGCAATAGGCATTAGGCCAGTGAGATGCAAATGGCTCTTGCAATTCTTACTGCTAGTGCCTAGTCGCCTTCCCAGTCTCTTGAATATTTTTGGCTGTGCCCTTATAACTCACCGATCACAAGGAGTTGAATCTTCCGAGAGTGATAAACCCGCCTACAAGTCTCAAAACCGATCGATTAAGTCTCAGAAAGGCAAAGTTGGCAGATGCGGAGGCGATTTTTCGCCAATACGCCACTGATCCTGAAGTCACCAAGTACGTAAGTTGGCGCGCGCACCGGAATCTCGAGGAGACCCGCGATTACATGCGTATGTGTTCGCTCGCGTGGGATGTCGGCAGGGCATTCCATTGGGTGATCGAGCGCGCCGCAGACAAGCAGGTGATGGGCATGATGATCGCCCGCGTGGATGCCGGGAAATGGGAATTGGGTTACGTCCTGGCGCGGCAGCACTGGGGCGCAGGGCTTCATGACCGAAGCGTTGAAGGAGTTGATCGCTTGGGCGTTGAAGCAAAAAGATATTTACCGCGTTTGGGCGGTGTGCGACGTCGACAATCTCGCATCTGCGCGGGTGATGGAAAAATCGGGTATGCAACGCGAGGGCGTTTTACGGCGCTGGTCGGTGCATCCGAATCTCAGTCCCGAGCCCCGCGACTCGTATTGTTATGCGATTGTGAAGTAGGGGAAAGGACTCGGTTGGAGTATTGGAGTAATGGAGTATTGGAGTGATGGAAGGGAGCAGGTGCTCGATGACGGCATACCGAACTAGATGATTCCATGACCCAACTCCGATTTCGTGCTGTCGCTTCGTTGGTTGCCATTCTCGTTTCGCTGCACGCCGACTTGGATTGTCATGCCGCCAGCGATGCCGGAAAGTTGGAGAAAACCGAGATCGTGCTCGCCTATCCGCAGCCCAGCGGCGTCTTTACGCCGATCTTCGTCGCCGGCGAAGCGGGGCTGTTCAAGAAGTACGGTCTCAATGTGAAGCTGCAGCAGCTCAATCCGCAGTCGTCGGTGCAAGCCGTGGTTTCGGGATCGGCGGATATGTCGGTGGCGGCGGGCGATCTGGTGAACGCTTCGCTGCAGGGCGCCAAAATCAAATTGGTCGGCAGCTCCATGTCACAGCTCGTGTTTCAGCTTTGGGCGGCCAAGGAAATCACCGGCGTAGCCCAGCTCAAGGGCAAAACTCTCGCCGGCACGACGCCGCGTTCGGTGCTTGAAATCGCCACCCGCGAAGCGCTCAAGCGGCAAGGACTCGCCTTCGGCACAGACTATCAATTGATCTACGTGCAAAGCGTGCCGGCGATTCTCACCGCAATTACCAGCGGTCGAGCGGCGGCCGGCGCTATGTCGGCGCCGATCACCGGCAAAGCGAAGGAAGCCGGCCTCAATATGCTCGTCGACATCGCCAAGGCGAATGTTCCGGGGTTGCAGCTCGCGTACGGCTTCAGCGAAAAGTTTATCAAAGAAAATCCCAACACGATCTTCGGCGATTCTGAAAGGCGTCGCGGAGGGCGTGGCGCGAACCAAAAACGATCCGGCCGCGGCCAAGCGCGCGATCGCGAAATATACCCAAACCGAAGACATCCCGGATCGTCGACGACACCTATGATTTTTATGCGCCGTACTTCGTCACCAGTCTCGCGCTCAAGCCCGAGCAGCTGACGACTTGGTTCGGCTATCTCGACGAGAAAGAATATCCGCAAGTAAGCAAGGCGAGCGCCAAAGATTTCTACGACAATTCCTTTGTCGAGGCGCTCGAGAAATCCGGTTTCTTTCAAAAGCTCGCGCAATCCAAAGTAGAAGATATTTGCGAACCTCTCGGGGGATCCATGTCGAAATTCTTGATCTGTGCCGTTACGATTATCTGTCTGTTGATGGGTGCGAAGATAAGCCGCGCTCAAGAGCGCGTGCGGGTCGGCTGGGCGGCGATGACCGCGTCGCACACACCGCTGTGGGTGGCGCAAGACAGAGGCTTCTTGGCTAAACAAGGGTTGGCCGTAGAGTCGATTTTTTTTGGCGCCGGTCCGCCGGCCATGCAGGCGCTGGTGGCGGGCGATCTCGATATCGTCGTTACGTCCGCGCCTAACGTCGTCAATCCGCGTCTCGGCGGCGTTGATGCGGTGATGATCCTGTCGATCATCCCGACTTTTATCGACCATATCGTCAGCGCGGCGAACATCACGACCACCGAGCAGTTGCGCGGCAAGATCGGTTCGGTCAATCGTTTCGGCAGCATCTCGGAGATGGGGTTGCGGCTGTCGTTGCGGCGACTGGGCATCGATCCGGAAAAGGACGTGACGATCGTGCCCGCGGGCGGGAATCCCGAGCGGCTCGCGTCCATTTCCCGAGGGATTTCTCAGTTTACGATCATGAGTGAACCGTTTGTCAGAGAGGCCGAAAAGCTTGGGCTGCGCAATCTGGTCAGCATGGCCAATTTGAAAATCCCGCTCCATGGCAACGGTGTGGTGACGCGGGAGGCGATCATCAAGAACAAAAGGCCGATGGTCGCAAAATTTGTCCGCGGCATCACCGAAGCTATTTACTTTATCAAGAACGATAAGGAAGCGACCAAGGCAATTATCGGCAAGTATACTCGATTCACCGACCCCGAAGGCCTGGAGCGCACTTATAGAAATCACGTGGCGGTTTTGTTGGACGTGCCGTACGCCGATCCGGTGGGCATCAAGACTCTGCTGGATGATATGGCTCCGCGAAATCCCAAAGCCGCGGCAGCCGATCCGAAGGCATTTGTCGACGCCAGCTTCGTTCAGGAGATGGAAACTCAGGGTTCATCAAGCAACTGCAGAAACGGTAGGAAGGCATAGGCATCAGGCAATAGGCAACAGTGGATAAAGGCAAAAGTAAAAAGGTGAAATAAGAGACGAAATTCTAAAGCGGCAATAAACGTTCTTAGCCACGGAGGTCGCGATATGATCGCGCGAGTCGTTCGTCGATGCTGTTCGTTAGTGATCGCTTTTTTGTGTATCAGCTACCCCGCGTTGCCCGCCGAGAAACTTGTCGGCCTTCAATCCGCTCCCAGCATCGCCATGGCCGTGCCATGGTTCGCCGAGGTAGCGCGGCTTTATCCGAAATACGATCTCGACTTTCAACTGGTTTATATCGCCTCGTCGGGCATCGTCACTGCCGCGATGAGCGGCGGCAATGGCAGTGTGGCGATCGTCGGCGGCGAAGGACCGATCCGCGCGTTCCTGAGCGGCAATACCGATTTCGTTTTCATCGGTTCGGTGAAGAACGTTCTTACTCACAGCATCATGGGCAAGGGCGACATCAGGCGTCCCGAGGATTTAAGAGGCAAGCGCATCGGCGTCGGTCGCATCGGCGGCAACTCGCACTATTTCACCCAATTGGCGATGCGCCAAAAGGGCCTCGATCCGCTCAAGGATGCCAACTTGATTCAAACCGGCGGCGCGCCGGAAACTTTTTTGGCGCTTGCGACGGGCGCCGTCGACGCGGCTTCGATAACGACGCCGCAGGACACGCGCGCGGCTTTCCAGGGCTTCAACTACGTCATCGACGGCCGTGAGATCAAGCCGCCGTACGTCGCCACCGGGTTCGTTACGCTGCGCTCGGTTATCGCGAAACGGCCGAAAGTGATCAGCCAGTTCATGCACATGATGGCGGAGTCGCTAAAAATCATGGTGACGGATCGCGAGTTGGCGTTTCGACTGATGGCCAAAAAAATCGGCCTCACCGACCGAAAAGTTTTCGACGCCGCCTACACAGCCGAATTGAAAGTGCTGGAGCCGCGCCTGGACATCAAACCCATTGCGATCCAGGCAACCCTCGACGAGATCGCCAAGACTGACCCCCGCGCCAAGCAAGTAAAAGCCGAGCAGTTGATCGACCGGCGCTTTCTCGAAGAGATGGAGAAGGACGGGACGTTTGATCGGCTGGGAATGGCGCGCTGACGCGCGGCAAGGGCGTTCAAGCTTCAAAGTTTGGGAACGGAATTACCTTGCACCTGAAGTTGTCTCAACCCATCACCGACGCATGAATTCTGAAACAGTCTTCTGCCACTTGGCCATCGCCTGATCGTATTGAGAAGTTGTCAAACCCTCTTCCGGATACCAGCGTTTAAACCCGTAATCCTTTAAAGGGCTGCCGTGTTTGAAAGTCTCGATGAGCATTTTCTGTCCTTCGGGACTGAGAAGAAAATCGACCAATAACAGTGCACCATGAGGACGTTGGGCGTGAGAAAAAACAGCCGCACCGCCGGAGATCGCGGGCACGAGATCCATCGGAACCCATGCGACGGGCGCGCCTTTGTCGACTGCATGACCAATGTTGCTATGAATAGCCGTAAACGATATCGGCACCTCTCCGGATACCATTAATTCATTGAAGCCGGGACCACTAACCCCATGGACCGTAATGTCCTGTTCCTTTAATTTTTTCACGAAACCTTCACCTTTTGCTTTGATTATGCCGCCGATAAGTCGAGCGGCGACATCGTCGTTGCTGATCGACATTTTTCCCTTCAGGGCCGGCTTTAACAGATCGTCGAAGCTCTTAGGGATGTCGGCTGAGGGCAGAGCATTCTTGTTGTAGCCCACGCCGATATAGGACTCCCGGTCAGTCGTCCAAAAAACCAACCCGCGCGGGGCCTTTTGTTTGGCGGCGTCGGGGTATTCGGACAAATACGGCGAGGTGTATGGTAAGAGCAGTTGGCTGTCCCGTAACACCATTAGTCCGGGAGGCGAAGTTTCAATTACATCTCCGAGATAACGTTTCGAACTCGCTTCGGCCAAGACCCGGGTCGCCAGTTGGGTGCCGCTCGCTCGATAGGTCTCGATGGTTACACCGGGATATTTGGATTCAAATATTTTAACGATTTCCTTGTTCGCAATCAGAGAGGTGTACCATAAGAGCTTGCCTTCTTGCTTCGCTCCTTCATAGAGCAACCGCCCGCGGTCGGAGCCCTGTATATTTGGCCAAATCAGCTAGAGTCGTCGGCTTGGCGCTTTGACCCCAAGCGCTTCCTGGAAGACTTGAAAGAAAAAAAATGGCGGCGAACAAGATTTGTCGGCCAGACATCTGAATTCCTCCGGGTAGCACTTTGTAGTTTACGGTTCTTAGCTGCAGTGAACGGACAAAGTCAATGTAAGAAAACAACGACGGCGTTGGGATACGTTTGCTTAGCACGCATCTCTAAGGTTGACGTAAGATCCGGTTGTTGGATATCGTCTGATCACGACCAGCGATATCGTTACCCGTCGGAGAACGTGACACGATGATGCGTTTTGCTTTGGCTCTATGGATCGCCGCCTTTGTTGCCTTTGGTTTTTCTTCAGAATCGAGCGCAGCAACGAGAGAAGATCTCATTGAAGCGGCAAAAAAAGAACGTGAAGTGGTTTTTTACACCACGACGAATTTAGAAGAAGCCGCCGCGATGAGCGCGTCGCTTCAAGGCGAAATATCCGTTCCTCGACGTCAACATCAACCGGGCAGAAGGCGAAAGGATCGTCACCAAAGTCCTGCAGGAGGCGCGCGCCAAGAAATCCCTTGTGGACGTAATGCAAACGCCGGCATTTTATCTCCATGCGCTAAAAACAAGGGGGATTTTAGGCGAATACTCCTCGCCAGAGGACCGTTTTTACCCGCGGAACTTTAAAGAAGAGAAATCCTGGACCACGACCTACTACAATCCGTACGTGGTTCTCTACAACACCAAGCTCGTCTCCGCTCAAAACCTGCCGAAGCGGTACGAAGATCTGCTGAATCCTTTCTGGAAAAATAAAATGATCTTGGAAAAGGACAAGATCGATTGGTTCACGGCGATGCTGCAGATTATGGGAAGAGAAAAGGGCGTTAGATACATGAGAGACCTGTCCCGGCAGAATCCGATGTTGCGGATCGGGCAGACCCTCATAACCCAATTGGTTGCCGCCGGTGAAATAGCGCTGCAGATCAACGCCAACGCCGTGAGCGTTAACCGGCTAAAGCAAAGAGGCGCTCCGATCGATTGGGTTGCGCTGGGACCTCTGCCGGGCCTGATGGTCGGAGTGGGTCTCATGTCTCAAGCGCCGCACCCTGCCGCAGCGAGACTGTTTGTCGACTTCTTGCTGTCCAAAGAGGGGCAACAGCTTTATCAAAGCGCCGGGCGACTGGTCGCGAGATCCGATTTGCCCCAGGATGAGAGCATGAAAGTTAGAGGAGCCCAGATTGTGCCCGTCGACCCTGCCTGGGCCGAAAACTTCGACGAAGACTCGAAGCTAATGAAAGAGATTTTTTCCAACTGAGAATCGAACGCGAGCATATTGTCATCCCGAGCGAAAGTGCGGATCTAGATTTCTCGCTGCGGTCGAAATGACGACAGAGCACATGTTTCGGGTACGCCAAGGACTAAAGCATAGAATGAGGTAAACATGCCGGAGCAATCGATCAAAGACAAAACCGCGATCGTCGGGATCGGATGGACCGCGTTCTCGCGTAAATCCGGAGTCACGACCTTAAGCCTCGCTGCCGAGGCAAGCCTCAAGGCGATCGCCGATGCCGGGCTGCAAGTCCAGGACATCGATGGAGTGGTTTCGTTTTACCACCGGCAGCCGGAAGGCCAGATGGTACGGGAATTGGTCCGCGCGCTCGGTCTAAAGAAATGCAACTTCGAATTCTACAGCGACGGCGGCGGCGGTTGGAACTGCGGCGCGGTGCTCTCCGGCGCGATGCTCGTGCACTCGGGGATCTGCAAGAACGTCCTGGTTTTCAAAGCGCGCAATCGTTATAGCCAAGGACGCGCCGCGCGGGCGGAGCGGGCCAACGACGTCAAGGGCGACGCGCAGTTCACCACGCCTTTCGGCATCCACCATGCCGCCGCTTCTTTCGGTCCCATCGCGACGGCGCACATGGCGCGCTACGGCACCACGACGCTGGACTTTGCCCATCTCGCCGTCACCGAGCGCAGCCACGCCGCCCTCAACCAAAAGGCGATGATGCGCAAGCCGATCACCATCGACGACCACCAGAACTCGCGCTGGATCATCTATCCTTTTCGATTGCTCGATTGCTGCCAGGAGAGCGACGGCGGCGTCGCCATGGTGATCACCTCGGCGGAACGGGCGCGCGATCTGAAACAGGCGCCGGTCTATATCATGTCGGGCATGGGCGGCCAGGGTCAGACGGCGGGTCTTTGGGAAACCAACGGCGCCAACTCCGCTCCGCTTCTTTATGAAGGGGCGGGCATCACGCCGAAGGATGTCAGCATTGCCGAGATTTACGATCCGTTTACATTCATGTGCATGACGCACATCGAAGACTTCGGTCTGGTCAAGAAGGGCGAGATCGGCGGATGGGTCACGGCGGGCCACAATCGCCTCGACGGCGACTCTGCCGGTGAACACTCACGGCGGCCTGCATGTCCGAGGCGCACATTCACGGGCTCAATCACGTGATCGAGGCGGTCCAGCAACTGCGCCCCGAAGGCGTGGTCGATGATCTTTGCGACGGCGCGCATACCTATGACCGCTCCACTTGCCGCCAGGTGCGAAACCCAGAGATCGCGCTGGTATGCGGCGAGTGCGGCGAGAGCGCCATGCTCCTGAGGAGGGCGTAACGATGGCAGACTATACCAAGCCGCTACCGATACCGGATCTTGATTCACAGCCATTCTGGGACCGATGCAAAGCGCACGAGCTTTCGGCACAGCGCTGCGACGATTGTGGAAAATTCCGCTGGCCGCCCCAAGCTTTCTGCCCGCATTGCTATTCTTGGAAATTCGCACTGGACGAAGCTCGGCGAAACCGGCACCGTGTATTCTTTCGTGGTCGTGCATTACGTGTCGATTCCTGCTTTTGAGGGCGACGTGCCGTACGTCGTAGCGCACATCACCCTCGACGGCACCGAGGATCAGATAACGATGATCAGCAACGTGATCCAATGCCCGTGGCAGGAAGTGCGGATCGGGATGCCCGTGCGGGTGGTCTTCGAAGATGTCACACCGGAAGTGACTCTGCCGAAGTTTCGCCCGCTCTGAAGAATGTGAACTCCAACAATCCAATACTCCATCACTCCAATACTCCAGCTGCTTTCTAGGAGGTATCAACCATGCCCGGCGCTCTCCAAGACTTACGTGTGATCGACTTTACCCACGCCCTCGCCGGACCTTTCTGCGTGATGTTGCTTGGCCATCTGGGCGCCGACATTATCAAGGTCGAGCCGCCCAACGGCGATGAGTTTCGCCGGTTATGGATGCAGCCCGGCGCCACCACCGATGCCTACGAGTCCTTATGGATAAACGTCAACAAGAAAAGCATCGTGCTCAATCTAAAGACCCAAAAGGGAGTCGAGCTGGCGCGCCGGCTCATTGCCCGCGCCGACGTGCTCGTCGAGAACTACCAAAAAGGCGTGATGGAGCGATTCGGTCTGGACTACGACTCAGTCAAGGCTCTCAACCCGCGGCTGATCTACGCCTGCTCGCGCGGTTACGGCGAGTGGGGACCGTATGCCAACTACGGCAATACCGCGGCGAGCAACAACAGCATCGCCGGATGGCTCCATAGCGCATGGAAAAACAACGGCGCGCCGGGGACCAAGACGCTTGGGCATCGGCGACGAAGCCGCCGGCGTGAGCATCGCGCTCGGCATCCTCGCGGCTCTGCACGCGCGCGAGCGCACCGGCGAGGGCCAGAAGGTCGAGGTTTCGATGCAAGAAGCCGTCCTTGGTTTCATGACCAGCTCGATGCACGAGCATTTCACAGGCAATCGCGTCGGCAATCGGCCCGATGAAAGTGGCCGACGGCTATTTCACCTTGCGTGTGCCGGACATGAGTGATGCGGTTTGGGCGCAGGCAGCAAAGGTCATCGGCGGAAACGAGCTACTTCAAGATCCCCGTTTTGCAACGGCGAGCGCGCGCCGCCAGCACCGCGCCGAACTGGAGGAGATCGTCAAAGACTGGGCAAGCGGGAAAACTCGTCAGGAAATTTGGGACGGGCTGCGCGAGCTCGATTACTTCGGCGCGCCTGTGCTGTCCATTGGCGAAGTAATGGAAGATCAGCACATCAAAGAGCGGCGCGCGTTCATTGAACGCGATCACCCGACCGCGGGGCCGACTACATTGCTTGCTCCCTGGATTCACCTCTCTAAAACTCCCACTAGCATCCATCATGATGCGCCCGCCATCGGCCAGCACACCGACGAAGTGCTCGGCGCGCTTGGCTTGACCACGGCGGATTTGGCCGACCTGCGGGCGCAGGGTGTTATTAAGTAGCGCCGAGAGCGTCGCCGCCGAGCCACTCGATCGGCGCTTTCTCGAAGAGAGAGAAACGATGGGAGTTTGAGCGGCTGGGAATGGCGCACTGACGCGCGGTCGGTGCTTCAAAGTTCAAGGGTTCAATTTGAGGCGCGGGCACCTTGAACTTTTGAACATTGAACCTTGAACGGTTTGCTCTGCTTTATTGCAGCTCCAACCCCACCACCTTCGCGGGGTTTTTCGTGCATACCGTATAGAGCTCTTCCTGATTTAATCCGAACGCTTCCATATAGCCGCGCACCAAACGCATCGCTTCCACTGAGTCGGGGAACAGTGGTTCGCCGGCGTCGCTGGAGAGCGTGAAGTGTTCCGGGCCGACTTCGCGGATGGTGTTGTACATGATCTGCGGGATCGACGCCGAGGAGCGGTGAAAGTTCGTCCCAGGTGAAGTTAAAGAGAATTCCGACCGGGGCAAGTTCCTTCATCATCTCGGGCGAGACATTCAAGAACGGACTGAAGGGATGGTCGATGACGGCGCGCTTTAAACCGGCTTTGTCGACTTCTTCGGCGAGCTTGTAAATCTCCGCATGGGTCGCATGACCGAAAAAGAGCGCGACGTTTCGGTCGGCGCAGAGATGGACGATGTCGCGAATCTCGGGCTTTAACTTGCCGTTTTCATCGAGATCGTAGTGGCCAATCTGCATGGCTTCATCCCATGGAAGAGGCCCGGTCCAACCTGGAGTGTTGCGGCTCTCGACGAAACGGCCGTAGGTGCCGACGGTGCTCATGGTGATCACGTGGGTGAACACCGGCAGCCAGACCGCGGTGATGCCGCGATCGATCATGGCGCTGACCGTCTTCGCCGAGACCGGCGCCATCTGCCGGCCGCAGACATAGCTCGACCAGCAGGTGATCGGTGCAACGCCTTCCTTTTCCGCCCAGCGATTGACGTCGTCCTGTACGTCTTGGGTGGCTTTTACCGGATCGTCACCGGGGATGCTCTTGAAAAGCAGCCCTTTCATTTCGGCCAGCGCAGCGCGCCGCGCCAAGTCGAAAGGATCTTGCTGGCCCTCATGGGTGTGGCAGTGGATATCGATGGCGTCTTTGACTTTGATATGCGGCGGATGCACTACGCCCGGTTTGTATTGGGTGCGCGCGGCATAAGAAGTCACGCAACGTTCGTGGGTCGGGGTGGAAACTTTTTGAGTGGGCATCGGATCGCCCTCCTTTGGGTTGCTGTTCGCGATGTTGCTACAGATCAGGTGGAAAAGGCAATAGGGAATATTGGATGGCGAGCGTTCAAGCCGTTCAAAAAGCCTAACTGTGAGATTCGGAGCGAAAGCGCGACGAAAATTGTACTTGGTTTTTGCCCTGGAGTCATTGTAAGAACGAGCGAACTGTTTGACTCTCGTTGAAACTTTCTTTGTGCCCAGGGGGGGCCGTCGTGAAAGCGAAACGCTTCTATCCGACTTTGCGGGCATCGTGTCTATTTCTCGCGGCGATGCTGTTGGTCCTGCCTGAGACGAGATCTCTTGCGGCGGACAAGGTCAATATGATCTACACCGCGCGCGTGATGTCGCAGGCCTATCCCTGGTTCGCTCAGGAGGCGGGACTTTTCAAGAAATATGATCTGGACGTTCCGCTGGTTTTCGTCACGCCGGGCGCTCCGTCGGTGGCGGCGATCTTATCGGGCGACAGCGAGATCGCCATCATTGGCGCGGCGAGCATCACCCGGCCGTTTGTGCAGGGAAACAAGGATCCGGTCTTGATCGGCGGCATCAAGAGTTTGCTGACTCACAGCATCATCGCCAAGCCGGACATCAAACGCCCCGAGCAACTCAAGGGTAAACGCATCGGCGTCTCGCGCATCGGCAGCAATCCGCATTATTTCGCGGTGCAGGCGCTGCGCCACTTTGGCATCGAATCGCGCGAGGTCAGCTACATTCAGGCCGGCGGCGCGCCGGAGACACTCGCCGCGCTGGTGGCCCAAGGAATCGATGCGGCGGTGTTGACCGTGCCGACGGACGCGCAAGCGCTCAAGCTCGGTTATCACTATGTTGTCTATGGTCCGGACCTTGGAATCGCCTACGCCGCGACGACGATCACGACGCGCCGCTCGATCATCGCCAAGCGCGGCCCGGTCATCGGCCGCGTGATGCGCGCCCTGGCGGAGGCCGCGAAGATCATGCACACGGACAGAGAATATATGTACAAGGTCATGGCAAAGTATCTCCGCGTCGACGACCGCAAACTTTTGGAAGCGAGTTTCAACGTGGAAAGCAAAGCGCTGGAGCCGAGACTGGCAATAAAACTGGAAGGCATCCAATCGACGCTCGACGAGATCGCGCCGACCGAGCCACGCGCCAAGGCAGTAAAGCCGCAAGAGATGATCGACACACGCTATCTCGACGAAATGGAAAAAAGCGGATTCATGGAACAGCTTTGGAGCGGAAAGAAGTGAGAGGTCATAGGCCGATCGTGCTCCGCGCACAGCCGTCCACAAGAGAGTAATTTTCCGCCTGTCGTTTGAGCATCGTGTGAGCAACAAATAAGCATCGCGCAGGGCGAAAATACTTCGCTGAATTAACGTGCGTGTGAACGCAAATCTCATGGCATAAGCATTGCTGAGCTGGCTATATGAGCGCGCGAAGCAGACGACCGTGCGAAGGGCAGATGCGAGCTACTGGAAGGCATCAGGAATTGGCGAGTACATCTCTCTTAGCGTTCAGTTATTGCTGTGCGGATATGAGTTTCACAAAAAGCGGCGTTCGGAACATGAAAGGAGAAATGTCATGAGTCGTCAGCAACCTTTGTCGAACTCGATCGGACCGGGTAATCGTTCTTTGGGTTTTGGCCTTCGCTCTGGTGTTTTGCGAGACTTTTGCCGGCGCCGTTTCGTCGGCTGCGGAGTCGATCGATCAGCTTTATGAGAAAGCGAAGAAAGAAGGAAAGGTCACGATCTATGCGCCGTTTTCTGCCCGAGCGATGACGGTGATTCCGGCGGGTTTCATGAAGAGATTTCCCGGCGTCACGGTGGACCATATAGACGGCACGACCGATGTTCTGATCGCGCGAGTCATGGCCGAGTCGAAGGGAGGGCGGGTCATTGCCGATGTTATGAGCGGCGCGCTGACCTATTTGCCGCAAATCCTCGACATGAAGATTTCGGCGCTCCGTAGAAGTACCCGAGGCTGCGTCCTATCCGGCCCAGTTGAAGGGCGACCTTTGGATCGCGACCGATACGCAATATTACATTGGCGGTTGGAACACCAATCTTGTCAAAAAGGGCGAGGAGCCAAAGAGCTATGAGGATCTTGGCGAACCCTAAGTGGAAGGATAGCCTCATGGGCGAGCCGCGCGATTTCCAAGTGCTCGTCGGCTTTGCCAAGCGCAAATTCCGCAGCGACGAAAAAGCAATCGATTTGTTCAAGAAGATCGCGGCTACTCAGGTCGAGTTTCACAGGGGGCATTCTCAGTTGGCCGAGTTTCTCGTGGCCGGCCAGCGCGCCGTTTGTTTTACTTGCTATGCGCACCATTTCCCGCCACGGGTGAAGCAAGGCGCGCCGATTCAAGCGTTGATGACCGAAGGCATCGGTGAAATCGGCGGCTCTGCGACCGTGCTAAAGGGCGCGCCGCATCCCAACGCCGCTTTGCTATGGGTTCGTTGGGCTGTCAGCGAAGAGGGACAAAAGGTTTATGCTCAAGCCGGAGAAACTCCCGCCCATCCCAAAGTGGAACCTTTGGAAAAAATCCGGCCGGCAACGGCGCATATGCTGACGATCGACGACGTTAAGGAATTTCCCAGGTATGAAAAAATCTGGAAGGAGATCTTTCAAATCCGTTGAATTACCCAGCGGCAAGCTGACAGATATCAGAGCCGATGGAATTCGTCCCAAAGCCGTCGCTCTCCGAATGTCTCAATCAGGGACAGTTCGAGTCTAGCCTGGATTCCCGCTTAAAGCATGCGGGAATGACGACCTTCGGATAGATGTGCCCCTGTTTGTGAAGCCCGAGTTCTAACGTACTAAGGAAGCAGTTGCGGCGCATCGGCATGATTGAGCCGACGCGCCGCAAGCAGAAGAGCTGTCGATCGGATTACTAAGCCTGTTGCACCGCCGCAAGTTTCCAAGAGTTCGGTCCGACGGGACGGGTGAAAGTCCAGTATTCTTCGAACTCGATGGGATCGGAGTTGCTGCCGGTGACTACGGCGCCTGTCTTGGCGTCGACCGTGTAATCGAGCAGGTTGGCGCGCAACCGGACGGTGATGAAGTCGTTGCCGCTTTCGGTCCACACTTCGGTGATGTCGCTGTCGCGCAGGGCGATATTCTCCATGCGATTTTGCTGGCCGCGCGCGCGCAGATGGTCGAGCTCTTCCTGCCAGGTTTGCATCAGCTCGGCGCCGCAAAAAGTGCTTAGCGCCGCGGTGTCCTGCTTGTTCCATGCGCCCTGCACTTTGAAGAAAGTATCTTGAGCGCTTTTTAGAAAGCGATCCGGCTCGAAGCTGCGATCCATCATTGTCAATGATCGATAGTCAACCGGGTCGTTTGCCAGTTGCGCTTCTTGGACCGGTTCGCTCGCCGACGCATACTGCATGGACGGCTGGGTATTCTGATATTGCATCGAGCCGAATCCGGACGCGACGGCGGGCCTGCGAAAAAACTTACGATAGAGGAAATACCCCAAACCGCCGAGCAATAAAATCTCCATCATGCCGAATCCGCTCCCGCCAAGCCCCCCAGGGCCGCCGAAGCCGCCGAAGGCATTAGCGACGCCCGAGAAGAGCATCGAGCCCAAAAATCCCCCAAGAATAGCCGTGCCTATGCCGCGCATGAAACCGCCCGATTGCGCTCCAAACATGCCCCCGGGTTGCTGGGGCGGTGGGGTTTCCCGGCGCGCTTGAGACGGGCTAGACGGTTGGGTCGGCCGGGCTGGCGCCTGGTAACTCCGGGAACCGCGGAAACCGCCTGAGCGGCCGCCGCCGGCGCGGGCATCGGCGTAGCTTTCCAGAACAATTTGCGAAAGCCCGAGCACTGCGAAAAGGCTGATCGCGGTCAAAACTGATGTACGTTTTGATATCGTCATAAGAACTTTGCCTCCTTAGACTAGCATTCGAAGTCTAGGCTGGAAAAAGCTAATGTCAATAGCAACGTCAAATGTGGGTTAGATAAGCAGAATCTGACAGAAGTGAACGGAGGCGACAACATTAGGGTTACCCTCCCTAGCTGACATCTTGGGGTTGCTATGATCCAATAAATACTCTGCACCTACAGTATAGCTTTTTCGATTGACAGCGCTAACGCACGGTTGTTATGTACCCAATTCGTAGCCGGTGCGTAGATTGGTCAATGTACATTTTGGGTATGTCGGTTAACGCCGCGCTTGTCCACGGGATGAGAAAATAATTGCTGCGTGAATGACAGCGACGCGGCAAGGCAAGAGGATCGGTTTTCCATGACACAACTTTCATTGACTTGGCCCAACAATGCGCGGGTGGCATTTGTGCTCGGTATCGCCTTCGAGGCCTGGGATAGAAGCAAACCATCGCAAGGCGGTGCTCTGCAATCGCCGCTGCCGAAAGACGCCCTGTGGAAATGGGACTGGTCGACGGAAACTTTCCGTGACTTCGGGCCGAAAGTGGGGCTCAAGAGGCTGCTCGATATTTGCGATAAATATGATTTGAAAGTGAGCGTGCCGTTAAATGGCCTGTCGTGCGTTTATTATCCCGAACTGGTCAAATATGCTCACGAGCGCGGCCATGAATTGGTCGCGCACGGGTGGGATCAGGGCGAGCGGCTGTACATGCTGACACGGGAGCAGGAACGGGAGAATATTCTCAAGACCATCGATGCCATCGTAAAAGTCACCGGCGAGCGACCGACGGGGTGGTCCTCACCCGGCGTGCGTCCGACCGACAATACGATCGAGCTGGTTCTCGAAGCGGGACTGGAATATCACTGTGACTTTCATGACGACGAAATGCCTTATCCGATCTGGGTCAAAGACAAGCTCCTGATCGAGTTCCCGCATCAATATACGATCAACGATCATCGCATGCAGGAAGAGGGAACGCGCCACGAGTTTTTCGAGAAGTTCAAGGATGAATTCGACTACCGCTATAAAATCGGCGGCGATAATCCGACGATGATGAACGTGATCACCCATGCCTATTTAAGCTCGCGCATCCCGCTCATCGATACCTTCGAGCAGATTATCACCTACGCCACCAGCCACAAAGATGTCTGGCTGGCCCGTCGCGGCGACGTCGCGGCGTGGGCGCGGAAACAGATATTAGCAAACCGAACATAGCAGCTGAGTTAGCAGCGGTCATTTGCCATCGGCAGCCGCCAAATCACTTTTTCGTTCCAGCCGTTCAAAACGTTCCAATCGTTCCAGTTGTTTCGGAACTGGGCGCGCCAAGTCTCGGTCACTTGACCCAGAGATTGTTTAGGTCGCCGATGTTCGGCAATAGGCCGAGCGATATCCCGGACTGCAAAATTTTATTTTGCGATTGAAAAAAGGCCTCGCCCCATTTGTCGGCGAAGTTGGCTTTATTTTGCTTGATGCCGGCGGCGATTTCCTCCGGGGTGCTTAGGTTAAATAGCTCTTTGGATTTCGATTTGAAAAAATCTTCGTCCTGGCCGGCCTTGATCATCTGCACCGCGTCCGCATAGGCGCTCCTGATGGCTTTGACGATTTGCGGCTGTTTGTCGATGGTTTCCTTGAGCATGCCGACCGTCGACTTGAGCGGCGGCGCGCCGAAGATCTGCTCGAGCTCGATGTCGAAGTCGAGAAGCACGCGATATCTGCCGGACATCACGAGCCGCGTTGTGTGCGGTTCGAACATGTTGATCGCTTCAACTTCGCCGCGCTCCAGCAACGCAATCAACGCGCCGGTTTCGGCGGGAACGTTTTGGAAGTCTTTTTCGATGTCGAGCTTTCTTTCCTTGGCGATCACCGCGGAAAAAAAGTAGGCGCCGGTGACCCGCGCGAAGTTGCCGATCTTCTTGCCTTTGAGATCACCGAGGCTTTTATACGGCGCGTCTTTTTTAATCAGCCACGAATTGCCGGACCAGATCTGCGGCGCGATCAAGCGTATGTCGGCGCCGCTCTTGACCAGGTTGACCGCCGTGCTGGGCTGCATGGCGCTGGCTATGGTGCGGCCGAGCTTGACCGCATTGGCCGCTTCGGTGAAGTCCATCATCATGTTGGTGATCTTGAGGCCGTACTTGGTATCGAGTCCTTTGTTCTCAATCAGCGCAGCGATGTAACCGGATTGACCGGAGGCGCTGGTGGCAATGTTGATGGGTTGCAAGGCTTGGCCGGCTTGGGCCGTGCCGCATAGTCCGGCGGCGGCAAAAAACCCACTGATTAGCCCGAGCAAAGTTCTCATCTTCATGACTCTCCGTCCTCCTTCAACGTGACCTTGGTCTCCAACTCTGCGGCGAAATTATAAATCTCCGGGCCCCAATGCCGCGGCGTCGGCAGCGGATTGGCCACGTAGGCGTCGAGCGTCGCCGGCCGGCGCGTCAGCGTGACGACGAAGTCGCTCATATACGCGGCTTCCGCGAGATTGTGCGTGACGAACAACACGGTGCGATGCAATTGTTCACACAAGCGCCGCGTGGTTTGACGCAGCTGGCGCGCGGTCAGCTCGTCGACACTGGCGAAGGGCTCGTCCATCAACACCAGATCCGATTCGACGGCCAAAGCGCGAGCCAAACCGACGCGCTGGCGCTGCCCGCCGGAGAGATAAAGCGGATATTGATTGATGTATTCGTCGAGCCCGACCAATTGCAGGTAGTGCTCCACGCGCTTCTTCCATTGCGCCTGCGGCACGTCGGCGCCTTTGAGCGCCAGACACAAGTTCTCGCCAATGGTTTTCCATGGCAACAAGCGCGGGCTTTGAAATACGTAGCCGATCAATGGGCGCTGCTGCACCTGGCCGTTGTTTGAATAGCGCAACTCACCGCGGTCGAGCGCTTCGAGCCCGACGATGGAGTTGAGCAGCGTCGATTTGCCGCAGCCCGACGGACCGATCAATACGGTAACCGAACCCGCGCGCGCTTCGAACGATAGCCGATCGATGACCTTGAACGGCTGTCCATCTTCGCGGCGGAACCATTTTTCCGCGTCTTTGACGACGAGTTCGGCCACTCAGCGTCTCCACACATCGATCTTCGGCCGCCACGCGGTGAGCCGGCGTTCGGCGAAGTTGATGATGCCGTATTCGATGACGATCATCGCGACGACGAAAGTAAGCGTCCAGGCGATGACCCCTTCCATGTTGAAGACTTGATAGGATTTCATGACCTGATAACCGACGCCGTTGCTGGTGCCGAACATTTCGACAACTACGACGACTTTCCAGGCGAGTCCGAGACCGTAGCGGGTGGCGGCGAAAATATTGGGCACGAGCTGGGGCAGGATCACCTGCGAAATCTTCATCCATTTGGTGAAGTGAAACACATGGCTCATGTCCATCAGCTCTTTGTCGAGGGACTTTACGCCGGCCCAGATATTGATGACCAGCATCGGAAAGATGGTCACGGTGACGGCGAAGTACGGCGAGAATTCGTTGATGCCGAACAGCATCACCGCGATCAGCGCCCACATGAGCCCCGGGATCGTCAAGCCGAGCACGACGAGAGGCTGAAAAAATCGTTCGCCCATGACCACGGTGCCCATGTAGATCCCGACACCGATGCTGAAAAACATGGCGATCACCGAGCCGACAAAAACCCGTCGCAGGCTCTGAACCATGTGAAAGAAAAACGTGCCGTCGGTAACCAGTCGAATCGCTTCATTGACGGTGCTGGCTGGGCTAGGCAACAAACGCGGATAGATCAGATAGAGCAGCCACCAAATTGCGCCGACGCTCGTCACCGCGAGCAAGGGCGGGAGGCCGCGCAGCGCGAGCTCATAGAGGAAGGATCCGCCATGTCCCGGAAATTCGTCGGCGTGATTGATGCCCGAAGGCTGTCCGGTCAGCGCCGCTTGATGATGATGATCCAACGCCACAAAATCATTACTGCAACAGAACCGGGAGCGCTGTCAATGCGAAGCGGCTTCAGTTTAGCGCCGCTTGTCGTTGACTTGAAGCTTTTGCTTCGATTACGCTCTCGGTCGTTGCACGAGCCAAATTGTCGGAGGTGACGGTTATGGCGAATTCGAACAATCCTTTCGGGCCGCGGCCGATGAATGAAGTGAAAGAAGAGTTGCTCGGCCGCGCCAAGGAAAATCGCAATCCGTTTCTCTACACGATCTTCGAGGAAGTCGCGCCGGTGATCGCGGGGCTCGATTCTGTCGATCGCGAAGCTTGGGCGCGCGGGTTCAGCGCGCTGGCGGCGCCGCATGAAGAACGCGCGGCGAAAGCGGCAGCGGCGGGGGACACAGACACCGCGCGAAGAGAATATTTGGTCGCGTACGATTGTCATCATGTCGCGCGCTATCCAGCGCCCAACTCGCCGGGCAAGTTGGCGGCCTATAGAAAGTCCCAGGAAAATTTTCTCAAAGCAGCGCGCTATTTCGATCCGCCGCTGGAGCGGGTCGACATGCCGTTCAACGGAAAATCGGCTGAAGGCAAAGTTTCCGTTGGCCTATTGCGCAAACCGAAAGGCGCGACGCAAGCCGCCGGTCGTGGTGCTTTGGGGCGGCATCGACGCGTTCAAGGAAGAGCGGCCGAGCGATCGTTATCTGCAAGCGGGAATGGCAACGCTCGCCATCGATATGCCGGGCGTGGCGGATGCCCCACTGGCGGGCTCAGAGAACGGCGAGCGGCTGTGGGATGCGGTCTTCGACTATATCGCCGGGCGCGCCGATTTAGACGTTGGCCGGGTTGGCCTGCACGGTGGCAGCACCGGCGGTTACTGGGCAACCAAGGTCGCGCACACGCACGCCAACCGGCTGCGCGCGGCGGTCAATCAGGGAGGGCCGGCGCACTTCGCTTTTCAGGCGGATTGGATCATCAAGGCGCAGCGCGGCGAATATCCCTTCGAGCTCGCCGAAACCTTGGCGTGCGCGTTTGGCCGCTCCAGCGGCGAAGAGTGGATCGAGTACGCGCCTAAACTATCGCTCCTGATCAAGGAATTCTCGATCGGCCGTGCGCGCCGCTGCTGTGCGTCAACGGCGTCAACGATAGCGTGTTTCCGATCGCCGATATGCATCTCTTGCTCGAACACGGCAGTCCAAAGGCCGCGCGTTTCTATCCCGGCGGCCACATGGGTGGCGGCGATTCACAATCGGTGATTGTCGCGTGGTTGAAGGAGAGATTGTCGGCGTGATCGCGGCGGACAAAATTCTTCTTGTACGTTTATTGGGATGTCATCCTGAGCCGCAGGCGAAGGATCTGCTTCTGAGATAGAAAGACGCGAAAGCAGATTCTTCGTCGCGCGGCTCCTCAGAATGACACCGTCTATGTTGAAATGATGCGTGGGGTCACAGCGTGATGCGTGCGGAGTAGTGATTACTTGCGCTGCAGACGGTCGAGGTTTTGCTGGGTTTGATTGCGGCGGATTTGGTCTTGCAGGGAATCGATTCGCTGCTGGCGCTGCAAATTGTCAATTTGCTGTTGCTGGCGCACCGGATTCGACTCGCGCTGGATACGATTGATCTGCTGGTCAGTCTGTAAGCGCTCGAGCTGCTGATCGTTTCTGTTCTGATCGAGGTCGCGCTGAATCTGTCCGGCTTGTGGTTGTGACTGAGATGGTTCGCTCTTCTGGTTTTTGATTTGATCGAGTTGTTGCTGCTGCCGCTGGCTTTCCTGGTCGCGCTTGAGATTTTCGATCTGTTCCTGGCGCTGCGCCGCTTTGGCTTTCTCTTCCTGGCGCGCTTTGGCTTGCTCCTTCAATATTTGTTCGACCTGGTCCGTGGCAGCCGACGCGTTCACAGCGAACAGTACGATAAAAAGCGCGCTGGCGGCTGCTGTCGCAACGAATCTCATACAATTATCAAAGCAAACTAACGGGGTGATGGCAACATCGAGAAGTCTACTAATTTCTCGGGGTCAAGATTCTCCGGGAGCGGCCGCTCGTCACGCAGGAGCGCTAGGTAGCCGCGCACTTTTTTCAAGTCGATGGCGCCGTTGGGCGAAAGAATGCCCATGATCGTTTCGTAGGATCTGTCTGCTTCGCTGCGGCTGATCTTAAAGCGTACCTCAATCATCCGGACGGTCTCGGCGCGGTTGGCGCGTTGCCAAGCGATGGCGTCCATGACCGCGGCGATGGTCTTTCGAATCCGCTCTCGATTGTTGCGAATCTCGTTCTGAGAGGTGAACAAGCCGACGTAGGGAATATCCGCCAAGTCACCGAGAAAGAGGAATTTCTTGTAGCCCAGGGATACTGCCTTCTCGTCAAACGGCGGGCTCAGGACCGCGCCAACCACTTGATTGCTCGTCAGCGTCGCGAAGCTGTTGGCCGTTCCACCGGTGGTGAGAAGACCGACCTGCTTTTCGTCCAAGCCAAGCTTCTTTAATCCGGCGCGCGCGAAATAATACGGCGAAGAACGGATGTCTGAGATGGCAATTTTCTTGCCCACCAAATCTCGAGCGCTGGAAATCTCCGCATTGGTGACCAATACCCACGGCGTGTCTCATAGAGTGACAGAACGACTACGAGCGGCAGGCCCGCCACCGCCGCGTTGATTGCGGCTTGGGGTGAAGTGAAGAAATGGATGTTGCCGTTCATTACCGCCTGCGGGCCGATGGCGCTGCGCATCTGGATATAGTCGACGTCCAAGCCCGCTCTCGTGAAAAAGCCCTGTTCCTTCGCGACCTCGAAAGGGAGCGTGGAGACCGCCGAAGAGGGATAGCCGATACGAACCTTTTGTGCCGGATCAGCAGGCCAGGCGACGCGCGCACTAAGGACAGAGGCGATTGTTAAGATCAGCGTCAAGGATTTCATGGGCCTGACGATTTTGCCGGATTATTACATTCCCGTCATTCCGTAATAGGTTGCGCAGTTGTCCCAGAGAATCTTTCGCTTGTCCTCGTCGGTGATTGGCAGTTGCAAGAAGCGCTCGACCGCTCTCGGATATTTCGTATCGACATGGGGAAAGTCCGTGGAGAAGACCAAGCGCTCGTTGCCGCAGAAATCGATCGCGTATTTCACCGGATCTTCGTCGCATTCCACCGAGGCATAGCATTGCCGTTTGAAATAGTAACTTGGCGGGTTTTTGAGCTGCGGCGCCCACTGGTCGCCGTAAAGCTCCCAATGTTCATCGAGACGCCACATGAGAAAGGGCAGCCAGCCGCAGTTGCCTTCGAGAAACGCCACCCGCAGTTTCGGATGACGGTCTAAGATTCCGCCGCCGCAGAAGCTTCCGACCGCAAGCATTTGTTCCACGGGATGGGAAAAGGTATGGCGCAGCATGAAATCGTAACCGAATTGCTCGCCGACCTGGCGCGCCGCCGAGTTGTTGGACTCATGGAAGCCGAGCGGCACTCCGAGATCTTCGAGCGCGGACCAGAGCGGCTCATAGTACGGCTCGTGCCAGTTGTGGCCGTTGACGATGTTGGCGCGCAGAAAGATCGCGCGAAAACCCAACTGTTCGACGCAGCGGCGCGTCTCGGCGATCGCATCGTCGATGTTGAAGGGCGATACCATGCCGGCGCCGATGAGCTTGCGCGGATCCGCTTGGCAGAATTCATAGAGCCAGTCGTTGTAGGCGCGCGCCAGCGCGGCGGCGAATTCGCCGTCCAAATCCGGGATACTGAGCACGTTCAGCCCGCGGCTCGGATAGAGAATCGCCAGATCGATTCCTTCCTCCGCCATTGCGTCGAGCTGCACTTGCGGCGACCAGCCGCGCTCATTGTGAGTCTTAAAAAGTTTCTGGTTTTTGTGAAAAATATGTCCCGGCGGGGGAAGTGTTCCCGGAGGCGGGTCGACGGGGCGGCCCCAGGCTCTGCCGTCGGGACCGATCATGCGAAGGTCGCGCACATGGTCGGTCGTGCCGATGGGCGCGAGATGTTTAAATCTCTTGTCGATGTAGCGCGGCCAAAGATCGGCCGGCTCGAGGATGTGCATGTCGCTGTCGAGAACTTTGAAACCGTTGTTGGCCATAGATCCTCCTACCCGAATAAAAAACCCCATGCATGTCATGCTGAGCAAAGCGAAGCATCTCGCATTCCTGAATGTTTAGGTTGAGATTCTTCGGCTGCGCCTCAGAATGACACCTATGAATGGCAAAATGATCAGGTTGCATCATCTTCGCGTGCTCATGTTGACTGCGGATTCGTCGAAATATATTTCGCCGCTTTTTGCGGGTCGATGCCGTCAGCGCGCAGTTGCACTTGCGCCGCCTCTTCCTGAAGTTGAAAGGTCACCGTGTAGGCCGACTCGTCGCCCCAGCCACGGTTGACTCCCGCTATCAGAGCTTGCTCCGCCAAATTGGCAAGCGGCAAGGGCACGTCAAGCTCACGTCCCAATGCCGTCGCCAAACCGACGTCTTTACGGAGCAACTTGAGTGGAAATGTATCGGTTTCGTAATCGTTGCGAAAAACCGTCTGCGGCACTTGCACATGGAGTACGTGCATCCGGCCGACCATGCCCCGGCGCACGCACTCCCAGAGTGATTCGGTATCGACACCCGCTTTGACGCCAAGGGTGAGTCCTTCGGCGATGGCTTGAGAGATCGTGCTGTTGATCATTTGGTGGACGAGCTTGCAGATGCTGCCGCTGCCCAATGGACCTGCGTATAAGACTTGATCGCCGAACGCGCGCAGCACCGGAGTAACCCGCTCAAAGATTTCTCGAGCCCCGCCGACCATGACCTCATGAATACCGCGCGCCGCGCCCGGCTGACCGGAGGCGACGGGCGCGTCGAGCACGAAAGCGCCTTTGGCGCGAAAAAGCGGTTCGAGGCGGCGAACCAACGACGGTGGACTGGTGGAGATATCGATGAAGACCGATCCCGGCTTTATACCTTCGAGAATTCCCTGGACGCCGGCTGCGATCTGCTCGACGTCCTTGGGCATCGGTAGCGCGGTGATGATGATATCGCTTTGCCGCGCCAGGTCCCTGGCGGAGTCAACGACTTTGGCGCCGTGTTCGCCAAACGAGCGAGTTGCTTCGTCGCGCAGATCGAACACAACCATTGGAAAGCCCGCCCGCTGGATATGGCCCGCGACGGGTCCGCCCATGTTGCCGAGACCGATGAAACCGATTGTCTCCATCGTTGCTCCTCATCGCCACGTATGATTTCCCAGCTTATCGCAGAACGCCCAGTCCAGTGTCAACGCGGGGATACGGAAATTTCACGACGGGGAGCGCTGAGTGCGCAGAGGCAAAAGCTCAAATGAAAGAGTTGCGTTCGCAGTGTCGCCGCGGTGAGAACTTTGCCTTTCTCGTCTGCTACGATTCTGATAATGATCAGGCGCCGGAGAGGAGCAAATTCTATGGGACACATGATGGACGGCAAATGGGTTGACGACGACCGCATCACCGCCGATACGCGCGGCGCCTTCGTGCGCGCCGATTCGCAATTTCGCAGTTGGATTACCGCCGACGGCGGCGCGGGACCTTCAGGCAGCGCCGGTTTCAAAGCGGAGCCCGGCCGCTATCATCTGTTCGTTTCCTACAACTGTCCTTGGGCGCACCGCGCGATCATCTTTCGCAAGCTAAAGAAGCTCGAAGACGTGATTTCCATGTCGCTTGCCGACAAGCCCAAAGCGCATGGCTGGGCTTATTCCGAAGTCATCGACGATTTTCGTCCCGAGGACGACGGCATCTTTCGTTTGCACCAGGTCTATGCGGCGGCGGATCCGAAATATACCGGCAAGGTTACCGTGCCGACACTCTGGGACCGCGAGCGGCGCACGATCGTCAACAACGAATCCTCCGAAATCATTCGCATGTTCAATTCCGCCTTCGGGGCGTTTACCGAGGTTGATTACGATTTCTATCCGGCGTCTTTACGCGGCGAGATCGACCGGATCAACGAATTGGTTTACGGCCATTTCAATAACGGCGTGTACCGCGCCGGCTTTGCGCGCAGTCAGGAAGCCTACGAAGACGCCGCGCGCAAAGTTTTTATTTGTCTCGACGAAATGGAACGCCTGCTCGGTGCGCGGCGTTATCTTGCGGGGGAGCGAGTCACCGAAGCCGATTGGCGCGCATTTCCGACGCTGTTGCGCTTCGATCTCGTTTACTACAGCCACTTCAAGTGCAACCTGCGCCGGATCCAGGATTATCCCAACCTGGCGAATTATCTGCGCGAGCTCTATCAGTGGCCGGGGATCAAAGGCACCTTCGATTTGCAGAAAATCAAAGAGGGTTACTACAGCCAGCGCAACGTCAACCCGACGGGCATCGTGCCGATCGGGCCGATTCTCGATCATTTAGAATCGCCGCACGACCGGAACCGGTTGCCTGCCGACGGCGGCTTGAAGGAATATTAGACCCGAAAGGACCAAGAGGGCGGGTTGGAAAACCCGCCCTCCAGGTTAGACACTTTTGTGGTTAAATTCTGTTTACGCTCTGGGGGCCGACTTTTTCCATTTTGACGCGGATGATCACGCGCTTTTCGTCGGCCATTTTGGTTCTTGTACTCGTCCCAGTTCTTGTGCTCGCCGCGGATCTGCTTGTACCAATAAATCAACATATCCATCGCGTCTGGCAGCTCGATTATTTCCGCTGTGCCATGGATCTGCACGAACTTCGAGCCGCTGTATTGCTCGCCGAAGATCAACAGGGAAACGCGCGGATCGCGGCGCAAATGCTTGATCTTGTAGGTCGTGCCGCGGGAGGTGATGATTACGCGTCCTTCGGCGTCGATGCCCGGCGTGACGAAAGTCATCTGCGGCCAGCCGTCTTTCTGGCGCACTGCAATACAGGCCCGGTGGTTTTGCTGTAGAAACTTTTGCGCGTCGGCGATTTCCATTGTCTCTCCTTTTAGTCGCTGCGGCTGCTTTCCGGCAGCTTGCTGCGTAACGATCAGTCTTGGTTCGTCATTCCCGCATGCTTTTAGCGGTGAATCCAGGCGCAATCAGGCGGATCGGAACTGCCCCGATTAAAGCATTCGGGGGTGACGGTTCAGGTAAAAATTCTAAATCTAATGCCGTCAACCCAACGGGCCCGGGTTTAACCGTGCCCATTGGTTCCCCAGGTTCTGCCGTCGATCCACAGCTTCGCGAGTTCGAGCGCGTAGGCGTCGGCCTGCCGCTGCGTGTCGAAAGTGCCGCGGCGCCGGCCGAAGATCGGGATGCGTTTTTCTTTTTGATTTTCAAATACCACAATGGTCGCTCTGGCGACCCACTCGCCCGATTTGGTTTGCTCGGCCTCCAGTTCGACGCGATGGCCCCGATAGGTTTTAGTTCGCACTGGTAGAGGAAAGGATGAAGGATAAAGGCGGAAGGATGAAGTACGCAGATCGTCGATTTGGGTCTTCCCTCAATTTATCCTTTATCCTTTTGCCTTTATCCTTTCTTCAAATACTGACCTTGCCGCCGTTGAGCTTGATGCCGAGCTTCGCCAATGCTTCGACCACTGGGATCTCCGCGCCGAGCGCTTTGCCGACATCGGCGGCGAGCGGCAGATCTTTGTCGTAGAGATTCGTGCCGGGATTGAACGTCAATTCGCCGCCGGAGATGTCGTAGCGGGTTTCCCAGCGATCGAGGATGTGCTGCGACTTGGTTTTTTTCATCAGATCGAGCGCGGCCTTGTAGCTGACGCCGCCGGCCTTGGCGATCTGCAGCGCTTCATAGACGATCAACGCTTCGGAGGCGGTGACCATGTTTTTGAATAGTTTGGTCACGTTGCCGCAGCCAAGCGGACCCATGTGCACGGCGTCTTTCGCCATCTTCAGCAGATGCGGCTTGGCGCGCTCGAAAAAAGCTTTTTGCCCGCCGACGAGAAAGGTCAAACCGCCCTGGCGCACCATGCTGGGAACCGCCGTCATGCAGGCGTCGATGACGTTGACGCGTTTGTCGGCCGCCAGCTCGGCAACTTTTTTTGTCGTTGCCGGACGGATCGTGCTGTGGAGCAAGACCAGCGCGCCGGGCGACGCGCCCTCCAAAATGCCGTCGGCTCCGAGCACGCAGTCCAAGACTTCCTGATCGGTGCGCACGACGACGTCGATGAGCGTGCAGGATTGCGCCACGGCCTTCGCCGACGGCGCGGTTTCAGCGCCTTCCGCGCGCGCCGCTTCCAAAGCGGCGGGGGCGATATCGAAGGCGGTAGCGACGACGTTGGCGAGTTTCAATCGCGATAACAGGGCGCTGCCCATCGCGCCGGTGCCGACAAAGCCGATTTTGTCCATGATTCGATTCCTCCTAAGCTTTTGCTTCGAGCTGCGGCATGACCTGTTTGGTAAATAATTCCAACGAGCGTGAGGTTTCGTCCGGCGACAGATCGCCGAAAGCGAATTGACCGACGAGATAGTTGCAGCCCGCTTGAGCCATTTGATCCTGTAAAAAAGCGGTAACGGTCGCCGGACTGCCGGCGATACCCTGGCCCACTTTTATGAGCGCGTCCAACTCCGCCGGTCGCTGATGCACCGGGCCTTTGCCGCCGCGATGGTAGAAAAGATGGTTGAAGCTCTTATGCCATACCGGATAGGCCCTGCGGCCAATCTTGACCGCTGCATCGTCGGTTTCCGCGACGAAGATGAAGCGGCCCAGACCGATCAGCGGCGCGATGGGATTTTTCGCCTGCGTCTCGCGCCATACTTCGCGAAAGCGATCGGTGAATTCACGGGTCTTGTCGGCGGGATCGAGGCTCACGACATTCAGTCCTTGGCGCGCCGCTCGTTCCGCGCTCACCGTCGAGTGCACGCCGTACCAGACCGGCGGATGGGGTTTTTGCAAGCACTCCAATTCCATTGGCACGTCATCGAACGAGAAACAGTCGCCGTGAAAGTCGAGCGTCTTGTGGGTCAAGCCGCGCATGATGAGTTCGAGTCCCTCGACGTACATTGCCTCGGCCTTGGCGGGATCATTGCCGTAGATCGCTGCTTCGATCTGCGATGCGCCGCGGCCGAAGCCGATGTCGAGGCGGCCGCCGCTCATCTGATCGAGCATGCAAATCTCTTCGATCAGGCGGATCGGATGATAGAGCGGCAGGGCATAAACCAGCGGCCCGAAACGCAGCCGCTTGGTGCGCTGCGCCACCGCGGAGAGAAAAACGCTGGGCGAAGGCGCCATGCCGAGCGGCGTCGAGTGATGCTCGGCGACGTGATAGGCGTAAAAACCCTCGCGATCGTAAGTCTCGATGAGTTGAAGGCGCGCCTCGTAATATTCGCGCAGCGGCAAATTGTTGCGGTCCAGGTGGTCGAAAATCCCAAACTTCATATCACGCGGGATATATCGTGAATCTTGGTGAAATCAAAGGCCGCGGCGGAGAAATTGAAGACGCGGCGGCCGGTTCGGTTTTGAATCAGCCAACGGCTTGAACGTTTTGAACGATTGGAACGTCTTGAACCCGGTTAAAATTCAGCCAAGTCCGTAAAACTTGCGCGGATTTGACTCGAGAATCTTCTCGATGACCGCCGGGGCGATGCGGCGATCGTTGCGCAGCAGACGGATCGCGTTGAGCTCGGATGAGGGATCGTGGTGACCGTAGTCGGTGCCGATCATGAGAGCATTTTCACCGGCATGGCTCAGGACGTAAGGGAGATCGTCGGTATTCTCGCACGCCACCCACATGTTGTTGGCGGCGAGCGGATCGGCGGGAAACGGCCTGCCCTGACGGCGGAAGCGATCGGCCAGATCGTTCAGAACATAGGGCACCCATTGGGCGCTGACCTCGACGAAGCCCCAACGGACCTTCGGGAATTTTTTCGGCAACTCTTTCTCGATCAGCGTGTGACAGGCGCCGACGACCGTGAGTTTGAACTTGGTAAATGTCGTGTCCTCGGCGAAAAAATCGTGGTGGAGGAAACTGCCGTTGGCGGAATGGACGCAGACGGGCAGATCAAGATCGCCGCACATCTCCCAGAGCGGATAAAAGTAGGGAGATCCGAGCGCCTGCTCGCACTCCAACCCGCGCATGAAAAGCCCGCAGGCGCCGTGGTTCTTGGCCCACTCCAACTCATCGCGCACCGCTGCCGGAGTTTTTTCCAGAAGCCGCAGCGGCGGCTTCACCACCCAGCGCAACCGGCCCCGTCCTTGGCGCCAGAGATCGCCCATCCAGCGATTGTACGATCTGCAGAGAGCGCGTTCGCGCGCGGCGTCCTGCACGATCGGGCGGAGAAACAGCGTCGGATAGAGCACCTGAGTCTCGATGCCAAGCTCGTCCATGTGCGCGAGCCGGGATTCGACGCTGAGCATTTCGCGCGATTCTTTCGAGGTGTCGGTGCCGACGTTGCGGTCTTTGCCGTGCGCGCGTCCTTCGATCACCCAAAAGTCGCGCACAGCAGTGCCCTCGTTGCTGCGCAGCTCCGCGCCGAAGCTCTGGGTCATCAGTTGCGGCGCAAAGCGGCGCTCATCGTCGTCAAGATAACTCCAAGTCTGCACCGTCTCGATCACGTGCGCGTCAGCGTCAATCGCTCCCATCGGTTTCTCCTTACTAAAGGCCCTTGGCGGCCTCTCGCACCACCGATGTGTCGATAAGTGCCGCCGGCGCGACGTTCTTTGCCTCGGGAGTACTCCTCGCTAGATCTTCAAGGATCGTCTTTATTCCATCCTCGTACGGGGTTGGAATATCGGGAAGGATTTTTATTTGGTGCTCCAGCGCCGTCTTTACCGCTTCGTGATCGGTTGTGCGCACATATTTGGCGAGTACTCTTTCGGCAAACGGCCGGTCGTTTTTGATCCGTTTGATCGCCAGCATGGAGGCTCTCATAAATCTGACCACCACTGAGCGATTCTTTTCCAAAAAGCTCCGCGTCGTGCCATGTCCCGTGAGCAAGTAGGGAACTTTGAGTTCTTCCAAATCGAGCAGGATGTGCATGCCGGCTTTCTTCACTACCGGTGTGATGATCGGCGAGAAAACCGACAGAGAAATATCTCCTCGTTGCATGGCAAGCAGTCTGTCGCCTTCTAGCCCAATTTGAATCATCGTCACGTCGGTCTTCTTTAATCCTAGATGCTTTAAGGCATACTCGGCAACGAAGTCGGAGGTCGAGCCGAAGCGGCTGACGGCCAATTTTTTTCCTTTTATATCTTCGGGCTTTTGGATCTCAGGCTTCGCTCCCAGGGTGTAGGCCATCACGTTCTGCAGTCGGCTGATGACGACCACGTCTTTATTTCCTTGCAGGTACGCATAAGCGGCGGATGTGCCGCCGATCAAGCCGATGGGACTCTGGCCGGTAACCAGCAGCTGCACCGCGAGCGAGCCGCCACGAATCAAAAGCATGCGCACGTCCAAGCCTTGCTCGTCGAAATAGCCGGCATCCTTCGCGACCCAGAGGCTCAGCATATTCGCGTTGGTGGCGGAGTAGGTCACGGGCAGTACGGTCTTTTCCTGCGCCAAAGATTTCGAGTCGCCGCAAAAGAGAAAAATAACGGCGAGCACAAGCATCGAAGCGTTTTTCATGAGACGACTCTCCCGCGCCATGACTGCGATTCTTGGTTGCTCCCCTTTGAAGAAGAAAACTGAGCGGATTTGATCTTTCGTGGACCCTACATCTTGTAATCTGACGGAACCTAATCCAGTTCAAGTTCGTCTGTCAATGCGCGGAGTGCGCAAATGCCAAATGTTACGTGACGGCAGTGCGTCAGCGCTTGACAGAGTTCGCCGCGGACGTGTTATAGGTCGCCTTGAAAATGATCAACCTTGCTAAGCGAGTGAAGGAGAGCTATCTTATGATTACCGACAAAGCCGGACGCGATCACTTCGTTATCGACCAACACGTACACGTCGGCATGCGACCCGCACGCTCGACGACTGCGTCGAGTTCGTACTTACCCGATGAGTTGCTCGCCAACATGGACGCAAGCGGCGTCGATATGGTGGTGGGATTTCCGAAAGCCAATTCGCATACGGACTACCGGGTGGAAAACGAGCGGATCATCGCCGCGATGAAGCAGCACCCGACGCGGATCGTTGCCTTTGCCCGGATCAACCCGTACTTCGGCGCCAAGGCGGTCGCCGATGTTCACGACTACGCGGCGAAAGGCGCGCTCGGCTTAAAGATTCATCCGCTGCGGGATTTCTCCGGCAACCGTGTCAACGATCCCGAGTTGATGTTCCCCATCGTCGAAGCGGCGCAAGCGGAAAAGCTTTTGCTTCTCGTGCACAGCGGCAATTCTTGGAACTGCGCGCCGACCTTGATCGCCGATCTCGCAAGCAATTTTCCCAAAGGCTAATTTCGTGATCGCCCACTCGGCGGGCTTCGAGGGCCATCAAGAGGCGATCGTGGCAGCGCGCCATCAAGATAATTTGTATTTCGACACCGCGTCGAACGGGTATCCCGACATCACCACCAACGTCGTGCGTGCCCTCGGCCCTGAGCGGGTCGTTTACGGTTCGGACCATCCAACCTTGCCGTTTGGATTCGAGATCGGCAAAATCGTCAAGTATGCGGGCCTCAATTCCGATCAGTTGGATTTGATCCTCGGTAAAAACCTCACGCGCCTGTTGCGCATCGAGCCGAAACCGTCCGCGCCGAAAACCATGGACATCACGCAAATCTGACTCCCGTGGGTTTCATCCTTGATAGAGGCCGTTGGCGAGCGCTCGCATCACTAAAGTGTCGATCCGTGCCGCCGTTAGATTCGTACGGATAAGTCTTCATTCCGCTCTGAATGCTCGTGCGACGCGTACGCCGTCGAATGCTACTCCAACTTGACTGTCGGGGCAGGCGCCGCAGAATGTTTCTTTGTCGATGCATCCACGCTGAACGGCCCCGCAGATGCCTTCCAAGAGCTTGGCCTGAACGATTGAGTTCCGATGAATTGCGAGCGGCTCGTCGGACGCAGATGCGCCAGCATTTGCCGCCAAAGCCCATGCGTCGACGCCGACGAATTCCCGGTTCTCCATTGCGACCGGCCTTTCCGCGTGCTTTCCTAAAAGGGTTGTGGAAGCCACGGATTTTGAGCCAGGCTCGCGCGCTGTTTTGACTGCCGGCGAAAAGCGGAGGAGCCGCCGTGGCTGAACACGCATCGGCTTTGGGACGCGTCCGACGTTTCTACCTGCGCCTCGCGGGATATTTCTCGGCCGCGATCGACGCCGGCAGGACGCCGCGGGCCAGAATCATTTCCGGCGCGAAGGCGCTGGCCGTGTTAGCCGCACTCGGGTTGGCGCTGTTGTTTGCGTACGCGATCATTCTAATTCCGTTCACGCCGAGCATTGCCAATATCCGCAAAGCGAAGATCGACCAACCCAGCGTGCTGATCTCCGCCGATGGCAAGCGCCTGGCCACACTCAAGCCGATGAATCGCGAGTGGGTCCGGTTAACGCAGATTTCGCCGCACGTGGTTAATGCCCTGATCGCCACCGAAGATCACCGCTTCTATCACCACTACGGCATCGATGTGCTGCGCACCGTGATCGGATTCCTGCATACGATGACCGGCGATCCTGAGGGCGGTTCCACGCTAACGCAGCAACTGGCGCGCAATCTCTATCCCGAAGATGTCGGCCGCCAGCGCACGATTACGCGAAAAATGAAAGAGACGATTACGGCGATCAAGATCGAATACGCCTACAGCAAAAAGGAGATTTTGGAAATTTATCTCAACACGATTCCGTTTTTGTACAACGCCTTCGGCATCGAGATGGCGGCGCGCACCTATTTCGATAAGCCCGCGCAAAAACTCAACGTGCTCGAAAGCGCGACGTTGATCGCCATGCTCAAAGGCACCAGCTATTACAATCCGGTGCTCAATCCCGAGCGCGCGCTCAAGCGGCGCAACGTGGTGATGGGGCAAATGGTCAAGCGCGGCGTTTTGAACCAGGCCGATTTCGATCGCTTAAAGGATAGGCCGATACACCTCGATTTCGAGCGCCAGCCGGACGCTATCGGTCCTTCCCCTCACCTGGCTACCCAGATTCGCAAATGGCTGATCGATTGGGCGGACCGTAACAATCATGACATTTATTCCGATGGATTGATGATCTACACGACCATCGATTCTCGTTTGCAGGCCGCGGCCAACCAAGCCGTGCAGCGTCAGATGGATGCGTTACAGGCAGTAGCCGACGTCGAATGGGGGATGAGCTCTGCGGCCGTGATCTCTTCGGATGCGAACGTCTATCTCGATCAACGCAGGCGTGTACAGCCCTTCGGTTATTTCTGGAAAACCAAGAGCGCCTTGATCGATACCTTTATTCGAGAATCGGCGGCGTATCGCGGCGCCGCTGGATGCCGGCACTGCGCCGGACGAAGCCCTGGCACAGCTCAAGAGCAACAAAGAATTCATGGCGAAGCTGCGTGGTGACAAGACCCGTTTGCAGGCGGGCTTCGTCGCAATCGATCCGGCCACCGGTTACGTCAAGGCGTGGGTCGGCAGCCGCGACTTCAAAACCGACCCGTTCGACCACGTGGCGCAAGCGCGGCGGCAACCGGGTTCGACGTTCAAACCGTTCGTGTATGGCGCGGCGCTTGAACATGGCATGTCGCCCGATAAACGCTTCGTCGATCAAGCCGTCGAGATTCCGCTGCCTGACGGCAGCGTGTGGCGCCCGACCGATCTCTCCGAGCCGACCGGCCGGTCGATGACTGCGCGCGAGGGTCTCATCTATTCCAAAAACACGATCACCGCGCAGGTCATGCGGGAAATCGGCCCGAGAAAAACCGCGGAACTGGCGCGCCGCATGGGCGTTAACGGAAGCAAACTCGACGAAGTGCCCGCGTTAGCGCTGGGCACCAGTCCGGTGACGCCATTGGAGATGGTCTCCGCTTACAGCACTCTCGCTAACCGTGGCCAATACCGCGAGCCCATTTCCGTCACCCGCATTACCGACAAGAACGGCAACGTGCTCGCCGACTTCAAAACCCAAAGTCAGGTCGTCATGTCCGACAAGACCGTGGGCGACTTGATCAACATGCTGCGCGATGCCGTCGACCTGGGCACCGGGCAGGTGGTGCGGGGGCGCTTCGGCGTGCGCGCCGATGTCGCGGGCAAGACCGGCACCACACAAAAAAATACCGACGGCTGGTTTATCTTGATGCATCCACGTCTGGTCGCCGGATCGTGGGTCGGCTTCAACGACTCGAGGGTCACCATGCGCAGTAACTACTGGGGCGAGGGCGGCCACAACGCGGTGCTCGTAGTAGGAGATTTTTTTCAGCGTGCTCTGGACGCGCGCTTGATCGATGGCAGCGCCCGCTTTCCGTATGCTAAACCGCGCGATTCGACCATCGAGCCGTATTTGGATGCAGCCAAAGATTGGTTCGACACGCTAAGCGGTTGGCTGTTCGGCGACAAAACCCAATCGCGATCTCTGCCGCCGCGTGCGCCGCGCCGCAACCTCGACCGCGAAGCATCGCTACCCGACCCGATGAAAGATGAAGGAGCGCGCTCCGACAATTCGCCGGAGCAGGGGACAATCGACAGGCAACGCGAACGTCAGCGGCTGTTGGAGCTGTTGAAGCAGAAGCGCGAAGAGCGCGAGCGGGAACAGTAGAAAAAAGAATACTTTCCCGGGCGATGATGTCCACCTGGGTACCGAGTCGATAGGAGCTAGGCGGAATCACTTGCCGCTGAATTCAGTGCCGGTAGAACTTCTTCTAAAAACATTTGGAATTGCCGATCTAAGTCGGCGCCGATCGGGCGGATGGTGACGTGGTCGACTCCGGCTTCGATAAATCCGCGAACACAGTCGATGCAATGTTCGACCGGACCGCAAGCAGTCCAGATCTCGACACCCTGGCGGGTAAAGTCCTTTTGATAGTAGGCGTCGAGAAATGCTTTTGCTTCGCGAAACGCCAGGTCGCGCTCTGGATTGACGGCGATGCCATAATACAACACGGTCTTGAATGTTTTCGGGTCGCGCCCCTCTTCGGCGAGCATATCGCGTAGTCGGCCCTGATAGTCCTGAAACATCGACAACTCGATCTGATTGCTCATCCAGCCGTCGGCGTAGCGGGCGATGCGTCGTAAGGAGCGTTCCACGCCGCGCTCGCCGATCTGCGTGGGTCGCGGCGTGCCGGCGATGTAGATCGGGCACGGGCGTTGCGCGGGTTTGGGCAGGAGATTCACGTCGTCAAAAGAATAGTACTGGCCGTGGAAACTCGCGTGCTCGTCGGACCAAAGAATGCGCAGAGCTTGAATCATTTCCTCCAGCCGCCGGGGCCGTTCTTTGCTGGCGACGCCCATCACTTCAAGTTCCTTGGCCGCCATCGGATGTTGGCTCGCCGGGTATCCCATACACGCCGCCAGCCAGGTGCGCCCACTCGAGAGCACGTCGAGGCTCGCCCACTGCAAGGCGAGCAGCAACGGATTGCGCTGGGCGATAGTGGCCATGCACGCCACGCCCAGTTTGACTCGCGAAGTGCGCGCGGCGACGGCGCCCAGTAATGGAATGCATTCCAGCCGCGGCTTACTCAGTATGCTGTCACCAACCCAGATGGCATCGATCAGGCCCGTGTTTTCCGCTTGCACGGCCATGTCAATCAGTTCCTTTGGCGGCATTCCCTGCGTGACCAGCGCTCGATTGGACAAGGTGAGACCGAAAGAGGTTTTTTTCTCTAGCATGGCCGCGAACCATAGGACGATGCGCCGCTATCTTTCAAGCGCGCCGCTTAAACGGCTTGAACTTTTTGAACGGTTGGAACGATTGGAACCGTTCCCGCTCATTCGAGCGGGAACGGCTTGAGCGATTTGAATCTTTTCCGAGTATGCGTTAGCGGGCCGCGCTTGCCCGTTGCGCTGTCTCCAGGTTCAGTCCGACGATGAAGGCCGGGTTGGCGGTGGACATCGTATAGATCTCATCCTCCGTGCAGCCGAAAGCCGACATGTAGCCGCGCAGCAGGCGGAGCGATTCGACCGAGTTGGGAAACAGCGGTTCGCCGGCGTCCGACGAGAGCGTGCAGTGTGCGGGGCCGACCGTGCGAATGGCCTTGTACATGTTCGCCGGGTCGATGCCAAGGAGCGGCGACAATTCGTCGAAGGTGAAATTGAGCCACAGGTCGGCGGCGGCCGCGTCTTTCATTTCCTCGATGGTCAAACTGACGAAGGGGCTGAAGGGATGGTCGACGACGCCTCTTTTGAAACCGATTTTCTGGCTGTACTCCGCCATGGCTTTGAACTCCGGTTTGGTCGGATGGCCGAAAAAGATCGCTGCGTTGTTATCGTGAGCCATGCGGAAGATCTCCTCGATCTCCGGCAAGAGACGGCCTTTGTCGTCGAGAAGATAGTGACCGTATTTGAGCGAGTCGGCCCAGGACAGCGGCTCGGTATGCGCTTTCGGGTCGGCAGTCTTGTCCCAAGCGCTGGGTTTGCCGCCGACGATGGACAGGGTGTTGGACGAGGTGTTGTTGGGCATCCACAAGCCGACGACGCCGGCTTTTAAGTTCTTGGCACACCACGCTGGTTCGATCTTCGAGAGAAAACCTTGCGTGACCGAGGCGCCGGGCCAGAGATGTGTCGGCGTCAAACCCTTTTCCGCGCACCAGGATTCCAGCGCGGTGCGCACGCCGCCGACGGTCCCTGCGGGATCCTTCCGTCCGACGATGGTTTTGTAGAGTATCCCTTTCATGCCGCTCTTGGAGGCGAGCTTGGCGACGCCGAGAGCGTCTTGTTGTCCCTCGTGCGCGTGGCAATGAATATCGATGGCGTCCTCGACTCCGATCACATGATCGAGCGAGGGATCGACAGGTCCCTGCTTGAAGCCGCGGCGGGCGGGATACGATGTCACCGAACGAACGGAACTCGGCGTGGAATAGTTTGGATTGGTCTCGGCCATGGTCATTCCTCCCTGTTATCGATTTGATGGGACAATATCGCTTCGCGGCGCGCCGGGCAACTCGTTTCTTCTTCGGTTATATGCGTCAGCCAATGGCGGCGCGCCGCTATTCCTTGAAACCGTGCAGCCGCGCCGGATTGTCGACGAGAATCTTGCGCAGCAATGTCGCATCGCCATCGACGTAGCGGTACAGCAGCTCGACTTCTTCGGCGTCGTTCATCATCCGTTTGGTCCACTGCGGATGCGGCCAGTCGGTACCCCAGACGATGCGGTCGGGCGCCGCTTCGATAAATGCCTTGCCGTAGGGAATCGCGTCGTCCCAGCCCGCGTCCATCTTCGAATCGCGGTTGCCGTTGGACACCATCATCCACCAATTCTCCTGCTTCAGCATGTCGAGTACCCAACGAATCACCGGCCGGTCGAGCCCGCCTTCGAATCCAACGTGGCCGAAATGGTCGATGACCATCGGCACGTCCTTGAGCGAGCGCAGCAGATCGGAGTTGTTGAGCAGGTCATCGCCATTCACGTGCAAGCGGGCGTGCCAGCCGAGTTCGCGCAGCCGCGCCATCGAGCGCCTGACCTCCGCCTCGCGCTGGTCGAGGGTAAGGAAGCGGACGAAATTAAAGCGCGCGCCGCGCACGCCGGCCGCGTGCATGCGCTCAAGCTCTTTGTCCGAGACCCGGTCATCGACGATGCCGATGCCGCGGTAGCGGTCCCGATCGTTCAAACTTTCCAGCGCGTGGAGCAGCAGACGATGATCGCTGCCGTAGATCGCGCTATGGACGATGACACCGCGATCGAAACCAATCGCCGTGTGCATTCGTTGCGCTTCCGTGAACGTCGCGCTTTCGATGGGCGGATAGGGCGGATTGGCTCGCGGCGGAAACTTTGCCGGGTCTTCGTAGAGGTGAAATTGACAATCGCAACTACCCGCCGGCGGCGAGGGCACTGGCATGCGCGGTTGTTTGTCCCACTGGTATATTTCTGTCCGGTAGTTGCCATCGTCAGGCTCCTATGAGTTTTAGAGTCAGCCTGCGAACCTACGTCGGGCTGACCGATTATGTCAGGCCAATCCATGCGAAAGTGATCGCGCTAAAACCTTATAAAAGGTATCGTGTCATTCCGTCAATGACATCCTACGCAAACGAAATTAGAGAGGTTTGTCTTGCTGGCGGCAATCCTCTCAGTAAGTTGAGGCGAGAGCGCGAAATAGGCGAGCGTGATTACGCGCTGCGTTGAGTTCCATCGGACTATGATGACCCTGCCGTCCGTTGACGAAATAGATCGGATCGCCCAGCACAGCGATCCGGTTATTCGCAATCTTCAGATCACTCAGTGTTACTACGAGATCTCTCAGTGCGTCGCCGGGCTCATGGGCCACTCCGCGAATTGGTGCTCGTTCGCGACCTGGGCTTCGAAACAAGCGGGACAAACCATCCGCCAGGAAGATTTAATCCGCGCCTTCGAGGAGCGGTTTTATCTTTCAAACGAGATTGCCGCCGCGGTCGAGAGCATTTTCGCTCATCTTGAGGGCATCGGCGCAAAATTGCAGGCTCAAGTCCCCAAAAAAGCGATTCTCCAAGCACTTAATCCGACCGTGGTATTTGCCCGCGCCGGCGATGCGGTTGCCCGGGGCAATAAGAAAGTTTTCGAGGAAATCGGCCGAGAGTTTGCGCGCTTTCTCGGCGTCTTTCATGACGACACAAATCTCGATCGCGACAAAATTGCGCGTTTCTGCAGCGCACTCCGTCCAGGGGAGCCGCCGGAGGGGCAACGGCTTCTGCGCGAAGCTTTCACGGTGTATTGCGAAGCTCGCTTTCAATCCGGCAAGGAACGCGCCGAGATGACTTTGCTGGCCAATCTTTGTGCCGGCTTTCACGAACAGATTCGCCTTCAGCCCGAAATCGCCGCAGCGCTAAACGCAGCACTCGGTAATAGTGACGAATTGAAACGCAATCTTTTGACGAAGCTGTTGCCGGACTTCCGTAACCGTACGCTCCGGAGCATGCTGTTGCGTCACGCGACCGATCTGAATCGAGTCAGTGACCGGCTAATCCAATTGGTCAACGGATTGATTCGCCAAGTCATTACGGAACATCTGATGACGCTGCATTTGGCCGGTACGGCGGTGCTTCGCCTTGGACAGGATCTCCCGGGTGAATTCCCGCAAGCGCTGAGACAGATCTCGAACGCGAGGCTGAGCGAAATGCTGGCCCGGGTCGACCAGACTCCGGATAGTCTAATCGGCAGCGGCGCCGCCGATTGGGCCGACTTTGAGGATCGCATGCACTTCATTGCCGACTTCTTTCGAGTCTACCAGGAGCGACAGCAACTCTTTGAGGCGCCATTCACCAACTTGCAAGTGGATCTAATAAAGTCGGGTCAACGTCCCGATGGGCCGCTCTGAGGGAGCGCTTCCTAAATACCAAGATTGCTTGGCGTGCAGTCTCTCGACGGCGGAAACTTTCAGCTGCGGCGAGCCGGCCCGAAAGATTCAACGCCGGTAAACAGCAGATCAGCCGCGACTGGTGCGGAGGGATTCGTTTCTCGAGTCCTTTCTCAAGGAGCGCCAAGAACTGGATTATATCGAAGCGAAACAGGTCGGCGTCACCATTCCCATCGATGTACCGGCGCTGGCCGATAGCGTAGTTAAATGGATCCGTCGTTCGTCGCTAAATATACAGCGGTCACGACAGCGTAGGGCGCGCTAAGCACCGCGCTAGTTTGGAGCTGAAAGTAGAGAAATGAGACGCTTCGAAGATTGGGTGTGTTGGTTGCCGGCAAGTCAATCGTCAGTTCGACGCGAATGTGTTCAGCGAAACTGGCGACAACCTTAACCGGTTGGATCGTGCGCGGCTTAGTCAGCTGTTACGCAGACGCATTCGCCCAAGGACGGCGCTGTCTACGTTGCTTACGATCGAGCGGGATGGCTTCCGAATGTAATCCAAGCGCTTTTGCTTGCTCGTAACATGAATGACAAACCGTCATGTCAAGCAATGTAACGCCATCCTCTTGGCTGATCACCCGGTAGGAGCGGCCAAAAACTATCTTTTCACAATGTCGGCAAAAGAATTTCATGGGCTGCTAGGAGTGCAAGCCAAATGCCGGTAATCAATGGCAGCATATATCATTGGAAGTGACAAAGCGTTCCTCAGAATTCGCTGTGAATGTCCCATTTGCGAGATGGTCAAAAAGCCATCCTGTCTCATGATTGCAACGCTTGACAACCTGGTTTCTTAACTCCGAAAAAGGATTAAAAATTTGTGTTTATGTCGAAAACTTTTGCCAGACTTAACCTCAATATCAATTCGTTTCGCGTTTTGTCTCAAAAATATCCACAGTCAAATTGCGCTGACACTCATTTGCAATTCATCGCCGAGGCGAAGTGTTAGATCTTTTGTGTTTTGTCGATCGATACCCGGCGTGGCAGGAGGCGCAATATTGACCCTTGGCAATTTTTCATTTTCTTGCGCTGAGACGCCAGCAGCGGCGGCACTGGCGGGCGCCGAAAGCTTTGTGGTCGCCACACACTGGGCATCGGTAGGCTCGGGGATTTTTCCTGCTCTTCTCGACTAATCTGAGGGGGCTCAGCACCAACCGCAATTCGCGGACCTCTTTATCGTTGGCCCGCTCCGGGCATTCGCGACCGCGCCGCAGCCAGGGCCAAAAAAACGGCACCTTGCCGGCTTTCGTGGTCGTCAAGATCGTGAGCTGGCGGATACTTCCGCAACCGAACTCCTTTTGCATCTCGGCGCATTTCATGACGGCCATACCGCTCATTTTCATGGGGCACCAGACCATTCCTGTCGGATAGCTCCAGTGCTCTGCCGCATTGCGGTCGATAGCACCCCGGTCCCTGTTGGGTTTCACTTTTGTTATAGCGCCGGACATATTTCAAAAGAATAATCTTGTCGTCTGTAGTATGCGCAAATTCTATAACAGCGCAAGAAAAATCGCGCAAACCGCATTGCACGATGAATTAGCGATAAAATACTACAGTATGAATTCCTGCTCAAACCGCCGAGCTTGCCGTTCATTGGCGATGCCGCAGCGTGCGATAGAAGCCGTGCCTAATGTGGGATTGAATGTGGATGCAGGAAGCGGATTTGAAATTTTTATGGTGTCGCTTGCTTGGGTTCATTGTGGAAGATGGCCGCGCGGGAGAGAGGAATTAGAGCTAGCTCCTTCGTTTCCACGCCTAGAGGCCGAGCCGCGCCGCCTCGAGCAGGTCCTGTGCAATCTTGTGAGCAATTCTTTGAAATTCATTCCAGAAGGGGGAGCAGCTCTAGTCGGCGCTGCTTGTAACCCGAAAGAAATCGAGATCTGGGTTAAAGATACCAGTATCGGGATTTCTGCGAACGAGAATGGGTGAGGCTCTGCAGCGACAATGGCTGTGCATCCTCATCGGCGCTTAAGGCACAGGGCAGGGCTTAGCCTGCCAAATGCCCGCGGCATATTCCGCGATGGTTCGATCGCTGGAAAAGCGACCGGAGCAGGCAATGTTGATGATCGCCTTCTGCGCCCAAGCCTCACGGTCCGCGAAGAGCGCTCCGATGCGTCCCTGGGCTTCCAAATAAGCACTGAGGTCCGCCAGGTGCATGTAGTAATCGCCCTGCGTCAGCAGCGTCTCTCGAATGGCGGCGAAAATCCCCGGTTCGTGACGGCTGAAATGGTCGTTCGAAATTAGGTCGAGGGCTTCGCGGGTTTCCGGCTCGTTCCAATAATGCCAAAACGGATCATAGCAACCTCGGTTGGCTGCGACTTGCTCGGCGGTTAGTCCAAACAGGAAAAAGTTTTCTTCGCCGGCCTCTCTGGCCATCTCGATGGTGGCTCCATCCCTGGTGCCGACGGTCAACGCCCCATTCATCATAAGTTTCATGTTGCTGGTGCCGCTGGCCTCAAACCCGGCGGTCGAAATCTGTTCCGAGACATCCGTCGCGGGTATCAACCGTTCCGCGAGAGTGAGGTTGTAGTCAGGCAGGAACAGGATCTTGAGCTTGCCGTGGGTCGCCGGTTCTCTATTGACCGTAGCGGCGACGTTGTTGATCAATTTGATGATGAGCTTGGCTAAATGATAGGCGGGCGCCGCCTTGCCGGCAAAAAAGAAAGTACGCGGGGTAAATTCGAGAGTCGGGTTGAAGCGCAGCCGGTTGTATAGAACCACGATGTGCAAAATATTAAGGAGCTGGCGCTTGTATTGGTGGATACGTTTGATCTGGCTGTCAAAGATGGTGTCTGGGTCAATCGTATGACCCGAGGTCGATGCCAGCCAATTGGCGAAACCACTCTTTACCTGCCGCCTGACTTGGAGAAAGCGCTCGCGGAAACTGGAGTCGAGCGCCAGGGGTTTCAGCGCTCGGAGTTGGGTCGCATCGGTGATCCAACGGTTGCCGATGGCTTCAGTGATCAACTGCGCCAGAAGCGGGTTGGCCAGCAGCAGCCAACGCCGTGGTGTCACGCCGTTGGTTTTGTTGTTGAAGCGTTCCGGAAATACCTCGGCGAAGTCCTTTAATACAGACGAGCGCAACAGATCCGTATGGATTTCGGAGACGCCATTAGTGCTGTGCGAGCCAACCACGGCGAGGTGGGCCATGCGTATCGTGCGCGTTGGTACTTCCTCGATAAGGCTCATGCGCCGCACCCGGGCTTCGTCGCCGGGATACCAGCGGCTGATCTCCGAGACAAAGCGTCGGTTAATCTCATAGATGATTTCCAGATGTCGCGGCACGAGTGCTTGCATTAACTCTACCGACCATTTTTCCAACGCTTCCGGAAGCAGGGTGTGGTTCGTGTAAGCGATGGTGCGGACCGTCAAGTCCCAAGCTTCGTCCCAATCGAGATAGGCTTGATCGAGCAAAATGCGCATCAGCTCGGCGACTGCGAGAGCGGGATGGGTATCGTTGAGCTGAATCGCCGCTTGGCTGGGGAGAGCCGACCAGTTTGGACCGTTGCCGCCGCGAAACCGAGCAATGATGTCTTGGAGCGAGCAGCTCACCATAAAATACTGCTGCAAAAATCGCAGCGTTCGACCCGCCTGCGTGGAGTCGTCAGGATAGAGAACGCGAGTAATGGACTCGGCAGCAACGTTTCCTATCACCGAGCCAACAAAATCGCCCTGTGAGAATTCGGCGAAATCGAAGGATTCGGGCGCGGCGGCCGCCCAAAGCCGCAACGTGTTGACGCAGTGTCCGCCGTAACCCACCACGGGGCGATCGTAAGCGATTCCCAGAATGGTAGAGGGCCGGTCCGGGATAATATTGATAGCCGAACCCTTCAACTCCAAGGTCGCATGGAGCGGCACCGGATAGACAATATCCGGACGGGCAATTTCCCATGGGTCGGGGCGACGCAGCCAATTGTCCGGCTGTTCGACCTGACAACCTTGACGAATCGATTGGCGGAACATTCCGTATTCGTACCGCAGACCATAACCCATCGCGGCGTACTGCATCGTCGCCAGCGAGTCGATAAAGCACGCGGCAAGCCGACCGAGACCGCCGTTACCCAAGCCGGCATCGGGTTCTTCCTCGAGCAGCTGGGGAAGGTTCCATCCTTCGCGCTCCAGCGCCGTCTGGACAGCCGGCTCAGCGGCAAGATTCATCATGTTATTATTCAGCGCCCGGCCGATCAGGTACTCCATCGACATATAATAGATCCGCTGCGGGTTGGCGCTGGCGCGGACGCGGCGGGTTTTTACCCAACGGTGTGAAAGCAGGTCGCGAATGAACCTGGCCACGGCTTCGAACCGCTCCCGAGGACGCGCCAGCTGCGGATCCACGATATGAGCGCAGGTCAGGTAGCGGTCGGTCCACTCGTTATCTTGCCCGGTGAGACCGAGTCGTATGAGGCGACCCTCGAACGCTCCATCTGAGTTCGGTTCATGTCCATTTTCATTACTCATTCAGTCTTCCTCTCCGAAGGACCTTGGCATTCGATTCCGTCAAGTCGGTAGATTTGCGTCAGAAAGTGATTGTGATAGAGGCAGATCTGACCGACCAAGAAGTCATTTTACCGCAACGCTCTACGCTGCGGAACCTTCTCCAGAGTGAGCATGGTTGAAGCAGAACGGACTCGCCGTTACGGGCTGTTAGTTCTGTAATCGGCCGATTTGAGGATTAGTTAAGCGGTTTTTGGCGCATGGTGAAAATAGCGGGAGCGAATCGCAGCGTGGTTATTTTGTCTTAGCGCGCAGGGGAGGCCTTGACGATTCGCCGTTACTAGTCCTCGATCTATCAGTAAAGATCAATTGCTTACACTCGGGAATACGGACAAAGTGTCCATGGTTGTCATCCCATCGTCATTCCGGCCATGCCTTAAAATACTTGACATAAAAAACATTTCTCTTTAAGCCATTGTTGTCTGAGAAGAATGCGGAAAATAGGTTACTCGGTGCGAACGCCGTTGCTGGAAATAGAAATAAGCTGCCACCCATCCCTATGGTGATCGCGAATTTTTTTTGGTTTGTCGGCCTGTTTTGCGGTCCTGATGTTCGCGCCCGCGGCAAACGGCCAACAAGACAAAACCGCGGGCGCGGTGGAATGGAATAATCTGGTTGATGCCGCCAAGAAGGAAGGCAAGGTAACGGTATCGCTTCCGGCCAGCGCCGAGATGAAAAAACAGGTCGAGGAGCAATTCAAAAAACGCCATGGCATCGAAGTCGAAACTTTCACGGCGCGCGGCAGCTCGGCGGTGCGCCGCATGGCGGACGAGTTCAAAGCCGGCGTGCGCAGTTTCGATTTGCACATCGGCGGGTCTTCGTCGATCGTCTCGGGCATGCTCGACGAGGGCATTCTCGATCCGATCGAGCCGTGGCTGGTGCTTGCCCGAAGTCAAAGATCCGAAGCAGTGGTGGGGCGGACATCTGTGGGTCGATAACGCCAAACGCTTCGTATACACGTTTCAGGCCTATCTTTCGGAAGTTATTTGGTACAATACCGAACTGGTCAAGCCCGCCGAGATTCGTTCGCTGGACGATTTTCTCAACCCGAAATGGAAAGGCAAGATCGGCTATCTCGATCCGCGCACGCCCGGCGCCGGAGACTCCACCTGGTCGTTCCTGTGGCAGGTGAAAGGTGAACAGTATCTCAAAAAACTCGTGGCGCAGGATTTGTTTCTCGGCCGTGATCAACGCGTGCTTGCCGAAAGTTTGGCCAGAGGGCGGGTTGCCGTCATGATTGGCAACTCCTATTATTCTTATTTGCCCTTTCTGAAAGCAGGATTGCCGATCAAGAGTCTTCCTAGACTCAAAGAGGGAAACTACGGCACCGGCGGCAGCGGCAATCTGGCGATCATCAAAGGACCGGCGCACCCGAACAGCACCAAGGTTTTCGTCAATTGGCTGTTGGGCCGCGAGGGACAGGAAATAGTTTCCAGAGCGCTCGGTCAAGCGACCCGGCGCCTCGACGTCGATACCCGCTTTCTGAAAGAATCCGGCACGATCGCGGCGAAAGACGTGATGTCGGTCAATGATTATTTGCAGATCGAAAATCAGTCGGAAGAAAAACTCGACAAGATCCGCGAACCCGCGGCCAAGTTTGCCCACGCCATCTTGAAGTAGCAAGGACGGCAAGCGTGCTGCGACGAATGTGCGATCGAAAGGATCCGCGATGGGTAATATCTCGACGGCGACCGAATCCGGCTTCGACGTTTTGGAATCCTATTTCAAGAAATATCCGGACGTTCCCAAGGAGACGATTCTCAAGCAACACATGCTGAGCCTCGGTCATTGGTTCAGCGATGCCGCGCTCGACGCGTCGGCGGGCGCGCTGGTCAAGTCGTATAGATTATTTTCCTATGACCTCGTGCCGATGTCCGAGTTCAAGAGGAACGAGCACCGGCGCGTCCCCGAGCACTTCGTTCTCCTGAACGGGCCTTACGACATGCGCCCGGTGGCGATCCAGACTTCGTTGTCGCCCTATTCGCCCTACCTGATCGATGTCGTAGATGGCCGGCTGGTCTTGACCGTGGATGGGCGAGTGGTGGCGCATGTGCGGATTCCCAAAACGCCGGACTACTATTTCAAGAACTTGCCCGACGGCACGCCTTATCATGAGATTGTCGCCTTCGGCTCCTTCATCACGATCTTTCGCAACTGCCAGTACTGGGGCGCCAAGGAAGAGTGTAAATTCTGCGATATCAACGAGAACGCGCGCCAGATGAAGCTGTCGCGCGACTTCACCTTGAACGCGCCGGTAAAGTCGGTGGCCGACGTGGTCAAGGTATGCGAGCACGTCGCCGGCGACGCGCAAAAGATCGGCGCCGGGCAAAATTTCGTGCTCAGCGGCGGTACCATCACCAAGACGCTGCATAGCAAGAGCGAAGTGGACTTCTACGAAGAGTATATTCGCGCCATCAAGAATATCGCGACCAAGCCGCGCATCACCTTCGAGGTCAACGCCCGGCCGCGCGAGGAAGTGCAGCGCTACAAAGACGCCGGCGCCGATCACATCCACTTCAACATGGAGGTGTGGGACAAGACGCTCTTTCCGTGGATCAATCCCGGCAAGGCCGAGCGCGTCGGCTGGGACAACTGGGTGCGCTGGATGGAAGACGCGGTGGAAGTGTTCGGCAACGGCATGGTGCAGCCGAGCTTCGTCTCCGGCGTCGAAATGGCGCGGCCGCATGGTTTCAAGACGGTAGAGGAAGCGGTCAAGTCCATGACTTCCGGATTCGAATACTTGATGGCGCGCGGCATTTTTCCGCGGCCGCAGCAGTGGCGGCGCGAACCGTCGACCGCGCTGTGCAAAGAGGCCGAGCAGCCGCCGGTGCCTTTGGATTATTACATTTTGATGACCCGCACTTGGTACGAGCTCTACCAAAAATATCGCGACAAGCTGCCGAAGTTCGGCACGCGCAAGCCGGGGCTTCTGGCGGAGCGTAATCTGCTCGGTCCGGTGCATGGCGCCTATGGCGACTTCGCGATGATAAAGGAAAATTTATTTCCGGAGGATGTCGAGGAGCAGATCAACCGGCGCAGCGTGCCGTTCGAAAACATTGCGGGAGCCGCCAGTGTTTCATGACATTTCACCGCAGATGCAACAGGTGATGCGCGCTCTCGAAGAGCAATTGGAGCGCGATCAACGATCGCTCCGCAGCGTCGACAGCGATGTTGCGCGCATCCTCACGCTGCTGGCACTGTCGGCGCCGACGGGCGCGTTTCTCGAGCTTGGCAGCAGCGGCGGCTACTCAAGTTTGTGGCTTTCCTTGGCCGCGCGCGCAAAAGGGGTCACGCTTACAACCGTAGATCTTGATGAAAAGAAGGTCGCCCTAGCGCGGACAAACATCGCCCAGGCCGGTGCCGACGGTTCTGTCCAGGTCTTTCACGGCGACGCGTTCGACTATGCCGGCCGGTCTGAGCCGCTGGCGTTTTGTTTTTCCGATATCGAGCCGCCGGAAAATAACGCCAAGATTTATGAACTGATCGTGCCACGCCTGGTGCCGGGGGGCTGGCTGGTCGTCGACAACGTAACATCGCCACGCTACCAGAAGGAGTTGCTGGAACGCGCGCACAGCGATCCGCGAGTAGACTGCGTGCTCCTGCCGTTTCCAAAGGGCGATCTCATCTGCCGGAAG
>CAWERH010000040.1:0-71296 GCA_963811315.1 uncultured delta proteobacterium
ATGCATCTAAATTAAGCTGATTTATATGCGCACCACCCTCGATATCCCGCAAGAACTTATCGAAGAAGCCCAGCGGCTATTGGGTTTTTAGTCTGAAAACAGACAGTGCCATTGTCTCTCTGAGAGACCGATCAGGCGACGGCGCATCGACGAACTCAAAACCCTGATGGGCTCCGTGCAACTGGACATCGACCTACCCAAGTCTCGCCGACGGCCGAAACGAAAATCTGCCGGATGATCGTCGTCGACACCTCGGTTTGGATTAAAGCGTTACGCAGTCCGGAACGTGAAGAAGCTCGGCACCTAACCGAGTTACTCGACGCGGATCAGGTCGCAATTGCCATCCCCGTTCGACTTGAGATCTTGTCCGGATCACAGCTCTCCCAACAAACCCAGCTGAGCCGCGTTCTTTCGGCATTGCCTCTGTTTTATCCGACCCAACCAACTTGGCGTCGCATCGAAGGATGGCTCGGTGCGATCAAGAGTGCCGGCGATTGGTTTGGTGTGAGCGACTTGCTGATCGCTGGCATCGCCGCTGAGCATGGTGCGGCAATCTGGTCTCTGGACAGCGACTTCACACGGATGGCAAATCTGAAATTAGTTAGCCTGCATCGTCCAGTTTAGGTTTTCGTCGCCCGAAAGGCTATCTCTCTATACCAAGCGATACCCATTCACACCTGTTCCAACGCCGCCGCGAGATCGGCGATAAGATCATCGGCATCTTCGATGCCAACCGAGTAGCGGATCAGATTGTCTTTGATGCCGACCAGCAGGCGCTCTTCCGTCGTGAGCTCGTAGAAGCTCATCAGCGCAGGCTGCTCGATCAGACTTTCCACGCCGCCCAACGAGGGCGCGATCTGCGGGAATCCGGCAGGCATCGACGACCCGCGACGTCGCATCCAGGTCGCCGGCAACCTCAAACGAGACAACGCCGCCGAAGCCGCGCATCTGGCGGCGCGCGACGTTGTGCTGCGGGTGCGACGGGAGGCCGGCATAATAAACGGCATCAATTCGCGGGTGCGACTCCAAAAATTCGGCGAGCGCTTGCGCGTTCGCATTCTGCCGCGCGATCCGCAGAGCAAATGTCTTTAGTCCCCGAATAAGCAGGTATGCGGTAAACGGATCGAGATCGGCTCCGGTCACCGCCTGCAGCAGCGAATCCCGTCGATCAGATCGGCGCAGCCAAGCACCGCGCCGGCGAGCAGATCGTTATGCCCGCCCAAATATTTGGTCGCGGAATGCAGAACCAGATCAATGCCGAACTCGAGCGGCCGCTGGTTAAACGGCGTGGCAAACGTCGCATCGATAATCGTCTTGACCCGATGGCGCCGGCCGATTTCGGCAAAGCGCTCGAGATCGACAATGTAATTGTACGGATTAGTCGGCGATTCGCTGACGAGCACGCGCGTGGTCGGACGGATCGCTTCTTCGATAGCCTCATAGTCGCCGGCTGGAACCACCGAGACTTCGATGCCATAACGGTGCAGAACCTGGGTGAGAAACTGACGAGTCCGCCGGTAAGAGTCGTCTGTGACAACCACATGGGAGTCGTGCGAGAGCACGGCAAACATCGTCGTCGTAATTGCGGCCATGCCGCTGGAAAAGAGCAGGCAATCTTCCGCGCCCTCCAGCGCGGCCAGCTTCTGCTCGGCGATACGTTGCGTCGGGTTGCCATAGCGGCCGTACTCCTCGCGCTCGATGCGTCGTTCAAAATGGTCGCGAAGCTCCTGGGTATCGGCAAAGGTGTAAGTGGCGGTCTGCACGATCGGCGTGGCGAGAGCATTGCCGAGCTTCGGCCGCGGCTCGCCGCCGTGCACGGCCAAAGTGCTGAAGCCGAGCGGTTTGCCGTGGCGCGGCCAGACGAATGCCCTTGCACCTCGCGTCTGCGGTCGCCGGCGTCAGTTTTTACGCTGTCCGTCGCTCATCAGATTCGTCTAGGAGCCGCACGCGCTCGACATAATGCGAAATGGCATCGGTGATCTGTTTCGGATCGGCGCTCAATTCAACCGGCCGATTTTGTTGAGTTCCTTGGATACCGGCGAGCGTGCCCGCATGATAGGCGATCTTTTGGTCGGCGAACTTAAGACCATTGGCCGTCGAGATGACCACCACCCGTTCGTGGCCGCGAATGACTTTGCGTTCGATCAGTTTTCGCAGCGCCGCCAGAGCGACGCCAGTATGCGGGCAATTGAACATGCCGGTGCGGTCGGCGCGCGCGGCTTCTTCGGCCAGCTCCACTTCCGAAGCCTGCTCAACCACGCCGTCGAAACGTTGCAACGTCGCGATCGCCTTGCGAATGCTCACCGGATTGCCGATCTGAATCGCGCTGGCCAGAGTTTTGCGCGCCGTCATCGGCTCGAAGTGCTCGAAATTTTTCAAATAGGATAAGTAAAGCGGATTGGCGTTCTCGGCCTGCGCCACACAGATGCGCGGCAGCTTCGAGATCATGCCGAGCTCGTACATCATCAAAAAGCCTTTGCCGAAGGCGCTGACGTTGCCGAGATTTCCTCCCGGCAAGATCACCCAATCCGGCACTTCCCAATCGAACTGCTGGACAATCTCGATGGCAATGGTTTTTTGCCCTTCGATGCGCAAGCTATTCATCGAATTGGCCAGATAGATATGTTTATGCTTGGTGACTTCCTGCACCGCAGCCATGCAGCCGTCGAAGTCCGTATCCAGCGACAGCACCAGGGCGCCGTTGGCGAGCGGCTGAACGAGTTGCGCGGGTGAAACTTTGTCGCGCGGCAAAAAAACCACGGTCGGAATGCCCGCTGCCGCGCCGTAAGCCGCCAGGGCCGCCGACGTATCGCCGGTCGAAGCGCACGCCACCGCGTCGATCGGCTCGCCGTTGGCGATCATCTGATTAACCACCGAGACCAGAACGGTCATACCGAGGTCTTTAAAAGAACCAGTATGCGAATTGCCGCACTGTTTGACCCAGAGGTCTTCGACGTGAAGCTGCTTGCCGTAACGATTGGCCCAAAACAGGTTGGTGTTGCCCTCGCAAGTCGACACGATGTTCTCGTTGTCGATAAACGGCACGACCCATTCTTTTTTCGCCCACACCCCCGAGCCGTAGGGATAAGAATTCTGGCGCAAGCGATCGTCGAAGAGCTTGATCCATGCCGCCGCCGCCCGGTTTTTGAGCGCATCCATGTCGTGGCGCACTTCGAGCAAATCGCCGCACTTGGGGCAGCGATAAATGATCTCCAGCAGACTATACTGCCCCGGACAGCCGTTGATGCACTGAAACCACGCGTTATAGCTCATCGCAAAAAACTTTCTCCGCGAGCGCGGCTTGGTCAAACGTCAACGATCTTATACTGCCTGTTCTAATGAGATTTTCCAACGCAGCGAGAATCGCAACTAGGGCTACTATGCCGATTCCGAATCCTACTCAAACCTCACGGCTCACGCCTCAAGCCTTTTCTATCACGGATTGGCGTCGACCCAGGCTTTGGCAAGGTTGGTAATGAACTTTTCCGCGTCCTCACTGGTTTTGAAGCGATCGGTCAAGCCACCAATGCTGTGCGAACGGCGCTCACCGTCGTGCCTCCAAGTAATCTCGGCTCCCGCGGTCCACTGTTTGTCGCTTTGGTTCAGCGATGCGAAGGTGATGATCAATCGATCATTGTAGTAAAGATTTGCCATACTGCCGGGAATTATAGACAACTCATTGCGCGGTTGCCAACCGTCAACTCGTCTAACTCAAGGAAAATCCCGCTCAATATCGGGCGAGCGCCAGCGACTCCAGATCGACCGCGTGTGCGCCGAGCTTTGAGCTTCCAGGTAGAGCACGCGCTCAAACCCGCCGCCGGTCGTCTGCTTCAAATGTAGAGAGCAACGCCATTCAAATTACCCGATCGCCTGGTTTGCAAAACTTCACCGTGACACAGCGCGAATTTCTCGAGCACGACGCCATCCACGGCCTCGCGCAAGCGTCCCCGGCCCGGTCGCCCAATTCTCGTTTCACTAACGGGCACGCCTACCCAACATCATTGTCATCGGCAGTCCATGTTAGTTTCCAGGAGTCCGAGCAGCGGGGCTCATCTCCCGTGGCTCACCCCTTGCGTTTGCTCCGGGCAGCCGTTTGACTGATATCAGCACACAACCGGTGAAATCAAAATAAGTGGAGGAACAATTATGGTCAGAGCCGGGGATATAGTCGAACCGACGGATGCCGGGATTCTGGAGGCCCTTTCCAAGAAAGTCATTCGCGACGGCGAAAAAAGGCTCATGCTCGCCATGCTTGAAAACGCCACGGAGGACTTCCAAAAGTACGTTTTCGCCACCGATAAAAAGGGCAAGGAATTATTCGACTTCGCCGAAGGATGGATCCTAGAGACCGACAACCCATTTTTCTTTTCCTTCAACAGCATCTGCGAACATCTAGACTACGACCCCGAGTACATGCGCAAAGGCTTCATGCGTTGGAAGGAAGCCAAACTCAATCAGTCCAAAGAGTGCGAAAAGAAAACCGACTTCAAGGCCGCGTAACCCGCGCCAACCTTTTCCCCCACCCGCTCGGTGGTCAGTCAATCATGTATGCCGCCAATTGATCGCCGGCGCTCCACGGAATGCATCCATGCCCGCCTAACAAATTTCGCCGTGAACCGCGTGCCATAGAACAGCTTGTTCAAGGCGGTCATTGCCCCAAAATAATTCGTCGTTCGACACGAAAGATGGCGCTCCAAAAATATTCTGTTCCATCGCGCGTTTGATTTGCGCGCGAAACAGAGTCTTTGAACTCACGTCGGTAGCCAGAGAAATTACCGGCTCAGATTCAATCCCGACCCGCTCCAAACAATCGGCGATCACCGCTGCATGGCCGATGTCTCGGTCGTCTACAAAATTAGCATGATAAACCGCTTTCACGAACCGGGGTATCCAAGCAGCCTCGTTGAATCGGGTCACGATTCGCGCCGCCAAGGCCCCGTTTCGGGGAAACCGGGACGACCGCCGAAATGGCAGGGCCAACGCTCCACAGATCCGCTCCAAATCACGCCACATGTACCGGACCTTCGCGGGATAAATGTTAAATGGCGAATCATCCCAGCCCTGGGCCTTGAAGATCGGTCCCAAAAGAAAGGCGTTCCATTCGATATCGACATGGCGTACTTGCGCAATCGCTTCGATACGCATCGCCGCGGGATACGAATAGGGACTGGCAAACTCAAACCAAAATTGCAGGGGCATAGTTCAGAACCCGCCCAACGGTCAAACTATGAAACTCGTCAAAATGCTCTGGCCGGACAGCAACGTCGACTTACCACGCAACTTCATTCTGAATCATTCGTGACCTTCGACTTCTCCCCGCCTTCTTACCGTAACCCAGTTTGTGTGATTCTCAATAGAGTGCCCGGCACATGTCATTCAACTCCACGAACCGAAGGTCAGGCACACTGCGGTGAGTTTTGGAGAACACCTGTTGGGTGTTAGACGGTTAGATCATGATCAGCTCGCACTAAGTCCCCCGTATACTCCAGCAATCGATCGGGGCAGTGTTCGATGCTCAAGATACTAAGCAGGACCGCGCTGTGAGGCTTGCTTTGATTTCGACACATAGTGCCCCCAGGAAGATTCAAAAAAATGCGTCGGCATGCTGCCGAACTTCCCCGGCATTTCGTCGGCAACAATAGGCCTGGGCTCGCCGATTGCCGAGGCCATATATTGGACCTTGGCCGATTTTTCGATCAAGATCGAGAGCATCGTTGCTTCTGAATATTTTCCGCGACGGTCACCAGACCCCTCTGGCGACCCGGCGACCCGTGTCGCAGCGCTCCAATCAGGGCTCGTTGACGCAACCGGATTGTCTCCGCCCTTCACTCTGACCGCGAAACGCACCGGATTTAATGTTTTCGACAGCATTCCCGCTCTCGCTAGCCTGGAATATCCGTCGGCGTCGCTGATCGTCCGGCAAGAATCGATCCGGGAAGATCCGATAGTTTTGGACAGAGTGACACGGTCTCTCATAGAAGCCGTTCATTTTTTTAAGACGCGCAAAACCGCGTCTAAACGAATTCTGCAAAAATATCTGAGACTGCAAAACCAAGAAGAACTGGAAGAAGCCTACACCGTATTATCCGCTCGATTTAACGACAAGCCCTACCCGACCATTCAGAGTATAAAAACCATCCTGGATTGGTCGAAGCACCCAAAGCAAAGGTCGCCGATCCCGCCCAGTTCATAGCCCCGCAATTGGTCGAGAAGCTGGACAAAGAAGGTTTTATCGCATCGGTTTTGAAAAAATAGATGGTCCGGATGGATCGTTGGTTGTAGAGTCGCGGGCTTGAACGATCTCATCGAGCGGCAACAGACTCAGGCTAGACCCCGTTTCCGTTCCCTTTTGACAACGGCTGAGGCTTAACACTTTTCATCTACTGCGCGCGCACGATCGCCTTTGATTCTTAGGATCGTTTAGATTCGCGTGCACTGCCCTATGAATTAAGGGACAAGTGTCAGTACCTAGATGTCACTTCAAGATCGATTGAGTGAAGTGTCAATACTTGGGTGTCGGCGCTGGTAAGCCATTTTTGTTTTGGTTCGAACCGCTTCTACCATCGCTTTTCGCCATTTTTCTCGGGAGGTTTTTTAGCCATGAACCGTGCTCCTCAGTCAAATGTCACCCACTCTACTGACATCGAGGTATTGGCATCTACCCTGACACTGAGGTACTGACACTTGTCCAATTAAGGTTGGAAAGGAATGCTGTTGAAGCTAACGTGCGAAGAAATAAATCTGTCCCGCTTTCTGGTTCACCGGGCGTGCGTTAGACTGTGGCAGTGATGCGCTCCTCAGCCGAACATCCCAAACGTTTTTCGATGATTCGCGGGTTTCACTTGGCGGACTTTTTCACTCTGGCCAATGCCGGCTGCGGCGTGGCGGCCGTTTTCTGCGCCATGACCTACGTGGACAGCCAGTCCCTGGCCCATTTCTTCGCAGCCACGGGCTTGGCGCCGGCGGCGTTGGTATTCGATGTTCTCGATGGCCGTGTAGCGCGCCGGCGCCGTACTCATTCGGCGCTCGGGCGCGAGCTGGATTCACTCGCCGACATTATCTCGTTCGGGGTCGTGCCCGCGGCAATTGGATTCGCCGCCGGCTTGCGCGGCGGCTGGGACTGGGTAGCGCTCATTTACTTCGTTTGCTGCGGCGTAAGCCGGTTGGCCCGGTACAACGTCACCGCTGAGGCTCTCGCGGAGGGCAAGGACAAAGTTCCGTACTTCGAAGGTACACCGATTCCTACGAGCGTACTGCTGATCGGTGTGCTCGCCGTCGCTGCCTGGCATGGGCGGTTAGGCGAGAACCTTTACTGGGGTTCGTGGACATTAGGGCCTGGGGAGTTGCACCCGCTGGTCTTGCTGTTCGTCCTGTCCGGAACCATGATGATCAGCAAAAGGTTACGTATTCCGAAAGTCTAGCGGCCATGGTCGCCCATTGGGTCACCTTCCTACCTCACGACTCCGATTCCTGGGCTCTGATTGGCTTCGCCGCGACGGCCGGGCTATGCGCGGAGGACGATTAGTAGACACGTAACACCACCGCGCGACATTGGATGCGATCGGCGAATTGCTATTCAGTATTACAACCACCGACTAACGATAAGGGCTTCATGATGCGCGTATATTTGCTGCGTCGCTAGACTGTTTCCAGTACGTTTCATAACTGCGGATGAAATAGCCGAAGAAGTCTTGAGTCCCCGGGCTGAGCTTTGCAGTAGTTCCGTATCCGTAAAACACATGGGCGGCGGCGGACAGTAATCGCACACACCTCCCCAGCCATAAATAATATCCAGCGTGCGGCGCGGAATCTCGGCTCGGTAGGTTCCGCGATGGATTCCCCAGGCGTGAAAAAGACAGGCGTCGCCCGGTGCGAGGTCGATCGTGGTCCGCCCGGGCATGTCCGCACGAGTTGGATTGTCGCCCTTTCGGATACTCGAGTTCCTCTGACGTGTCCCAGCGTTGTTCCGAGCCGGGAACGTATTCAAGCTGGCGATCAGGGAGAAAAGCGACACGGAAGTGAACCCCGGTATGTTGCTTCATCCGCTGTCGCTCGAGAGCTTCATCGGCAGCGAGGAACTGGGTGTCCCTGTGCCATTCGCCGTCATGGGATTGAGTGGGATTGTGGAAGTATTGGGTATTGTGAAACAGCGGCATTTCGCCGGCGATATGGCTGAGCAAAGAGACGATACGTTCGTCGGCGATAAATTCGAGCAGCTTTAATAAATCCGCCTCGCGCGATTCGAAATATCTCCGCTCGGTCAAATAGGCGATATTCCTCGCCGCCGCGCGACGCGGGTCTTCTTCGATGGATTGTTCAAGAACGTGGTCGCAGATGCGACGCAAGATATCGATCTCCTGCCCTGCCAGAAAGCCAGGGATTACAGCGAATCCATGTGATCGCCAATTCTCTGCGATGTCTTCTAATCTCATCTTGGTTAGCAGGCCTCGAATAGCCCTTCGCTCGCACTGCTATAGGTCGCTGAATGCTGCATGGTATTTAACCTGGCCGGAAGCGCAGCAGATATCCAGGTTCCAGCTCGACCAGCATGAACGCCTCGTCCGGCACTTCGATACTCGCAACTGATGCCAAAGCGCGAAGCCGGAGAAAACCCGAACCGTGGGTAGTAGTCGGGATGCCCCAGCACGACCACGGCACCGAAGCCGAGTTTTCTGCATTCTGCGAGGCCGGCGCGCACAAGCGCAGAGCCAATGCCTCGGCGCTGATGCTGCGGCAAAACCGCCATCGGCGCTAGCCCCATAATCCGCAACTCGGGATACCCAGGAAGCACAACCGGTGAAAACATGATGTGACCGACAACCGTTTGACTGTCTTCGGCGAGGAGCGAAATCGCCGGATGCGCTTGTCGGCGCAGAGCATCGACGAGGTCGGCCTCCGCCGGTGATCGAAACGCCGCGCTGTTCAGGGCATGAATAGCCGCCCAGTCCTTTTTTTCTTCGGATCGGATTACGATAGGCTCGTCCTGTTCTCCGTCCCGTACGCTCTGGTGCATCGAATTCATTTGGGCAATCAACTATGTCACAGCAACTGCGACAATGAGACACGCGGCGATTCGAGCCTATCAAATACAAACCCGCGTGTAGGTCCGAAATTAACCTTCAGTGTAGCCGACCGTTTCCATCATGGTCTTGGTAATCGTTTGCCGCGTTTTCAAGAATTCCGCCCAAGGCTCGCGCTTCAGGCGCTTCAACCGCGCGGGCACATTCTTGACGTTGAAGTGATCGAAGCGCACGTCTCGTGTGATCTCGCCCCAATCGATCGGCGTTGAAACCGGCGCATTGGTTTTAGCCCGAACGGAATAAGGTGCCACGGCTGTCGAGCCTTCGCCGTTGCGTAGATAGTCGACAAAGATTCTTCCCTTGCGCGATACTTTGAGAAGTTTAGCCGTGAAGCGATCCGGAAACGTTTTGACGAACAACTCGGCGATGGCTTGGCTGAAGCCTTTAATATGCTGCCATGACAGCGTGGGTTCGATGGGCAGAACTACATGCAAGCCTTTGCCGCCCGTCGTCTTCAGAAATCCGCGCAGGCCGAGGTTGTCGAGCAGGGTTTTTAGTATATTCACCGCTTCGGTAATCTGTTTCCATTGGAGCGCTTCATCGGGATCGAAGTCGAAAATAATGCGATCGGGAAGACCGAGTTTCGGCGCGCGCGATCCCCACGGATGCAGTTCCAAAGCGCCCAATTGGGCGATCGCGACCAGCGCGCTCACGGAGTTAGCCATCATATACGCAGCCGGGCCGGAGCTATCGTGAACGGTGACTCGCTCAATAACTTCGGGCACGCTGGCATCGGCATGTTTCTGGTAGAAACACTCCTTGTCCCATCCATTCGGGCATCTCACTAAAGTAAGCGGCCGATCGCGCAAATGCGGCAGGATCCATTCACCGACGGCTTCATAGTAGAGCGCAAGATCGCGCTTGGTGATACCAGCCTCGGGGTAAAGCAACTTGTCGCTATTGGTCAGTTTGATGCCGGCGACTGTATTTTTATCGGCTTTCTCCGCAACGGCCTTCTTTTCTTTTCGCCGAGATAAATCTGCCTCGGCTGCGATGGGCGCAAGCTTGGGGATACGTTCTAATTCCTCGCGCACCACGTCCCGCGCGCGCTTGTCATCGCGCAATCCCTGGAACGAAGAATTGCGCAAGATGTTATCTTGGGTCCATTCCGTGAAAGCAATCTGGGCGACCAGTTCCGGCTTTACCCAATGGGCGCGCCGACCCTCTGCTCCTTGGGGCGGATTGACGAAGGGTGATTTGTCCTGGGCGAGTCCATCGAGAGTTTTGCGCATCTTCGCAAGCAGAGATTGATTGAATCCGGTGCCGACCTTCCCCGAATAGCGCAGACGCCCATCGGGATCGTAGACTCCTAGTAAAAGCGCGCCGAAGCCGTGGCGCGAACCCTCGGGGTCGGTGAATCCGCCGATGACGAATTCCTGCTGGCGTCCGCACTTTATTTTGAGCCAGGCATTGACCCGCGTGCCCTCGTAGGTCGAGTTTCGCAGTTTCGAGATCATTCCCTCGAGCCCGAGACCGCAGACCTCGGCAAAAAACTTTGTGCCCGGTACCTTGAAATGCTCGCTATAGCGAATCACAGCCGACTCCGGGACGAGTCGCTTGAGCAGCGCTTTTCGTTGCTCCAGACCGACGCCGCGCAGGTCATGGCCATTCAAGTACGGCAGGTCGAAGACGTAATAAACTGTCTCACTGGTGTTCGTCGCTAGCGCATTCTGCAATGCTTGGAAGCTGGTGCGTCCTTGAGCGTCCAAACTAACAATTTCGCCGTCGATCCAAGCGTTCTCCAGGGGCAAATCCGCCAATGCCTTCGCGACGCGGGGAAATTCCGCGGTCCATTCCTTACGATTACGCGAATGGATTTGCACCACTCCGCCATCGATGCGGCTAAGCATTCGATAGCCATCGTATTTGACTTCGTGGACCCAGCGATCGTCCGTCGGAGCATTTTTACTTACGGTGGCGAGCTGCGGGCTGATAAAATCCGGCAACGCCGCTTTGCGCGCCCCAGCTATTTTCGCCAAATCGATACGAACTTTGGATCGGACTTTAGATTTCCTTATACCGCCGTGCGCGAGGTTTTCCGCAACCGATTTGTTCGAATGCCAAACCCGACCGGGATCGGCGGCAATCTCTTTAAGGCTGCGCTGAGTGGCGACACTGTTGGGCAGGTCATCGACTACCCGCGCCTCCGGCCCCGTGCGGGCATATTCATCATCCTCTTTGAACAACAGCCAGGCCTTGTCGCCGCCGTACTTGCCGCCGTGACTCTTTACCAGAGTCCAACCGCCGTGAAGTTTTTCACCGTGGAGATCGAACTTGAGTTTGCCCTTTTTGTAACCGGCAACCGGATCTTCTTTCGGCAGCCACGTACCGCGATCCCAAAGCAGTACGGTTCCCGCGCCGTATTGTTTCGCCGGAATAATTCCTTCGAACTCGCCGTACTCGATGGGATGATCTTCGACATGCACCGCCAGACGCTTGTCATTCGGATCAAGGCTCGGGCCTTTCGGCACAGCCCAGCTCAGCAGCACGCCGTCGAGCTCCAATCGGAAGTCGTAATGCAAACGTGTGGCTGCGTGTTTTTGAATTACGAACGCAAGTCCCTGGCGCCTTGGCTTGACCAGTTTCCCTTTAGGTTCCGGGGTGGTCTTGAAATTGCGCTTCTTGCGATAGAGTTCGAGAGCCATTGGGTCAGCGATGCGTGAAGGACAAAAGACGGCCTTTGTTCGCCGCTAAAAAGCGCGCGCTGCGGCGAATTTATTTTCCCAGATAAAGATTTCGTGCCGTGCGCAGATGGCTGAACGCATCCTTTTTTTTGCCTAAGGCATCGAGAAGCAGTCCAAGATTATAGTGGGCGTCCGCAAGAGTCGGGTCACGGTCGATAGCCGCCGCATAGGCGCGCGCCGCTTCAGCGGGCCGTTTTGAGTCTTCGAGAAGCACGCCCAAATTAAAATACGGAGTCGGGTCGTCGGGCTTGATTTCCAGCGCCGCTCGGTAGTGCTCCTCGCTTTGTTTGAGCATCCCGGCATTATGGCAAAGCCTGCCCAAGTTGATATGCGCTTCGCTGAGCGTCGGGTCCATCTCCAGCGCCTTGGTATAAGCGTCCATCGACTTTTCCGGTGATTTTTCTTCCAGCTCACAGCCTTGGGTAAACCAGTCTCCAGCCGCCCGATCGTCGTTGGCGGTTTTCCGGGAAGATAGCTTGACCGTGCGCAAGACGGCACGGGGATCGAAATCGAAAAGAAATTGACCGGAGTCGGGCTGGTAGCGCGCTTTGCCGTCCCATACCACGATGCGTCGGCCGTCGGCATAAATCTTTAGCCGGGTGAGCGATGCTTCATCCGGCAGGCTCCTCTTCAAGGAAGAGAGCATGCGGATGATGGTTTTCGCCGGAATGTGCGAGTCGAGCAGGCTCTTGGCGGTTTTCAAAAAGAGCAGGTCGTGAAAATTGAACTGCAAGGCCTTGCGCCTGTTTCGCTCCGGCGCAATAAACCCGGCGCGGACAAACGAACGAATGCGGCTATTCGGCAGACTGAGAATGTTCGCCACTTCGTTAGTGGAGAAAACTTTCACTTCTTTGAGGACTGCGCTTTTTTACCGGCTTTTTCAGTTTCGCTCGATGCAGCTCGAACCGCGGGCTTTCTTTGTTTGGGCGTGCTACCGAGGCTCCTTTTCAGCGCTTCCATCAAGTCGATGACCTTGCCCTGTTGCGGCGGCGTCAGCGATACGGTGACCTCCTCGCCCTCCGCTTTCTTCTTGATCAGATCCAACACGCGTTGCGCGTACTCGTCTTCATATTTTTCCGGCTCGAAGGCGTCATTCGACAGCTCATCGATCAGCCGAGTCGCCAGCTTGGTCTCGGAACTACTGATTTTAGCCGACTCGCCCTTGCCAATCTCGTCGAAATTGCGCACCTCGTTGTAAAAATACATGGTGTGCATCACGAGGCCCTTTTGCGCGGGGCGGACGATGACCAGATTCTCTTTGCCTCTCATCACAAATTTGGCGAGCGCCACTTTGCCCGACTTCACCATCGAATCTGCCAGCAGACGATAAGCCTTTTCGCCGCCTTTATCGGGACCCAGGTAATAGCTTTTTTCGAAATAAATCGGATCTACTTTCGCGAGGGGCACGAATTCGAAGATCTCGATCGCCTCCGATGCTTCGCCTTCGAGCGCCTTGAGCTCGTCATCGGTCAGTCTGACGTATTGGTTCTTCTCGACTTCATACCCCTTCACGAGGTCTTGCCGCTCGACGACCTCTTTACACACCGGACAAACACGCTGCTGCTTGATTCGGCTGCCGCATTTGGCGTGCAACAGGTTAAAACTCGGCGATTCAGACGATGTCGCCACGTAAAGATTTACCGGGATCGACACGAGACCGAAGGAAATAGCACCGGAGCCGATGGATCGTACTGGCATAAAACTATCCTCCTAGATTTTGTAGGGTATCAAATCGCCTGGCACCGATCTACTGTTTTCTCCAATTGGCACGACCTCGACGCAGCCTATCGCCATGACGAAGCAAAGATACTTCCCTAGCAAACGTAAGTAAAGTTGAGCGAAGGTGCCCGACAAATCGCCAAATATCCTTCCCTAATAAGCCTTCAAGGCGCTCGCCGGCGCAAGGATCGTCAATGCTTTCGGGAGATATTAAAGCGTCGAGCTATGGCGCAAACTTTGCTCATTTATGTAGTTGGGATCACGGATTTTCGCAGCACCTGAACATCTCATGGCAACTCAGCGGCAAATCACATCCATCTGGCAGTTAGCAACCTAGCGGCTGGCAAACCTTCCGAGTAATGAGCAATAAGAAAGGAGTTACTTCATGGCCAAATACGGAAAGAAAGCGGCGCAGAAAGTTAAGAAGGTAATGCGTGAGCGAAAGAAAGGAACTTTAAAAAGCGGCCGTTCAGGCAAAAAAGTAACAAGTCGAAAGCAAGCCATCGCCATCGGCCTTTCAGAAGCGCGTCGCGAGGGCGCCAAAGTCCCGCGCAAGAAATCAAAGAAAAAATAGCGCGGTAGGCCAAGATCAAGTCGATGATCGAGTCGGCTGTCCGGCTGGGTCGCGCGTGACAATTCTTTCCAACTCGGCAAGAAGAACTTTGACCTCAGCCCGGCCGGCGTCAGATAGCGGCGTCTGAGGCGGCAAAGGCGCGCCGACTTCGTAGCCCTGAAGCTCCAGGCCGCCCTTGATGCACGCGGCCAAGTTGTATTTGGCGAAGACGCGGTTCATGCGCCACAGCTTTCGTTGTAGCTGCATGGCCTCTTGCCATCGCTGGGCGCGACAGAGTTCGTACAACCGCACGCTTTGTCGCGGCACGACGCATGCAGGGCCCGCCATCCAGCCAACGCCGCCGATCAACATGACGCATGCCGGGATGTGGGCCGACGCGCTAAACACGCGAATGCGGTCCCCGACGGCATTAATGATGCTCAGCAGCCGCCCGGTATCTGAGGACGCATCTTTGAGGTAGCGGATATTCTCTACCTTTGCGAGGCGCTCAATCGCCGCTAACGTCAGATCGCTGCGTTGGAAATGCGGGTTCGTGTAGAGCACGACCGGCAGTGCGGTCGCATTGGCCATCGCCGTGAAATATCCGACCACGCCATCCTCGGCAATTGGAAAATAAGCTTCGAGAATCGCCAGAATTCCGTCGACTCCAAGCGCGTCGTACTTTTTGACCTGCTCAACCGCATCCGCGATGGTCGTCGACGCGACCCCGGCCACCACCGGTACGCGGCGCCGCGTCGCTCGCACTACCACCGCGACGATACGCTGGCGTTGCTCTCGATTCAGATAGGCGAACTCGCCGGTCGACCCGAGCGGCGTCAAGCCATGCACACCGGCGTTGATCAGATCATTCACGAGGCGAATCAGCACCGCCTCCTTGACCTGACCGCGCTCGTCGATCGGTGAGACCAAATAAGGAAAGACGCCGTGAAATTCGTCCTGTGCCATGTTCGACCTCGAAGTAGATTTCAGTTTGACGAACGCGAGGGATCAGCGCTCAGTCGAGCGAGCGCCGCCAGCCCCGAGACCCTGGCCACGGTAAGCGGGATCGGTTCGACCTACGGAGGACAGCGCCCACCTCCCGAATTCGCTCGCATCACTCAGTTTCCGTGAACAGACATATAACGGATCGCGCTTTGGCACTGGCGAATAAGATCCGTCCTCAGCGCAAACACATCCTCCGCCGTGCATTTTTCGTTGCGGCAAGCCAGCGCCATGTCGATCGGCTTGAGATCGAGCCCGGAGGGTTGGACTTGGTGCAGATAGTCGACGGCGCGGTCGTTGGAGTCGACGGCGAGATTGTCCCAGGTGTAGATCAGGCGCGCGGCATAGAGGATGGCGCGGATATAGGGCTTGCGGTCTTTCGGTTCGAGAGTCGTAAGACGGTTCAGCTCCGGCAGTCTCGGCTTCCAACTCTTTTCGATGCTCTGCAATTGCTCCTGGTGAATTTCGTCCTTAGTCGGTCGGTGGAAAGTTGGTTTAATGCCGTGCAGCAATGGCACGCCGTGATCGAGCAGGTCGATCCGATCGATGACCGGCAAGCGGCCCCAGGTAAAATCCGGGTTGCCCCAAAAGATCGAGAGCTTCTTGCCGTATTCACCGTCCAACGTTTTCGCTTCGGCGATGAGCGCGGCCATCTCGGCTGGCGGCTCAGCGCAATTCAGCAGAAGGCCCACGTCGATGTCGCTGTAGATGTTGCTGAAGCCGCCGTGGGCAAGGCTGCCGAGCTTGTAGGCTTCGACGAGAGGACACGCTCGAGCCGAGCTTTGAAATGCTCGGCGACGCGAAAAACGAAGATCTTCTATCTCTGTTTCGATGTCATGTGTCACCTGACTTCAACGGCGGATGTCAATCTCCAGTTTCGACGAAGTTCCTGAACGTCGGTCAGGAACTCTTCAGCTATTGCAATCCGTACAGCCGCCGCGGGTTGTGAACGAGAATCTTTTCCGCGAACGGTTCGGGGATGTCTTCGCGCTTTTGCAGAGCTTCGACGAGCTTCTCCTCGGCGGACGGATCGTTGTGGCCGTAGTCGGAGCCGATGACGATGTTGTCTTCACCGATGCATTTGGCGAGGTATGGGATGTCTTCGTCGGCTTCGCAAGCGATGAACAGATTGTAATCGCGGAACATCTCGGCGCTGTTCTTGAACTTCGGCCGGTCTTTGAACAGGCGCCGCAGGATGTGAATCATGAACGGCGCCCAGCCGGCGGAGGCTTCGATGAAGCCGATGCGCAGGCCGGGGAATTTTTCGGGGATGCGATTGGCTATCAGATCGCGGAACGCGAAGATCGGCAGCGCGCGGCCGTGCGCGAAGGTGTGATTGCGCGCATGCTCGAAGTACGGCAGCATCCACGGCGCGCCGGAGCCGGTGTGGATGCAGATCGCCATATCGAGCTGGGCGGCCTGCTCGTACACCGGATGAAAATAGGGATGATCGATGGTCTTGTCGCCTTCAATGCCGCGGAAGAAGATGCCCACGGCGCCCAATTCTTTGGCCCGTTTCATTTCCTTCAGTGATTCTGGGATCGAGCGCAAGGGCAAGATGGCGACGAACTTGAGCCGCCCATTGGACTTGTTGCAGCCGTCGGCAAGCCACGAGTTGTAGGCTTTGCACAAAGCCGTTTCCAACTCAGCGTCGTCGGTCAAGTAGACCAGGAACAGCGTCGGATAAATCACTTGAACGTCGACGCCGAGCCGGTCCATATCCTTTAGCCGCGCAGCCACGTTGGAAATCTCGCGACTGGCGATCGCGATGTCGCCGCGCGCTTGCTCCGCCTTCTGCGCCGACGGCGTGACCAAACGGTAACTCCCCTTCCCCGCCGGCTTGGGAAAAATATTACCGTCGATCAGCCACAGCGCGTTGCGGTCGCCGAACCAGGTATCGTCCGGCAGGCCGACTAACACGGGCCGGCGCGGCGCCATCTTTTCATCGATCAGGCGCCACATCGCTTCCGGTTCGGCAATATGAGTATCTGCGTCCACTACACCTTTCATGGTCATCTCCTTGGTTAAAATTCTTTGTAGATCGCGCCACCTGACTTCCTAACAAAGCAGCGTCGCGCTCAGCATGTCTGCGCTATAACCCTCGCCACGGGCTATTGCAAATTGCCCGATGTTTTTCGAAAACTTGCCGGCTTCAACCTGGACATTCGAGAGCGCCGGGAGTAATTAAAATTTAATTCACACGATTTTAAAGAAGGAGCTGTCATGGGAACGACGTTAATCACTGGCTTGGGACTGGTCGGCACTTCCTACGCGCAACTCGCGCTCAAGCGCGGCGAGAGCGTGGTGTTTTACGATGTTGCGCCGCGCAAAGACTTTCTCGCGCACAAGCTCGGCAGCGCCAACGTCACGGTCGTGCAGCGCGACGTGCGCGACTTGCCGGCGCTGATCGAAACGATCCAAAAATACAAATGCGACACGGTCATCCACACCGCGGGATTGATCGGCGGCAAAGTCGCCAACCCGATCTACAGCGGTTTTCAGATCAACATCATGGGCACAATCAACGTCGCCGAGGCGGTGCGGCTCACCGGCGTGAAGCGGCTGGTGCAAATCAGTACTTTCGGTATTTACGACCGGCGCCAGGGCGAGCCCACTCCCATCGACGAAAATTTTCGCCGCGGACCGGGCGAGGCCTACGGCAACTCCAAAGTCGCCAAGGAACTGGTGGTCGAAGCTTATCAGCGCAACTTCGGCTTCGAGTTGATCGTACTGCGCCTCGCCAACGTTTACGGCGTCGGCCATTTCGCCGGCGGCTCGGGCGGCGGCGAAATGGTGCAGAACATGCTGCAGACCGGCATCAAGGGCGGTGTCGTCAAGATCGCCCAGGAAGTCGCGCGCGATTTCGAGTACGTTTATTACAAAGATTTGGGCCGCGCTCTCGATAAAGCGGCGACAACGCCGCTGAAGGAGCCGGTGACACTCAATATCGGCACCGGCGTGGTCATCAAGTTCGATGACCTGGTCGGGCTCGCGGAGAAACTTTTGCCGAAGCTGCAAGTGGAAATCATCCCCGGCCAACGGCCGCGCTCGGCAAAACAGCCGATGGTAATCGAGAAGGCCAAGCAAGTCCTCGGCTGGGCGCCGGAATACGATATCGAAGCGGGCTTCAAAGATTACATCGAGGAATTAAAGGCGCTGGGATAGTCGGAATTTTCACCACAGAGGCGCGGAGAGCACGGAGGAAAGCGTTGCTTAGTAGAATTCGCGCTCTGCGCCCTCGGCGCCTCTGTGGTGAACCGTCCTAATCCTTTTCCATCCCGCTTAAATCGATCCTGCCGCTTTTGCCGCTCTTGTATCCGTAATAGCGCAGCATCTTGCCATCGCTCTCGACGATGATCGCGCCGTCGTCGTAAGTGCGCAGCACCTCAGCGCCGGCTTGGCGATAACGCTCGGCAACCTCCTCCCGCTGCGATTCCGAGCGGCTGCGCGGCGCGGCGGAGATGATCGCCAGTTGCGGCTTCGCCGCAGTCACGAATTCCGGAGTGCTCGCCGTCGCATTGCCATGGCGCGGCACTTTGAGCACCGCGCTGTGGAGCGCGCCGGCTTTTTGCGAGCAGTAACGCTTCGTCTCGCTTGTCGATGTCACTGGCGAAAAAATAGCGCAGCCTTCCATGTTCCAGCCGGACCGCCACGGATTCGTCGTCACCTTTTTCTCCGCCGCCGGTTAGAGCACAAATCTTCACTGAACCGAGAAGCCGGCACGCTTCGTCTGCTCCAAGCGTCACGCGGGTGATCTTCGACCGAGTCAAAATATCTTCCAAATCCTCAAAGCGGCTGGTCCTGCCCTTCCCTGCGCCGGACCAAAATTCACGCGGCGAGAACTCGTTCACGATGGCGCCCATCCCCCCGTAGTGGTCGATGCGCGGATGGCTGACGAAGACATAATCTACTTTGAGTATTTTCCGCCCGCGCAGATAGGGCGCGACGATGCTCTCGCCCACGTCGAAATCGCCGCTCGCCGTGCCGCCGGCGTCGATCAACAGAACCTGTGAATTCGGCAGCTCGACGATGGCAGCATCGCCCTGGCCGACATTCAGGTGCGTCACGCGCAATTCCTTGCGGTCATACCGTTCGTGCCACCAGCGGGTTCCGTCAACCGCCAGCAACACCGCGGCAATCGGAAACACCATCAGTACGTGCGCCCGTCGGCGCAGCGCAAAACCAAAGAGCAGCATTGTGTAGAGTGCGGCGACTTCGAGGGCATCGGGCGAAGGCACGGCAAAATTGGCCAGCGGCAACCGGGCGAGTAGCTCTACTGCCCAGGTGGTCAGTAGAGCTAATTTCTCAGCCATCCAGACGAGCCATGTCGCAAGCTCCGGCGCGATCACGGCGAGAAAACCGAGAACCAGGCCGAGCGGCACGACGACAAAACCGACCAGCGGCACGATCACGGGATTGGCGACGAAGCCGGCGAGCGAAAGATGACCGAAGTAATGCGCAATCAAAGGGGCGGTGCCAAGGGTCGCCAACAGCGGCACCGCGAGATGCAGTCCGGCGCGGCGCAGGTATTCGCTCATGCGGCTTTTCTCCTGCGGCAACTCGTCGGTCTTGGCCGGGGTAAAGTGCTCGTGGATACGGCGCATGCCCCAAACAATGAACAATACGGCAAGAAACGATAGCTGGAAAGAAATGTCGGCGATCACGCCGGGCCACACCAAGGCGATCAGCAGCGCCGCGAGGGTTAAGCTGGTAAAGACTTCTTCCTCCCGATCGAGCAACACGGCGAGCTCGTATACGCCGATCATGATTGCCGAGCGCACCGTCGGCACCATCGCGCCGGCAAGCGCGGTGTAAAACACCACGGCGAGAAATGATCCGAAAGTGGCGATTTTTAGCAGATTAAAACGGAGCAGCAAAAAGTTGCTTGCCGCGCCGCCATAGCGAATCATGGTGAAGACGACGAGACCGAGCATGGCGACGTGCAAGCCCGAGATCGATAACACATGATTAACTCCGGCGTCAGTAAACGCCGCGCGCATTTCCTTGCTGATGCTACCCATGTCGCCGACCACCAGCGCCTTGACCAGCGCGCCGGAATCCTGGGAAAGATTTTGCTCGATGAAGCGGCGGATATCCCGACGAAGAGTTTCGACCCATCCGAATAGCACACCGGGCTCGCGCGCCACCAGCTCGACTTCGGCATCGCTATCGAGAAACCCGGTGGCGTAAATTCCACGGCGCGCCAGATAGGTTGCGTAATTGAACCCGCCGGGATTCCCGCTGTCCCGCGGCGTCACCGGCCGCACCCAGAATCGCACTCGGTCGCCGTAGCGCCATTCTCGCCGCGCCGCGCGCACGCTGAGCAAAAGCTCGCCTTCGATTTCTTCCGCGCCGGTGGGATGCCAAATGCGTTCGCCGCGCACCAGCCAGCGGCTTCGGTTGGGCAGTTTTTCCGGATCCCGCGTGAGCGTCCCTTCGAGGTAAACTCTTTCTTCTCGGCTCATCACCGTGCGCAGATGATGCTCCGTAAACTCGGGATCGAGTAGTTGGCGATGACGCGCGTAACCGCACAGCGAAGGCCAATAGCGAAAGCAGAACCAGCAGGGCCAACCGGCGCCAGCGCGAGAAAACAATTCCCAGCATGGGCACGATAGCAGCGGCCGCGCCAGGCAGTGGAATAGCCCACGGCCCGGCGGCCACCGCCTGGCCGACGAGCAAGGACAGGGTCGGCGCGATCAGCCACGCGCGGGATTGAGAGAAGCTCCTCGCTCATCGCCCGACCTGCCCCATCGCCGCAGCCATAGACTGCTCTTACTGCGGTGGGTGTAAGCGCTTGCAAGATCTCTTGAGCCAATTGCTGGTTGATCGAGGGAACTTTGAGAAGTTCGTCGAGGGTCGCCTCTTCGATCCCTTTGACGCTGCCGAAGGCGCGCAGCAGCGCCCGTTTGCGCACGCCGCCGACACCGGGAATGCGGTCCAGCGCCGAATAGAGCGTCTGGCGCGAGCGCAGCTTGCGATGGTGCGTGATCGCGAAACGGTGCGCTTCGTCGCGCACCCGCTGCAAGAGAAACAAGCGCGTTGGAGTTGCGTCTTGAGGATGACCGGATTGCTCTGTCCGGGCAGAAACACGCGCTCTTCCGAGCGCTCGATTTCGCTGCTGCGCGGCGCGGCTTGCACGCGCATCTTGGCAAGACCGACAGCGTCGACTCTGTCGATCCCCAACTCGCGCCATGGCCGTCAGCGCCATCGCCAATTGTCCTTTGCCGCCGTCGACGACGATCAGGTCCGGCAGATCGGCTTCCTCTCTTGCCGCGGGTGAAGCGGCGCTTGAGCACTTCGAGCATCATGCCGAAATCGTCGCCACCGCCGGACGGATCGATGGTGCGAATTCGATAATGACGGTAGAGATTTTTGTCGGGTTCGCCGTTGATGAACGTAACCATGCGAGCCGACCGCGCTGGCGCCGTGGATCATCGAGATATCGAAGCACTCGATGCGCTGCGGGTAGCGCTTCAAGCGCAGCTGCGCTTGCAACTCGCGCAGCATTTTCTCGCGGGCCTTCTCCTGATCGTGCCGCTCGGTGAAGCTCTGCTTGGCATTCTCTTGCGCCATCGTCGACCAGATGGCGCTTGTCGCCCCGCTGCGGCGCGATGAATGCTCGATCCGTCTTGCCTTTGCGCTCGCTCAGATACTCCTCGCGGGCTTCCCGATCTTCCAATTCCACGGGCAAAAGGATCTCGTCGGGAATAAAGCGCTGTCCTTGATAAAACTGCGTCAGCAGCGAGCCGACGATTTCCTCATCGGGAAATTCGAGATCCTGCAAGGAATAGGATAGGTTGTCGGTCAGTTTACCCTGGCGCACGAGCAGCACCTGCACCTCGATGAAGCCGCCTTCGCGGTAAAGACCGAAAATATCCTGATCGGCGCCCCAATGCGCAACCATGCGCTGTTTCTCGAGCGTCTTTTCCACCGCCTGGATCTGATCGCGGATGCTGCGCCGCCGCTTCGAATTCCAGCGCCGTCGGATTTTTCCTGCATGCGCTGGCGCAGCTCATGCGAGCAACTGCTGCTGTTGCCGTCGATAAACAAGCATGGCCTGGCGCACCTGCTCGCGGTAAATCCTCCGGTTGCACTGCCAGCACGCAGGGCGCCATGCAGCGTTTGATCTGATACTGCAAGCAGGGCCGGCTGCGATTCGGAAGTTGTGATCGGTGCAGTTGCGCAGCAGAAAATGCTTCTCGATGATATCGATGGTCTCGCGCGCCGCCACGGCCGACGAGAACGGACCGAAGTAGCGGCTGCCGTCCTTGACGATCTTGCGCGTCGCCAAAATACGCGGCCACGGATGCTGCGTGGTAACTTTGATGCTCAAATAGCTCTTGTCGTCTTTCAGACGGATGTTGTAGCGCGGCTTGTACTGCTTGATCAGATTGTTTTCAAGAATCAGCGCTTCCTTGTCGTTGCTGGTGACCAGCACGCTCGATGTCGTCCGACCCGCCGCACCAAGAATTCCACCTGAGAACGTTCGTCGGGGCTGATTGAAATAAGCGCGTACCCGGCCGCGCAGGTCTTTGGCCTTGCCGACATAGATCACTTTACCGGCCTTATCCCGCATCAGAGTAGACGCCGGGACGCGATGGAAGGTTGGTCAGTTTTTCAGCGATCGTGGTCATGAAAGCATCCGAATATCAGTAAATCGAGACTGGTCAGCCGCTGCCGCGGCAGATTCAACTGCCGGCCCAACGCTTAGGACATTCAGCTACGATGCGACGCTCCCAACATATTAGAAATTCGCGCAGGCGACTTGCTGTTGACCAGCAGAATGTTGATGCAGCTTCGGAGATTCACTCGAACCGGTGCCGGATGCTGGCAATTGATGATCGAACGCGGCGGCACCGCGATCCCGTCAAAGTCGCCGTCAACGTCACCCGCGCCGCCGACTCGGAGCACTCGTAGCCGGGCTACTGAAGATCGCCTTCGGCGCTGCGGTCCAAACCGGCATCGCGCAGCGCCAGATCTTGAGTCTCCAAGCACGCGAATGCGGTCGCGCAGCTCAGCGGCCTTTTCGAATTCGAGCCGCTCCGCCGCTTGGCGCATTTCCTTCTGCAACTTTTGAATCACCCGCGGCAATTCCGACGCGCGGTAGTTCGCCGGCTTTTCCGCCGCCATCGGCAGGTCGACATAATCCGCATCGTAGATCTTGATCAGCGGCGAACCGAGCGCCTTGACGATCGATTGCGGCGTGATGCCATGCTTCTCGTTGAAGGCTCGTTGCAGACGGCGCCGGCGCTCGGTTTCATCCATCGCGCGCTTCATCGAATCGGTCATCGAATCGGCATAAAGAATGACTGTGCCGTTGACGTTGCGCGCCGCTCGACCGATGGTTTGAATCAGCGAGCGGTCCGAGCGAAGAAATCCTTCCTTGTCGGCGTCGAGAATCGCCACTAGCGAAACTTCCGGCAGATCGAGCCCTTCGCGCAGCAAGTTGATGCCGACCAGACGTCGAACTGCCCCGACCGCAGCTGGCGAATGATCTCGACGCGCTCGATGGTTTCGATGTCGGAATGAAGGTAGCGCACCTTAACGTTCAAGTCCTGATAGTACTCGGTCAAATCTTCCGCCATGCGCTTGGTCAGCGTCGTGACCAGAACCCGCTCTTTGCGTTCGACTCGTTTGCGAATTTCTTCCAGCAGGTCGTCGACCTGGTTGCGCGCCGGGCGCACGATAATCACCGGGTCCATCAAACCCGTCGGGCGGATCACCTGTTCGACTACCGCGCCTTTACTGGCGCCGAGCTCGTAGTGCGCCGGCGTCGCCGAAACATAGATCGTTTGGTTCAAACAAGCCTCGAACTCTTCGAAGTTGAGCGGGCGGTTGTCGAGCGCCGAAGGCAAGCGAAAGCCGTATTCGACCAAGGTCTCTTTGCGCGAACGATCGCCGCGATACATGCCGCCGACTTGCGGCACGGTAACGTGGCTTTCATCGATGAAAAGCAAAAAGTCGCTGGGAAAATAGCTGAGCAAGGTCGGCGGCGGCTCGCCGGGCTTGCGCCCGGTCAAATGGCGCGAGTAGTTTTCGATACCGGGACAAAAACCCATTTCGTCGAGCAATTCCAAATCGTACAACGTGCGCTGCTGCAAGCGTTGCGCTTCAAGCAGCTTGTGTTGGTCTTGCAGTTCTTTCAACCGCTCTTTCAGCTCGACGCGAATGCCGCAGCACCGCCTGCTTCATGCGATCCTGGCCGGTGACGTAGTGGCTCGCCGGATAGATCGTCGCTTTATCGATACGGCGCAGGACTTTGCCGCGGATCGAATCGATCTCGCTGATCGTCTCAATGGTTTCATCGAAAAATTCGATGCGCAGCGCCGAGCGGTCTTCGTAAGCGGGAAAGATCTCGACGATGTCGCCGCGCACGCGGAAAGTGCCGCGATGAAAATCATAATCGCTGCGCTGGTATTGAATGTCGACCAGCTTGCGCAGCATCTGATCGCGATTGAGGGTCATCCCTTCTTCCAAATAGAGCATCATGTCGAAGTAAGCCTCGGGGGAGCCGAGACCATAGATGCACGAAACGCTGGCGACAATCAGAGTGTCGCGCCGCTCGAGCAGCGCTTTGGTCGCGGAATGACGCAGCTTGTCGATCTCGTCGTTGATCGACGCGTCTTTTTCGATGATAGGTGTCCGTCGAAGGCACGTAAGCTTCCGGCTGGTAGTAGTCGTAGTAGCTGACGAAATAGCGCACCGCATTGTCCGGGAACAGGTCGCGAAATTCGTTGTACAGCTGCGCCGCCAGAGTCTTGTTCGGCGCGATCACCAAAGTCGGCTTGTTGACCCGCGCGATGACGTTGGCCATGGTGAACGTCTTGCCGGACCCGGTGACGCCGAGCAGCGTCTGCTGACGCCGATTGGCGCTCAATCCTTGCACCAACTTCTCGATGGCGTGAGGCTGGTCGCCCTGCGGATCGAATTCCGCTACCAAGCGGAATTGTCCTGTTATCTCGATCGCGGAGTTTTTCCATCAAATTACTTTCAAGCGATCACCGGCCTCACTTGCCCTGGCCGGCGTAGAGCCGGTCGATGTAGCCGCTTTTGTCGATCTCCGTCAGCAGGCGCGCATCGATGAAGTCGGCCGGCTTATACTGCGCGAAACGCGCTTGGCCCTCGGTCAAATGCTCCAGCACGGCCTGCACCGCGCTCTCGACCGCATAAGGCTTCGCCGGCATCTTCGCGGCATAGTCCCAGGATTCCTCCAGGGCCTCGCGATCCTTGGTGCCGAGAAATTTCGACAGGATGCGCATCGTGTCTTCTTTGCGTGTTTTGAACAGGTGCACGCCGCGCACGATCGCCCGCAGCGCGCGCGTCGCCAGCTGCGGATTCTTTTGAATAAAAGAGCGCCGGGTCGCGATCGTCGAGCCTTGGTATTCCAGTTTGAGATCGGTCAGGTCGACCATGAAGTTCATCCCGGCCTTGCGCGCGAACAAAGTCCCCGGCGGCGACAAGATGGTCGCTGCGACTCTGCCGGTCTGGAGCGCGCTCCACATGACATCGTTGCTGCCGAGCGCGAGCATCTTGATATCCTTGTCGGCATCCAATCCCAGATGGCGCAAAGCAAAGCGCGCGCTTTTTTCGTAGGCATCGCCCGGCCGCTGGATGCCGACGATCTTGCCTTTCAAATCTTGCGCGCTTTTTACGTCGGGCCGCGCGACGAACACCATCGAGGCATAGCGCGAAAAACCGCCGAGCATCACGACATCTTTATTTTGCGTCGCCACGGGGATCATCAGATACGCCGACATGATCGCCAGATCGACCTCGTTGGCGACCAGCGCCATCGGCGCAATCGATCCCGCCGTGCGCACGATCTCCGCGTCGATGCCTTCTTCTGCAAAGAACCCTGCCTCTTTAGCAACAAAAGGAACGGAATGAGCCACCGCTCTCGCGGCATAACCGATGCGAACTTTATCGGGCCTGGTCTGCGCCATCGCTTGGATCGAGAAAAACAATGGCACAAGCGTCGCCATGAACGCAGTCAAACGAACAAACAATTTCACTCTGATACCTCCATGAAGGAACGGGTTGGAAAATTCGCCGGCGTGGTACAGAATAACAAGCCGGAACTCGTGGAGCAATGACGCTGCGTGAGTGCCCGCAAACCGATGGCAACTGCGATCCTGGCAAAATTTAAATCGAAGGCGGCTGCGCTAAAGCTCGATATCTTCGTGCTTTATCTCGCTGCTCGCGACCCGCGCACGCCATGGCTCGCCAAAGCCATCGTCGCTGGTATCGTTGCGTATGCGCTCAGCCCCATCGATCTGATCCCCGATCTCATTCCGGTGCTGGGATACCTTGACGATCTGATTCTTCTTCCATTGGGCATTTACCTGGCATTGAAGATAATTCCGCGGGAAGTATTGGCCGACTGCCGGGTATTGGCCACGACTCGCAAAGAGTCGCTTGCGCGCAGTTGGCGCGCCGCTATGGCAATCATTGCCCTTTGGTTGCTTACCGCGATTTTCGTCGGGACTTCGCTAGTCGCGATGGTTGTTAGTGATAATTAAGACTAAGCAGGAACGACCGGTCGCATTTTTTCTAAGGGATCCGTCTAATGTCGGCTAACCTTCCAGATCCGCGCGAGACCTTGGGGGCTGACGGTAACCAATCGTCCGGGTTGACTGAACATGACCTTGGCCGCCGTGGAGGAGATTTCTTTGCCAAACAAGCAATAGCGTTTGCCGCCGAAGTGCTGCCCGTTCGCCCAACTGGCAAACTCATCGGGTGTCGGCACATGGCCGATATCCGTGGCGCAACGGCGCACGATAAATCCGAGCATCACTTTCGCTTCGCCGTTCTTGATGTCGCTTGCGTCAGCCATTGGCAGCATCTATAAAAAATATTCACGCCGCTTTCAAGCGAATCAAACCGGCGCTACTTTTCTATTTACGTAGGGCTGTTAAATTCGTCTTCTAAATGCAACAAAGTCGGGAAAAATACTTGCGCATCCGTTGCGCCGGTCGCGGCAATTGTTGCCGCAACACGGTCGTTTTGCATCACCGCGGACCCATCAGATCACCGAGGGCATGCTTCGATATAAATGCGTGACGAGACTGCGTGGTTTCGCAACGCGAGCTGCGCCGAGTGAAGAGCTGGAACCCGCGTCCGGAAGAAAGCGATCGCGCAAAAGCTCGTGAATGGAATCACCGCGACGGGTTTTCTGTGCTTTCTGGGATTCCGAACTAACGGGGTCTGCGCTTCAAAAACAAAAGCGAGCTAACCGATAGGCTAGCCCGCTTTCATGGCCGGCAATCAAATACGAAAAACCTAGTCGATCATGTGGGTGGTCGCCTTTAGATGCTTGTCGATGGTGACGTAGCCCTTCCACTGATCGACGAACCAGTAGCGCACGCCGAATTCGAAACGCAGCTCCTTCATGTCGCGATCGAAGGGATTGAAATGCTGGTGATGCAGCATGCCCGGCGGCACGTGAATCGCGTCGCCCTGATTCCAATCGTAGCGTTTGCCGCCGATCTCGGAATAACCGTCGCCTTCGAGCGCGTAAAGATAGGCTTCGGGATGAGCGTGGCTGTGGCTCTTGGTGTGGGGCAAATCGACGAAGATTGAACTGATCGCTACGCCGGTGGCCTTGAAGCCATTGTCTTTGCCGTTACGGCCCATCAAGAAATAAGTCGCCCCGTGCTTCGACTCATCCGACTTCACGTGCTGGTTCTGATGCATCGCGATGCGCCGTCCGTCTTCGGGCCAATACTGCGATTCTTCCTTCGGAAAAGCGGCCATCGCCTTGGTGTCGTTCTCGCCGCACACTTCCGACTGCTCCATCTTGCCCATGTAGACGGCGGCTTCCAGATGCCAGGCTAAGCCGGAAATGTAGCCCACCGGAACCTTGCCGGTGTTGAAGAGCTGATGGGTCGCCCGATAGGGCACGTGAATGACCGTGCCTGGGCCGAAATCATAACGCTTGCCGTCGAGAATCATAAAGCCTTCGCCGCTCTCGACGTAGATCGCCTCTTCGCCATGCATATGCTTGCCGGAGTGCCAGCCGACCGGGATCTCAGCCCGCATCATACAGCTACCGCCGGTGGTAAAACCCAACTCGGGCGCAATCATCAATGCCGCCTTAAAGTCTTGCGGCGTGCGCACCCATTTAAGATCCTTCGAGCGCGTGAACCGCGGCGACTCGGCTACCGCTTTTTCATTGGCTTTGGACTGTTCCAGCCAATCCGAATAAAAATCACTCATCTGTTAATCCCTCCAAAATCGACATTTTTGTTGATTTTAAAAAATTATCGGACCCTATGGTGGTTGTCAAACCACCGAGCTCCGGCACCGCGCTAATTTGCAGTCCCATGGCGAACTTTTGCTACCAATTTCGGTTTAGAGCCGCTCATATTCATGAAACGTCTCGCCCTATTGCTAACCGCCTTGTTTGGCGTTCTCATTGCCCTGCTGGTCATCCGCACGATGACCTTCACATCGCGCCAACTCCGCCCCCCCACTGCCGAGAAGCTCCAACTCGATCAAGATGACATCGTGACACGCTTGTCGGAGGCGATTCAGTTCAAAACAATCTCCTTCGAATCAGGGACGGAATCGAACACGGATCCATTCCGAGATTTCCACGCTTTCTTGGCAAAATCTTTCCCGCGAGTTCACGCGCAGCTTACGAGGGAGGTCGTCAACGACCACAGTCTACTCTACACCTGGAAAGGAAAAGACGACCGGTTAAAACCGATCCTGCTCATGGCCCACATGGATGTCGTGCCGGTCGATCCGGACTCGGAAAAGTTGTGGACTCATGCGCCCTTTTCCGGACAGGTCGCCGACGGCTACGTTTGGGGTCGCGGCACGATGGACGACAAGGTGAGCGTTCTCGGCATACTCGAAGCCGTGGAAAAACTGCTCGCTGACGGCTTTCAACCACAATGCACGGTCTATCTCGCATTTGGCCATGACGAAGAAATCGGCGGTCAACAGGGCGCTGCGAAAATCGCCGCGCTGCTCAGCGAGCGCGACGTGCAGCCCGAGTTTGTCCTCGACGAGGGCAGCGCGATCACCGACGGAATTATTCCTGGCGTGGCCGCTCCGGTTGCGATGATTGGGATCGGCGAAAAAGGTTACCTAACCCTGCAGTTGACAGTCACCAGCATCGGTGGCCATTCCTCGCTCCCTCCCAGCGAAAGCGCCATCGGCATTCTCAGCCGGGCCATCGACAAGGTGGAAAACGACGCGCTTCCCCAGGCGCGTCAACGACGCGGTCAAGGAATTTTTCAATTTCGTTGGTCCCGAACTCTCCTGGCACAAGAAAGTCTTGCTCGCCAATCTGTGGCTGACCGAGCCCTGGCTTGAGCGCGAATTGGCCAAGTCGCCACTGACCGACTCGATGATTCGCACAACCAAGGCTACGACGATATTTCAAGCTGGCGATAAGGAAAATGTTTTACCCGCCCGGGCCCAAGCCGTAATCAACTTTCGCCTGATCAGCGGCGACACGACCGAAGCGGTGATCGAGCGCGTACGTCAGGTGATCGACGATGAACGGGTGAAAATAACCCCGCTACCGTTTTCCATCGAACCATCGCCGATATCATCCGTCGATGCGGACGGCTTCAAGCTCGTGCGCCGAACGATCAGCCAGGTCGCGCCCCAAACCATCGTCGCGCCCTTTTTGACGATTGCGTCAACGGACACCCGTCACTATGCCAAGCTCACGAAGCATATTTACCGGTTCGTGCCAATCGCCTTACGCCCAGAGGATGCCGAGCGGATTCATGGCGTTGACGAAAGGATTTCGATCGAGGACTACGAACGCTGCATTCGCTTCTACACGCAACTGATCCGCAACAGCCAATCTTCAATATAAGCTGCTGCAACCGGCGCCAACACTTTGTTTCGCTTTGTCGACTCACGACCTCGTGTTCGTGGTTTGTGCGCGTGTTTGGTTAACTCGGCATCACGTTTCGCGCCCACCATCACGATCCTATTTGGCATACAAAGCTTTGATGAAACCGCTGTCGTCCAGTTCTTTGATAAACCGATTGTCCATAAAATCCTGCGCCTTGACGTTGGGGGTCTGAGGATTGCGCTGGCGAATGAAGTCGATCACGGCCTGCAAACCTTGCTCGCTGACGTAGGGTACGCGCGGGATCACCCGGCCGACGTACTGATCGTAACTTGCGTTGAGAACGTCGGCGTCCGTGGTGCGCATGTACTTGCTCAACACTTTCACCGTCACCTCCCGATGGGTTTGCGCGTACTGGATTGCCGCGACAAATCCTTTGGTGAACCGCCTGACCATTTCGGGATTGTCCTTGATCAGCGAGCGGGTGGTGATCATCGACGCCGCTTCATAGGGAATATTCGCTTGCGAGAGATCCAAGATCGAATGAAAGCCGAGCTTTTGCGCGGCGACATAACCGCCGACGGTCACTACGGTCGCATCGACGACTCCCTGGCTCATCGCCGCGAGCCGCTCGCTGTCCGTGCCCATGGCGATGATGTTCACATCCTTTTCGCCAAGCCCCAGTTTCTGCGCCGCGACCCGAGCTGCGAGATCGGAGTCCGTGCCGGGCCGGCTGGCGCCGATGCGTTTGCCTTTCAGATCGGCCGCGCTTTTGATCTCTTTCTTGGTCACCAGATAAAACAACAAGCCTGGCGCCGCGGTGGCGATCAATACCGTGTCCAGACCACCAAGCCGGGCGAGCACTGCCGAGCTGGCACCGAAGGCGCCGAAGTGCGCGTCCTTGGTCGCCAAGGCGTTGATGGCGATCGTGCTGCCGCGAAAAAATACCACGTCGACGTCGAGACCGTATTGCTTGTATAGACCCGCTTCCCGGGCAAGCCAGAAGGTGGTGAGATTCGGGCCGGTGGAGCCGAACGCAAGCACGGCGCGCTCCAATTTTTGCGCGCGGGCCGGCGCGGCGATAACAACCAAAGAGAGAACCAAAGACAGTCGCGAAACGATCGCTCGCAAGACGTTCACCTCCTCGGCCGAATTATCGCTTTAAGCTTCCTGTTCAACCGAACTACTCAACCGCGAGCCCAGAAAGAAGTAGCCCAAAAGCGCGAGCACCAACGCCCCGGCGCCAATCGCCAATGGCGCGCCGGCCCATTCAGCGACGAAGCCGGCCTGCATGCCGCCGAACTCGCGCAAGCCGCCGCCGGTCAATCCGTAGAATCCCGACACGCGCCCGCGAAAGGATTCGACCACGCGCAGCTGGATCGACGTATTGAGCAGAGTTTCGAATACCGTACTCAAGGCGCCGACAACGACGAGAAAACCAAAGGCCATTCTGAAATCACCGGTCACCGCAAAGGCGAACAAGCATGCCGTGAAGGCGATCAAGATCGACACCATGAGACCGCGGCGGGCTTCGAGGCGCCCGAGGCTGGCAAGAGTCAATGATCCGATAATCGTCCCCAGCCCGGGTCCGGCGGAGATAAACCCGAAACCCGACGCGCCCACGCGCAGCACGTCTTTCGCAAACACCGGCAGCAACGTGACATACGATCGGCCGAAAATATTGAAAATTGCCGATACGGTCAAATATCGTCAGGATGATTTTCTCGCGCCGGACATAATCAAAGCCATCGAGCAGACTCTGAATCACGGTCATAGCGCCTGCTGTCGTTGTCGTGCGGCGGCACATGCATGCGCAGCAATGCGCCGATGACCGCGAGATAGCTGACGACATTAACATAAAAGCAGCCGTCGATGCCGATGTGCCCTATCGATAGGCCCACCAGGCTCGGTCCCAATAAGCCCGCGCCGTTCCAGGTGATCGCGTTCAAAGCCAGCGCGTTGACCAGATCGTCGCGCGGCACCAATTGCGGAAGCAAAGCCTGACGTACCGGCTGTTCGAAAGCCCAGGTGGTCGAGGTGATCGCGCCGAGCACGAAGATATGCCAGACCTGGATCGTATGGGTCGACACCAGCAACGCGAGGCCGAGCGCCGTGAGCGCGGAGATCACTTGGATGGCGAACATGACTTTGCGCCGGTCGATCCGATCGGACATGATGCCGCCGAGGATGAAGAAGCTCAACAACATCACCATGCGCAGCGAACTGAACAACCCGAGATACAACGGCGACGAGGTCAGGTCGAAGAGCAGCCAGCCCTGCGCGATGCTCTGCATCCAGGAGCCGACGTTGGAAACGAAATAGCTCGACCAGAACCAGAAATAGTCGGGATAGCTGAGCGCGCGAAACGCTCCGGAACTTCGGAGAAACTTCAAAAGATCGACTCGAATGCTAAAAATTTTTTGAATTGCTTTACTCATCGCATTTCGAGGCCATACAGACAAGCCGAGAGCATCCCGGATCGTGATTCAGTTCGAGTTCGCACGACTTTTTACGAGGAAGAAAGATTCCTCGCTTACCGCTCGGAATGACCACAGGCGAAACTCGCCTGTCATCTCGAACAGACTTTCCCTATTGAGCACCGCCACATCGAGATGATAACGAACAATACCTTTGCCCTGCAAGAACTCACGGGCGACGTCTTTCGGTTGGCGCTTTTCACCGTCCACGGCGAAATTCAATTTTCGCATCGCTTCGACAGACAGAATACCGCCAAGCTGTTTGAGCGCTTCGCGGAGCTTGGGATGGCTGTCCAGCGCCGCCTGACGCACCACCGGCACCGCATCGTAGGGCGGGAAATAATGGCGATCGTCTTCGAGCTGGAAAAGCTGATAGCGGCTGATCAAGCCGTCGGTGGAATTGCCGGCGATCAGGTCGACTTGCCGCTCGGCGAGAGCGCGATAGGTCAGCGACAAATCCATCTCGCGAATCTCTTCGAAATGCAGCCCGTAGGTCTGCGCGAAACCAGGATAGCCGTCGGCGCGCGACATAAAGTCCTGGCCAAAGCCGGCGCGCCAATGAGACGCGGCGCGGGCCGCGGCGCTGATGGTTTTTAGATTCAACTTTTTCGCATCGTCGCCGCGCACCAGAATCGCGAAGGTGTTGTTGAAACCGAGCGGCTCGGTCCATTCGAGCTTGAACCGGTTGGCGTATTCGCCTTTGACCCGCTGGTAAACCTCCGCCGGGTCTGTGATCGGCTTGCCCTTGAGGATCGCCAGGAGCGCCGTGCCCGTGTATTCGACGTAGACGTCGATTTCGCCGGTGACCAGCGCCTCGTGCGCCAGATTGCCGCCCAGATCGAACCGGCGTACCACAGATTCGCCGGTCTTGGCCTCAATCGTCTGCGCCAGGATTTCGCCTAAAATCACCTGCTCGGTAAAATCTTTGGAACCGACGGCGATACGACCCCCCGGCTGGACGATGAACCAAGCGATCACCACGCCAAGCAACAGCGCGGCACCGACCAGCACACCCCAAAATACCTTTTTTGACTTTTGCTTGGCGGCGCGGCCGAATTGAATGCTGGTCTCGAGATAGCCCAAGAAAAGATCCGCGGCTATGGCGATCAGCGCCGCGGGCACGGCGCCGGCGAGAATCAATAAATTATCGTTCGAGCGCAGGCCGCGAAAGATGTAGCGGCCCAAGCCGCCGGCGTCGATCGCCGCGGCGATGGTCGCCGTGCCGACGCAAATCACCGTGGCGACGCGAACGCCCGCGATGATCACGCTCAGCGCCAACGGCAACTCGACCTGCAACAACAACTGACGGTCGGTCATGCCCATGCCGCGTCCCGCGTCGCGGATCGCCGGATCGACGTTGTTGATGCCGATGAAAGTATTTCTAATGATCGGCAACAGCGCGTAAAGCACCAACGCAAAAATCGCCGTGCGCGCGCCGATGCCGCCGAAAATTTTGACCTGGAACAAATAGATATTCAGTGGGATCAGAAACCCGAACAGCGCCAAGCTCGGCACCGTCTGCATGATATTGGCGAAGCCGAGAACCGGCTTGCTCAAAACCGGTTTGCGGGTCAGGAGAATGCCCAGAGGCACGCCGATCAAGATCGCGATTCCCGTCGAGACGCCGACGAGAAATAAGTGTTCCAGGATCAGTCCGCCGAGCTCATGGCCATGCTGGCGGAGAAACTCCGAGAACGTCACGAGGCTCTCCCGATATTCTGGTTATCGAGAAACGTCGCGCTAAAGGCGCGCGCCTCGGGATGCGGCGATTCCAGCAAGCTCCTTTGGCGGACCCAGCAAAATCATCTCGCCGTCTTTGAGCAACGCCACCCGGGTCGCCAGCAGAAACGCTTCGGCGATGTCGTGGGTAACGAAAACCATGGTTTTGCCGAGCTCTTGTTGCAGCGATTTGAATTCTTGCTGGAGCTCGCGCCGAGTGATCGGGTCCAAGGCGCCGAATGGTTCGTCGAGCAAAATCACCGGCGGATCGGCCGCCAGAGCGCGCGCTACCCCCACCCGCTGACGCTGCCCGCCGGAAAGCTCGCGCGGCAGTCGACCGCCAAACCGCTCGGCATCGAGGCCGACCAGCCGCAACAGCTCACGCGCCCGCTCATGAATCCGCTCCGCCGGCCAATTTTCCAGGCGCGGCACGACGCCGATATTTTCTTCAACCGTTAAATGAGGAAACAACCCTATCTCTTGAATTACGTAGCCGATACGCCGGCGCAGCCGAATCGGGTCCCAATCGATGGTCGGTTTGCCGTCGACGAGGACGCGTCCGGTCGTCGGATCCAACAACCGGTTGATCAACTTCATCGTGGTGGTTTTTCCCGAACCGCTGCGGCCGAGCAATACCAAGGTCTCTCCCGGGTTTACCTGCAGGTTGAGCTGTTTCAGCAGGACGCGGCCGTCCGGCAAGGCAAAACCGACATCGCTAAACTCGATGGTTGCCGATTGGCTAGGGGTCAAAATTTGTTTTCTCCCATGGGTCGCATCGCGGGTATTTTTCTTTTATAGTTTTTGGATGAAACAGCATCTACCGACGACGATATTCGACGCCGAGCAATCCACTCAATGGCGCCGCGAGCAGGCCGGCATCTGGTCCCGCGACGGTGTTGACATGGAAACTGCGCCGGCCCAATCGATACTCACGACTCTGTTCGATCAACCCCGTTGGTTGGAAGTGCACCATCTTTACGACCAGCGCGGCTCCGAACTCTTCGAAGCGATCTGCGAGTTGCCGGAATATTATCTTACCCGTACCGAGAACGCGATCCTTGAAGCGAGCGCGAGTCAAATCATCGAAGCCGCGCCGGTCAAATGCATCGTCGAGCTGGGCGCCGGCTACAGCAAGAAGACCGTTCATTTGCTAACCGAGCAAGTAAGCCGCCGCGGCCCGAGCATCTTCGCGCCCATCGATGTCAGTATTTCCGGATTGCTCGCCTCGCGCGAGGCCGTGCAGCGAGATTTCCCCGACCTGCAGTTTCAAGGCTTGCACGCGCATTACGAGGATGGATTTACCGCCGTCGACAAGAATTTGCCTACCTTGTTCGTCTTCCTCGGCAGCAGCATCGGCAATTTCAATAACACGGAGTTTCCGCGCTTCTTCCGCGCCCTCACCAGCGCCATGGGACCGAACGACTATTTGTTGCTCGGCGCCGACCGGCTCAAGCCGGTGGAAATCCTTGAGCGCGCTTACAACGACAGCCGGGGCGTCACCGCGGAATTCATCTTAAACGTCTTTCGCAATACCAATCGCCTGCTCAAGAGTAATTTCGACTTGAGTCAGGTCCGCTACCATTCCTGGTTCAATCCCGACTGGCGCCGCATCGAAATGTACGCCGTGGCCGCGGAAGACCAGGAAATATTCTTTCCCACCGCCGATACCGGTTTTCGCTGGGAGAAGGATGAAAAAATCCTCGTCGAGATCAGCCGCAAGTTTGAACCGGCGCGCCTGCAGGAGCAGTTGCGCTTCTTCGGCCTCAGGCCGGTGGCGCATTTTACCGACGCCCAGGAATGGTTCTCGGTATTGTTGTTCAAGAAATCCTAACTGCAGCGCCGCAGCTACAGCCGCATCACGTTCTTCAACGCTGAGCCTTAAGGCAGCGTTTTCGACATCAATTTTAAGCCGCAGGTTAGGCCACGCGAACCTCAATACATCTTTCGCAGGCTCGGTAATTGCGATTTGATCGTCTCGAATTTTACTTGCCTTTGAGCCCATCACGAAAGGCAATCGCTTCAAGCTCCACCCGGACAGCGTCCATAACGGGAACCACTGGCCGTGCTTCGAATACAAAGGAAGGGAGGGTCGAGCAGAACTTGTGAACGGTCAACGGATCATCGCAGTCCACCAACATATACCCACCCCAGTCGCCTACCCGCACGACGAACAACTCGACCTTGAAATTGTCAGGCGCCTTCCATTGAGTGAAAACCTCCAGTATCCGCTTCTGGGCATTCTCGTACTCCATAGGCGATCCTTGCGGACGTTCGAACCAGCTGATCATGTATTTCATTGGTATTCTCCTTTATTTAGTTGATATCATTGAAAACTTAGTCGCCTAAACGGCCTAACCGTTCGCGGTGACCCGCGCGAGCGCGCGAAGCGGCGCTTGCCAAGCGTCGGTGTCCACCGCAGGGTTAGGCTCCAGGCGCTTGGGCTATGAGCGAGGCACCTTTCCGCGAAGTCGTTCGTTCGCCACCTCAAAAGCTCGCATGGTATCCTCCACGTCATAGGGGCGCTCTTCAAACGTCTTAGGATCCCATTCGCTGCGAGGCATGGCAAAGAAATCTCCGCCGTAAACATGGATCGCCGCCGTAATCTGATCCAGTGGGTTCGTAACAGCATGAATAATCGCTGCGCCCAGCGGGGTCGTGTCTTTCGCGTGCAGGTCCTTGCTCCCGTGTTGCTCCAAGCCGTGCTCGGCACGGCGGTAGAAGGTATTCTGCTCGCGACCTCCATAGATGCCGATGACGGCCCACATGCGATGATCGTGCGGTTTGAACTTCATCCGGGTCCCCAGCACAAGTTGAGGATAGTCAAATCGTCTGCCCTGTAAATCGTCTCGACGCCGGCACGCTGCGGTTCTCCAAGGGCCCGCAGTACGTGCACGGGTTCGCTCACAGCTGTGGCTACCAGCTCCCGGATTGCAGCATGCGTGTCACCTTCCTTTAGCGCAGCACGGCAATCTTCAATGAAGCGTTCTTTCTCAAACATCTCCGTTCCTCCTTTCCTCAAGAGCCTAAACGCGCCGGCGTGCGAGGGCGAGACCAGCGAGCAAACGGCGAGCGGGTGCGAAGCTCCTAGGCTCAAGCCGTATTCAGTTAGGTTGCGCTCGGCGCACTCAAGCCTCCTTTCGAAGATAGCGGATGTATTCGAAACTCAACGACCTGCGGCGCAAAGAAGTTCGCGCACCTCGGCCTTCGTCTCCACGAGTCATGTTCGAGGTACTCCGCTCATGGACGACTTCGCGGCCCTTGAGTATTCTGTCGCTGATCGATTCAGCATGTCCTCGAATGTCTTCACGCAGTCGGGCGAAATTTATCAGGAATGTGCCGATGCACGGCCTCAGAAATACTGCTTTAAAGTCGGCGGATGCAGTAAGGCTCTCGAGCTTATGAAGCGATTCAACGTCGTGCCTCGGTGACGGCCGACAAAGAATATCTTTCAGTAGGCGGCTCAAGCTCGATCTTCGAACGCCGAATGCGCGGGTACAAGCGACGCGTGAACATTGCTCGTAAGGCTGCGGCCTGTAATGCGGCTGCCAACATGACCCACGCATCAGGATCACCTCGCTGATCAGTCCAGCACACGCGTCGCTCGCGAATCCATGGCATATCGTGCCCGCGGGTTCGCCTAATGGCCAACCAAAAACTTGAAATTTTGTTGTAGCGTTTTTCCGCCGAGCATCGTTTCCATGAGTTTCAAGAGGAAAACATCCGGTCCCGTTAGGAGTATAGATCACCGAGAGAATAACAGCCTCCGCGGGAACATCGAATTCTGACAATCGACTGTTTTCGTCTGGCCGGGAGCCAGTGAAAACGTAGAAAAACTGTTCTTGGCACCGTAATGATTGGAGATCCCGCACAGACCGTTTAACCCATTCCTCGCCACCGCTCTAATCGTTTGCCACAGGTCGACGTGGATCCGCAACCAGGGCAAGAAATGTAGTCGCTCTCGAAGAAATTTGCTGCGATCTCGTCGAGCGGCGGTAGAACTCGATTGCATCCCTTACGTGCCGCCAGCTCTGGGTCGCGAACAATTTCGAATCTGATTCCATTCGTTTCAGAAAGGCAACCTAACGGATCAGGCTGAGAGGACGAGACCAGCGAGCGAAGCGAGCGTGTCGAAGATCCTTCTCAAGCCGATCGTTATCCGGTCGCGCGTCTGTCAAAGTAATCCGAGTCAGCTGTCCACATCAAGATTACAGGAAGCCAAAGATTTGCATTAGGTTTACGACCACTGGGAAACAACAGGAACCAACGCCAAGAATTTCAGGGTGGCACTACCGTGGGACCATGGCGCGTCTTGGCGGATGCTCTTGAGTGCCTCCACGACTGAGTACCCGAGGAGCACCAGCAGGACGGGTGTCTTGATTAGATCCCGGAAAAGGTCCCGAGCTCGAAGGCGATGGCGTTGCGCAAGAAAGACGGAGGGACAAGGAACCATAAAACGTTTGCTATGACGTACTGCCAAGGTAACCATAACCAGAGCCAGTGAGTCCAACAAACGCCGAAAAGGCGACCATGCTGAAGATCTGCGATTGGCAGCGGCAGTCGGCTACCATAAATAGCGAGACCGACGCCAGCAGCTCCACCTATTATAACCGCCGAGGTGGTCAGATTACTCGTGCCGGACGAAAAGAGGACCAGCAATAGCACGGAGACCAGAGAGAAAAGCCCAGTAACAAGCGCTTGTGAAGAGTAGGCCGCCAAGAAGGCAGCGAGCCCACTTGCGATGATGATGACGATCCCGGCGAGAAGGGGCCACTCAATTAGGGTTGTCTGGCCGTTCAAGAACGAAGTCGATCCCTTTATCGACACCGTTCACAACTGATCCACCATAGAGGAACCCCAGAAAGGCAGCCGCAATTTTGCGACGAAGTGATTCTACTTGCTCCCCTAACTCATTGAGTATACTGACCAGGATATTTGACTGAGCGAAATCTCTGCAATGGAAATTACTTTTTAAATCGAGAAGTTGTCTATGACTTTATTTCGCCCGTATATCCAATATCGCTGGTCAGTATTTACCAATATACCTGCAGACCGTTAGCAGGATTGAAGTGATCTTGCGCCTCTTGTTCAATCGATCCGCGGCCAATCCGCCTCAGCGCAGACCCTCACTTACGAAAGTCTTCCGCTCTTAACTCAATCGGCTTGCCGTGCGGCGTTCGGTGCATGGCGCGCTCCCAGGCTTGGTAATGCTCCGCGAGCGCCTGCGTTGAAGTCGCGCCTTTTTCCGCGACCATGCGTTCGAGCGTGGCGAGCCAATGGTGGTAGTAGGTTTCGCCGGTGTCGGGATCGCCGGCGGCCTGGGCTTTCTTGATTTCCTCGCCGAGCATGGCGGACCACTCGCTCCAGGCGAACAAACCTTTTTCGTAGAGCGCCAGCGCCATGGCAAACGCGTGCGCTTCCCAGGGCGCGCGGAAGACCGGGCCGCTCTCGTCGCGCGGAATACCTGGAACAGCGTCGGCGGCTTTGCGGGCAGCTTCAGGTTCGATCAATGTTTCAGACATGTTCGAGATAGGGCTCAAACGCTTCGATGGAAATTTTCAATGTCGGGTCCGCGTCCGCGCCCCAAAGCTCTCGCGCGTCGAAGCGCACCGTGTAAAGCCACTGCGGATCATCGCCTTTGCCGGCCGCTACCGAATCGGGAAAAGCGTGGGTGCCGTGCAGACGCTCGACCACGCCGACGTGGCCGCGTGCATAGCGCGGCAGGCGTGTGTGCGTCTTCGGGTGGATGTTCTTCGTGCGTACGCGGTCGCCGATTTTGAACTTGGCAGGTCCTTGGGCCGGCCGGTAAAACGAGCCGCGTTTGGTAACCCTTTCAATATCGGCCAGTGCAAACGGACCGCGAGATAAATTTTTCGCCGGCCGCAGGGCGTGCCCGGCGGCGACCTCGTCGGCGTCGATGAGGCCGCGCTCGATGAGCAGGTTTTGATTGCGCACAAACCATTTCTCGTAGTAGGAGCGGGTCAAATAGATCGACGGCGCCAACTTTTCGATGGCGTAGCGGCTGGTGTCGATGCTCCAGGCGCGGAAGACGCCGATGGCGCGGCTCATCGCCAGCACGCGCCCCTCCCAGCGATGATGAAACACCGGTTCGTTGGGCTCGGGCTCGACCTTGCCGAAACCGTCCATGCCGCCCATATCGTGCACGCCGTCCATCACGCCACCTCGCTCGGCTTTTTCGCCAGGCCGGTGCCGACCATGGAATCGCGCGTGACCAGCTTGGCAAGCTGCGCCTCGCTCCAGCCTTCGGTTCCGGCCGGACGCAGCGGCACGACCACATAGCGGGTCTCGGCGGTCGAATCCCAAACCCGGATCTCGGTCTCGACCGGCAGCGTCACGCCGAAATCCGCCAGCACGGCGCGCGGTTCCTTCACGGCGCGCGAGCGGTAGGCAAACGATTTGTACCAGGTCGGCGGCAGGCCGAGCACATCGGTCGGATAACAGGAGCACAGCGTGCACACGATCATGTTGTGCACCTGCGGCGTGTTCTCGACGGCGATCAGGTGCTCGCCCACCCGTCCCGCTTGCGCGAACTCATTGACCGCCTTGCTCGCGTCCTCGATCAACGCTTGGCGAAACGCCAGGATCGCACCACGCCTTGGCGATCACCTGCGCGCCGATATGCGGGCCGATCTTGGTTTCGTAAAGCTCGACGATGCGATCGAGCGCGGCGGTTTCGATATACCCCTTCTCGACCAAAATCGTTTCGAGCGCGCGCACCCGAAGATCCATCTCGGTGAGATGGGATTCCTCATCATGATCGTGATCATGTTCAGCCATAGGCGAAATATAGACAAGGAAACTGGCGGCTTGCAATCAAAATGTTCTCGCTAATGCGCCCTCACCCCACCCTCTCCCATCGGAATGGGCGAGGGAGTCGGAAACGCATCGCTCGAAGGGAAACCTGCGCGTCAGCCAAGCCAGTTCCCTCGCCCGCCTATGCGGGAGAGGGCGAGGTGAGGGCAGGAGTTGAACTCTCGAAGCCAGTGTAAACCTCAGTGAAAGATGCTTCCCCCATCCACGACAATCGCCTGTCCGGTCATGAAATCGCTGTCGGACGAGCAGAGAAACACCAGCGTGCCCATCAAATCCTCCGGCGTTTGCAGCCGCTTGATCGAGCGCGCTTTGAGCTGCAACTCGGTCAGCGCCTTGGGCGCGGTTTGGCCTTCGTGCTCGACCAAGCCCGGCGCGATGGCGTTGACGCAGATGCCGTAGTCGCCGACTTCGCGCGCCAGCGAGCGAGTCATGCCGATCAGCGCGGCTTTGGAAGCGACGTAGTGCAAGAAAGTTGGGCGTGCCCCAGTAGGCGGTGGACGAAGAGATGTTGATGATCTTGCCGCTCTTCTGCTCTTTCATCTGCGGGAAGACCGCCTTGGCGCAGAGAAACGGTCCTTTGATGTTGACCGCCGAGACTTTGTCCCATTCTTCGGCGCTGATCTCGTAGAACGGATGGCGCTGGATGGTGATGAAGATCGCCGCGTTGTTAATGAGGATATCGATGCGGCCGAAGGCTTTCACAGTTTCCGCCGCCATGCGGTTGGTGTCTTCTTCCTTCGAGACATCGACTTTCAGCGCGAGCGCTTTCCCGCCCTTGGCGCGAATCTCGTTGGCGACCGGCTCGCCGTCGAGAATATCGGCGATGACGACCGCCGCACCTTCTTCGGCCAGCTTGCGGCAGTACGCCGCGCCGATATGGCGCGCACCGCCGGTGACAATGGCGACTCGCCCCGCCAGCCTCACCGGCCCCTCCCGGGAGTGACTGGAGTAATGGAGTGGTGGAGTGATGGGTCCGTTGAACCCAATACTCCAGTACTCCAACACTCCAGTACTCCAAGACTCTTCATCGCGAGTCCTTTCAGATGCTCGCGAAAATCCACCGGCTGCCACCACGGTTTCATACCCAACGACTCCGCGATGACGCGCGCAGCGTTGTAGCCCGGCGCGCCGGTGATGTTGCCGCCGGGATGACACGACGAGCCGCACATGAACAATCCATCGATCGGCGTGCGATATTGACCCCAGCCCGGGAACGGCCGGTTTTCCAAAGCTTGATCGCCGGCATACTCGCCGACCATCCAGTCGCCGCAGTACATGTTTCGATCGTGGCGCTCGATGTCGAGCGGCGTGGTCGAATCGGTGGAAAGAATATTGTTCTCGTCCAGATTGGGCGCGAATTTCTGCCATACCGCGAGCTGCTTGTGAAACCACTCTGACGCGCCTTATCCCAGTTGAGCGGGTTGCCCCAGAGATTATAAGTCATGAGCTGCCACATGAACGCCGTCGCCTTCCCCGGCGGCGCCTGCGTGGGATCGTGGTACGAAGGTGTCGCGCCGTTCATGAAAGGCTTGCGCGGCAGCTGTCCGGTGCGGCAATCTTCGAACAAATTCACCAGGTCCTGATATTCTTCCAAGCCGACGATGTGCATGAACGAACCGGCGACTTCGGGATATTTCTCCTCGGTGATGTACTTGGGACGCTCGTTCAAAGCGAGATTGGTCGCGAAGATCGGCGTCGTCTTCGAAAAACGAAAATTGCTGGCAAGATCGGCAAACTTCGGTTGCAGGTTCTCCTTGCCGACGAGCTTGATAAATGTCTCGACCGGATTGACGTTGGAGGCGATAAACTTGCGCGCCTTGATCACCGTGCCGTCCTCGAGCACGACCGCGGTGGCTTGCCCCTTCTCGACGAGAATCCGCTCGACACCGTTGGCCTCGATATAATCGACGCCGTTGTGCGACATCATATGCGCGAGGTTGTCGCCGAGAGCGTGCGACGTGCCGCGGCAAAGCTGCGGGTTGACGCCCCACGCGATCATCGCCGGGATCAGGTAACCGGTCTGCGGCGCGTCAAGCTCGTAACCGCGCATGACCCCGAGAAAGCCGATGAAGGCGCGCACGCGCGGATGCTCGAAGTGGCTGAGGACAAATTCCTCGGGCGTGGTGTCGAAATATTTCAGATACTCGCGACCTTCGGGAATTTTCTCCAGCAACGGCCGCTTCTCTGCCATCGGCAGAGGCACCGCATAAGTTTCGGTGAAGACAATTTTCTGCACCACCGGCTGCCAGCGCGTCCAAATATCCATGAACGACGCCGCGTCTTTCTTGGAAAACCGTTCGATGGTTTCGACCGTCTTGTTTACGTCGGCGAACCAGCCAAGATAAGTTTTGTCGAGAAAATGATGCACCACGCCGGGATCGGGGCGGTAGTAGTGAATGCCAAAATTCTCCAGCTCCAGATCTTTGTACCAGGGCAGCATCATCAAGCCGCGGTGAAACACCGAGTGAATGTTGTGCCAGAAGCCGGGATAGTTGCGGTCCTCGTGGGAATCCAGGCCGCCGCCTACTTCCATGTTCTTTTCGACGACCATGATCTTCTGGCCGCACTTCGCCAGATACGCCGCGCAGATCATGCCGTTGTGACCTGCGCCGATCACGACGCCGTCGTATTCTAAGATTTTGGCCATGCGTCTTGTGCTTGGCCGACGTTGAACTATTGAACCGTTTGAACATTTGAACCGAACCTGTCTCGTTCAAGGTTTCAAAGGTTCAATCGTTCAACGTCGGACATCACTAACTGAAAGTTTCAAATCCTCTTTCATAACCTGCCAGCAGTTATACCCCGAGCCGGCAATCACAGCGTCAGCGGGATGCATGGCCGCGCCGATTTGATAGAGCCCTTGAATCGGCGTGCGGTAGTTGGCGATTTGCTCGATCGGGCGTTGCTCGCCCATCTGAGTGGCGATTTTGCGCGCCACCCAGACCGAGCCGCGCCGCATGTTGGGCCAACGGCCGGATAGGTAAAACGGATCCATCGCCACTTTCATCTCGATATTGTCCTCGGTCAAATTGGTCGCGTAACGCCGCCAGACGCGCAAAACCACGTCCATGAAACCGTTCTTGAGTTTTACCCAATCCTCGGGCTTTTGGTCTTTGAGCTGAAACGGCACCGGCACATAGGCCGAAGCCGCATGTTTGGTCTTGGGCGCCTGCAAGGGATCGAACGCCGTCGGGCAAATCGCATGCAGGCAGAGATGCTCGGGGAATTCGCCCGCGCGAATCTCCTGCCACATGGCGTCGAGATCGGCTGGAGTTTCCGGCCCCATGGTTACGTTCATCGCTTGTCCGACCGCGGGCTCGTTCGCTTCGTGGACGGCGTAGCGCACCGGCGCTTTGAGCGCCAAATGGACTTGAAAGTAAGAAAACTCGTCGAGCTTGATGTCTTTCACGCGCTCGATAAAAGTCCGCGGCAAAAAATCCTCGCCGACCATTTCGATCAAAGTCGAGTAAGGATCCGAATTCGACACCACCGCCAAGCGCGCCCGCCATTCGCGGCCATCGCGCAGGCGAACACCGACGGCGCGTCCATTGTCATCAACGAGAATCTTTTCGACATGATGCACCGCGCGAATCTGCCCGCCGCTATGCACGTACGCGCGCTGCAGCACCTGAGCAATCGAGTGCGAACCGCCGCGCGCAAACTCGGGCTTTTCGTCCCCTGCGATCATCTTTAAAACTTCGATCCCAGCGCCGGGATAGTCGACGCCGACGCCGCGCGGGATCGCCATTTGCGCTAAGATCAAAGTTTTTACCGCGGCATTTTCAAAAAGCTCGTCCACCACCTGGCGCGGCGTCAACTGCCAAAGCCGTCTAAAATCTTTTCCCGCTGGCTCGGCTTCAAGTTTACTCAGAACCGCTCCCGTATTCTGCGGTCGGGAGTGATAATACGGCATCAAATAGTCAAGGATGAGCTGGTGAAACCGACCGTGGGTCGCGCGCCACATGTCCGCGTCTTTGCGCGAAAACTTTTCGAGGCCGGCAACTGTCCCGTTGAGCGCTTGATGGTGCGAAAGGGATTTTCCGTCGGCTAAGAGCAGGGAAGTTATCACCGGCTGGTGAGACGAATTCGGCGTGATAGCCCTCAGCCCAATTCAATTCTTTCCAGACCGGTGACAGCTCACGGTTGTCCTGAAAATAGGCCAGTGTGTTATGCCAGTAACCCGGCAGCGTAATCTCTTCACTCGCCAACCGACCGCCGTTTTCCAGCCGGCTCTCACAGATCACCGTCTTGAGCCCAGCCTTGCCGAGATAGGTGCCGAGGGCAAAACTATTTTGCCCGGCGCCGATAAATATGACATCCCACTGTTCGTCTGCCACGCGTCCTCCCGCCCGTCGCCCGGTCAATCGCTTTGACAATTACTGTTGGAGAAAGATTTTTTTATACTCCGCCATTTTTTCGGCATAGCCTTTTTGATCCAATCGACCATCTCGACCAGTTGGATTTTATCGGCATCCGGCAGCGGCGGATAAATCCCTTTGCGGGTGACAAATTCGCCGATGTCGGCCATGATTTTCAGACCTTCTTCACCGAGAAAAAAATCGATAAAGGCCTTGCCGGCGTTCGCATGTGGCGGCTTAGCGCCGAGCGCGATCATTGTCCGTCGCCCATGAATTTGCCCAAGCCGCACGTAATCCAGAGGGACGCCTTTCTTGCCGTAGAAAACCACGTTCTTGATGAACGCGATGCCGATCGGCGCCTCGCCGGTGGTGATCCGCTCGCCTGCCGGGGTCAGTGACGGAACCAACAGAGGCTTGGTCGCCGCGAGGTCGTGAATGAATTTGTCCGCCTTCTCTTTGCTGCCCATGACCTTATGAAGGCTTGCCAACCACTGGGCGGTGGTCGTGTGCTGGCTGGCGTCGGGCATGACAACTTTGCCTTGATATTGAGGTTTGAGCAAATCCTCCAAGCGACTTCGGCGCCTCGGACGGCTTGATGATGCCGGAGTGATAAACAATGCCGATAATGCTGTTCCGGTATGCGGGGCCGAGATTGAGGGTGAAGCACTTCCTTGGAAAAAATTTATCCGACGGCGAGTCGTATTTTGCCAGCGCCCCTTCTTTGAATCATAAACTCCATCGGCGGCGTATTGGTCAATGCCACATCGTAGAGCGGCTTACCTGCGCGCATATTCAGTGACCGCCCGGTCCATGACTTTATTGGCCGCTTCGCGCCAAAAGTCCACCTCGATACCGGTTTTCTTCTTGAACGCCGCCGAGATCAGATCCATCGTATCGTTCTCAAGCGAACCATAAACCACCACTTTGCCGCCTTCTTTTTTGGCAGCTTCTATTAGTTTGGCATCCTGCGCGTAAACCGCATTGCGCCGAACAGAACGCCACCACGCCACGCACAAGCAAACGAAAACATGAATCTTCGCATATCTTGAGTCTCCTCCCGTCAGTTGATTTTTCCATATCGAAAAGCACGTCTTAAGTCCATTGTTTGTTTCTACCATGAGGCCTTTGCTACGCTGATGACACAATGCAATTATGGGACCCCAAGATAAGCTAAAAAAAATTCGTGAAGAACTAAAGCAATCGTTCTTGGAACGCGCCGACTTGATTGACGGCGCGTTGGCGGCGCTGCTCTCATCACATCATCTGTTGATCATCGGACCGCCCGGCACTGCGAAGTCGATGCTTGCCGACGAGCTCTGCCGGCGCATCGACGGCGCCGATTACTTTCAATGGCTGCTCACCCGCTTTACTACGCCGGAAGAAATTTTTGGCGCCGTGAGTCTCAAAGCCCTCGAACAAGATGATTATCGCCGCGTCACCACGCGTAAATTGCCCGAGGCCCACATTGCTTTTTTGGATGAGATCTTTAAGGCTAATTCCTCGATATTGAATGCAATTCTGACGCTGATCAATGAGCGGCTTTTTCACAACGGCAAGGACGTCGCGCCAGTGCCCTTGCTGACGCTCTTCGGCGCCAGCAACGAGCTCCCCGAAGAAGAAGAGCTGACCGCATTGTATGATCGTTTTCTGGTCCGTTTCATTGTCGGTTACATCGTCGAGGACTTTCGTTTTCTGCGCATGCTCGAGTCGCAGAAATCGCCTGAGCGAACAACTCTCTCACTGGAGGAATTGACCGAGCTCCAGCGCCAAGCGCGCGCCGTCACGATACCCGCTCATGTCTTTCGCAGCATCGCCGATATTCGCCGCGAGCTGAACAAGAAAAATATCCTGGCCTCCGACCGCCGCTACCGCCAATCGCTGCCACTGCTGCAAGCTTATGCCTATCTCGATGGCGAGAGCGAGGTTTATGAGAAGCATCTGTTTTTTCTCGAGCATGTTTTATGGCGCGATCCCGCCGAACACGAGCAGGTGCGCGGCACCATTCGCGAGCTCTTGCTCGGTTACGAAGAAGAAATCACCGAGTTGCTGTTTGAGTCTCGGGAAATCCGCGAGTCCGCTTTGGACCCGAGTAGAACCAGCGACGAGCGCGCCCGCGCTTTGATCGAATTACATACCAAGCTCAGAAACATTCTCGCCAAAGTCGATCAAATCCTGGAGAAAGCCAAACGAATGGGGCGCCCCGTGGATCGGGTGAATTCGGTGCGCAACGAGATCGAAGGTTTGCAAAAAGATATGCTGGAACGGTTCTAAGCCGTCAGCCGTCGCGAGCGCTGCGTCGATCGGCACATCGCATCGCTCATTCATCGAATCCAGTCGAGGTTGAATGCCTCCAAAAGCGCGTAAGAAACCAGTCAAGCGGATCTTTCAGCCGCTCCCCAAGAACACCGCTTGGATCGAAAACGATGCCTACGACCGGCGCGTCTGGGGCCACTTACGTGCCGAGTCGCCCTCGCTGCGGGAGGTGGAAGAGAGCGGCAGCAATTTGCTGCCCCATTTCGCCTCGTTGTTGCAAGATATTTTTTGTCTGCTTTTCAAATACAACATCACCTATCACGCGGATGCGGAAGTGCTGCCGAGCGCTCTGCTCAACGCTAATTTTCTGCACGCCATTCACAACGGCGCCCAGTATGACTTCCTGCGCGAACAAACTCTGCTGAACGAGGCCCACGCCGGGTTGTCGACGTTGATTCTTGGCGAACGGCTGCTCGCGCTCGTCCGTGAGGAAAAATTTCTCACGCGCCGCGACATGCGCGATCTCTGGGACATTCAAAAGCAGGAAGAAATCGTCGATCAAAAGATCGAGGAATACGAAAACGCCGATACGATTCCCGAAGATCAGATGTCCGAGGACGGTAAAAAAGCTTTGGACAAAGCCAAGGAACGGATGGGCGGCGAAGTGCAAGGCGCTGAAGCCCTGTTGCGCCACAAGACGACTCAGCTCAAGGAAGATCTCAAGCAGATGGAGGGCCAAGCGACCCAGCGCATGCAAGCAGAAACCATTAAAGTCGCGCAGGAGCTGGAGGACGCCACCGAGGAAGCCGAGACATGGGGCAACACCGTCGGCACGGGTCAAAAGTCGCCGCCGGGCCAAAAGCTCGAGCTCGGCCGTCGCCTCGCCGGCAATGAAAAACTCAAAAAGCTCGCGCGCATGGTCGGCCGCATGAAGTTCCACGCCCAGGCGCTGCGCAAAAAAGTCTTTGAGCGGTCGAGCGAAGAAGTGTTGGAAGTGGAACGCGGCGATTCGATCCATCGTCTCCTCCCGCACGAGATGTTGATGCTGCACCATCCCATCCTGCGCAAGGACTTTTACCGCCGCTTTCTCGATCAAGAGTTGATCCAGTACTCGTTGCGCGGCGTCGAAGAAAAAGGCAAAGGGCCGATGATCGTCTGCCTCGACGGCAGCTCTTCCATGTCCGGCGACAAGGAGATCTGGTCCAAAGCGGTCGCCCTGACTTTGATGGAAATCGCCCGCAAGCAACGCCGGCTGTTTCGCTCGATCTGCTTCTCTTCCGCCGAGACGCCGCTGCAGGTTCTCGACATGAATCCGCGCGACCGCTACGAAATCGAAACCAAGGCGGTCATGGATTTGGCCGAGTATTTTCCGGGCGGCGGCACCGATTTTCAGACGCCCCTCAACGCGGCGTTGGAATGCCTGAAAGAATCGCGATTCAAGAAGGGCGATATCATTTTCATCACCGACGGCGAGTGCCAGGTCGATGCGGAATGGGCCGAACGTTTCCGTGAAGAAAAAGAAAAACTCGGTTTCTCGCTGTTTTCCATCTTGATCGACGTGGGACCCGCGTCGCTAGGAACACTGAAAGAATTCAGCGACCGGATCTCGACGATCAAGCAGCTCACCGGCGATGAAGCGAAAGAGATCTTCGTCAAGTTCTAGTGTCTCACGATTCAGAAAGTCGCTACTTTATTCGATCGTCATTCCGGGCAAGCTGGCGATAGCTAGCGCGACCCGGAATCCAGAATCATTCATCCAGGATACGGTTGACATCTGGATTTATTTGCCTGACTTCGCCGGAATAGCACGCGAAACTATTCCGAGTATCTACTTCTCAACGTACCGCCGGTTAAAATATTCTCGGGTCAGTACTTCATCCTAACTCGCTCGCTTAATTTTACGCGGATATAACGCATCGACCATGGCGCGCTTATGATAAAGCGGCGTGCCGAGATATTGATACAGCGAATGCGCCAATACGCTGTGCGCCATCAACGGGTGTTTGTAGTCCGTGCCGGCGCCGGCGAAGACCATGTGGGAAAAATTACAGGACTGATAGTAGGCCTCGCTCGCCACCGCTTTGGCTTGATGCACGCTCGCCCGCGCTTCGATGCCGGAATCGAGCTTCCACAGAGTTTCATAAGTCGTCCAGCGCGCGCCGTCGAGATGGATCGAGATATCGACGCAGTGATCCTGCACCCGTTGAAAGCGGCCGATGGGCTGGCCGAAGACCACGCGGGTGCGGGTATATTCGTTGGTCATCTCGAAAATTTCCTGGCAGGCGCCGACCTTGTAGGCGCACAGGACCGGCAAGACTTTGCCCAGCGCCGACTCCAGCACCGACCAGCCGCCGCCGCTGCCGTTCAGCATTGCGTCCCTGGCAACTGCGACGCCATCGAGCTTCACTTGCGCCGCGCCGATCATGAAACCATCGACCTCATCCACTGTCACGCCCGGAGCATCGCGTTCCACCAGCGCCAGCACGACTTGGCCAAGCTTCATCGCGCGCCGCCACAATGAAATGACTCGCCGCGGAGCCATCCTGGACAAAGCGTTTGGTGCCATGAAATTTGTAGCCGTCGCCGGATTTGAATGCCCGGGTCTGCACCGAGCGCGGGCCGAATTGCATCGGGTCGTCGGAGATCGCCGGGATGATCACGGCACTGCCGTCGCAAATCTTCGGCAGCCAGGCTTTCTTCAGCGCCGCAGAACCGCCGTCGAGAATCAACTGCGCCGCCAGGACGCCGCAAGAAAAATAGGGACCCGGCAGCGGCGCGCGGCCAAGTTCCTCGAACACCACCGCGCAGTCGATGGCAGAAGACCCGCCGCCGCCAAACTCATCCGGCACGGTCATGCCAAGCCAACCCAACTCAGCCGTCTTTTTGTAAAGCGCGGGGACGAAAGCCTGCTTCTTCTGATACCAATCGGTAATTGACATAGGACGGCGCTTCTCCCTTGACGAAATCCGCCGCGACTTTTTTCAACATGTTTTGGTCGTCGTTGAGTTTTAGGTCCATGTCTCGTTCCTCTCAATTTTCCTGTGATCCGTAGGGGCCGGTCGCGACCGGCCCTACAGCAATTTTGCGATTATTCCCCGACCGTCGTCGGCGCCGCCTCTTGTGCCGGCCGTCCCAGCCCCAGCCGCCGCGCGATGATCAAGCGGTCCGTATCCAGCGTGCCGCCGCCGTGGAGCCAGCCGGGGCCGCTGCGCACGGTGTATTCGAAGTCGGCCACTTCATGAACCGAGTTGTCCGGCACCAGAGCGTCGTAGCCGAGAATTTTTTGTACCCGCTCGGAATTGCGCAATCGGACCATCCGTTGAAAATAAAGAAACTGCGGCCCGCCGTAGGCATGGGGTTCACGCACGTAGCGGTGCCAGAAATTGCGCAAACCCATGAGCCGCTGCACGTCGAGGTCGATCAGCATATCGGCGATCTCATCGCGGATGTCTTGATCTTCCATCAGGCTTTCGCCGTCGAAATCGGCTTTTTGGCAATGCTCGATGAGCCGCTTGAACAGCGGGTGCTCGGCCACGCTGCCGCCGCCGCCGTGTTCCAGTTCAAGATAGCTGTTGGCCACTTTCCAACCGTTGTTCTCGCCGCCGACCAGATATTTGGCCGGCACGCGCACGTTGTCGAAGAACACCGCATTCTTGATGCCCATCATCAAGTTCATGTGCTGCAGCGTGATCCCGGGCAAGTTGGCGGGAATATAAAGCCAGCCCAAATTCTCGTGGCGCTTGCCGGCGGGGTTGGTGCAGACAAACGTCCAGAGATAATCCGGCGGCAAATGATGGCCGACCAAAACTTTTTGCCCGTTGACGACGTAGTGATCGCCGTCGCGTATCGCTTTGGTCTGGCAGTTGGCCACGTCGCTGCCGCCTTGCGGCTCGGTCAGCACTTGCCAGACGGCAAGCTCGCCGCGCGTCATCGGCGGCAGGAACTCCATCTTTTGTTCTTCCGTGCCGAACTTCATCAACGCCGGCGCCACCAGACGCGCCAGAGTGTAAAAGACCGATCCAAGCGACAGTCCGTAGCGGTCGATTTCGGTTTCGAGCACGATCTGATGATCGAGCGTCAAGCCGGCGCCGCCGTATTTCACTGGATACGTCGGGAACAGCCAGCGCTGCCGGCCCAGTTTTCCGGCCAGCGCGCGGCGAAAACGGTACTCCTCGTCGTTTTCCCGCGTCGACCAGTTGCCCGACCAGCGCAGATGCTCGCTGCCCTTCATGTTTTCCGCCAGCCAGGCGCGCACCTGCTTGGCGAAACGCCCCGATCTCGGGCGTGTCTTGTTGCAAGCTAAAGTCCATAGTGGTTCTCCTTTTTTCTTTCAAGCGATAAATTCTCAGCGTTCAAACACCGTCTTGCACTTGAATCCCGAGCCAACACGATCACGTCCACGATCACGAGTCTTAAACGTCCCACTCCCCCGCCACCAGCCGGGGAATCACCGGATGAAGAATTCGATAGGACAAACCCCAGAGCCGATGCTGGCCAATTTGATAATAGGATACCTGCTCCGCTCTTGGTCCAGGTCGGAAATCGGTCGATCATCTTGTCGTGGGCGCCCGGCCGTATGAGATCGCTGAGCTTGACGTCGATGAGCTCGGCGATTTCCCGTTCGGCGATCTGCCACCGATCCGGCACGGAGATGCGCGCGACATAGGGAAACACGCGATAGCCGGTGGTTCGGGTTTGCTCCATCGGCAACTCGGCGAGGATGTCGTGCTTCGGCACATTCAGACCCAATTCCTCGCGCACTTCGCGCAGCGCGGTGTCGAGCATGGTTTCGTCTTCGGGATCTCGTTTGCCTCCCGGAAAGGCAATCTGCCCGCCATGGACCCCGCCGGGATTGCGCAGAATCATCACGATGCGCAGACTGCCGTCAGCGGCCCGGTAGACCGGGATCATAATTGCGGCGTCGATCATCTGTTCATCCTCATTTAATCTTTTATCTACATGAAACAATACAATAAACGTTCGGCCTTTCGGTCTCGGGCGGATCAAAACGCAAAACTAGTTGACTGCCCCGACGCCAATTCTGCAGTCAGACGGGATTAACAACGAAAGCGAAATCGAAACAGCGCCCTGGCGTGATAACATTTCAAAATAATCAGTGTGATAGACGAATCACGAAAGGCTGGCATTGCCCATGGACCAAAGACCCAATTTTCTCTTTATCATCACCGATCAGCATCGCGCCGACCATCTCGGTTGCTATGGCAACCCGATCGTGCGCACGCCGAATATCGACCGGCTGGCTGATAACGGCACCCGCTTTGAGCGCTTTTACGTGGCGACGCCGATCTGCATGCCCAACCGCGCCACGCTGATGACCGGACGCATGCCGTCGTTGCACGGCGCACGGCAAAACGGCATTCCGCTTGCGCTCACGGCGACCACTTTTGTCGACATTTTGCGCGCTGCGGGATACGACACCGCGCTGGTCGGCAAGTGTCACCTGCAAAGCATCAACGGCAATCGCCCCACGATCGGAATGCCTGAGCCCGACGCCGCGCTAACACCTCCGCCGGACCATCTCCGCGAGGCGGACAACACGCTGACTCAACACGGACGCTACGATCAGGAGTTGCCGTCCACTTGGGAACAAGAGCCGGATTTCGAGCCGACTCTCCCCTACTACGGCTTTAGCCACGTCGAGTTGGCGATCGGCCACGGCGATAAAGCGGTCGGACACTACGGCCGCTGGCTGCACGCGCGCCATGCCGATCCCGATTCGTTGCGCGGCGCGAAAAACCAATTGCCGGGCAATCATTACACCGCGCCGCAAGCCTGGCGCACGCGCGTTCCGGAAGAACTTTATCCCACCGCTTACGTCGCCGAGCGCACGATGAAATATCTGGAGAACTATGCGCGCACCGACCAGAGCCGGCCGTTTTTTATCCAGTGCTCCTTCCCTGACCCGCACCATCCGTTCACCCCGCCGGGACGATATTGGGATATGTACGATCCCGACTCCATCGCTCTACCGCGATCCTTCGATCTCGGTGAAAGACCGATTCCGCCGCACTTGCAGAAGCTCTATGAAGAGCGCGTGCAAAACCAGAGCAACCGGGACGGTCAACGGACGTTTGCCGTCACCGAGCGTGAGACCCGCGAAGCGATTGCGCTGACCTACGGCATGATCACGATGGTTGACGAAGCCATCGGCAGTATTCTTGGCTGGTTGAGAATGCTCTGCCTCGATCAAAACACCGTGGTCGTGTTCACCAGCGACCACGGCGATTTCATGGGCGATCACCGACTCCTGCTCAAGGGCGCGCTGCACTATCGCGGCTTGGTCCGGGTGCCGTTTATCTGGAATGATCCCGAGGTGGAAACGCGAGCTCTCGTCAATACCGGACTGTGCGGCACGCTCGACATCGCTAAGACCGTACTGACCCGCGCCGGCCTGCAAGGGCACAACGGCATGCAAGGCGTCAGTCTCTTGCCGGCGGTTCAAGGCGGCGAAACCGGCCACGACTCCCTGCTCATCGAAGAACATCAACGCCGCGGTTACATGGGCCTGGCCAATAATTTTCGCGCGCGCAGCTTAATCACGCGGGATTTCCGTTTAACGTTGTACGAAGGCGCCGAATGGGGCGAGCTTTACGATCTCACCAACGATCCCGACGAAATGGATAATCTGTGGGACGACCCGAAAATACGCCAGCGCCGCTACGACCTGACCGAGCTGTTAGCGCGCCGCATGATGGCGCTCGCCGACTCAAGCCCGCTCGCAACGCATCACGGACCTTGATGAAGTAACGAGTGCTAAGGATGAGTGCTGAGTATTGAAAGGATCCGACGACCGCATCCGAGTCCGAAATCCGTTAACTCAGGACTCAGTCCTCGCACTCAGGCCTTTCTTAGCCTTTCAACCCCGCCGCAATCAGCGCCGGCATCGGTAGTTCGACAAAATCGCCTTTAGTATATGTCTCTAGTTCGGCTCGCATAGCCTCGCGAATCTTGTTTAACTCCGCCGGCTTCTGGGCGCGCAGCAATCCGGCCGTGCGCACCGTGCTGTCTTTCATCGCATTGAAAAGGCCGTCGCCGGCGGGCAATCGCCAGAGTTGTGAAACCTTGGTCACGGTCGGCGACTCGAAGCCCGCCGCGATCAGACCGCGTTTGCACTCTTCGGCGTCGCTGTAACGAAAAAACGGCGGCCCGTTTGGCAAATCGACACGCGGTTCACCGTGCAATTCGACGGCGCGCAGCACGATGCCGAATCCGATCGTTTCGTCAGGAGACGCCCAGACCGAAAACGCGAAACGGCTGCCGCTGCGGAGAACTCGATAGGCTTCGAGCAGCGCCTTTTCCGGCTGACCGAGGTGGAGGATACCGAAGTTCATCGCCGCCGCATCGAACAAATCGTTGCCCAGCGGCAGCTGTTCGGCATCGCCTTGGCGAAACTCGATGTCCGGATGAAGCTGCCGGGCGTGCGCCACCATGGACGCCGAAAAATCGACGCCAAGCACCGTCGCGCCGCGGTTGGCCGCCGCGGCGGCAACGTAGCCGGGGCCGCTGGCGATGTCGAGAAACGTCATACCGCGCGTCACTCGAGCAGCATCGAGCAATGGAGTAATTGCCTGGCTGGTCAAACTACCGAACGCTTCATGATAACCGGTCGGTATAAGTTCCCATCCGGCATGTTCAAAGGCCCGAAATTTTTCTGATTCGAGAATTATAGGCAAGAGTCGCTCACGATGTTAAAATATCTCTCGATATGGAATCCGGTTACACGGATTTTGTCAAACGAGCGCAAGAACACTAGGCGCTCATTGTAAGATCAGATCCTTCACCGAGTTCATCCTGAGCACCCCGAAGGCTCAGGATGACAACTCCGATCAAGTGTCATTCTGAGCCCCGGCGAAGAATCTCCCTCGCCATTTCGCATGGCATCGCACGCCGGTCCAGCATGTTGAGGTCACAATCCGATAAACGCCTTGACCGAACTGGCGCGTTCCTCTAGTGTCCGTCGCGGAGGTGACCGATGAAAATCAAAGTCGCAACTTTTCTGGCAATAGTTTTCTGCGCCGCGATCACCGCGAGCGCGGCGCGCGCCGGCCAGGCGTTGACGAAGGTCATCATGACGAGTGGCTCCTTCAGCGAACGCGATGCGGTCAATTACGTGGCTCAGGACCAGGGTTTCTTTCGCCGCTACGGTCTGGAATTGACGTTTGTCATCGTGCGCAATGGTCCGGTCGGCATGGCGGCGCTCGCCTCCGGCGAAACCCAGTTGCATTCAGGTTCCGCCACTGGCGCCGTGCTCGGCTCCGCGGCCGAAGGTATGGATCTGGTTTTCGTCGCCGGCATCATCAACAAGTTGATCGGCAACATCATGGCCTCGCCCAAAATCAAAACACCGGCAGACCTCAAAGGCAAAACCATCGCCGTCACCAGCGCCAGCGGCGGCAGTTGGATGTTTACTACATTGGCGCTCGAATATTGGGGACTGGACGCCAAGCGCGATGGCATCACGTTTCGAATTCTCGGCGACGAGTCGGTGCGCAGCCAGGCCCTCGCCAACGACACGGTCGCCGCGACCCATTTGGGCTATACGTTCTCCGCGCCGCTGATCAGCAAGGGTTTTACCAACCTCGGCGACCTGGCCAAGCTGCCGATTCCATTCCAGAGCACCGGCACTCTGACCACTCGGCGCTATATGAATGCCTCCCCCGAAGTCGTCGAGAACATGTTGCGCGGCGTAATCGATTCGTTGCACTTCATCGCCCAACCGGAAAACAAACCGGCAGTGCTGAAAAGTTTGATGAAAGGCTTGCGGCTGCAAAAAGTCGAACAAGCAATGGAAGGCTACGATACGCTGGCGAATGTCTATGAGCGGAAAATCTACCCGCGCGTCGATGGCGTGCGCAACGTCATCCGCCTGCTCGGCCAGACCAACGAAAAAATCCGCAAGCTAAAAGCCGAGGATTTGGTCGATGACCGGTTTGTCAGGAAACTAGAGAAGGAAGGCCGGTTTTAAAATAATTCCCGAATGACAATCGAATTATGCAGCGAATTTCTGCGCCAGGACACTGGGCTCTCTGCACTCAATGTTCGTCAATGAAAGTCCCGGCTAGCCCGCGCTGGCCGGTGTTAATTGGACCCGCGGCTGCCACAATGAGTCAGCTACCAGATGCACTACGCCGTCTTCGGCCTGGATCGTGCCGCTGATACCGAGGAAACTCACCGTTTTCGCCAATACTGCATAGCGCTGAAACACACTCTCCCAAATCACCACGTTCACAAAGCCGGTTTCATCTTCGAGAGTCATGAATACCACGCCGCCGGCTGTCCCCGGCCGCTGCCGGCAAATAACCAGACCGGCGTAACGAATTTTTGCGCCGTTTTTCATCGTCGCGACGGTGCGCGCGTCCGGCAAGTTTTGCTGCAGCAAGCTTGCGCGCATGGGCGCGAGCGGATGGCGGCGCGCGCTGTGCGACGTTCTTTGGTAATCCCAGCCCACTTCTTCAAAATTGCTCAACGGCGCGAATCCTGGACTCCGTTCTCGCGCCGGCAGCGATAACGATTCTTTCTGCGTCCGCGCGAGGCGGCGGGCATCCCACAGCGCCATGCGGCGGTCGATGCCGAGGCTGTCGAATGCGCCCGCTTCCGCGAGCGCGCTGAGAGAGCCTTCATCCAAGCCGGTCCGCCGAACGAAATCATGAAGCGACGCGAAATTCGCGCTTTGCCGCGCTCGTTCGATCCTTTGCCACTCACTTTCTCCAAGGCCTTTCACGTAACGCAATCCCATACGCACGGCGAAGCTGCCGATACTTTCTCCACACGGTTCCAAGGTACAGTCCCATTCGCTCGTCTGTATATCGATGCTGCGCACGACCACGCGATGACGCTTGGTGTCTTCGACGATAGTTGCCGGCAGGTAAAATCCCATCGGTTGAGCGTTGAGTAAGGAGCAGGCGAATTCCGCCGGATAGTGGCACTTGAGCCACGCAGTGGCGTAAGCGATCAGCGCGAAGCTCGCCGCGTGGCTCTCGGGAAAACCATATTCGCCGAAGCCGCGGATCTGCTCGAAAACGCGTTCGGCAAACTCCGCGGCTATTCCCTTGGCTTGCATGCGCGTGATCAGCCGCTCGCGATGGCGCTCCATCCGCCCGCTGCGATGCCACGCCGCCATGTCGCGACGAAGTTGGTCGGCTTCTCCGGGTGTGTAATCGGCGGCGATCATCGCCAAGCGCATCACCTGCTCTTGAAACAACGGCACGCCGAGGGTTTTTTCCAATACGGGCTTCAACGAAGGATGCGGATACTCGACCGGCTCTTTGCCTTGCCTTCGGCGCAAATAGGGATGCACCATGCCGCCGGTGATCGGTCCCGGACGAACGATGCTGATTTCGATCACGAGATCGTAGAAACTTTGTCGGCCGCAGCCGCGGCAACATCGCCATTTGCGCGCGACTCTCGATCTGAAACACACCGACCGTATCGCTTTTGCAGATCATCTCGTAGGTCGCCGCGTCATCAGCCGGAATGGTCGCCATGGAGAGTTCGATGCCGCGATGTTCGCGCAAAAGCCTGAAGCAAAGATCGAGCTGCGTGAGACCGCCTAATCCGAGCAGATCGACCTTGAACAGGCCAAGGTCCTCGACATCTTCCTTGTCCCACTGAATCACGGTGCGCTCCGGCATGGTGGCGTTCTCGATCGGCACCATGTCGTGCACCGGCTCATGGCCGAGCAGAAAGCCGCCGGGATGAATCGACAAATGGCGCGGGAAATCTAAAATTTCGTTGGCAAACTGCAGCAACCGCTCGTGCAAGCCGCCGGTCGGATCGATACCCATTTGTGCCATCGCTTCGGGCCGCACACTTTCATAGGACGAAAGAAACTTGGCGACTCGATCGAGCGCGGTTTCAGACAGTCCCAAAGCTTTGCCGACATCGCGCAATGCCGAACGCGAGCGGTAGCGCACCACGTTGGCGACCATGGCGGCGCGGTCGCGGCCATATTTCTGATAAACATGCTGGATCACTTCTTCGCGCCGGTCATGCTCGATATCGAGATCGATATCCGGCGGTTCGGCGCGTTCTGCGGAAATAAAGCGTTCGAATAGCAAATTCCATGCGCACGGGATCGATGGCCGTTACACCGAGGCAGTAGCAGACCACGGAATTCGCCGCCGAACCGCGCCCCTGGCAAAGAATCCCATGGGCGCTGCAGAACTCGACGATCTCCCACATGGTGAGAAAATAGCCGGGATAATCGAGCGCCTCGATGATCTTCAATTCCTTTTCCAACTGCTCGACCACGTTGGTCGGAATCGTCGTCGCCGTAACGCCAGCGCGCGCCATTGAAAACTTGCCGGCGCAACCATTCAGCCGACGTGGTGCCGTCCGGCAACTGCTCCGAGGGGTAACGATAGCGGATTTCGTCGAGAGCAAAGTTGCAGCGCTCGGAAACCTCAACTGTGCGCTGGACCGCCGCCGGATCATCGCCGAAAAGTCGCGCGAAAGCATGGGGCGCTTTCAATCCGTATTCGGCGTTGGGCTTTAATTTTTGACCGCAAGCTGCAACGGGTATGCCGTGGCGAATCGCCGTCAGTATATCTTGCAGGCAGCGGCGCGCCGGTGAGTGATAAAGCACTTCGTTGGCGGCAACCCAAGGAAAGCCAAAATGCTTGGCTCGCTCGCGCAACCGCCTTTCGTGAACAACCTCTTCCTCACGCCGGTGCCGCGTCAGCATGCCATAAAGCCGGTCAGCGAAAGCATCGCGCAAATTGCCTGTAGCGTCGATTCGAATTGGCGGACATCGTCTAATCTCTATCACTTCGTCATTCCCACTGCCGTCAGTTCCGGCTGATCCGAGCCGGAATCCAGGCTTCTCGCATTCCCGCCCCAAAGCGCAATCAAGCCCGACGCATGGTCACAAACTTCCTCCCACATGACGACGCTCTCGCCCTTCTCCGAGCGCAGCCGACCTTTGGTAATGAGCCGGCAGAGATTCGCGTAACCGGCGCGATCTTCGGCGAGCAAAACGATCGTCGATCCATCATCCACCGTTAGCTGCGCGCCGATAATGAGCTTCATGCCGAGTTCGCGCGCTTTCACATGCGCGCGCACGGCGCCGTAGACGCCGTCACGGTCGGTCAAAGCGATGGCCGGCAAGCCAAGTCGATAGGCTTCCTCCACCAGCTCGTCCGGATGACTCGCGCCTTCGAGAAAGGAATAGTTACTTTTGCACCAGAGCGGGACGTAGGCGGACATGGTCTTTCAAAGGTGGATAGCGGCGGACCCGCAATCAATACCCGACGATAAATCTAACCACGGTTCGACTCGGCTCCACGAACGGCTGGCTTTATTAGAAATTGAGTATTTATCCGTTCGCCCTGAGCGGCGTCGAAGGGCTCCGAGACAGTTTTCACACAATCTGACGAAGTGAGAGATCTTTCGCTAACTGAACCATTGCCAGCCAACCACTAAACTTGACATCGCACCATCCCTTATGATTAAGAAAATCTTGCCGAAGATAACCTGAAAGATCCACACATCGGGGATTGGTCTGGATATAGCCGGCTCGTCAATGGGCTGGCTATTTTTTATCTGCGGAGCGGCCAGCAAGAATCCGCGAGGAGAAGTGCTGGCCTTTTTTTGACTGGTGAATCGAACTCGTGTTTCCTAATTACCCTGTATTGATCCTTCTCGCGCCCCTCGCGGCGGGGCTGATTGTCGGCGTTCTCGGCCGGTCAGTCGGACCGAAGGTCGCCGGCATCGGCGTGGCGGCCGAAGTGATGGCTTTCGTGTTTTCGCTTGTGCTGCTTTATGAGGTCACGACCCGCGGGCCCCAGACCATCGATTTGCCCCGGTGGAGCGACGGCATCTTACAATTCGGTATGTACATCGACCGGCTTTCCGCCGTGATGCTGGTGCATATCGCGGCGATCAGCACACTCATCCATCTCTTTTCCCTTCGTTATATGCAGCAGGAGCGAGGCTATACGCGCTTCCACAGCCTCCTGGCGTTCACCACCTTTGTGCTTTTCGGGATGGTGTCGAGCGCCAATATTCTGATGCTGTTCGCCTTCTGGCAACTGCTGAGTTGGTTGCTGCCTCTCCTGTCTTACAATGATTCGCATCCTCCCACGGTTCGCGGCGCCTTCAGAACCTTCATCATGCAGCGCCTGGGCGACGTGGCTTTTCTCGCCGCTGTCGTCTTGGCTTATAGCTTGTACGGCACACTGGATTTTCAGCAGCTTTTCAGCCGCGCCGCTGACATTCTGACGGTCATTCCTTTTTGGCCGGGCGGTGGACTCGAGATCCGCGGCATCACCGCCGTTACTTTGTTGATCTTCATCGGCGCCATGAGCAAGTCGGCGCAGTTCCCATTGCACATGTGGCTTCCCGATTCCCTCTACGCACCGACGCCGGTCCATGCGCTTTTGCACGCCGGCATCATCAATGCAGGCGGGTTTCTCTTGTGCCGTCTGGCGCCGCTGTATGCCCTGAGCCCGGCCACGCTCCATATGGTCTTCGCCGTCGGCATGCTTACGGCTCTCCTGGGCTCGTCCATGATGCTGGTCCAGAACGACATCAAGAAAACCCTGGGCTACTCCACCATCGGGCAGATGGGCTTTATGATCATGGAATGCGGCTTGGGCGCCTACGGCCTGGCAATCTTTCATCTCATCGCCCACGGTCTGTTTAAAGGCACGATCTTTCTGAACTGCGGCTACGTGATCCATGCGGCGCGCCAAGAACCGAGATTGCCTCCCAAAGATGCGGCTGCGGAGAGCGGCGAGTTTTCCAACTTGACCTGGCTCACCGGATTCATCACCACCTTGATCCTGCCGTTGATCATCGTGCTCGCCGCCCATGGCATTCTGAACATACCGTTGCGCGATTCGCAGGGCACGGCGATCTTTCTTTTTTTTGGCTGGGCCACATCCTCTCAAGCGATTCTGACGCTCTATCGCCTGCAAGGCCGTCGCCTCTTGGAAGGTGGCCGTGATCATGCTCTCCACCTTGTTCGTCGTGGTCATAACCTACCTGTTGGCCGCGGAAAGTTTCACCCACTTTCTGTTTCCCGCCCCGGGCGAAGTGACTTACCACTTCCGGGCCGGAGCATTGCCGGTCGCGCTGTTCGATCTCTTGGTGACCGTGTTCGCTCTTACCATTATCGTGAGCTGGGTTTTGATCTATGCAGGAAGCCACGGAAAAAGCATTCGCATGCCGGCATGGGTCGACGCGCTGCAAGTGCGGATTTACCTGCTATTGATGAACCGCCTTTATCTCGATGCCTTGTCCATGAGACTTCGGCCGCTGTTTGCGCAGGGGATCGAATCATTGAATGGCAGACCGGCCTTTTCCTACGTTGCCGGCGCGGTCGCTGTTGTCCTTGCCGTGTTTGCCGCCGGCAGAGCGGCCGGATTTGTCCCTAGGGCAAATCGTACTATCGATTATCGTCGCTCTGGCGCTACCGCTCTTTCCATTTCACGGAATTTACATCGCCGCCCTCACCCGATCCTCTGGATACCTGCCGCTGTTGCTCGCCGTTTTGCTGCCGGCGGCGGGGTTGTACGGGCTCGTGAATCTATCGAGGGACCTGCCCATCGAGATTCTCCGTGCCGTGAACATCCTCGCCTTAGTCGGCGCGCTCTACGGATCGCTCAAGGCGCTTGGGCAGGTGCGGGTTCCGTATCTTTTGGCTTACGCCAGTCTCGCTTTCTACTCGGCACTCTGGTGGCATTTCGCCGCGGCCGGCCGCTTGGTATTCCCGGCGCTTGTTTATGTCGCCGCGGTGGCTCTGCTCACCGCCGGACTCCTGCTCGCATGGCAGCGCCTGCGCAGACGCTACGGAAATTTGACCCTGGACCGGATGCATGGATTGGCGCGACCCATGCCCCGCTTCGCCGCCCTGTTCTCACTCCTCGTCATGGCGGGCGTCGGCCTGCCTCCCTTCGCGTTATTTTTTCGCCCTATCGAGATGCTCCTCCAGCCTTCCTTGACGATTTCGTCGGGGCTGTGGATCATTCTGCTCATGTGGTTTTTGGCGTCGTGGTATTTGTTCAGAATGATGCAGCGACTTCTTTTCGGGCCGCACCGGGTTGATATGCTCTACGAGGACCTGCGCAGCGGCGAAGTTATCTACTTTGTGACTATCTTGGTGCTTCTGGCTGTCCTCGGCACCACGCCGCCGGCGCTGCTCGAATCCAGTCTTATGATCAACGGTCACCAAACCGCCATGGAGATGATGCAGTGGCGCAAATAGCAGCAACGCCGTACAGCGAGACTCAGCGGATGGAGCTCAGAACGCTCATCCGGCTGTCGAGTGAAATCATCGCTTACTACTGGCCGATGCGCACCTTCGTGCACCACAATCCGCTGCATGGTTTGGAAGATCTGCCTTTCGACGAGGGAGTGCGGCGAGGCCAACGATTGCTCGGCGGCAACGGTTATTTGCCCGGTCAAATGTTTCGCGACTATTTTCGCTCCGGGCGGATTCTACCGCGACATCTGGAGGCCGCGCTGAATTCTCGTGCGGAGACCAAGCACGTTAAGTTGGGAGCGCGTGAGATCACTCACTTGGACGTGCTGCGTGCCTGTATGCTTGGAGAAATATCGCCCCCGGCCGATGACCCACTCGACGCCCTGCTCGCACGCCATCCGGATCGTGACACGATCGCCCTGCTGGTTGATCAACTGTCGCCCAGGAAACCGGTCCACGGCTTCGAAAAGCGCGGAGGAGCGGCAAGGCATCGGTGGCATCGAAACCTTAGCCGCTTGGTGCGATCGGAATCTCGGCACGCAGATTTCCGAGCAAATCAACCGCGAGATGGTCAAATGGTGCGAAGCCTTTTTAGACGAAGGCCACGCAACCTGGCCCATGCCCGGCAGGAGAGATGGTTTTTACGCCGCGTGGAGATCTCTCGCCCAACGGGAATGGTCTCCCTGCGGGATTAAAAACAGCCGCGAGAAACTCAGCCGCCTTCCCGCACAGCCGGAGGACGCCCTCCTTGAAAGTCTTGGAGCACTCGGCATCGATCCAGAGTCTTGGCCGGAATATTTTTCTCTTCATCTCGCCGCGCTGTCGGGCTGGGCCGGCTTCATCAAGTGGCGCGCCGATCAGAGCGAGTATGAATGGCAGACGGCATATCCCATCGACCTGGTACAGTATCTCGCGGTGCGCCTATGGTACGAGCGCGAGCTGGTGCAAAGCGCCTGTCGCAAAGCGCTTGGGATCGACGGCAACGTCGACGCGATCTCGGCCGAGATGCGAAAGCGTGGGGAGCCATCTGTCGAATCCGCCGGGCGCAGCGGACAGCCGCGCGCCTCTGATCAACGCTTGGCGCTTGGTTGCGCTCGCGCGGGCGTTGGAATTGGAACCGGCGCTACTGACGCAGACGCAGCAATCGAACCTGCGGCTCTTACTGGATTGGATGGACGGTTTTCCCGAGACCGAGCACGGTCCGGTTTGGCTCAAGGCCTTCGAGACCGGTTATCAAGAACAACTTTTGGACAAGCTGCGGCTCAAGGCTGGCCGATTCACTCAGTTTCCTTCGAGCCGGAATCCGCCCGAGGCCTCTGGCGACCCGCACGAATCGCCAAACGAGAGCAAAGTCCGCCCTCAGGCCCAAGCAGTATTTTGCATCGACGTTCGCTCCGAGCCCCTGCGGCGCAACCTGGAAGCGACCGGCGACTACGAAACTTTCGGTTTCGCCGGTTTTTTTGCCGTCGCCATCCGTCATCAAGCCCTGGGCAGCCACCATGAAACCGATCAGTTTCCGGTGATCCTGAAAAGCAAAAATTTTGTCCGCGAGATTCCCCGAACCTATCAGGGCCAGTTCCTCTTCAAAAGTCGGCACAGGGAGAAGCTCCTCGAAGCGTGGCATACGCTGCTCTACGATCTCAAGGAAAACGTCTTCACGCCTTACGTCATGGTGGAGTCTCTGGGTTGGTTTTACAGCCTGCCGCTGGTCGGCAAAACTCTTTGCGCCGCCCGGTATCGAAGCGTGATGGAGTGGGTTCGGCGTAAACTCGTTCCCCCCGTCGCCACGACTTTGACCGTCGACAAATTGTCGCGCGCAGAGGTGGAAGAGATGCTCGCCGCGGAGCAGCGCGCCACCACGCGCCGGGCGCTGCAGGAAAAGTTCGGCGATCGCAATTTGAACCTATCGCTGGAACGGTTGGAGTTTTTGCGCCGCCAGGCGCTGGATGAACAGAGGCGGCGAGCCCTCGGCCCAGGCGCGTTCCACCGCGCTTTCGCGCGAAGAAGAAGCCGACTTCATCGAGGATCTCCGGCGAGACTACGGCATTAACCAAGGCGGGGCTTTTGCCCGTGTGGAGCGCATCACGCGTACCGGCTTCACGCTCAGCGAGCAGGTTCTTACCGTGGAAACCGCGCTCAGGATGATGGGGCTGACGCGAAACTTCGCCCGTCTCGTGCTCTTGTGCGGCCACGCCAGCAGATCGGAGAACAATCCGTTTGAAGCAGCCCTCGACTGCGGCGCGTGCGGCGGCAACTCGGGTAAGCCCAATGCGCGCGTCCTGGCGATCATGGCCAACAAACCGCTGGTACGAGAGCAACTGGCGAAGAATGGCATCCCGATTCCGCAGGATTGTTATTTTATCGCCGGGCAGCACAACACGACGACGGACGAGGTGGATCTCTTCGATCTGGAAGACCTCCCTCCCACCCATCGCAAAGATTTGCTGCAACTGGTCCACGACCTGGAGCGAGCGCGGGCGCGGAACGCTCAAGAACGTTGCGCTCGCTTCCCCGAGATCAACGTGACCCTACGCGCTTCAAAGGCCCGCCGAGAAGTCCGCCGTCGGAGCAGCGATTGGAGCCAAGTCCGGCCGGAATGGGGGCTATCCGGTAACGCGGCTTTTATTGTCGGGCGCCGGGCGCTCACTCGCGGAATACCTCTTGACGGAAGAGTATTTCTCCACTCGTATGACTATTGCGGCGATCCGGACGGTCGGCTGCTCGAGGCCATCCTGATCGGTCCGCAAGTGGTCGGCCAATGGATCAACATGGAGCACTATTTCTCCTCGGTGGATCAAGAGGTATACGGCAGCGGCAGCAAGATTTACCACAACGTCGTCGGCCGCTTGGGAATTATGTCCGGGCCGCAGAGCGATCTGCGCACCGGCCTGGCCTGGCAGACCGTCATGAACGGTTCGCAGCCCTATCACGAGGCCATGCGTCTGCTCACACTGATCGAGGCCCCGGTAGAAACAATCGACAAGATCATACGCAGACAGCGTCTTTTGCAGCGCCTGTACGATAACGAATGGTTACACCTCATCGCCATCGAACCGGATAAGCAAGTGTGCTATCTCTATGTTCCCGAAACAAGGATGGAGTGGAGGCGATTCAACATGACCCAACACCGCTCATAGAGACGCGGATTGAAAGGAGGATAACCATGACCGACCTCACGCTGCATCCGATGAAGGAGATCAGGATTATCATTCAGGGCGAGCACTTGAAGTTCGCCACCGACCTGCTGGACCATAAGGCGACCGGCTACACCATCATCCACAACATTTCCGGCAAAGGCCATCATGGTTTTCACACCGCCCATCCGATGTTCAACGAGATGGACAGCATCGTCATGCTCATGACGGTCGTCACGCCGGAAAAAGTCGAGCCGATTTTGGCGGGATTGAAACCCCTCTTCGACCGCTACACCGGCGTTATGTTCGTCTCAGACGTCGCCGTCAGCCGCGTCCAATACTTTTCCGCGCCTGCCGCTAAGGAGTGACCAACGTTGCGCCAAATGGCGGCCGCTGGCACGCGGTACCCGGCTATCGGCGCAGCCGATCAGAGATATTCCGGTTGTGGATCTCGCAGATATTCCGGTCAAGTAACGGTTTTACCCACGTGGCACAGACGATTCACGACGAAAAGCAACAAAGTTAGGATCGTCGCGTTCGATATTTTCGTGCGCATCGTAGTTAGAAATTCGTAGAATGGCTGTGGCGCAGGGAATCCAGGATGTTTCGGCCGGAATATTTGGGGAGCCGCTGCATGGATGCTCGTTAATGAGGAAACAAAACCCGGGAGCGGAGTAGTAGCCCTACCCCGCGCCCGGATGACAAAGAAGTGATGAATTTAACGGTTCAGTAATCAGACAACCAATCGAAGCCAAACTGGCAAGTCTAACTTATCCGAATATGATGCCGCAAATGGGGTCGGGATCCGTCGGGCATAGATCTACGGAATCCGGGATGCCGTCGCCATCGGAATCGATAACAGTATCAACCGGAGCGACCACTTTAAAATTATCCGTCTTGCTTTTGCTTTGAATGAAGCCAAAGGAGCCTTTGGTCATCGTCACATCGAAGTCGCTGACCTTGGTTACCCAGACCTTGTATTCCCCACCTGGATTGGGGGTAGGATTAAAGGGCGCCAATTGCACGGTAATATTGTTCTGGATTCACACCAACACATTTTCCGATACCGATATTATGGAATGCCGTGGCGTTGATAAAGAGCCCGCCTGACACGGTAGTCCGGCGATATTCAATTGCATCGGAAGAGAGCAGCTGGCTTCCGGAGGGATCCGTCACCTGGAAATAATAATCACCCGACGGCAAACCCGCAGCAGTACAAGGCGCATTTGGACGCGGGCCGCCATTCAAATAAACCTCTTCCATGGAATCATAAACATTCCCGTTTACGTAGCTGCTATTCTGATCTGTAGTGAAGATCGCTCCAGATACCTGCTGAGCGAAAGCGGCTCCATTCATGCCCACGCCAAAAGCGGCGAGTACTGTAACAAAAAACAACCGACGGATTTTTCTCGTCATGTTTGAACCTCCTACAAAATTTTCTATGCTTAACGACAGCAACAAATATGCCGTGCTAAAACCTTCTCTCAAGATTTCCAGATGCGGCGACAAATCACACTTGCACCGACATTCATGACCATCTCGACGTTCATCGCGGAACGAGGACGTACAGCGTTGACCGGGCGGTCCTCGATCGCCGCATGAAACCTGCTATTCAACTGCGTGCGATAGAATTTCTTTTTGGAAGTCCGGCTAAAAATTTCCAGCGGAGACTTGGCAAATCGCAAGTTCGAATCGGCGGGAATCGAAGATCAGTCCGCGACAGAGTTAATAAAAGCAATTAGCAGCTGCGGCGAACCTACATTCCAGCACGGGCTGATTGAAGTCAGCCCGTGCTGGTTTGGCATCAAAGCCGGCAATATTAAAGCGTCAGCCGGAGCTTAAGCAGTGCGGCGATCTCGCTGAAGACCTGCTGCATTTGGGCTTGGACGTTGAGGGTTTGATCAACGAAGTAGACTTTGCCTTTTTCCTGAGTGGCATTAATACAGGGGCCAGAGCCGCAGGGCCAACCATTCCGCAGTTCCGCGTAGGTATCGTTATCGCCATACGTTGGCGGAGGAGGCGTGCAAACGGTGTTGATGCTCTCTACGGTATTATTTCCGGTGTTCAAGACATCAGTTCCGTTGGCTGCGCGCAAAAGCATACACTTGGCGTATTTATCGAATCTGCATTCGGAGTACCTGTGTACCGTGCCGATGCCAATGGCAAAGACCAGGACATCGTGCGCTCCGGCGCCGGCGCAGCCGGCGTTGCCCGCGCCACAATTTCTTATCAGATCAGCCTCATACATGACGCCGTTGGACCCCGCGGCACAACCGGATAAAGAGCGAAAACAGGAGATCGTATTCTGGAAAATTTGAGGAGTAGTGCTATTGTAGGCATAGGTCATAGATCCGAGGCTAAGAGTTGACCGTCCCGCACTGTCCCCCAGAGGCATCATTTGCCTCCATTAAACAGCCGTTTGGAAAAGTGTTGGCCGGCGGTATCCCACTCAGCTACCGGCGTCGTTGTTCTTTGGATTTTGCCTGCATTGAGCATCCGTGTCTCGTCTCATGACGGTCGGTTTGCCGTCCGTGATCAGCAGCACGACCTTGCGCGTGGCCACGCGAGTAGCATCATTAAACGCTGCTGCGATCGGAACACGCGCCGTTCGCAGCGCTTCCATCGTGCCAGTGGCGCCATTATTCGTGGTGAGCTGATTCACTCTGTTCTTTAGTGTATTGATAAAGCCACTGGTCGCATAGTCCATCGCCACATCGGGCTGGCAGATGTTCGCGGCAAAGTCATCCAGGCCGGCCGCATTGCCGCAGCCGCGCCAAGCGAAACTGACCATGCCGATACGGTCGTTGCCGGTGAAGTTATTATCCAAAAACTCATTCACGGTGGTTTTCAAAGCCGCTATCTTGGCTCCCGACATCGAACCCGATCGATCGAGCACCAGCACCAAGTCGATGGGCCGTTCCGGCGCTGCTTCGGCGACGGCGGCGAACGTTGATGGTCGAATAGTTTCCCGGAACCATCCAACCCAGAAATCGTAGAAAGGTCGTCGGCACCTGCTCGGTTCCCGTGATCTGCACGTGGATCATTGGCGGCCCACCCGCGACGGCCTTCAGAACGATACGCAATTGTCGCGGTAAACGTCGCCCCATCGGTAGCGTCACAAGTGGTCGAGCCGCTCATCACGACCGGTGCGCCATTCATTGTCATCGAGTCGCACGCTGCTCTGGTTGCAGCGTCTTGGTTTCCTGCCTGTCCTTGGACAACCTTCGCAGCGACGATCGCCGCCCCATCGACCAGACGGGAGATGCGCGCTTTTTCCAAATAGGCTCGGCCGAAATCAAGCGCAAAGCCGACAAAGGTGCCGAGGAGCGCAAATGACAGGGTAAACCATATCATGAACGATCCTCTTTGATTCAACTTAACCATCATCGCCCTCCTCGTTCGACCACAACCTAGCTTCCATTAACATCGGTAAATATTGTTCGCTCGTATAAATCCGTGTTTATGCCCCTGCCGACATAGGTAATGATGCTCGGCGCATAATCAAAAAATACCTCAATGACATGAAACGTTTGTCCGATTTTACATTCTGAATTCCTGGAAGAATTGCCTGGTTAACTGGAGTTCCAGGGGTACCCAGTTTACTCGCCTTACTCAGAGTACCTGTTGCAGCTGATAGTTGGCCGTCTGGATGCATTGTCCACGATAAAATTGTATGGTTCGGCCGCGCCGGGGTTCACTGGGTCTGGGAATAATTCTGCTATAAATGATTCTCCACTGCGCCTGATTGCGCCGTGCTTAGCGTCGGCGCGGCAGCCGCGACTATGGCGGCAAGAGCCTGATTCGGGAGGTGTGCCACGCGACGCCAGGCTGGCGCCTTCCCTGGTGGTATGACTCATCGTGAGATAAGTACTGATGACCGAACCTACCTCGAGGGCGCCGTACGCCAGCGCCATCATCAGTGGCGCAATTAGCATCAACTCAATTAGCGACTGACCTTTTTTCGAGCGTAACATCCGAAACAGTGTCATCAGGCCTCCTAAGTATTTGGGAATGGCTCATTCCGCCACGTGGTGCTTATCTGCAAGGGAACACCGCCCGCCGGAAAAAATTGCGAGAAAAATGGCAACAGCGTTGGTTTCGACACATTCACCGTGACCATGACCGTCTGATCTGGCCCTCCGCCAGGCGCCGAACACGTAGTAGCGGGGGTTGGCAGACAAATAAATTGAAAATTGAGGGTACCTAGATTGGGGCATTGCACACCTGCGGCAATCACGTTGGCGCAAAACACGTCATGGATCATTTGATCGCGCGGAATCGGGATGCCGCCACTGGTTCCGGTATTGCCGGTAATCATATAGCGCCCCGCCGTTCGCAGCGCGTGCTGCAAAGTTACCTTCGAGTAGATCAGATGGGAGAACTCCACGATCGCAAAGAAAAACGACAGGAAAATTATGAAGCCGAATAACGTTTCGATAATCGCTTGGCCGTTTTGACGACGTAACGGCTTAATCATTGACAGGAATGACCATCGTTGACTGGTCATAGACCCTCCACAGTATACAGGTTGACTAGCATTAAAATATGATTCCCCAATTAGCAGAAGACTGATCAGCAAAACTGAGACCAGCAGAGACACGAGTCAAACAATTGACGAATTCGTATTTTGCCAAAGGAAATCGTGCGGATAAAAATAGTGCTGCGACAGGAATGACCGCCCCTGAATGCCAACATTGTCAGACGAATCCTCACGCTTGCATGGGCAGAATGCGCAGCGGTGTCGTGGATTTTCGCTCGCTGCGGCGACAGAAGGAGAAAAAAATTCCCGTGTACAAACCCGATGCAATTACGCGCGTTTATGTACGCGCGGATGGAACGAATTCGAAAAGCGTGTTCGTGTTCGTGGGCGTGTAGGGGCGGACCTGCGTGTCCGCCAGGGCTGCGCATTCCCCCAAGAGGGCGCACACATAGGTGCGCCCCTACGGTATCATCCTACGGGTTATTTGTGCTGATGCCGACCACGATGGCCGTGCCGCAGCTGCTCCGGCGCGACAATCGCGGCTAATGACGGCTGCGTTGAGAGGGGAAAAGCTGCAGGATTTCGCTGCGGCGAAAGCAGCTCATGGCGTGATCGTTGATCATCCCGGTTGCCTGCATATGGGCATAGCAAATCGTCGAGCCGACGAACTTGAAACCGCGCTGTTTTAGGTCTTTGCTCATGGCGTCGGACTCGGCGCTACTCACCGGGTAATCTTTCAATGCCTCGAGCCGATGGATCAGCGGCTGGCCATCGACAAAGCGCCAGATGTATTTATCGAAACTACCGAACTCTTCCCGGACTTCTAAAAATTTTCCCGCGTTGTTAATAGCCGCCGCAATTTTTGCGCGGTTGCGGATGATGCCGGCGTTTTTGAGCAAGGCTTCGGTTTGCCGCTTGCCGAAGCAGCGTACTTTTTCCGGGTCGAAACCGGCAAAAGCTTCTCGATA